>MEGH01000001.1 GCA_001725415.1 Pseudonocardia sp. SCN 73-27
TCGCCTGGCAGGAAACCGGCGAGGCCGACATCGCCTCGTACTGCAACACCGTCCCCACCTCCCAGGGCGGCACCCACGAATCCTAGGCCTAGCTCGACGAATCGGAATATGCGGATTCGTCGACGAATGAAAATTGACCTGGCCACATAGTAATCATCGATCTGCGGAGTAACCCGTAGGGCAAAGAACGAATTGAGGTCGTGGACGCTCGGCAGAGAACGCTTTACGGCCTCGATGCCGGTGTGAGCTACGGCGAGGTCGGCTGTTTCGTCGCGAAGCCGCTCTACTCGCGAGCGCAGTCTCGCTCCATTCGAGTCCTCGACAAACGGCCCCGCGCCTGCGAGCCAGAGATAGATGTCAGACTTGAGAGCCTCTGACGCGGACCGAGCTCGCGTCCAGTTGCGAAGCTTCGTCCCGCTCCATGCCGGTCGCAGTAAAGGCAGTAGGGCCGAGCCCGCTGCGGCGACGCACGCGAGAACCTGGCTCCCAATGGGAAATGCGGCCGACAGGGACCCAGCCGCTGTACCCGTTATCGCAACGACTACCACAATGATTAATGCGGCTACTCTAGCCCGATCGATCCTGTGCTTCATGCGGTTGGCGGACTGCGACCACACAGATTGTTCGCACCATAGTTCGTCTAGGACTTCGGGGGGAGCCACGGCAGTATCGTGCCAGATGAGGGCAGCTCTACGGAGACAGCGACTGAGATGCGGCTACGGACGTGCCGGCTGGCGCCGTTGTCATCGACCCTCACGAGGCCGTATCCAGGACCGTTGCGTGGCGACGAGTTCTCTCGAAAGTCGCAGCGGACCTTTCACCTTTGCCGAACCCGGCTCTATGAGATCAAGGCGCCGCCTCCGGCGGCGCGGGGCCGGCCACGCCGGCCCTACGCATCCGGGTCAGCGCCTGGTCTCCCGAGCCAGGACAGCAGACGCGACGCAGCGCAGGCAGGTCCCCTCGCTCATCCAGCATGCCCGCCACGGCGGCCGCATCAAGGGCGGCTACGCCGTCGCTCCGCGATGCCCTGCGGGCCCCCTTGACCCGACCACCGAGCCGAGCAGGATCACGAGCGCGAGGGGGCCGGGAGGAAAACGGTCCGGGCCATTCGTGGGCCATACGGGTTGGTCAACAGCGGTCAACGAGGGGGTCACCAGACCGGGCCGCTACGCAGGTCAGGGCCTGGACGTCGGGCCGTCAGGCTGATTCCCAAGCTGAATACGCGGGTTCGATTCCCGTCATCCGCTCCACCCACGAAGGCCCAGGTCATGCGGTGTCCACACCGGACCTGGGCCTTCGCCGTGAGTCAGGGCCCCCACCGCCGGGTCGCGGCCCGCCGGCCCCGGCCGCGACCGCCGGGCGGGAGAAGAACCTGGCCATGTCCTGGGCGGCGGTCGGGGCGAGGAGCATCGCCTGCATCCGGGCCGACTCCTCCGCGATCGGAGTGGTCCGCGCAGTCATCTCGGCCTCGAACGCGGCCACTGCTGCGGCCGGGTCGTCGGGCTTCGCCGCGAGCGCGAGGCCGAGCTCCAGGCCGTCGAGCATCGCCTGGTTGGCGCCCTCGCCGACCGGCGGCATGAGGTGTGCGGCGTCGCCGATCAGCGTCACCCCCGGCGTCGACCGCCAGGTCATTCCGACCGGCGTCACCATCAGTTCCCGCGCGACCGCCGGTCCCTCGGCCGCCTCCACCAGCCTCCGGACGACGGGCGCCCACCCGCGGAGCAGCTCCGGGACGTCGGCGACGTCGAACGCCGCTCCCCAGCCCGGCGCGACCCGTAGCGAGATCGACACCCCGACCTCGCCGCCCGCGCGGCGTTGTCCACCGACGACCCGCTCCTCGCCCATCGCCCAGAACGACCCCCGACCGACGACGTCGGCGGCCGGGTGGCCGGGCGCGACCGTCCCCAGGTCGATCCAGCCCGATCCCGCGCTGCTCGGACGCGCGTCGGTGAGCAGCGGCCGGACCCGGGAGAACGCGCCGTCGGCACCGATGAGCAGGTCGCACTCGACCGTCGTGCCGTCGGCGAAGCGCAGCCGCCTTCCGCTGGTCGGGTTGTCGACGCCGGTCAACCGCCTGCCCCACTGGACGGTGCCGGCGGGGAGGGAGTCGAGCAGGACGCGGCGGAGGTCGGCTCGGTCGACCTCGGGGCGTTCGTCGGTGCCGGCGCTCTCGTGGTCGACGAGGACCGTGCCCGTGTGGTCGAGGATCCGGTGGTCCTCACCCTCGGGCCGGGCGATCGCCTCGAACTCCGCGCCCAGTCCCGCCTCGTACATCGCCCGCTGCCCCGACCCGGTGTGCAGGTCGAGGCAGCCGCCCTGCGGTCGGGCGTCCGGGGAGGCGTCGGCCTCGCGGACGGTGGCCGGGATGCCGTGGCGATGCAGGACCCGGGCGAGGACCAGCCCGGCAGGTCCGGCACCCACGATCGCGATGCGCATTCTCGTCTCCCCGAAGTCGATACACTGTATCGAACGATACGCTGTATCGATGGATGCCGTCTGGGACCGGCCCGAACCCGCCGGCCGCGCCGCACTCGCCCCGCTCAGCCGTGCCGCGATCGTCGCCGCGGCCCTCACCCTCGCCGACGCCGGGGGCCTCGACGCCGTCTCCCTCCGCAAGGTCGGCGCCGCCCTCGACGCCGGGCCCATGCGCCTCTACGGCTACGTCGCCACCAAGGACGAACTCCTCGACCTCATGGTCGACGCGGTCCACGCCGAGATCGACGTCCCCACCGGCCCCGACTGGCGCCCCACCCTCGAGGCCTGGGCCCACCAGACCCGCGCCGCCGCGCTCCGCCACGAATGGCTCGTCGACCTCCTCGGCGGCCGCCCCGCCCTCGGACCCCACGCCCTCGCCGTCGGCGAAGCCACCCTCGCCGCCGCCGGCACCCGCTTCCCCGACATCGACGACGCCCGACGCGCCATCACCACCCTCCGCGCCTACGTCAACGGCGCCCTCCGCACCGAGATCGGCGAGCTCCGCGCCGCCCGCACCACCGGCCTCGACGAACACGACTGGCAAGCCACCAACGGCCCCTACCTGATGCGCGTCCTCGCCGATGGCAACCACCCCCACGTCGCACGGCTCGTCACCGACGGCACCGACGACGACCCCGCCACCGTCTTCGCCACCGGACTCGACATCGTCCTCGCCGGCATCGCCCTACGGTGAGGCGATGGCCACCCCCTGGAGCCTGACGATCGACTGCGCGTCCCCGACGACCCTCGCCGCCTTCTGGTCCGCCGCCCTCGGGTACGAACCCTCACCCCCGCCGCACGGATGGGCGACCTGGGACGACTGGTACGACCACCACGACGTCCCTGTCGACGAACGCGGCGACACCGCATTCCTCCACGACCCCGCCGGCGCCGCCCCCAGCCTGTCCTTCCTGCGCGTGCCCGAGGCCAAGACCGTCAAGAACCGCATACACCTGGACCTCGCCGTCGGCGGCGGCCGCCACGTCGACCCCGACCTCCGACGCTCCCGCATCGACGCCGAGGTGCAACGCCTCACCGGCCTCGGGGCCACCGTCCTCTGGGACGTCCCCGACCACGTCACCATGACCGACCCCGAAGGCAACGAGTTCGACGTCCTGTGAACCGACGATGATCATCTGGGTCAACGGCGCCTTCGGGTCGGCAAGACACAAGCCACCCACGAGCTCCGCCGACGCCTCGCCTACCTCCGCCGACGAACGGTGCAGCTTCGCGACGTCCGCCTGCTCTGACCGGGCTGCCGTGCGTCTCCCGACCCGCCGAGCTGACTTGCTCCTACGTCAAGCAGGGACTGGCCGGGGTGGCCCGGTTGCGCGCGCAGTCCTGGGGTCACGACTCCACGTGGAGCAGGCCCAGGCGTTGGGTGGCTCGGGTCATGGAGACGTAGAGGTCGGCGGGGTTGCGGCTGCGGATGGCCTCCGGGTCGGCGATGACGACGACGTCGAACTCCAATCCCTTGGCGGACAACGGGGTGTGCTGCTCGGCGGGGAGGTCGCCGAGGCCGGTGAGATCGTCGGCGATCACGGCGAGGGTGCCGCTGCGCAGCTGCGCGGCCTCCGTCGCGACGGCCTCACGGAGCGCGGCGGCGAGGTCGGCGGCCGGCACCGTCTTCTCCCAGGGTTCCTCGCCGGTGGAGCGGACGGAGTCGGGTGGGCGGCGGTCGGGGGCGTAGTCGGCCAGGACGGTCGCGGCGGCGGCCATGATCTCCGTCGGTGTGCGGTAGTTGACGGTGAGCGTGCGGTAGGTCCACCGGTCGGACAGGTGCGGGGCGAGGACGCCGTCCCAGGTCCGGGCCCCGGCGGGGGCGCTGCGCTGGGCGAGGTCGCCGACCGCGGTGATGGAGTGCGACGGGCAGCGTCGCAGCAGGACGTGCCAGTCCATGGCCGACAGCTCCTGCGCCTCGTCGACGACGAGGTGGCCGAACCTCCAGTCGCGGTCGCTCGCGGCGCGTTCGGCGACGCGCGCGAGGTGGCCGGGGACCTGGCGGGCGGCGAGGACGTCGGCGGTGACGAAGTCGGTGGGGCGGGCTTCGTCGGGGTCCTCGCCGGCGATCTGGCGGTCGGCGGACTCGAGGATGCTGAGGACCTCGGCGGCGTAGCGACTGTCGGCCTCCGCGTCGGCGTCGCGGCGGGCGGGTCCGTCCGGCAGGGGCCCGAGGAGTTCGGCGAGCTCGTCGAGCAGCGGCGCGTCGGCGACGGTCCACGGGGCGCCGGGTTCACGGCACAGGGAGGCGTCGCCACCTGCGGACTCCAGTCGGCCAGCCGAGGCGTAGAGGTCGGTGAGCGCCTGCTCGGCGGTGAGGGTCGGCCACAGCTCCTCGACGGCGGCGTGGAAGCCGAGGTCGGCGCGCAGGTCGTCGCGGAGCTCGGCCTGCATCTCGGCGGTGATCTCGGCGGCGCCGGCGGGCTCTATCTCGGGGAGACCGGACAGCCCGCTGAGCAGTTCGACCAGCTCGGGCGGGTCCTCGAACTCGTGGTCGAGCCGCTCGAGGCCCTGCTGGACGAGGAGCTTGCCGAGGGTGTCGCGGAACGTCGTGCGGGCGGTGTTGTGCGGCTGCCCGGTGGCCCGGGCCCGACGGCGGGCCTCGGCCGCGAGCTTTCGGTCGACCTCGACGGTGACATCCTCGAGCTCGATGGCGATGGGTGTCGTCGGCAGTTCCTGACGGTCGTCGACGGCGCGCCTCAGCACGTCGACCATCGCGAGGTCGCCCTTGAGTCGGGCGACGTCGTCGGTGTCGACGGCGGTGGCGACGACGCCGTGTGCGAGCCGCCCGGGCGTCGTGAAGAGGACGGCGGACTCGCCGAGCGCGGGCAGCACGCCGCCGACATAGCGGATGAAGTCGGCGCTGGGCCCGACGACGAGCACTCCGCTGCGCGCGAGCCGCTCGCGGTGTGCGTAGAGGAGGTAGGCGACGCGGTGCAGCGCGACGGCCGTCTTGCCGGTGCCGGGCCCGCCCTCGATGACGACCGTCCCCGACAGCGGGAGGCGGATGATCGCGTCCTGCTCGGCCTGGATGGTCGTGACGATGTCGCGCATCATCGAGCCGCGCGGCGCCTTGAGCGCGGCGAGCAGTGCCGGATCGGATGCGGATCCGGAGTCGACGGTGCCGTCGAGGACGTCGTCGTGGAATGCGACGACGCGTTCGGAAGGCGCTGTTCCGGCGATCTGGAAATGGCGTCGCCGGCTCACTCCGAGTGGTGTGGCCATCGTCGCGCAGTAGAACGGCTGGGCCGCGGGTGCACGCCAGTCGACGAGCGCGCTCTCGCCGTCGGCGGGGTCGGTGAGGCCGATGCGTCCGATGTAGGCGGTGGTGGTGTCGGCGTGGTCGAGCCGTCCGAAGCAGAGCCCCGACCGGGCGGCGGTGAGCGCACCCACCCGCTCCGACCAGCGGTGGACGGACACGTCGCGTTCCCAGAGGCCGCTGATCTCGCCGCCGGTGGGCGCCGCCAGCATGCCGCGTGCCTGGGCCGTGGCGCTGTCGAGTTCGTCGACGAGGAGGGCGTGCAGTCGGCGGATGTGCTCGGTCTCGGTCGCGAGTTCCTGATCGTGAGAAGGTGTTTCCACGCTCTCCTCGCCCGTGCTATGATTAAATTGCGGAGCTAGGGATCTGTCATTCGAAGGCACCCGTCAGATTAGCGTCTCCGCCGAATTTCGCGCAAATGTCGTGGCGATTCCTGCTGCGGCCGGTCAGGCCGTGGAGATGTCCCGCCAGGCCCACAACGCGTACGCGGTCCCGGCCAGCAGTGCGGCGCCCGAGCCCACACCCGCCACCCCCGCGATCCAGGCCGCCGAGCCGGTCGCGAGACCGAGGACCGCGCCGAGGATCCCGAGGCCGGTGAGCACCCCGCCGAGGACGTGCAGCGACGGCGCGTGCCAGACCACACCGAGGCCGACGAAGTGCAGTCCCACCACGACCGCCACCCAGGCGACCCCGAACTCGCCGTGCCCGAACACGCCGTTGATCAGCATGAGGCCGCCGAAGAGCGCCACCACCTCGATCGCGACGACGATCCAGTAGCCGCGCGTGAACCCCACCCCGCCGTCCCGGGGCAACCCGACGCCCGTCCCACCGCGCACTCGCGCCTGCAGCACGAACAGCAGCACCGCGGCGACGGCCACGCCCGCGATCCGCAGCACGGTCGACGCGGGGGAACCCAGCGGACCGCTGTTGACGATGACGAACACGAGGCCGAACACGATCCCGATGATCAACCCGGTACCGGGTCGCGACCGGACGGCGTTGTCGTTCATGCCCCGCATCCTCAGTCGCCCGCCGCCCCGACGGCAACACGAGGCACGACGGTCAGCGGTAGACCGGCGGCTCCCACGCGGCGAACCGCGCCATCGACCGCAGCGCGACCTGCGGCGGCGTCGCCCGGATCGCGGCGTTGCGGACCCGCACGGCCAGCGGGTTGCGGAGCTCCTGGCCGATCCGCGCGATGCGCCGCGCCGACGCCGCCACCCACTGCGACCGCGACCGACGCTCCGAGTCGTAGCGGCGCAACGCCTCCGCAGCCGGCGTGCCGCCCGAGAACGCCGCACCGAGGACGACCGCGTCCTCGATCGCCTGGCAGGCGCCCTGCCCGAGGTGGGGCACCATCGCGTGCGCCGCGTCTCCGAGCACGGCCGCCGCACCGACGACGTAGGTGGGCAACGGCGTCGCCAGATCGCGCAGGTCGTGGCGGATCACCGCGGCCGGGTCGGTGGCGTCCATGAGACGCGCGATCGGGTCGTGCCAGCCGCCGAAGCGGCGCCGCACCTCGGCGGCCTCGTCGTCGACCCGGGCACCGGGTTCCATGGTGGTGGCCCCGTACCAGTAGACACGGCCGTCGCCCAGCGGGACGATGCCGAACTCCGATCCCGGACCCCACGTGATCGCGGGGCTGAGCGGCTCCGTCCACGGCTCGGCCGTGACTGCCCGCCACGCGGTGGAGCCGCTGTAGCGGGTCCCGCCTCGGCCCGGCAGCAGCGCGCTGCGCAGCCGGCTGTCGATGCCGTCGGCGACCACGACCACGTCGGCCTCGACCATGTCCTCGACACCCTCGCGGACGACGCCCACCGTCGCGGGCGGACCGGCCTCGACGCCGACGACCTCGGCGCCGGCCTGCAGCACGTCGGGAGGCAGGGCGTCGAGCAGGATCTGCAGCAGCCGGGCCCGGTGGATGCCGACCACGGTGGCTCCGAGCCGGGACGCCGCCTCGTCGGCGCGCAGCCGCGACAACCAGCGACCATCGGGCGTACGCGTCCCGACGGATGCCTCCGCGACCCCGCCGTCGACCACCGCGTCGCGCAGGCCCAGGACGTCGAGCCCGCGCAACGCGTTGGACATCAGCGTGAGGCCTGCGCCGATCTCACCGAACGCGGGCGCCCGCTCGAACACCGTGACGTCGAGCCCCGCGCGCCGCATCGCGACCGCCGCCGCAAGGCCCCCGATGCCCCCGCCGACGACGACCGCGCGCACTGCGTCAGTACCCGGCGGGCGGGTACCCCGCGACCCCGGGAGGCACGGCCGGCCCCCTCTGCTTGCTGACGATCACCCCGCCGACGATCGCGACGACGCCACCCACGATCGTCATGATCAGGCCGAAGCCGAGCGAGATGTCGAGCGCCGCGGCGAGGTCGGCGGCGATGCCCCCGCCGGCGCCACCGGCCGCCGCCATCGTGGAGTTCAGGTTGATGATCACGTAGACCCCGATGGCCACGACGACCAGGCCGAACAGGATCGGCAGCCGCTGCACCAGCGCGGGGATCGACGGCTTGACCAGGCGCAGGATCCCGACCGCGAGGATGAGGACACCGACGATCAGGGTGATGATGCCGTCGCCCTCAATGCCGGCGACCGACAACGAGCCGAACGCTCCCGCCCGGATCGTGACCCACGGCAGGAACGAGCCGACGATCGCGAGCAGGCCGCCGACGGCCGTGACGATCCCGAAGATCATCCCCGGACCGGCGGCCGGACCCGCCGTGCCCTTGGACGCCGGACCCGGCGCCCTGTACTGCGGCTGCCCCTGCGGCGCTCCATGGGGCTGCTGTCCGTACTGGGGCGGCTGTCCGTACTGGGGCGGCTGCTGGCCGTACTGCGGCTGACCCTGCTGCTGCCCGGGGTACTGCTGGCCCGGGTACTGCTGGGGCCCCGAGGGCTGACCCGGGTACGGCTGCCCCGGAGGCGGGTGCCCTCCCGGCGGCGGGTTCTGCGGCCACTGGCCGGGCGAGCTGGACATTGCGTCCCCCCTGGATCCGACGCCGCCACCACAGCGGCCGTCGCACCGGATTTGTAGCAGACCCACCCGACGAATCCGACGGATCGACGGAACCGGTACGAGACCGCGACGGGGCGACTCAGACGTCGTGGGCGGAACGCAGCCGCGTGGGCGCCTTGAGCCGCCACGCCTCGGTGATCAGCTCCGTGAGCTGCGCCGACCCGATCCTCGTCAGGTCGACGAGTACGGAACCGTAGCCGTCGTAATGGGGTGTCGTCGAGAAGGTGGGGTCGCCCGAGGCGAGCATCGCCTCCTTCTCGTCGAGCGCGCACATCACCACGAGCAGCCCCTCGGCCTCGGTGCGCAGCCGCACCATCAGCTTGCCGCGGACCTTCAGCGCCGGCGTCCGGTACGAGGTCGACTCCTCGACCTCCGGCAGCGCCGTCCCGATCCGCACCACGTCGTCCCAGTCCATACGCTCATCGTGGCGTCTCACACCCGCGAGGTCGTGGACGAAACGGAACAGCTCAGCGTTGCCACTGCCCCGTGCGCTGCGTCGACGACCCGGCGAGCGCGATCACCCCGGCCGCCGCGAGCACCAGGCCGACGACGAAGGGGGCGATCCAGCCGTCGCGAACCCGGTCGCCGAGCAGCCCGATGGCCACGAGTCCCGGCACCACGACCTCGGTCACCGTGAACACCGCGGTGACGATGGAGAGGTCGCCGCGGGAGAGCGCCCGCGCGAACGTCACGATCCCGACCAGCCAGAACCCGATCAGCAGGTACGTCGCGGGCTGGGCGAGCAGCGCGACGACGTCGAAACCGTCGGGGCCGATGTGCACCGACCGCACCGCCAGCGACGTCCCGCCGAACCCCAGCCCGGCGACGAGCGCGAGCGGCCAGGCGTGCCGCGAGTTGTAGAGGACGATCGTCACCGCGGCGAGCACCGCGAGGGAGATGCCGAGAACGACATCGGCGGTGGTGTCGGCCCCCTCGGGGCGGTCGACGCCCGCGGCACCGGCGATGAGCACGAGCCCGATGACGCAGCCGCCGATCGCGACGCGGTCGAGCACGCTCAGCCGAGTCCCCCAGATCCAGCGGACGGCCAGTGCGGTCAGCGCGATCGAGCCGCCGAGGATCGCCTGCACCGCGAACACCGGCAGGAACCGCAGGGCGACGACCGTGCAGACCCACGCCAGTCCGTCGACGATCAGGCCGAGGATGAACCGCGGCTGGAGGGCCAGGGGGCGTCGGCGGGTGGTGCGGGTCGTCGCATCGGACTGCAGGAGCCCTGCGACGCAGTTGAGGACCATCGCCGCGACGGCGAAGACCAGGCCCAGGACCACGTCGCGATGCTCCCTCCGCTCGTCCGTGCCGAGCCTGCCTCAGTCCCGCGCGGCAACGGAACCACCTGTCACACGACCCAGTCTCCAAGCGGTGAGCGCGGTCACGAGCACCCCCACGCTGCCCGCGACGATCATCGTGGTCCGGGCCGACGTCGCCTGCAACAACAGGCCACCCCCGAGGTAGGAGATCGCGGCGGCCACGCCGATGCCGCCGTAGAGGTTGGCGAACACCCTGCCCTGCACGCCCGCGGGGACGGTGCGCTGCAGGATCGTCGTCGCCGCGACGTCCTTCACGGCGAGCCCCGCGCCGCGGATCGCCTGCATCGCGATCGCCGCCGCGGCCGCCCACACGACGCCGGTCAACAGGTTCCCGAGGCTGCTCACCGCCATGCCGGCGACGAACAGCACCACGGTCGCGGGCACCCGCCGCCGACCCAGCCACAGGTAGCCCGCGAGCAGGCCGACCCCGACCGCCGCGTACAGGAGAGCCAGCACGAAGTCGGGCGCACCGAGGTCACGGACGACGAAGACCAACGCGACGTCGTCGACACCGTTGGCGGCCACGACCGCGCAGAACGCGACCACCACGATCCGCACCAGCGGCGTCCGCCGCACGTAGCCGAGCCCGGCTCGGGCCTGCGCGAACATCGAGGGTTCCGACGGTTCTCGGGGCAGCGCGGGCAGCCGCAGCAGCACGAGCGCCGAGATCGCGAACGACGCGGCGTCGACCAGCAGCACGGCCCCGACGTCGACGACCGCCAGCAGCGCCGCCGCCAGCAACGGACCGGCGATCTCCGCGACGTTCGCCCCGAACCCGACGCCGGCGTTCGCACCCTCGAGGTCGCGGTCGTCGACGAGCCCCGGCACCGCCGCCCGCGACGCCGGCGCGAACAGCTGCCCCAGCACCGCGCGCACCGCCACCAACGCCAGCAGCACCGGTAACGGCGGCAGCAGCACCGCCAGCGCCGCCGTCACCACGGCCTGCGCGACGTCGCACCCGATCATCAGCCGACGCAGGTCCACCCGGTCGGCGATCGACCCCAGCAGCGGCGCCGCCAGCGCCGGCGCGACGTCGCCCACCAGCAGCAGGACGGTGACCGCGAGGGCCTCGCCCGTCGTCGACGCCACGTGCAGGATCAGCGCGACCAGGCTCAGCGAGTCGCCCAGCAGCGACACCGCGCGCGCCGTCCACAGCGCCCGATAGGGACCGTGGGTGCGGACGAGGGCGAGCGCCCCGACCGGCGCCGGCTCGGGGGCGGACACACGGGAAACCTACGGCGGCGCCGGACCCGGCGTCGTCCGCATTTTCCCGGTCAGGAGCGGGTGCGTTCCGGGGCGTCGACGGGCGCGACCTGCTGCGGGACGGGCGCTGCCTGCTGGGGGACGCGGAAGAAGCCGCTCATCAGGCCGCCCGGGACGGTGGGAAGCGCCGCCGCCGCCGCCTCGCGACGGACACGGCGCCGCTCCGCGAGGACCACGGTCGCGAGGACGAGCACCGTCGCCAACAGCGCCGGGACGCCGACCAGTAGGACGAACGGCCCGAACACGGCCACCGCCAGCGAGATCGCCAGCATCTCCAACACGATCACCACGGCCGACATGCGCGCCATCCGGCACCTCCCTGATCACCGGGCGCGCCCTCGCGGCGGGCCCGCCCCTCCATCGCCGGAGGACACCGGAACGTGACACCCCGACCACGCCGAGTTCGACACAGCGCTGCTGCCGAGGGCACCTGCACAGCCTGAGGTCGAACTCGGCGGTTCAGAGGTGGCGCACCAAGGACCGGCGCGTGGGCTCCCCCCGCCGCGCCGGTCCCGGCCCTTGAGGGCGAGGTGGATCAGCCGGACGCGGGAACCTCGGCCACCGACGACGGGACGACGGGCGGCGCCTCGGACACGGGCGGCGGGTTCGTGACCGGCGGCGGGTTGGTGACCGGCGGCGGGTTGGTGACCGGCGGCGGGTTCGTGACCGGCGGCGGGTTCGTGACCGGCGGCGGGTCCGTCGCAGGCGGCGGGTCCGACGGCGTGCCCTCGGTGACCGGCGGCGGAGTGCTCGTGTCGGTGACCACCGGCGGCGCGGTGGTGCCCGCCGGAGCGGCCGGGACGACCGGCGCGGCGGGGGCACCCGGGGCCGCGGGGGCCTTCGCACCCCCGACGGGGGCCTTGTTCTGCGCAGCGTTGTTGCTACCGACAGGCTGCTCGACGACAGGGTTGGCGGCCGGCGACACGGCGCCCGGCTCGGCGGGGGCCGAGGCCGTCGACAGGGGGCCGTTGACGGTCGAGCCCGCGGAGGCGGGACGGGCCGTCGGCCAGGTCAGAACGGCGGCGGCGATGGCCGCGATGCCCAGGGCCGCACCGGCTCCGATCAGCAGGCCCACGGGGCCGCGGCGCTCACGGGGCTCGTCGAGCTCGTCGCGGGTCCAGTCGGGCAGCGGCTGCACCGGGGGACGCGGCGGCGCGACGTGCGCGACCGGCCGGACGTCGACGGGCGCCACGTCGGACCAGGAGACCGCGGCCGCACCTGCCGCCGGGACGAGCGCCCCCGCGGAGACGACGGGGATCGGGGCCGTGATCTCGACGGGCGCGATCTCGACCGCGGGCCACGACATCGACGGCCGCGGCGCCACCGCGAGGACCGCACCCTTGGCGATGGCGTTCTTGGGGTCGGCGTCGACGGCGACGGGCCGCTCGAGCTGCTCGGACACCAGCTGCGCGACCAGCGGGATGCGCGACGACCCACCGACCAGCAGCACCGCGTCGAGCATCTCGGGGGTGAGCCCCGCAGAGCCGACGGCCCGGCGCAGCGCGGCGACCGTCTCCTCGACGTGCGGGCCGATGAGCTGCTCGAACTCGCTGCGGTGCAGCCGCACCGACCCCTGGGTTCCGGGCAGCAGGACGGGGACGGAGGCCTCGGTGTCGGCGGAGAGCGTCTCCTTGGCCTCGGTGCACTCGCGGCGGATGCGGGCGACGGCGGCGAGGACGTCGGGGTCGGTGTCGTCGAGCTCGGCGAACGCGTCGGGCATGGCCTCGACGACGTGGTCGAACACGACCTGGTCGAAGTCGATGCCGCCGAGGCGCTCGATGCCCTCGGGCCGGCCGAGCAGGCCGAACCCGGAGCCGCCCTTGCGGACGACGGCGGAGTCGAAGGTGCCGCCCCCGAGGTCGTAGACGGCGATGGTGGAGCCGGCGCCGACCCGCTCCGCGGACGCGTAGTGCATCGCGGCGGCCTCGGGTTCGGCGAGGAACGTGACGGTCAGGCCGTGCGCGGCGAGGGCCCCGGTCAGCAGGTCCTTCTTGTGCTGGCCCCAGGCGGCGGGGTGGCTGACGGCGATGCTGTCGGCGGCGCCGCCCTCGCGGGCGGCGACCTGCTGCACGATCCAGGCGACCAGCTGCGCGGCGAGCTCCTCGGCCGGCCACGGCGCCCCGGCCACGACCAGCGGGGTGGGGTCGCCGATGCGGCGCTTGAACTCGCGGACGACGCGATCCGGGTCGGTCAGGGCGCGGCGCTCCGCGGCCTCACCGACCACGACCGAGCCGTCGACCCCCAGGTAGAGCACCGAAGGGACGCTCGCCGACCGGGACCCGAGGGTCACCATCTCGGGCTCGGCCCATCGGTCTCCCGACGGGCGGCACACGGCCGCGGCCGAGTACGTCGTGCCCAGGTCGATACCGAGCAGGTACCCCATCGTCTTTCCCTCCCCCGATGTCCGCGAGCTGCCCCGGTGCGTGCGCGGACCCCCTTGCACTGGTGCCATCGGAGTATCGCCGGACTTCGTTAGCGACCGAAGGGGTGCTAACACCCCAATGCACGAACGGGTGGCACCACAGGGGGCCGGAACCCGCTCCTGCCTGGGACGTCCCGCCCCGTCCCCCGAAGCCCCTAACGCCCGATCCCGGGGATCCCCGTACCGACGCTTTACCGAACCATGGGAGTTCCCCGATGGCCGGCGCCCGGTCCGTCCCTAACTTCTGCATCAACGCCAGGGCCGCTCAGCCCGGCCCGCACGACACACCACAAGCGACCGGGCACCGAGCCCACCGAGGGAGACGATCACGATGGCCGAGAGCATCTCGCTGCTGGACTTCCTGCTCCGCCTCATCAACGACGAAGACCTCCGCGAGGACTTCAACGACGACCCCGAGGAGGTCCTGGAGGCCTACAACCTGACCGACCTCAGCGCGCAGGACGTCTACGACGCGCTGATCCTCGCCCAGGACAGCCACCAGGCCAGCTTCGACCGCAACTACGACACCGGCCACAACTACGTCCCGCCGGTGCCGGCGCACGCGGGTCACGGTGGGGGCCACGACGGCGGCCACAGCCACAAGGAAGCCGTCGAGTACATCAACAAGTACATCACCAACAACTACGTCGACGACCGCGACACCATCGTCGACAACTCGGTGAACCAGAACATCGACAACCGCGGCGGCATCTTCGACCAGGACATCGACGTCGACTCCGTCGTGGCCTCGGGCGACGGCGCGGTGGCGGCCGGCGACGACATCGAGAACAGCACCGTCACCACGGGCAACGGCAACGTGGTCGGCGACGGCAACGACGTCGTCAAGGGCGACGGCAACACCACCGCCTTCGGCGACGGCGACGCGGTCTCCACCGGCGATGTCACCACCGGCAACGGCGGCGCGATCTCCTTCGGCGGCAACGCCTCGGGCAATGACGCCGACACCAACGTGCGCAACTTCGGCGACGGCGACACCAACGTCGCGACCGCCAGCAACGGCAGCGCCGTCGGCCAGGCCAACGTCCACGTCGACGACGACTCGACCACCACGACGACGAACAACACGAACTCGGGCAACGAGACCAACGTCGACATCGACGACTCGTTCAACACCGAGAACGACATCGACTTCGCGTCGAACAACGACATCGCGTCCGACAACGAGGTGCTGTCGAACAACCAGGGCGGCACCGGCGCGGGCGCCGACGGCGTCGACGCCTTCTGATCTTCCCCTTCACCCACTAACGCCTACTTACCCGAGGAGCCCGAAATGGCCGACCAGACCCTGATCCAGTTCCTGATGAGCCTGTTCGAGGACGAGGAGCAGCTCGCCGAGTTCCAGGCCAACCCGGAGGCGTTCCTGGCCTCCTGCGGCATCACCGACCTCGACGCCGGCGACGTGCACGAGGCCCTGGTCCTGCTGCGCGACTCGCACGACGCCAGCTTCGACCGCGACTACAACACCGGTCACAACGGCGGCCACCACCACCCGGTGCCCCCGCCCCCGCACCCGGGCCCCGGCGAGAACGCGCACGACGTCGCGGTCAAGTACCTGAACACCTACGTCACCAACAACTACATCGACGACCGCGACACCATCGTCGACAACTCGATCAACCAGAACATCGACAACCGCGGCGGCATCTTCAACCAGGACATCGACGTCGACTCCGTCGTCGCGTCCGGTGACGGCTCCGTGGCTGCCGGCGGCGACATCGAGGACAGCACCATCACCACCGGCAACGACAACGTCGTCGGCAACGGCAACGACGTCGTCAAGGGCGACGGCAACACCACCGCCTTCGGCAACGGCGACGCGGTCTCCACCGGCGACCTCACCACCGGCAACGGCGGCGCGATCTCCTTCGGCGGCAACGCCTCGGGCAACGACGCCGACACCAACGTCGCAAACTTCGGCGACGGCGACACCAACGTGGCCACCGCCAGCAACGGCAGCACCGTCGGCCAGGCGAACACCCACGTCGACGACGACTCGACCACCACGACGACGAACAACACTAACTCGAACAACGAGACCAACGTGGACGTCGACGACTCGTTCAACACCGACAACGACGTCGACATCCTGTCGAACAACGACGTGCTCTCGCACAACGACGTCGCCTCCGGCAACACGGGCGGCTCGGGCACCGGCGCCGACGGCGTCGACGTCCTCTGACGCTGCATCCAGGGGTAGCCTGAGCGGTACCCGACGATCGGCCCCGTCTTCCCGGACCCGGGAGGGCGGGGCCGATCTCGTCGTGTACCAAGGACACAGCACGCAGCAGCGATACGGGGGGGTTCGGCTCGTAGTGGCGGTTCCGGCAGCTGTCGACCTGGTCGACCTGGCGCTCAAGGCGACCACGGCCTACCAGCGGCCCGACCTGGGGCTCCGGCTGCAACACACCCGCAAACGCCTCGCCGACCCCGCGGTCCGCGTCCTCATCGTCGGCGAGTTCAAACAGGGCAAGTCGCAGCTGGTCAACGCACTGGTCAACGCCCCCGTCTGCCCGGTCGACGACGACATCTCCACCTCGGTGCCCACCGTTGTCAAGCACGGCGAGACGCCCGCCGTGTCGATCGTCCGCGACCACGGCCTCGACGACGACCGGCCCCCCGAGCGCACGGAGGTGCCCATCGGGCGCCTCGCCGAGTTCGTCTCCGAAGCCGGCAATCCCGACAACCGGGCCAAACTGAGCTACGCCGAGGTCTCGCTCCCGCGCAAGCTCCTCGCCGGCGGGCTCGTCCTCGTCGACACCCCCGGCGTCGGTGGGCTCGGTTCCGCCCACGGCGCGGCCACGATGTCGGTGCTGCCCAGCGCCGACGCCGTCCTCCTCGTCTCCGACGCCGCCCAGGAGTACACCGCCCCCGAGATGGAGTTCCTCGGCGCGGCGATGAAGCTGTGCCCCAACGTGGCCTGCGTCGTCACCAAGACCGACCTCTACCCGCACTGGCGCCGAATCGTCGAGCTCGACGCCGGGCACCTCGAACGCGCCGGGGTGAAGGCCGACATCCTGCCAATCTCCTCGACGCTGCGCCTGCACGCCGCGCAGACCCAGGACGCCGCCCTCATGGAGGAGTCCGGGTTCAAGGAGCTCATCGGGTTCCTGCTCAACCGCGTCGTCGCCCGCGCCGACGACCTCGACCGGCGCTCCACCGCGCAGGACGTCCTCGACGTCTGCGAACAGCTGGCCACGACGATGAAGTCCGAGCTCACCGCGCAGGAGGACCCCGAGCGGGCCGAAGCGCTGGTCGCCGACCTCACCGCCGCCAAGACCCGCGCCGACGCCCTCCGGCAGCGCTCCGCCCGGTGGCAGACCACCCTCAACGACGGCGTCGCCGACCTCATCGCCGACATCGACTACGACCTGCGCGACCGGTTGCGCGCCATCGCCCGCGACGCCGAACAGCTCCTCGAGGACGCCGACCCCGCCGACATATGGGACCAGTTCGCCGAGTGGATGCACCAGCAGGTCTCGACGGCCGCGTCCGCCAACTTCGTGTGGACCGCCGAACGCGCCCGCTACCTCGCCGGACAGGTCGCCGAACACTTCGCCGAGGGCGCCGAGATCGCGCTGCCGACGCTGCGGTTCGAAGACACCGTCGGCACCATGGGCGGCCGCGTCGGCGCCCTCGAACAGCCCGTCGACGAGAAGTTCGGCATCGGCCAGAAACTCTTCACCGGTATGCGCGGCGGCTACGGCGGCCTGCTCATGATCGGCCTCGCCACCAGCATCGCCGGCCTCACCCTGCTCAACCCCATCTCCATCGGCGCCGGTCTCCTCTTCGGTGGCAAGACCGTGCGCGACGAGCGGAAACGCCTCAAGCAACGGCGGCAGGCCGAGTCGAAGAACGCGGTGCGACGCCACATCGACGAGGTGACCTTCCAGGTCTCCAAGGACTCCCGGGACATGCTGCGCCGTATCCAGCGCGACCTGCGCGACCACTTCACCGTCCTCGCCGAGGAGGTCTCCACCTCCCTCGCGACGTCCGTCGCCGCCGCCCAGTCGGCCGTCAAGACCGACACCAACGAGCGCGAGTCCCGCATCCGCGACCTGCGCGCCGAGCTCACCCGCATCGAGGCCCTCGGCGAACGCGCCAAGCAGCTCGCCGCCCAGGCCGGGCAGGTCACCGCGTGAGCGAGCGTCAGCGAGCGAACCGACGACACAGCGCGTGCGCGCAGCGCCGCCCGAGCTTCAGCGAGGGCGTGCCTCCGGGCGAGCGTCAGCGAGCCGGGCATCGACACAGCGCGTGCGCGCAGCGCCGCCCGAGCTTCAGCGAGGGCGTGCGATGAGCGCGCCCACTGTCGGTCAGGCTCCTCCGCTCGGGTCGACCGTCCGGGTCCTGTTGCGGCACACCATGGAGGCCTACTCCGACAGCCCCCAGGCCCTCGGCTGGCTCCGTCACCACCTCGAACGTTTCGACGAGCCGCTGCGCGTCGCCATCGCCGGCAAGGTCAAGGCCGGGAAGTCCACGCTGCTCAACGCGCTCGTCGGCGAGGAGATCGCACCCACCGACGCGGGGGAGTGCACGCGCGTCGTCACCTGGTACCAGGACGGGCACGTCCCCAAGGTCCTCATGTACCCCAAGGCCGCCCAACCCCGGCCGCTGACGATCCACCGCAACCGCGGCGCCCTCGCCTTCGACCTCCAGGGCACCCCCACCGAACAGGTCGACCGGCTCGTCGTCGACTGGCCCTCGCAGAACCTGCGCAGCCAGACCCTCATCGACACCCCCGGCATCGCATCCCTGTCCGGCGACACCTCGATGCGCGCCGGGGCCTTCCTCACCCCCGACGACGCCCCCACCCCCGCCGACGCCGTCATCTACCTGATGCGCCACCTGCACGCCACCGACGTGCGGTTCCTCGAGTCGTTCTACGACCAGGGCGTCGCCAAGGCCACCCCCGTCAACACCATCGCCGTCCTGTCGCGCGCTGACGAGATCGGCGTCGGCCGCCTCGACGCCCTCACCTCCGCACGCCGCATCGCCCGCCGCTACCGCTCCGACGAGAAGATCCGCGGCCTCTGCCAGACCGTCGTCGCCGTCGCCGGGCTTCTCGCCCAGACCGGCCGCACCATGCGCCAGGACGAGTTCGCCGCCCTCGTCGCCCTCGCCGAACTGCCCCGCGCCGACATGGACGGCCTGCTGCTGTCGGTCGACCGCTTCGTCCGCGGCGACGGCGTCGAGCTCACCCACCCCGACACCGACGCCCGCGCCCGCCTCATCGAACGCTTCGGCCTGTTCGGCGTCCGGCTCGGTGTCACCCTCGTCCGGCAGGGCATCAACGACCCCACCCGCGTCGCCGAGGAACTCGTCCGCCGCAGCGGCCTCGAAGACCTCCGCACAGTACTGTCGACGCAGTTCACCGAACGCCGCGACCTGCTGAAATCACGGTCGGCCCTGCTCGCCGTCGAGATGGTGCTGCAGCGCGAACCCCGCCCTGCCGCCACCGCGCTCGCCGCGGAGGTCGAAAAGATTCTTGCGGGGGCGCACGAGTTCGTCGAGCTGCGCATGCTCTCCGCCCTGCGCGCCGGCGCCGTCAAGCTCCCCACCGACGCCATCGAGGAAGCCGAACGCCTCCTCGGCGGCGAAGGCGGCTCCGCGGCCGCGAGGCTCGGCCTCGACCCCGGCATCCACCCCGAGGACCTCCGCCGCGCCGCCCTCGAGGCCGCCACCCGCTGGAAGCGCCGCGCCGAGAGCCCCCTCTCCAGCCGCAACACCGCCGACGCCGCCCGCATCGTCGTTCGCAGCTGCGAAGGAATGCTCGCCAGCCTCCGCCGCTACTGAGTGAGCCTCAGCGGGGACGCGCTCAGGTTCGCCGAAGCCAGAACGGCTCAGGATGGCTCGAGGATCATCCCCGCTGCAGAGGCGTTGAAGCCGGCCGTGAGGCCGCCGCTCTGTGCCGCTGCGGCGCAATAGATCAACGTGCCGCCGCGGCCCGCCACGACAGTCCTCAGAGTGAGGCTATGACCCGCTCCGCAAATGCCGTCGCCTTCTCGCAGACCTGGGCGTGCGTCGATGAACGCTCCTCAGATGCAGGCTCGTACTGGAAGTTCAGTAAGTGCATACCCTCGTCCTCGACAAACACAAGACACTCCCGGTCTTTGAACGTCCGCGACGAATACGTCTGCGCCGCACGCTTTCCGGCGATGGTCGAGGCGACCGGTTCCTCATATCCGCGCAACACTGAGTCCAGGTCCATACTGTCCGGCAGTACTGCCATGTAATACACCCGACGATCCGGCGTCGACCACGTGCATTCCCGACTGCCCACGACCACAGGGTCGATGGTCTCGGTGCCGATGCCAATCGAGAACTGCGCCCTGGTTGCATCATCGACTATTCCGCAGGGCCCTGCGGCGCGCATTTTCTCAACTGCAGGTGACGCAGCCGGCGTCGCCGGAGCGGGGCTCGCCGGTGTGGAGCAGGAGGCGATGGTGATGATCACAGCGAACGCCGCAGCCGCGTAAATGCTGAGCTTCACAGCTTTCATCGACCGGCCATCGAGGCGGCGATCTGATCTTCTGTGTATCCGTAGGCGGTTGCCGAATCCTTCAACGCATCGGCAACGAGTTTCAGGTCGGCCACATAGAGAAAGAAGTGGTCGATCAGCGCCTGCGCTCGCTCAGTGAATGCAAGCTCGGCATCTTCGGACACCGGATCCCCGCCACACCGGCCGGCTTTCAGGTTCTTTGCCCCTCGCAAGCTCTCGGACAGCCGTGTCACCTCACCGAGGATGACGGCCCGAACCTGGAGGACGTTGTCGCGGTTGACTCGCATCCCTGCGACCGGCGTCGTCAGGCCGGTGCGCAACCCCTCGATCTCCACGAGCAAGGAGGATAGATCGCCATCGTCAAGGCGGTAGCCGCTTTGGTCGAAGTGCGCCCGACTGTGCGTGCACTCGCGAACCGACATCGTCTCGTGAGTTCTGTGGTCACCGCGTGAGTTCGGTGGCAACTGCGGGGTTTCTGCGGTCGACCCTTGCTCTGCACACCGAGCTCCGAACAGAAGATCCACGCCTTGACGAGAGAAATCGCGCGGTGCTCCCGAGTGAGCACGCACCTCCTCGCGACCGCACCCGTTGCCCAACTCCAGCACCCGTGGAGAGAGTGGGGCGCGGGCGGAAAGGGGTGCGCCGGCTGCGGGCGGACCCGGCTGCGCGGTCGCCGGATCGTGGGCAGACACTCGATCCCCCGCTGACACATCTCAACGAGGTGCTGCATCCGTTTCAGCGCCACGCACCCACTGCAACGGGCGCAGCGCAGCGAGAAGGGTGCAGCCAGCCAGCTGGAGGCCAGAACACGCGGCGGCCCCCGGGTCCAGCGCTCGGCTTCCGCGGTCGTCACGCACGTTTCACCGTCGTCGCGCCACCTGCAGCTCGACCGACGGCCCGAGAACCCACGCGCCGACCGGCCGAGCCACGCGCCGACCCGCAGGGGCCGAGGACGGCGGCCGACCACCACCGCACGCAACGTCAGGGTCCTCGACCAGCCGCCGGCGCAGCAGTGAGGTTGCGCGCGGACGCCTTCGGCGGCCGAGCACGGGGCACCGGAAGGGTCAGGCGTCGGGGCCCATGATCTGGCGGAGGTGGGCGAAGAGCTCGCCGCGGGAGTTGGAGCCGAGGCGTTGGCGCATGCGGGCGACGTGGTGTTCCACGGTCTTCGCGCTGATGAAGAGGCGTTCGCCGACCTGCTTGTAGGTCAGACCCTCGAGCACCAGCTTCGCCACCTCGCGCTCCCGGTCGCTGAGGGGGCCTTCGCCCAGGTCCTCGGGCTCGGGGGCGTCCGCCTGGGGCACCGGGCCCGAGGTGGGAGCGGCGGCGACGGGCCCACCGGCCTGCATCGCCCGAGCCGCGCCCAACAACGCGGTCATGGCCTTGCGGTCGCGGGTGCGGATGGCGGCCTGGCCTGCGAGTTTGCCACCCTCCCACGACAGTCCCACCGCGTGGAGGCCGCGGGCGGCGGCTTCGACGGCGTCGGCGTCGACCTCGGCGTCCATGAGGTTGACCCAGTGGGGGGCGGCGTCGGCCATGGCGGTGGCGTAGCGGCTGACGGGGGCGGCGTCGCGGAGGGCGTCGGCGTGGGCGGTGGCGGCGGCGCGGTCGTCGGCGACGATCGCGGCGTGCAGCTGTGACCAGTGCAGGGGTGCGGACCAGAGGGCGGGGCGGCCGAGCCGGTCGAGGAGGGTGGCGGCTTCGTCGAGGTGGGGGCGGACCCAGCTGGTCTCGCGGAGCCGGTTGGCGGCGATGGCGAGCTCGCCGAGGGGTTGGAGGACGAAGAGGTCGACGGGGTGGCGGACGATCGCTTCGCGGGCGCGGCCCCAGGCGGGCATGAGGGCGGCGAGGTCGCCTGCGCGGCGGGCGATGGAGACCTCGAGGGCGGCGGCGAGGAGCTCGTCGCGGGGTTCGAGGCGGGCGTCGATGGGCGAGGCGGTGCCGAGTAGGGACCGGGCGGTGGGGATGGCGCCGCGGAAGACGGCGATCCAGGCGAGCAGCAGCTGGTGACGGGTGACGGCGGCGGGGCCCCCGAGCTCGACGTCGACGGCGCGGTCGAGGACGGACTGGGCGACGTCGAGCTCGCCGCAGTGGATGGCGACGAGGGCGGCGAGGGCGGCGGGGGTGTCGGGGAGGAGAGCTGCCCGGTTCGAGGCCTCGAGCAGGGAGGCGGAGCGGGCGAGCTGGGACAGCGCGCGGGTGGGTGACCCGGCGACGGAGTCGAGGACGCCGGCGGCCATGAGCTGTTCGGCGGAGGCCAGCAGGGTGGGTGGGCGGCCGACGGTCGCGGTGGGTGAGGGGCCGCCGAACAGCGGCGGCGGCGTGAGGATCGAGGGGGGCGGCGGGATCGCAGCCGGCGCGGGCTGCGAGGGGGCGGGAGGCGACAGGAGCGCGCGGGCTTCCTCGAGAGCTCCGGTCCCGATCAGGGCCGGGACGGCGAGCGGCCCGGTCTCGGCCGACCCGCCGACGGCGCTGATCCACCGGTAGAGCTCGGCGCTGCGGGCGAGGAGTCCGCGGTGGGCGAGGACGGCCGCTGCGGCGGTGCCTGCGGTGACGGCGTCCTCGACGTCGACGGCGTCGACGTGGGAGAGGACCTGGTCGGCCTGGGAGAGTGCGAGGTCGAGGTCGCCTGCGCGGACGGCGGCTTCGGCGCGGCGGGCGGCGAGGCGCAGGCCGGGGGCGCCGGCGGCGACGGCGGCTTCGTAGAGGGGTCCGGCGACGGGGTCGCCGGTGCGGGCGGCTTCGTCGGCCCCTGCGACGAAGACCTCGGCGGCGCGGGCGCCGGTGGCGCCGGTGTCGAGGAGGCCGCGGGCGGCGGTGAGGACGGAGCCGCCGCGGTCGAGCTCGATCTCGGCGAGGGTGCGGCGGACCTCGAGGCGCCGGGCGCCGGGGACGCGTTGGCGGACGGCGTGGGCGACGAGCGGGGGGAGGGCGCCGTCGGCGGTGAGGTGTCCGGCGGAGCGGGCTTCCTCGACGAGCTCGTCCACCTCGTCGATGCCTCCGCCTGCGGCGTCGGCGAGGCCGAGGAGGGGGACGAGGACCTCGGCGTCGCGGGGCGCGCCGAGGGCGAGTGCGACGAGGAGCTCGCGGACGCGTCGTTCCAAGCCGTAGACGGCGTATCCGAGCTGGTGGACGAGGTTCTGCGGGGGCCGGGCGGGGATGCCGCCGGGTTGGGCGAGACGGGCGCGGTCGGCGGGGCCGATCTGGTCGAGGATGGCGGTGAGGTGGCGGTCGACGAGGTCGGGCAGGCCGGCGGTCTGCGCGAGGACGTGGTCGACGAGCGGGACGGGCGGGCGTTCGCGCAGGAGGCGGGCGGCGCGGGCAGCGACGCCGGGCCGGTCGAGGGCGCCGAGGACGAGGAGTGTGCCGCCGCCGGCGATGGCGCCACCGAGGGCGGCGAGCTCGGGTCCGGCGGGCCAGGGCCGGTGGGCGACGACGATGCGGTGGCTGCGGGCGGCGGCGATGTCGCGGAGGTGGCGCAGATCGTCGGCGGGCAGGAGGTGGACGTCGTCGAGGACGAGGACGGCGTCGTCGGGGACGTCCGCGGACAGGGCGCGCAGGACGGGGGCGCCGGCGGCGCGGTAGGCGTCGGCGAGGAGGTCGAGCAGGACGGTCTTGCCGTGTCCGGCGGGGGCGACGACGTCGATGCGGCGGGGTGCGGCGGGGGTGGCGACGATCTCGCGGTAGAGCCTGCGGGCGGCGGTGGCGCCGGCGAGGGCGCTGTCCGGTTCGGGCCGGGACGGCTCGGAGCCTGCCCCCGGGCCCATCGACCGGGCCGTCACGCTCACGTCGTCCTCCCCCGTTCACCGCGCCCCGGGACTCACCCGTTCAGGACGGGGCGCGGCCAACGAGAGTAGCGGGGACCACAGGCCGCCCCCAGGTCATGACGTCGCGAAGTCGCCCGGGCGGGTGATGGACGCGGTCAGCGGACACGTTGGTCCGGTGACGCGGGGCAGCGATCGCCGACACGCAGGGTCAGCGCGGCGGGCCGGTGGGGTCGACGGTGAGGTCGGCGGGTGCGCCGCCGGTGCCGAGGAGGCGTTGCCAGTCGGGGCGGTCGACGACGTCGGGGACGCTCTCGGAGCCGCGGCGGGCGGCGAGGGTCTCGACGGCCTTGGCGGCGTCGCTGTCCTCGCTGCTGCGCACGGTGCGGGCCAGGACGGGCCAGGTCTCGCCGCCGATCATGCCGACGTCCTCGGCGCCCGTGGCGTACTGGTAGCGCAGGACGGCGTCGGAGGTGGCGGCGTCGTAGTGACCGTTGGGGACGACCTCGGTGAGTCCGTTGTCGCGCAACAGGTACTGGGCGGCGGTGACGGCGGCACCGGTGTCGCCGGGGCGCAGCAGCGGCCAGGACGCCTTGCGGGCGGCGCCTCCTTCGATGTTGCGGCCGAGGACGCCGGCGACCTCGTTGCGCAGGCGGGGGAGCATGCCGTAGAGGGCGTCGCCGGGGCAGGCGGTGTTCTTGAAGTCGCGGTGGCCGTAGAGCTCGGTGGGGGCGATCCCGTACTGGGTGCAGATGTAGGCGCAGGTGGCGCGCAGGCTGTCCCACAGTGCACCGGTGGGGACGGTGTCGATGTAGGTGCCCTCGTTCTCGATGCCGACGGCGACGACGTTCTGTCCGGTGCAGTGGGCGCCCTCGACCTGGCGGGTGCCGCCGCGGAGGACCTCGAGGCTGCGGTGGCGGCCTTCCATGACGAATCCGCCGCGGCTGATGGTGACGTGCTGGCCGGTGTCGAGCCAGCCGCGGCTGTCCATGTGGAAGTTCTGGATGCCGCGGGCGAGGGAGAACCCGGCGTCCTGACCGAGGTCGCCGCCGTTGGGGGTGGCGGTGTGGTGGACGAGGATCTTGACGGGCCGCTGGTTCCAGATGGGGACGATGTCGCTGTTGGGGCGGGCGCCCCAGCCGGCGCAGTCGGTGATGGGCGGGGATGCGCTCGCAAACGCGGTCCCTGCGCCGACGGTGGAGCCGAGGACGGCTGTCCCGGCGAGGGCGAGCCCGCCGGCGAGAAAACCACGGCGCGTCATCCGGATGCCGTCCACGCCCACTCCTTCGCTCGACCCGGTGACCACATGGGTCACAGGAACACCATGTGCACCATTCAGCACATACGCAGCGTGCACAACGGTCGGACCCGAAGGTGTGAGGCGATCTCGACGGGCGGTAGTGGTTGCCGTCGGTTACCCGTCAGTAATATCCTTGGGTTACCGGTGAGTAGGTCGTTGACGAGGACGACCTCCGGACGAGCGGGAAACGGCGGTGACCTGGGATGGGCCACTACAGGAGCAACCTGCGCGACCTCGAGTTCAACCTGTTCGAGGTGTTCCGGGTCCAGGACACGCTGGCTGCGGACTCGGAGGTCGACCTCGACACGATCCGCGGCGTGCTCTCGGAGCTGGACAGCGTCGCGACGGGACCCCTGGCGGAGTCGTTCACCGACGCCGACCGCAACCCGCCCGTGTTCGACCCGGCGGCGCACTCGGTGACGCTGCCGCAGTCGCTCAAGGACTCCTACAAGGTGCTGTGGGACGGCGAGTGGTGGCGGCTGTCGCTGCCTGCCGACCTGGGCGGCTATGGCATCCCGCCGACCGTGCAGTGGGCCGCCGCCGAGCTGATCCTCGGCTCCAACCCGGCCGCCTTCATGTACATGGCGGGCCCCAACTTCGCCTCGATCGTGCACCGTAACGGCACCGACGAGCAGAAGCGCTGGGCCGAGCTGATGATCGAGCGCGGCTGGGGCGCCACGATGGTGCTCACCGAGCCCGACGCGGGCTCCGACGTCGGCGCCGGCCGCACGAAGGCCGTCCATCAGGCCGACGGCACCTGGCACATCGACGGAGTGAAGCGGTTCATCACGTCCGCCGAGCAGGACATGACCGAGAACATCATGCACCTCGTGCTGGCCCGCCCCGAGGGTGCGAAGGCCGGCACCAAGGGGCTGTCGCTGTTCCTGGTCCCCAAGTTCCACTTCGACCCCGAGACGGGCGAGCCCGGTGAACGCAACGGCGCCTTCGTCACGGGCGTCGAGCACAAGATGGGCCTCAAGGCGTCGACGACGTGCGAGCTCACCTTCGGCCAGCACGGCACCCCGGCGGTCGGTTGGTTGTTGGGCGAGGTGCACGACGGCATCGCGCAGATGTTCCAGGTCATCGAGTACGCCCGGATGATGGTGGGCACCAAGGCGATCGGCACGCTCTCGGCCGGCTACCTCGCCGCACTGGAGTACGCCAAGGAGCGCGTGCAGGGCGCCGACCTGACGCAGATGCTCGACAAGTCCGCGCCCCGCGTCACCATCACCCACCACCCCGACGTGCGCCGCATCCTGATGCTGCAGAAGGCCTACGCGGAGGGCCTGCGCGCGCTGTACACCTACACGGCCACCTACCAGGACCGCATCCGCGCCGGCGGCGACACCGCACTGGCGGAGAAGGTCAACGACCTGCTGCTGCCCCTCGTCAAGGGTGTGGGTTCCGAGCGGGCCAGCGAGATGTTGCTGTTGTCGCTGCAGACCCTCGGCGGCTCCGGCTACCTGCAGGACTACCCGATCGAGCAGTACATCCGCGACGCCAAGATCGACTCCCTCTACGAGGGCACGACGGCGATCCAGTCGCTCGATTTCGTGTTCCGCAAGATCGTGCGCGACAACGGCCAGGCGTTGATGCACGTCGCCGGGGAGATCCAGGCGTTCCTCGCAGCCGACTCCGGCAACGGCCGGCTCAAGGAGGAGCGCGAACTGCTCACCCGCGCCCTCGGCGACGTTCAGGGCATGCTCGGGGCGCTCACCGCGCACCTGCAGGGCTCGGCGCAGGACCCGGCCGACGTCTACAAGGTCGGCCAGCACTCGGTGCGGTTCCTGATGGCCGTCGGCGACCTGCTCGTCGCGTGGCTGCTGCTGCGTCAGGCCACCGTCGCGCTCGAGACGCTCGACGGCGACGTGCCGGCCAAGGACCAGGCGTTCTACGAAGGCAAGATCGGCGCCGCGCACTTCTTCGCCAAGACGGTGCTGCCGCGGCTCACCGCCGACCGCAAGATCGTCGAGAACACCGACAACGCGCTGATGGAGCTGCCCGAGGCCGCGTTCTGAGGCCGAATCGGACAGATGTGTGACGGGCCCGGCGCGACGCCGGGCCCGTCGTCACGTCACGGGCAGTTACGACGCGATGTAGGACTGCAGCTGCTCGCGCTCCTCTTCCAGGGAGTCGATGCGCGCCTTGACCATGTCGCCGATGCTCACGATGCCGACGAGGGCGCCGTCGGCCGTGACCGGCAGGTGCCGGATGCGGCGCTCGGTCATGATCCGCGAGAGTTCCAGCGCGCTGTCGTCGGGCGACGCGGTGACGACCTCACTGGTCATGATGTCGACGACCGGCGTCCCGACCAGCTCCGGCCCCATCTCGTGCAGCCGTCGCACGACGTCGCGCTCCGACACGATGCCGACCAGCCGGTCCCCGTCCATCACGGGCAGCGCGCCGTAGTTCCCGGTGGTCAGCATGGCGATGACGTCGCCGACGGAGGCGTCGGCCCCGATCGTCGCGACGGCAGAGCCCTTGTTGCGCAGTACGTCCGATATTCGCATCGGCGATCCCCGATCCTCGGTGACGGCACTGTCACAGAGAGGGTACGAATGTGACGGCCGTCTCGAAAGTCGGAACACCCGACCGGCGGTCGGCGTCAACCCCCGCAGACGACGATCGGTGACGGGTTGTAGCGCACCGTTCGCCTCTCCGTACGCACTTCGCCGGTCTGCACGTTGCGCAGCGTCCGGGTGTCGGTGGCGGTGAAGCCCGGGGCGCCGCCGCTGGCCGAACACGGCTGCCCGGCCGGGATGGTCACCGGGCTCGGCGGGGTCTCGTTGGTCCGCGGCCCGGTCGTGGACGTCACCTCGTAGCGCTTGGTGCCGTAGATCTTCACCGTCAGGCTCGTCGGGGTCCAGAACGTCTTGATCAGGACGCCCGTCGGGCCGTCGTTGCGGAACCTGAGATCGATGATGTCGTCGAACACCGTCGCCTCGCGCGCCACCGGATAGCGGCTGATGTAGAAGCTGTGCTCCTTGTGCGCGACGTCGACCATGCCGGCGAAGTACGCGGCGTTGTACAGCGTCGTCGCCACCTGGGAGACGCCGCCGCCGATGCCGCGCGCCGGGTGCCCGTCCTCGATGATCCCGGCCTCGACGTAACCGTTGGCCGCGTTGCGCGGGTTGGTCTTCGCATTGAGCGAGAACGTCTCGCCGGGCTTCACGATGGTGCCGTCGATCTGCTCGGCGGCGCGGCGGATGTTGCGGCCCGAGTCCGCCGCGAACCCACCGGTGGTGAACGTGCTGATCTCGCCGGCGATCCCGAGCTTCTGGATGTCCTCGGTGGTCACCTTGGCCGGCTTGTCGCCGTAGACGGCCGCCACCTGACGGGGGGCCTGCGCGGTGAGCACCGGCATCATCGACGTGAGCGTGGCCGGGTAGTCGATGCCGCGGCCGTCCTGCGAGGGCACGACCACCGGCGTCGGGCCGCTGACGTCGAGCGTCGCGTCGCGACCCGGCTTCTCCGTCTTCTCCAGCTGCGGCGACAGCGCATCCGACACGATCTCCGGGTTGAGCTCCGGGACCAGCTTCGGCGTCGCGGCGGCGTCGGCCCGGAACGTGAGGGCCTTTGCGATGTCGGCCGGGTCGAGCGTGCCCTGCGCACCCTCACCGGTCACCGTGATGGGCGCCGACACCGCGGGACGTGCGATGGAGTCGACGACCTGACGCACGTCGTCGGCCGTCGTGACCGGCTTCAACGTGACCAGCGGCAGCTCCACCGGCCGACCCGTCGCCCACTTCGTCGAGACGAGCGGGACCGCGGCCGGGATGTCGAGGCGGTGGCCGTCCTCGGGCATCACCGGGACGGGCTCGAGCCCGTCGAAGCGCACCGACGCCTCGGTGGCCTCGTCGTCGACGAGCGGGCCCATGCCCTCCAGCGCCGCCGCGACCGCGCGGTCGTCGGCCGTGCTGACGATGTCGAAGTCCTCGTCGACGAAGAACGACCGGATACGCTCGATCGGGTTGAGCGGCTGCGCGCCGGCACGCTCCATGGTCGCGCCCCAGTCGACGCCGAGCTTCGCGGTGTCGGCATCGATCTCGGTGCGGACGTCGCCCGCGGTCACGACGATCGGCTGCGTCGAGCGCGGGTCGATCGTCGCGCGCAGCGACGCCTCGGCCTCCTCGCGCGACATCCCGCCCACCGCCTGTCCCGCAACCGACACACCACGTGGCATGTCGCCCATGCCGAGCAGCAGGTCGACGACGTAGAGCACCGCGAGGAGCCCGACGACCGCGGCCGCGACGAGCAGCGGCCTGCGCCGGCGGCGGCCCTTCGAACCGCCCTCGGGGGCGTCCGGCCCGTCGGGGCCGTCGCCGCCGGAGCCGGCCTCGGGGCGGACGGGCCGGGTCGCGTCGGCACCCGGGCTCACCGGCGTGGTGGGTCCCTCGCCGGTGGTGTCGCCCGCCCGCATGGTTGTCGTGCGACCCGCGTCTGCGGCCCGGACAGCTGCTGCCCCGAGCACCGCGGTGGCACCGGCCGCGGCTGCCGCGGCGGGGACCTTGGTGAGCTCCGTCGGCGCCTCGGCCTGGTCGGGACGACGCGGGGCCTCGCGCCGGGGGGCCTCGGCGGCGATCGCAGGGATGACCTCGGTGGGCCGCTCGACCGGCTGCTCACGGCGGGCCGGGATGCGGACGGTCGCCGGGTCGACGGTTGCGGCCTGGCGCGGGCGAGCGGGCTCGCTCGGGGTGACGGTGGGCTTCGCCGGGCGCACCGCCGGCAGCACCGCGGTCGTCTCGGTGTCGCGCGCAGGATCGAACCAGCCGCGCCGACGCTCACCGGATTCGGCGGGCTCATCGGGTTCAACGGCGGCGGGGGCCTGAGCGGCGGGAGCCGCGTGCGCATCAGCGACGGGCTCCGGGCGGGTGGGCTCCGCGGCGGCCTCGACGGCCGGCTCAGCGTGGGCGGGCTCGAGGGCCTCGTCGCCGCTCGTCGGCGCATCGCTGCTCGCGGGAGCATCACCGCTCGTCGGCGTGGGGGTGTCCTGCTGCGCGGGGGAGACGGCCTCGTCGCGTACAGGCGCGGGACGCGCGGGCGGGGTGATGTCCGCGACCTCGGGATCGTCGCCGGGGTCGGCGGCCGGGGCGTCGGAGAGGGCAGACGAGTCGTCGGCGCCCGCCCACGCGGCCGCGGCCTCGGAGCGCGGCGTGTCGGCCGCGACGGCGTCCTCGGCGGCCGGCGCGTCGTCAACAGGCGTTTCGTCGGTTGCGGGCGGCCCGGTCAGCACGGACCCGTCGGCAGCGGAGTCGGGCGTCGCAGCGCTCTCCGCAGCGGCCGGGTCCGCAGGAGCCGCTGGGCTCGCGGGCGCAGCCGGGCGCTCGGGTGCAGGGGGCGGCTGCGCAGGCCCGGGCCGCATCGACACGACGGGCGATCCCGCAGCCGGCGACGCCGGGGCAGCGAAGAGGTCGTCGCCGGACAGCGACGGCGCCGGTCGTTCGGCGTCGGAACCGGTCGCGTCGGACCGCGCGGCGTCGTCGGCGGCCGGTGTCCCGGCCGCCCCCGCGGCGTGCTCGTGCCCCTCGTCGACCCCGGGCTCGCGCTCGGTCATGACGTCCGACTTCCCCTCTTCACTGCCACCCCGGTGGGCCGGGGAGTCGTCCGGTAGAGCTGTCCGGCCCTCAGGGCCGGGGGGTCACAGGTAGAGCCCGGTTCCGTGCTCGGCGCGCTCGGCGGCGACGGCGTGGAGGTCGCGTTCGCGCAGGATGAGGTAGGTCGAGCCCTGCACCTCGACCTCGTACTGTTCCTCGGGGTTCAGCAGGACGTGGTCGCCCACCTTGACCGAGCGGGCGTGCTGCCCCACCCCGAACACCTCGCCCCACACGAGCCGCTTGGCGACCTGCGCCGTGGCGGGGATGACGATGCCCGCGGAGCTCCGCCGTTCGCCCGATCCTTCGAGGATGCGGACCAGCACCCGGTCGTGGAGCATCTGGATCTCGAGGCGTGGGTCCGGCACCGGGCAGATGCTACGGGTCACGTCGTGTGGCTCACGTGCGGGATCCGACGTCCGCGAGGTTCGGACGGTGTATCCGCCGGACACGCCCCCGCCCCGCCCGGCCCGGCCCGGCGGCACACGACCCCGGCCTGCGTGACGAGTACGTCCTCGGGACACACGCCGCTCCGACGGCGTCCGGGCCCGCGCGGTTCCCCCGACCCAGGGTCGGTCGCAACCGCGAACCCCCACCCCCGCGCGCAACCTCACTGCTGGTCCGAGACGGCCCGGACAGCGATGGCGTTGCGCCCGGCCGGCCACGGTGGACGGCTCTCGACGTCTCCCGAGCCTGCGCGGGACGGGCCGTACTCCGTGGTGATCGCCGAGACCGGGACAAGGGCGTCGCGGCTGATTCCGATGTTCCGGAGCCCCGGAGGACCGGGGCCGCTCCCCACGACCGCCGACCAGGCGCCCAGGCCGCCTCAGCGCCGCAGACAGTGATCACGGGACTCGGGACACACGCGCCACCTCATGTCGCGCGTGTCCCGCTCGCGACGATCGTCGGGACCGCGCCGGGCGCATGATCACCAGAAGTGGTCCCTGCGCGTCGGCAGCGTCGGTCCAGCGCCACACACGATGATCATCGGCGACGCGGCACAGGAGAATCGGCCGCACCGCCTGCCGCGTCAGCGCCGCACACCTCGTCCGATGGACGCTCGCTCTCCGTGGTCGAACCCGGGTCAGCACGACGCGCGCCGGCCCCGCAACCCGCGCGACAACCGCGGAAGCACGCCCAGCCGCCGGGCCGACGCTGCGGCGTGCGCGCGAACCTGAGAAATGAAGAACCCCGCGGGGCTGCCAGGTCGGGGGTCCGACAGCACCACGGGGCTGTACAGGGAGTCGGTTCGACGGGCCCCGGTGTTACACAGCTCCACGCGAGATCAAGGATTCACTCGTACGGAGCAGTCGCCTCTCAGGTTTGCGTCAGCAGGTAGCGACCGAAGTGCGGGACGGTGAAGGCGATCTGCCCACGTTGCGCGGAGAAGACGAGCCCCTTCTTGAGGAGGCTGTCGCGGGCGGGGCTGAGCGAGGAGGCGCGCCGGGAGAGGTGCTCGGCGATGCCGGAGGTGACGACGGGTTCGTCGCGGCCGTCGGACAGTTCGGCCATGGCGCGGAGGTACTCGCGTTCGGCGGGGGTGGCGCGTTCGAAGCGGGAGCCGAAGAATCCGACCGCGAGCTCGGCCTCGGCCTCGGGTGCGGCGACGACGACGTCGCGGCCGCCGATGGGGTTGGTGGGGGCGGCGTCCCAGGCGGCTTTCCCGTAGGCCTGGATGAAGTAGGGGTAGCCGCCGGAGCGTTCGTAGAGCCCGTCGAGGGCGTCGTCGTCGAAGGCGGCGTCCTCGCGTTCGGCGGGGGCGAGGAGAGCCGTGTCGGCGTCGGCGCGGTCGAGGCGGCCGATGCGGCTGTAGGTGAAGAGGCGTTCGGAGTACGACTTGGACGCGGAGAGGACGGCGGGCAGGTGGGGGAGCCCTGCGCCGACGACGACGAGCGGGGCCCGTGACTGGGACAGTTCGTGGCAGGAGGCGCAGAGGGCGGAGACGTCGTCGGGGCGCAGGTCCTGCATCTCGTCGATGAAGAGGGCGACGCCGGTGCCGACGTCGGCGGCGAGCTCGGCGACCTCGGTGAACAGTTCGACGAGGTCGATCTCGATGTCGCCGGAGTCGGCGCGGCCGTTCTTGACGGGGACGTCGATGCCGGGTTGCCAGCGGTCGCGGAGCTTGGCGCCGTCGGGGGAGGCGCGCAGGGCGAAGGCCTTGAGGACGCCGAGGACCTCGTCGACGCGTTCGGGGTTGCGGTGGCGGACGGCGAGGTCGCGGACGGCGCGGTGGAGGGCGGCGGAGAGGGGCCGGCGGAGGTCGGCGTCGGGGCGGGCCTCGATCTTGCCGGCGCCCCAGCCGGCGCGGACGGCCATGGAGCGGAGCTCGCCGAGGAGGACGGTCTTGCCGACGCCGCGGAGTCCGGTGAGGACGAGGCTGCGTTCGGGGCGTCCGCGCGCGACGCGCTCGAGGACGATCTCGAAGGCGTCCACCTCCTTGTCGCGGCCGGCGAGCTCCGGCGGGCGTTGGCCGGCTCCTGGCGCGAAGGGATTGCGGACGGGGTCCATGGATCGGACGGTATCCGGGAGTCTTGGCCGGGCCCTAGATTTCGCTATCGAGCCCGATCGCGTGTCGTCGATCGGGTCGTCTATGCGTTTCTAGTCGTCGTCGGAGAAAGTCCTATACGGAACGATGGGACGTGCTCGATCGCACTGTCGAGGGCTTTCTCACGGATCTACTAGACACCGTGATACGACGGAATCCGGTTAACTGGAGCCGTGGGGGATCCGCAGATCGTGACGGTGGGGACGGGCTGGCACGAGCAGCTGGCCGACCGGGCCGAGATCGACGTCTCGTTCAGCGCGACCGGCAAGGACCGGGCCGCCGCGGTGCGCGACCTGGGCCGGGCGGTCGCCGCGGCCGAACCGGTGTTCACGTTCACCGGTGTGGAGGTGCGCAGCCGGAGTCTGCACGTCGGCACCGAGTGGCGCCGCGGCAAGCAGTCCGGTGCTCGCGCGACCGAGACCGTCCAGCTCCGGATCATCGACCTGGACGTCCTCGAGAAGGTGCTGGGGACCGTGCTGGCCGCCGAGCCGGCGTCGTTCAACGGCCCTCGTTGGCTGCTCGACGACCAGGCCGCGGCCCGTGCTTCGGCCCAGCGTGAAGCGGTGGCCGACGCCCGCCGGCGCGCGGAGGGCTACGCCGACGCGCTCGGCGGCACACTCGGCGCGCTCCAGCAGCTCACCGAGGCACAGGATCACAGCGGCGGCCCGATGATGATGCGCGCCGCGGCGATGGACGCGGGCGTCCGCGGGCCCGTCGACGTCACCGAGCTGGGGCTCGAGCCCGAACCTGTCCGCATCACCGCCCAGTGCACGACCACCTGGGCCTTCGTCCTCGCCGGCTGAGCGGGGGGCCATCGTGGAACGTGCCACCGACCGGGCCCGCGCGCGGCTGCGCCGGACCGTCGCGACGCTGGTCGCGCTGGTGCTGCTCCTCGCCCTGCCCATCGGCCTGCTGGCCCACAATTGGGAGAGGAGCCGTTCGGAGGATGCTGCCGACAGGCTCTCCCCGGTGACGGCCGCGGTCCTGCAGCCCGACGCCGCGCCCGCGGCGCTGCTCGATCCTGCGGACACGGCGATGACGGCGTCGCGTCTCGTCCGCTACTCCGCGCCGGACGGGAGCGTGCACACGACGACGCTGCCGGTCGCGATCGGCTCGCCGGACGAGACGACGATGCAGCTGTGGGTCGATCGGCGCGGAGCCGTGGGCGAGCCGCCGAGCTCGCCGAACGTCGCCAGGAACGTCGGGATCGTGCTGGCCATCGCGTGGACCGTGATGGCGTGGACGGTCATCGCCCTCGTCGCGATCACGTTCCGTATGCGCATCGATGAGACGGACAGCGAACAGTGGGACCGCGAATGGGCGCGGGTCGAGCCCCTGTGGAGCGGTCGAATTCCCTGACGGATCCCGTTCGGGTGAAGAACGCGCGTCCTCTGGCTATTCGATGTCCTAACGATGGACACTCGAACGGCCTAATCGCTGCGCGCCGTTTCCGGGGGCCTCGTCCCCAGGTCCGGTCAGGGGGGTGCGATTTCGAATGAACCGCAGCCGTGCACGCCACCGTCTCCGTCGTTCCTCACACCCGGCCCTGCGCCTGCGACCCAACGACCGCGCCGTGCGCCGCGGCCCGGTCCGCACGGTCCGCGCCCTGCTCGCGGGGGCTGTCGGCCTCTTGCTGCTCACCGGGACCGCGCTGGGTGTCGCCCATGCCGCGCAGGCGGAGGTCCCCGTCCCGGCCGCGTACGTGTCGGACCGCTGACCTGATTCGCGAATTCGCGCCGGCCGTGTCCCCCGAGACCGGCCGGCGCGAATGTCCGCGATCAGCTCGCGCGTTCTCCGCGTGAGCGGGAATCGCCCTTTGCGGGGCGCGAACGCTCGTCGTGGGACTCGACGACCTCGCCGTCGACGATCGTCGCGTCGTCGGCCGCGAAGGTGCGTGGGAGGGTCCGCACCGACGCCCGACCCGGCGCGCCGCCGTCACGTTCGGTGACTCCACCGTCGACCCCGCCCTCGACGACGTCGCCGTCGACGACCGGGCCGTCGCTGTAGATGCGCGCCCGCTGCAGGTCCGGGTTCGCCCGCTCGGCCGCGCGCACGAGCCGGTTGCGTACGAGTCTGCGCACCGGCGGCACGAGCAGGAGCAGGCCGGCGAGGTCGGTGACCAGGCCGGGGACGAAGAGCAGCACGCCGGCCGCTGCGACGAGCATCCCGTCGGTCAGCTCGGCGTGTGCCACCCGGCGTTCGCGGAGGGCGGCGCTGAACGCCTGCGCGGCGCGCACGCCTTCGCGGCGCGCGAGCAGCAGCCCGAGGACGGATCCCGCGAGCAGGACGAGCAGCGTCGCGCCCACGCCGATCCACGAGCCCAGCGCGACGAGCGCGACGATCTCGACGACGAGGTACAGCAGCACGTACGGCATGTCTGCTCAACGAACGAGATGCCGTTCGCGTGCCCGATCTCGGTAACGACCTCGCCACGGTGCGTCAGGTCACCAGGTGAGGGCGACTCCCGGGTCCTCCAGCAGGGCGCCGACGTCGGCCAGGAACCGGGAACCCTGCTCGCCGTCGACGAGCCGGTGGTCGAACGACAGCGACAGCCGGCACACCGTCCGGACGGCGAGCTCGCCGTCGACGACCCACGGCATCGGCTTGATGGCGCCGACGGCGAGGATCGCGGCCTCGCCCGGGTTGATGATGGGCGTCCCGGTGTCGACGCCGAACACGCCGACGTTGGTGATCGTGAAGGTGCCTCCGACCAGGTCGGACGGTGGCGTCTTCCCCGACCGCGCGGTGGCGGTGAGCTCGGCGAGGCCGTCGGCGAGGCCGCGCAGGTCGAGCAGGTCGGCGTCGCGGATCTTGGGGACGATGAGCCCGCGCGGGGTTGCCGCCGCGATCCCGAGGTGTATCGCGCCGTGGTAGACGATCTCGCCGGCGTCGGCGTCCCAGGTGGCGTTGACCGACGGGGTGCGCTTCGCGGCGAGGCACACGGCCTTGGCGACGAACGCCAGCGGCGTGAGCTTGACGTCGCGGAACTCGCGGCCGGCGCGGAGCCGGTCGCGCAGGTCCATCGTGGCGGTGACGTCGACCGACAGGAACTCGGTGACGTGCGGCGCGGTGAACGCCGACGACACCATCGCCGCGGCGGTGGCCTTGCGGACACCACGGATCGCCTCACGACGGTCCTCACGACCGACCGTCGGCACCGCGACGACCGGTGCGGACGCAGGCTCCGCAGAGGGGGTGAACGACTGCACGTCCTCCCGCGTGATGACGCCCCCGGCGCCGCTGCCGGTGACCTGCCGCAGGTCGACGCCCAGGTCGCGGGCCAGTTTGCGGACGGGCGGCTTGGCCAGCGGGACGAGGTCGCCCCACGGCCCGGTGGGGGGTGTGGGTGCGGGACCGCCCACGGACTCGGGCGCGGCGGGCGACGGTTCGACCGGCGCGGGCGGCTCGACCTCGGCGGGCGCGACAGCGGCGTCGGCAAGGGCGGCGGGCTGTGCGTTGCCCCCAGCAGCAGAGGAGCGCCGCGGACGACGCGACACCGTTCCCTGCCGTGGGCCGTACCCGACCAGCGTGGCGATGCGCCCGTCGGCGCCTGCCTCACCGATCTTCGCGCCACCCTCGCCCGACCCCGATCCCGACGCCGCCGGAGCTGCGCCGGCGGGCGCGGTCTCGGCCGTCTCGATCGCGATGATCGGGCTGCCGACCTCGACGGTCACACCTGGCTCGGCCAGCAGCTCACCGACCGTCCCCGCGTACGGCGACGGCAGCTCGACGACGGCCTTGGCCGTCTCGATCTCGGCGATGATCTGGTTGACGGTCACGGTGTCGCCGGGCGCGACCCGCCAGGCGACGATCTCGGCCTCGGTCAGCCCTTCGCCGACGTCGGGCATCCGGAACTCACGACGCACCCGGCTCACCAGGCCTTCGAGCGGTCGACGGCGTCGAGCACGCGGTCGAGGTCGGGCAGGTAGTCGTCCTCGCACTTGGAGGGCGGGTAGGGCGTGTCGAACCCGGTGACGCGCAGGACCGGCGCCTCCAGCGAGTGGAAGCACTCCTGCTGGACGCGGGCGGCGATCTCGGAGGTCACCGACGACTCGGGCGGTGCCTCGGAGACGACGACGAGCCGGCCCGTCCGGCGTACCGACTCGAACACCGGGTCGAGGTCGAGCGGCGACAGCGTCCGCAGGTCGACGACCTCCAGCGAGGTGCCGTCGGTCTCGGCGGCGACGGCCGCGTCGAGGCACGTCCGTACCGACGGGCCGTAGGTGGCGACGGTGACGTCGGTGCCCTCGCGCAGCACCCGTGAGCGCAGCAGCGGCGACGGGGTGGACTCGACGTCGACCTCCGCCTTCTCCCAGTAGCGCCGCTTGGGCTCGAAGAAGATGACGGGGTCGTCGGTGGAAATGGCCTGCTGGATCATCCAGTACGCGTCGTTCGAGTTGGAGCAGGCGACGACCTTCAGGCCCGCGACGTGCGCGAACAGCGACTCGGGGGACTCGCTGTGGTGCTCGACCGCGCCGATGCCGCCGCCGAAGGGGATGCGCACGACGACCGGCATGGGCACCTTGCCCTGCGAGCGGAAGTGCACCTTGGCCAGCTGGGAGACGATCTGGTCGTAGCCGGGGAAGACGAACCCGTCGAACTGGATCTCGCAGACCGGGCGGAAGCCGCGGATCGCGAGTCCGACGGCGGTGCCGATGATCCCCGACTCCGAGAGCGGGGTGTCGAGGACGCGTTCCTCGCCGAAGTCCTTCTGCAGGCCGTCGGTGATGCGGAAGACGCCGCCGAGCTTGCCGACGTCCTCACCCATCACGAGCACCCGCGGGTCGGCCTCCATGGCCTTGCGGAGCCCGTCGTTGAGGGCCTTCGCCATCGTCAGGACCGCCATGTCACGCCTCCCCGTCGGTCGCGAACGACGCGTGGTAGGCGAGGAACTCCTCGCGCTGGGCCTCCACCTGCGGCGACGCCTCGGCGTAGACCTCGGTGAACATCCGGTCGGGCGCCGGGTCGGGCATGGCGAGGCAGAACTCGCGCAGCCGGGCCGCCAGCTCGTCGGCCTCGGCGGCGACACCGTCGAAGAACGACTGGTCGACGCCGTGCTCGCGGACGAGGTTGACGCGTACGCGCTCGATGGGGTCCTTCAGCTTCCACAGCTCCAGCTCGTCGCGCCCGTTGCCGCTGCGGCACTCCTCGAGCGCCCAGCGGGCGACGGCGAGGCAGGCGATGACGTCGTTGCCGTCGACGCGCACGCCCGGGAAGCCGTAGCCGCGGGCGCGTTCGTAGAGGGGGACGCGGGTCTGGCGTTCCAGCGGCACTGAGATGGCCCACTGGTTGTTCTGGCAGTAGAAGACGACGGGTGCGTCGTAGGCGGCGGCCCACACGAAGCCCTCGTGGACGTCGCCCTGCGAGGTGGCGCCGTCGCCGAAGAAACACATCGTGGCCTCGTCCGGGGCGTCCGCGGTGGCGTCGGTGCCGTTGCCGACGCGACCCTCGAAGCGCTGGCCCATGGCGTAGCCGGTGGCGTTCAGGCACTGGTTGCCGATGACGATCGTGTACAGGTGGAAGCGCTTCTCCAGCGGGTCCCAGCTGCCGTGGTCGGTGCCGCGGAAGATGCCGAGCAGGTCGGTGGGGTCGATGCCGCGGCACCATGCAACGCCGTGCTCGCGGTAGCTGGGGAACACCATGTCGGTGGGCAGCAGGGCGCGGCCGGCGCCGATCTGGGCGGCCTCCTGGCCGAGCAGCGGGACCCAGATGCCGAGCTGGCCCTGGCGCTGCAGGGCGTTGCCCTCCCGGTCGGCGCGCCGGACGAGGACCATGTCCCGGTAGAGCGACTTCAGCGTCTCGGCGTCGATGTCGGCGGCATAGCCGTCGAAGCGTGCGTCGGGGACGCGCTCGCCCTCCGGGGTGAGGAGCTGGACGAGCTCCGGGCCGCCGGCGTCGGTCCCGCGCAGCCCGGCGAGCACCTGCTCGCGGTTGGGGCGGGACCGGGGATCTGCCGGGTTCCAGGCCTGTGGATCAGAGACGGACACGGGTGCCTCCTCGCGTACACCGACCCGGCCCGCTCGTGGCGACGGCCGGGACGGCACCGGGACCCGCCCGGGTGAGGGCGGGCGACCCGGCACTCGACGATGCTGGTTCCCCGATCCTGGCACGCCGTCGCGGCGAGCGGCAGCGCACCTCACCCACAAGATCGCTTGCGGGATTGTGGGGAACACGCAACGTCCCGCGACAGCCGTGGGGCCGCCGCGGGACGCGTACCGCGTGGTGCGGGCTCGGGTCAGACCCCGGGGCCGGGACGGTTGATCCCGGCGGCGCCCTTCACCTTGCCCGCGGCGCCGCTGATCTGGCCCTTGTACTTGCCCTTCGTCTGCTTGTCGACGAAATCGGCGGCCTGGTCGACGAAGCGACCGGCCTTGTCCGGGTTCTTCTGGGCGTACCGGCGCGCAGCCTCGGCGGCCCCGCCGAGCACGGCGAGCTTCTTGATCAGCCCCATCGTGTTTCCTCCTCGTTCGGGCGTCCGTCGTCTCTCGAACGTCCGATCCGCCCGTGCCGTTCCCGAACGCGTACCCGTCGACCGGACGGACGAACCGCGCTGCGATCCCGAGCAACGGTCTTGTGACGACCGCGCTGTACGCGCTGCCACGGACGGATCTCGATGGCACGATCCGGCGTAATCCGATCGTGGACGCCTGGAGGTGCCCCGTGACCCGCCGTACCAGCATCGTCTCCGCTCTTGCCGCCGTCGCACTCGCCGCCACGCTCGGCGCATGTGGGTCGGGTGGCGACGGGTCGGGAGGAGGTGGCGGGGGCGGCAGCGCACCGACGTCGTCGGCCGAGGCGATCCCGCCCGCGGCGAAGGACGCCGCGCTCGCCGCGATGGTCCCGGCCTCGATCTCGGCCGACGGCAAGCTGGTGTTCGGGGTGGACGCGTCGTACCCGCCCAACGAGTTCGTCGGCCCCGACGGCACGACGATCGTCGGGATGGACGTCGACCTGGGCACGGCGATCGCGCAGAAGTTCGGGCTGACGCCGGAGTTCCAGAACTCCGCCTTCCCGGGCATCATCCCGGGCATCCAGGGCGGCAAGTACGAGATGGCGATGTCGTCGTTCACGATCAACGACGAGCGGCTGCAGCTCGTCGACATGGTCAGCTACTTCAGCGCCGGCACCAGCCTGGCGACGAAGAAGGGCAACCCGAACGGGCTGAACATCGACGACCTGTGCGGCAAGGCGATCGGCGTCCAGGCCGGCACGGTCCAGGTCGACGACATCACCGCCCGCAGCAAGACCTGCACCGACGCCGGCAAGCCCGCCATCCAGTCCACGGAGCTGCAGCAGCAGACCGACGTGACGCTGGCGCTGACGTCGAACCGCATCGTCGGGATGCTGGCCGACTCGCCCGTCATCGCCTACGCGGTGAAGACGACGGGTGACCAGCTGGAGGTCGTCGGGCAGGCCTACGACACCGCGCCGTACGGCGTCGTCGTCAACAAGGGTCAGGGCCAGTACGCGCAGGCCGTGCAGCAGGCGGTGCAGGCGCTGATCGCGGACGGCACCTACAAGAAGATCCTCGACAAGTGGGGTACCGGCGACGGCGCGATCCCGACTGCCGAGGTCCGGAGCTGAGCGTGACCGAGCAGGCCGGGGCGGCGAAGCCCGGGCGGGAGCGGCAGGAGATCCAGGCCGTCCCCGTCCGGCACCCCGGACGTTGGGTGGCCGTCGCGATCCTGGCCGTGCTCGCGGCGATGTTGGTACACACCGTGATCACCAACGACCGCTTCGGCTGGGACGTCGTCGGCCAGTACCTGTTCTCCGCCCCGATCCTCAACGGGCTGCGCAACACGCTGGTGCTGACGGTGCTGTCGATGGTGATCGGAATCGTCGGGGGGATCGGGCTGGCCGTGATGCGCCAGTCGCCCAACCCGATCGTGAGCGGCGCCGCGGCGACCTACATCTGGCTGTTCCGCGGCACCCCACTGATCGCACAGCTGCTGTTCTGGAACTTCCTGTCGGCGCTGTACCCCCGGCTCTCGCTGGGGATCCCGTTCGGGCCGGAGTTCGTGTCCGTCGACACCAACATCCTGATCACGCAGTTCGCGGCGTGCCTGCTGGGCCTGGGGCTCAACGAGGCCGCGTACATGGCCGAGATCGTCCGCGGCGGGCTGCTGTCGGTCGACCGCGGGCAGGCGGAGGCGGCGGGCGCGCTGGGGATGACGCGGGCGCAGGCGTTGCGGCGCATCGTGCTGCCGCAGGCGATGCGGGTGATCGTGCCGCCGACGGGCAACGAGACGATCTCCATGTTGAAGACGACGTCGCTGGTCGTGGTGATCGGCTACTTCGAGCTGCTGACGTCGGCGCAGCGCATCTCGAACCAGAACTTCCAGGTCATCCCGCTGCTGATCGTGGCGGCGTTCTGGTACCTGGCGCTGACGTCGCTGCTGACGATCGGGCAGGGCTTCGTCGAACGCCGCTACGGGCGCGGCTTCGTGCCCGACCGCCCGGGGAGCCGGCTGCTGCCGAAGGCGGGCAACAAATGACGCCGATGGTCGAGGCCTCCGGCATCCACAAGTCGTTCGGGCCCACGGAGGTGCTGCGCGGTATCGATCTCGTCGTCCAGCCCGGCGAGGTCTGCTGCATCATCGGCCCCTCGGGCTCCGGGAAGTCGACGCTGCTGCGCTGCGTCAACCACCTGGAGCGCATCGACGCCGGTCGGATGCGGGTCGACGGCAAGCTGATCGGCTACCACGAGGCCGGCGGCAAGCTGCACGAGCTGCGAGAGTCCGAGGTGTCGCGGCAGCGGCGCGACATCGGGATGGTGTTCCAGCGGTTCAACCTGTTCCCGCACATGACGGCCGCGGAGAACGTCATGGAGGCGCCGCGCACGGTGCTGGGCACCTCGCGCGCGGCCGCCCGCAAGGCGGCCGAGGAGCTGCTCGACCGCGTCGGCCTGTCGGCGCGCCGCGACGCCTACCCCGGCCAGCTGTCGGGCGGGCAGCAGCAGCGCGTGGCGATCGCGCGGGCGCTGGCCATGCAGCCGCGGCTCATGCTGTTCGACGAGCCCACCTCGGCGCTCGACCCGGAGCTCGTCGGCGAGGTCCTCGACGTCATGCGCGGCCTGGCCGCCGACGGCATGACGATGCTCGTCGTCACCCACGAGATGGGGTTCGCCCGGGAGGTGGGCGACAGCCTCGTCTTCATGGACGACGGGGTGATCGTCGAGGAGGGCGCGCCGCGGGACGTGCTGTCGGCCCCGCGGCACGAACGCACCCGGTCGTTCCTGTCGAAGGTGCTCTGATCTAGGAGCGCGGTGTGCGCCCCATGAGGAAGAACTCCTCGTTGGGGCGCAACGCGGTCAGGTGTGCCAGCCGGTTCGACATCGCGAACAGCGCGGTGATGGCGCCGACGTCCCAGATCTCGTCGTCGGTGAGGCCGGCGGCGCGGGCGTCGTCGAGCTCCGCCTCGGTCAGCGACGACGACTCGGTGGCGACGATCAGCGCCAGGTCGACGATCGCCCGCTCGCGCGGGCTGAGCTCGACGGCGTAGGGGTTCGTCGCGACCCGGTCGGCGATCTCCGGGTCCTTCGTGCGCAGCCGCAGGATCGCCCCGTGCGCGACGACGCAGTACGTGCAGTTGTTGGCGCCCGACGTCGCGACGACGACCAGCTCCCGCTCCGCCTTCGACAGCCCGTCGTCGCTGTCCATGAGCGCGTCGTGATAGTCGAGGAAGGCCCGCAGCTCGCGCGGGCGCCGGGCCAGCGCCTTGAACACATTGGGGACGAAGCCGGACTTCTCCGCCACGGCGCCGATGCGGTCGCGCAGGTCGTCGGGCATGTCCTCGAGTTCGACGGCGCCGAAGCGGCTCACCGGTCGCGTGTCGGTCATACCGGCGACCGTAACCCGGCCGGGCGTTCGTCAGGGTGTGAGACGGGTCGGGCAGTGGCGGTCAGGCGGGGTCCTGGCGTGCCGATCCGGACGCCTGCCGAGCCCGGCTCGCCGCCGACAGGTGCACGACCTGCGCCGTCGGCCCCGCGGGCTCGATGCGCCCGGACACGACCAGTGCGGACGCGCGGCGCATGACACCCAGCAGCGTCGGCCCCTCGGCGCCCCGCACCCCTGGCGCGACGACCGCGGCGAGCCGCGGCGCGGCAGCGGTGAGCAGCAGCCGGTCGACACCCAGCTCGGCGGCACCGAGCAGCAGCACCACGTCGACGGAGTCCTCGCCGGGCAGGGCCGACATCAGCCGGTCGGCCTCGACGAACCACGCGATGCCGTAGGCGCTGGAGCGCTCGGTCCCGGCGGCCTCCCACGCCTCGGCGACGCGTGGGGCGTCGCGACGCATGCGCTCGAGCAGCTCGACGCAGCGGTTCTCCTGGTTGGCCAGGAAGCGGGCGGCGGCGAGCTCGTCGAGCGCGGCTGCGTAGGAGTCGGGGTCGTGCGCGCGGAGGGCCTCGAGCGCGCGGGTGTGCTCGGGCGCCATCCGCGTGTGCGGGGTGAGCAGCCCGACGTGGTGTGCGGCCGCGTCGAGCCGGCGGGCCGCCTCGTCGGCGGAGCCGTTCGCGTCGTAGTCGAGGATCGTGGCCGCGACGTGCTGTGCGCTGTCGAGGTCGGGCACCGAGACGGGCGAGTTGTGGTGGATGAACAGCACGTCGTGGCGCAGCGCGCCGACGGCGCGGGCGGCGTCGCCGACGCGGCGCAACGCGGCGTCGAGGTCGGCCAGGTCGGCGGCGCTGCGCGGGGCGGGCACACCGGCCTGCCGGCAGGAGGTGTCGATGGCGAGCAGCCGCTCGGCCAGCTCGACGTGCGCGAGGGCGGCGCGGATGTCGTCCGCGGACTCGGCCGGCCGCCCGCCGACGACGATCTGGCGCAGCACGGGTGCCACGTCGCGCTGGGCCTGGGGGCGGAAGTATGCGCGGTTGCGGCCACCGCCGCCGAGGAACTCGGCGTAGCGGCGCAACGCGTCGACGCCCGCGGGGCCGAGCGAGCCGTGCAGGGTGACCGGGGGGTACGCGCGGGAGCGCTCGTCGGCGGCGAGGGCGTGGCCCACCTGCTCCAGCAGCGCGTCGAACACGCCGGCGTGCGCGTTGAGGACGAGGTGCGACAACAGCGTCCACGTCCAGTGGCCGGGGACGCGCTGCCCGAGCGCGGAGAGGGTGGCCTCGACGCGGCGGGCGTCGTCGGTGACGGCGGCGCGACGCTCGGGGTCCATGCGGGACAGCAGCTCGACGAGCAGCCCGTCGGCGCCGGCGACGGTGCCCGCGGCGCGGGCGCACAGCTCGGTGACCTCGGCGACGGCGGGGAAGCTCTCGGCCGGCGGGAGCTGGGTGCCGCGGCGGGCCCGGCGTTCAGGGGTGGCGGTGGCCAGCAGCCGGCGCAGCTCCCGCTGGTCGGCGGGGGACATGACGGGCAGCGCATCGACGCAGGACCGCATGACGGTCGGGGTGAGCGCGTCGCGCAGGCCGGTGAGCTCGGCCCGGTCGGCGGCGGTCACGGCGACGCGGCGGCCGTCGCGGACCAGCGCGCCCAAGGCGGTCACGACGGCGTCGACGTCGAACTCGTCGAGGACGACGAGGGTGTTGCCGCGCAAGGCGTCGGCGACGGTGTCCGGGTCCTCGGCGGGGTGGCGGGGCGGGGGCGGCCCGTCGCCCGCGGACGAGGCGAGTGCCTCGGCGAGGCGGCGCAGGCCGGGGGGGACGTGGCCCGCCGTGATCGAGGCGTGGATGCGGCGGCGCGCAGCGTCAGCCGGCCCGCCGACAGCGTCGCCGGCGAGCCGATCGACGAACGTGGCCAGGTGTGCGTCCACCTCGAAGGAGCTCGAGGGTCCGACGTCCAGCACCAGTGTCACCTCCACCCGGGGCCGCAGCCGCGGCTCGGCGACGGTCACAGGATGTATCGCGCAGAATCACGCAATGTTCCACCCCGATCGTGTACATCTGCAACGTTCCGCCGTTGAGAGGTAACTCTCTGCGCTGTACGGGAGGACCTTCGTCCCGATTCCGTCGCTCGTGTGAGTGGCTCTTCGACCGCGTGTCGTAACGGAGTGCGCTTTTGTCGTCCCTGCTGCGCCGAGCGGTCCCGGTTCTGCGCCCGGCGACTTGTCCGGGATGACCGAAGGGCGCCACCGACGGTGACGCCCTCCGGTTCGCTCCTGCGAGGCTCAGTCGCTCGGGACGACCTTCGCGCCCGGGGTGCCCGCCACCGCGTCGGCGACCGGCTTGAGCCGCGGCGAGTCCTCGTCGGCGTGGTAGTCGGCGGGGTGGGTCTGGTCGGCGCCGTTGGACACCTTCCCCGCCTGCAGTACGGCACTGACGATCACCGCCACCAGCAGGTTGACCACCAGGGCCACGAAGCCGACGTAGATCTGGACGGTCGAGCCCGCGAACGGGTGCCATCCGAACACGGTCAGCTTGTCCAGCGTCAGCGCCGACCCGCCGAAGTGCGCCTTGCCGTTGGCCGGGTTCGGGATGAGGTACAGCAGGTACATGCCGTAGCCCATGCCGACGACCCAGCCCGCCACGAGCGCCCAGCGATGCAGCCAGCGCGTGTACAGCGCGATCGCCACCGACGGGAGCGTCTGCAGGATGATGACGCCGCCGATGAGCTGCAGGTCGATGGAGAACTGCGGGTCGACGAACAGGATGAACGCCACCGCCCCGAACTTGACGACGAGCGAGGCCAGCTTGGCCTGCCGCGCCTCCTGCCCCGGTGTCGCGCCCTTGTGCAGGTACTCCTTGTAGATGTTGCGCGTCCACAGGTTCGCCGCCGCGATCGACATGATCGCCGCGGGCACGAGCGCGCCGATGCCGATGGCCGCGAACGCGATCCCCGCGAACAGCGAGCCGAACTGGGAGTCGAACAGCGCCGGGATGATCGTGTTCGTGTCCGGCCGGCCGGTCGCGTTGTTGGTGATCGGCTTGACCCCCGCCGCGATCGCGACGTAGCCCAGCAGCGCGAGCAGGCCCAGCAGGAACGAGTACGCCGGCAGCGCCACCATGTTGCGCTTCAGGACGTTGCGGCCCCGCGACGCCAGCACACCCGTCAGCGAGTGCGGATAGAGGAACAGCGCGAGCGCCGACCCCAGCGCCAGGGTGATGTACTGCAGCTGGTTGTTGGCCGTCAGCAGGATCGAGCCCTGCGGCTTGCCCCCGCTCGTCGCGCTCGGCTGCGCCATCTTCTGCTCCGCCGCCGAGAAGATCTCCGACCAGCCTCCCAGCTTGGCGGGCAGGTAGAACACGGCCACCAGGATGACGATGTAGATGAGGATGTCCTTGACGAACGCGATCAGCGCGGGCGCCCGCAGCCCCGACTGGTACGTGTAGAGCGCCAGGATGACGAAGGCGATCAGCAGCGGCAGGTGCCCGAGGAAGCCCGACGCGTTGATCCCCATGGTGCGCAACACCGCTTCGAGGCCGACGAGCTGCAGCGCGATGTAGGGCATCGTCGCGACGATCCCGGTGACGGCCACGATCAGCGCCAGCAGCGAGCTGCCGTAGCGGCCACGCACGAAGTCGGCGGGCGTCACGTACCCGTGCACCCGCGACACCGACCACAGCCGCAGCACCGGCAGGAACACCAGCGGGTACAGCACCACCGTGTAGGGAAGCGCGTAGAAGCCCAGCGCGCCGGAGCTGAACAGCAGCGCCGGGACCGCGACGAACGTGTACGCCGTGTAGAGGTCACCACCGACGAGGAACCAGGTGATCCACGAGCCGAACTTGCGGCCGCCCAGGCCCCACTCGTCGAGGTGCGCCAGGTCGCCGCCGCGCTGCCAGCGGGCGGCCATGAAGCCCATGACCGTGACGAGCAGGAACAGGACGAGGAAGACGGTGAGCTCGAGCCAGTCGATCATCGGACGTCCCTCTCGTCGAGGTCGTCGAGACCGAGGTTGTCGGGACCGTGCGACACCGGCTCGTCACGCGTCATGCGGAAGACGATCGCGACGCTGATGACGCCGATGAACACCCACACGAACTGGATCCAGTAGAAGAACGGCATCCCCAGGAACGTCGGGTCCTTCTTGTTGAACCACGGCGTGACCAGCATCAACAGCGGCACGAGCAGCAGCAGGTTCCACGCGCTGAAACGCAGCCCTGACCGCTCGCCACCACCCCGCGGCTCCCGCGGCATCGTCTCCGACATCGGTGCGCGCCTCCCTCCGATCCTACGAACCTGCGGGATCGTAAGACCGCGCGGCACCGCCCGCACCGCACAGCGCATCACACACTCCGGACACGACGGTTCCGACACGGGTCCGACACGGGTCCGACATGACGAGACCCGCCGCACCAGGAGGGTGCGACGGGCCGTCGGGAACTTCGGGTGGGTCAGGCGCCGAGGCGCAGGCGCAGGGCCTCCAGCTCGTCACGCATCGACGTCGGCAGGTTGTCGCCGACCTTCTCGAACCACTCCTCGATCAGCGGGAGCTCGGCCTTCCACTCCTCCGGGTCGACCGCCAGCGCCGCCTCGATGTCGGCGAGCGGGACGTCGAGACCCTCGAGGTCGAGCGCCTCGGGCGTCGGGACGTAGCCGATCGCGGTCTCCTCCGCGGCCGCCTTGCCCTCGATGCGCTCGATGGCCCACTTGAGGACGCGGCTGTTCTCGCCGAAGCCCGGCCACAGGAAGCCGCCGTCCTCGCCACGTCGGAACCAGTTGACGTAGAAGATCTTCGGCAGCTTGTCGGCGTCCGCGCCCTTGCCGACGTTGATCCAGTGCTGGAAGTAGTGGCCGACGTTGTAGCCGAGGAACGGCAGCATCGCCATCGGGTCGCGACGCACCTGGCCGAGCCCGCCCTTCGCGGCCGCGGTCATCTCGCTGGACATCGTGGCGCCCATGAAGGTGCCGTGCTGCCAGTCGCGCGACTCGCTGATCAGCGGGACCGTCGTCTTGCGGCGGCCGCCGAACAGGATCGCCGAGATCGGCACGCCGTTCGGGTCCTGCCACTCCGGCGCGACGACCGGGCATTGGCTGATCGGCGTCGTGTAGCGCGAGTTCGGGTGCGCGGCCTTCTTGTCCGAGTCGGGCGTCCAGCTCTCGCCGGTCCAGCTCGTCAGGTGCTCGTGTGTCGTTCCCTCGCCGCCCGGACCCTCCAGGCCCTCCCACCAGACGTCGCCGTCGTCGGTCAGCGCGACGTTGGTGAACAGGGAGTTGCCCTGCTCGATGGTGCGCATCGCATTGGGGTTGGTCTTCCAGTTGGTGCCCGGCGCGACGCCGAAGAAACCGAACTCCGGGTTGACCGCGTACAGCCGGCCGTCCTCGCCGAAGCGCATCCATGCGATGTCGTCGCCGACGGTCTCGGCGCGCCAGCCCGGGATGGTGGGCTGCAGCATCGCGAGGTTCGTCTTCCCGCACGCCGACGGGAACGCCGCCGCCACGTAGTGGACCTCGTCGGCCGGGCTGATCAGCTTCAGGATCAGCATGTGCTCGGCGAGCCAGCCCTCGTCGTGCGCGATGGCCGACGCGATGCGCAGCGCGTAGCACTTCTTGCCCAGCAGGGCGTTGCCGCCGTAACCGGAGCCGTAGCTCCAGATCTCACGGGTCTCGGGGAAGTGGCTGATGTACTTGGTGTCGTTGCAGGGCCACGCGACGTCGGCCTGGCCCTCCTCCAGCGGCGCACCGACCGAGTGCAGGCACTTCACGTACTGGTCACCACGCTCGTCGAGGAGCTTGACGACGTCGGCGCCCATGCGGGTCATGATCTTCATGGACGCGACGACGTACTCGGAGTCGGTGATCTCCACCCCGAGCATCGGCGGGTTGGCGTCGAGCGGGCCCATGCAGAACGGGATGACGTACATCGTGCGGCCCCGCATGCACCCGCGGTACAGCTCCGACATCGTCGACTTCATCTCGACGGGGTCGACCCAGTTGTTGGTCGGGCCGGCTCCGGTCTCGTCGGCGGTGCAGATGAACGTGCGCTCCTCGACGCGCGCGACATCGTCGGGATCGGAGACGGCGAGGAACGAGTTGGGTTTCTTCTTCTCGTTCAGCTTCACGAACGTCCCCGCCTCGACCAGGCGGCTCGTCATACGGTCCCACTCGGCGTCGGAACCGTCGCACCAGACGACCTCGTCCGGGCCCGTCAGATCGGCGATCTCCCGCACCCAGTCGATCAGCTGGGCGTTCGTCGTCGGCGCTGCGTCGATACCTCGAACGGCTGCAGTGGTCATCTGGTGTGAGCTCTCCTGCCTGGTCAGGCCAACCACCTGACCCTGGGAATGCCGACGCCCACCCGCTCCGCGAAGGCCGGGTGTGGCGCAGGAAGATGACAATGGAGATTACCCGGAAAACACTGTTCCACTCCTACGAGTGACCTGTCGACCGGCTCACAAGACCGATCAGGTAATCGATTCAGAGACCAAGGGCACAGCAGGATCCGGCTCTTTCCAAGATCGATTCACGCGGTCGTCACGTGTTCGTGACGACCCCCACGTCCCTGAGCACGGCGGCCAGCGCATCCGGCTCGGAGAGCATGGGCCAGTGGCCCGTCGGAAGGTCCCGGATGCTCCACTCGGGGCGCGCCAGCTCCACGAACGCGGGTACCCCCGCCGCAGCCAGCCCCCGCACCTGTTCGGAGGGGAAGCTGCTCGCGACGAGAGTCTTCGGCAGCGAGGGGTCGTTCACCCCGCGCGACGCCGATCCCGTCACGACACCGCCCGGTTCCGGGGTCGCACGGGACCACATGGCCTCCAGCGTGTCGTCGTCCAGCCCGTCGAGGCTCGCACCCGACGCACGCATCCACTCCGCGTCCGGGATCGGGTACCAGCCGTCGTGCGCCGCAATCCGGACGCGGATCCACTCCTGCGTCGACGGCTGGTGGAAGTCGATGTGCGCCATGCCGTCCGGCATCGGGCCGGTGTCGACGAGCACCAGGTGCTCGACCCGCTCGCGGGCCTTCTCCGCGGCCGCGACCACGACGGGGCCGGCACCGCTGTGGCCGACGAGGACCACCGGGCCGGTCTGTTCCCCGAGGATCGCGACGATGTCGGCGACCTGGTCGTCGGCACTGACGTCGGCCGTCGTGGCCCGCTCCCCGATGCCGAGCGGCGTCACCGCGTGCACCTCGTGACCGTCGGCGCGCAACCGGGCGGCCACCCCGTCCCACGCCCACGCACCCAACCAGAACCCCGGGACCAGCACGAATGTCGTCATGCCGACGACCCTAGGAACAAATCCGGGCCGATCCGGTCCTGATTGTGGAGAATCCCGGAATGGCGTCCTCCGCGAGCCGCGTCCTGGCCCTCCTCGAACTCCTCCAGGCCCGCCCCGGCCTCACCGGACCCGAACTCGCACAACGCCTCGACGTCGACGAGCGCACCGTCCGCCGGCACCTGCGCACCCTCGACGACGTCGGCGTCCCGGTCGTTGCCCGCCGCGGCCGGCACGGCGGCTACCGGCTCCTCCCCGGATACCGGCTCCCGCCCCTGATGCTGTCCGGCGACGAGGCCGTCGCCGTCGTCCTCGGGCTCCTCGCCGCCGAACGCACCGGCCTGCACGCCGCCGCACCCGCTGTCGCCACTGCCCGCGCCAAACTCGAACGCGTCCTGCCCGACGCCGTCCGCGACCAGGTCCGCGCCGTCGCCGACGTCCTCGGTTTCACCGCCCCCGCCCGCACCGCCACCCCACCCGACGCCGACGTCCTGCTCGCCCTCGGCGCCGCGGCCCGGGACGGCAACCGGGTCCGGCTGGCCTACCGGTCGTTCGGCGGCGACACCTCCGAGCGCGAGCTCGACCCGTGGGGCATCACCTTCCACGCCGGGCGCTGGTACGTCAGCGGGCACGACCACGCCCGCGACGACGTCCGCAACTTCCGCGTCGACCGCATCGCGCGGGTCGACGTCCTCGGCGCCGGGTCGACGCCCCCCGCCGGGTTCGACGCCGCCGAACAGGTCGTCGCCGGCATCGCCGCCGTCGGCTGGGCGCACGCGATCGAGGTCGTCCTCCACGTGCCCGTCGACGAGGCCCGCCGGCTCTTGCCCCGCAGCGTCGGAACCCTCGCGCGCCATTCCTCCGGAACGTTGTTCACCGGCCGCGCCGAACACCTCGACGGCGCCGCCCGGATGCTCGCGGGGCTGGGGGTGGACTTCACCGTCGTCGCCCCTGCAGAGCTGCGGAGCGAGGTCCGCGCCCTGGCCGAGCGTCTCCTCCGGAGGAGCCTGTGAGCGGCTCACGACGTTCGACTGCGCTGGGGGCCATGGGACCGAGGGCCGTTCTCGCCTCGTCCGCGACCTCAGCGGCCACGGCGTCCAGCAACGGGGAGCGCAGCCGCCAGCGTTGCCAGAACAGGGGGACCGTGACCGGCGGAGCGCCCAGGCCCACCAGCTCGCCGGCAGCCAACGGCTCACGCGACTGCGGCGGCATCAGCAACCCCCAGCCCAGGCCCATGCGGACGGCGGTGGCGAAGTCGTTGCTCGCGGGCACGAGGTTGCGGGGCGGCGCGGCCGGTCGGCGCCGCGTGAGCGCAGCCAGCGGGTCTGCAGGTCGTCGCGACGGTCGTAGTCGACCAGCGGCGCCCGCGCCAGGGCCTGCGCCGTCACGCCGTCGGGGAACCAGCGCGCCACGAACTGCGGCGTCGCCACCGCGTCGTACCGCATCACACCCAGCGGCGTCACCGCACACCCCGCGACGGGCGTGCCCTGCGCCGTCACGGCCGCAGTCACCGTGCCGTCGGCGAGCAGGCCCGCGGTGAAGTCCTGGTCGTCGCGGTGCAGCTCGAACACGACCGGGTACCGACGCGCGACCCGGGCCAACGGGGCGAGGAACCAGGTGCCGAGGGAGTCGGCGTTCACGGCGAGCGCGAGCGACGTCCGTTCGTCGTCGCCTCCCAGGCCGCACAACGCCTCGTGCTCGAGCAGCGCCGTCTGCCGCGCGAGCCGCACGATCGCCGCCCCCGCCTCGGTGGGGCGCACCGGTTTCGACCGCACCAGCAGAATCCGGCCCAGCTCGTCCTCCAGCCTGCGCACCCGCTGGCTGACCGCCGACGGCGTCAGGTGCAACCGCGCGGCCGCGGCCTCGAACGTGCCCTCCTCGACGATCGCCGCGACCGTCTCCACCAGCTCGTGGGCCAGTCTCATGAAGCCAGGCTAAAGGTGCTGAAGAATCCTGAGCTGGATTGTCGCTGCGACGGCTCCTACCGTCGCCGGACGTGCCCGCTCTGCTCTCCGGCCTCGGACTCGGCCTGTCGCTCATCGTCGCCATCGGCGCGCAGAACGCCTTCGTGCTGCGGCAGGGAGTGCGTCGCGAGCACGTCACCGCTGTCGCGTCGGCCTGCATGCTGAGCGACGCCGTCCTGATCACGGCGTCGGTCGCGGGCGTCGGCGCCGTCCTGGCCGCTGCGCCCTGGCTCGTCACGGTCGTGCGCTGGGCGGGTGCGGCATTCCTCGTCGGCTACGGGCTGCTGGCCGCGCGGCGCGCGTGGCGGCCGTCGGGGGAGGCGCTCGTCGTCGACAGCGGTCCTTCCGACGCGTCGCAGGGCGCGACGGCGGTCCGGACCCGCTCTCTCGCCCCCGTCCTCGCCACCTGCCTGGCGCTGACCTGGCTCAACCCGCACGTCTACCTGGACGTCCTGCTGCTCGGCACGGTCGGCAGCACCCACGGCGCCGACCGCTGGTGGTTCGCGGCAGGGTGCGTCGTCGCCAGCATCACCTGGTTCACGACGCTCGCCTTCGGCTCCCGGCTCGCCGGTCGGTGGCTGCGGTCGCCGCGGGCGTGGCGGGTGCTCGACGGTTGCGTCGCCGTCACGATGCCGGCGCTGGGCGTCGGCCTCCTGCACGGCTGAACCCGGACCCGTGCGGGTTGTGCACGAACGGCCCTGTGCCGCAACTCAGTTGTGCGACTGTGCCGTTCGTTCGGGCTCGGGCGCCGGAGCCGCAGCCGGGGAAGTCGCGGGGCGGGTGTGGCGGCGCAGCACGATCCACGCCGCGAGCGCCATCGCCGCGAGGATGACCGCACCCAGGCCGGCGGTGACGTCGACGCCCAGGGAGAAGGCCGCTCGCGCCGACTCGATCACCGTCGGGTCGGCGGTGTCGACCGCCCCACCGAGGGTCTCGCGGGCCGGGCCTGCGGGCGCGTCCACGAATCCGCGGTAGACGGCGGTCAGCACGCCGCCGAGCAGGGCCGTCCCGAGGACGGCGCCGAGTTCGTAGGCGGTCTCCGACATCGCCGAGGCCGAACCGGCGCGGTCGACGGGTGCGGCGGTGAGGACGACGTCGTTGGTCAGGGTCTCGGTCAGCCCGATCCCGGCGCCGACAAGCACGCCCGCGACCAGCAGCAACGTCGCCCCGGTCGACGCGCCGAGCAGCACGCACAGCGCGTAGCCGGCAGCGGCCGTCGCCAGACCCGTGGGGACGAGGACCCGGATCGGGAACCGTCGCGCCAGCCGGGCCGCGGCCAGCCCGGCGACGACGGTCGCCGCGAACCCGGGCAGCAGGAGCACGCCCGACCGCATCGGGCCGAGGCCCAGGACGAGCTGCAGGTACTGCGCGGCGAAGAACAGCAGGCCGGTGAGGGCGAGCATCGTCGTGAGGTTGGCGAGCATCGCGATCCGCAGCACCGGCGAGGCGAGCAGCCGCAGGTCGAGGACGGGTTCGCGGCCGGTGGCGGCGAGCCTGCGGGCGCGTCGGACGAACGCGACCCCGGCACCGATGCCGACGGCGAGGGCCGTCGCGATCATCGCAATCGATCCACCGGACGCGACGAGCTTGACGGCGAGCACGACCGGCACGACCGCGGCCATCGACAGGACGACGCCGCCCAGGTCGAGACGGCCGCGCCGCACCCGTGCGGACTCGGGCAGCAGGAACAGCGCGAGGACCACGACGAGCGCGGTGACGGGCACGTTGACCAGGAAGACCGAGCCCCACCAGAAGTGCGCGAGCAGCGCGCCGCCGACGAGCGGGCCGAGCGCCGCGCCGGCGGCGAAGCCCGTCGCCCAGATGGCGAGGGCGAGGCGGCGCTGGTCGCGGTCGACGAACAGGGCGCGGACCAGCGCGAGCGTGCTCGGCATCAGCATCGCACCGAAGAACCCGAGGAGGGCGCGGGCAGCGACGAGGTGCACGGCGTCAGTGGTGAAGGTGGCGACCAACGACACCAGGCCGAAGCCGGTGACGCCGACGACGAGCAGGCGCCGCGATCCGACGCGGTCACCGATCGTGCCCATGGTGACGAGCAGTCCGGCGAGGACGAGCGGGTAGGCGTCGACCATCCAGAGCAGCGTGGTCGCGCTCGGGGACAGCGCGGTGGTGATGGCGGGCAGCGCGAAGCTCAGGATCGTGTTGTCGACGGCGACGAGCAGCGTCGGCAGGAACAGAACGGCGAGCGCGAGCCACTGGCGGTGGCCTGCGCGCACGGCCGGGGTCGGGCGCGTGGGGACGCGCGGGATCGCGACGGTCATCTCAGAGGTCCTCGAGGCGTGAACGAGCGGGGAGTTCTGTACCGTCCAGACGGTACAGTTTCGCTGGTTGTTCCCGCCATGGGCCGGGTGTGCGACGTGCCACCCCGCCGGAGTTGTCCGGCTCATAGACTCACGGCGTGCCGAGCGCCCGTGATCGCGTCCTCGACGCCTACGAGACGCTGCTGATCGAGGCCGGCCCCGGCAGCACGACCCTCGACGCCGTCGCCGCGGCCGCCGACGTGTCCAAGGGCGGCCTGCTCTACCACTTCGCCTCGAAGGACGCCCTCGCCGCGGGCCTGCTCGACCGCCTCCGCGACCGCAGCGCCGCCGACGCCGACGCCATGAAGGCCGACCCGGACGGGGCGGTCGCCTACTACCTGCGGACCTCGGTCCCGGGCCGCGCCTCACCCGCCGGGCTCACCCGCACCTACCTCGCCGCGCTCCGGATCGCCGACGCCAGCCCCACCGGCGTCACCGCCCGCGAAGCGCTGGCCGCCGTCGACGCCGACGGGCTCGCCGCGCTGCGCGCCGAGGTCCCCGACCCGTTGCTCGCGTGGCTGGTCCAGCTCGTCGGCGACGGTCTCTATCTGCGCACCCTCACCGGCGCGCCGCTCACCGGGGTCGGCGACGTCGAGGACCTCGTCGGCGTCCTGCGCGGCCTGCTCACGCGCTGACGCACTCCACCGGGAGCACCTCGGCCGGGCGACCGCAGCAGACAGCCGGGCCGACGCATCGCGACCGCAACAGCACCGGATGTGACGAAAGGGGTCGGAATCCGGCACCCCGCAGCGCATGATGGACGAGCCCACCGGGTACGAGGTTCCTGATAGAGCCGTCGAGACGACCGATCGCAGGAGGCCCCAACCGTGACCACCGGTCAGTACCTGGTGTTCCTCGTCGTCGCGCTCGCCCTCACCGTGGCCGTCGGTCGCGTGCTCTTCCTCTCGGGTGAGCCGTTCCTCGAGGAGGTCTTCCAGAGCAAGGAGACCGCCCACTCGCTGAACCTACTGCTCACCGTGCTGTTCCACCTGCTCACGCTGGGTGTGCTCGCGATCATCTCCACGGTCGAGGTGCCCGTCGAGGGCGTCCTGCAGACGATGGTGACCAAGTTCGGCGTCGTGCTCGTCATCGTCGGCATCGCCTACGGCGTGTCGATGCTCGTGCTCTTCCGCGTCCGCGAACGCCGCCGCGCCGCCGTCACCGCGGAGAACGTCCAGGTGCGGATCGCCGAGCAGAAGAGCCGCCCCGCAGGCGGCGAACCCGTTCCGCCGCCCAACTGAGCTTCCTTCAACCCGTCCGGGCCGCCACCGGGTTCGCGCTGCGCGCGATCACCGGCAGCAGGATCGGCAGCCGGTGTGCCGTGACGTTCCAGAACCGCGACTCCGGATCCGCCGCCCGCCAGGCCGACGCCAACCGCGTCGCCGACTCCTCGTCGACCACCCGACGCGGCCGCGGGCGCATCCGCGATCGACTGCGGACCTCGCGGTCGAGCTCTCGCCACGCCGCCGACGCGCTCCCGTGCACGCTCACCGTCGGCTCGCCGGTGTCGTCTCCGATCACCAGCGTGTAGGCACTGACCACGTCGTACGACGACACGGACGGACTCCCTCGACTAGCGGACCGCGACGGCATCGGCGGGTACCAGGACGGCTTGCTCTGAGTCGTGCTCGGTGGTGCGGGGTGCTGGCGTCCAGAGTGAGGCATCCGGGGCCCGCTGCGGCCACGGCACGCCGCGTGGGCCGCCGAGTCGGCGCGGGTCTGCGCCGATCCGTCACCTCCTGGACACCTGCCGAGAGGTCGGGACCGCTCGGCGCCCGGATCCCCGGCCCCGGCGCCACACGAGCCCCACGCGTTCAAGCGGCTCCGGCTCCCCCGAGCCTCCGAGGGCGGTGGTGCTGGTCAGCGGCCCAGCGACACCGACGACATGTTGAAGTCCGGCACCCGCAGCGGCGGCATCGCCGTCCGCGTGAACCAGTCCTTCCATTCCCGCGGGATCGTCGGCACCGTGGCGCCCACCTCCGTCGCGCGGCGCAACACGTCGAGCGGGGAGTAGTTGAAGCGGAAGTTGTGCTCGACCTCCGCGACGACCTCGCCCTTCTCCACCAGGTACACCCCGTCCCGGGTCAGACCCGTGAGCAGCAGGCTCGTCGGGTCGACCTCCCGGATGTACCAGAGACACGTCAGCAGCAGGCCGCGCTCGGTGCCCGCGACCATCTCGTCGATCGACGACGCCGACCCCGACGGGCCGCCCGTCAGCAACAGGTTGTCGCCGGCCGGGGTGAACGTCGTGCCGAACTCGACAGCCTCCGCACGCGAGTACACGAGCTCGTTGACGACGCCGTCGCGCACCCAGTCGACCCGCCGCGTCGGCGCGCCGTTGTCGAACACGCTCGACCCGCCGCCGGAGCTCGACGTGACCAGGAACGGCTCGTACTCCAGGCCGCGGGCCGTCGGGTCGCTCGTCAACGTCAACGGGAACTCGGTCAGCCGCTCGCCGACGCGCGGACCGTCGGGCCCCGAGAGCGCACTGTGCCCCTCCTGTGCGGCCCGCCCCTCCATCGACCACACCAGGTAAACCATCAGGTCGGCCACCGCCGACGGCGGCAGCACCGTCTCGTACCGGCCCGCGGGCAGCGCCGTGCGGCGGGCGCCCCACTCCAGGCGCCGCGACGCGTCGGCAGCCAGCGCGACCACGTCGACATCGGTGAAGTCGGCCGTGCCCACCGCCGTCCACGCCGACCCCTGCAGGTCCGGCGTCTTGACGTTCAGCTCCACCGACCCCGTCGGCTGCACCCAGCGCCGCCGCACACCCGCCGACGTCCCCAGCCAGATCGTGGTGAGCGAATGGCTGGCGAAGCCGTAGTGCCGCAGCTCGCCCGCCAGCACGTCGGACAGGCCGCTCGCGAGGTCGCCGAACACCTCGATCGACGTGCCCGCCGCCGCATCCGTCCACGTGGGGTCGTCGACCACGTCGGTGGGCAGCTCCGCCGCATCCCGCGACGGGCCCGCATCGCGGGCCGCCTTCTCGCTGGCCGTCACCAGTTCGTCGAGCTGCAACGGATCGATGATCGCCGCACTGGAGCTGACCACACCCGCCGCCGTGCCGCCCTCGACCCGCACCAGCGAGATCACCGTCGTCCGACGCGACGTGCCGAGACCGTTCGTCGTCATCGTGGAGTTGGCCCAGCGCAGCACCGCCTCGCTGGTCTCGGACACGAGCACGACCCGGCCCGCGACGTCGGCGTCCGTGTGCCGGCCGGCCCCGAGGACCCGCTCGACGACCTGTTGCGGCGGTAGCACCGTCACGACGCCTCCTCCTGCGTGTTCAGGACGTTGACCCCGCGGAACAGCGCCGGCGGGCACCCGTGGCTGACCGGGGCGATCTGCCCCGGCTGCGCCTTCCCGCAGTTCATCGCCCCGCCCAGCCGCCAGCTCGACGGGCCGCCCACGGCCTCCATCGAGCCCCAGAAGTCCGTGGTCGTGGCCTGGTAGGCGACATCGCGCAGCTGGCCGGCCAGCCGGCCGTCCTCGATCCGGTAGAACCGCTGCCCGGTGAACTGGAAGTTGTAGCGCTGCATGTCGATCGACCACGACTTGTCGCCGACCACGTAGATCCCCCGCTCGACGCGGGCGATCAGCTCCTCGGCCGTGGTGTCGCGCTCCGGGTCGGGCTGCAGCGACACGTTGGCCATCCGCTGGATCGGTACGTGGTGCGGTGAGTCGGCGAAGGCGCAGCCGTTGGACCGCTCCAGGCCCAGCCGCGGCGCGAACGTCCGGTCGAGCTGGTAGCCGACCAGCACCCCGTCGCGCACCAGGTCCCACTCCGTGGTCTCGACGCCGTCATCGTCGTAACCGACCGTCGCCAACCCGTGCTCCACCGTCCGGTCGCCCGTGACGTGCATGATCGGCGAGCCGTAGCGCAACGTGCCCAGCTTGTCGGGCGTCGCGAAGCTCGTGCCCGCGTACGCCGCCTCGTAGCCGATCGCCCTGTCGTACTCCGTGGCGTGCCCGATCGACTCGTGGATCGTCAGCCACAGGTTCGTCGGGTCGATCACCAGGTCCGTCGGGCCCGCCTGCACCGATGGCGCCTTCGTCTTCTCCGCCAACAGCTCCGGGATCGTGGCCAGCTCGCCGTCCCAGTCCCAGCCGGCGCCCGTGGCGTACTCCCAGCCACGGCCCGCCGGCGGCGCCAGGGTGCTCATCGTCTCGAATCCGCCCGCCGCCCTGTCGACCGCCGTGGCGGTGAAGCCCGGCTCGATCCGGACCCGCTGCTGCACCGTGCGCGTGCCCGCCAGGTCGGCGTAGAACTTGTTCTCCCGCACCTGCGAGACCGACGCCTGCACATGGTCGACACCGTCGGCCGCCAGCAGCCGCTGCGACCACTCCGTGAGCAGCTCCACCTTCTCCCGCGTGGGCACCACGAACGGATCGACCTCGTAGGCCGACACCCACTCGCCCACGTGCACCGGCTCGTCGGCCCGCTCCACGCGCTCCCGCGCGACCGGCGCCAACGTGCGCGCGACCGCCACGGCCTGCGCGGCCGTCTCCACGGCCCGCAGCGGCGTCAGCTCGACGTGCGAGGCGAAACCCCACACCCCGTCGACCACCACACGCACCGCGAGACCCACCGACGTCGAGTCCGACACCCCGGTGACCGAACCGTCGCGCAGCGAGATGGACTGGGAGACGATCCGCTCCACCCGCACGTCGGCGTGCTGCGCGCCGAGCTCACGGGCACGGGACAACGCCGCATCGGCCAGCGCGTCGAGCGGCAGGTCCCGGAACGCCGGGTCGATCCTCGGATCAGGAGCCACGCCTGCAACCTACCCAGCTCCACCGACAAAGATCGACGGCTGCGTTACGGGCGTGAACGTTTCGGGCCGACCGGCCTCACGGAGGCAGGGCGTCGTGCGAGCGTGCGCGCATGGTCGACCGGTACGCCGAGGCAACGCGGATGCGCCGCGCCGAGCTGACCGCGCAGCGGGACGCCCTGGCCGGGTACCGGGCGGAGGTACGGACCGTCTGCGGGCTCGCCCGGGCATCGGCCCCGACGCACGTCACGGCCGTGGTGGGAGCACTCACCGCGGAGTCGGTGCGGTACGTCGACCGGGCCTGCCGTGCCGACCGGATCCGTTTCCCCGGACATGCGCAGGTCGCGGCGGATCGGGCTGTCGGCCTCGTGCTGCACCGGGTCGGACGCCGGCTGCTGCCGGAGCTGCGCCGGGTCGCGACCGCGCGGGGGCTGCCGGTACAGATCGTCGACACCGGTCCGCCGGACGCCGCGGCCGTCACCTTGCCCGCACTGCCGCCGCCCGCGCGTCCGTGGCAGGTGCTGCCGGGGTCGCGGACGGTGCTGCCGTGGCTGGGAATGCCGATCGTCGGCGCCCCGGCGGTGTCCGGGACGGTCGGCCCGGCGGTGGCGTGCGGGCTGGTCCTGCTCGTGGCGACCGCCGCGGCGCGGTGGGTGGCGGCGGACCGGGCCCGACTGCGGCAATGGGTTCCGGGTGTCGCGGCGGCGGTCCGGGCGGCAGCGACGTCGGTGCTCGTCGCGTGGTTGATGCACGTCGAGCAGCAGGTCGTCGCGGCACTGGACGTGGCGGTCGCGGCCCGGCTCGCAACGATCGAGGGCGAGCTTGCGGCCCTCGCCGAGGGAGAGAATGCCTGTGCCCGAACGTGATCCGATGGTGGCCGACGACCTCGACGTACCCGGCGGGGCCGGCCTGCCGGGCTTGCCGGTGGTTCTGGGCGCCGACACCGACGAGGACGGCGGCGTCGACACCCTGGCAGTGGTCGACGACCTGGACCTGTTGCTGCACATGGACCTCGACGGCGACGGACTCTCCGACGAGGTGCTGGTCGTCGACATGCCCGGCGTGGAGCCGCGCGGCCGGTGGTGGTCGTGGCTCTGGCCCTGGTAGCGGGGGCTGCAACGCCCACACGACGGCGCCGCACCCCTTGCCGGGGTGCGACGCCGGGGTCGGGTGCGGCTGGCGGGCTACTGCGGCGGGCCCCAGGTGTCGCGACCACCCTGGTCCTGCGGCGGCGGACCCTGCGTGGGCGGCTGGGCCTGCGTGGGCGGCTGGGCCTGCGTGGGCGGCCGACCCTGGGCGGCCTGGCCCGGCGCCACCGCACCTGCGGGGACCGGCCGGCCTGCGGGCGGAGCCGGCGAGGGGTTGTCGGTCTGCTCCGCCTCGGCGACGAGCCTCGCGTACCGGACACCAGCCGCCAGCAGCACCAGCCCTGCACCGAGGAAGGCGCCGACGCGAGCGAGGCCGTCGAGGGAGACGAGGTCGAAGAGGATCAGCTTGGCAACGGCGGCGGCGACGAGCACGAGCCCGGCGATGCGCAGCGGCGTGTTGCGGATGCCTCGGGCCAGCAGGACGAGGGCGAGGATCGTCCAGGAGACGGTGACGACGGCGTGTCCGGCGACGAACCCGTTGCGGTCGGGGGAGATCAGGACGGCGGTGGCGACGGCGACGCCGGTGAGGCCGTAGAGCCCGACCAGCCCGGCGATGACCCAGAGGGCGGTGCGACCGTCGCGGGAGCCGAGGAGTCCGGTGCGTTCGAAGGCGACGAGCATCGCGACGGCGAGCCCGACGAGCAGCACCGCGACGAGCAGCCCGGTGACGAGCGCGCCCTGCTGCGGGAGGCCGCCCCGGATGAAGGGGGGCATGGGGAAGAGGGCGAGGGCGGTGGGCGGGAGGGGTCGGGCGACGGCGCCGAGCACGCCGAGGATCGCGAAGCCGCCGGCGAACATCAGGGTGATGCGGCTGCGCAGCATGGCGGCGGCGACGGTGAACCCGATGGCCTCGCCGACGATGACGGCGATGGCGACCTCGCCGGAGAAGGGCAGGGACGTCGCGACGAGGAGTGCGACAGCGCCGACGGCGAGGGAGACGACGCGGATCGGCCGGCTGAAGGACGGGACGAGCGCGACGCCGAGCATCAGGACCGCGGCACCTGCGGCGAGGGCGGCGCCGCCCCAGCCGCCGAGCCGGCCGGCGAGGACGAGGGTGGGCAGGGCGGCGGAGGCCAGCACACCGTGGGCGGGCGCCATGTCGCGCTTGGCCAGGGCGTAGAGGGCGAACGCGACGCCGACGACGAGTGTCGCGATCGCGGAGGTGCCTGCGGCCCAGAGGGCGGAGCTGCGGGCGACGCCGGCGGCGAGTGCGGTGTAGAGGACGGCCCAGCCGGCGCCGACGACCAGCAGCCAGGGCCAGTTGCGGCGGAGCGCGACGATCCCGGCGGCGATCTCGAGGACGACGACGAGGCCGCCGAGGAGCGGCACCCAGCCCTGGGTGACGAACGGTGCGAGGACGGCGGCTCCGACGACGGCTCCGATGGCGAGGGCCTGGAGGCGCCAGACGTCGGCGAGGCCGAGGCCGCCCGCGGCGACGAGGACGGCGAGCAGGAGGCCGACGGCGGGCGGCAGGTACTCGTACTGGGCGGTCGCCGAGCCGACGACGAGGTAGAGCGCGGCGACGCCGGTCCCGGCGAGGGCCGCGGCTCCGGTGCGGGCGGTCTCCTTGCGGTGCAGCCAGGCGGCGAGGCCGATCAGGACGACGCCGAGGGCGGCGCCGGCGACGAGGCGTGCGCCGGGGGAGAACCAGCCGCGGGAGGCGGCCAGGACGAGGAGCATGACGACGCCGAGGAGGGTGACGGCGCCACCGGTCCAGGCGAGGAGCCGGGCACCGGTCAGCGACGCGGCGCCGGTCTTCCTCGGGGCGGCCGGGGGCCGGGCCGGGGCGTGGGGGGCGTGGAACTGCCGGTTCCAGGGCGCGCCGGAGCCGGCGGGCGGGTACTGCTGCGGCCAGCCGGTCGCGGGCGCGGCGGCGGGGTGGTTGCCGGGCCAGGGCGTGGCGCCGGGAGCGGTCCTCCCGGGCGCCGGTGGCCGCGGACCGGAGGGCGGCTGAGCCACTGGCGCCGCCGGCGCAGACGCAGCGGCCGGCACAGCAGGCCCAGAAGCAGCAGCCGGCGCAGCAGGAGCGGGAGGAGCGGCCGGCGCCACCTCGCGCTCGGGACCGGACCCGGCTCCGGCCCCCCCGTCCGGCGCCGGATCCGGCGGCGTGCCCCGGAGGGACAGCAGTTCGCCGCCGAGGTCGTCGAGCCGCCGTCCCAGCCTGCCGAGCTCGGCGGCGACGGCGGCGAGCCTGTCGTCTGTCACCTGCGAATCGGACACAACGCAGAGAATGACGATCTCCGGGGCGTCACGGATGCGTAGTTGCACCCTGCGGAGGTCACGGATCGGTTACAACGTCCGGACCGGGCCCCGCCGGGGTCGCGAGGACATCGGGAAGAATTGATGCGCCAGCCCCGGACCGACAGCGGAGACGATGACCGTGCACCCCGAGACCGTGACCGATGCGACGGCCGACGGGGGCGCGCGGCGGCCGAACCGGATTCCGAGTTTCGTCCATCAGCGCAACCGGCTGACGGAGGGCCAGCAGTCGGCGTGGGACAGGTTGTGGGGCACGTTCGGCCGGGATGTCGACGATCTCGTCGGCGGCCGGGAGCCGTTCGCGCCGGCTGTGTGGTTCGGTCGTGAGGCGCCGGTGGTGCTGGAGATCGGGTCGGGCATGGGGGAGACGACGGCGGCGCTGGCGGCAGCGGCGCCGGAGGTCGACCACGTCGCGGTGGAGGTGTTCGAGCCGGGTCTGGCGCAGCTGTTGCTTCGGATCGAGGACGCCGGGCTGCGCAACCTGTTGCTCCTGAGGGGTGACGCGGTGGCCCTGCTCGACTCGTGCATCCCGGTGGATTCGCTCGACGGCATCCGGATCTTCTTCCCGGACCCGTGGCAGAAGCGGCGGCACCGCAAGCGGCGGTTGGTGCAGCCGGAGTTCGTGGCGTTGGCGGCGTCACGGCTGCGGCCTGGGGCGATGTTGCACATGGCGACCGACTGGGCCGACTACGCCGTCCAGATGCGCGAGGTCGCGGACGCCGAACGGTCGCTGCGGCGGGCGCCGGGCGTCGGGCCGGACGGCTTCCTGCCGCGACCCGAATGGCGGCCGGTGTCGAAGTTCGAACAACGGGCGGTCGTGGAGGAACGGGCGATTTTCGACCTGATGTACGAACGAGTGTCACATTAGGGCAACGGTGACATACTGAGAGTCACCGGGTACAAAGACTCAGGAACGCTCCCCGTATCCATCGAGTGACTTCCTGGAGGCTTTCCGTGACCGCTGTGGTCCACGGTTACGGATCGTCGACATCGGAGGGGCTCCCCGAGCAGCGCTGCCCGATGACGGGTCGCGGGCGGCCGGATGCGGGCGCGCCCGATCCGGGGCCGCAGCCGGTCGACCCGGACGAGGCCGTCGAGTTCCTGGAGCTCGTCGACGCGGAGGACGCGGCGGGCCCGGACGCGGAACCGTTGGCGCAGCGGCGGGCCGCCGTACTCGACGAGATCGAAGCGACGGGCACCTACCGGCACACCGGGGCGGAGCTGGCGTTCGGCGCGCGGGTGGCGTGGCGCAACTCCGCGCGCTGCATCGGGCGGCTGTACTGGAAGACGTTGCAGGTCCGCGACCGCCGTCATCTGACCGCCCCGGCCGACGTCGCAGCCGAGTGCGTGGCGCACCTTCGGGACGCGACCCGCGGCGGACGGATCCGGTCGTCGATCACGGTGTTCGCGCCCGACGTGCCGGAGCGTCCCGGTCCGCGCATCCACAACGAGCAGCTGATCCGCTACGCGGGACACCGGTCTCCCGACGGCACCGTCCGCGGCGACCCGCGGCTGGCCGACTTCACCGACCTCGTCGAGAAGCTGGGCTGGCGCCGGCCCGAGCCCCGCGGCCGGTTCGACGTGCTGCCGCTGCTGGTCTCGGGTCCCGACGGGCGGCCTCATCTCTACGACCTGCCCGACGACGCCGTCCTCGAGGTCCCGCTGACCCATCCGGAGTTCGACTGGTTCACCGACCTGCGGCTGCGCTGGCACGCCGTGCCGGCGATCAGCAACATGCCGTTGGTGATCGGTGGGGTGCGGTACCCGGCGGCGCCGTTCAACGGCTGGTACCTGAACACCGAGATCGGCGCCCGCAACCTGGCCGACGCCGACCGTTACGACCTGCTGCCCGCGATCGCGTCGCGGATGGGTCTGGACACGAGCTCGGTGCGGACGTTGTGGCGCGACCGGGCGCTCGTCGAGCTGACGCTGGCGGTGCAGCACTCCTTCGACGAGGCCGGCGTGACGATGGCCGACCACCACACGGAGTCTGACCGTTTCCTCACGCACCTGGCGAAGGAGGAGAAGGCGGGCCGCTCGTGCCCGGCCGACTGGACGTGGATCGTCCCGCCGCTGTCGGGCGGCCTGACCAGCGTGTTCCACCGCTACTACGACGACCCGCGCCCCGAGCAGCGCCCGGCGTTCCTGCCACCGGCACCGGACGCCCTCTAGACCGGAGGAGGCGGGGGCGGCGCAGCGAGACCGGGCACCGCCCGGCTGCGGCCGCGGAACTCGGCGACGACGGCGTCCCCGGCGCGGACGGTGACGTCGTAGAGCCCCGAGCGCCCGGCCCCGCCGAGCCGACGGGCCTCGGCGACCAGTTCCTCACCGGCGGCGCCGGGCCGCAGGAAGGTGACGTCGGCGCCGGCGGCGACCGTCGACACCCCGAAGCTGTTGCACGCGTAGGCGAACGCGGCATCGGCGAGGAGGAAGACGTAGCCGCCGTGGCAGATGCCGTGGCCGTTGAGGTGCTTGTCGGTCACGGTGAGCGCGGTGGTGGCGTGGCCGGGCCCGACGTCGACGAGCCGGACCCCGGCCTCGCGGGCGGCGACGTCGGCGTACTCCATCGCGGCCGCCGCCTCGCGGGCGACGCGGAGGGCGTCGGGGTTCTCAGGTGCCACGGGCGTCAGTGTGCCCCGGGCCGGCTGCCGTGGGCAGCGTGACCTCGACGGTGGCCCCTTGCCCGGGGGCGCTGCGCACCGCCAGGGTTCCGCGGAGCTCCTCGACGGCGAGCTCCACGAGCCGCAGCCCGACGTGGCCGTCCGGTGGCGGTGCGGCGGGGTCGAAGCCACGCCCGTCGTCGGTGACCGTCATCCGCACACGACCTGCCGACGGGGTGTCGACGTCGATGCGAACGACGCCGGGCGCGCCGTGGCGGACGGCGTTGCGCAACAGTTCGCGGCCGATGCGGTGCAGCAGGGCGACGACCTGGGCCTCGGGTTCGTCGGTCAGCGGAACGTCTGTCTCCAGCCGGACGTGGCCGGCGGTGCACTCGTGTTCGGCGGCCAGGTCCTGCAGCGAGGTGCGGACGTCGGGGGTGCCGAGCCCGCCGGGGGCGAGCTCGGTGAGCAGGCCGCGCAGGACGCCGACGTCGCGTTCGACGAGCCCGTGGGCGCGGCCGAGGAGCTCGCGGCGGGCGTCGGCGGTCTCGTCGAGCAGCAGGGCGTCGAGCAGGAGCCCGGTGCCGGCGAGGTCCTGGACGACACCGTCGTGCAGGACCTGGGCGAGGCGGCGGCGTTCGCGTTCGGAGGCGGCGAGCCCGTAGTGCAGGACGGCCTGGCGCTCGCGCTGGTCGCGTTCGACGCGGCGGGCCAGCGAGACCGTGATCGGGACGGTCGCGGCGGCGAGGACGAGCAGGCTGCCGATGACGAGCGGGAGCAGGTCGGCCATGGCGCTGCGGACGGTCGCGGCGGTGTCGACGGGCACGTACACCTCGAGCCGCATGGGCACGCCCCAGGCGTCGCGGAAGCCGACGAACGCCTCCAGCAGCGCGCGGCCGTCGGCACGTTCGTAGCGGTGTTCGGGATTGTCCGGGACCTCGAGGACGACGATCTCGCCGGCGTCGAGGCGGCGGGCGAGGTCGGCGTCGAAGCGGCGGCGTTCGCCCTCGATGCGGGGTTCGTCGGAGACGACGACCTGGACCTGGTCGCCGACGACCCGCCAGATCTTGACCCGGGCGAGCATCCCGGAGTCGATGAACGGGGCGAGGCCGGCGAGGACGTCGTCGCGGGAGGTGGGGTCGACGGGGTCGTAATGGTGTGCGGCGAGCGAGACGACGACGGCGGTGGCGACGCGGCCGGAGACGTCGCGGGCGGTGCGGTGGGCCTCGCCGTCGGCGAACAGCCAGAGCCCGCCGACGGTGATGCCCGACAGGACGACGGTGACGACGGCGGTGAGGACGGCGTGCCGGACGAGGGCCCGGCGGACGGCGCGGCGCACGTCAGCGGGGGCCGGCGAGCGCGACGACGCCGAGCCGGTGGGCGACGACGACGGCTTCGAGCTGGGTGTGGGCGTCGAGCTTGCCGAGCAGGACCTTGATGTGGTCGCGGGTGGTGTGCAGGGAGATGCCGAGGTCGGCGGCGATGCGGTGGGCGTCGAGGCCGCGGGCCAGCGCGTCGAGCACCTGCTTCTCGCGGGCGGTGAGGTGGGGGTGGACCGACGCGGGCGCGCCGTCGCGGACGGCGTCGAGAATGTCGCTGAGCGAGCCGTCCTTGGGCAGGAACGCGACGGCGCCCTCGGCAAAGGCCTGTTCGGCGGCGTCGCCGCGGGGGTGCGCGGTGAGGACGACGGTGCGGACGTGCGGGCGCAGGGCCCGCAGCCAGGGCAGGAAGGTGAGGCCGTCGCCGTCGGGGAGCTGCAGGTCGACGATCGCGACGTCGAACTCGGTGGTGCCGGCGACGCGGAAGGCCTCGCCCAGGGTGTGGGCGACGGCGACGCAGTACAGGTCGGGCTGCATGCCGAGGGTCAGCGCCAGCATGTCGGTGAAGACGCGGTGGTCGTCGAGGACGAAGACGGACGTGCGTCCCCCCGAATTTTGGGGGGACGACTCGGACATACCGGAAGTTTAGCCTCACCTAATCCTTTCCCCCTCAACCATCCGCGAAGGATCAGGTGCAACTGCGATGTCCTCACCACGGCGACGGCTCGGCCTGCTGGCCGGCGCGCTCACCGCGGCGCTGGCCCTGTCGGCCTGTGGCGGTGGCTCCACGCCCGCCGCTCCCGCGACCACCGGGGCCTCCGGCGAGCGGACGCTCGTCGTCTACTCGGGTCGTGAGGAGGCGCTGGTCGGGCCGCTGATCCAGCAGTTCGAGCAGGCGTCGGGGATCAAGGTCGAGACCCGGTACGGATCGACGACGGAGCTCGCGGCGCAGCTGCTGGAGGAGGGCGACCGCACGCCCGCTCAGGTGTTCCTGTCGCAGGAGTCGGGTGCGCTCGGCGCGGTCGCCGCCGCGGGCCGGCTCACCGTGCTTCCCACCGACATCACCTCCGTCGTCCCTGCCGGATACACGTCGAAGGACGGATCGTGGGTCGGCCTGACAGGCCGCGCGCGCGTCGTCGCCTACGACAGCCGGACCTACACGGCCGACCAGGTCCCGGGTGACATCACGAAGCTGGTCGAGCCGCAATGGAAGGGCAAGGTCGCGATCGCGCCGACCAACGCCTCGTTCCAGGCCCACGTCACCGCGCTGCGAGTGAGCGCCGGCGAGGAGGCCGCCCGCAACTGGGTGAAGGGTCTCAAGGCCAACGAGGTGCAGATCCACCGCAACAACGGCGCGATCCTCGAGGCCGTCAACGCCGGTACCGCCGGTGTCGGCCTGATCAACCACTACTACTGGGCGCGGTCGGAGACCGACCCGGCGACGCTGCGCGCGCAGCTCAAGTTCGGCGACCCGGGCTCGGTCAGCGCCCTGGTCAACGTCACCGGCGCGGGCATCCTCACCGGCGCGGCGCAGTCGCCGGAGGCCGCCGAGTTCGTGAAGTTCCTCGTCTCGCCGCAGGCGCAGACGTACTTCGCGGAGAAGACGGCCGAGTACCCGCTGGTCGCCGGCACCGGCGCCCCGAAGGCCGTTCCGCCGCTGGAGCGCCTCGGCGGTCCGGACATCGACCTGGCCACGCTGTCGTCGGTCCAGGAGACGGTCGAGATGCTCACCCAGGAAGGCCTGGTCTGAGCATCCGGTCCCGCTCGCGGTCCGGTGCGCCCGGGCCGTTGCTCGCGGCGGGCGCGGCGGTCGCCGCGCTCGCCGCGCTGCAGTTGGTCTACCTCGTCGTGCGCGCGGGCCAGGCGGGCGGCGACCGGGTCGTCGACGTCCTGACCCGGCCGCGGACGTGGGAGCTCGCCCTCAACACGGTGCTGCTGGTCGTGGCGGTGTGCCTCGGCTGCCTCGTCCTGGGCGTCGCGACCGCGGTGGCCGTCGCGCGGGTGCGGCTGCCGGCGCCCGGACTGTGGTGGGTGCTGGCGTCGCTGCCGCTCGCGATGCCCTCGTACATCACGGCGTTCGCGTGGCTGGCCGCGTGGCCAGGAATCGACGGGTTCTGGCCGCTGGTCGGCGTGATGGTCCTGGCCTGCACCCCGTACGTGACGATCCCGGTGCTGGCGGCGCTGCGGCTGGCCGACACGGGCCCCGAGGACGTCGCCCGCACGCTGGGCCGAGGCCCGGTCGCCGCCTTCACGACGGTCACGCTCCCGCAGGTCCTGCCGGCCGCGTTGGCCGGGTCGCTGCTCGTCGCGCTCTACACGCTGTCCGACTTCGGCGCGCCCGCGCTGTTGCGCTTCCCCGCCTTCACCTGGGCGATCCACTCCTCCTACACCGGTTCGCTGGACCGCGTGACCGCCGCCGTCCTCGCGCTGCTGCTGACGGTCCTGGCGCTGGCGCTCGTGCTGGCCGAACGCCGGGTCCGACGGCGCACATCCACCGCACGCGCGGTCGTCGCCACCCGCCGGGCCGAACCGGTCTCGTTGACGCCCTTGGGGACCGGGGTCGTCGCGACGGTGCTCGCGGCCGTCGCCGCGCTGTCGTTGCTGCTCCCGCTCGGCGTGCTCGCGGGCCGTATCCTGCGCGCCGGCAGCACCCCCGACTGGGCCGATCTCGCCCGCAGCACCGTCACCACCCTCGCGCTCGGCGCCGCGGCGGCTGCGCTGGTCGTCGTCCTGGCCGTGCCGGTCGGGGTGCTCGCCGCCCGCTACCGGGGCCGGGCCGTCGGCGTCGTCGAGTCGCTTGCCTACCTCGGGCACGGGCTGCCCGGCATCGTCGTCGGTCTGTCGCTGGTGTTCCTGTCGCTGGGGCTGGTGCCCGAGCTCTACCAGACCGCGCCCGTCCTGGTGTTCGCCTACGCGGTCCTGTTCCTGCCCAAGGCGATCGGCGCGACCCGCGCGGCCGTCGAACGCGTCCCGACGTCGGTCGAGGAGGTCTCCCGCACCCTCGGCCGCTCCGCGCTCGGCACCTGGTTCTCGGTGACGGGCCGCCAGGCCTGGCCGGGGATCGCCGCCGGCGGACTGCTCGTCACGGTCACGACGATGAAGGAGCTTCCGGCCACACTCATGCTGCGCCCCATCGGAATCGACACCCTGGCGACGGATCTCTGGCAGCACACGTCGCTGGGCACCTACGGCGCCGCGGCCCCCGCGGCTCTCCTGCTCGTCCTCGCCGCGAGCGTCCCGGCGTGGTTCCTGTCCGAGAGGGGACGTCGGTGACCGCCGTGCTGCAGGTCCGCGGACTCTCCGCCGGCTACGGATCGCCTGTCCTGCACGACGTCGACCTCGACGTCCACGGCGGCGAGTTCGTCAGCGTCCTGGGCGTGAGCGGCAGCGGGAAGACGACGCTGCTGCGGACCGTCGCCGGCCTGCATCGCGCCGTGGCCGGGTCCGTCGCGCTGCACGGTCGCGACCTCACCCGGGTTGCGCCGCAGCACCGCGGCATCGGGCTCGTCCCGCAGGAGGGGGCGCTGTTCGGGCACCTCACGGTGGCGCGCAACGTCGGCTACGGGCTGCACCGGTCGGTGCGGTCCGCCCGCGTCCCCGACCTCCTCGCGCGCCTCGGTCTGGACGGCCTCGCCGACCGGATGCCCCACGAGCTCTCCGGCGGCCAGCGCCAGCGCGTCGCCCTGGCCCGGGCGCTCGCTCCCGAACCGGCCGTCGTCCTGCTCGACGAACCCTTCGCCAACCTCGACGCCGGCCTGCGCGCGAGCGTGCGCGCCGACGTCGTCGCCACCCTCCGCGCCGCCGGCACCGCCGCCGTCCTCATCACCCACGACCAGGACGAGGCGCTGTCGGTGTCCGATCGCGTCGCCGTCCTGCACGAGGGCCGGATCGTCCAGGACGACATACCCGAACGTCTCTACTCCGCGCCGGCGACGGAATGGCTGGCGCGGTTCGTCGGCGCCGCGACGCTGCTGCCGGGGGAGAGCGACGGGACCGTCGCCTGGACGGCGCTCGGCGAGGTCCGCCACGACACCCGGCTGACGGGCGCCGTCACCGCGGTGGTGCGGCCCGAGCAGGTCACCCTCACCGACGGCGGGGTGTCGGCGCAGGTGAGCGGGGTCGAGTTCCACGGCCACACCCGGGTCGTGTGCCTCGTCCTCCCCGACGGCACGGCGACGACGGCCCGCATCCCGGCCTCCGACCCGCCGCCCCGGCCCGGCGACCCGGTGAAGGCGGCCGTCACCGGCACCGTCCACGTCCTGCCCCCCACAGCCGGTGAGCGACCCCGGTGGGACCACGGCCATCTGTCCGCGCGGACGTAGCAGCCACGGATAGGGTCGGCGCCATGAGTGAGTCCGGCGGGTCGCCGCCACCTCGGGTGCTGCTGGTCTGGGACGCGCCGAACATGGACATGAGCCTCGGCTCGCTGCTCGGCGCGCGTCCGACCTCCACCTTCCGGCCACGGTTCGACGCGGTCGGTCGGTGGCTGCTCGACCTCGCCGGCCCGGAGGCGACCGCCGAGGCCACCGTCTTCACCAACGTCGTCCCGGGCAGCACCGAGGTCGTGCGGCCGTGGGTCGAGGCGCTGCGCAACGTCGGTTTCGCGGTCTTCGCCAAGCCGAAGACCAGCGAGGACTCCGATGTCGACGAGGACATGCTGCGCCACATCGCCATGCGCGCCGACGAGGGCGTGCTGCAGCACGTCGTCGTCGCGTCGGGCGACGGCCGCGCGTTCCGCGAGCCGCTCGAGGAGCTCGTCGCCAAGGGCGCCGGCGTCACCGTCATCGGCTTCCGCGAGTACGCGACGTTCGCGCTGCAGTCCGAGGTCATCGAGTTCGTCGACCTCGAGGACATCGACGGCGTGTTCCGCGAGCCGTTGCCGCGCATGACCCTCGACACGCTGCCCGACGGTGGCGCCTGGCTGCCCCCGTTCCGGTCGCTGCGGTCGCTGCTCGATCCCCGACGGTGACGGTCCGCCTCACCTCGCCCGTCGCACTGACCTGCGACGCGGCGTGCACTGTGGTGCGCGACGCCGTCGTCGACGTGGCGGCGGACGGGCGCATCACCTGGGTCGGTCCGCGGGCACAGGCCCCCGCATCGGACGCGCCGGTGCGGGCGTTGCCGGGGTTGCTGATGCCAGGGCTCGTCAACACCCATTGCCACACCCCGATGACGGTGCTGCGCGGCATGGGTGGCGACCTGCCGTTGATGGAGTGGCTCGTCGGCGTCATGTGGCCGGCGGAGGCGCTGCTCGACGGTGACGACGTCCGCGCCGGGATGGTCGCCGGCGGGATCGAGCTGCTGCGCACCGGCTGCACCACCAGCACGGAGATGTACTTCTTCACCGACGCCGTCGTCGACGCGGTGCTGGCCGTCGGGGCGCGGGCCGTCGTGACGCCGGGGATCATCTCGGCGCCGGGCTGGGACCGGCTCGGGACGTGGGAGCAGATGCGCGACGAGGTGTCCACGCGCATCGACGCCCACGGGCTGCGGTCGGGACCGGGTGAGCGGATCGAGCTGGGCTACGGCCCGCACGCCGCCTACACGTTGCCCGCCGCGGCGCTGTCGTCGATCGCGGACCATGCGGCGCAACGGGATGCGCTGGTGCACATCCACGTCGCCGAGTCGACGCAGGAGGACGCGCACGTCCGCGAGGAGTTCGGGTCGGTGCCGGCGCTGCTGGAGTCCTCGGGGCTGCTCGCGGGCCGGTTGCTGGCCGCGCACTCCGTCCAGCTCTCCGACGACGACGTCGCCCTGCTCGGCCGCCGCGGCGCCGGTGTCGCGCACTGCCCGGGGTCCAACGGGAAGCTCGCGGCGGGGATCGCGCGGGTCCCGGCGTTGCGGGCGGCCGGTGCGCGCGTGGGCCTGGGTACCGACGGGCCCGCCTCCGGCGACGACCTCGACCTCTGGCACCAGGCGCGGCTCGCGGGGCTGCTGGCCCGGCTCGGCACGGGTGACGCCGCGGCGTTGACGGCCGCCGACCTGTTGCTGCTCGCGACGCGCGACGGTGCGGCGGCATTGGGCCGCACGGACATCGGGGCGTTGGCGGCCGGCGCGTGGGCCGATCTGGTGCACGTCGACCTGCAGGACGCGGCGTTCGTCGATCCCGACGACGACGCGCAGCTGCTGTCCAACCTCGTGTGGGCCGGGGGCGCCCGGGCGGTGCGTGACGTGTGGGTGGCCGGTGAGCAGGTCCTCGACGCCGGCGAGCCGACGCGGGTCGACGCCGCCTCCGCCCTGGCGGACGCGCGGGCGGTGGCCCGCCGGCTGCGCGCCGCGGTGTGACCGTCCCGATGCAGGACTCCGGAACGCGCGAAGGCCGGGGCCCGTGACGACCGGGTCTCCCCTCCGGTCGTCACGGGCGCCCGGCCCGCGTCGTGCAGGTGACCCGCTCCCCAGCAGATCACCGATCCCCTCCGGCGACCGATCGGCCCTACCCGATCAGCCTTCCCGGAGAGGCACACTCACCAGCCCAGCGCGACCCCCGCGCGCATGGCCGCCTCGTAGCGGCTGTGCCGGCCGCCGTCGTGGCGGCGACGCTCGGCACGACGCTCCTGGCGTCGCTCGCCGAGCTCGTCGGGCAGCGCGTGGGCGCTGTGCCGGCCCGCGCTCGGGGCCGGCGGGGCCGCATAGGCCTGCGCCGGGATCGGCGCGGTCAGCGGGTCACGGCGGAACTCGCTCAGCGAGTCGACCTCGCGGGTGCGGCGGGTCCGGCGGCCCGGACGCTCGGCGGCGGGCTCGTGCTGGCGGCTGCGCCATCCACCCGCGGTGAGCGAGTGGAAGATCGGCGTCTCCGCCGCGATCTCGGTCCGGCTGGCATGACGACCCGGGAACGGACCGCTGTCCTCGACCCCGAGCATCACCCGGCGCCGAGCGACAACCGCTCCGACGCCTCTTCCCTGATCCGTCACGCCCACCTCCGATGTCCACTTCCCCTGCGATGTGCACCACGTGGCCCGTCCGTCCGACCAGACGCGGGCGGTAGGGCCGTTCGGCGCACTCTGACACCCACAACGGGGACACACGCCCGTGGAAACGGGCCCGGAGCCGTCGTTACAGGCTTTCGGACCGATTTCCCTCGTTAGGGTGGCGTAGCCAAGATGATCACACTCTGTCGAGTAACGGACTGCTGCCGACGGCGATCAGTTCGGTACCGCACGTCAGTCGTCGGTTCTGCGAACGTTGTTCGCGGCGGCCGGTGACACAGAAACAGCCGCCTCCCGGCCGGGCCGCGGCCCGCTCCCGTCACGCCCCGGCGTGCCCCCTGGACGAGCCGCGGACCTGCGGTGCAAGCCGACCTCGCCACCCGACCGGCTCCGCCCGGCCCTGACAGCCGGAACACAGGAACTGCGCACGTCAGACGCGACATCGCTCCCGCCTCTCGGCCCGCCGACCGGCGTGTCGCACCCCCGTCCCGGCCGCCGTCGGGCCTACGGTTCGTCGTGCCGGGGCGCTCGGAGCGGCTCCCGAGGCCCGGTTTGCAGAATGTCTGATTTCACGAACAGTGACTGGCGAATCCACTAATGGACCATCGCCCTCCCGAACAGACGTCAACTACACGGGTGTAATTCGCCTCTGAGTCCCCGACAGGTGGACCTCACTGCTCCGGAGCGGCGAGCAGGCGTCCCGACCGGCGCAGTGCCGTATCGGTCTTCCTCAGCCCGTCCGTGCCCCCACGGTTCCGATGGCGTCGTGCCACGGCTCTCGACCCGTCACCGCGTCCGGCCCGGCGATACGGTCGCGCCATGAGTGACGACGAGGCGCGAACCGGACCCGACGGTCGCGCACACCCGCAGCCGGAGACCGGCGAGCGGGACACCGGTGGCGGCTCCCCGGACGACGCCGCCTCCGGGAGCCTCTCCCGGACGACCTCCGAGAACATCACCAACGGTGAGCCCCCCGAGACGCTGCCCGTCGACGCCGACCGCGCCGAGCCCGCGCCGAACCGCGAGACCGGCCCGCGGGGTACCGATCTCATCCCCACGCCCCTGCGCGTGACGTCCGAGGTGTGCGCCCGCGTGCTGATCATCGCCGCGGCGTTCGGCCTGCTCGTCTTCCTCATCATCGAGCTGCGGATCGTCGTCGTCCCCGTGGCCATCGCGATACTGCTCGCGGCCCTGCTCGCCCCGGTGGTGCACTGGCTCGTCGCACGCAAGGTCCCACGCGGCCCGGCGACCCTTCTCGTCCTCATCGGCGGCGTCGCGCTGCTCGGCGGGCTGCTGTCGTTCGTCGTCAACACGTTCATCGCGGGCTTCGCCGACCTGCAGAAGCAACTGAGCGCGAGCTTCCAGTCCATCCAGCAGCTGCTCGCCGGCCCACCGCTGCGCATCCCGACCTCGCAGTTCGACAACCTGCCCGGACAGATCGAGCAGGCCATCCGCAACAACGTCGACACCCTGACGTCCGGGGCGCTGACCACCGCGCTGACCGTCACCGAGATCGCCGCGGGTCTCGCGCTCGCCCTGTTCTCCCTGATCTTCTTCCTCTACGACGGGCCCCGGATCTGGCGCTTCCTGCTCAAGGCCGCGCCGCGGGCCCGGCGCGAGCGTGTCGACGTCGCCGGGCGCCGGGCGTTCGCGTCGCTCGTCGGCTACACCCGCGCCACCGTGCTGGTGGCGGTCGTCGACGCCGTCGGCATCGGCATCGGCCTGTGGGCCGTCGGCGTCCCGCTGGTCATCCCGCTGGCGGCGCTGGTCTTCCTGGGTGCCTTCATCCCGACGGTCGGCGCGGTCGTCACCGGCGTGATCGCCGTGCTGATCGCGCTGGTGGCCAACGGCGTCATCCCGGCGCTGATCGTGCTCGGCGTCGTCATCGCGGTGCAGCAACTGGAGGGTCACGTGCTGCAGCCACTGCTGCTGGGCCGTGCGGTGTCGCTGCACCCGCTCGCGGTCGTGCTGGCGGTGGCGGCGGGTGTCGTCATCTCCGGGATCGCGGGCGCGCTGCTCGCGGTTCCGCTGCTGGCGGTGATCACGGCGGCGGTGCGCTCGCTGCGGGCCCCGGTGGAGCCGTCCCCGCTGCTGGTCAACGCGGTGAACCCGCGGCACGGGCATCCGATCGCGTCGTCCGCGGACACGTCGGACCGGCCGTCGTTCGGTTCTCGGCTGCTGTCGAAGTTCAAGCCGCCTCAGTGATTCATACGTCCGTATATGACATACGTGTAAGACGGACGTAGGTGTCGTGGCCCCGGCGATCGCGCTCGATTGCCGCGTGCCGTGCACGCCGTTAGCGTTCGGACCGTGCCGAAGATCGTGGATCTGACGACGGCCGTGGGCGAGCTCGTCCACGACGGCGCCACCGTCGCACTCGAAGGCGTCGACCAGCTCGTCCCCTACGCCGCCGCGCACGAGATCGTCCGCCTCCGCCGCCGGCGCCTCACACTCGTCCGCACCGCCTCCGACCAGCTCACCGACCAGCTCGTCGGCGCCGGATGCGTCGACACCCTCGTCTTCTCCCACATCGCCGGGCCCGACGGCCGCCCACCCGCCCGATTCCTCGACGCCCTCGGCCACGACTGGCCCGCGGCCCTGCGCATCGAGGAGCACACCCACCCCGCCATGGCCGCCCGCTACGCCGCCGGTGCCGCCCGCGTCCCCTTCGCCGTCCTGCGCGACACCGGGACCGACCTCCCGCAGCACACCCCGACCGTCGCGACCGTCCGCTGCCCGTTCACCGGCTCGGCGGTCACCGCCGTCGCCGCGCTGGTCCCCGACGTCACCGTCGTCCACGCCCAACGCGCCGACCGCCGCGGCAACGTCGAGCTCCGCGGGCCCGTCGGACTGCAGAGCGACGCCGTCCACGCCGCCCGGGCCTCGATCGTCACCGTCGAGGAGATCGTCGACGACCTCGAACCCGCACCCGGCGCCGTGGTCGTCCCGGGGTCCGTGGTCACGGCCGTCGTCGCCGCCCCCGGCGGCGCCGCACCCTCACGCGTACACGGCTTCTACGAACGCGACGACGCCGCGCTGCAGGAATGGGCCGACGTCAGCGCCGACCGCGACCGCCTCGGCACATGGCTCGACGCGCTCGGGGGCACGTCGTGAGCGTGCCGACCGCCGAGGAGATCATGACGCTCGTCGCCGCCCGGGCCGTGCGCGACCGGCAGGTCTGCCTGGTCGGCGACGGCCTCCCCGCCGCAGCAGCCCACCTCGCGCGCCGGCTGCACGCCCCGACCGCCGTCGTCGTCCACGAGTCCGGTGCCGTCGACGTCCGCCTCCGCGACGACGACCCGCTCACCGACTCCACCGTCGCCGACCGGGCACTCACCCACCTCGCGCTCGGCGTCCTGTACGAGCAGTGGCTGCAGGCGGGCCGCGTCGACCTGGGCTTCCTCGGCGGAGCCCCCGGTGCGCAGCTCGACCGCTACGCCAACATCGGCTCCACCGTCGTCGGCGAGTACGACGAACCCACCGAACGGCTCCCCGGCGCCGGCGCCGCCGCCGAGATCGCCGCCTGGTCCGGGGAGACCGTGATCGTCGTGCGGCACCGGCTGCGCGGCTTCGTCGAGCAGGTCGACTTCGTGACCGCCGTCGGCCACGGCACCGGCCCCCTCGACCGCGGACTCCTCGGCCTGCGCGGCCGCGGGCCCGCCCGCGTCATCACCGACCTCGGCGTCCTCGAACCCGACCCGCAGACCGCCGAGCTCGTCCTCACCGCCGTGCACCCGGGCGTCGACGTCGAGCAGGTCCGCGCCGAGACGGGCTGGGACCTGCAGGTCGCACCCGAGGTCGTCACCACGCCCGAACCCACCGACACCGAGCTCGCGGCGCTGCGCACCCTGCACCCCGCCGGCACCGAGGAGTCGTCATGACCGTCACCCTGCACCACGTCGTCGACGGGCCCACCGAGATCGACGAGGCCGATGCGGCCGTCCTCGTCCTGGTCGGGTCGCTCGGCAGCACGCTGGAGATGTGGCGGCCCAACGTCGCGGCGCTGGCCCGCCGGCACCGGGTGGTCCGGCTCGACAACCGTGGCCACGGCGGTTCCCCCGTCCCCGACGGCGACTACGCGATGCCCGACCTCGCCGGCGACGTCCTCGCAACGCTCGACGGCCTCGGCGTCGACCGTTTCCATTTCTGCGGGCTGTCGCTCGGCGGGATGATCGGGCAGTACCTCGCGTCCGAGCATCCCGAGCGCGTCAGGTCGCTGACGTTGTGCTGCACGTCGGCGTACTTCCCCGACAGCTCGCCGTGGGAGGAGCGGCGCGCGGCCGTCGCCGCGTCCGGGACGGGGTCGATCGCCGACACCATCGCGGCCCGCTGGTTCACCCCGGACTGGGGCGACGCGCACCCCGACGCCATCGCCGAGGCCGCCGCGATGATCACCGGGACGTCCGACGTCGGATACGCGGGCTGCTGCGCGGCGCTGGCGAACTGGGACCACCGCGAGCGGCTCGGCGCGATCACGGCGCCGACGCTCGTCGTCGGCGCCGAGCACGACCTGTCGACGCCCATCGACCCGCACACGCTCACGATCGTCACGGGCATCCCCGGGGCCCGGCTCGAGGTGCTGCCCGCCGCGCACCTGGCGACCATCGAGCGCGCCGAGGACGCCACCCGGCTGATCCTGGAGCACATCGGCGCGTGACTGCGCCGAACGGGGGCCGCGTCGAGCGCGTCGGAGCGGCCGACGAGCGACGTAGGACACGGTCGAGTCGTAGATAACGATTCGATCACATACCCTGGTGGGGACTGGTGATTCCGGGATCAGCGCCGAGCCGGGATCGACCCGACACCGTCCCGAACTGCGTCCGCCATCCCCCGGAGTCCACCCGTGCTCAACGAACGTGAACGCGGCGTCCTCGCCGACATCGAGAGCAACCTGGTCGGCAGCGACCCCCAGCTCGCCCGCCTGTTCCAGAAGCTCGCCCACGTCCGCCCCCGCAGCCGGTCGGCCGCGACGATCAACCCGCGATACCGGCGCAGCATGCGCGACGCCGGCATCGCACCCTGCCTGCTGCTCGTCGGCGGCCTGCTGCTGATCGTCCTCGGCGGGGTCAGCGCGGCCGTGCCCGTCGTCGGTACCGGCATCGTGATGGCGCTGCTCGCATTCGTCCTCGCCGCCGTCGGCACCGAGGGCGGCCGACGGGCAGGACCCGCGACGACCTGATCCACACGGTCCCGCGCACGGCGTTCGGGGGGCCGTGCGCGGGACCGCAGGTACTGGCTGTTCCCGGCGTCAGCCGTGGGCGAGGTCGGCGAACCGGCTGTAGTGCAGCTGGTGCGCGACCGTGATGGTGCCCTGCGGCCCGTTACGGTGCTTGGCCAGGATCAGGTCGGCCTCGCCCGCGCGCGGATCGTCGCGCTCGAACGCGTCGGGGCGGTGCAGCAGGATCACCATGTCGGCGTCCTGCTCGATACTTCCCGATTCGCGCAAATCGGACAGCATCGGGCGCTTGTCGTTGCGCTGCTCGGGACCACGGTTCAGCTGGCTCATCGCGACGACCGGGACCTCGAGCTCCTTGGCCAGCAGCTTGATCTGCCGGGAGAACTCCGAGACCTCCTGCTGCCGCGACTCGACCTTGCGGCCCGACGTCATCAGCTGCAGGTAGTCGAGAATGATCAGCTTCAGGTCGTTGCGCTGCTTGAGCCGCCGCGCCTTCGCCCGGATCTCCATCAACGTCAGGTTCGGCGAGTCGTCGACGAACAGCGGCGCCTCGCTGATCTCGCTCATCCGCCGCGCCATCCGCGTCCAGTCCTCGTCGCTCATCCGGCCGGCGCGCATGTCGGCCAGCCGGATCTGCGCCTCCGCGGACAGCAGCCGCATCACGATCTCGGACTTGCTCATCTCCAGCGAGAACACCGCGCTGGTCATCCCGTGCTTCACCGAGCACGACCGCGCGAAGTCCAGACCCAGCGTGGAGTTGTGCGTCGGCACCATCGACCGGCCGGCCAGGTACAGGTGCGCGGCGTTGTCGACCTCGACGCACCGGACCGGCACCGACTCGACGGGCCGCACGTCGACGACGTTGCGCCGGCCGCCCTGCTGCTCCTGCCCCGCCGAGCGCTCCTTGTGCTCCAGGCGCTTGCGGTCCACCCGGAAGACCTCGTCGGCGGTCTCGACGTCGATGACGAAGCTCGTCGAGTCGTCGGCCAAGCGGCCGCGGACAGGCTTCGTCGCCATCGCACAGCGGTAGCCGAGGCCGTGCGCGAGCTCGCGCGCACCCTCGGCCAGACGCCTGCTGGTGACCGCCAGTCGCAGCCCGCCGGCGCCGGTCACCGCACCCGCGGTGTCCATGAGCCCCGCCAGCAGCGCACGACGCTGCTGCTCCGAGGCGCGCAGGTAGGCGGCCGGAATCTGCTTGGTTCCGAGGTCGAGCCCGGCGTCGGGGAGCTGGAGACCGAAGCGCCCCTTCGGCATCCGGGCCATGACGTAACCGTCGGCCTCGACGTGCCCGACGAGCTCCGGATCGTCGACGACGAAGCCCGAGCCGGCGCTCGTGGCGGCCGCGAGCCAGACCCCGAGCGTGTAGGGGCCGACCGGCAGCGTGCATTCCGACAGCTGCAGCGGGGCGCAGGTGTCGACCGAGTGCTCGGCCCGACCGTCGGAGCGCAACGTCGCCGCGATCTGCTCGGTGGTGACCACCGACCGCACATCGTCACGGCCGCCCGTGGCCCGGCGTTCCCGCCGGGCCGTCCTCGTCCCGGTCAGCCACTGGTGCTGTGCGTCGGCGACGATCACGGTGCCGTCGGAGAACTCGACCTCGAAGCACGGCCGCCCGGCCATCACCTCGGTGGCCGCGACCACCCGTGTGGGCACACCGTCAGCGTCGATCAGCAGATCACCGACCGCGACCTCTCCCATCGTGGTCCAGCCCGACGGCGTGGGCAGTGGCGTGTCGAGCGCCAGCGCCTTGCCCAGGCCGGGTCGCGCCGCCACGACCACCATCTGGCCGGGGTGCAGGCCGTTGGTCAACGCGTCGAGGTCGGCGAAGCCCGTGGGCACGCCGAGGGCCACACCGCCGCGGGACGCGATGGCGTCGATCTCGTCCATCGTGGGCTGCAGGAGCTCCTCGAGCGGGGTGTAGTCCTCGCTGGTGGTGCGCTCGGTGACCTCGTAGATGGCGGCCTGGGCGCGGTCGACCACCTCGTCGACGTCGCTGCCGTCGGCACCGTGGTAGCCCAGCTGCACGATCCGGGTGCCGGCCTCGACGAGCCGGCGCAGGATGGCCTTCTCGGAGACGATCTCGGCGTAGTAGGCGGCGTTGGCCGCCGTGGGCACCGTCGCGATGAGCGTGTGCAGGTAGGGGGCGCCACCGAGCCGGATGAGCTCACCGCGGCGCTGCAGCTCGGCGGAGACGGTGACCGCGTCGGCCGGCTCGCCACGGCCGTAGAGATCCAGGATGCAGTCGTAGACGGTCTGGTGCGCGGGCCGGTAGAAGTCGTCCGGGCGGAGCACCTCGACGACGTCGGCGATCGCGTCCTTGCTCAGGAGCATGCCGCCGAGGACGGACTGCTCGGCCGTGAGGTCCTGCGGCGGCTGGCGGTCGAACGGGGACGGTGACTCCGGACCCGCGGACCCGTCGTCGGCCCGAACGGCTCGCGGCCGCCCCATGGGCCGATCGTCCGACAGCGCCATACGCAGCGTCACCCCCGACTCGACATGCTATCGAACACCAGTTCGATTCACAGCATTCCGCCGCTCACCCCGGAGCGTCGGATCGGTGAACGGTCGCCGTCGCGCCGACGGCATCCCCCACCTCGGACAGGGAGCGTACGGACGCCCGGGGAGGCTCACAACGCAGTGATCGACATCGCCTGGGGACGACCTGGGGACGGATCTGCTCCGCCCCAGGAGCGCTTCGGGACCATGCTGTGGACAGACTGTGCACAGAACCCGGATTCTCGTCAAAAGACCAGCTCAGCCCTGTGGGTAGAGCTGTGGACAAAACTGTTGGCGTGTCGCAATCGGGTGGCGTGTCGGCGCGCCGCAGCCTGGGCGCGGATCTGTCACCCGGCGCGTTCGGGCGGTCGCTCGGCGACGACATGACCGATCCACCGCAACCTTTGCGGCGCCGTTCGTCGGCGACGAACGGAGCGGCGTCACGAACCCCCCGACGCGACAGGGGCGGGACCCCGATCCGAGAGGATCAGCATCCCGCCCCTGTTACGGTGTGTGACCAAAGGCGGCCGTGACGGCCGCCCACGGTGATCAGTTCGCGACGACCTCGATGTCGAGGTTCGACGTGACCTCCGGGTGCAGCCGGACCGCGACCGCGTGCGTGCCCACGGTCTTGATCTGGCCGGCGTCGACGACGCGACGGTCGAGCGTCGGGCCACCCGCGGTACGGATCGCGGCGACGACGTCGGCCGCCGTGACCGAGCCGAAGAGCCGGCCGGAGTTGCCCGCGGACTTCGCCTTCACGGTGACCGCGAGGCCCTCGAGCTGGCCGGCGACCTCCTTGGCGTGGCCGAGGTCGCGGATCTCGCGGGCCTTCTGGGCCCGGCGGATCGACTCGACCTGCTTCTCGGCGCCACGGGTGGCGACGATCGCGAGCTTGCGCGGCAGCAGGAGGTTACGGCCGTAGCCGTCCTTGACCTCCACGATGTCGCCCGGGCCGCCCAGGTTCGGGACGTCGGCGGTGAGGATGAGCTTCACGGTGACGTCCTTCCTCAGCGCGCCGTCGAGGTGTACGGCAGGAGCGCCACCTCACGGGAGTTCTTGACGGCCACGGCCACGTCGCGCTGGTGCTGACGGCAGTTGCCGGTCACACGACGCGCGCGGATCTTGCCGCGGTCGGAGATGAACTTGCGCAGCAGACCGGTGTCCTTGTAGTCGATCTCCTGCGCCTTGTCCTTGCAGAACGCGCAGACCTTCTTCTTCGGCTTGCGCAGAACGGGCTTCGCCATTCCTGTGCTCCTGGATGTACTGGTGTCCCCACGCGCCTACCGGGCGCGCCGAGGAGTGGTCTCGATCAGAACGGGGGTTCGTCGTCCATGGCCGGGCCGCTGCCCGCGGGCGGGGCCGAACCCCAGGGGTCGTCGGCGTATCCGCCGCCACCACCACCGCCACCGCCCGAAGGACGGTTCCCGCCGCCACCGCCGCCGCCGAACCCGCCGCCGCCACCACCGAAGCCGCCGCCGCCTTCGCCGCGGCTGACCTTGTTGACCTTGGCGGTCGCGTACTTGAGCGACGGGCCGACCTCGTCGACCTCGAGCTCGACGACGGTGCGCTTCTCACCCTCGCGGGTCTCGAAGGACCGCTGCTTGAGCCGGCCCTGCACCATGACGCGCATACCGCGGGTGAGCGTCTCGGCGACGTTCTCCGCAGCCTGACGCCACACGTTGCAGCGCAGGAACAGCGCCTCGCCGTCCTTCCACTCGCCGGACTGGCGGTCGAAGGTGCGCGGCGTCGACGCCACCGTGAAGTTGGCGACCGCGGCACCCGACGGGGTGAACCGCAGCTCGGGGTCCGCAGTCAGGTTGCCGACCACGGTGATGACGGTCTCGCCGGCCATGACGGCCTCCTCAGCTCGCGGCTGCCGGGGCGGGGGTGCGCTGCTTCTTGGGCTCGCGGCGCAGGACCTTGGTACGCAGCACGGACTCGTTCAGGCCCAGCTGGCGGTCGAGCTCGGCAACGGTGGCCGGCTCGGCGGTGACCTCGAGGATCGCGTAGATCGCCTCGGGGTTCTTGTTGATCTCGTAGGCCAGCCGGCGCTTGCCCCAGACCTCGACCTTCTCCACGGAACCGCCATCGGTACGGATGACGTTGAGGAAGGTCTCCAGGGACGGCTGCACGGTGCGCTCGTCGAGACTCGGGTCGAGAATGACCATGACCTCGTAATGACGCATGAGAACCACTCACCTCCTATGGACTCGTGACGGCCGCGGTGCATCCGCGGCAGGAGGTTCTCACCACCCCCCGACAAGAATCGGGTCCCGCCTCGGCGGGACCGTCGTAGCGGCGTCCCTGTGGACACCGGTCGGGGTGATCCGTCGAGGCTACCAGCGCGGATCCGCCCACCGACGTCGCCCCCGGGGTCGGCGCCGGGTTCCGGTCGGGCGGCGCCGAGACCGCGACGACTGATCCGGCGGACGCCCCTTAGGCTGACGCCATGCTCATCGGGGCCCACGTCCGTGACGACGACCCCGTCGGCGCCGCGGCCGAGCGCGGGGCCGACGTCGTCCAGATCTTCCTCGCCGACCCGCAGGGGTGGAAGAAGCCGCCCACGCACCCCCAGGCCGAGCAGTTGCGGTCGGGGGAGCTGACGGTCGTCGTCCACTCGCCGTACGTCGTCAACGTCGCGTCACCGAACAACCGCATCCGCATCCCGTCGCGCAAGCTCGTCGTGCAGCACGCCCAGGAGGCGGCCAACGTCGGCGCGATCGGGCTGGTCGTGCACGGCGGCCACGTCACGCAGAAGGACGACCCGGAGGTCGGGTTCGACAACTGGCGCAAGTTCGTCGAGCGCCAGCAGGACGAGGGCGGCTTCGCGGTCCCCGTCTTCATCGAGAACACCGCAGGTGGCGACAACGCGATGGCCCGCAGCTTCGACGCGCTGTCGCGGCTGTGGGACGCGGTCGGCGAGTTCGGCGTCGGCTTCTGCCTCGACACGTGCCACGCGTTCGCCGCGGGCGAGGACCTCATCGACGTCGTCGACCGCGCCAAGGCCATCACCGGCCGGATCGACCTGGTGCACCTCAACAACTCGCGCGACGAGTTCGGCTCGGCGCGCGACCGGCACGCCAACATCGACTCCGGCACGATCGACGCCGAGCAGCTCGCAGCGGTCGCCGAGGCCGCGGGGGCGCCGATCGTGGTCGAGACCCCGGCCGAGGGTCAGTCAGCCGACATCGCGTTCCTGCGCGAGCGGCTGGGGCGGTGATCCGGACGGCCGACGGCACCACCCCGGTCCCCGGGTCCGACGCCGTCGCGCCGCCCCGGCGCGGAACGGCGCTGCTGCTGGCGGTCGTCGTCGCGCTCACGGGTCTCACACTCGTGCTCGGCTACGTCAACAAGGCCCGGTGCACCGGGCCGGAGTTCGACGCGCAGGGCCGCAGCGCCCCCGACTACGAGAACCGCAAGGACCTCGACGTCTGCTACTCCGACATCCAGCACCTCTGGATCGGCCGCGACATCGACGAGCACGTCTTCCCCTACGTCGACGGCGGGATCGACGCTGACGGCAAGCTCACCGGCGGGACCGTCGAGTACCCGGTGCTCACCGGCCTGATCATGTGGCTGGCCGCGCTCGGCGCCCACACCGACGCCGGGTTCCTGCTGGCCTCGGCGCTGATCATGGCCCCCTTCGGGCTCGCAACCGGCTGGCTGCTCGGCCGGCTGTCGCGGTGGCGAGCGCTGCTCTGGGCGCTCGGCCCGCCCCTCGTGCTGTACGCGTTCCACAACTGGGACCTGCCCGTCGTCGCCTGCGCGGTCGGCGCCGTCTTCGTGCTGCACGGGCTGCGGTCGCGATGGTCGCTGCGCCGCCGCGGCACCGTCGCCGCCGTGCTGCTCGGCCTCGGCTTCGCGCTCAAGCTCTACCCCGGCGCCTTCGTGCTGCCGCTCGCGCTCTACGTCCTCACCCGCGGCGAGGACCGCGTCCCTGGCGGCCGTCTCGACTGGTGGGGGGCCGTCCGCGTCGCCGGCGCCGCCGTCCTCACGGTCGTCGCCGTCAACTTGCCCTTCGCGATCGCCGGGTTCGACGGCTGGCGGGCGTCGTTCACCTTCCAGCAGCTGCGCAAGGTCGACTTCACGACGAACTCGTTCTGGTTCTGGGGCTTCCGCCCGTACTCGGAGCCCGACGACGTCGCCTTCCAGGACCTCGTGTCGTGGCTGTCGCCGACGCTGATCATCGCCTCGTTCCTGCTCGCCGCCGGGGTCGGCCTGTGGCGGATGCGACGCCTCGGCTCGTACCCCTGGGTCGCGGTCAGCGCGGCCATGCTGTGCGGGTTCCTGTTGCTGCACAAGGTGCACAGCCCGCAGTACACGCTGTGGCTGCTGCCGTTCTTCGTGTTGCTGCGCGTGCCGTGGGGGGTCGTCGCCGGCTATCTCGTCGCCGACGCCGTCATGGGGATCGGCATCTTCCGCTGGCTCTACGACGTCCGTGCCGGTGTCGACCTGGAGATCACCCAGGGGCTCGCCGCGCAGGCCGTCGCCGTCGGCGTGTGGGGACGGGCGGCGCTGCTGGTCGCCCTGTTCGTGCTGTTCCTGCGCGTGCCCCCGACCTTCGCCCTCCGCCCGCCCCCGCCTGCCGACGCACCCGAGCAGCCACCCTCCGAGCCGGAGGGACGCGACGAGCCCGCCGCTGCGAAGGCGACGAGCGACGCCGAACAGCCGGGCTCCGAGCAGCCGGGCTCCGAGCAGCCGGGCGAGGAGAAGGCGAGCGCCGAGAAGGCGAGCGCCGAGAAGGCGCGCGAACCCGTGGGCGACACCCCGAGTTCGGCCGCCCCGGCCCCCTGACCCGCCCTGCCCACGGTGCTGCCCGGGGAGGCGCCCCCGCGGACGGGCAGGCGTCAGCGCCAGGCGAAGACCGGCTGCTCCAGGTGCGCGACGCGCGTCGGGCGGCCGTGCAGCACGACCTCCCGGAACTGGTGCAGCACAGCGCCGGTGGGGGCATGGACGAATCGGCCGAGCATGGGCAGCTGGATGACGGGCGCCTCGGACTCGGGGATCGTCAGGAAGCGGGGTTCGACGTCGATCTGGCGCAGCGCGACCCGGTGCACGGAGCCGACCTCGTCGGGGTTGGGCGTGAGGTCGCGGGCGGGCCCACCCCACAGGACGACCGGAGTGATCAGGTAGCCGGAGCGGGTGGGGTAGTCGTCGAGGACGCCGAGGACGGCGTCGTCGCCGAGGCGGAGACCGAGCTCCTCGTCGAGCTCGCGGCGGGCGGCGACGATCTCGGTCTCACCCGGGTCGAGCCGCCCGCCGGGCAGCGCCCACTGGTTGGCGTGGCGACGCAGGGTGGGGGCGCGGCGGGTGAGCAGGAGGGCGAGGCCGTCGAGGAGTGGGTCGTGCCCGGGGACCTCGCCGGTGGGGGCCGGGTCGGGATCGGGGACGAGCGTGATGGTGACGGCGGCGCGGGCCAGGTCGGACCTCTCGACGCGGAGGGGGTCGAACGCAGCCATCCGCTCTGCGACAACCGCCTTCGGGTCCATCGTTCCGACACTGCCTCACCCGACCGGTCCGGGCATACGCTGTCGCGCTGTGACCCCCGCCGCACCTGTCGGTCACTCCGGCACGCCGCTGCCCCGGAAGCTGGGGATCCGGGAGGGAACCCGGACGTTGCTGGTCGGCACCCCGGCCGGGTTCGAGCTGGATGCGCCGCACCATCGGCGGGCGTCGGGTGCCGGTTACGAGGTGCAGGTGGTGTTCTGTCCGGACGTCGCGACGTTGCGGAAGCGGTGGGAGCGGGCGGTGGAGCTGAGCACGGAGCGGGGCGCGGTGTGGGTGGCGTGGCCGAAGAAGGCGTCGGGGGTGGCGACGGATCTCGACGAGAACGGCGTCCGCGACCACGCGTTGCCGCTGGGCTGGGTGGACGTCAAGGTGTGCGCGATCGACGCGACGTGGTCGGGTCTGAAGCTGGTGCGACGACTGGAGCGGTGATCACGTCGCGGACCCTGGGCCGCTCGGGTGCGGTGCCGGGCCAGTCGGGGTCGTCGGGCCCTCCTGTGCGGACGGGGTCGTCGCCGGGCCGGAGCACGCTGCGCACGACGAGGACGCAGAGCAGGACGACCATGGCGTCGCGTAGCAGGACCGCGCCGAGGAAGTAGTCGGGCGGGAGGCCCTTCTTCTCGGGGGTCAGGTAGTAGAACATTCGCGGCACCCACACGGCGGCGTCGATGAACATCCAGGCGAGCAGCAGCCGCCAGCGTGGCAGGGCGAGCACGGCGAGCGGTACGAGCCACAGCGAGTACTGCGGGCTCCACACCTTGTTGACCAGCAGGAACGACGCGATCACGAGGAACGCGAGCGACGCGAGCCGTGGTGGTCGGGGGGCCTTGAGCGCGAGGACGACGACGCCGATGCAGGCGAGCGCGAAGAGGGTGAGGGTGACGGTGTTGAGGATGGCGGGGGTCTGGCCGGAGGCGAGGTCGCCGTCGAAGCCTGCCCAGCCGGTGAAGTAGCTGAGCGCGTAGTAGAGGGAGTCGGGGTCGGCGGGGCGGGTCTGGTTGAGCCGGAAGAACTCCCACCAGCCGGGTGTCCACATGAGGGCGACGGGCAGGTTGATGGCCGCCCATGCGACGACGGCGCCGACGATGGTGCGCACGGCGAGGGTGAGGCCGCCGGTGTCGCGGCGGCGCCAGCCGACGAGCAGGACCGGTAGCAGCAGCATCAGCGGGTAGAGCTTGGCGGCGCCGCCGATGCCGATGAGCAGGCCCGCGAGCCAGGGTCGGCGTCGGGCGAGGGCGAGCAGGCCTGCGGTCGCGAAGGCGACGGCGAGGGCGTCGAAGTTCGTGAAGAGGTGGACGAGGACGAGCGGGGAGAGCGCGACCATCGTCGCGTCCCATGGCCGGGAGGGCCGCAGCCGGCACACCGCCCAGGCGACGACGAGCCATGACAGCGCGAGCCACCCGGCGGAGAAGTCGAAGTAGACGACGACGGGCAGCGCCACGGGCAGCGGGGTGTGCGCGGCGAGGGCGAGCCAGCCGTCGGTGAGGCGGGCGTTGAACCACTGGAAGAACCCGGTGACGACGGGGTATTCCATGTAGCGCAGCTGTTCCTGCGGGGTGCCGGGCTGTTCGAGCCAGGCGTCGCGGTAGGGCAGTGCGCCGCGGTCGAGGCCTTCGAGCCCGTAGAGCGGGACGGTGTCGGAATAGCACATGGCGACGTACTGGCGGTCGTTGCGCCAGTCGAGCGCGAGGGATCCGTCGCCGGTCGCGTACTGCTGCAGGCAGGGCGACTTGCCGAGCCAGCTGAGTGCCATGACGGCGACGGCGAAGAGCAGGACGACGCGAAGGGGTGTCCAGAACCTGTTGCGGCCGACGGTGGCGTGCCGCCCGAGGGGGCCGCCGACGATCCTGCTCGCGGCGGTCGCCATGGGCTCGGTCCAGCTGGGGACGACGCGCGGTGGGGGCGCGTCGCCGGGCGTGCCGCGGACGGTTCTCGTCCGGCCGCGGTCGCCTGTCGTGCGCGTCACTCGTCGAACGGTATCCGGGCGGCGTCAGTCGCCGCCGTTCCCCCCGCCGTTCCCCCCGCCGCCGTCGTTGCCACCACCGCCGTCGTTGCCACCACCGCCGTTGCCGCCGCCGTTGCCGCCGCCGTTGCCACCGCCGCCGTTACCGCCGCCACCGCCGTTGCCGTTCCCGTTGCCGCCGCCGCCACGACGTCCGTTGTCACCGCCCTGGCCGTCACCGCCGTAGTAGTCCTGGTAGTCGTTGCCGGCGGTGGGCTCGGTCGTCGTGACCTCGGAGTAGGGCGGCGTGCCGATCGGCACGAACTTGGAGAACTGCTCGACGGGCGTGCCCTTGAGCGCGGCGTTCATGTACTGCTGCCAGATCGAGCCGGGCAGCATGCGGCCGTAGATGGGGCGGCCGGCCGAGTTCTTGATCGGCGAGTTGTCGTCGGTGCCGACCCAGACGGCGGTCGAGATCGACGGCGTGTACCCGACGGTCCAGGCGTCGTTGTTCTGGCCGGCGACCGAGCTCTGGACCGTACCGGTCTTCGCCGCGACCGGGCGGCCGCCGGCGAGCGGGATCGACGACGACGACGCGACGTCGGTCATGGACTCGGTGACGTTGCGGGCGACCTGCTGGGGGAACGCGTTCTGGCCCTGGACGGCACCGACGTCGAACAGGACGCGGCCGTCGGACGCCGTGACCTTGCTGATCAGGTACGGGTCGTGGCGGACGCCGTCGGCGGCGAACGTGGCGAACGCGGCCGCCATGTCCATCGGATGGACCTCCTTGTCGCCCAGGGAGATACCACCGGTGGGGTTGGGCAGGAGGTCGGCCGGGATGCCGGCCTGGTGGGCGGCGTCGGCGACCTTGGCCGGGCCCATGGCGACGGCGATCTGGTAGAAGACGGTGTTGATCGACTGCGTCATCGCCGTCTTCACGGTGCAGTTCCCGCAGCTCACGCCCTCGGAGTTGGACACCTTGGTGCCGGCGATGGTCATCGGCGACGAGCCGTCGTAGGTCGACCCCAGGCCGACGGGGTTCGGCAGCTGCAGGGCTGCGGCGAGCACGAACGGCTTGAACGACGATCCCGGCTGCTTGAGCACGCTGGCGTAGTCGAGGCCGACGCCGTTGTCGCCGCCGTAGTAGGCGAGGACCGCGCCGGTCTTCGGGTCGACCGACACGAGTGCCGTGCGCAGGTTGGCGGGCTGGCCCTTCATGACCTTCTGCGCCGCGTCGACAGCCGCCTGCTGCTTCTCGGGGTCGATGGTCGTGGTGATGGTGAGGCCCTCGGTGTTGATCTCCGTGTCGGAGATGCCGCGGGCCTCGAGCTCGGAGCGGACGAGGTTGTAGATGTGGCCGCGGCTGTCGCCGGGGATACCGCCGCCGGTGGGGGCGGGCTGCTTCCACTCGGGGAACTTCTGCGCGGCCCGGTCGGCGGGGGAGAGCCAGCCCTGGCCGACCATGCCGTCGAGGACGAAGTTCCAGCGCTCGAGCGTCTTGTCGGGCGTCTTGGCCGGGTCCCAGCGTGACGGCGACTGGATCATGCCGGCGAGCATCGCGCCCTCGGACACCGTGAGGTCGGAGACGTTCTTGCCGAAGTAGGCCTGGCTGGCGGCCTGGACGCCGTAGGCGCCGCGGCCGAGGTAGATGGCGTTGAGGTAGTTCTCCAGGATCTGGTCCTTGGACATCTCCTTGGAGACCTTCGCCGCGAGGACCACCTCCTTGTACTTGCGCCACAAGGAGAACTCGTCCTGGCCGGTGGTCACCTTGATGTACTGCTGGGTGATCGTCGAGCCACCACCGACGCCGCCGGTGAGCTGGTTCCAGACCGCCCGCATGATGCCGGTGACGTCGAAGCCGAAGTTGGTGTAGAAGGTGCGGTCCTCGGCGGACAGCACGGCCTGGCGGACGTGCTCGGGCACCTTGTCGAGGGTGACGTTGGTGCGGTTGACGTTGTCGGGCCGCACGGTGGCCAGCGGGGCGCCGTCGGCGTAGGTGAACGTCGCGACCTGGGTGATCTTGGCGTCGTCGGCTGTGGGCACCTGGAACACGAGCCAGCCGATGACGAACGCGAGGATCGGGCCGAGGATGAACACGCCCGCGGCCACGTAGATCACCCGGCGGATGCGGCGCCACCTGCGCTTCTTGGCGGCCTCGGGGGTCAGCGGCGGCTCGTCGCCACCGCCGCCGCCGCGGCCGGGACCTCCGGGGTCGCGCGGGCCGCCGGGGCCCCCGGGCCCGCCGGGGCCGGAGCGGGCTCGGGCGGCCTGGGGGCGCGGGGTGACTGTGGTGCGGGCCTGCGGGTCGACGCGTGGCGGCATCGGCTCGGCGCGGGGGGCGTCGTCGTGGGTGAGCAGCGGGACGTCGCGGTTGACCGGCGGGACGACGGCGCGGCCTGGCGGCGGGGCGGCGGGCCCGGGGTGCGGACCGCCGTGACCGGGGGGCGGGCCCATGGGCCGGGGCGGGCGCGGGGGCGGACCGCCTGCGGGGCGGGCCGGGCCGGGGCGCCGGGCCGGGTCGAATCGGGGATCGCGCTGGTCAGTCACCGAAAGGCTCCGTGGTCGGTCGTCGTCCGGCCCCGTCCGTGCGGGTCCCGCAGACGGCGGGCCGTCCTCGGGGTGGCCCCCGTCGCGCGCCACCCGGGGAGCTGGTGGCGTGCGGACCGATCAGTTCGTCTCATGCGGTTCTTCGACTCCGCTCATTCCACGACCGGCGGCCGGCGACGCGGGGACCGGGCTGGGGGCCCGGCTCGTGCCGGTACGGCGGCCGTGGACTCGGGGCAACGGCGCTCGGGGCAACGGCGGTCGGTGGCGCATCGGCGTGGGCTGTCATTCCCCCGCCGACCGTCGCCGGGCGGGCGGCCCGCTGCGGCCTCCCGTACCCAGGACGTACGACTGGACGAGATGGTTCCAGCTGCAGGTCCGGCAGACCTCGACGACGTACACCGAGAACTCGTTGTACAGCGTCTCGAGGCGTTCGAGCTCCTCGGGCTTACGGGCCGATCCGGCAGCGTGCTTGAGCTCTTCGCCGAAGATCCAGGAGACGAGGGTGAGACGTTCCTTGCGGCAGACCGGGCAGGAGACGTCGCTGGGCTGCCCGTGGAAACGGGCGGCGCGCAGCAGGTAGGGGCTCGCGTCGCAGACCTCGGCGACCCCGGTCCTACCGGAGTGGACGTCGGCGAGCAGCGCCCGGCGCTGCAGCGCGAAGTCGACGACCTGTCGCTGGGTCAGCACCCGACCAGGGTACGCGCGGACCATGACGGTCCCGATCCACCGTCCCCCGGGGCACCTCGTCGGCGAGTGACGAGGCTCTCGGGGTCGAGCGAAGATGTATCGGACCGATATAGTCGGTCGAGAGGTCCCCGTCGGTCGCGGGGGCCCGGGCACGCACCGAGGGAGGGATGTCGCCGTGCTGGAGCTGGCGATCCTCGGGCTGCTGAACGAGGCCTCCATGCACGGGTACGAGCTGCGCAAGCAGATCGGCCTACGTCTCGGCGGGTTCCGCGCCTTCTCCTACGGGTCGCTCTACCCGGCGCTGCGTCGACTGACCCGCGCAGGGCTGATCGTCGAGGACGTCGACCAGCCCGTTCCCGAGACCACGTCCGGTACCTGGTCGCGGCGCAGCCGCAAGGTCTACCGGATCACCGCCGAGGGCAAGGAACGCTTCGCCGACCTGCTCGCCGACGCCGGCCCCCAGGCGTGGGACGACGAGACGTTCGGTGTGCATCTCGCGTTCTTCTCGCGGACCCCGGCCGAGACGAGGATGCGCATCCTCGAAGGTCGCAGGCGTGCCGTCGAGGAACGGCGCGAGGGGATCCGGGCGGCCCTCGGCCGGGCGGGGGAACAGATCGACCGCTACACCCGTGAGCTGCACCAGCTCGGCCTCGACAGCACCGACCGCGAGGTCCGCTGGCTCAACGAGCTGATCAGCCGCGAACAGGCGGAACAACGACAGGATCCTCCGGCGACGCAGCCGGATACACCAGACAGATGAAGGAGGAGGCGGCCATGAGCCAGGTGCGTGTCGCCGTCGTCGGCGTCGGCAACTGTGCGGCGTCGCTGGTCCAGGGTGTCCAGTACTACGCGGATGCCGACCCGACGACCCGGGTGCCGGGTCTGATGCACGTCGACTTCGGCGGTTACCACGTCCGCGACGTCACGTTCGTTGCCGCGTTCGACGTGGATGCCAAGAAGGTCGGGCGCGACCTCTCGGAGGCGATCTTCGCCAGCGAGAACAACACCATCAAGATCGCCGACGTCCCGCCGCTCGACGTCCCCGTCCAGCGTGGGCACACGCTCGACGGCCTGGGTCGTTTCTACCGGGAGACGATCACCGAGTCCGACGAGGAGCCGGTGGACGTCGCGCAGGTGCTGCGCGACACCGAGGCCGACGTGCTGGTCTGCTACCTGCCGGTGGGCAGCGAGGCGGCGGCCCGCTTCTACGCGCAGTGCGCGATCGACGCCGGTGTCGCGTTCGTCAACGCGCTGCCAGTGTTCATCGCCTCGGATCCGGTGTGGGCCGAGAAGTTCCGTTCGGCCGGCGTGCCGATCGTGGGTGACGACATCAAGTCGCAGGTCGGCGCCACGATCACGCACCGCGTGCTCGCCAAGCTGTTCGAGGATCGTGGCGTCCAGCTCGACCGCACGATGCAGCTCAACGTCGGCGGCAACATGGACTTCCTCAACATGAAGGAGCTCGAGCGCCTGGAGAGCAAGAAGGTCTCCAAGACGCAGTCGGTGACGTCGCAGGTCGACCGCGACATGGGCAAGGACAACGTGCACATCGGCCCGTCGGATTACGTGGCGTGGCTCGACGACCGCAAGTGGGCCTACGTCCGGCTCGAGGGCCGGGCGTTCGGCGACGTGCCGCTGAACCTGGAGTACAAGCTCGAGGTGTGGGACTCGCCGAACTCGGCGGGCATCATCATCGACGCGGTGCGTGCCGCGAAGATCGCCAAGGACCGCGGTGTCGGTGGTCCGATCCTGTCGGCGTCGAGCTACTTCATGAAGTCGCCGCCCGAGCAGTACGGCGACGACGTGGCGCGTGACGCCGTCGAGTCGTTCATCCGGGGCGAGCGCCAGGACTGACGTCCGGCCCGTTCCCGACACAGAGGCCCTGCTCCGCATCGGCGGAGCAGGGCCTCTTTCGTATGCGGTTGCGGTGTTTCCGAAGCGGAAATGTTTCCGATCCTTCCGGACCGCAATTTTTATCACCCGTCCGATGCAATAACGGGACGATAACTCACTCGACTGTGACCGGTCACACCCGAGCGCCGGGTTTTCGATCCGTGACGCCATGGAATTACGCCGACGGGATTCGGCTGATCGGGTTCCTTTCCGTGACAACCATCACCTGAATACGCGCCATTGTTTGAGATTTGCGTCATGGTGATTCATCGAAATCTGTTCGTAATTTGGGCTACGGCCCTGCACGACCAAGGCTCACCCGGAGCTGCGGAGTGTGGGGTCATCGTCCGGACCACGAACCGGGCACGGACCGTCCGACCCCCCAGGACGACGGCGACCGGCCCGGTTCCCCGCTCCCCGCACTCCCGGCGTGCGGTCTGCGCGTGTCCGGCGGTGCTACCCCCTAAGGAACACCCCCGTGCACACGCACACCCCCCGCTTCCTCACGATCCGGACGGCCGTCGTCGCGGCCACCGCCGCCGCTGCCTCCGCGTTCGCGATCCTCCCCGCCGCCACCCCCGCGGCACCCGGAGCGGCCGCCGTCCTCGAGCTCCCCGCCGCCGCCCCCGGCGCCGTCGCCGCACAGCCGGCCGTCGCGGCGAGCACCCCCGTCGTCGAGACCGCCGTGAAGCCGGCCGCCAGCAGCGCGTCGGTCCTCTCGACCGTCATGAGCAAGCTCGGAGCGCCCTACCGCTACGGCTCCGCCGGTCCGAGCGCGTTCGACTGCTCCGGCCTCATGTACTGGGCCTTCAAGCAGGCCGGCGTCACCATCCCGCGCACCAGCCGCGCCCAGTCGACCTTCGGCACCCCGGTCTCGAAGGCCAACCTGCAGCCCGGCGATCTGGTGTTCTTCTACAAGCCGGTCAGCCACGTCGCGATGTACATCGGCAACGGCAACGTCGTGCACGCCAGCACCTCGGGCCAGCCCGTGAAGATCAGCACCCTGGCGTCGATGCCGTTCTCCGGCGCACGCCGTATCTGACGGACCACGCTCCCCGCACGCGGCCCGGCCAGGCATACCGCCCGGCCGGGCCTGCGCGCGTCTCTTTTCTGGACACCCACGACGATCGAGCGGCGTTAGCATCCTGGGATGCTCGACCCGGACGACGTGGACCTCGCCGAGCTCGGCGCTGCCCGCGACGACCGCACCCCCGGTGTGAGCTGGTGGATCAACCCCGCCGACGGCGCGATCCGGCTCGTCTCCGACCGTGACGACGAACCCGCCGGCTGGCTGCGCATACCGCCCACCGAGGCCGGCGCCGGATACGGCGACATGAGCGACTTCGTCGAGGCCGTTCAGCACCGGAGGGCGGCCGAGCTGCTCGACCAGGCCATCAACGGCCGCGGCGCCTTCCGGCGGTTCAAGAACGCGCTGTTCGAGTTCCCCGAGGTCCGCGACGAGTGGTACCGCTTCCGCGACGCCCGCGCCCGCCGCGGCGCCATCGAGTGGCTGCTCTCCGAGGGGCTGGTCGACGAGGAGGTGGGCCGCCGCGCGCTGGGCCGCCACCCCGACCCGTCGCCCCGCAACGCCGACGTCCCCGCCGCCGTGGCAGGCGACCTCGCCGACCTGTACGGCTCTCGGCTGCACCGCGTGCTGCTGTACGGCTCGTGGGCCAGCGGCGAGGGTGGCGTCGAGTCCGACCTGGACCTGCTCGTCGTCCTGGACCGTGTCGACTCCACATGGGACGAGCTGCGTCGCATGGACTCCGTCCTGTGGCGACACACCGAACGGTCCGGCCTGACGATCACGGCGTTGCCCGTCGCGGAGTCGGCGATGGGCCGGCCGACCGAGCCGATGCTCATCCGGGCCAAGTCGGGGTCGGTGCGGATCTCGTGAGTTCCGGGATGGCGCGGGCGCGCGAGGAGATCGACGCCGCGACCTTGTTGCTGGACAACGGGTTCACGACGCAGGCGCTTTCCCGTGCCTTCCATGCCGCCTACCACGCGGCCGAGACCGCGCTGCTCGTCCTGGGCGAGACCCGCGGCGACTTCCCCGATGTCGTGTCGGCGTTCGTGCGTCGCGTCGTCCGCGAACGGGCCCTCGACCCGGAGTCGGGGCGGTTGCTGCGCAGCTTGTTCAACCAGTCGTTGCTGGCCGACCACGGCTACGAGCCCGTCCCCGCGTCCGAGGCGGGCGCGGCCGTCGCGGCGGCGACGACCGTCGTCGTCGAGGTGGAGAAGTGGCTCGCCGATCCCGGGCGCAGCGCCGCCCGGCGGGGCGACGCGACGCCGTTGCCCGTGAAACCACCGCGCCGCAGGAGCCGGTGACCCCTGCGGCGCTCGTGGGACGGCGTCAGCCGACGATGTTGACCAGGCGGCCGGGCACCACGATGACCTTGCGCGGCTCACGGCCGTCGAGCAGGGCCGCGACCTTGTCGTCGGCCAAAGCGGCGGCCTGGACGCTGGCGGCGTCGGCGGCGGCCGGGACGGTGATCCGCGAACGCACCTTGCCGTTGTACTGGATCGGGTACTCGACGGTGTCGGCCACCAGGTAGCGCGCGTCGGCCACCGGGAACGACGCGAAGGCCAGCGACTCGTCGTGACCCAGGAGCGACCACAGCTCCTCGGCCACGTGCGGGGCCAGCGGTGCCAGCATCAGCACCAGCGGCTCGGCCGCGGCGCGCGGCACCCCGGCGCCCGCGTAGACCTTGGTCAGGTGGTTGTTGAGCTCGATCAGCTTGGCGGCGGCGGTGTTGTAGTGCAGCGCCGGGACGTCCTCGTGGACGCCGGCGATCGCCTTGTGCAGCGCGCGCAGCGTCTCCTCGTCGAGCGCGGCGTCGGTGACGCGGCACTCGCCGGTCTCCTCGTCGACCAGGTTGCGCCACACCCGCTGCAGGAACCGCTGTGGGCCGACGACGTCGCGCGTCGACCACGGCCGCGAAGCCTCCATCGGGCCGGTGTACATCTCGTAGAGCCGGAACGTGTCGGCGCCGTAGCGCTCGCACATCTCGTCGGGCGTCACGACGTTCTTGAGCGACTTGCCCATCTTCCCGTACTCACGGGTGACCGGCTCGTTGTTCCACGTGAAACCAACGGTCTCGTCGCCGACGACCTCCTCGGCCGGGACGTACAGCCCGCGGGCGTCGGTGTAGGCGAAGGCCTGGATGTAGCCCTGGTTGAACAGCTTGCGGAAGGGCTCCTCGCTGGTCACGTGGCCCAGGTCGAACAGGACCTTGTGCCAGAACCGCGAGTACAGCAGGTGCAGCACGGCGTGCTCGACGCCGCCGACGTACAGGTCGACACCACCGGGGTCGGCTGCCGAGCGCTGCAGGTCCTTACCGACCCAGTACTTCTCGGCCTCCTCGGACACGAACCGCTCGTGGTTGTCCGGGTCGAGGTAGCGCAGGTAGTACCAGCAGGAGCCGGCCCACTGCGGCATCGTGTTCGTCTCGCGACGGTAGGCCTTCGGGCCGTCGCCCAGGTCGAGCTCGACCTCCACCCACTCCGTCGCCCGCGACAGCGGCGGCTCCGGCTCGGTGTCGGCGGCGTCGGGGGCGTAGGTCTTGGGGGAGTAGTCGTCGACGTCGGGCAACTCGACGGGCAGCTGCGCGTCGGGCAGGGCCACCGGGCCGAGCTCGTCCCAGACGATCGGGAACGGCTCGCCCCAGTAGCGCTGACGCGAGAACAGCCAGTCGCGCAGCTTGTACTGGACGACGCCCTCGCCGAACCCCTTTGCCGCCAGCCAGTCGATGATGACGCGCTTGGCCTCGGCCACGCCCATACCGTTCAGGCTGATCTCGGCGTTGGCGGAGTTGATCGCCGGTCCGTCGCCGGTGAACGCCCCGCCGCCCTTGCCCTCCCAGCCCTCACCGGGGTCGACCGTGCGTACGATCGGCAGCCCGAAGGCGGTCGCGAAGTCCCAGTCGCGGGTGTCCTGCGCCGGGACGGCCATGATCGCCCCGGTGCCGTAGCCCATCAGGACGTAGTCGGCGACGAAGACGGGGACCTGCTCGCCGTTGACCGGGTTGGTCGCGTACGCGCCGGTGAAGACGCCGGTCTTGTCCTTGTTCTCCTGGCGGTCCAGCTCGGTCTTGCGGGCGGCCGCGTCGCGGTAGGCGGCGACGGCGGCCGCGGGCGTCGCCGCACCACCGGTCCACCGCGGGTCGACGTCGGCGGGCCAGGACTCCGGGACGATCGAGGAGACCAGGGGGTGCTCCGGCGCCAGGACCATGTAGGTCGCGCCGAACAGCGTGTCGGGGCGCGTCGTGAAGACCTCGATGTCGCCCGCCGCGGACGCGAACCGCACGCGCGCACCCTCGGACCGGCCGATCCAGTTGCGCTGCATGGACTTCACCGACTCCGGCCAGTCCAGGCGGTCCAGATCGGACACCAGGCGGTCGGAGTAGGCGGTGATCCGCATCATCCACTGCTTGAGGTTGCGGCGGAAGACGGGATAGTTCCCGCGCTCGCTACGCCCGTCGGCGGTGACCTCCTCGTTGGCCAGCACCGTGCCCAGCCCGGGGCACCAGTTGACCGGGGCCTCGGAGATGTAGGCCAGCCGGAACCCGTCGACGGCGGCACGCCGCTCGGCCTCGGACAGCTCGGCCCACGCCCGGCCGTCGGTCGTCGGCCGCTCGCCGGACTCGAACTGCGCCACCAGCTCCGCGATCGGGCGGGCGCGGTCGGCGTCGACGTCGTACCAGGAGTTGAAGATCTGCAGGAAGATCCACTGCGTCCAGCGGTAGAACTCGACGTCCGTGGTCGCGACCGACCGCCGGTCGTCGTGGGCCAGGCCCAGCTGGCGCAGCTGCTCGCGGTAGCGCGCGATGTTGGCCTCGGTCGTGGTGCGCGGGTGCGTACCCGTCTGCACCGCGTACTGCTCGGCGGGCAGGCCGAACGCGTCGAAACCCATGGCGTGCAACACGTTGTGCCCGGTCATCCGCAGGTAGCGGCCCAGCACGTCGGTGCCGATGAAGCCCAGCGGGTGGCCGACGTGCAGCCCCGCGCCCGACGGGTACGGGAACATGTCGAGCAGGTAGACCTTCTTGCGCTCCGACCCGGGCTCGCCGGGGTTCGGGGCGTGGAACGTGCCCTCGGCCTCCCAGCGGTCCTGCCACTTGCGCTCGATGCGCCCGGCGAGTGCCGCGCCGTACCGGAACGGGGGCGCCCCGGCGTCGTCGGTCCGGTCCGCCGTGACGTCCGCGGTGGTGGTCTCCGTGCTCATGTCCGTCCGCTCAACTCGTTTTTCCTGACGGCCACGAAACGAGCCCGCGGGACCGGGCCCGTGGGCGAGACGTCGGAGACCCCGGCCCGGGAGGGACGGGGGCCCGGCCGCGAGCGCCGGATCGCTCCCGACGCGACCGCGTCGAAGCGGGCCATCTGCGACGACCAGCGTAACGCCGCTGGCCGAGGCCCCGCGAACGGGTTGTCCTACCCTGGACGGGTGCCTGTCGTCCTCAGCGTGGTCCTCGGCGCCGTCCTCGTGCTCGTGGGGGCGGCGCTCGGCGCCGTCGCCGTGACCGGTGCGCGAGGAACGTTGCGCCGCAACCGTTTCGCGGGCGTCCGTACCGCGGCGACGCTGTCGTCGGAGCAGACGTTCGCCGCCGCCAACCGGGTCGCCGCCCCGCTCGTCGGGGCCGCCGCCGTGGTTGCGATCGCGGGTGGAGCGGCCACGCTGGCCCGTCCGGACGTGCTGCTGGGTGTGATCCTGCTCGTCGTCACGGTGCTCGGGGTCCTCGTGCTGGCCGGTATCGGCGGCGCGCTGGGCGACCGCGCGGCCCGCCTCGTCGAGGACGAGCCCGCCCCCTGCGCGGGCGCGTGCGCGGGCTGCGACCTCATCGAGGGCTGCCGCCCCGCCGGCATCGCCGGCAGCTGACGGACTAGTTCAGCCCGACCTCCGCCGGGAACGTCGCCAGCAACGCCAGCGGCGTCCCCTGGCGGCGCAGCACCCGGCCCCACAGATCGGCGTGCCGGTCGGTGATGACGTCGTCGGGCAGCCCCGGGACGACGAGCCAGTCGCCCCGCTCGATCTCGCCGTCGAGCTGGCCCGAGTCCCAGCCGGAGTAGCCGGCGAACACCCGCAGCCCCCGTAGCGACGACTCCAGCGCGGCCGGGTCGGTGTCGAGGTCGACGAGCGCCACCGGACTGTGGACGGTCACCACACCGGGCATGCCGAGCGTCGACACCCCTGTGCGCATCGCGGCCAGGCACAGGGCCGTGCGGGCGTCGACAGGACCGCCCACGAACACCGACCGGGGCGCCGACGCCAGGTTCTCCCACGCGGGCAGCACGTCGCGGACCGAGACGTCACCGGGCCGGTTGAGGACGACACCGAGGCTCCCGGAGTCGCGGTGCTCGACCATGTAGACGACGGTCCGGCGGAAGTTCGGGTCCGACAGACCCGGCGAGGCGACGAGCAGCGTGCCCGGCGCGACGGGCACGGTCGAGCCTGCGGATCCGTCGCGGAGGTCCCTCACAGCACCATCGTCGCACCCGCACGGGAGCAGTAGCCTTCCGGTCGTGTCCTCCTCCTCCGCCCCCGCGACGGGGGACACCGCCACCTCCACGAAGCGGGAGAAGGCCGGGCTCGCCCGGCTGCTGCGCACCTCCGGGTTCCGCCGGCTGCTCGGCGTCCGGTTCACCGCCCAGTTCGGCGACGGCATGTTCCAGGCCGCGCTCGGTGGGGCCGTCCTGTTCAACCCCGAGCGGCAGGCCGATCCGCTCGCCGTCGCCGCCGGGCTCGCGGTGATCCTGCTGCCGTACTCGGTCATCGGGCCGTTCACCGGGGCGCTGCTCGACCGGTGGGACCGGCGCCGGGTGCTCGTCGTCGCCAACATCGTGCGTGCGGCGCTGGTCGCGGTCGTCGCGGTGCTCGTCGGCACCGGCGTCGAAGGGGTGCCGCTCTACCTGGCGGCGCTGGCTGTCGCGGGCACCAGCCGGTTCGTGCTGTCGGGGCTGTCGGCCGGGCTGCCGCACGTCGTCGAACCGAGACACCTCGTCGAGGCCAACACCATCGCGGCCACCCTCGGCGCCGCGACCGCCGCGGTCGGCGGGGCCACCGCGATCGGGCTGCGCGCCGTCATCGGCTCCGACAACACGGGCTCCGCCATCGTCACGACGATCGCGATGTTCGGCCCGGTGCTCGCCGCGCTGGTCGCGTCGTTCTTCGCCCGCGGCAGCCTCGGACCCGACCGCGTCGCCCCCGCCGAGGGGACCTCGCCGGCCACGCCGTCGGCCGAGTCGTCAGCCACCCGGGTCGTGCTGCACGGGATGACCGACGGGCTGCGCGCCGTCGCGTCGACCCCCACGGTGGCGGCGTCGTTCGCGGCGCTGATGGCGCACCGGCTGGCGTTCGGCGTCGGCACCCTCGTGTCGTTGCTGCTGTTCCGCTACGCGTTCACCGACTCCGGCGTCCTGCGCGCGGGGATGACCGGCGTCGGCGAGGCCGTCGTCCTGGCTGCGATCGGGCTGGGCATCGCCGCGCTGCTCACGCCGTGGCTCGTGCATCACATCGGCCGGGCGACGACCGTTCGGATCGCCCTCGGGCTGTCGATGGCCGCCCAGATCGCGCTGGCCGTCTTCCTGTCGATGCCCGCGGTCCTCGCGGCGGCTTTCGCGCTGGCGGCGACGGGTCAGGTCGTGAAGCTGTGCACCGACGCCGCCGTGCAGAGCGAGGCCGGCGACGAGGTCCGCGGCCGCGTCTTCGCTCTCTACGACGCGCTGTTCAACATCAGCTACGTCCTCGCCATCACCGCGGCCGCGCTGCTCAGCCCGCCCGACGGCCGCGCCCCCGCACTGCTGGCAGCGGCCGCCGCCGTCTACGTCCTCGGGTTCGGGGCGCACGAGCTGCTGCTGCGCCGCCGCACCGCCCGCCCTCTGTAGGGCGTCAGACGCCGTTCTCCGCGGCCCACGCCCGTAGCTCGGCGACCGCCTCGTCGTGCGCGAGCGGGCCACGGTCCATCCGCAGCGACAGCAGGTGCTTGTAGGCCTTGCCGACGAGCGGGCCCGGCGGCAGCCCGAGCAGCTCCATGATCGCGTTCCCGTCGAGGTCGGGACGGATGGAGTCGAGCTCCTCCTGGGCGCGCAACGCCGCGATCCGGTCCTCGAGGGAGTCGTAGCTGCGCTGCAGCGCCGCGGCCCGGCGCCGGTTGCGGGTCGTGCTGTCGGACCGGACGAGCTTGTGCAGCCGCTCCAGCAGCGGCCCGGCGTCGGTGACGTAGCGGCGCACCGCCGAGTCGGTCCACTCGCCGTTACCGTAGCCGTGGAACCGCAGGTGCAGGAACACCAGCTGCGCCACCTCGTCGACGACGACCTTCGGGTAGCGCAGCTCGCGGAGCCGCTTGCGCACCATCTTGGCGCCGACGACCTCGTGGTGGTGGAAGCTGACCCGCCCGTCGGACTCCTTGCGACGCGTGTCGGGCTTGCCGACGTCGTGCAGCAGCGCCGCGAGCCGCAGCACCAGGTCCGGCCCGTCCTGTTCGCGGTCGATCGCCTGCTCGAGCACCACCAGCGAGTGCGTGTAGACGTCCTTGTGCTGCATGTGCTCGTCGATCGCCAGGCGCATCGCCGGTACCTCGGGGACGACGTGGTCGGCCAGGCCCGTGTCGACCATCAGCTCGATCGCCCGCCGCGGATGCGCCCCGAGCATGAGCTTGGAGAACTCGGCCTGCACCCGCTCCCGGGTGATCCGGGTGAGCTCGCCGGCCATCTCCGTCATGGCGTCGACGACGCGCGGCGCCGGCGCGAACCCCAGCTGGGACACGAAACGGGCGCAGCGCAGCATCCGTAGCGGGTCGTCGGCGAACGACTCCTGCGGCGTGGCCGGGGTGTCGAGCGTCCCGGTGGCCAGCGCGGCGAGGCCGCCGTGCGGGTCGACGAACCGGCGCTCGCCGTTCGGGGCGTGCACCTCGACGGCCATCGCGTTCACCGTGAAGTCGCGACGGACCAGGTCGCCCTCGATCGAGTCCCCGAAGCGGACGACGGGGTTGCGGCCGACGCGGTCGTAGGCGTCGGCGCGGAACGTCGTGATCTCCAGGACGTGGTCGCCCCGGCGCGCGCCGAGGGTGCCGAACTCGATCCCGGTGTCCCAGATCGTGTCGGCCCAGCCGGCCAGCAGCGCCTGGATCTGCTCGGGGCGCGCGTCCGTCGTGAAGTCGAGGTCTCCGCCGTTTGCGGAGCCACGACCCAGCAGGGCGTCGCGGACGCTGCCGCCCACCAGGTAGAGCCGGTGGCCCGCCGCTCGGAACCGCTCACCGAGCTCGTCGGCGACCGCAGGGATGGCGAGCATTTCCACGAGGGCATTCTCCTGGGCGCGACGCAGGGCCGCGTCGTCCGAGGCGTCACCCGGCCGGGCGTGGGTGCCGGAGATCGCGTCCGCGCTCACCGTGGAGGTGGACGCCGACGAGCCGGGGATCAACAACGGGGAAGACACGGCGGGCCAGTCTAGGCAACGCCTCCGAGGCCCCGCGTTCGAGTTCCGGCCCGCCGCGTGACGTCGAGAAGCGGGCCGGACCTGCCCCCGCTCGTTACCATCGGGCCATGTCCACCTCGCGCGGTCGCTCAGGAGGGCGCCGCGCGGCCCGTCCACCGGAGCGCAGGCGCCGGTTGCGCACGGTCGACGAGACCTCCGCGGGCGGTCTCGTCGTCGACCACGCACTCAACGTCGCAGCCATCATCGGGCGGCTCGACCGCCGCGGCCGGCTGCTGTGGTCGCTGCCGAAAGGTCACATCGAGGCTGGTGAGACGGCCGAGCAGGCGGCGGTGCGCGAGGTCGAGGAGGAGACCGGCATCATCGGGCGGGTGGTCGCACCCCTGGGCACCATCGACTTCTGGTTCGTCGCCGAGGACCGGCGCGTGCACAAGACCGTGCACCACTTCCTCATGCGCGCGCTCGGTGGCGAGCTGTCGGATCTCGACGTCGAGGTGTCGGAGGTGGCGTGGGTGCCGCTCGACGAGCTCGAGTCGCGCCTCGCCTACGCCGACGAGCGGCGGCTGATCCGCCGGGCCACGCAGTTGCTGGAGGAGTCGGCGTGAGGCCGGTCGCGGCCCTGGTCGCGATCGCGTTGCTCCTCCTGGCCGGCCCGATCGCCGGGTCGGCCGCCGCGGCCCCCGGTGACGCCCCGGCCGCGTCGTTGCAGCTCGCGCTCGACCAGCTCACCCCCCGGGTCGTGACGTCCGACGGACCATCTGTCGTCACGGTGACGGGAACCGTCACCAACACCGGGACCCTGCCCGTCTCCGGGCTCGCGGTCCGGCTGCAGCGTGGCGACCCGCTGCGCACCGACTCCGACGCCGACGCCGCCCTCGAGGGCCGCGCCGGCACCGACGCCGTCTCGCCGTCCTTCGTCGACGTGCCCGGCACGATCGAGCCCGGCGCGAGCATCTCCGTCCGCATCGAGGCCCCACTGCGCGCGACCGGCGGAACCGGGCTCGGCATCGCCACCCCCGGCACCTACCCACTGCTCGTGAACGTCAACGGCGAGCCCGACGGCCAGCCCCGCGCCCGGCTCGCGGCCACCCGGATGCTGCTGCCCGTCCTGTCGCTGCCCGCGGCGGTGGTCGACGGCACGCTCACCGGGGACGTCGGCGGCACGGCCGCCGGCGGCGCGCGGCCGTTCACGATGCTCTACCCGATCGTCGACGTCCCGCACCGGCTGCCGGGCGTCCCGGGCGAGACCACGACGCTCACCGACGACGACCTCGCACGTTCCTTCGCCCCGGGCGGCCGGCTCAACGGGCTCGTCGGGGCACTGGCCCAGCGCGCACCCGTCGGCTCGACGCTGCGCACCGGATTGTGCGTGGCCGTCGACCCCGACCTGCTGCAGACCGCGCAGGCGATGGCCGACGGCTACCAGGTCCGTGCCCCCGACGGGACCGTCAGCCCGGGGACCGGGGCCGACGCCGCCCGCACCTGGCTCGGCGGCGTCACGTCGGCGCTGCGTGGCGGTTGCACCGTCGCGCTCCCGTTCGCCGACGCCGATCTCGTCGCACTGACGAGAAGTGGCGACGAGGACGCCGCCGTCCGCGCCGTCGAGGCAGGTCGGGAGGTCGCCGGGGACATCCTCGACACCCCGCTGCAGAACTCGTTGCTGTGGCCAGCCGACGGCGTCATCGACGACGAGACCCTCTCGGCACTGGCCGGGCCCGAACGCGTCGGCGGACTCGTCCTGGCCTCCGACGCCGTCAGCCAGGCCGGGCGCACCGGCGTCGTCAGCCTCGAGGCCGGCCCCGGCGCCGCCCTCGCCGACGACCTCCTCACGTCCGCCGCCACGCCCACCGATCCACCCTCCACGCCCGGCGCGCCCGTCACCAGCTCACCGGTGGCCGTCTCCACCCCGCTGTCGACGCAGGACGTCATCGGCGCCCTGGCGTTCCGGGCGACCTCGTCGTCGGGACAGGGTTCCTCCGGGCAGGGCTCGGCCGCACCGATCCTGCTCGCGCCACCCCACCTCTGGGGCGCGGAGGGGACCGGCGCCGACGCCCTGCTGTCGGCGATCTCGCTGATGTCCGACCGCGGCCTGCTCGCCCCGCGCGCCCTGACCACCAGCGGCGCGACGACCCGAGCCACGTCGCTGCTGTACCCGATCGGTGCGGGCGCCGCCGAGGTCCCCTCCGCGATCGTCGACCGCACCCGGACGCTCGTCGGCGACATCGACGCCGTCGCGTCCGCGGCCGTCGCCGACCCGGGCGCCGACGTCACCCCCGACGACGTCTTCGTCCCGCTGCGCCGGGCGATGCTGCGACCGGTCTCCGCCGCCTGGCGTGGTCGGCCCGCGATCGCCGCCCGCTCCGCCGATCTCGCGTCCGCGCGTCTCGACGAGCTGCGAGGCACCGTCCGCGTCCTGGAACCGCCCGGCCCCTACTCGCTCGGCACCTCCGACGCCCCACTGCTGATGACGGTGTCCAACGGGCTGCCGGTGGCCCTCGACGTGCGCATCGTCATCGCCAGCACCGCCGGCCTGCAGGTCGCGCCCATCCCCGACCAGCGCATCCCGCCCCTCGGACGCATCCAGGTCCGGGTCAGCGCGCAGGTCGTGCGCGCCGGACAGTTCGCCGTCGACGCCATCGTCCAGACCCCGCGCGGCGACGACCTCGGCCCGCCGACACGGCTGCAGGTCCGCTCCACCGCCTACGGCACCGTCACGGTGTGGCTGACGGTGATCGCCGGCGCGCTGCTCGTCGTGCTCGTGATCCGCCGGATCGTGCGCCGCGCGCGCGACCGCTCGGGCCCACCGGACGACCCCGCCGACGGTCCCGGCGACGGTCCGGGCCCCGGCCCGACCGGGCCGCCGGCACCCGGGGAGCGGTGGTCGTCACCGCCCGAACCTGCGGGAACCGGACCGACCGTGCCGATGAGGACAGAGTGACGAGAACTTCCGGACCTGCGGACGCGGTGGGGAATCGCACCCGACGCGCCCGGTCCGACTGTTCCCCGCAGGCGCCCACCCTGTCGTAGTCTGGCCACCGGGGGAATGTGACCGGGCGTGAAGCCGCGTCCGGTGGGGGGAGGCGTCGCTGGTGAGCGGGCAGACGAAGGGGCAGCCCGCGTCCACGCGCACCGTGACCGCGACCGTCCCCGCACAACCGAGCGGACCGTCCGACGAGACCACGCCTGCCGCCTCCGCCGTGGACGACGAGCCCGCGGTGCACACCGCCGCGACCGACGCAGGCAGCACCCTCGCGGGGCGCTACCGGCTGCGCGCCAAACTCGGCTCCGAGCCTGCCGCCGGCGCCGAGTTCTGGACCGCCGAGGACACCGTCCTGCGCCGCGACGTCGCCGTCACCCTCCTGCGCCGGCTCGCCCCCGACCCCGACGCCGACGACCCCGAGGGCACCGCCCGCGCCGGCGAGATGATCGTCCGGGCGCTGCGCACCGGCAGCTTCGAACACCACGGCGCCGCCCGCCTCCTCGACGTGCTCGGCGCCGCCGTCAGCGAGTGGTGCGGCGGCCGCGGGCTCGCCGAGGTCCTCGCCGACGGCATGATCCGACCCCTCACCGCCGCCCGGATGGTCGAGCCCCTCGCCGACGCGGCCGCCGCCGCGCACCGGCACGGCCTCGTCCTCGGCTGCGACCACCCACAGCGCGTCCGCATCAGCAGCGACGGCCGCGCCCAGCTCACGTTCGTCCTCGCCCGCCCCGACGTCACCCCCGACGACGACGTCCGCGGTCTCGGCGCCGTCCTCTACGCGCTGCTCACCGGCCGCTGGCCACTGTCCAACGCCGACGCCGCCCGCGCCGGGATGCCCGCCGCCGACCGCAGGGTCAGCGGCGACCCCGACGGCCGCGTCGTCCCGCCGTCGGAGGTCCGGCCCGGCGTCCCCGTCGCACTCGACGCCGTCGTCCTCGGCGCCCTCGCCCGCGACGGCGACGGCAGCTCCACGCAGCGCGTCCGTACCGCCGCGGCCGTGCACCGGATGCTCGCCGAGATCGTCTCCGAGGACGACAAGAACGCCCTCTTCCCGCCGGTGCACGACGGGCTGCCGCCCGAGCCCGGCGACGTCTGGCAGGACTCCTCGCGGCGCAAGCCGCCCGCCGACCGCGATCGCCGCCGCAAGTTGATGATCGGGCTCGGCGTGCTCGCCGTCGGTGTCGTCGTCGTGCTCGGCTACCTCGGGCTCGTCCTCGGCTCCGTGTTCGGCGACTCCTCCGGGGCGCCGAAGATCGTCGTCAACGCGCCCGCCGCCACCGGTGGTGCCGTCGCCGGCGGTGCCGGTCCGCCGCAGCCCCAGGCCGCCACGAGTGCCGTGGCCGCGGCGGGCGTCGAGGTCTACGACACCACCGACGACCCCGACAACGCCGGCCGCATCTCCCGCGTCATCGACGGCAACCCGCAGACCAGCTGGCGCACCTACGCCTACCGTCAGCAGTTCCCGGTGCTCAAGCCCGGCATCGGGATCATGGTGTCGTTCGCGTCGGCCGTGCAGCTGTCCAACCTGACGATCAACTCGCCCAGCGACGGCACCGTCGTCCAGATCCGGTCGGCTCCCTCGGCCGACTCCGACTTCAACGACACCGTGCCGATCGCCGACGCCACCCTGACGTCGGGGATCACGCCGATCTCGCTGGCCCAGAGCCAGCCGGTGCAGCACGTGCTGATCTGGATCACCAGGCTGGGCAACGACAACGGGCAGAACATGACCGAGATCAACGAGGTCACGTTCCAGCGCGCCGGTGTCTGACCCGTTCGCACCCGCCAACGCTTCGCCTGAACCGCCGCGGGGGAGCGCGCACGCTTCGTAGCGTGCTCGCGTGTCCGCACCGACCCTCGACGACGCGGCGCTCGTCGCGGCCCACCGCGAGGGCGACGCGCAGGCGTTCGGTGAGCTCGTCCGCCGCCATGGCGACCGGCTCTGGGCCGTGGCCCTCGGGGTCCTGCGCAACACCGACGACGCCCGCGAGGCGGTACAGGAAGCCCTGCTCACAGCTTTTCGTCGACTCGACGGATACCGCGGCGACGCCGCGCTGAGCACCTGGCTCCACCGCATCCTCGTCAACGTCTGCATCGACCGGATCCGCCGCGACCACCGCCGCCCCGCCGAGCCGTGGCCCGAGCACGACGTCGCCGACCGCCGCCCTGACCCGTCCCACACCGCCGCCACCCGGATCGACGTCGTCGCCGCCCTCGCGGCACTGCCCGAGGAGCAGCGGATCGTCATCCAGCTCGTCGACGTGGAGGGCCACCCCGTCGCCGACGCCGCCCGGCTCCTCGACATCCCCACCGGGACCGTGAAGAGCCGCTGCGCCCGCGGTCGGCTGCGGCTCGCCGAACTGCTGGGCCACCTGCGCGAGGAGTACCGATGACCGACCGCCTGCAGCTCGCCGCGCTCTGGGACGACGCCTCGTGCGCAGGGGAGAGGTGCCCGTGCCCGAGGTGCGTCGCGACGCTCGACGACCCCTCCGCCGCCACGGTCTTCGCGGCGCTCGACGCGACCCGGCGGGACCTCGCCGCGCTCTGGTCGCCGGCCGCGGGCGCGATGCCCGACGACGTGCGGGTCGCCGTCCTCGCCGCGGCCGACGCCCTCCGGTCCCCGGGGCCGCGGCCCGCCGGCGCGACGTCGCGGGTCCTCCACCGGGCCGCCGGCCGTCGTCGCCCGCACGGGACCCGCCGGCCGGGCCGTCGCTCCCGCGTCGCGCTGGTCGCGGCCCTGGGGGTGGCCGTCCTCGCCGGGACCGTCGGCCGGCCTGCCGGCCCGGACTCACCGCCGGAGCCCACCCGGCACGCCCTCGTCGGCACCCCCGAGCCCGGCCGGGGACCCCTCGCCGGCCCGGACCGCCAGGCCGCCTGCCTCGCCGCCGTCGGCATCCCACCCGCGGCCGCGCTCGCGACCCGCGACGTCACCGTCGACGGCACCGCCGGCGTCCTGCTCGTCCTGCCCACCGGGACGATCGGCACCTACCGCATGCTCGTCGTCGACACCGGGTGTACGCGCGTCCTCGCCGACCGTACCGTCGGCCGGTGACCCGGATCCCCCCTGACCGGCGGCGGACGAGGAATGCCCGCTTCTAGACTCGTGTTGAATCGACCGGATGCGGGAGCCACTCGCCCCGCCCGATCAACCTGAGGAGGGACCGCCGCGGTGAGCACCGACGACGTCCGGGAACTGATCATCATCGGGTCGGGCCCGGCCGGCTACACGGCCGCGGTCTACGCAGCCCGAGCCCAGCTCAACCCGCTGGTGTTCGAGGGTTCCCAGTTCGGTGGCGCGCTCATGACCACCACCGAGGTCGAGAACTACCCCGGCTACACCGACGGGATCATGGGCCCCGAGCTCATGGACCAGATGCGCAACCAGGCCAAGCGCTTCGGCGCCGAGCTGCGCTCCGAGGACGTCGACGCCGTCGACCTCGCCGGCCCCGTCAAGACCGTCACCGCCCACGGGCAGACGTACAAGGCGCGCGCCGTCATCCTCGCGATGGGCGCCGCCGCCCGCTACCTCAACGTCCCCGGCGAGCAGGAACTGCTCGGGCGCGGCGTCTCGGCCTGTGCCACCTGTGACGGGTTCTTCTTCCGCGAGCAGGACATCGCCGTCATCGGCGGTGGCGACTCCGCGATGGAGGAGGCCACCTTCCTCACCCGCTTCGCCCGCTCGGTGACGATCATCCACCGCCGCGAGGAGTTCCGGGCCTCGCGCATCATGCTCGAGCGCGCCCAGAACGACCCGAAGATCACGTGGAAGCTCAACTCCGAGGTCACCCGGGTCGACGGCGACGGATCGGTGTCCCACCTGCGGCTGCGCGACACCGTCACCGGCGAGGAGTCGACGCTGGATGTCACCGGCATGTTCGTCGCGATCGGCCACGACCCGCGCAGCAGCCTCGTGCGCGACCTGGTCGACGTCGACGGTGACGGGTACGTGAAGGTCGACTCGCCGTCGACACGCACCACCATCGAGGGCGTGTTCGCCTGCGGCGACCTCGTCGACCACACCTACCGTCAGGCGATCACGGCCGCCGGTTCCGGCTGCTCCGCCGCCATCGACGCCGAGCGCTGGCTCGCCGACACCCCGGTCCCGGCCGAGCTCGCCGGCGGCGGGTACGGCACCGCCGCTCCCGAGGCCGCGGCCGCGGCGCACTGACCCCACCCCTCCCACCGATCATCACCGCGAAGGGCAGAACACGATGGGCAACAACACCGTCGACGTCACCGACGCCTCGTTCGAGGCCGACGTCCTCAAGAGCGACAAGACCGTCCTCGTCGACTTCTGGGCCACCTGGTGCGGACCGTGCAAGATGGTCGCCCCCGTCCTCGACGAGATCGCCGGCGAGCACTCCGACAAGCTGACCGTCGCCAAGCTCGACATCGACGTCAACTCGAAGACCGCCGCCGCCTACCAGGTCATGTCGATCCCGACCATGATCCTCTTCAAGGACGGCAAGCCGGTGAAGACCATCGTCGGCGCCCGCCCCAAGGCTGCCCTGCTCTCCGACCTCGCCGACTACCTCGGCTGAGCCAGGAGCGATCGTTCGGCAACGGACCGGCCGGTTCCCACTGGGAGCCGGCCGTCCCGCGTTCACAGGGTGACCACTCCGACACCGCAGGTCACGACGAGGACACGCCCAGGCACGCCCCGCTGTCCCCCGGTCGGGGAGGCGCAGGGCAGAATGGGCCGCGGCCGCACGCCGACGGCGGCGGACTGACGACGATCGAGCGAGGGTGCATGCATTTGCTCCGCCGCGGAGACAGCGGTCCGGCGGTCGCCGAGATCCGGGGGATGCTCGTGCGCCTCGGGCTTCCCGCCGGGCGCCAGGAGCCGCCTGCGGGATCGCCTGCGGAGTTCACCTTCGACGCGGACGTCGAGCAGGCCGTGCGCGCCTTCCAGCAGCGCCGTGGGCTCATCACCGACGGCATCGTCGGCCCCGCCACCTACCGCGCGCTGCGCGAGGCAGGCTGGAAGCTCGGCGACCGCATGCTCGCCCTCCTCGTGTCCGCGCCCATGAGTGGCGACGACGTCGTCACCCTGCAGGAGCGCCTCCTGGAGCTGGGTTACGACGTCGGCCGCCCCGGTGGCGTGTTCGACGACCTCACCGAACGCGGCCTCAAGGCCTTCCAGCGCGACTACGGCCTCGCCTCCGACGGCGTGTGCGGCCCCCAGACGCTGCGTGCGCTGCGCCAGCTCGGCCGCAAGGTCACCGGCGGCCGCCCAGGCCTGCTGCGCGAGCAGGAGCTCCTGCGCCGCGCCGGGCCCCGCATGCGCGGCAAACGCATCGTCGTCGACCCGGGCCACGGCGGGCCCGACCGAGGCGTCGTCAGCAGCGGTGTCGCCGAGGCCGACCTGATGTGGGACCTGGCACGCCGGCTCGTGGGCCGCATGTCGGCCACGGGCATGGAGGCCATGCTCACCCGCCGCGAGGACACCTGTCCGCCCGAGGCCGAGCGCGCCGCGTTCGCCAACACCGCGGGCGCAGACCTCGTCCTGTCGCTGCACACCGACGCCAACCCCAGCATGCACGCCCAGGGGCTCGCGACCTTCCACTTCGGCAGCGGCTCCGGACCCACGTCGACGGTGGGGGAGGCCCTCGCCGGGCTCATCCAGCGCGAGCTGCTCAGCCGCACCTCGATGCTCGACTGCGGCAGCCAGGGCCGCACCTGGGAGCTCCTGCGGCTCACCAGGATGCCGACGGTGCGCGTCGAGGTCGGCTACCTGACCAACATGGGCGACCGGCGCAAGCTCCTCAACGCCGACTTCCGCGACGTCGTCGCCGAGGGCATCCTCGTGGCCGTGAAGCGCCTGTACCTGCTCGGCCAGGACGACCACCCCACGGGCACGTTCACGTTCTCCGACGTCCTCGCGCACGAGATCGCGCGCAACGAGGCCACCGCGATCTGAACCCGTTGGCGCGCAGGCTCCTCCTGCGCACCTCCCGTCGGTGGGTCAGCGGGCCGGGATGACCTGCCGCTCGATCGACGGCTCCGACTGCAGCGGGATCGTCACGGTCCCGAGAATCTGCTCCAAAGCAGCCTCGACGTCTTCCTTCCACGTCATCGCTGCACGTAGCTCCATGCGCAGCCGCGGCCAGCGCGGGTGCGGCCGGATCGTCTTGAACCCGACGCCCTTCAGGAACTCCGCCGGGATCACGCAGCTCGGCTCGGTGCCCGGACGCGCATCGCCGAACACCTCGACGGCCTTCACACCACGACGCGTCAGGTCCTTCACAACAGCCTGGGCGAGCATGCGCCCCAAGCCCTCCCCGGCGAACTCGGGCAGCACCTGCATCGTCGTCAGCAGGACGGCGTCGGCGCTCACCGGACCCGTGGGCATCTCCGCCGCACGCGGGACGGCCGACGGCGGCGCGTACATGACGTAGCCCGCGGGCGCGCCCTGCATGTGCACGATCTTGCCGCACGAACCCCACTCGAGAAGGACGCCCGAGACCCAGGCCTCCTTCTCGAACTCCGTGGACCCGAAGTCCTGCGCCTGCTTACCCAGGTGTTCAGAGAGCTCCCAGAACACACAACTACGACAGCGCTTAGGAAGTTCGTCCAGATTGTCCAGAGTGATGCTGGCGACGTGCCAGGACAAGGCAACCTCCGGCTACTGAGACGCTCGAGCGTGCGCGTCCGGCTGCGTGATCACGCACAGGGCCGGGCCCCGCCGATGTTAGATCGATCCAGACCCGTTGGACAGCAAATGTGCTGCGACCGGGCCTCCAGGCTCGCCGAAGGGCAGGACGTTCCCCCGTCCCGGTTACACTCGGACGGTCCGCTTGCGCCGCTTGACCTGCTGAAGGGGAGGCCCCAGGTGCCGGTTCCGCCGCCCACCGTGCCCGATCCGTACGACATCAGCACGGCGGCAGCAGCGGCAGCGGCAGCCCCCACCGGGCGCTTCGCCCGACGCACCGCAGGCATGACCGCCTCTGAGATCCGCGCCCTGTTCGCGGTCGCCAGCCGGCCCGAGGTCGTGTCCCTCGCCGGGGGCATGCCCAACCTCGCCGCCCTCCCGCTCGACACCCTCGCCGCCGAGGTCGGCCAACTCGTCGCGAGCGAGGGCCAGACCGCCCTGCAGTACGGTTCCGCGCAGGGCACACCCGCGCTGCGCGAGCAGATCTGCGAGGTCATGCGGCTCGAAGGCATCGACGCCGACCCCGAGGACGTCGTCGTCACCGTCGGCTCCCAGATGGCGCTCGACCTCATCACCCGGATCTACTGCGACCCGGGCGACGTTGTCCTCGCCGAAGGCCCCTCCTACGTCGGCGCGCTCGGCTCCTTCGCCGCCTACCAGGCCCGAGTCGTGCACGTCGCCATGGACGCCCACGGCCTCGTGCCGCAGTACCTCCGCAACGCGCTCGAATCGCTTGCGCGCCAAGGCATCACACCGAAGTTCCTGTACACGATCCCGAACTTCCACAACCCCGCCGGCGTCACCCTCGCCGTCGAGCGCCGCACCGAGATCCTCGAGATCTGTGTCTCTCACGGCGTCGCCGTCGTCGAGGACAACCCGTACGGCCTCCTCGGCTTCTCCGGCACCGTCTACCCGGCGCTGCGCTCCTTCGACCGCGACGTCGTCTACCTCGGCTCCTTCTCCAAGACCTTCGCCTCCGGTCTTCGCGTCGGCTGGGCGCTCGTCCCACCCGCCGTCCGCGACCGCATGGTCCTGGCCGCCGAGTCGGCGACCCTGTGCCCGCCCACGTTCAACCAGATGATCGTGTCCCGCTATCTGCAGACGCAGGACTGGCGCAGCCAGGTCAAGACGTTCACCGAGGCCTACCGCGAACGCCGCGACGCGATGCTCGCCGCCCTCGAGACCCACCTGCCGCCCGGCTGCAGCTGGAACGTCCCCGACGGTGGGTTCTATGTCTGGCTCACCGTCCCCGAGGGTGTCGACACCAAGGCGATGCTGCCCCGCGCCGTCACCGCCCGCGTCGCCTACGCCTCCGGCACCGGCTTCTACGCCGACGGCTTCGGCAGCCGCCAGCTCCGGCTCTCCTACTGCTACCCGACGCCGGAGCGCATCGAAGAAGGCGTCCGCCGGCTCGCCGGCGTCCTCGGCGCCGAGCTCGACGTCATGAGAACCTTCGGCGTGCCGGCGCGCACCCCGCGCCTGCGGTCCGGACCCGACGCACCGTCCCCGGACACCGCCTGAGCGTGTTTCACGTGAAACGTGAGCTCGTCCTCGTACACCAGATCGACCAGGAGCTGACGTGACCGACCGGACCGTGGCGGTGCTCGCCGGGGGACTCTCCCACGAGCGAGAAGTATCGCTACGGTCCGGCCGCCGCGTCGCCGGCGCGCTGCGCTCCTCCGGCGTCAGCGTCTTCGAGTGGGACGTCGACGCGAACCTCGTCGAGCGCCTCCGCGCCGAACGACCGGACGCCGTCGTCATCGCCCTCCACGGTGGGGAAGGGGAGAACGGTGCCGTCCAGGCCGTGCTCGAACTCCTCGACGTCCCCTTCGTCGGCACCCCTGCACCCGCCTGCCGGCGCGTCTGGGACAAGCCCACCGCCAAGTCCGAGCTCCGCATCGCCGGCCTCGACACCCCCGACTGGGTCGCCCTCCCGCACGCCACCTTCCGTGCCCTCGGCGCCCGCGCCGTCCTCGACGCCATGGTCGAACGCCTCGGCCTGCCCCTCATGCTCAAACCCGACCAGGGCGGCTCCGCCCTCGGCGCACAGGTCGTCACCACGATCGACGACCTGCCCTCCGCCATGGTCAGCTGCCTCGCCTACTGCGACACCGTCCTCGCCGAACGGTTCGTCGACGGCACCGAGGTCGCCGTCTCCGTCGTCGAGATCGACGACGAGCCGCGCGTCCTCCCACCCGTCGGCGTCGAGCCCCTCGGGGGCGTCTACGACTACACCGCCCGCTACACCCCCGGGAACACCGCCTTCCACTGCCCGGCCCCCCTCGATCCCGACCTCCTCGCCCGCGTCCAGGACGTCGCCCTCTCCGCCCACCGGCTCCTCGGGCTCCGCGACCTCTCCCGGACCGACGCCATCGTCGATCGCGACGGCAACGTCCAGATCCTCGAACTCAACGTCTCGCCCGGACTCACCGACACCTCCCTCCTGCCCACCGCCGCTGCCGCCGCAGGGCTCGACCTCGGCGACCTCTTCGCCTCTCTCGTGGAGCGCGCGGTCGACCGCGCCTGACGGTTCGACGCGGTGGTGTTTCACGTGAAACGGTGTCGGCCCCTGGAGGGGTAGGGGACTGCCTCTCCGGACGGGTGTCCGGCCCTCCTCGACGCGAGCGCAGCGGCCTGAGTCCGTCGGGCCAACGCACCGCAGCACCTCTGTCGTCCAACTCTCTGGCGGATGCCTACCGCGGCCGCGAAGCTCCGCGCCGGTCGGTCCGCCCGCTCGCCGACCGGGCCGCGCACACGTTCGTCTGACCGGTCCCGTGTGCGCTTCGTTCAGGAATGGCCGCGCTGCAGGTCGCCGCCGCGCATCTCGCTGGTCGAGAGCGGCCACAAGTATCCGGTGGCCCCAGCGCGGGCTCGCGTTGCCGCGTCCGGCGGCGACCGTCGCACAAGCGGCCGGACACGCGGCGTTCGCGCGCGCGTGCAGATGTTTCACGTGAATCGTTGAGTCCGAACCCCGTATGACCCTGGCGGAACCAGCCCCCGGCGCAGGGGCACGGCCCATCGAGATGCAGCGAGCTGGGTCCGGCCGACAGCCCCGCTTCCGGCCGTTGCACCCTAACGGCCATCGCGAAGCCCGGCTCCGTGCCGGTCCGGGCGGGCGCGCCGTCTTGCCGCGGCCGTCGCATCCGCTCCGCCAACGTCGACCGCCGGGGAATGCCGGGTTCGGCGAGGGCCTCGGGTGCGACCCCCGTGGCGCCGGCACCGCTGCCGGGCCCGCTCTGCAGAGTCCGCACCAGGCGCTTCACGACGCGGTTTCGGTGCGAGCCCCCGGTGCGACTCCCCGGCGCCAGCACCATCCGCCGGGTCCGCTCCACTCCACCGAAGTCACCCGCAGCCGGGTCACCGCGGGATCCACTGCAAGCCCCCGGTGCGACTCCCCGGCCGCTACCGGTGCCGCATCGTGAAGAGCTCGACCTGCTCACGCGCATCTCCATCCTCGGCCCGTCGCGCGACCGGGACACGGCCACAGCCGTGCTCCGCGGGCCGCTACCCGACGACCAGACTTCGTCGGCCCTCGTCGCACGCCGCGAGGCGGCCGGCGCCGTCCCGGGGGTCGCCCCGCAGTGCGACGATCGAGTGGTCCTCGAAGCAAGATCATCTGCGGCGCCGACATCGGCCAGGTGGGCAGCGGAGTTGCCGGAGGCGTAGCGTTCTCGGTGTTCAGGATCAGGTTCCCGGCGAGCGCGGTGTCCGCGAGCGATCGACCCGCGGATCATCTCCTGGCCGGACAGGACGCCGACGGCGGCGTTGGAGACCACGGCGGGCCACATGTCGACCGGCGTCAGGCCGGCGTCCTCCAGCACGGCGGCGATTGTCCCGCGCCCATCTGTGGCCCCGAGCGAGAACGCGCGCGAGCCGCCTGACGCAGGCGACACGACCATCGCGATCGGACGAGCGGCCCGACCTTCGAGTTGTGGTCGCCCGGTTCTGCTCGTGTTTCACGTGAAACGTGGGCAGGGCGTCGGGCTCGTCTGGTGAGCGTCGTCGGTGGCTGTGGGGTCGCCGGCTGGCTCCGCGAACGACGATCGCACGTCTCCAGCGCACAGAAGCAGGTTCTCTGCGTGCCGCTCCAGCCGGGTCGGGGGAGCGTGACCCGGACTGTGCTGCCATCCCGGCACCTGACCGGGCCCCTCCAAGCTGCCGACTACGGCGGTATGCCTGTGTCGGGTCCACTAGCTCCTCTCGGTGCTCGTGCCGCTCGCGTAGCGGGCTCGGGACCAACTCATCCGCCCGTCGAGGCAGCGTCGTCCGGCAGATATCGTGTGGCGGACCGTCCGGCAGAGGACCCGCGGCGCCTGCTGGCCTCTGCGGTCCGGTGTCCGCGCCCAGCCAAGGATTTCCCGGTCAGCGTGCTGCGTGGCGCTCACCGCCCAGCTGAGACGTCGTAGTTGCCCACTGAGCCCGGCCTGGTGCGTCGTTGCAGCGCCGGGGGAAGGGCCGCAGCAGCTGGAGCTGGTTGCCCGACCGACGACCGGGACACGCCCAGAGCGATCGCCCTGGCGTCCACCCAGCACCCCGTTGCGACCAAGCTGCGAGAAACACAAGCAGTTTCACGTGAAACATCGCGACCTGCCCACCCAGTCATCGCGAATCACAACGACCGCCGCAGCCAACTCAGCTGGTCCACGTCATCCGAGTACAGCCACGATGCCGCGTCTCCTACTCCAGCACGGCTCGTGATGCCAGCCTCCGCGAGCGAGACCGAGCAGGCCGCGGACGTGGGGTCGATGTCGACTCATGGCACCGACGCGGCGGCCCGGACCAGCGCCTGCACCCAGCGCCTACGCCCGGCGCCGCATCGAAACGTGCGGACCCACCTCCTCTTGCAGGAGCGCATCGTCACTTAGGTCGCCGAGCGCTGAGCGACTGCGCTCGTCTCCTCAGCCGGCGGCGCCACAGCCTCGGCGCCGCCCAACTCCGGGGGTCGTAGTCGTGGAATGTCAGCCAGGCCCGGCGGCACCCATCCGGCTCGGCGGCACCCGGCGCGGGCAATCTCCCGGTTCCCGCCGCAGCCGAGGCTTGGGGACGCGGACACAAGGCCGTCGCACTGCCGCTCACGGCCCCACCTTGCTCACCGGCGACGTCGACGCGCCTCCGATGACCTCCGCCGGCTCGACACATCGCCGGGGAGCCCGGCAGATGCAGCCGAGGGATGACTCGTCGAGCGCGCACAGCCTCACCTCGCGGCGGCCCAACGTGCCGCATCTGGCCTGTGTTGGCGTCTCAACACAGGTGCGACAGGCGTTGCCTCACCACATCCGAGACAGGCGGTCCTGAATCCATCGGCCGCAGACGGGTCGGGCGAGGGCGATCGTGGCGACAAGTGCGTCCCAACGTGTGGCGGCGACTTCGCCCGAGTGTCGTCGTCGCGCCGGCACGGCGTTCCTTGAGGCCGGCCGGCATCTCGCCCGCATCCGGCCGATTGCAGTGGCAGCGCGTCCGACCGATCGGTGGATCCGTCGAGTCGTCCTCCCCGGGCGAGGAGCGGGGACCCTGAACACCGGTCGGTCTGCGGGTCGAGTGGAACTGGAGCGGGACACCCACCCGCGCCGCCGGCCCGCTCTGCTCGCCGCATGTCGCGGGCGCCGTCGCCTCTGCGGACAGCGAATCGTTCGCTATCGCACGGTCATCAGCACCACCTCTGATAATCCGACAACATCGTGTCGATCACCGAGGGTATCTGGATGGTGTTTCGCCGACCCAAAAAACGGGTTCAGCCGCGATCTTTCGGGCTGTTCATGAGCTCGGCGATCCGCTTGAGGTCCTCGACGGATCCGAACTCGACGACGATCCGTCCCTTCCGCTGCCCGAGCTCGACACGGACGCGGGTGTCGAAGCGGTCGGAAAGGCTCTCGGCGAGACGTTCGGCGCCGGGGGCGTGGATCGGCTTGCGCCGTGCGGGGCGGGCGGGGGTGGGCTTCTCGTTGCGCGTGACGAGGACGGCTTCCTCGGTGGCACGGACGGACATGCCCTCGGCGACGATGCGGGTCGCGAGCTCTTCCTGGCGACCGGGGTCGTCGAGGCCGAGGAGTGCGCGGGCGTGGCCGGCGGAGAGGACGCCGGCGGCGACGCGCCGCTGCACGGCGACGGGCAGGCGCAGCAGCCGGATCATGTTGGTGACGACGGGGCGGCTGCGGCCGATGCGGTCGGCGAGCTCGGCGTGGGTGACGCCGAACTCGGCGAGGAGCTGTTCGTACGCGGCCGCTTCTTCGAGCGGGTTGAGCTGGACGCGGTGGATGTTCTCCAGGAGCGCATCGCGGAGCATGGCGTCGTCGGCAGTGCTGCGGACGATCGCGGGGATGCGGTCGAGGCCGGCGCGTTGCGCGGCGCGCCACCGTCGTTCGCCCATGATGAGCTGGTAGCGGCCGCCGTCGGCGTCGCGGACGACGACGGGCTGGAGCAGCCCGAACTCTCGGATGGAGTGTTCGAGCTCGGCGAGATGTTCCTCGTCGAAGGCGGTGCGGGGCTGCTTGGGGTTGGGTCGGATCGCGTCGACGTCGATCTCGCGGTAGATCGCGCCGGCGATGGGGGCGGGCTCGTCACCACCGGTGGACGCAGGCGCGGGCGCGCCGCGGTTCCAGGAGTCGGGCACCGGCGGCGACGTGGGCGGTGCCGGGTCGAGCGGTCCGGCCGGGGGGCCGGTGGGGATGAGGGCGGCGAGTCCGCGGCCCAGCCCACCCTTGCGCTCGGCCATGCTCTACCGTCCGTTCGTCTCGACGCCTGCCGCGCTGTCGGCGCCCATCGCCGCGCCGCGGACCGCGATCTCCCGGGCCGCGTCGACGTACGACATGGAGCCCCGGGAGCCGGGGTCGTAGGCGAGGACGGTCTGGCTGTAGCCGGGCGCCTCGGACACCTTCACACTGCGGGGAATGACGGTACGCAGGACCACGCTGCCGAAGTGCTGCCTGACCTCGGATGTCACCTGATCGGCGAGCTTGGTGCGGCCGTCGTACATGGTCAGCAGGATCGTGGAGACGTGCAGGCTGGTGTTGAGGTGCGACCGGACGAGGTCGATGTTGCTGAGGAGCTGCCCGAGCCCTTCGAGCGCGTAGTACTCGCACTGGATCGGGATGAGCACCTCGGCGGCCGCGACGAGCGCGTTGACGGTCAGCAGGCCGAGCGAGGGCGGGCAGTCGATGAGGACGTAGTCGACGTCGAGCTGGTCGAGGACGTCGGGGCTGAGGGCCTGCTTGAGGCGCTGTTCGCGGGCCACCATGCTGACGAGCTCGATCTCGGCGCCGGCGAGGTCGATCGTCGCGGGCACGCAGAGCAGGTCGGGGGAGGCGGTGCTGGGGACGGCGGCGTCGAGCAGGCTGATCTCGCCGAGGAGCGCCTCGTAGACCGACGGCGTACCGGCGCGGTGGTCGACGCCGAGGGCGGTGCTGGCGTTGCCCTGGGGGTCGAGGTCGACGACGAGGACGCGAACCCCGTGCAGCGCAAGGGCGGCGGCGAGGTTGACGGTGCTCGTGGTCTTACCGACGCCGCCCTTCTGGTTGGCGACGGTCAGCACCCGGCGATGGGCGGGCCGGGGCATGGCGTAGCGGTCGGGGTGGCGCATCCGGGCGGCCCGCTCGGCCTCCTCCGCGATCGGCGTCCACCCCGGACTCGGTGCCGGACCGCCCGATGTTCCACGTGAAACGTCGGCCTCGGTCACGATCGCTGCTCCCTCCTCCGGCCCGGGCGCCCGGCACGCGGCGCCGCGGTCCGTTCGACGAGCACGACGGTGCTCGGCACCTCGACGAGCCCTTCGCCGCACCGGACGACCGTCGCGTCACCACCACCGGCCTTGCGGACGGCGACCGCGTCGCGAGCGATCTCCTGCTCGGCGGACGCACCCTTGACGGCGACCAGCCTGCCACCTCGGCGCAGCAGGGGTAATGCCCATCCGGCGAGGCGCGCGAGCGGGGCGACGGCGCGTGCGGTGACCACGTCTGCCCCCTCCCATCGCCGTCGGACCTCGGTCTCCTCGGCCCGTCCGCGCTGCACCTGGATCGGCAGGTCCAGGTCCTCGATGACCTCGGTGAGCCAGTCGACCCGTCGGGCCAGCGGTTCCACGAGGACGACGTGCAGGTCCGGACGTGCCAGCGCCAACGGTATCCCGGGCAGGCCCGCTCCCGAACCCAGGTCGACGACTCGTGCCCCTTCCGGGACCACTTCCTTCACGACTGCACAGTTCAGGATGTGCCGGTCCCACAAGCGTTCGGTTTCGCGCGGGCCGATGAGGCCGCGTTCGACGCCGGTGGTCGCCAGGTGCTCCGCATAGCGCACCGCCGCCGGCAGCCGTTCACCGAAGATCTCGGCGGCCACCGACGGCGGTGAGGCGACGGGCGCGACGTCGCCGTGCGCGGGGACGTCAGCCGCCACTGCGGAAGACGACGACCTGGCGACGGGGCTCCTCGCCCTCGCTCTCGCTGTTGACGCCCTTGATCTTGGAGACGGCGTCGTGCACGACCTTGCGCTCGAAGGGCGTCATGGGCCGCAGCTTGACCGGCTGCCCGGAGTCCAGGACGTCCTTCGCGGTGCGCTTGCCGAGCTCGGTGAGCTCGTCGCGACGCCCCTGGCGCCACTGGGCGATGTCGAGCATCAGCCGGCTGCGGTTGCCGGAGGCCTGCTGCACGGCGAGCCGGGTGAGCTCCTGCAGCGACTCCAGGACCGCGCCGCGGTCGCCGACCAGCTTCTCGAGGTCCTCGCCGCCGTCGATGCTGACGATGGCGCGGCCGGCCTCGACGTCGAGGTCGATGTCCCCGTCGTAGTCGAGCAGGTCGAGCAGGCGCTCGAGGTAGTCACCCGCGATGTCGCCCTCGCGGATGAGCTGCTCCTCGGCCGTCGCCGGCTTGGGGGCGTCGGTGGTGGTGTCGGCAGAACCGTCCTCGGCGGTCTTCGGCACGGTGGGTCTCCCTTCTGACGATCCGGGCGGCCGGAGACGCAGCGGGGGAGCTGGGTCCGGACCTCCGGCGCCGGGCCCCGACGGGTCCGGCTCGTGGCTTCGGGTCAGCGGCGCTTTCGGCCCTTGCGGGCCGCGGAGGGCCGTGAGCCTCCGCTGGTGGTCCTGCCGTTGCGCGCATTGGGTGATCCGTTGGACCCCCCGCGCTGCTGTCCGGAGGACGGCGTGACCGGCTTGGAACCGGGCTTCTTGGCCGGGGGAGCGGGCGTGTCGCCGTCGGAGTCGGACTCCTTGGTCAGATCGACCTCGGCAGCGCCGTCCGCGGCGCCGGGGTCGTTCTTCGCGGCGGCACCGTTGCGGTTGGGCTTCTGACCGGGCTTCGGCGCGAGCGCCTGCCGGTTGGTCGTCGCCTGCTCCTTCTTGGCGGCCTCTTCGGCGTCGATCTTCTTGTAGACGATCCGCTGCTGGGCGAGCGTCCACAGGTTGTTCGAGACCCAGTACATGAGAATGGCGAGCGGCAGGAACGGCGCACCGACGACGACACCGATCGGGAACACGTACAGCATCAGCTTGTTCATGATCGCCGACTGGGGGTTGGCCGCCTGGGCCTCCGTCTGCCGGGCGACCGAGTGCCGCGCCGTGATGTGCGTGAAGATGCCGGCCATGATCATCAGCGGGATCATGACGACCAACATCTGGCCGACGGTGGTGCCGAGCTGGTCGAGGCTGGGGGCCCCCTGCAGCGGGACGATCGAGGCGCCGAGCTTGGCGCCGAACAGGTCCGACTCGACGAACGACTGCACGTCGGTGGCGTTGAAGATGTAGTTCTCGGTCTTCCCGGGCTTGAACTCGCGCAGCACGTGGAAAAGGCCGATGAACACCGGCACCTGGATGAGGATGGGGAGGCAGCCGCCGAGCGGGTTGACGCCCTGCTCGCTCTGCAGGCGCTGCATCTCCTGCGTCATCTTCTGCTTGTCGTTGGCGTACTTCTTGCGGAGCTTCTGGATCTCCGGCTGGAACTCCTGCATCTTGCGCATCGACCGCACCTGGCCGACGAACGGCTTGTACAGGATCGCGCGGAGCGTGAAGACCAGGAAGACGACCGAGAGCGCCCACGCGACACCGCTGGTGGGCGAGAAGACGAAGCCGAAAGCCTTGTGCCAGAACCACAGGATGGCCGAGACCGGGTAGTAGATGAAGTTCAGCACCGGGCTTGCTCCTCGTGGTTCTCACCGTGGTCGGCGCCGCGACGGGCGTCCGCGTCCTCGGCCGGGCGTCGGTCGTCGTCGTGGCGTGGTGGGCGGCGCGGTGGCACCGGGTCCAGACCGCCAGGGTGCCACGGTCCGCAGCGCAGAAGCCGACGAACCGTCAGATAGCTCCCGCGGAGCACTCCGTGGACCTGGAGCGCCTCGATCCCGTAGGAACTGCAGGACGGGTAGAAGCGGCACACGGGCGGGAACGCCGGGGAGATCCACCGCTTGTAGAAGCGGAGCGCGCCGATCATGATGCGCGCCACCGGCGACGGGCGGTGCCCCTCGTCGACGGTCGGGTCGCCGGGCAGGTCGGCCGCGGGGTCGACAGCGGCGTCACCGGTGGGTTCGGCAGCGGAGTCGGTCATCGCGCGGCCACCGGGGAGAGGCGCCGCAGCGCAGTGCGGAGCGCGCCGTCGAGATCGGCGGCCAGCTCGGCCGAGGACGCCGTCGCCGCAGGGGGAAGTGCCCGGACGACGAGCCGTGCCCCGGCGGGCAGCGCGGCGAGGCGTGGAGCCACGACATGGCGAAGCCGCCGGGTCACGCGGTGGCGGACAACCGCGTTGCCGACGGCCTTGCTGACGACGAATCCGGCCCGGGGCGCGTCGGAACCCACGACGTCGAGATGGACGACGAGATGCGAACGGCCGCTACGGCGACCACGCCGCATCGTCGTCGCGAACTCGTCCCGACGGGTGAGCCGGGCCCCGGCCGGCAGCACTCCGCTGCCTGATCAGGCGGAGAGCTTGTCGCGTCCCTTGCTGCGACGCGCAGCGAGGATCGCGCGGCCCGCGCGAGTGCGCATACGCAGCCGGAAACCGTGCTTGCGCGCCCGACGGCGGTTGTTCGGCTGGAAGGTGCGCTTGCCCTTGCTCACTGTCGGCTCTCCTGGTCGACGCCGGCCCTGCGAACAGGCGGCGTCGTGTCGCTATGGACGATGTCTCGGGTGGTGCGGTGGTGCTCGGACAGGCCGACGAGCCCGTGGGCAGACGACCTCGCGAACGATCGGCGGCACGCAGAACGTGCCAGTCCTCGGACGCGGCTCGTTCAAGGGTACGCAGCGCCCGAAGAGGGGGTCAAACCGCCCCCGCCGTCGGCTTCGTGCCGCGCGTGCAAGCCGACACGCCGAGGTGGACGAGGCAGGCCCGAGGGCGCCTTGTGGCATCGGGCCGGGGGTTGTTACCTTCCCCCCTCACAGTTCGATCCGGGGGGATCGGGAACACCCGCTCCGAACACGCCGACGTGGGCCCGCGAGACGCCCACGGTCGAATGCTGCGTACGGTCTGCGCACAAGTGTGGATAACTCTGGGGATCGACTGCGGGGACCCGACGGGTCTCCCGGCGTCCGGTCGACAGCGGTCCGTCGTGCGCGAGGGACCGCCCCCGAAAGAACGGACGAGAGCTGCGGAGGGAGCAGGCCCGGTGACCGACCAGCCAGGGGATCTGGGAAAGGTCTGGAACCGGGTCATCGCGGACCTGTCCGGCGCGTCCGGTGAGGCGGGGGCGGCGACGCTCTCGGCACAGCAGCGGGCCTTCCTCCGGCTGACCCGCCCGCTCGGGCTCCTCGACGGCACCGCGCTCCTCGCCGCCCCGAGCGAGTTCGCCAAGGACGCGATCGAGCGCATCCTTCGCAAGCCGATCAGCGACGCCCTCGGCCGGCACCTCGGCGTGCAGGTGAACCTGGCCGTCGTCGTCGACGCCTCGGCCGCGTCCGGCGGCACCGAGGTCCCCGATCCGCCCGACCCGCGCATCGCCGGCCGTGTCACCCCGGCCGGCGCCCTCGACCGGTCCGTCCCGCTCGCCGCCGACGTCGACCCCTCCGTCGAGGCGGACGCGCTGTCCCCCAACGGCAACGGTGTGGTCAACGGCCAGGACCTCGAGTCGCCGGCCGTCGCCGAGCGGGTCGACTTCGGCGCCGGACCGCTGCCCGAGGCACCCGGCGCACCGGAGGTCGACGGCGGTTTCGCCGACAACGGCCCCGTGGGCGGGTCGCTCGGCCGGATCGGCGGGGCCGGACCGCAGGGCGGCGACGGCCGTCCCGGCCAGGACGGCTGGCCCACCTACTCCGCGCCCGCCCCCGACGCCGCGGCGCGCTCGCGGTCGATGCTGAACGAGAAGTACACCTTCGACACCTTCGTGATCGGCGCCTCCAACCGGTTCAGCCACGCCGCGTCCGTCGCCGTCGCCGAGGCGCCGGCGCGCGCCTACAACCCGTTGTTCATCTGGGGCGAGTCCGGGCTGGGCAAGACCCACCTGCTGCACGCCGTGGGGCACTACGCGCAGCGGCTGTTCCCGGGGATGCGGGTGCGCTACGTCAGCACCGAGGAGTTCACGAACGACTTCATCAACAGTCTTCGTGACGACCGCAAGGTCGCCTTCCAGCGCCGCTACCGCGACGTCGACGTCCTGCTCGTCGACGACATCCAGTTCCTGGAGGGCAAGGAAGGTACGCAGGAGGAGTTCTTCCACACCTTCAACACCCTCCACAACTCCAACAAGCAGATCGTCGTCTCCTCCGACCGCCCGCCAAAGCGCCTCGAGACCCTCGAGGACCGCATGCGCACGCGGTTCGAGTGGGGCCTCATCACCGACATCCAGCCGCCCGAGCTCGAGACGCGCATCGCGATCCTGCGCAAGAAGGCGGCACAGGACCGGTTGGCCGTCCCCGGCGACGTGCTGGAGTTCATCGCCGCCCGCATCGAGCGCAACATCCGCGAGCTCGAGGGCGCGCTGATCCGGGTCACGGCGTTCGCGTCGCTGAACCGGCAGCCGGTCGACACCCAACTCGCCGAGATCGTGCTGCGCGACCTCATCGGCGACTCCGCCGCCTCGGAGATCACCGCGCCGACGATCATGGCCGTCACGGCCGAGTTCTTCGACGTGACCATGGACGAGCTGTGCGGCCCGGGGAAGACGAAGGCACTCGCGCAGGCCCGTCAGATCGCGATGTATCTGTGCCGCGAGCTGACCGACCTGTCCCTGCCCCGGATCGGCCAGACCTTCGGCGGCCGCGACCACACCACGGTCATGCACGCCGACAAGAAGATCCGCAACGAGATCTCGCTGCGCCGCAAGACGTTCGAGCAGGTGCAGGAGCTGACGGCCCGCATCAAGCAGCGCGCCCGCCGCTGATCTCCTACCGACGACGGTCGTTGCGCCCCAACGCATCCGCCCGAACCTGTGCTGCCGTCGTCGGTGTCCGAACGAACGGCACAGTGCGGCAGTTCAGTCGCGCGACTGTGCCGTTCGTTCGCCGAGGAGCCGGTGCGGCGGGTGTCGCAAGCCCGCGACGCCGAGCAGGTCGCCGGAGCGCGCCCTCAGATCTCGGGACACGTTCGACGGTCGGAGCGACGTCGAACGTTCCGGCAGCGCGGGTCGAGCGCTCCCGTCGGTCTCGACGGCCGCCGGCCCCGAGAGCCCGCTGCCCGTCCGAGAGCCCGCTGCCCGTCCCACGAGCCCGCGGCCGACCGAGTCCGCGGACCCGAGGGCCAGCCGATCCGCGAGCCAGCCGATCCGCGAGCCGGCCGGCGGTTCGAGAGATCGCCGCCGACCCGGGGCGCGGGGACACGCGACTGCAGCCGCCGACCGCGGCCGGGTCCGAGCCCGCAGCGCCGCCCACCTCCTCGCGCGCGGGCGGCTTCCGGCGGGCGGCTCCCGGCGGGCGGCTCCCGGCCCGCAACCTCACGGTCGTCCGCGCCGCGACGGCACACCAACGAAGTTGCGCGCAGGTCCTGTCCGGCCCGGGCGCAGCATCGTGAGAAGAGCCGATGCCGCCGACCGGTGGCCTCTCACACTTCTCGGTGGTACCGGTCGTCTCTGCGTGTCGCTCCGGGCTGAACCGCTCGCCGTCGGCTAGGCCACGTTCGGCGCAAGCGGGGATCGCGAGGGCGTGTCCGTCGCACCCCTCTTCGTCACGCTCCGTTGACTGTCGTGTGCCTCGCGGGACAAGAGTGGGTTCCGCCGCAGTCCTCGCGCCCGCCGCGACCGGGACGACCGGTCGCACAGCGTCGGCGCACGACCACTTTTTCACCCACATCTGGGGACAACTCTGTGGATTGACGGCCGGAGGCCCGTGGATCGTTGCCCTCGGATCCGTGGACAACTCGTGTGGACGCCGGGGATGGATCCGGGACAACGGGGGTCGGGCGGAGGTTGTCCACGGCCGGCGGCCGCCCTCCACCGGCCGTCCCCGGGTGACGTCCCCATCGCGCCGCACCGTGCGACCTGCGGCGATGGCGCCCATCCACATCATCCACAGGCCCTATTGCTGTTGCTGGATCTCTCTCTTGAGAAATACACAAGAAGAGAAGGGCGGTGGATGGGGGAGCGTCCGGTCGGCACGAGGAGGTGCCGGGAAGGGCGGACGGCCCGGCGTGACACCGGCGCCGCGGAGGCTCTACGGTGGTCCGGCCGACCTGGTCCTCCCCGGCTGTCGTCCGCGTCCCGACTTCGTCCCGTTCGCGTCCGGCTCCGTCCGTCAGGTCGGCACGTTGCTCGTCTCCGGGTGCCTGGCCATCCGGTCGCAGTCTCGTGGCCGTCGGTGAAAGGTCCTCACGTCATGAAGTTCCGGGTCGAACGCGACGTCCTGGCCGATGCCGCGGCGTGGGTCGCGCGCAGCCTGCCCGCACGGCCGCCGGTCCCGGTCCTGGGCGGTGTCCTCATCCAGGGCGGAGGGGACCCGGGCGCGGAGACGTTGACGGTGTCGGGTTTCGACTACGAGACCTCGGCCCGGGTGGAGCTGGACGCGACGATCGGCGATCCGGGTCAGGTCCTGGTGTCGGGCCGGCTGCTCGCGGACATCACGCGGGCGTTGCCCCCCAAGCCGGTGGACCTGGTGGTCGACGGGGCGCGCGCGACGATCAACTGCGGCAGCAGCCGGTTCAGCCTGCCGACGATGCCGGTCGAGGACTATCCGCAGCTGCCGGCGATGCCGCAGCGGGCGGGTTCGGTGCAGGCCGACAAACTGGCGGCGGCGGTGGCGCAGGTCGCGGTGGCGGCGGGTCGCGACGACACGCTGCCGATGCTGACGGGTGTGCGGCTGGAGATCGAAGGAACGCGGCTGACGCTGGCGGCGACCGACCGGTTCCGGCTGGCGGTCCGCGAGCTCGACTGGGAGCCCGAGGACGCGTCGGTGTCCACGGCGGTGCTGATCCCGGCACGGACGCTCGCCGAGGTCGCGAAGACGTTGTCGGGTGCGGGGACCGTCGAGATCGCCTTGTCGGCGGGCGACGGGATGCTCGGCCTGACGGGCAACGGCCGCCGGGCGACGACGCGGCTGCTCGACGCGGAGTTCCCGCGGTTCCGGCAGCTGATCCCGGCGGAGAGCACGACAGCGGCCGAGATCGAGGTGTCGGTGCTGGTCGAGGCGATCAAGCGTGTCGCGCTGGTCGCCGACCGGGTCGCGCAGATCCGGCTGGAGTTCGGCGAGGACGGGCTGCGGCTGGCCGCGGGCGGCGACGACGTGGGCAGCGCCGAGGAGGAGATCCCCTGCATCCTCACGGGCGAGGGGCTGACCATCGCGTTCAACCCGTCGTACCTGCTGGATGCGTTGGGCGCCTTGCACACCGAGCGCACACAGCTGACCTTCACGACGCCGAACCGGCCTGCGCTGGTGCGTCCGGTGGTGGCATCGTCGGGTGGCGACGCGCCGGCCGACGAGAGCGGTTACCTGCACCTGCTGATGCCGGTGCGGCTGCCCGGCTGATCCGGTGACCGTCGGTCCCCCTCGTTAGTCTGGCGGGGTTCCACGCACGCGATCGACGGGAGCCCGTGGTGCATCTGCGGCGGCTGGCCGTCACCGACTTCCGTTCGTGGGAGCAGGCCGATCTGGAGCTCGACCCGGGGGTCACGGTCCTCGTGGGGTCGAACGGGGTCGGGAAGACGAACCTGGCCGAGGCGATCGGCTACATCGCGACGCTGGGCTCGCACCGGGTGTCCACGGATGCGCCGCTGATCCGGCGTGGTGCGGCGCGGGCGGTGGTGCGCGGCGTCGTGGTGAACCAGGGCCGTGAGCTGGCCGTGGAGCTGGAGATCACGGCGGGCAAGGCCAACCGGGCGCGGGTGAACCGGGCGCCGGTGCCGCGCACGCGTGACGTGCTGGGCATCCTGCGCACGGTGCTGTTCGCGCCGGAGGACCTGGCGCTGGTGCGCGGTGACCCGGGGGAGCGGCGCCGGTTCCTCGACGACCTGCTGGTGGCCCGCTACCCGCGTTTCGCGGGGGTCCGGGCCGACTACGAGCGGGTGCTGCGGCAGCGGTCCGCCCTGTTGAAGACGGCGCGTTCGGGCGGTGATCTGCGCACGCTCGACGTGTGGGACGGGCACCTGGCCCGGCACGGCGCCGAGCTGTTGGCGGGCCGGCTCGACCTGGTCGCGGGGCTGGCGCCGCCCGCGGTGGCGGCGTTCGCCGATGTGGCTCCGTCGTCGGATCCTGCTGCGCTGCGGTACCGGTCGAGCCTCGACGGGGAGCTGGTCGCGGATGCGGCGGTGCTCGAGGAGGGACTGCTGGAGGCGTTGGGCCGGGTCCGCAAGCAGGAGGTGGAGCGCGGGGTGTGCCTGGTGGGCCCGCACCGCGACGAGCTGGAGATCCGGCTGGGCGAGGGCCCGGCCAAGGGGTATGCGAGCCACGGTGAGTCGTGGGCGCTGGCGCTGGCGTTGCGTCTGGGGTCGTACCGGCTGCTGCAGAGCGACGACGTCGAGCCGGTCCTGGTCCTCGACGACGTGTTCGCGGAGCTGGACGCGCGGCGGCGCCGTGCGTTGGCTGCGGTCGCCGCACAGGCGGAGCAGGTCGTCGTGACGGCGGCGGTCGCGGAGGACGTCCCGGAGGAGCTCGGGGGTGTCCGGATCGCGGTGAGTGGTGGGAAGGCCGTCCGCACATCGGCGGTTCCAGCCGACGATCAGCGGGTGGCGACGACATGACCTGCGCCGGAACGATCCGTTCCCGAGGGGCCGTTCAGGGCGCCACCCTGTGGACAACACTGTGGATACTGTGGATAACTCGAGTGGATCTGGTGACAGCTCCCGGGAACCACCGCCCGTCGACGGGAAGGCGCCGCCGATCGTGAGTGACGACGACCACTCTGTCCCCACCCCTGGGGACAACGGGGGTCCGGCCGCTCGTCGCGGCGGGGCGCGCGATGGTGTGGGGACGGACGGTCTGCGCGGTCCGGACCTGGCACGTGAGGCGTTGCGGGCGGCCCGGGAGGCGTCGGCGCAGCGGGCGTCGGAGCGTGCGGCGTCGGGGGAGCCGCGCCGGCGGCGGGCCGGTGGCCGGGGGAACCGGCGTCGCTGGTCGGGCCCGGGTCCTGACGACCGGGACCCCCAGCCGTTCGGGAAGATGCTGTCGCGGGTGTCGATGGACCGCGGCTGGTCGCCGCGGCTGACCGACGCGACGGTCCTCGGGCGCTGGCCGCAGCTGGTGGGCCCGGACATCGCCGACCACTGCACGCCGGTGTCGTTGCGCGACGGCGAGCTGACGTTGCAGGCGGAGTCGACGGCGTGGGCGACGCAGCTGCGGACGTTGCAGCGCCAGCTGCTGGCGCGGCTCGCGGCTGCGGTGGGCGACGGTGTGGTGCGCCGGATCCGGGTTGTCGGGCCGTCGGCGCCGAGCTGGCGGCACGGGCCGCGGCACGTGCGTGGCCGGGGTCCGCGCGACACGTACGGATGACCGGCCCGGGGCCGGAGAAAAGGATCCGGGCATCTCCGTCGCCCGTGCGTCGTTGAACGAGGGTGAACGGCGCGGGACGTACCGTTGGACGCGTTCTCGCGCCGTTCAGCGCCACGTGACGGGCCGGGAGCCTCTCGTGAGCCCCGTTCGAGCGGTCGCCCCCCGTGCTGTGACGCGTTCGGCGCTCTCCGACGCGCACAGGGGTGTCCTAGACGGCTTCCTGTCGTGTCGGACCAGTAGAATCGAGATGGTGCTTCGGGAGGACCCCGAATCCGCCCGAACGACCGTCACCTCGTGCGCGCACGGCATGCGAGGGGCGGGACCTTGGTACGAGGAGACCTACAGCCCGTGGCAGCGGAGAAGAAGAACGGCTACAGCGCGTCGTCCATCACCGTCCTCGAAGGCCTGGAAGCGGTCCGCAAGCGCCCCGGTATGTACATCGGCTCGACGGGCGAACGCGGCCTGCACCACCTGGTGTGGGAGGTCGTGGACAACGCCGTCGACGAGGCCATGGCCGGCTACGCCACGAAGGTCGAGGTCGCGCTGCAGGACGACGGCGGTGTCCGGGTCGTCGACGACGGTCGTGGCATCCCGGTCGGCATGCACCCGGTGGAGAAGAAGCCCGCCGTCGAGATGGTGCTGACGATGCTGCACGCGGGCGGCAAGTTCGACAGCGACTCCTACGCGGTGTCGGGCGGTCTGCACGGTGTCGGCGTCTCCGTCGTGAACGCGCTCTCCACGCGTCTCGACGTCGAGATCGACACCGACGGCTTCCACTGGGACCAGCAGTACACGCGCTCGATCCCGGGCCCGCTGAACAAGGGCGCGGCGACGCAGCGGACCGGGACGACGATCACGTTCTGGGCCGACCCGGACATCTTCGAGACCACGGTCTACAACGTCGAGACGATTCGTCGCCGACTGCAGGAGATGGCGTTCCTCAACAAGGGGCTGACCATCGTCCTGCGCGACGAGCGCAACGGCGACAGCGACGAGGCCGAGGAGCCCGACGCCGAGGGCTACGTCGCCAAGGTCAAGGAGCACGTCTTCCACTACCCGGGCGGGCTGGAGGACTTCGTCGCGCACCTGAACAAGACGAAGGACCCCATCCACAAGAAGCTCGTCTCGTTCTCCGGCGAGGCCCCCGGGCACGCGCTCGAGGTCGCGATGCAGTGGAACTCGGGCTACACCGAGTCGGTCTACACGTTCGCGAACACGATCAACACGCACGAGGGCGGCACTCACGAGGAAGGCTTCCGCGCGGCGCTGACCAGCACGGTCAACCGCTACGCGCGCGACAAGAAGCTGCTCAAGGAGAAAGACCCGGCGCTCTCGGGCGACGACATCCGCGAGGGTCTGGCCGCGATCGTGTCGGTCAAGGTCAAGGAGCCGCAGTTCGAGGGCCAGACCAAGACGAAGCTCGGCAACACCGAGGTCAAGTCGTTCGTGCAGCGCATCAGCAACGAGTGGCTGGCCGACTGGTTCGAGCGCAACCCCACCGAGGCGCGCACGATCGTCAACAAGGCGGTGCAGTCGGCGCAGGCGCGGCTGGCAGCGCGCAAGGCCCGGGAGCTGGTGCGCCGCAAGAGCGCCGGCGACATCGGGGGCCTGCCCGGCAAGCTGGCCGACTGCCGCTCGACCGACCCGGCCAAGTCCGAGGTCTACATCGTCGAGGGCGACTCCGCGGGTGGCTCGGCCAAGTCGGGCCGCGACTCGATGACCCAGGCGATCCTGCCGATCCGTGGCAAGATCATCAACGTCGAGAAGGCCCGGATCGACCGCGTCCTCAAGAACACCGAGGTGCAGGCGATCATCACCGCACTCGGCACGGGCATCCACGACGAGTTCGACCTGGCCAAGCTGCGCTACCACAAGATCGTGCTGATGGCCGACGCCGACGTCGACGGCCAGCACATCCGGACGCTGCTGCTCACGCTGCTGTTCCGCTTCATGCGCCCGCTCGTCGAGCACGGTCACGTGTTCCTCGCGCAGCCGCCCCTGTACAAGATCAAGTGGGGTGGTCGCGGTGCCGAGCCGGAGTTCGCCTACTCCGACTCCGAGCGCGACGGGCTGATCGCCGCCGGCCGCGAGGCGGGCAAGAAGCTGCCCAAGGAAGAGGGCGTGCAGCGGTACAAGGGGCTTGGCGAGATGAACGCCAAGGAGCTGTGGGAGACCACGATGGACCCGGCGCACCGGGTGCTCCTGCGCGTCACGCTCGACGACGCCGCCACGGCCGACGAGCTGTTCTCGGTCCTGATGGGCGAGGACGTCGAGTCCCGCCGCTCCTTCATCACCCGCAACGCGAAGGACGTGCGCTTCCTGGACGTGTGATCCACACACATGTCCTAGACGCACGTATGGATAAGAGGAACTCGTGACAGACACCTTGGACCCCACGCTCCCGCCCACCGGCGGTGCGGGTGGTGGCGACCGGATCGAACCGGTCGACATCCAGCAGGAGATGCAGCGCTCCTACATCGACTACGCGATGAGCGTCATCGTCGGGCGCGCGCTGCCGCTCGTCGAGGACGGCCTCAAGCCCGTCCACCGTCGCGTCCTGTACTCGATGGGGGAGAACGGGTTCCGGCCCGACCGCTCCTACGTCAAATGCGCGCGCGTCGTCGGCGAGGTGATGGGTAACTACCACCCCCACGGCGACTCCGCGATCTACGACGCCCTCGTCCGGCTCGCCCAGCCGTGGTCGATGCGCTACCCGCTGATCGACGGCCAGGGCAACTTCGGCTCCCGCGGCAACGACCCCGCGGCGGCCATGCGCTACACCGAGTGCCGGCTCACCCCGCTGGCCATCGCGATGCTGCAGGACATCGAGGAAGACACGGTCGACTTCCTCGACAACTACGACGGCAAGACGCAGGAGCCCGTCGTCCTGCCGTCGCGGGTGCCCAACCTGCTCATCAACGGCAGCGTCGGCATCGCCGTCGGCATGGCCACCAACATCCCGCCGCACAACCTGCGCGAGGTCGGCGCCGGCGTCGTGTGGGCGCTGGAGAACCACGAGGCTTCCGACGAGGAGCTCCTCGAGGCGCTCATGGCCCGCATCCCGGGCCCCGACTTCCCGACCGCCGGACTCATCGTCGGCCGCGACGGCATCGAGTCGGCCTACCGCACCGGCCGCGGCTCGATCCGGATGCGGTCGGTCGTCGAGGTCGAGGAGGACGCCAAGGGGCGCACCATCCTCGTCGTCACGGAGCTGCCCTACCAGGTCAACCCGGACAACCTCATCGAGTCGACCGCCACGATGATCCGCGACGGGAAGCTCACGGGCATCTCGGAGATCAACGACGAGTCGTCCGACCGCATCGGCATGCGCATCGTGTTCACGCTCAAGCGCGACGCGGTGGCCAAGGTCGTCCTGAACAACCTGTACAAGCACACGCAGCTGCAGACCAGCTTCGGCGTGAACATGCTGGCGATCGTCGACGGCGTGCCCCGCACGCTGCGGCTCGACCAGGTGGTGCGCAACTACATCCGCCACCAGATCGAGGTCATCGTCCGGCGCACCCGCTACCGGCTGCGCAAGGCCGAGGAGCGGGCCCACATCCTGCGTGGTCTGGTCAAGGCGCTCGACGCGCTCGACGAGGTCATCGCGCTCATCCGTGCGTCGGCCACCGTCGACGTCGCCCGCCAGGGCCTCATCGACCTGCTCGACGTCGACGAGATCCAGGCCCAGGCCATCCTCGACATGCAGCTCCGCCGCCTCGCGGCCCTCGAGCGGCAGAAGATCATCGACGAGCTCGCCGAGATCGAGCTCGAGATCGCCGACTACCAGGACATCCTGGCCCGCCCCGAGCGGCAGCGGCAGATCGTCCGCGACGAGCTGCAGGAGATCGTCGACAAGCACGGCGACGACCGCCGCAGCCGGCTCGTCGCCGACGACGGTGACGTCACCAACGAGGACCTCATCGCCGTCGAGGACGTCGTCGTCACGATCACCGAGACCGGCTACGCCAAGCGCACCAAGACCGACCTGTACCGGGCGCAGAAACGCGGTGGCAAGGGTGTGCAGGGCGCCACGCTGAAGCAGGACGACATCGTCGCCCACTTCTTCGTGTGCTCCACGCACGACTGGATGCTGTTCTTCACCAACAAGGGCCGCGTCTACCGGCTCAAGGCCTACGAGCTGCCCGAGGCCAACCGCAACGCCCGCGGCCAGCACGTGGCCAACCTGCTCGCGCTGCAGCCCGACGAGCAGATCGCCCAGGTCATGCAGATCAAGGACTACCAGGCGGCGCCGTACCTGGTGCTCGCCACGCGCAGCGGCCTGGTGAAGAAGTCCAAGCTCGAGGACTTCGACTCCAACCGCTCCGGCGGTCTGATCGGCATCAACCTGCGCGACGAGGACGAGCTCGTCGGTGCGGTGCTCTGCTCCGCCGACGACGACCTGCTCCTCGTCTCCGCCGAGGGCCAGTCGATCCGGTTCACCGCCGACGACGCCGCCCTGCGCCCCATGGGCCGCGCCACCTCCGGCGTGCTGGGCATGCGGTTCAACGACGGTGACCGCCTGCTTTCGATCGGTGTGGTGCAGGACGAGAAGTTCGTCCTCGTCGCCACCGCCGGCGGCTACGCCAAGCGGACCCCGATCGAGGACTACCCGGTGCAGGGTCGCGGCGGAAAGGGCGTGCTGACGCTCCAGTACGACCGGCGTCGTGGCACGCTGGTCGGCGCACTCATCGTCGGCATCGACGACGAGCTGTACGCGATCACCTCGACCGGAGGGGTGATCCGGACGTCGGCCCGCGAGGTGCGCAAGGCCGGTCGGCAGACGAAGGGGGTCCGCCTGATGAACCTGGGCGAGAACGCCACACTGCAGGCCGTCGCGCGCAACGCCGAGGACGATGCCGACGACGCCGAGCTGAACGGTTCGACGAGCTGACCCCTGCAGCGATGATCGAGCTGGTCACCGTGCCGAGCACCGAGGAGAGCGCCACCTCGTGAGCGAGAACAGCAAGCAGGCCGACGAGAGCGGTCGCGTCGCCACCGGCGACGCGGCCGCCCCCGCCACCGGGTCCGACGCCGCTCCCACGGCGGACACGGCCGGCAACGGGACGGCGGCCGGTTCCCCGGCGGCCGGGTCGCCGTCGCCGACCGCGCCTGCCGCACCGTCGTCCGGGTCGCCCCGGTCGTCGTCGGGGGGCAACGGTGCGGAGCCGGCGGCGCCCGCCGTCGACCCGGCCGACGCACCCACCGAGGTCCGGCCCGCGGTGCGCAACGGCAACGGGGCGGTCGACGTGACCAAACCCGCCGCGACGCAGGCGGTGCCGGGCAACGGGAAGCCCAGCCCCACCGCCCGCCCGGTGCCGACGCCCCGGCCGGCCGAGGACACCGTCCACATCGCCCCGGCCGACACCGCCGGTGCCCCGGTCGACGGTCAGGGCGTCCCCGCGCCCGGGCCGCACGCCGAGACCCCGCCGCCGTGGCAGCGCATGCCCGGGTCGGAACCGGTCGCGGCCGCACAGGCCCCGGTCGCCGACAACCCGCCCGTCGCCGGTGGACTCTTCGACGGCCCCACCGCCTACCTGGACCCCGCCGAGGCCCGCACCGCCGAACACCAGGGTCCCGGCGCGCCCGCCATGACCGCCGCACCCCGGCGGCCGCGGCAGGCGGCACTGCAGCTCAAGCGTCTCGACCCCTGGTCGGTGCTCAAGCTGGCCCTCGTCCTGGCGGTCGTCATCTTCTTCATCTGGATGGTCGCGGTCGGGGTGCTCTACGGCGTCCTCGACGGCATGGGCGTCTGGGACCGCCTCAACGGCACCTACAACGACCTCGTCTCCGGTGAGACCCAGAGCGGCAGCGCCCTCATCAGCGCCGGTCGCGTCTTCGGCATCGCCGCCGTCATCGGGGCGATCAACAGCCTGCTGTTCGCCGTCGCCATGACGATCGGTGCCTTCGTCTACAACGTCTCCGCCGACCTCGTCGGCGGGGTCGAGGTCACGCTCTCCGAGCGGGACTGACCTGCGACGATCGCCTCCGCACCCGGCTCGACCGGGCCGGTGCGGGGGTGCTGGTGGGGCTGCTGTAATGTCGTCCTCGCCGCAGGGGCCTATAGCTCAGTTGGTTAGAGCGCGTCGCTGATAACGACGAGGTCGCTGGTTCAAATCCAGCTAGGCCCACTCTCACGGTTTCCGGTCACACATCTCCCGTCGAGGACGTGATCTCGTTGAAGAAGTTCATCGCCCTGGCCGTCGTCGCCGCCGGTGCCACCCTGCTCGTCGTCGCCAAGCTCCGTGGGCGCGACGAGGAGGACCTCTGGCACGAGGCCACCACTCGCTGACCACCCGAGCGGGGTACCGTCGTCCCTGCGCCTCGGGGACGTAGCTCAATTGGCAGAGCACCGCCTTTGCAAGGCGGGGGTTAGGGGTTCGATTCCCCTCGTCTCCACTACCGCTGACCTGCGAAAACGTGTAGGCCGCGCAAGCGGCTCCCGGTGACGTGACGCAAAGTGTGCCACGAACGCCGTAGCTTCCCGCCCCATGGCGAAGGCGATCAATCCGCGGAAGCGTCAGCAGGGAAGCGTCGACGAGCTGCCGAGCGGCGCTCTGCGCGTGCGCGTCTACACGGGCGTCGACCCGATCACGAAGCGCCGGTACGACCTCGTCGAGGTGGTCGCGCCCGGCCCGAAGGCATGGGACCGGGCCGAGGAGATCCGCCTGTGCTTCGTGGCCGAGGTCAAGCAGCGCCGCAGTCCGCGGACGACGGTCACCATCGACCAGCTGCTCGACCGCTACCTGGACCAGCACCAGTGCGGCAAGCGGACGGTCACCGGGTATCGCGAGTGCGTCGACAAGCACGTCCGGCCCTTCATCGGTGACCGGAAGGTCTGGAGCATCGACGCCGACGTCCTGGACTCCCTCTACGCGGAGCTCGGACGGTGCCGAGACACTGCACGACGCGGCGGGGGACAGACCACCAGACCCCGCGCCCGCACGACTGCGACGACCGTTGCCGACCGCAAGTGCCGGGGGGAACGCGGCGGGCTCGACGACTGATCCGACGTCGCCGCAGCATGGCCCATTCAGGCGAGTAGGCCTACGACGCTGACCTTCGGGACCGAGGACCCTTCGCGACTGCGCCGGTGGGCATGACCATGTCGGAGCTGCGTATGTCTCGCCCCGAGGAGTGTGACCGATGCCCAGTCGAGCCGGCGCCGTAGTCGTCGGAACCGATCTGACCGACACCAGCATCCCTGCGATTTCGTTCGCGCTGCGCGAGGCAGTGTGGCGACAGTCCACGCTGACACTCGTCACCGTGGTGGACATACCGCCACGTTCGAACGCGCGTTACGGACTCCCGGACCTGGTGTTCGACGTGGACAAGGTACGTGCGCGGGCCCGCGACGAGGCAGCGGCGCAACTCGAAGACGTCGTGTCGGGGCTCCCGCCGGAACAGATCGGCCCATCGCGAGCCGTAGCAGCCACTGTGCTTGTCGAGTTCGGCGATCCCGCCGAGCAGCTCACGCACGTCGCGGCCGGAGCCGCCCTCCTCGTCGTAGGTCATCACCATCGATCCAGGTGGGGCCGGCTGATGATGGGATCCGTCGCGCTGCGTTGTGTCACCGAGGCTGTGTGCCCGACCGTGGTCGTCCCCGCCGCCAATCGGGCGGAGGCAGTACCCGAAACGGCCGCCCACCCCCTCGCGACCGCGGGACAGTCCCCGGTATCGACCTAATGGCACCCACGTGTCGCCGGTGCGGTCCCGGACTTCCCACACGTCGCGGATCGTGTGCATCGAGACCTGTTGACCCAGTGCGACCGTGTGCAACCACCCGGTGACCAGCCGGCCAATTCCGGCGTGGGTTCGCCCGCCGGTCCGGCCGCGGTCAGTTCCTCGCGCACGTTCGCGGTGCCGCTCGGCAGCTTCAGATGCCACGCAGGGCCGTCCTCGCCGGTGCGGCGAACACCAGCCGCGATCCGACCCGCCGCAGGTAGGCCGACAGTGCTGCAGTGTCGGTCGCCACGAACCGCCCGACGGCGACGTGATGCTCACCCAGGGTCGGTCCGGCTGCCCGGCGCTGGGCGTCGGACCACTCGCCCTCCTAGCACGTCAGGACTGTGGGGGTCGAGGGGCGGGGATCCGGTTCAGCGCCTTCTGGGCCCAGTTCCGGATGGCGTCCCAGTCCCGCAGGTCTCGTCGTTGCCGATTCGTGCGTCGAGGCGGATCGACACCGCCGAACACGGTGACGGCGATCGGATTCAGCCAGGACCGTTTGGCCAGTGCCCGGTCGAGCTGCACACGAGAGCGGCTCCACGCCTCCTCGTCGTCGGTGCGCGGCCCCATTCCGAACACGGCGACCGGCACTCCGGCGGCGAGCTCCCGGCGGTGCTGCTTGAGGAACCGATGGGCATCGCGATGCCAGCGACCGGAGTACAGCGCACCGCCAAGCAGGACGAGGTCGCAGTCGGCCAGCGATTCACGAACCTGCCTCGCCGGCCGAAGGTCGACCTTCTCGGCCTGCTCGCGAAGCGTCGCCGCCATGGCTTCGGCGACCTTCTGGGTCGAGCCGTTCCTGGTCGCGAACGCCACCAGGATGTCCATGACTCACCTCCGGATGCTCTTCCTCGCGCGGTGGATGTTGTCCCGAACCCATTCCAACGCCGCGACGTGGTCGAGCGGCCTGAGATTCGCGGTCCCGTGGCCGAGGGCGAGGAATCCACCGGCGCCCACGCGGCAGTCGACGGGCACACACGGCGCCATAGCTCGTGGGCGAGCGCGTCGCGCATGCCGATCCACGCCGCGACCGGCCGGAGTGGCCGGTGCAGATTCGCGTCGAGCAGTGGCGCCGCCTACGGATCCAGCGGACTGGTTGCCGCCATCAACGACGCCGCCATGTACCTTTCCGCACCGCGTGCTGACGAGCATCAGCTCCTCCTCGATGCGGGTTCGAAGGGTCAGGCTCATCGGAGTGCAGCCTCCTCGACAGGGGCGGAGGTCCTGACGCGGGTGGTCGGCACCGGCCAGTACGGGCAGCATCGTGGCTCGGCCCGACCTCCAGGACCTTCGTCCAGCGGCCGAGATGGACCGCAGGATCACGGCGCCGTGACCTGCGCGACGCTCGACACCCGGGATCCGACCAAGACCCCGGGGCTGACATGGGCAGGCCGTGCAGGTGCCGTCCCGCAGCAACCGTGTGGCCGGCTGCGCGTCCCGGCTGCGACGCAGTGATCAGCATGGAGCAGAACGATCAGATCAGGCAGATGGCGAAGGCTAGGCGGCGCGATGATCCGGGATCGGGCGGAGAGCGTGCGTCTGTGATCTTGCTGCCGCTCCCGGGTCAGTTCGGTCAGCTCCAGCTCCAGGTCGATGCCGTGGACCTGCTCATCGGGTAACCGGCGGCACAGCAGTGCGGCGTTGTAGCCGCTCATGACGGGCAACCAGAAGTACACGGTCGCTGTCTCGGTGGACGCGACCGCTACCGGCAAGGTGTCCGGATCATTCGGGCTCGCCGGCGGGGGAGCCGACACCGCGGCCGGTTCGCACACATTCACGAAGGTCACCAGAAGCTCGACGAATGTCACCGGCATGGGGACCGCGGCCACCGCCGCCGTTTCGGACCCGTCGCCGGTTTTGGTCGCGTGCGGGTGTCGCGGGCCTTCGTGCCCACTCACGGCCGACCTTGGACTCATGGGCCCGGCGCCTGCACGACCTAGCGTCGCCTGACATGGACACCGCCCGGCAGCCGAGGGGTCCGGTCTTCGACGACGGCCTGGATCTGCTCGTCAACGTCCGCGACGTGGTGAAACGTTTCGGTGGCGTCGTCGCGCTCGACCACGTCGGCCTGAGGATTCGCACAGGTGAGACACACGGGATCGTCGGGCCCACGGGAGCGGGAAAGACGACCCTGATGAGGATCATCGTGGGAAAGCTCAGACCCGACCGCGGCTCGGCGCGGCTACTGGGCACCGACCCCCGGCGGCACGCCGTAGAACTGCAGCGCCGGGTCGCCTACCTCCCGCAGTGGCCGATCAGGTGGACCCACCTCACCGGCGACGAACTGCTCAGCACCGTCTCGTTCCAACGCGGTGGCGACGACGCGCGACGCGCCGAGTTGATCGACCGGTTCTCAGCCGACACCACCACGCCCGGCCATGCAGACTCGCCGGGGAACCGCCAGAAGATCGAGCTGGTCGGGGCGCTCGCCTCCGGCGCGGAGCTGCTCGTCCTCGACGAGCCGACCCGCTTCCTCGACGACACCGCATCCCGGGAGCTCACTGCCGTGCTCGCCGAGGAACGCCGTCGCGGGCGCACCGTCCTTCTCACCGAGGACGCGTCATCCCTCGCGGACGGGGGCCTCGCCCCAGCGTGCCATCACCTGACACATCTCGACGCGGGACGCCCGGTCCGCCGGACCGCCATCCCGCACGTCGCGTCCCCGCACGCAGCCGACCGGCGACTCCCAGCCCTGACTCCCGGCGCCTACGGGCGGCCTCGCTGACCGGGACGGCGAACGCACCTGCGCCGGCGTCCGGGCTGCTAGCCAGCCGGCGTCCCGTCCGTGGCGGTGACCCGACGAGCCCAGCGACATGCCGCCGCTGCGCTGGCGGAGTCGTTGCCGCGTCGCTGGGCCGGCTCGTCAGCTGGGTCCTCCGACGGCGACCTGGACGAGGACGAACGCTGCGACAGCGAAGATCAAGTAGGCGAACCAGCGCTGCAACCTCGCGGTGGAGACCCGGTGGGCGAGGCGCCCAGCGAGCAGGGAGCCAATGACGGCAGTACCCGCGAAGGCGAGGGTGATGGTGGGATCGAGGTGGGCCTCGCCGAGGTGGGCGACGAACCCGGCGGCGGAGTTGATCACGATGACGGCTAGCGAGGTGGCCACCGCCGAACCCATCGGCAGGCCGAGGAGCAGCACGAACGCCGGGATGATCAGGAAACCGCCGCCGACGCCGAACAAGCCGGTCAGGAACCCGACCGCGAGCCCGGCAGCGATGGACTTCGGGAGACAGCCGCGCCAGTTCACCCCGCCCTCGGGCAGGGCGCAGTCCCCGCCGACCCGGTTGCCGCCGGTGAGCATGCGGATGCCGGCGGCGACCATCAGCAAGGCGAACCCGGCGAGGACCAGTCGAGGATCGAGCAGTCGGTTGACTGCTGCCCCGGCGAAAGCGGCACCGGCCCCGGTCACGCCGAAGATCCCGGCGATGCGCCAGTTGATCTGCCCGCCGCGCAGTCGCGGGATCAGTGCGGCGGCCGCGGAGACCCCGACGACGATCAGCGACATCGGGATCGCCGCGGCGATCGGCACGCCGACGCCGTAGACCAGTGCGGGGACGGCGAGGATCGACCCGCCGCCGCCGAGCAGGCCGAGCAGGACCCCGATGACCACACCGAGGCCGAGTGCGGCGATCACGGGCTCGTCACCTCCCGGCGCCCGCGAGGGCGTCGAGGGTGCGGGCGGGGTCGACGGGCTTGCCGGCGCGGTTGTAGGGCAGCGCAGACAGCAGCTGCGCCATGGCGCAGGTGTCGGTCAGCGCCGAGACGGTGAGCCCGGCCCCGATGGCACCGGCGAGCGCGATCGCGGGCCGCTTCCACAGGCTGCCCAGCACACCGGCGGTGACCAGGCTGCCGGCAACCAGGCGGACCTGCCGTTCCAGCGCCCAGCGGGCCCGGCCGCGCACGACCGGTCCGCCGGCGCGCTCGAAGGCCGGGACGCCGCCGTCGAGGACGTGCAGGTCACCCATGCCGACCGCGGCCAGGCGGCGCTGGGCGTCGGTGGCCCGGACCCCGGACTGACACACCAGCACGGTGCGGTGGTCGATGCGTTCGGCGACCTGGGCGGCGTGCTCGCCGAGCAGAGACAGCGGCACGTTGTAGGAGCCGTGGATGTGCACGGTCTCGAACTCCGCGGGGCTACGAACGTCGATCACGGTGAGCTGCTCGCGGGCGTCCGTCCAGGCCCGGAGGGTCTGCGGGTCGACCGTGTGCTCCTGTGCAAGTCCGGCGGCGGCGGGTGGGCCCGACCTCGGAGGGGTGAAGCCGGCGGGGCTGCTGGAGGGGGTGTGCGTACTCATGGTGTCCTTCGCTTGTCGGTCGGTCGGATACGAAGCCCGCAGGCAGGACGGCTCGGAGAGCCGGGTTCAGGCGCGGGCGGATTCGGGCTTCTCGGCGTGCAGGCCGGCGTCGGCGGCACGGGAGTAGTCGTCGTCGACCAGGACGACCTCGCGGCCGGGGTGGTCGAGGATCGACGCGGCGATCGAGGCGCGGTAGCCGGAGCCGCAGTAGACCCACACCTCGCCCTCGGGGACCTCGTCGACCCGTTCGGCGAGCTCGTGGATCGGGATGTGGAGCGAGCCGTGGACCCCGCCGCCGGCGCGCTCGTCGTCGCGGCGGGCGTCGAGCACGGCGACCCCGTCGGGCCGCTCGGCCAGGGCGGCGGCGAGTCCGGCGAAGTCACTGACAGGGTAGGCGCGCACGGCCCGGCCGTCGGTGAGCTCGTCGATCTCCCCGTGCGCCGTCCCGGCCAGTCGGTCGATCCCGATCCGGACGAGCTCGCGGCGGGCCTGGGCGACCTGTTCGGCGGACTTGCCGATCAGGGTCAGCGGGGCCCCCCACGGGAGCAGCCAGCCCAGGTAGGTCACGAAGTTCGTGGACAGCTCGAACCCGAGTGAGCCCGCGAGGTGCCCGGCCGCGAAGGCGGTGCGCTCGCGCAGGTCAACCACCCATTCCCCGGCCTCGATCCGGCGGCGCAGCTCGGCCGGGTCCACGGGCTCCGGTAGCGACAGATCGACCGGGCCGGCACCTTCACGGTTGAGCGGGCCCATGTGCGCGTAGTAGGCCGGGAACGCGCCGAGCCCGGCGATCAGGGTCTCGACGTAGTCCTGCTCGGCCAGCGTCAGCGCGGGGTTGACCTCGGCCTGCGCGCCGACGGTCGAGGCGTCGCCGCTCGTCGGGGTGGCCGAGCAGAAGCTGCCGAACCCGTGAGTGGGGTAGACCGGGGTGTCGGCGGGCAGCTCGGCGGCCAGCCTGCGCACCGAGTGGTACTGGGCGTGGGTGAGCTGCTCGGTGTCCTCCGGGCGCACCAGGTCGGTGCGACCGGTGGCACCGTAGAGCATCGAGCCACCGGTGAACACGCCGTGGACCTGCCCGTCCGCGTCCTGCAGGACGTAGCTGACGTGGTGATGGGTGTGCCCGGGGGTGTGCAGCACCTCCAGCCGCATCCGCCCGGCCTCCAGCACGTCGCCGTCGGCGACCGGCCGGTACTCGAAGGCCAGGTCGTCGCCGGCGGCGAGCACGTAGGTGGCACCGGTGGAGCGGGCCAGCTCGAGGCCGCCGGAGACGTAGTCGTTGTGCACGTGGGTCTCGACCACGTGCGAGAGCCTCAGCCCGCGTGCCTCGAGCAGCGCCGTGATGCGGTCGATGTCGCGCTGGGGGTCGACCACCACGGCGGTCTCGCCGTCGTGGGCCAGGTAGCTGCGGTCGCCGAGGCTGGTGGTCTCGATCGTCTCGACCCGGAACTCCGCCGGGCCCTCGTGCACAGTGTCGGGCGTTGCACTCATGAGAAGCTCCATTCCCTACCCCGTAGGGTATCTGTCGCGCCTACGTCGGCGTCTGAATCGTGTCGGCTGGTCAGCTCGTGGACGGGCTCGGCGGTGGCGCCGGGCGCTCCGCGGCGCGGGTGCGGTCTACTCCTGCAGGGTGTCCAGGACCGCGCTCATCCGCCGGTCGGCCTCGTCGGCGATCGGGGCGAGGTCAGGATTGTCGGTCACCGCCGCCAGGAGCTGCGGGTTCATCAGCTGCACCATCGTGCCCGTGCCGTCGGTGGCCGCTCGGACCGCGACGTTGCACGGCAGCAGCACCCCGACCCGGCGGTCGACGTTCAGGGCCCGCTCGGCGAGCTCGGGATTGCAGGCGCCGAGGATGACGAAGTCCTCGATGTCAGCGCCGCGCTTCTGCTTCATCGTCGCGGTCAGGTCGATCTCGGTCAGTACTCCGAACCCCTGACCGGCCAAGGCCTCCCGGACGCGCGGCACGACGTCGGCATAGGGCTGGGTCGGGGTGATGGTGCGGGCGACGTCCACGGCGCAGCTCTCTTCCTGGTCGTTTCCTTCGGCTGCCGATCTGCGGGAGCCCTGGGGCACCCCGCAGGTGGGCGCTTACAGGCCTGTGTCGACGCGGCGTCCGGACTCCAGCCAGCCCGCGGTACCGCCGGCGACAGAGGTGGCGTCCGCCCCGGCGGCGGTCAGAGTCCGAGCGGCGGTCGCGCTCCGCCCGCCGGACTGACAGATCACGAACACCCGCTGCCCCGCGAAGCGCCCCGCCACGGCCCCCAAACCCGGCAGCGGCACGTTCACCGCCCCGGGCACGTGACCGGACGCGAACTCCTCGGGGGACCGCACGTCCAGCACCTCGAAACCATCACGCGCGCTGGCGAACCCATCCACGTCGATCTCCTTCACCTGCATACCTCGCTCATCTCCTCACAACGTCGCACTCCACTACCCCCGGGGGTATGCACGGGACACACATCGGCGTTCTGTGGCGCACCGACCCGCCCCGAAAGGCTTTCTGCGATCATGCCAACGACAAGAAGAGGCGCTCGAGCTCGGCCTCGTTCACTCGCTGCGAGCCGTCCTTGTCCTCGGCAATGCACTGGCGCAGCCCCGTAGATATGATCTTGAAACCGGCCTTGTCCAGCGCCCGCGACGCGGCCGCGAGCTGGGTGACCACATCCGAGCAGTCGCGGCCCTCCTCGATCATGCGAATGATCCCGCCGAGCTGTCCCTGTACCCGTTTGAGCCGAGCCACCACGTCGATCAGCTTCGCGGCGTTCACATCCATGCCACATCTCCTCTACTGGGCCGCATCACGTACCCCGGGGGGTATGACGCCAGGGTACTGCGCTTTATTTCGGCAGCCCGACGGCGGTTCGCCGACTGTCCGTTGACGGGATGGCTCGGGCAAGAAGTTCTTCAGCGAGGTCTGTCACACCGCCACCGATCCGGTTGCCCTGCTTCGGGAGGCGGGATTTGCCATCGAGGAGTGTCGTCGGCTGCGATTTTCAGCGACCAGGTTCACCCAGCCCTCGACACCGCACGTCCTGGGACCGCGAGGGCACCGGCCTGACCCGAGCCCGGCTGGCGTTCAGCGCACGGCGGTGTCGATGGGGTGGCCCGCGAGCCGCCATTCCAGGAAGCCGTCGGTGAGTCGGACCGCCCGCCGTCCGTGCTCGGCGAGCAGGCGCACCGCGTCGTGGGAGAACACGCACAACGCGCCGCGGCAGTACGCGACGATCTCCTGATCGGCAGGAATCTCGTCGAGACGACCAGCGAGCTCGTCGAGCGGGATCGATACCGCACCGGGGATGTGGGCGGCCGCGTACTCCGGCTGGGGACGCACGTCGAGCACGATCGCGGTGCCCGCGGTGACGCGCCGGAGCAGCTCGGCGCGGTCGATCTCCTCGGTGTCGTCGGGGCCGAGGTAGGCCTCGGTCGCGGGGCGCACGTCGGCGACACGCCGCTCCGCGACCTCCCGCAGCTGTAACCAGAGCGTGGCGATGTCATCGCCGGCGAGGGCGTACTCGATGGTCGTGCCGTGACGGGTGGAGGTGATGAGCCCGGCGCGCTTGAGGGCCTGCAGGTGTGACGAGGCGGTGGTGAGCCCGAGCCGGGCGGCGGCCGCGAGGTCGGCGACGCTGCGAGGGCCCTGGGCGAGCAGGTCCAGCAGCTCCAGGCGTTTGCCGCTGCCCAGCGCCTTGCCCACCCGGGCGAGCTGCTCGAACAGCTCGGTCTTCACGCTCTCGCCACCCACATATCCTCCAAAGTTCTGTGGAATATCGTAGCATCGTCCGTGAGTCTCCGGAGGCCCGCGCGCGAGGAGGTCACAAGGTGCCGTCATCGGTTCACATCCATGCCGGTGTCGACGAGGGGTTGGGCAACTCCTGCTACCTGCTCGATCTTGGCGACGGGACCGCGCTGGTCGTCGACCCGCCGCGCGACCTGCGGGCCGTGCTCACCCGGGCCCGTGAGGGGGGTCTGCGGATCCGGTTCGCCACCGAGACCCACCAGCCCGCCGACTGCCTCTCCGGCGCCGTCCAGTTGGCTCACGACCACGCGCTGCCGGGTGAGACCGCGGTGTGGCCGACGCACGGTGCCGGCTCGTTCTGCTCCGCACCACCCGGTGCGGAGCTCACCTCCACCGTCGCCAACGAGCTCGCCACCAACCCGCTGCTGGCCTTGCCCGACGAGCAGTCGTTCGTCGATGCCCTGCTCGGCTCACTGAGCAGCCACCCGGGCTACTTCACCTGCTGGGCGAGCGCAACCGGCGCGGCCCGGAGGTCCTCGATGTGATCGCGGTCGGGCGGCTCGTGGCGCTGCCGGTGTCGGTGGTCGGACGACTGCGGTCCCCAGGAGCATGGGAGGCGGTGAACATCGGCGTCGAAACGATCACTGGGGAACTCGACGGCGGGGTCGACGCCTGGGCCGCTGCGGGTCACCGTCTGGCCCGCACGCGGCTGGTCGACGCGGCCGATATCGACGCCGAAGTCGACGCCGATGACGCCGGTCACGTCAGGCGGTCGAGTACACGGCCGGGCATGTGACCGCTGCCCGGCATGTGGAACTCGGGTCGGTCGCCGAGCGGGCCACCGACCTCGCCGGCGACCTGGCTCGGATGCCGACCGTCGTGATGTGCGGGTACGGCGAGCGCGCGGCCACCGTGGCGAGCCTGCTCGAACGCGCCGGGCAGCAGGACTCGGGCATCGTCGTCGGTGGCCCGTGAGGCTGGGCCGCCGCGACCGGCGACCCCCTCGCGACGGGTGTCGACCGACCAGTCGCGGCCGTGACGTGACCGAGTGCGACGTTCCGGGCCAGGAGGTGACCCAGCACGACGCGACGGGACGCACAGCCTTGGTCCGACTGGGGCTGCGGGAGAACGTCGTCCAGTTCTCGCTGCTGGCCGTGGTCAACCTGTTCGTCGGCGGGATGGTCGGCCTCGAACGGACCGTCACACCGCTCGTCGGCGCCGAGGTGTTCGGCCTCGGCGAGCTGACCATCGCACTGTTCGTCGTCGCGTTCGGGCTGACCAAGGCCGTCACGAACCTCGTCGGGGGTGCCGTCGTCGGACGGTTCACCCGCAGGCGCGTGCTGATCGTCGGCTGGCTCGTCGGGCTGCCGGTGCCGTTCATGCTGGCCTTCGCCACGAGCTGGTGGTGGGTGGTGGCGGCCAACGTCCTGCTCGGCATCAACCAGGGCCTGACCTGGTCGATGACGGTCAACATGAAGATCGACCTCGTCGGCCCGTCCCGCCGAGGCCTCGCCCTGGGGATCAACGAGACCGCGGGCTACCTCGGCGTCGCCCTCACCGCGCTCGCCACCGGCTACCTCGCGACCTCCCACGGCCTGCAGCCCGTGCCGGAGCTGCTCGGCGTCTGCTACGTCGTCGCAGGACTGGCGCTCGCGCTGACCGTCGTACGCGACACCGGGGCACACGCGCGGCTCGAGGTCGAACAGCACCGCGCGGCGGTCGCCTCACCGGAGCCATCGCCAGGACTGGCTCACATGTTCGCCCAGGTCAGCTGGCGCGACCGCAGCCTCGCCTCGATCAGCCAGGCTGGTCTGGTCAACAACCTCAACGATGGCCTCATTTGGGTCCTGCTGCCGGTGCTGTTGGTACGGTCCGGCGTCGCAGTCGAGGGCGTCGGCATCATCAAGGCGCTCTACCCGTTCATGTGGGCTGTCGGCATGCTCGGCACCGGGCACCTCGCCGACCGGATCGGCCGCAAGGTCCCGGTCGTCGTCGGGATGGCTGTGCAGGCGGCCGGGCTGGTGGTCATCGTGGCCGGGCTCTCGCACGCTTTCGTCGCCGGGCTCGTCGGCGCGTTCCTGCTCGGCATCGGCACCGCGCTGGTCTATCCGGCGCTGCTCGCGGCGATCAGCGACGCTGTGCACCCGAGCGCCCGTGCCGCTGCGCTGGGCGGCTACCGGTTCTGGCGCGACACGGGCTACGCCATCGGGGCGCTGGTCGGTGGCCTCACCGCGGCGCTGGCCTCGTTGCAGATGGCAGTGCTCGTTGCCGCCGCGCTGACGGCCGCCTCCGGCCTGTGGAGCCAGGTGGGCATGCACGACCCGCGCCGCGGCCGGCGATGAGCAATGGCCGCCGTGACCCCTACCGACGTCGCATCGATCTGAACTCGCCCTCACCGCCGCGGCGGCGGACCGACACGGGCGCAACAGCATCGTCGCAGCTGCGTCGGCAGTCTGGTCGTCGAGCCGACACGGAGCAGAACTCGCGAGGGGACACAGGAGCGGCACCGAAGCCTCCCAGGCCCTTCGCCGCTCCTCGCGCGTCTCGGCCCGGCTAGTTCCCGGTGCTGGGGCCGACAAGTCCGGCGCAGGTGATCGCGAAGGCGTTCAGGGCCGGTTTCCACGGCATCGCCCACCTCGCCCGCCAGAGCGCGATGATCGCCGGACAGGTGCCGCCCCAGGTGTCGATGAAGCGGAAATCATGTCCGGGAGACGGACCGGTCGAGGTGGTAACCGGCCGGCGAGGAGAAGTCTGTCGTGAGTGCGAAGCGGTCGCCACGCACCAGCGTGTGGCGCCACTCCACGGGATCGCCGTGTGCGGTGCCCAGTCGCTCGACTGCGAACACAGCAACTCCCTCGTCGATCCCGAGCAGCGCGCGTTCCGGCGGGGAGGGCGCCGCCGCCCGGATACGTTCCGAGCCGCCGGTCACCGTGATCGCACACAGGTTCGCCAACTGCTGGTACAGCGAGGTGTGGGTGAAGTCGGCGTCGATCAGCGGTGCGGCTACGGACGCCGGAAGCCAGGCGCGGTCGACGGCGAGCGGTTCGTCGTCGGCCAGTCGCAGGCGCTCGAGGTGAACCAGCAGGCTCGACATCTCGAGACCCAGGTGAGCGGCGACGGTGCCGTCGGTGTGGACGTCCAGGACGCGCACGACACTGCGCTGGTCCCGGCCCGCGCCCTCGATCGACTCGAACAGGCTGTAGATGGCATCGACTCGCTGATCGATGCCGCGCGCCGGGAGCACACGTGCCGGCCGCCCTCGGGCGCCGAGGACCGCACCCTCCGCACGTAAGCAACCCAGAGCCTGACGCACGGTATGGCGGCTGACGGCGTACTCGGCAGCAAGAGCGAGCTCGCCGGGAAAGTCGGCGCCGAACTCCTGACCGGCGAGTCGACGACGAAGGTCAGCGAGCAGCTGTGTCCACAGCGGCTCCCCGCAGGCTCGGACCAGGGACCTGGCTCCCAACCCCCCCTCCTTTCGTGAGCCGGCTGCCGTTCGGCGTCCGGTGGAGCGGGCTCCCCCGGCTGGGGGCAGAGCCCCGTGCCGGATCGGTAGCAGCCGCCCGAGTGTCCCTCCGGACCGGTTCGCGCGATTTCCTGGACCGAATGTGGGCTCTCGGAACTGCTGTGCAGCCAGAGTCTCACCTCGTGGGACAACGGCAAAATGGCCGGACACGAGGGTTTCGGCGATCGATACGCTGGCCTCCGGGATGGGGCCGGCTCGACACGCTGTCCGGATCGCTCCTGGGCCCTCGCTCGTCATCTCATCGGGCAGGTACCCGCCTGATCCCTACGCCCGTGTGGCCGGTGCGGTCCTGGACGAAGGAGGCGCGAGATGAGGCCGACCAGCGGCGACCCGGACAGGCAGGAAGTCGGGGACCAGTCTCCTTCCGAGACGGATGGTGCGGAGCAGTCCGAGGGACCTCGACCCCCGGGGGATCCCGACTACCGTTTCACGTTGGCGAACGAACGGACCTTCCTCGCCTGGTTCCGCACCTCGCTCGCGCTGATCGCAGGCGGGGTGGCGGTCGTCCAGCTGGTTCCGGAGTTCGCCTTCCCAGGCGCTCGGCACGCCCTGGGCGTCGTGCTGACGATCGGCGGTGGGGTGCTCTCGGTGGCGGCGATCCGCCGCTGGCAGCTGGTTCAGGAGGCGATGCGGCGCGAGGAGGACCTGCCGCCGACGCGGATCCCGGCGGTGCTGGGTGTCGCGTTGGCTGTCGTCACCGTCTTCGTGGTCGTCCTGCTCGTCCTGTCTCTGGGGCGAGCATGACTCGCGCCCGGAGGTCCCGGCCCCCGGCGGAGAGGCCCGGACTGCAGGGAGAACGGACCGAACTGGCCTGGGAGCGCAGCGCCCTCGGGCTGCTCGCCGCGGCGGCGCTGCTCCTGTTCCGGCACGTCGGCCCGGGCGTCGGGCGGGTTGCGTTGGTGGCCGCCGATGTCGGGCTGGCGTTGCTCCTGATCGGGTACGGGCGCCGCCGCGGCGGCCGGATCCGCGCCCTTCGCACGCACCCGGACGGCCGCACAACGGTGCCCGACGCCCGCAGGGAGGTGCTCGGCGCCACTGCGGCGGCGGTGGCGATCGCCCTCGGCACCACAGTGGTCATCGTGCTCCGGACCTGAGCGCGCCGGCCTCCCGGTGCACGACCCCCGGTGCGCCGGGTGCGGCCTCGCGGTCCTCAGGCACGGCCCTTGAGCATGAGGTTCCAGTACAGGAAGGGCAGGCCGTAGCGCTTGAGCAGCCACATGTCGTAGCGCTCGTGGGTGGTGTCGATCAGTGGGATGGTCGGGTGCGGCTGGAGTGAGTAGTCGAACTCGCAGAGCAGCATCCGGTTGCGTGCCGTGGTGATGGGGCAGGACGCGTAGCCGTCGTACTTCGCCGTCGCCTCGCGGCCACTGATCGAGGCCAGCAGGTTCTCGACCAGCACCGGCCCCTGTTTGCGGATGGCGGCTCCGGTCTTGGAGTTCGGTGTGGAGCCGGCGTCGCCGAGTGCGAAGACGTCGGGAAAGCGCACGTGTTGCAGGGTGTGCTTGTCGACCTCGACGTAGCCGTTCGGGTTGGCGGGGTCGGCCAACGGGGTGGCTTTGAGCCAGTCGGGCGCCGACTGCGGCGGCACCACGTGCAGGAAGTCGTACTGGACGGCGTCCTTCGTGCCGGACGCGTTGTCGGTGACGATCGCGGTCCGGCCGGCGCCGTCGATCTCGGTGACCTCGCTGTTGAGCCGCACCTCGATGCCGTAACGCGCGACGACCCGGTCCAGCTCGTCGGAGAAGACCTTGACCCCGAACATCGCCGGGGTCGGCAGGACGAGCACCACCCGGATGTCCTTCAGGACCCCTTCCTGGCGCCAATAGTCGGCCGCGAGGTAGGCGATCTTCTGTGGCGCGCCGGCACACTTGATCGGCCCTGACGGCATGGTGAAGACCGCGGTACCGGAGCGCATCGCGCGGATACGGGCCCAGGTCCTCGGGGCCAGGCCGTAGGTGTAGTTGCTCGACACCATCGGGGTGTCGAGCGCCTCGCTCATCCCCGAGATCTTGTGCCAGTCCAGCTGGATGCCGGGCGCCACGACGAGCTTGTCGTAGGTGACGCGACGCCCGGAACGCAGCACCACCCGCTTCTCGGCCGGGTCGATGTCCTCGGCGGCGTCCTGGATCCAGGACGCCGTACCGGGCATGACCGAGGCCTCGGCGCGGGCGCTCTCGGCCAGCGGGGCGCGACCGCCGCCGACGAGGGTCCACAGCGGCTGGTAGTAGTGCGTCGTCGCCGGCTCGATGACGCCGACGTCCTCGTGGCCGGCCCGCTGCAGGCGTGCGGCCACGGTGATGCCGGCGGTCCCGCCGCCGACGACGAGGACTCCGTGGTGGGCGTCGGTGGGAGGCATGTCCGAACTCCTTCGTTCTGGCGCCGTGAGGTTCTGTTGCCGTGTGGTGTTGGTGGTCAGCCGACCGGCTGGGTGACGGTGGAGGCCCAGGCGCTGTAGCCGCCGAGCAGGTCGGAGACGTCGTTCCACCCCTCCTTGCGCAGCAGCGCGGCAGCCACGCTGGAGCGGTAGCCGCCGGCGCAGTGCACGACGACGGGGCGGTCCCGGGGGATCTCCTCGAGGCGGTGCGGCAGCTGGGCGAGCGGGATGTGGATCGAGCCGGGAATGGTGCCGGCGACGAGCTCGCCGGAGTTGCGGACGTCGACGACCGTCGGCGGGACATCGCCGTGCCGTGCCTCGTCGAGCACCTTGGCCGTCAGGCGGCTGGCCCGGGTCACGCGGTCGGGGGTGGCGAGGAACGCGCCCTCGGGCTCGCGCAGGTAGCCGGCGACCCTGTCGAAGCCGATCCGTGCCAGGCGGACGACGATCTCCTCCTCGCGGTCCTGTGGCGCGACGACGACGATCTCCTGCTCGGCCCCCACCACGGTCCCCGAGGTCTCGGCGAAGCGGCCGTCCACGGGCACGTTGACCGAGCCGGCCAGGTGGGCGGCGGCGAACTCCTGTGGTTCCCGGGCGTCGACCACGACCGCCCCGGCATCCTGTTTCGCGAGGACCTCGTCGAGCGTCAACGGCTCCGGGGCGTGCGCGGCGTCGAAGACCCGGTGCTGCCGGCGGTTCTGGATCGCGTCGTAGAGGAAGTAGTCCGGTGCCGAGGGCTGGCCCTCGGTGACGATCGTGACGAACTCCTCCTCGCTCATGGGTTGGCAGGCGTAGTTCATCGCGCGCTGCTCACCGATGGTGGACTGGCGCTCCGTGGAGAGGTTCTTGCCGCAGGCCGAGCCGGCGCCGTGCGCGGGGAACACGCGGACCTGGTCCGGCAGGCTCATCAGTCGCCGGATCGAGGCGTAGAGCATCCGCCCGAGCTCGTCGGCGGTGACCCCGATCGAGGCGAGCAGATCGGGTCGACCGACATCGCCGATGAACAGCGCGTCGCCGGTGAGGACTCCGTACGGCACGTCGTCGTCGGCGTGCTCGAACACCAGGACACTGATCGATTCCGGGGTGTGCCCGGGGGTCTCCAGGATCTCGAGGGTGACGTCGCCGAGGGGGATGCGCTCCCCGTCGGCGAGCTTGCGGGTCGGGAAGTCCGCCTCCGCCCGCCGGCCGAAGCCGATCCACGCATCCGTCGCCGCGGCCAGCTCGAGGTGGCCGGCGAGGAAGTCGGCATGGAAGTGGGTGTCGATCACGCCGACGATCGTCAGTCCGTGCGCCGTCGCGTCGGCCAGGTACTCGGCGACGTCGCGGCGGGGGTCGACGACGACGGCCTGCTTCGTCGTCTCGTCGGCGATCAGGTACGAGGCCTGGGACAGGCAGTCCAGGTAGTACTGGGTGAAGTGCACGGGGCCCTCCTCGGAAGTCGTCCGGATGATTGAGGCAACAATACCCCCGGGGGTATATTCCGCGGCAGGGCTGAAGGTCCCGCCGGCTGTGGGACCAGCGGCTCGGAAGTGTGGACGGAGACGCGGAGCCACCGGCCGGAGGACGCTCCGCGTCAGGACCAAGGTCCCGGTCCGGCAGGTACGAACACGGGCACACTCCCCATACGACGAGGAGGCGCCGTGCCTCGCACGACTGCGCACTGCGCCCCGCTGCCCGTCGACGCTCCTGAGCGGCCGGATGGTGACCGATGAGGTACGGCTTCGCGATCGACCAGCGCACATGCATCGGCTGTCACGCGTGCACCGTGGCGTGCAAGACCGAGCACCAGATTCCGGTCGGGCAGTTCCGGACCTGGGTCAAGTACGTGGACCAGGGGACGTTCCCGAACAGCAGCCGCGAGTTCGGGGTGCTGCGGTGCAATCACTGCACGGATGCACCCTGTGTCACCATCTGCCCGACCGGCGCATTGTTCACGCGCGACGACGGGATCGTCGACTTCGACTCCGACCGCTGCATCGGCTGCAAGAGCTGCATGCAGGGCTGCCCCTACGACGCCCTGTACCTCGACGAGGACACCCACACCGCAGCGAAGTGCAACTTCTGCGCCCACCGGATCGACCAGGACCTCGAGCCCGCCTGCGTGGTGGTGTGCCCGACGCACTCGATCTGGGTCGGCGATCTCGACGATCCCGGCAGCGGCATCGCCCGGCTGATCTCGGGCAACGCGGTGACGGTGCGGGCGCCGGAGCAGGGCACCGGGCCGAACGTCTTCTATCTCGGCGCGGACCGGGCCGTGCTGGACCCGCTCGTCGCACCGGTGGACCGCAGCTACGTCTTCTCCTCGCCCGACGCGCAGCGCCTCGACGTCGCGCCGGATCTGCCGGGAGACCCGGTCACCCGGTCCCGGACCACCTTGAACACCGCGCACCCCCGCCCGTGGGGCTGGCGGGTGACCGCGTACCTGTGGGCCAAGGGCGTCGGGGGTGGTGCGGTGCTGGTGGCCGCGCTGGCCGTGCTGCTCGGCGTCGACCTGGGCGTGCTGGTCACGCTCGTGGCCCCTGCGCTGGGTGTCGTGGGGACCGCGGCAACGGGCGTGCTCCTCGTCTGGGACCTGAAGCGTCCCGAGCGCTTCCACTACCTCCTGACGAAGTCGAACGTTCGCTCGTGGCTGGTGAAGGGGGCCTACGCGTTGGCCGCGTTCGCCGCGGTCTCGGGTATCTGGCTGCTGCTGGGGATCGGCGTGGAGACCGGGGTGATCGGCTCGGCGCGGACCGCGTTCACGGTGCTGGCGGCGCTCGGCGTCCCGACCGGCGTGATGGTCGCCGGCTACACCGCGTTCCTGTTCGGCCAGGCCGAGGGCCGGGACCTGTGGCAGTCGCCGTTGCTGTTCTGGCACCTGATCGTGCAGGCGGTGATGGTGGGCGCCGGCGCCCTGGGGGTGGCCGCGCTCGCCACCGGGGCCGCCGCCGACGGCCTCCGTCTGATCGCCGCCTGCCTGACCGTCGCGGCGGTCCTGCACGTCTTGATGCTGCTGCTGGAGTACGGCGGGCGGCACGCCACCCGGCAGGCGACCGTGGCGGCGCACATGGTCACCGGCGGCCGCTACGCGCGGCAGTTCTGGCTGGGCTCGGTGGCCCTGGCCGGCGCGGCGGGGGTGCTTGCGGCCGTCGGCTGGGCCACGGCCGCGCCCGTCCTCCTCGCGGTCGCCGGGCTGGTCGTGCAGGTCGCCCTGTTGATCTACGAGTCCGTGTTCGTCCGCGCCGGGCAGGACGTGCCGCTCTCGTGACCGACCGCAGCCCTGGTACGGCGCCCACTCCTCACCCCACTCGAGGCCTGCGATGACCGACACCGCTCCCACGACACAGCCCGGGACCGCACCCGCGGCGCCGGCTGCGTCCGCGCCCGCCGAACGTCCCGGGGGGCCCGTCGGCCACCCGCTGCCCGGCGCCCGCACCCACGAGCACCTGCGCAACTTCCCACCGGTCTCGGACTGGGACGATCACGTCCAGTTCGATCCGAAGGCGCACCCGCGCAAGGTGCCCCGCTCGTACATGCTCGTACCGACCACCTGCTTCAACTGCGAGTCGGCCTGCGGGCTATTGGCCTACGTCGACAAGGAGGACCTGTCGATCCGCAAGCTGGAGGGCAATCCCGCCCATCCCGGCTCGCGGGGCCGCAACTGCGCCAAGGGGCCGGCCACCGTCAACCAGCTGGACGACCCGGAGCGCCTCCTGCACCCGCTGCGGCGGGTCGGCGAGCGCGGTGGCGGGCGGTGGGAGCGGGTCAGCTGGGAGACCGCCCTCGACGACATCGCCGGGCGGATCCGCCGGGCCATCCTCGACGGGCGCCACGAGGAGGTCATGTACCACGTCGGCCGCCCGGGGGAGGACGGCTTCGCCGAGCGGTTCCTGCAGGCCTGGGGCGTCGACGGGCACAACAGCCACACCAACGTCTGCTCGGCGGGCGCCCGGCTCGGCCAGACGCTGTGGGGTGGCTACGACCGGCCCTCCCCGGACCACGCCAACGCCAACGTCATCCTGTTGCTGTCCAGCCACCTGGAGACCGGCCACTACTTCAACCCGCACGCGCAGCGGATCCTGGAGGGCAAGCAGGCCGGGGCGAAGCTGGTCGTACTGGATCCGCGGATGTCCAACACGGCCGGCCATGCCGACGTCTGGCTCGCTCCGTGGCCGGGCAGCGAGGCGGCGATCCTGCTCGCCGTCGCCTCCCACCTGCTGCGCAGCCGCCGGATCGACGAGCCCTACCTGCGGCGCTGGTTCAACTGGCCGACCTACCTGCGCGAGCGCCACCCGGACGTGGAACCCACCTTCGACGCCTTCCTCGACCGGCTGGAGGCCGACTACGCCGGCTACACCGTCGACTTCGCGGCGGAGGAGGCGCAGGTTCCGGCGGGGCGGATCGAGGAGATCGCGGAGCTGGTCGCCGGCTGCGACCACCGCCTCGCCGCCCACGTCTGGCGCTCCGCCGCCGCCGGCAACCTGGGCGGATGGCAGGTGGCCCGTGCCCTGTGGTTCGTGCTGGCCCTGACGGGCTCGATCGGCACGGTGGGCGGGACCAGCCCCAACGGCTGGAACAAGTTCATCCCGCACGGTCCGGACGTCCCGGCCCACGACCACTGGAACCCGCTGCTCTGGCCGGCGGAGTACCCGCTGTCGACCAACGAGATGTCGATCCTGTTGCCGCACTTCCTGGAGGAGGGCCGCGGCCGGGTCGAGGTCTACTTCTCCCGGGTGTTCAACCCGGTCTGGACCTACCCGGACGGCTTCGCCTGGATGCGCGCGCTCTCCGACCCGGGGAAGGTCGGCCTGCACGTGGCGCTGACTCCGACGTGGTCGGAGACCGCGGAGTTCGCCGACTACGTGCTGCCCATGGGCCACGCCGCCGAGCGGCACGACACCCACTCCTACGAGACCCACTCGGCGAAGTGGCTGGGCTTCCGGCAACCGGTCCGCCGGGTCGCGATGGAGCGGCTCGGGCGGGAGGTCGCCGACACCCGTGAGGCGAACCCGGGTGAGGTCTGGGAGGAGAACGAGTTCTGGATCGAGCTGTCCTGGCGCATCGACCCGGACGGCTTCCTGGGGATCCGCCGGCACTTCGAGTCCAGGTACCGGCCCGGGCAGAAGGTCACGGTCGGGGAGTACTACCGGTGGGTCTTCGAGAACCGCGTGCCCGGCCTGCCCGAGAAGGCAGCCGCCGAGGGCATGACCCCGATGCAGTACATGCGCCGCTACGGCGTCGTCGAGGTCGCCTCCGACCTCTACCGGCAGGACGAGCGCCCCCTCACCGCCGAGGAGCTGGCCGGGGCCGAACCGGACGGCGAGGGCGTGCTGCGCACGCCCACCGATCTCGACTCCGTCCCGCCGCTGATCGGGGAGGCCGGCGCCGTCGGCGTCCTGCACGAGGACGGCAGCGTCACCGCCGGCTGGCTCACCCCGTCGCGCAAGCTGGAGGTCTACTCCACCACGATGCGGGACTGGGGCTGGGAGGAGCACGCCACCCCCGGCTACATCCGTTCCCACGTGTCCCGGTCGGAGATCGACCTGGAGGCCGGCGAGCTGGTCCTGGTGCCGACCTTCCGACTGCCCACGCTGATCCACACCCGCTCGGGCAACGCCAAGTACCTCAACGAGATCTCCAACTCCCACCCGCTGTGGCTCAACTCGCGCGACGCCCGACGGCACGGCGTCGCAACGGGGGACCTGGTGCGGCTGTCGACCGCGATCGGCCACCTCGTCGCCCGGGTGTGGGTGACCGAGGGCATCCGCCCCGGCGTCTGCGCCCTGTCCCACCACATGGGCCGCTGGCGACTGCACGGCAACGAGGGCAGCCGGTGGGTGCAGGGCCTGGTCGACATCACTCATCCCGACGGGCCGGATTCCTGGCTGCTGCGCTATCGCGGCGGGGTCGAGCCGTTCGAGTCCGACGACCCGGACTCCTCCCGCATCTGGTGGACCGATCCCGGGGTGCATCAGAACCTCGCCTTCGGGGTTCAGCCCGACCCGTGGTCGGGGATGCACTGCTGGCTGCAGAAGGTGCGGATGGAGAAGGCCCGCCCCGGCGACCGGTACGGCGACGTCTACGTCGACGCCCGCCGCTCGCGCGAGGTCTACCGGGAGTGGCTGGCCAGGGCCCGGCCAGCGCTCGGGCCCGGCGGGCAGCGCCGGCCCGAGTTCCTCATGCGACCGGTCAAACCGCGTCGCCGAGGTTTCCGGGTGACCCAGCCGTGACCTCGCTGCTCGGCCGCCGTGTCGAGGTCGACGTCGGACACCTCCGCGCGGCGGTGGCCGCGGTGACCGACCCCGAGCTCGGTCTGCCGCTGGGTGAGGTCGACATGCTCGGCGAGGTACGGGCCGGTCGTAGCGGACGGGTACACATCGTTCTTCGGCTGACGACGGGGAGCTGCCCCCTCGCCGCCGAGCTGATCGACGCCGTGATCGACGCCGCTCGGCAGGTGCCCGGTGTTCGACAGGTCTCGGTCGACACCCAGGTGATGAGCGTCCGGGAGCGCACCGAGCTGGCCGAGCGGCTACGGCGAGATGCGCCACGGATCGACTCGGTGCTCGTCGAAGGGCGACCGGCGGTCTACGCCGTGGCCAGCGGTAAGGGCGGCGTCGGCAAGAGCACCGTGACCGCCAACCTGGCCACGGCCCTGGCCGTGCAGGGCAAGCGGGTCGGGGTGCTCGACGCCGACGTCTGGGGCTACTCGATACCTCAGCTGTTCGGTGTTCGGCGCAACCCCGTCGTCCTCGGCGAGGCCATGCTGCCCGTCCCCGCGCACGGGGTGCTGCTCATGTCGGTCGGCTTCTTCGTCGACGAGGACAGCCCGGTCGTCTGGCGCGGCCCCATGCTGCACAAGGCGCTCGAGCAGTTCCTGCGTGACACGCACTGGGGCCGGCTCGACACGCTCGTGGTCGATCTCCCGCCCGGGACCGGCGACGCGGCGCTCTCCCTGCTCGACCTGCTCCCCGACGCCGCGCTGCTCGCCGTGACGACCCCGCAGACGACCGCCCGGGTGGTGGCGCGGCGGATGGCGCGCATGGCCACCGACGCCGGGATGCCGATCGCCGGGGTCGTGGAGAACCTGGCTGCGGCGATCTGCCCCGCCTGTGGCGAGCAGACCGCTGTGTTCGGTGAGGGCGGCGGCGCGCTGCTCGCCGAGGAAGCCCACGCCCCGCTACTCGGACAGGTACCGTCCGACGCCGAGCTCCGTCGAGCGGCAGATGTCGGCGTGCCGGTCGTGCTCGCCTCACCGCAGTCCGCGTCGGCCCGCGAACTCACCCGGATCGCTGCCACGCTGCCGCCGCTACGGCGAAGCCTCGCCCACCGACCGCTTCCCCTCTCGGTGCTCTGATCGTCACCGGACGCCGGCGCTGGGTCACCGGAGGCTGACCGGGGCGGAGCCGGGGTTCACCTCCTCGCCGTGCTCTGCCTTCTCCTCGTGCCCGGTTGCGCGAGTGGTCAGCACCGCGGCCAGGGCTGCCCCGGCCAGGATCGCGACTGCTAGCCGCGGCCCGCCTGTGGGGCCGGGTAGCACGCTGAGGGCGAGGGTGACCAGCGCGACGCCCAGAGCGGTACCGAGGCTGCGGGCCATGTTGACCAGGCCACCGCCAGTGGCTGCTGCCTTCAGCGAGATCGCGCCCATGACCTGGCTGTTGTTGGCGGGGCTGAACAGGCCGAGGCCGAGTCCGAGGAGAGCCAGGAGCCCGGCCATCCAGGGCGCGGTGAGGGGCACGACCAGCAGCGCGGCAAGGGCGGCGACCGCAAGCGCGGCACCGGCCGTCGAGCGCCGGCGGTCGGTCCAGCGAGGTGGCAGGACGCGTTCGGCCCCGGCTGCCGCAAGGGCGAACCCGGCAGGGAGCGCGGTCAGGACCAGCCCGGCGTGCATCGCCGACCCCCCGGAGCGGGTCACGACGAGCGGCACCAACACGAGCGGCCCGAACAGGACCAGATAGCCACACAGCGCGCCGAGTAGTCCATACGCCACCGTGCGGTCTGCCACCAGCGTCCGATCAAGCAGGGGTGTCGTCGCCCGGCGCTGACGGGCGACGAACGCAGCCGCCGCCGCAGCCGCGACCACCAGGAGCGGAGCGGCCACCCACGCGGGCGGCCCGAGACCGGCGACCACGGACATCCCGAGCAGCAGGGTGGTGGTCGACGCGGCCAGCAGCAGGGTCCCGAGGTGGTCCCAGGGCCCGGCGGCGGTGCGGTGCCGGGTACGTGGGAGCAGGAACAAGCCTGCGACCACGGCCACTGCGCCGATGGGGACATTGATGCCGAACACCCACCGCCAACCCAGCGTCGAGACCAGAATTCCGCCGATCGTCGGGCCCAGCGCCAGGCCCAGGGCCTGGGCGGCTGCCTGCACCCCGAGTGCTGCTCGGCGGCGTCCCTCGGGTGCGCTGGTCGTCACCAACGCAACGCTGTTGGCCTGTAGCAACGCCGCGCCGAGGGCCTGGACCAGGCGAAACCCGGTCAACGCGGCCAGCGATGGGGCAAGCCCGCAGGCCAACGACGCCAGCGAGAACACCACGAAGCCATAGGTGTAGGTGAGCTTGCGGCCGTGCACATCGGCCAGGCGGCCGACCGGGATCAGCAATGCCGTCAGGCCCAGCAGGTAGGCCAGTGACACCCACTGCACCGCGGCCAACGAGACCCCGAACTCGACCTGCAGCGGCTGGTAGATCAGGGTGACGATGCTGGCGTCGAGCTGCCCCATGAACGCACCGAGACACACCGTGCCCACGGCCACCCAGCCGGCGTACGGCCAGTCGCGAACCAGCGCCGGCCGTGCCGGCTCACGGGTCAGGATTCCCCACCGGGCCGCGCTGCTCATCGACGCAGCTCCGCCGATTCGTCGGGCGGCTTCTGCGCGCTCGAGCGGCGCCGGATCAGGAAGACCAGCGCACCGAGGAAGACGACCAGACTCGTCCAATCGTTGAGGCGCAACCCCAGGACGTGGTTGGCATGGTCGACGCGCAGCGCCTCGACCCAGGCTCGGCCGGCGGTGTAGGCCGCCACATACAGGGCGAACAATCGGCCCCGGCGCAGCCCGAAGCGACGTTCCGCCCAGACCAGCAGCAAGGCGACGCCGACGTCCCAGAGGGATTCATAGAGGAAGGTGGGCTGATACATCGCAATATCGGGCGTATCGGGTGGACGATGCGCGGGATCGATTTCCAGACCCCACGGCAATGTCGTCGGGCCGCCGAAGAGCTCCTGGTTGAAGTAGTTGCCCCACCGCCCGATCGCCTGCGCCAGCACCAGTGGAGGGGCCATGGCATCGGCGAAGTCGGCCAGCCTGATGCCCCGGCGCCGGCAACCGATCCACGCGCCCAGCGCGCCGAGCGCCACCGCTCCCCAGATCCCGAGGCCCCCGTCCCAGATGTACAGGGCGCGGATCGGCTCACGGCCGGGCGCGAAGTACAGCTCGGGATCGCTGATCACGTGGTAGAGGCGTCCTCCGACGATGCCGAAGGGAACCGCCCAGATCGCCACATCCAGTACGTCGTCCGCGGCGCCCCCGCGCGCGACCCAGCGCCTGCGGGTCCACCAGACCGCGACCGCGATCCCGAGGAGGATGCACAGCGCATACGCGCGGATCGGCAGCGGCCCGAGATGCCAGACTCCCTGCGGGGGGCTCGGTATGTACGCCAGGACCATGCGGGAGCGCTCCTCACACGAGGTCGACACGGGGCGCACAGTGCGAGCACCTGCGCCTCGGCTACCACGGAATCGTATCGGACACCGAAATAATCGAAGACCGACGCACTTGTCGCTACGGTAGCGCCATGAGCAATCAGCGCCCGGCCGAGAACGCCTCGCTCGACGCCCGCGCGCTCACCGCGGTCGTGACCGGCCTGCGCCGCGTCCTGCGCACCAGCATTCGCACCGACTACCCCTGGGAGGCCCTCCCGATGGCGCAGGTCGAGCTGCTGATGACGGTGAGCGAGCACCAGCCGGCCCGGATCGGTGAGCTTGCGGCCCGGCTCCGCCTGGCCCCGAACACCGTCAGCGGTCTCGTGCAAGCGCTCGTCGAGGCGGGCCTCGCTTCCCGTCGGACCAACCCGGACGACCGTCGGGCCAGCCTCGTCGCGCTGACCGACACCGGCGCCGAACTGCTCGACGGCTGGGACCGCGCGCACCAGGAGCGCATCGACGCCGCGCTCACCGGTCTGCCGCCGCACGAACGCGAGGCGATCCATGCCGCGATCCCGGCACTGGCCGCCTTCGTAGAGCAGCTCCGTAGTACTGCCGACCAGCCGCCTCCTCCCACGCCGTGCTGCGGGGGCCGATGAGGTGACATGTCGAAATATGACCGCAGGCCGGCCCGCGCACGCGGCGTGCGGGAGACTTCGTTCACGAAGGCGCCGACGCGTGGGGCTGTCCCTCAGCTCGTGGTCGCGTCCCAGCTCCGTGCGATGGGCGAAACTCTGTCAAGAGCCCTCGGGCCCGAGCCTACGACTACCCCTGGTCCTCAACGTCGAGTCACACCGGCGGACGGGGGCGCGGCGCCGGCCAGCGGGGCGACGCAGTAGCGGTGCCGCGGGACGAGTCGGAGGCTGCGAAGCTGACGCCCTCAGCTCAGCGCGCGCCACGGCAATGGTCACGCGACCGGTGAGGACGGTCGATGACGTCACTGATCTGGGTCGTGGCCGCCCGCGTGTTGGGTGGGCGCGCTCGCGCTGTTCGGGGCCGAACTGCTGTCAGAGATGGCTGGACCGGAGCGGGCTCGGGAGAAGGTCGTGCACACGATCAGCTTCACCACTGGCCAGGCATCCTTGCTGCCCGCGCCGGGTAGCACGGGGCCGGCCTGATGCAGGCGCCGACCGGCTCGTCAACCCTGATCTCCACCGCGGCGCTGTGCCGCGAATTCCTCGCGCAGCCGGTTGATCTCCTCCAGGGCGGCGAGGTGGCGTTCCAGGTCCTCGTCCGAGCGTCGGCGCCCGTAGCCGGGCTCCCGGTACGGGCGCGCATCTTCGTCGGGGCCTGTGTATCCGCTTGGAGGTCCACGCCCGCAGTGCCGAACGGCCCCCCGATTCCGGGGGCTCGCCAAGTGCAGACCGGCGCTGCAGAACCGGGTCCAGCGGCTCTGCCCGCGCTGTCGCGCTTGCCCTAGAACGGGTTCGGAGCCGGAAGCGGCACGGGCACGGGAGCGGGGACACCATGAGCGAACAGCAACAGCCGGCGCCGATCGTGGTCGGCGTCAACGGATCGGTGCGAAGCATCAACGGATTGCGCTGGGCGGCCCGGCAGGCTCGGCTGACCGGCGCCGAGGTGCAAGCAGTGGTCGGGTGGGAGGTCCCTGTGACGATCATGGTGGTGCCGACCTATACCGAGGCGGACTATGCGCGCGACGCCCGCCAGGTCCTTGACCGGGCTGTCGCAGAGGTCCAGGCTGAGGAGCCGGATGTGCGGATCACCGCGCACCTGATCCAGAAGCGGGCCGGGCTCGCCCTCACCAACGCCGCGGAGGGCGCGCAGCTGCTGGTGGTGGGCAGCCACAGCTACAGCGGCGACGAGCTGCCCGGCGTGCACCTGGGCTCGGTCGCGTCCTACTGCGTTCATCACGCGTCTTGCCCGGTGGTCGTGATCCGCGGCCACCAGCTGCCAGCGACCGGGACCAGCGGCTGATCCCATTCGTGACGGCCACCCGATGCTGTTCGCGATCGGGTTCGCCGCCACGTTCCTCCTCGGCGGGATGACCGGTGTCCTGCTCGCGTCCCCGCCGCTGGACTTCCACGTCACCGACACCTACTTCGTGGTGGCGCACTTCCACTACGTGCTGTTCGGGACGATCGTGTTCGCGACGTTCTCCGGCATCTACTTCTGGTTCCCGAAGATGACCGGCCGGATGATGGACGAGACGCTGGGCAAGGTTCATTTCTGTCTGACGTTCGTCGGCTTCCACGCGACGTTCCTGGTGCAGCACTGGCTGGGCAACGAGGGCATGCCCCGGCGTTACGCCGACTACCTGTCGTGCCCGCCGCCGCGGCACGACTTCACCGAGCTGCCCCGGATCCGGTCCGAGCGGCCGGCGTTCGAGCTGCACCACCCGCACCTGGTCGAGCAGTTCCTGCGCGAGGCACACGTCGACGGGCACCCCGCTCCATCAGAGGCCGCAGCCGAGCGAGTGGGGCGCGAGGAGCAGCCCGATGCCGATCCGCGCTCGCGCTGAGCCGACTGCGCCGAACGAGTACGGAGGCGCGAGCCGCGACCGAGGCTTGCATGGCTGGCTCGGAGCAGGAAACGGGCGTGCACTGCGGTCACCGAGGAATCGTGCCTCAGCCGCAGGCCTTGCACTCAATCGCGTTCAGCGCGAGGCCACTTCGGGTGCGGTCGCGCAGACGAGGGTGTCGATTGCATACCGGAGCTTGCCGTCGACCTCGACCGGCCGGCGGACTCTTTCCGCGACCTGCACCTGAAGGCTGTGCAACAGCGAGGTGACCTGCGCCGGGGTCTGCAGCACGGCCGGGTCCTGCGGACCGCCGACCCCGCCGTCGAGGTTCGTCAGGTCGTGGGCCACCAGCAGGAACGTGCCGCCGGGCGCGAGCGCCGCGGCAGCCGTGCCGAGCGCCTGGCGTAGCTGCTCCTCCGGCAGTTGCAGGTAGGCCACGACGACCAGGTCGAAGGTCCGGCCCGGCTGCCACCTGGTCACGTCGGCGACGAGCAGGCGCACGTCCAGCCCGCGCTGGGCGGCCGCAGTTCGTGCCTTCTCGATGGCCACGGAGGAGAAGTCGACCCCCGTGACTGTCCAGCCCTGCTCGGCCAACCAGAGCGCGTTGCGACCCTCACCGCAGGCGAGGTCCAGCGCGCTGCCGGGCTGCAGGCCGGACACTTGGTCGGCGACCGTCCGGTTGGGGCCCGCCGACCAGACCAGATCGGATGCCGCGTACCGCTGGTCCCATCCTCGTGCGTCCACGCTGCCCTCCTTCGTTCGGCGTGACACAGGACATGGTGCCCGGGGGTACCTGTGGCCTGCGTCCATGGGTGGCGTACAGGAAGTCCGAAAGGGCAGAGTCCGTCAGGCGCAGCGTTGGAACGCGGGCAGGTGGTTGTCCTGGGAGGCGGCACGGAGACCGTCGAGGACGCGGACGACGTCGGGGTACGCCCGGACCTGAGGGATGAGCTCGTCATATAGCTGCACGTCGGCCTGCTCCGCGGCGACACCTGCTGCGCAGGCGGCGGCACGGGTGGGCGGGGCCGGCCGCCCCGGAGAAGCGGTGGCCGGAAGTGCGACCTGGTGAGCTGCCGCGACGGCTTCGAGTTCGGCGATGTGTTGAGCTTCCGCTCGAGCGATCTGCGAGAACGGCGGAATCTGTCCGAAGGCGGCCACCACGTTGTCGTAGGTCGCCTTCGCGTCGCGTTCCTCCTCGATCGCGCGGGTCAGCACCGCGGTGAGGTCTGCACTCGCCGTCGGAGTGACCACTGCTGACGGAGTGGTCGCCGCGGGCGGTGTGGCCGCTGCCGGTGATGAGCCTGTCGGCTCGCTGTTCTGCGCGCATCCGGAGGCAAGGCCTCCGAGCAGCAGGGCGACGAGGAGGGCCTTGGGAATTCTCCGAGCCGTCGCGATGGACCGCCGGCGCGACCGACTGGGCAGCAGTGCAGCCGACGGCGACGCGTTCACTGTGCTGACCTTCATGAGTGGCTGCTTCGTCGTCATTTGTCTCCCCCTCCGCTCCCGGACCCCGGTGAGCCTGGGGGACGGGCTTGAAAGTCCGCGCTGACCGAGCGGGAGGAATTAGGCCCTGCCGGTCGATCGAGGGCTTCAGCCGATCTCGGGATCGTCCCGGTCAACAGGGGCTTCCGTCCCGATGCGCCCCCAGGAGGGCGCTCAGCGGACGAGGAGCGTGGCCATCATGCCGGCGCGTCCTCGTGGTCGAGGATGTGGCAGTGGTAGACGCTGCGACCGGTACGGGTGTTGACCGGGATGCGTAGCCGCACCCACCCGCCCGGTGGCACGAGCACCACGTCCTGCGGCACGGCGGCCATGGGTCTCCCGTCGCTGGCCGCGACGACGGGTGAACGGCCAGACGTGCAGGTGGAAGGGGTGGGCGAGCGGGCCGGTATCGGTCACGGTCCAGTCTCCGACGGTGCCGTGATGATCTGGTCGTCGCGGGCGGGATCGAAGGAGCGTTGGGGGAGCGGGTGGTGGTCGCGGAGGCAGGCGGGGGTTCGGCGGGCAAGGTGGCCGCAGCGCGGGTGTCGCCGCCGGGCCGTCGACGACCAAGGTCACGAGGGTGACCGGTCCTGTCGACACCGGTGGAGCGCCGCCCCATGCCGGCCATCGCGGGGCCCCGGTCGTAGGGGTTGGTGAGCAGGGTGAAGCGGCCGTGGCATTCGGGAGATGCGTTGATCAGCCGCCGGCGCTGGGCGCGGCCGGGACGGTCGGCTGGTACTGGCGGCGGCGACTGATCGGCCGCGGGCTCGTCGCGACCGATCTTCCAGCACTGATCGCCGTCGGCGGTACTGCTGCTCGTCGATCTCACCGCGGGCGAACCGTTCGGCGAGTAGGCGGCGAGCCCCGACGAACCCGGCGCCCGAGTTGATCACGATGACGGACAAGGAGGTGGCCACCGCCGCGCCCAGGGGTGGGCCGAGCAGCAGGACGAAGGCGGGGACGTTCAGAAACCGCCGTCGACACCGAACAGGCCGGTCAGGAACCTGACGGCCAGCCCGGCCTGCTGGGTGTGCACTACCCGAGCGACGTCCTCGCCGGGGGCCTTCTCGGCGTTGCCTGAGCGTTCCTCACGATCGCCGAATCGGTACACCGAGGCGGAGGAGCAGCGGAGTCGACGGCGGTGACCTGCGGCAGAGCTGAGGCGGGTAACCCTCCGACACCTGACGAGTCGGATACGTCAGCCGCAGAGGGTCGGTCTCAGCGTGGCGTGGCCTCGATCCGCAGGGCGAGGGTGGGGCATGCCTCGACGGCGGCCCGGGCGTCGCGCTGGTCGTCGCGGCCCAGCGGCCGTCCGGTGCGGCCGTCGGCGAGGATGGGATAGCCCCATTCGTCCAGGTCGATGTGGTCGGGGAGAAGGTCTGCGCACAGCCCGTGCGCTGCGCAGGCGATCGGATCGACGCGTAGACGTTTGATCATCGAAACTCCAGCGGGAAGATCATGGGAGCGCCCGCGGCGAGGCAGGGGCGACCGGTCAGGTGGTCGCGCAGGTCCGCGGAGAAGACGTCGAGAGCGGTCCGGGTGAGTCGTGCGGCGCCATCGGGCAGCGCACAGGCTCCTCTGCCGGTGACCAGGTCCAGTCGATGACGGAGGCGGTCGTGGGCGTGGCGGGCGTCGCGGGAGCCGGCGGCGATCGCGGCCAGATCGGCGGCGACGGCAGGGAGCCCGAACAGGCACGGTCCGCACTGGCCCGCCGACTGATCGGCGAGGAAGCGGACCAGCCGGGCGGTGTGGGCGAGCCCGCACGCGCCGGACGGCAGCGGAAGCAGTGTCGGGACGCCGAGCGCGGCACCTGCGGCGCGCATCGCGGTGTGCGTCAATGGCGTCTCGATCGCCGTCGCGGGCAGCCATGCACCGCCGTAGCCGCCGGACAGCACCGCCTGGACGTGTCCGGAGGGGCCGCCGCAGAGCTCGATGGCCGCCCGCACGGTCGTCCCGGCGGCCACCTCGACCACCCCAGGGGTGTGGACGGCACCGTCGATGCTGACCAGCAGGGTGCCGGGTAGGTCGGGGGTACCCAGCTCGCGGAACCAGGGGGCGCCGTTGCGGGCTATGAGGGCGATGTGGGCGAGCGTCTCGATGTTGTCGACGAGCGTCGGGGCTCCTCCGACGCCGCGATCGGTGGGTCGTGGTGGGCTGGTCGTCGGCGTCGCCGGGCCGCCGGAGAGGAAGTTGACCAGTGCGGTCTCCTCGCTGGCGACGTAGCGGGCGGGGACGCCGCGCACCCGGACCGGGACCGGGCCCTGCCGTTGCGCTGCGAGAGTGCGCAGGCGTGGACCGGGGCCGTCGGGGCCGTCGTGGATGGCGAGGATCGCGGACTCGGCGCCGAGCGTGCGTGCGACGAGCTCGATGCCGTCGAGGACGAGATGGGGGGCGCAATCGAGCAGCGCGGCGTCCTTGCAGGAGGCCGGTTCTCCCTCGCACCCGTTGGCCACGACGACCGGGCGTCGGCGTCGGTCGGCGACCGCGCGCAGTTTGACCGAGGTCGGGAACCCTGCGCCTCCGCGCCCGCGCAGACCGGCGGCGTGGACGAGGTCGACGAGCTCGTCGGCGGTGAGATGCGGCAGTGGACCGTACCGACGTCGATGGGTGGTGAGATCGTCGGCACGTCCGCCGGCGGACCAGCCGGCGAGCAGGCGTGAGGGGCTCGGCGTGGCCGCCCGAGCCCGGGTTGGCTGCGGAGTGTGATCCGTTCGCGGAACGGTGTCGGCAAGGGGGTGCGTGCCGGTTGGGTTCACGATGCTCCCGAGGTGACGTGAGAGATTCCCGGCGCTGTGTGCTGGGGCGCGAGCGTCGGCGGTTGCAGGCGTGATCCGCTTCCGACGTCTCCTCGACCGGCGACGGCCGATGGGCTGCCGTTCGGGGCGACGCTGTCGGGGGCCGTAGGTGTGTCGGAAGCGGTGATCGGATGGGCGAAGATCAGGGCGGCGACCGCGGTGGCGACGACGCCCCCTGTTGCGGTCCAGCTGGTGACGGTCCGGGTGCGACGCAGGCCCTCGTCGCGGGCGGCTCGGCGTGCACGGGGGTCGCGTGTCCCAGGGGCGCGGACGGGACGACCGCCGTTCGGCGGGGGTGTCCGGGTGGTGGTCATGACCTCAGACAACCCGTCAATTCTTGGAGGTTCCGTGGGAGGTCGGAGTCGGTTCGGCACGCACAAGGTCACGGCGCACGGCGATCACCTCAGGTGTTCGCTTCGCGATCCGTCGGACCAGATGAGTGCGCGCCACAACAGGCCGGCGGTCGCGGCGGCGACGCAGCAGAGAGTCAGGACGAGGATCCACCCGGTCGTGGTGTCGGGGCCCCCGAGCCCGAGTCCGTGCACGACGGCGAGCGGCCAGCAGGCGTAGGCGGCCATGTGTACGACTCGCCAGGTCCGCAACCCTATCCGGGCGCGCAGCAGGCTGGTGAGGATCAGCGCGGCGAGCAGATCGAATGCGGCAGCGCCGAGGCCGAGCCAGAAAGCCTGGTAGCCCGAGGTGAAGGGGACGACGACGTCGACCCAGCGGATCGGCACGTAGCCGTCGAGCACGGCTGTGACGACGTGGAGCGCGACGAAGGCGACAGCCAGCAGAGAGGCGTTGCGGTGCAGGCGGGCCAGCGCGAACCGGGGCCAGCGCGCGGTCGCTGCGCGGGCGATGCCGGAGATACCGAGCACGAGGGTGGTCGTCAGCAGCACGAGCGAGACGAGGCCGGCGGCCCGGCTGGCGTACCAGGTCCACATCAGAGATCGCCTTCGTTCTCCGGCGGCCACTGACCGATGGTGCGGACCTGGCCGTCGTCGCCGACCAGCCGTGCGGGGAGGCCCGCGGTGGTGAGCCACCCGGGCGCGGCGGCTCCGAGCAGGAGTGAGGCGGTGGCGGCGATGTTGGCGTCGACGCAGGCGCCGGCGGCCACGGTGACGGTCCGCCAGCCACTCTGAGCAGGCAGCCCGGTACGTGGGTCGACCACGTGATGGCAGTGACGGCGGCCCCGCCGCCACCGTCGCCGAGTGGTGCCGGAGGTCGCCAGCCCGCCGGAGGCGAGGGAGATCACCGGGCCCGGGCCGGCCTGAGCGTGGTCGTCGGTGACATGTATCCGCCATCCGCCGGCCGGTGGAGGGCCTGCGACGGCGAGGTCACCGCCGAGGCTGATGAGTACTCCGCACCCGGTTCGCCCGGCGATCCGCGTGGCGGCCAGGTCGGCGGCCAGGGCTTTGGCGGTGGACCCGAGATCGATCCGGGTGCCGCGCGGGACGAGCAGCGAGCGATCGGCCGGGCTCCAGGCCAACCGCCACCATCCGGGCGCCGGCACGGGCACGATGTCGGCATCGGTGTCGGTGACCTCGGCGAGGTCCCGGTCGTAGCCGAGGGCGTCCATGCACGTGCCGACGGTCGGGTCGAGGAGGCCGTCGGTGATCCTGGCTGCGCGCAGCGCGGCGTCGAGGTGCACTGCGAGGACGGCGCCCACCTGCACAGCGTGGCCGGCCTGGTGCTCGACAGTGCGGACCTCGGAGTCGGGCCGGAAGCGCGAGCATGCTCGGTCGAGATCGTCGAGGTCCTGACGGAGCATCTCGACGGCGATCGGGAGGGCGATGCGGTCGGTGATCACCACGGTCGCGGTGGTCCCGATCGCGGGGAACGACTCGGAGGCATCGGGCCCGACGATCACCGGAGCCGTCACGAGGAGCCCGAGGTGGCGTGGGAGTAGCTGCGGACCGTCGGAGGGGACACCGGTGCAACCGGTGCCGCGGGCGGCTGCAGCCCCTGCCCGGACGCTCCCTGCCCGGACGCTCCCTGCCCACTCGGCGACTGCCCAGCCGATCCTGACGACGAGTGATGGGTGGTGTGTGAGCGCCGTGGAGCCGGGATGGATGTGGTCGGGGCGGCGGTGTCGGGGTTCACGCTCTGGCCGGGGGAGACATCGCCCGGGGAGTCCTGGCTGCCGAGGGTGGGAGCGGTCGGGATCGTGTCGGCGGCGGCGTCGGAGGTCTGGGCGCCGGCGGGGCTCTGCGCGAGCACGAACGCGGCGAGCGCGGTGGCCGCGGCACCGCCGACCGCAGTCCAGGTCGTGACCGTCGAGGCGCGGCGCAGGCCCCGGTCACGAGCGTCGGCGCGGATGCGTTGTGACTCGTTCACGCGCCCCACCCAACTCCGGTGTTCTTGGAGAATCCTGGGTATCACTGCACCCGGCTGGAGCATCCGAGGTCGGCGCATGCAGGTCCGCCGCGGTGAGCGAGGTGGCGCGGCGGCCGACGCGGTCCATGATTGCCGCCGTGACCACCGAACCCGGACATGACGTCGCCGCGCACATCGGCCGGCCGTGGGTGCTGCTCGTCGAGGACGAGGCGGAGTTGGCGGGGACGCTGCCGGTCGGCGCCGCCCGCTTGGCGCTGGACGCGCGCGAGGTCGTCGCGGGTTCGACACGGACTGCGTTGTCGCAGCGCGAATGCGACCTGCTCGCGGCGTTGGCGGCGCGGCCGCGGCAGGTGTTCGGGCGTGACGACCTGCTGGCGCCGGCGTTCCAGGAGGCGGAGAACCCGGTGGTCGTCGACACCTGTGTGCACGACCTGCGGCGCAAGCTCGGTCGCGGTGTCGTCGAGACCGTTCGCGGCCGGGGCTACCGCCTCGGCACACCTCTCCCGGAGGCAGACGGTCCGGACGGCAGCTCGACGGACGGCGCGGGCGCTACCGCCGACCGGCCGCTCGGATGACTCGCGGTGGCGCCACGGGCGAAGCCGTTCTCGCCCGGCGTGCCGCCGTGCGGCTCGGGGTGCAGGCTGCGGTGCTCGCGGGACTGATCGTCGTCGCGTTGACGGCGGTGGCCATCGTGGTCCTGCTCGACGCGCAGCGAACCCAGGTCGGCGCGGCGTTGCAGGAGGCGATCGACCGTGCGGACGACGCCACGGACCCGCCTGCGGGCATGTTCCTGGTGTTGCGTGAGCCGACCGGGTCGGTGAGAGCGACCCCGAGGCTGCCAACCGGTGTCGCGGACCCGAACAGCCTCTCACTGGCCGCAGACGGAGCATCGGTACCGACGAGGGAGCGCAGTGTTCGTGGGGTGCGGTACGAGATCGCGACGCAGTTGCGTGACGACGGCGTCACCGTCCAGGCGATCCTCGACCTGACGGCCAACCACAGCGCACGCAACCAGCTCCTCGCCACCATGTTCGCCACCGGGCTCGCCGGGCTCCTCGTGGCCGGGGCGGCCGGGACCTGGCTCGGCCGCCGGGCCCTGACCCCGCTCTCGGGTGCGCTGTCGCTGCAACGACGCTTCGTCGCCGACGCGGGCCACGAACTGCGGACCCCGCTGACGTTGCTCGGCACTCGCGCGCAGCTGCTGCGCAGGCGCCTGCGCCGTGATCCCGACGCCGATCCGCAGCTGCTCGCGGAGGTCGAGGGTGTCGTCAGCGACGCGGGCCGACTCACCGCGATCCTCGAGGACCTGTTGCTCGCCGCCGATCCGTTGGGCGTGCGGCCCCGCGAGCCGGTGGACCTGGCCGAGCTGTGCCGCGACGTGCTCGCCGCCGCGGCAGCCGCCGCCGAGGACCGAGGCATCGAGTTGCGGCTCGACGTCGAAGGAGCCGTGCGGGCCGTCGGATCCACGGCGGCCCTGCGTCGGGCGGTCACCGCGCTGATCGACAACGCCGTGCGGCACGCGACCCACACCGTCGACGTCAGGGTGCGCTCCGAGGGTGCCACCGCCGCCCTCGAGGTCGCCGATGACGGGAGCGGCGTCGATCCGGCGGTGGCGCCTCGGCTGTTCGAACGGTTCGCCACGGCCGCTCGGCCGGGGGAGTCGGGTGAGCGTCGCTACGGTCTCGGCCTCGCCCTCGTGGCGGAGATCGCAACCGCCCACGAGGGCCGGGTGACACTCCTGGGCACCACCGGCGGCGCCACGTTCCGGCTCTCGATTCCCGCCGCCGACCCGTCTTCACAGCCTCCAAGGAAGCTCTGAGATTGCGCCGCGACGATCGGAGCCGTACCTGACCGACTGCGGAAGGCCTGATCGTTGCCCACGTTCATGTTCGGACTTCCGTTGCACCCCTTGGTGGTCCACGCGGTCATCGTGTTGGTCCCGGCGGCCGTGATCGGATCGGTGCTGGTCGCGGTGTGGCCGCGCGTCCGTGCCCGGTGGGCATGGCCGGTCGTCGCGCTCACCGCCATGGCGACGCTCGCCATCCCCGTCGCCACCAGCACCGGGGAAGGCCTGGAACGCAACATCCCCCGCACCCCGTCGATCCAGGCGCACGTCGAGCTGGGGGACCAGCTGCTGGTCTTCGTCGCCGCGATGCTGGTGTGCGTGGCGGCACTCGTGGCGCTCGACCGCATGCGCCGCCGTCGCACCGCGGACGCGACGCTGGCCGCACACCGGGCCGGACCCGGCACCATGGCCGCGCCGCGGATCCGCGATGGTCAGGCCCAGGTAGCCGCCCTCGTGCTGGCCGTGCTCACGGTAGGGTTCGCGCTGGTGTCGGCGGTGCAGGTCGTCCGCATCGGTGACAGTGGCGCCCGCGCCGCGTGGGGGAGTCTCCAGTACGCGCCGCAGCCATGGCCGGTCGGGCGTGACGGGTGAGCACCCCGTGGAGTCCACGCCGGCGTCCCAGTTCACGACTCCGGCGGTATCAGCGCAGGTCGGGCGGCGAGACGTGGTCCCAGATGCTGTCCCCGCTGTAGCGGCGACAGCGCTTCCCCTGAATCTGCCACGGCCCAGACTCTGCGGGCACGTCACGTCACGGGAGTCGCACCGATGGCGGTAGACGATCCCCTCGGCCACCGGGCGGCCGTCGCGGAACTGACGGCCGCAACGACCAGTCGACGACGGCAGCAGCGTGGCGATCGGCGCCCACACTGGACGTCGGAGTGCAGCGCAGTCCGCGACACCGATCACGCATCTCTCGACCACGAGCTCCCATTCGGGAGACACAGCCCTTAGCCCTAATTGGCTGACCGTCTTCGGCGGGCGATCGGCCTCGAGGAACTGCCACCTCCAGGCCCCGGCGCGCGACAGCCCGCTCGACGGCGGGACTGTTCGCCCTGGCCCCCCGTTTACCGTCCGCTAAGCAGTCGCGTGTCGACCTGTAACTGAACCTCGCCTATCGTTCGGATCCGAGGATCCTTTGAAGTCTGGCGTCAATTTCAGATGCGGCGGGGTTGACCTTGAATGGCGTACGGAAATACATGTCGAACGTGGGGCGCCTACTTGTGTTGGTCGGCGCGGGCAGTTTCATCGTCGGGTTGGCGATCGCGGCTGTCCTCACGGCAGTGCTGCTGGTTCTCGGGTGACCGCCCCGCTACAGCTTTGCGCGCTGACTTCACGGTCGCGAGATCACGCTGTGCGAGACCAGTCCGACCGTGACGACAGAGGAGATCGTCTCCGCAGAAAGGAGGCAGACCAGCGATCTGCGAACCGTGCACGGTGTCGCGTCGGACGGCGAGGTCGTCATCAGCGTGCACAAGCGGGCGGCCCGGACGTGGCCACGGGATTGCGGCGTCGTCTCCTACGCACTCACCACCGGTGAGCATCTTCCGCGCCGAGGACGACATCCATTCAGTCCTGGCAGGCGCGATCTCGGATCGTCGTTCGGGACAGCTCGCGGGCGGTGAGGCCGCGCCCGTCTATGACCCATGCCGTGCTCGACGTCCGCGCCCCCCCGGGACCCTTGCCCTCGTATCGCGAATCGCGAAGGGGGCCGCGAGGGAGATCGCGGAAAGGATAGGGGTCGGCCCGAGACGTCGGCCGACGCTGACCTCCGGTCTCCCGAACCCGAACCCGTCAGTCAACAGTCCGTCCGCGAGCTCGATTGCGCGCAAATCCACCGTGCCCGATATCTGTGCACGGGATACCGACGATCGGAACTGGTCCATCGCTTGCTCTGCGACGACCGACAGCTTACGCAGCGCTTGCCTCGCCGCCCACAAACTGGAACCAGACAACCAGGCAAGGGTGAATCGCAATGATGACAGATCACGTTCAATCATCGATCAACGACGGACAGCCCGTGCGATTTTGTCGCAGTGGTCCTGGAATCAGAGATGCTGCTGTTGTGGCCGTATTACGTGCCGCATTCTTTGTCGTCAACCACACCGTCAGGCGCGGGCACTACACAACGTGCCGCATGGTGGGGACTCTAGCGTCCTCCGGCGCATATGCCGAATTTATCGTACCCGGCGGAGGCCGTTTCCGCGCCCATCCACGGGATGGCTATTGGATGCGGAGCTTGTCCGTGCAGCGACGTTACGAGCCCGAACTGCTCCCCGTCGTTGAGAAGGCCTTGCAGGTGGGCATGCGGTTCCTGGACTGCGGAGCCAACCTTGGATGGTGGGCGGTGATCGCAGGCTCAACTCAGCAGGGTCCCGAACGGGTGCTGGCCGTAGAGGCCTCGCCCTCGACATTCCGGGGTCTATCGGAAAACCATCGTCTAAACGGAGACACCTTCCGCACGCTGCAGGCCGCTGTGTGGTCGCGCAGCGGCGAGACCGTCGACTTCGTCGAGGCCCGCGAAAGTGCGGCATCGAGCGTGGCGCAGACGAGCCTCCCGATGATGGTCACGGGCCGTCATCGTCGTGTTCCGACCGCGACATTGGATGAACTACTCACCGCGGTTGCGCCCGATGGGGAGCCCGTGTTGTGCAAACTCGACGTGGAGGGTGCGGAGGTCGAAGCGTTGAGCACGTCGGAGCTGATTCGCAGTGGCGATGTTGCCGTCGTGTTCGAGGATCACGGCAGCGATCCGACGAGCGCCACGTCCATGTGGTTCCTCGAACGCGGCTACATCGTGCACGTCCCAGCCCCCGACGGGACCCTGATGCGCATAACCGACATTGCGTCGATCAACGCGTTCAAGGTCGACCCTGCGCGCGGTTACAACTTCCTTGCGTGGGCGGTGGGCGGCGCCGCCGAGCAGCTGTTCGGACCGCAGGTGCGTTGACATCATGACGCGAAGCGACGGCGTTGACCTCGGGCCGGCCGCTGAACACGCGGGTGAGGTGGAGCTCCCGGCAGGAGCACCACCTCACCCGTTCGAACCTGCCCCACTCGCACACCTCGAAGACATGTCCGTCAACGTCGCGGCCGGCCTCGACAACACCCGCCAGAACGTCCGGGCCCGTTGAACGAGGGCCTTCGGTACCCACCCACCTGCAGCCATCGACTGGCAGAGACACACGAAGAGGCCGCGAATCTGCTTCATCGCGTGCTGCCCAGGCCGAACACCATCGACACATCGGGACGGATCGACTCCCTCCCGCCCGGCGGCATCCGGCGGTGAGCACACTTGGTCCCGTGCTCGTCGATCTGCTGCCGAAACTGCTCGTCGCCTCGGTCGCTGCGTTCGCGCTCGCGTTGCTGTCCGCGGTGGCCGGGTTCGGCGGTGGGGTGTTGCTCCTGCCAGTGTTCACCGCCCTGTTCGGGCTGCGAGCCGCTATCCCGATCCTCACCCTGACCCAGCTGTCCAGCAACGGCTCCAGGATCTGGTTCAACCGCAGTGAGCTGCGCTGGTCCCCGATCGGCTGGTTCGCCCTCGGCGCCATCCCCTGCGCCGTCGTCGGTGGGCTACTCCTCGCGCACGCCCCCCTCTCCCCGCTGAAACGGCTGCTCGGAGCCTTCCTGATCGCCGTCGTCATCTGGCGACGGCTCAGACCCGAACCGCGGAAGCCCCCTGAACCGGCATTCGGCGCGGTCGGCGCCGTCTCCGGGCTCGGCTCCGCCCTGCTCGGCTCGGTCGGCCCCCTGACTGCCCCGTTCTTCCTCGCCCTCGGCCTGACCCGCGGCGCCTACATCGGCACCGCGGCCGCCAGCGCGCTGACCATGCATTTCACCAAGATCGCCACCTACGGCGCCGGGGAACTGCTCACCGCCCAGGTGCTGTTGTTCGGGATCGCTCTCACGCCCGCGTCACTGCTCGGCACCTGGGCCGGCAAAAAGATCGTCGGCTGCATCAGCGACCACCTCTTCGTACTGCTCGTCGAGATCGGTCTGATCGTTGCGGGCGTGATCTTCCTGCTCGGTCTGTGACGTCAAGGCCGATCCGATGGACCGCGAGTTCAGTCAAGAAGCGCGTCGAACTTCGCAGCCACGCGAGCCGGCTCCGACATCCGTGCTCGGGGCGAGGCCGTCCGGCAGAACCACGAACCCGCTGCCATGACACGCCGTGTGACACGAAACAACGCGGAATTCCGTCGGGGCGGGGTTCTCCGAGACACCGATGGATGCTGTTGTCGCTGGTAGTGAGCAGGGTCGACGCTGTCGGCCAGCTGTGCATCCCGGGTCGGGTGGCCGGTCTCGAAGTGCCAAGACCGGCGCGTCCGAACCGGTGGGGCTCGGCCGCGCGAACGTCGGGTGTGAACGATCCGAGAGCCGTTGCGCCGGCGGAACGAGTCGGCGCATCGCCGCCCTCGGACGAGGTGCTGCTCGCCCGCATCGCGGAGGGCCGCACGGAAGCTCTGGCCGCCTTGTACGACCGGTACGGCCGACGTGCCTGGTCGTTGGCGCGCAGCATCTGTCGTGACGACGCACTCGCCGAGGACGCGGTCCAGGAGGCGTTCCTCGGCGTCTGGCGGGACGCGAGCAGGTTCGATCCTGATCGCGGCCGCGTCTCCTCGTGGCTGCTCACGGTCGTCCACCGGCGCGCGGTGGACCTGGTGCGGCGGGAGGAGTCCCGCCGCCGACGCACCACGGTGCTCGACGAGTCGACCGAGCTCCCGGAGCTGCCCGCTGCGGAGAACGAGGCGATCGACGCGGTCGTCGCCGGATCGGTGCGCAAGGCGATGGGAACGTTGCCGGACGACCAGCGGCGGGCTCTGACGCTCGCCTACTTCGGCGGATACACCCAGCGCGAGGTCGCGGCGCTGACCGGGGTACCGCTGGGCACCGTGAAGTCGCGAACCTTCGCGGGGCTCGCCCGACTGCGCACGACGTTGGGCGACGCGTTCGGATCGCAGTGCATCACCGACCAGGACGTCCGATGACTGCGCGGACGGGGCCGTGCGCGATGAGCAGGCATGTCGCCGGGCACGCCCTGCACGCGCTGGAGCCGGACGAGGAGCTCGCGGTCACGGCGCACCTCCGCGGCTGCGCCGAGTGCGCCCAGGCTCTGCGTGGTCACCACGCGGTTCTCGGCGCCCTCGGTGCCGCGGTGCCGAGCACGGCGCCGCCGCTGCGGTTGCGGGAACGGATCCTGCGCGCCGCGAACGGTGAGCCGGTGTCGCCGCTGCGGGTGGTCGATGGAGGTGCGCCGGCTCCGCCAGCGCGGGCGCGGACCCTCGGCCGACGCCGGGTGGCGGCGGCCGCGGCGGTGTTCGCGATCGTCATCGGCGGGTTGGCAGGGCAGGCGTCGAGCCTCGCCGGCCAGCGCGACACCGCGATCGCACAGGCCCAGGAGCTGGGGCGCATCGTCACGGGGCTGGACACACCGGGGAGTAGGCACGCGACCCTGACCGACGGGCACGGCGCGCCGGTCGCGGCGGTCGTCGTCGGTTCCGGGGCCGTCCAGGTGGTGACGGCCGACCTGCGTGCCAACGACGCGACCCGCACCGTCTACGTGCTGTGGGGTCTCGACGGGGCCGCGGCACCACAAGCGCTCGGCACCTTCGACGCCGGGCCGGCCGCCCCGGAGGTTGTGCGGATCGCGTCGACGGCCCCCGTGTCGGCATACGCGGTGTCGGTGGAGCCGGGCCGCGCCGCGCCCGCTGCGCCGACGGAGGTCGTCGCCAGCGGGCAGGTCGTCGTCTGACGACTACGCGGCCGGCGCGCCTGGTTCGAATTGTGTGGTGATTCCGACAGGAATTTCCGGCGTTGTTGCGGAGCGATTCGCTGGGCACCGGTTACTGCGTCTCCTGCGTGCGTAACCGTCTCACCACCTGGGCAGATGTCACCTGATCGGAGTCGAACCGGATCGGCGGTGAATTCGAAGCGGAAGTTTCCGTGAACCGCCCGGCTCCCTTGTCGCGAAAGTTCGATGACAGGCCCGGACGAGCCGGGCCGAAAGCACTGGAGAATCCGATGAAGAAGCCTTTCCGGCTCGCCGCCGCCGGCGCGATCGCCGCGCTCACCGTCACCCTCGCGGCGTGTGGGGGTGGCTCGGGCTCCGGCTCGACGACGGCGTCCTCCGCGCCCATGTCGGCGCCCGCGTCGGCCTCGGCGTCCGCTGCCGCGTCGAGCGGTGTGACCACCAACGCCGACGTGTTCGGTCCGGCCTGCAGCCAGCTGCCGCAGGGTGAGGCGCCGGGCTCGCTGAACAGCATGGGCCCGCAGCCCGTCGCGAGTGCGGCGAGCACGAACCCGCTGCTCACCACGCTGGTGACGGCCGTCGGCAAGGTCCCCGGCTTGGCCGACACCCTCAACAGCCAGAAGGCGATCACTGTCTTCGCCCCGTACAACGGCGCCTTCGACGCGGTGCAGACCCAGCTGGGCAGCCAGGCGTTCAACGAGTTGCTGGCCAACCCGACGCAGCTCGGCGGCCTGCTCAGCTACCACGTCGTCCCGCAGCGGTACGACGCCAAGGGCCTCGTCGCGGCCGGCACCACGACCGAGCTCGCCGGTGGCACGCTGAAGATCGGTGGCACCCCCGAGGCACCGACGGTGACCGACGGAAAGGGCAACACCGCCAAGATCCTGTGCGGCAACATCCCGACCTCGAACGCGACCGTCTTCGTGATCGACAAGGTGCTCATGCCGGCGAGCTGATCGCAGTCGTGGCGGGAAGGGCGGGTGCCGGACCGGGCACCCGCCCTTCTCGTGTGCCAGGGACACACCTCGCGGGCCCGAGGCGGCGAGGTCAGGCGGGGTTCGCCGCGACGACGGCGATGTCGGCCACGACGATCTTGCCGCTCCCGCGGCGGTGGAACGTCCACGCCGACGACAGGTTCTGCACCATCTGCAGCCCCCGTCCCCGGGCCGCCCGCACGTCGAGGGGCTGGAGGCGCGGCTCGTCGGGGGACTCGTCGGCGACCTCGACACGCACGTTGCCGGGGGTCACCGTGACGGTGAGGCTGAACGGCGTGCGGGCGTGGTCGACGGCGTTGCTGGCCAGCTCGTTGGCGACGAGAAGCGCGTCCTCGACGGTGTCGTCGTCGATCTGCCGGCCAGTGAGGAACGCCCGCAGGTCGCGCCGGACGTGGGTGGAGGCATCCGGCACGGGGTCGTAGTCCTGCCGCATGCTCCTCCCCTCGTGCGGTTCCGTCGGGTCGTCTGCGAGGTCGGAGTGCTCGGGAGGTGGGTCGGCGACACCATGTCCGTCCGCGACCGGTGACGACGAGCTGGTCAGCAGCGCCACGGCGCGGTCGTCGGCGCGGACGGGCTTGAGGGAGTCGACGGTCCCGAGCAGCGCGTCGAGGACCGCGTCCGGTTCCGACCGCCAGTGCGTGCCGGCCTCGGCGAGCAGCGGGGTGAGGACGTCGACGAGGCCGTCGATCCAGAGCAGCTCGCCGCCCGCGTCGCGGGCCTCGATGAGTCCGTCGGTGTAGAGCAGCAGCGCCCACCCGTCCGGCAGGCCGACCTCGACGGGCTCCCACGTCGTGCCGAGGTGCACCCCCAGCGGAACGCCGAGCGCGTGGTCGGGAAGCGGGCGGGGCGTCGTCCCGTCGAGCAGCAGGGGCGGTGGATGGCCGGCGAGGTAGAGGTCCGCGTGCCGGCGGTCCGCGGCGACGGAGATCATCGCGACCGTGGTGAACAGCGTTCGGTCGTGCCGCTCGGTGACGAGGACCCGGTCGAGCACCGGCAGCACGTGGCCGGCGGGGACGCCGGCGAGGATGAGCGTGCGCCAGGCGATCCGAAGGCTCACCCCGACGGCGGCCTCGTCGGGGCCGTGCCCGCTGACGTCGCCGACGATGGCGTGCAGGGTGCCGTCCTCGGTCTCGATGGTGTCGTAGAAGTCCCCGCCGAGCAGCAGCTGCTTCGAGCCCGGCTGGTATCGGGCCGTGACCGTGATGCCCTGGTCCTGTACGAGCGCGGTCGGGAGCAGGCCTCGGCCGAGGCGACGGTTCTCCTGCTCGTGCACGCGCGCCACGTGCAGCTGGTGGGCGAGCCGCTCGGCGTGGCGTCGTTCGACGGCGTACTGGACGGCACGGGTGAGCAGCTGCCCGTCGACTCTCCCTTTGATCAGGTAGTCCTCGGCGCCGGCGGCGACGGCGGCGTGGCCGCGGGACTCGTCGACGTCGCCGGTGAGGACGACGATCGCCGGGTGGCCCTCGACAGAGAGGAGGCGCGTCAGCGCGTCGAGGCCGGTCGCGTCGGGCAGGTGCATGTCGAGCAGGACGCAGTCGATCCCGCCGGTCGCGGTGACCGCTTCGGCGAGGCTGCGCACGTGGACGACGTCGTGGATCTCGCCGACGTCGGCGAAGAGCTCCGACACGAGAAGCGCGTCGCCGGCGTCGTCCTCGACGAGCAGGACACGGATGGGACGGGGTCCCGCGTCCGTCGGTGATCCTGTGGTCGCCGGCGTGGACATCGGCACACGCTCCTCTCGACCGTGACCCGCACGAGAGTAGCCACTCGCGGCTCCCGCCGCGGGACGGAACCGTGTCGCGCCGCAGCACGACTCGAGGGGTGCTGAGCGTCTCAGAAGCGGATGGCGAAGACGACGACGTCTCAGCCGCATCGGAGGCCGAATCACCGACGGCGGGTCGGTGACGAGCAGCGCGCCGAGCAGAGCGATCCCGATGGTGGGCAGGACGAACCGCGGCCCGACCTCGGATTCCGGATCGGCCCGGGTCGAAAGCGCCCGTCGGCTTGGTCGCTCGGCGTTACCTGGCCTGGACTCGCCGAGCTCACGGGCCTGCGCCGGCCCGGGAGGGACGGGTCCTGGTGGGCGTCGAGGGCCTTCGATTCCCCCGGCCCACCGCCCGGCAGACCGTGGTCCGGCCCGTGTCATCGAGCGCGGTCGCAGTAGCCTGCGGGCGTACGGCGCAACCACTGGTGGCTGTGAGGAGCAGTGTGCAGGGCGGGCAAGGGCGCGGCGTCGAGAGGGCTGGTGCTCGATGCCGGCGCGTTCCGGGAGGCGCACGGCTGCCTTGCGCGCCGCTCGATGCCCCGTCGTGCTCACCGACGGGTTGCTCGGCAGATCGGCGCCCAACGCGCAGGACCAGCGCTCTCGCACGGAACGGCCCTGCGCGAGAAGGAGGCGCGCTTCTGCGCCTGGCCGAGACCTCGCCGCTCGGCGTCGCAGCGATCGTGCACGAGGTGGGAGTTGACGAGAGTGATCGCGAGCCACTGAGCCCTGTCGCGGAGGGCAAACGGGGAGCTGATTGCGATGAACGTGGTGCTGGACTCAGCTGCGCGAAGTGCGATCTTCACGCACTCCGCGGCTCCGTACCTGCTTCTCGACCGGGACCTGACGATCAGGGCGAGCAACCCGGCCTACCTCGCCGCAACGGAACGCAGTGTCGAGGACACCGTCGGACGTCCGATGTTCGAGGCGTTCCCCGACAACCCGAACGATCCCGGCGCGGATGGCGTCCGCAACCTGTCCGCTTCCTTCCAACGGGTCCTGCGTCGCAAACGTGTGCACGAGATGCAGGTTCAGCGCTACGACGTGCGGCCGACCCGTTCCTCCGGATCCTTTGAACGCAAGTATTGGGCTCCGATCAACACCCCGCTGCTCGACGAAAGTGGCGACGTCGCCGCGATCCTCCACCACGTCGAGGACCTCAGCACAGCGGTGGCCCGGCTCGGCCTGGACCAGCCCACCGCCGACCTGACCGGGCCCGAGCTGCGCCAACTTGCCATCGGTGCACGGCGACTGTGGGCGAGGACGGCGACGTTGGAGGCGCGCGCCGGGCGCCTCGACGAGGCGCTCACCGCCCTGGTCGCTGCACGAGGAGCCACCGACACCGACGTCGGAGTCGACCGGCGGGCACAGCTGTGGCGGGTGGTGGCCGCGCACGTCGACGACGCGCCCTGGACCGGGTGGGCCTCCGCCGTCTGTCAGGCGGCTGTCGAACTGCTCGACACCGTCGAGGCCGCGACGCTGTCCCTCGTGCGCGACGACGGCCGCCTGCAACTCCTCACCGCGACCAGCCAGTGGGCGGCGGAACTGGACGTCCTCGAACGGCGAGCCGACGAGGGCCCCTCGCTCACGGCGGTGAGCACCGGCTTGCCGGTGATCGCGGATCCGCTCGAAGACGAGCAGCACCGCTGGCCGCTCTTCGTCGCCGCCGCATCCGACGCGCACCTCGAAGCCGTGGCGGCCTACCCTCTGGCGCTGACCCGCCGGCCTCTGGGGGTGCTCGTTCTCCACCGGCGCACCATGCCGATGCGCCCGACCCGCAGCGAGCACGCCGACGCCTCGGTCCTCGCCGAGCTCGCGCTCACCGGGATCGTCGCCGACTACGACAAACTCTCAGAAGCCTTCGGCGCCAGTCCCGCTGGGCCCGACCTGGCCATCGTTGCCGTCGCCGCTCGTGTCCTGGCACTGCGTCGAGACATCAGCCGAGACGAAGCACTGGGCAGGATCCGGCTGCATGCGCTCTCGACGGGGAAGACGATCGTCGAGACCGCACACGAGGTCGTGACGCGAACCGTCCGGCTCACGTAGCCGAGGTCGCAGAACAGCTCGGGTCCGACGTTCATGCGTTCGGATACCGAGCGCAGGATCTCGAAGGCCTCGGCGTCGTCGATGCCCTGGCGTTCCATGAGGATGCCTTTGGCTTGGCCGATGACGTCGCGGTTGCGCAGCGCATTGCGCAGGTCGGCGTTGAGCTGGGCGGCGGTCGCGGCCTGGGCGCGGGCGTCGAGAACTGCGGTGGTGTGGGCGGCCAGGACCATCGCGATTCCGTGGTCGGCCGTGTCGAGGCCACCGCGGGAGAAGGACATGAAGTTCAACGCTCCGACCCGCGCAGGCGTCCTGTGGGCGAAGAGGCCGACGGAGAGCACGCTCTGTACGCCGTGCTCGACCGCGGCCGGCCCCCACCGGGCCACACGGGGATCGGCCCCGACGTCGGAGGAGGCGAACGGGCTGAGCGCAGCGAGGCGGCACGCGACGACGCAGGGGCCTTCCCGGAGCCGGTACTGCAGCTCGTCGAGGCGCACGGCCAGCGGGTCGGAGGCGGCGACGGTGTCGAAGGTTCCTTCTTCGCTTCGAAGGGTGACGCTGACCAGGTTCGCGACGGGCAGCAGAGCATGTCCTGCGTCGATGACGACGCCCAGGGCGTCGGCTTCGCGGAACCTACGCGTCGGCATCGCTGACTCTCCTCTCGCGTCGCGGTGCGATGCTCCAGCACGCCAGCTGAATAGTTAAAGCCTATGACTGAGACTTGCTAGCCACAAGTCCCACGAAGCGCGGCAAGCCGCCGGTGAGTCTACGTCTCCAAGTGGAGGTTGTCGGTCCGGGTGCTGGGTGAGCCGCTATCGTGTGCGGGGAGGAGGGCGCATGACTGGTCTCGACCAGCTCGACGACGAGGACTACCCGTCGGTGTCGATGGGGCAGGCGGCGGAGCTGCTGGATGTGCAGCAGGCCTTTCTGCGCAGTCTCGACGCTGCGGGGGTGTTGCACCCGCACCGGACGTCTGGTGGGCATCGTCGCTACTCCCGGCGTCAGCTCGCCCAGGCCGTGCGGTTGCGCACGCTCGTCGATGCCGGGCACAACCTCACCTCGGCGCAGATGATCCTCGAGCTCGAGGGGCAGGTCGCTGCCAGCGACGACGCGCGGCGCCGTGCCGATGACGCGCGCGACGAGGCCCGGCGCGATCGCGATCATGCTGAGGCGGAGCGGGACCGCGCGAACACCGATCAGGCGCGCGCCGTACGGGACCGAGACGTCGCGCAGACCGATCTACGCGAGCGGTCCGAGCAACTTCGCGCCGTGCGCCGCGAGCTGGATCAGGCCCGCGTGCAGATCACCGATCTCACCGACCGTCTCGGTCGCAGCGATGGCCGTCCCCGGCAGACCTGATCGGTTCCCTCGTCGATCGACGCCTTCCTCGACGCCTCGGACACGCTCACCCGGCGGCTCGCTCGGCGGTCGGCGACCTCGGTGAGCGCTTGGATTCTGCGGAGCTCGTCGAACCGCTCGAGTGACGGCACGTGCTCCCGAACGGCCGTTCCCGCCGCCGTACCCGTGACGCAGCCGCCGTACCTGCGACGCAGTCGTGTGGCAGCGCCCGCGGGGGGTTGCCGCGGTGGCGCGGTCGTGGTTCCGTCGTGTCCGGTCGCCACGGTGGATCCCCTGGCGATTCCCGATGCTCTCGACCGGAGCGAGGACGGCGGCCATGGCACACCGGGACGACGGTCGGCCATCGGGGACCTGGCGGAGCGCGGGGGCCGCGGGAGAGGTGTCGCGTCCACGACCCGGCACGGCGGTCGTCGTCGTGGCCGGTGAGCTCGACCTCGCCAACTGCGACGACTTCGGGAGCTGGCTGGCCGGGCAGGACGCGGCGACGCTGCTGGTCGACCTGACCGGGGTGCGTTTCCTGGCCGTGTGTGCGGCACGCAAGCTGGCCAACGTCCAGAATGACGTGGTCGCCCGCGAGGGATTCTTCCGCGTGCGGGTGGGCGACGACCCGGTGATCCGCCTGATCCTGGACGTGGCAGGGCCGTTCGTGATCGTCGACGCCACGCTCGACGCCTCCGCCTGACCGTCGCCGGTGTCGGCGGACCGGCATGGTCGTGCGTGAGGTGTGCGGCGGCTCTGCGTGGGTAGGAGAACTCGGAACCGGCCGGTGGCGAGGAGGTGCTGGCGTGGCGGTCACCTCGCGACGCGACGACACACCGCCGGCGTCGGCGGTCGTGGTCGTCGGCGCCTCCGCGGGCGGCGTCGAGGCCTTGCGCGCCTTCGTCGGGGCGCTGCCGCCGGCACTGCCCGCGGCGGTCGTGGTCGTGCTGCACATCCCCGCCGACGCCCCGAGCGCGCTCGCCGCGATCCTGCACCGCGCGGGGCCCCTGCGGGCGGTGACGGCCGCGCACGGGAGCCTGTTGTCGGCGGGCACCGTGTTCACCGCGCCCGCCGACCATCACGTCGTCGTGGCGGACGGCCACCTGCATCTGTCGCGCGGGCCTCGTGAGAACGGCCATCGTCCGGCGGTGGACCCGCTGTTCCGGTCCGCGGCGGTCGACTTCGGGTCGCGCGCAATCGGCGTCGTCCTCTCGGGCAACCGTGATGACGGGACGGCCGGGCTGGCCGATCTCGTTCGTCATGGCGGCCTGGCTCTCGTCCAGGACCCGGAGGAGGCCGTCTACGACGGCATGCCGCGCAGCGCGCTCCAGCACGTGCACGGTGCGCGGGCCATGCCCGCGGTGAAGCTGGGTGCGACGGTCGCGGAACTGCTGGCCGGGTCGACGGTCCTGCCCGGGGACCTGTCGACGACGGCCGCCGGCGCCGGGCGCGATCAGCTGACCGAGGTGGAGGCTCGGATGGCGGCCGACGAGTACGAGGACCCGCACGGTACCCCTGGTCTCGACGACGCGGAGCCGTCCGGACTGTCCTGCCCCGACTGCGACGGCGTGCTGTTCCGCCTGCCGGGGGCGCCGCCGCCGAGGTTCCGTTGTCGCGTGGGCCATGCCTGGTCGCCGGCCAGCCTGGCCGCGCAGCAGGACGTCAACATCGGGGCGGCCCTCTGGTCGGCGGCACGCGCCTTGGCCGAGAAGGCGGAGCTGCACCAGCGGCTCGGTGTGTCGGCGGCGACGGCGGGCCGCCACGAGGCGGCCGCCGATCACCGGTACCGGGCCGAGCAGGCCGAGGGCGAGGCGGCGGTCCTGCGACGGATGCTGGCCCGCGGGGTCGGCGGCGAGGAGGGCGGGAAGGGTGTCGGCTAGTCTCGCTCGCGCGCCCCGCTGAGGGGGCTTGCGCGGCCGAGTGATCAGGAGTGGGCCGTTGTCGCAGCCGGATCCGGACTTCGAGGCCTTGCTGCAGCACCTGAAGCAGACCCGTGGGTTCGACTTCACCGGGTACAAGCGCAGCAGCCTGGTGCGGCGGTGGCGCGGCGCATGTCGCAGGTAGGGCTCACCGAGTACGGCGACTACCTCGACCACCTCGAGCTGCACGCCGAGGAGTTCACCGCACTCTTCAACACGATCCTGATCAACGTCACGGGTTTCTTCCGTGACCCCGACGCGTGGGACTACCTGCGCACCGAGGTGTTGCCCGCGCTGCTGGCGAGCAAGAGCGCGACCGAGCCGGTGCGGGTCTGGAGCGCCGGCTGCGCGTCGGGCGAGGAGGCCTACACCCTCGCGATCGTGCTGGCCGAGATGCTCGGTCCTGCCGAGTTCCGGGACCGCGTGAAGATCTACGCCACCGACGTCGACGAGGAAGCGCTGTCGCACGCGCGGCAGGGCATGTACTCCGAGCGCGAGGTGAGCGGTGTCCCTGAGGAGCTGCGCGACCGGTACTTCGAGCAGCTCGGAGGCCGGTTCACGTTCCGAAAGGACCTGCGCCGCTCGGTGATCTTCGGTCGCAACGACCTCGTGCAGGACGCCCCGATCTCGCGCATCGACCTGCTGGTGTGCCGCAACACGCTCATGTATTTCAATGCCGAGACGCAGGCGCGCATCCTGGCGCGTTTCCACTTCGGGCTCTCGGAGCCCGGAGTGCTGTTCCTGGGCAAGGCCGAGATGCTGCTCAGCCACGGCACGATGTTCCTGCCGATCGACCTCAAGCGTCGTACCTTCCGCAAGACCCCGCGTGTCACGCCCCAGAACGGGACGCTGTTCGCCGACCCGCCGCCCATGGCCACCCGGACGGCGCCCGACGGCATCGAGCTGCTGCGCGACGAGGCGGCCCTCGCATCCCCTCTGGCACAGGTCGTGCTCAACGCCGACGGCCTGGTCGCCGTGGTGAACCGGCAGGCCGAGGTGTTGTTCGGCATCTCGGCGCGCGACGTCGGGCGGCCGTTCCGGGACCTCGAGCTGTCGTACCGGCCGCTGGAGCTGCGCCGCCACATCGAGAAGGCCCTGGAGGAGCGGCGCACGGTCCGCATCACCGACGTCGCCTACAACCGCGGGCCCGAGGTCGTGTACCTCGAGGTCCAGGTGAGCCCGTTGGCCAACGGCGTGATCGAGCCGCTCGGTGTCAGCGTCGCGTTCCACGACGTCACCGACTTCCGCCGGTTGCAGGACGAGCTCGAGCAGGCCAACCGTCAGCTCGAGACGGCCTACGAGGAGCTCCAGTCGACCAACGAGGAGTTGGAGACGACCAACGAGGAGCTGCAGTCCACGGTCGAGGAGCTGGAGACGACCAACGAGGAGCTCCAGTCCACGAACGAGGAGCTGGAGACGATGAACGAGGAGCTGCAGTCGACCAACGACGAGCTCCAGACGATCAACGACGAGCTGCAGGACCGTACGGCCGAGTTGGACCGCAGCAACGAGTTCCTCGAGACGATCCTGACCAGCCTTCGGGCGGGTGTGGTGGTCGTGGGCCCGGAGCTGGTGGTGCAGGCGTGGAACCACCAGGCGGAGGAGTTGTGGGGACTGCGCCGTGACGAGGCCATCGGGGAGCACCTGCTGAACCTCGACATCGGGCTGCCACTGGACCAGGTGCGGCCGGTCGTGCGGAGCACGCTCGCGGGTGAGGACGGCCCGCACGAGGTCACCGTCGCCGCCATCAACCGGCGTGGGCGGGGCATCGAGGTGCGCGTCGTCGCCAGTCCGCTGCGTGGGCCTGACGCGGCAGCCGTCGTCGGTGCGATCCTGACGATGGAGGAGGCGTCCGCGACCGAGGACGCCACCCGCTGACCGCGCGCGCCCTGACAGCCGGCGGGAGGACGGATGGACGACGACGCCGCCCTGCTCGCGGCGGTCGAGCGCCGTCGGGAGCAGATCGCGGGCCGGCTCGAGGAGCTCCGGGTGCGCCGACGGCGGCTCGCCGCGCAGGGGAGCCAGGGGTCGACGGAGGCCGACGTCGGGACCGCGGCGCTGGCGGCGCAGGAGGCGCGTCGGTACGCCGCCGAGGCCAGGGCGCGGCTGGCCGAGCGTCACGAGGCCGCGATCGCCCGTCACGTCGAGGCGGCCGCAGTGCTGGCCGCGGCGGGTGACCATGTCGCGGCCGCGCGCCACCTCGCGGCGGCCGACGCCGCCCGCGCGGCCGGCCCGACCCGCGCCGCGCCGCCCCGGCCGTCAGCCTCTCCCGGAGCGGGCCCGGGTGAGGCACCATCGACGGTGGACGAGGGAGGCGACGCGGAATGCGGGACGGACGCGACGACGACCTGACCGTCCGGATCGAGGACGACCTCGGGGTTCCGGTGGCGGTCTGCACGGGCAGGCTCACGGTCGCGACCAGCAGCACGCTGCGCGGCGCACTCGGCAAGCAGCTGCTCGACCGTGGCCGGCTGCTCATCGAGGTCGACGGGCTGCAGCCCACGTCGTCGGCGCACACCGCGGTGTTCTCGTCCGTGCTGGCACGTTCCGGCGGGTGGCCGACGGCACGGATGGTGGTGGTCGGGACGGGGCAGCTGGTCACCGTCATGCGGCTCGCGGGCAACGAGCGCGAGGTTCCGATCGCCGCCGACCGGGCAGCGGGCCTGGCCAGGCTGGACCACGCACCGGACCGGGTCCGGCGGACGACCGAGTTGCCGGGCGCCGTCCGCGCGACACGCTATGTCCGGGAGCTCGTCCGGGTCGCGTGCTCGGACTGGGACATCCCGGACGAGGTCCGCGACCGCGCGATGGTGGTCGCCGACGAGCTGGTGGCCAACGCGGTCCAGCACACCCGTGGCCCGGCGGAGCTGGCCCTCACCATGGATGCACAGGGGCTGCGCGTCTCGGTCCGCGACGGCTCGTCGACCCTCCCGCCGAGCACCCCCGACCCGATGCACGGGCTCGCGGTGGTGGCCGCGCTCGGCGACGCGCAGGGAGTGAGTCCTCACCTCGACGGCAAGACGGTATGGGTCCTCTTGCGACGGCCGGACTGACCGGACGACCCACGGTCGGCCCCGGCCGGCCCGGTCGAACAACATGGGCGCGCTGCTGATCGGCTTCGTCGTGGTCGCCATCGGCCTGAGCTTCGGGACCAACGCCGGGTACGCGATCAACCCCGCGCGTGACCTCGGGCCACGGCTGCTCACCTACATCGAGGGCTGGGGCAGGCTGGCGTTCCCCGGCGAGGGGACGTACTTCGGCAACTACTGGTGGGTGCCGATCGTCGGTCCGCTCATCGGCGGGGTCGTCGGGATCTGCGTCTACGACCTGCTCGTGGGTGGCACGCTCATCGACCGGGAGCGCGTCGGCGAGAGGCCCGAACCCGGCCGCGTCGCCGACAGCCCGCCGCCGGACCCCGACGACTGAGCCGCGCCGGTCAGTTCGCGCGCGGGCTGAGCTGCAGGGACTCGACGGCGGCGTGCAGCTCGGTCGCGGTGAGCGGGGCGGCGTCGGAGCCGAGAGCGCGGAGCAGGTCGCGCACCGCCGGTGCCCAGGCCGGTCCCAGCCGCGCGGACCGCAGCAGGTCGACGTCGGCGAGGGCGGCGTCCGCGGTGGTGGTGTGGACGCGACCGCCCTCCACGACCGCGACCTCCTGCGCCCAGCGGTACGCGAGGTCGACGTCGTGGGTCGACAGGACGATGGTCGTCCCGGCGCGGTGCAGGTCGTCGAGGGTGCCGACGAGCTCCTCGACGCCTTCGGGATCGAGGCCCGCGGTGGGCTCGTCGAGAATCAGCACGCCGGGGCGCATGGCGACGGCCCCGGCGATCGCGACCCGCTTCTTCTGCCCGAAGGACAGCAGGTGGGTGGGGCGGTCGGCGAGGTTCGCGACGCCGAGTGCGGTGAGGGCGGCGTCGACCCGCTGCTCGACCTCGGCGGGCGGCAGCCCGAGGTTGAGGGGGCCGAAGGAGACGTCCTGGGCGACGTCGGCGGCGAAGAGCTGGTCGTCGGGGTCCTGCAGGACGAGCTGGACGCGTTCGCGCAGCCGGGTGAGGTCGGCGCGCTTGCGGCGCAGCGGGGTGCCGTCGACGATCACGGCGCCCTCGGTCGGTTCGAGCAGGCCGAGCAGCAGCCGGAAGAGGGTGGTCTTGCCGCCGCCGTTGGGGCCGAGCACGGCGAGGCGACGGTTCTCGTGGATCTCGAGGTCGGCGCCGACGAGGACGGGCCGGCCGGGCTCGTAGGAGAAGACGAGACCGGAGGCCTGCAGGACCGGGGTGGCCATCAGGGCGCCAGGAGCAGGGTCGAGGTGACGATCGCAGCGAGCAGCGCGATCGTCGCGATCAGGAACGGCGCCGAGACCGGCCGGGCCGGGACGAGGACGTGCAGCGAGCCGTTGTAGCCGCGGGACGCCAGGCCCTGCTCGAGGCGGCGGGCCCGGTCGAAGGCGCGCACGAAGATGGCGGCGCCCTGCCCGGTCAGCGACCGGAAGGTCGTCGGCCAGGTGCGGAAGCCGAGCCGGCCGGCCTGGGCGTCACGGATGACCCGGATCGACTCCAGGAGCAGGAAGAGCATGCGGTACATGAGCGATGCGATCTCCGTGACTGCGGGCGGGACGCCGAGCTTCTCGAGCCGGGGCAGGAGGTCGGCCAACGGTGTGGTCGCCGCGAACAGGAGCAGGCAGAGCAGGGCGGCGACGGCGCGGCCGCCGAGCTCGAGGGCGCGGGGCCATCCGGTCGGGTCCCACTGGATCCACTGCTGCCCGCCGATGGCGACGAGCAGCGGCAGCATCCCGGTGACGACGAACCCGAGCGGAACCCGCACGGCCCGCCACAGCACCCGCGGCGCGAGCCCGGCCGGGCCGAGCACGAGGACGAGCGCTGCGGCGCCGACGATGGCCGCACCCGGCCACGTCGGCAGGGCGACGGCGAGCACGAGCAGTCCCAGCGAGAGCAGGGCCTTCTCGCCGGGATGGCGGGTGCGCCAGCGGTTGGTGTAGGCGGCTGCGTCGAGCGGCAGCATCAGGAGTCGCGGGCGTCGACCGGCTGCGGACGGTCGGACACATTCGCGGACCCACCCGCGGCCGCCGCCGCGGTAGCAGCCTCCCGGGCGAAGCGGCGCTTCGTCCGGGCGACGCCGAAGTAGTAGCAGACGACGCCGGCGCCGATCGCAGCCTGGAGTGCGAACAGGCCCGATGCGACCTCGCCCGACGGCGGCTCGTAGATGTAGCTGAACCAGGGCTGGTAGTCGGGGTGCGACTCGGTGATCGCCTCCTGCGCGATGCCGTCGGCACCCCCGTACTCGCCCTCGACGAACAGCACCGGGATGGCGGCGAGGGCCAGGACGGCCACGACGATGAGCCAGTTGAGCAGCGTCGACCGCTTCACGCGTCGACCTCCTTCGAGGCGGCGGGGGTGGCGGACGCGGCCGGCAGGATGCGCAGGCGGCGCAGCTCGTCGGGGCTGATGCGGACGAGCAGGCGCACGACGAGCAGCGTCAGAAGACCTTCGCTGATGGCGAGCGGGATCTGGGTGATCGCGAAGATGGAGCTGAACTTGACGATCGCGCCGGCGATGCCGGAGGCGGCGTCGGGGAACGCGAGCGCGAGCTGAACGCTGGTCACGCAGTAGGTGGCGAGGTCACCCAGTGCCGCAGCGAGGAAGACGCCGAGGCCGAGTCCGCCGCCGAGCTGCCGGGTCAGCCGGTAGACGCCGTAGGCGACCCAGGGGCCGACGATTGCCATCGAGAAGACGTTCGCGCCCAGGGTCGTGAGCCCGCCGTGCGCGAGCAGCACGGCTTGGAAGAACAGCACGATCGTCCCGAGCAGGGCCATGACGGGTGGTCGGAACAGGACTGCCCCGAGGCCGGTGCCGGTGGGGTGCGAGCAGGAGCCGGTGACCGAGGGGATCTTCAACGCCGAGAGGACGAAGCTGAACGCTCCGGCGGCGCCGAGGAGAAGCTTGGTGTCGGGCTCGTCGCGGACCTGGCGGACCACGGCACGGGCGCCGTGGATCACGAACGGTGCGGCTGCCACTCCCCAGGCTGCTGCGTGCAGCGGCGGCAGATAACCCTCGGCGATGTGCACTGGTGGTCTCCCAACGGGCAGAGCAAGGACGGGCGGGACCGTAAGACGCGGCACTTGCTCAGGTCAATACTTGACTATGTGGTCAATGGTGTGGTGGTCAGGCCACTCCGGCGTCCGCCCTCCCGGTGACCGCCGTCTCGCGGGCGTCAGGATCGCGTCAAGACCGCTGGTGAGGGCGTCAAGGTCGCGTCGGGAAACCGTCGCCGGCCCCCGCCCGGACCAAGACTCGGCGACGTCTCCGCCAGAGGGTCTGGCGAGGGTCCCCGAGGGAGTTGTCCCGTGGCCGATGTGCTGTACGCACTGCTGCTGGTGGGCGGGTTCGTCGTCCTGGCGCTGTGCCTGCGCGGTCTGGAGCGGCTGTGAGCACCGTCGACGTGGTGACGAACGTGGTGGGCGGCGGCGTCGCGCTCGCCCTGCTCGTCTACCTGGCGGTCGCGCTGCTGCGGCCGGAGAGGTTCTGACGTCGTGAACGACACTCTCGCGGGCCTGCTCCAGGTCGCCGCGCTGCTGGTCCTGCTCGCCGCCTGCTACGCCCCGCTCGGGGACTACATGGCGAAGGTCTTCACCACCGAGCGGCACTGGCGCGTCGAGACGCTGCTGTACCGGGTGGCGCGGGTCGATCCGTCGTCCGGGCAGCGATGGCCCGTCTACGCCGCGGGCGTCCTGGGCTTCTCCTTCGTCTCGATCGTGCTGCTCTACCTGCTGCAACGGCTCCAGCCGGTGTTGCCGGCGTCGTTCGACCGGGGCTCGGTGGGCCCGGCGACGGCGTTCAACACGGCGATCTCGTTCGTCACCAACACGAACTGGCAGTCCTACGTGCCCGAGCAGACGCTCGGCAACACGGTGCAGATGGCCGGGCTGACGGTGCAGAACGTCCTCTCCGCGGCCGTCGGGATCGCGGTGGCCGTAGCGCTGATCAGGGGCATCGTCGCGAGCAACACCGACCGGATCGGCAACTTCTGGGTCGACCTGACCCGCGCGGTCGTCCGCATCATGCTGCCCTTCGCGTTCGTCGCCGCGGTGCTCCTGCTGGTCATGGGCGTGACGATGTCGCTGCGCTCGGGCGTCGACGTCGGGGGCACGACCTTCCCGTTGGCACCCACCGCGTCCCAGGAGGCGGTCAAGCAGCTGGGCACCAACGGCGGCGGCATCTTCAACGCCAACTCCGCGCACCCGTTCGAGAACCCGACCGCGCTGTCCAACCTGTTCGAGATCTTCCTGCTGCTCGTCGTCCCGGTGAGCTTGACGCGGACCTTCGGGACGATGGTCGGCAACCGCAGACAGGGCTCGGTGCTGCTCACCGTCATGGCCGGACTGTGGGCGATCATGCTGACGGTCGCCTGGCTGGCCGAGACGCACCCCAACGGCGCCGCGGGCATCGCGGCAGGGGCGATGGAGGGCAAGGAGACCCGCTTCGGGGTCCCGTCGTCGATCCTGTTCGGGGTGTCGACGACCGGCACCTCCACCGGTGCGGTCAACTCGTTGCACGACAGCTATTCCGGCGGCGCGGGCGGCGTGACGTTGCTGAACATGCTGCTCGGCGAGGTCGCGCCGGGCGGAGTGGGTGCGGGCCTGTACGGGCTGCTCGTGCTCGCGATCATCGCGGTGTTCCTCGCCGGGCTGATGGTCGGCCGCACGCCGGAGTACCTGGGCAAGAAGCTCGGCCGCCGCGAGGTGACCGCCGCGGCGGTGTCGATTCTCGTGATGCCGGCCGTCGTCCTCGTCGGCGCAGGGCTCGCGATCGCCCTGCCCGGCACCCTCGACGCGCTCAACAACGACGGCGCGCACGGCTTCTCAGAGGTCCTCTACGCCTACGCGAGCGCCGCCAACAACAACGGCTCCGCGTTCGCCGGCATCACCGTGACCAGCGACTTCTTCCAGTCGACGCTCGGGATCGCGATGCTGCTCGGCCGGTTCGTGCCGATCCTGGCGATCCTCGCCCTCGCCGGCTCCCTCGCGCAGCAACGGCGCACCGAGGCGGGCGCCGGGACCCTCGCGACCGACAAACCGCTGTTCGGCGTGCTCGTCGCCGGGACCGTCGTCCTCGTCGCCGCCCTCACCTTCTTCCCGGCGCTCGCGCTCGGGCCCATCGCGGAGGCACTCGCATGACCGCCACCCTGGAGAAACCCGCATCTGTGGACGCGGGGGCGTTCAGCCCGCGCAGCCTGTGGACCTCGGTCCCCGACGCGTTCCGCAAGCTCGACCCGCGCACCCAGCTCCGCAACCCCGTCATGTTCGTGGTCTGGGTCGGCTCCGTGCTCGTCACCCTCGACGCCGCCTGGCAGCCGACGCTGTTCGGCTGGCTCGTCGCCGTCTGGCTCTGGTTCACCGTCCTCTTCGCGAACCTCGCGGAGGCCGTCGCGGAGGGCCGCGGCAAGGCGCAGGCCGAGTCGCTGCGCAGGACCAAACGCGACACCGTCGCCCGGATGCTCGACGGGACCACCCGGGGCGCCTCCGAGCTGGCGGTCGGTGACCGGGTGGTCGTCGAGGCCGGCGAGACCGTCCCCGGCGACGGCGACGTCGTCGAGGGCATCGCGACCGTCGACGAGTCGGCGATCACCGGTGAGTCCGCGCCCGTCGTCCGGGAGGCCGGCGGCGACCGGTCGAGCGTCACCGGCGGGACGACCGTGCTGTCGGACCGCATCGTCGTCGAGATCACCACGAAGCCGGGGGAGTCGTTCGTCGACCGCATGATCGCGCTGGTCGAGGGGGCGTCGCGGCAGAAGACACCCAACGAGATCGCGCTGACGATCCTGTTGTCCGCGTTGACGATCATCTTCCTGCTGGCCGTCGTCGCGCTGCAGCCCATGAGCGCGTACGCGGGCGCGCCGCAGTCGGTCGTCGTGCTGGTGGCGCTGCTGGTCTGCCTCATCCCGACGACCATCGGCGCCCTGCTCTCCGCGATCGGCATCGCGGGCATGGACCGGCTCGTGCAGCGGAACGTCCTCGCGAAGTCGGGCCGCGCCGTCGAGGCCGCGGGCGACATCGACAGCCTGCTGCTCGACAAGACGGGCACGATCACCTTCGGCAACCGGCAGGCCACCGAGCTGATCCCCGTCGAGGGGGTGTCCGCGCAGGAGCTGGCGGAGGCCGCGCGGCTGTCGAGCCTCGCCGACCGCACGCCGGAGGGCCGCAGTGTCGTCGACCTGTGCGCGCGGGAGTTCGGCCTCGCACCCGAGGCCACGGCCGAGGAAGCGCGCGCCGAGTTCGTGCCGTTCACCGCGCAGACCCGGACGTCGGGGGTGGACATCGGGGGCAGGCGTATCCGCAAGGGCGCGGTCACGGTCCCGGACCCCGTCTCGGACGCCATCTCCGACGACGGCGGCACCCCGCTCGTGGTCACCGAGAACGACCGGGTCCTCGGCGTCATCAGGCTCTCCGACGTCGTCAAACCCGGCATCGCGGAGCGCTTCGCCGAGCTGCGCGCCATGGGGATCCGGACGGTCATGGTGACCGGCGACAACCCCCGCACCGCGCGGGCCATCGCCGCCCAGGCCGGCGTCGACGACCACATCGCCGAGGCCACGCCCGAGGACAAGATGGCCTACATCGAGCGCGAGCAGGAGGGCGGGCGGCTCGTCGCCATGACCGGCGACGGCACCAACGACGCCCCCGCCCTCGCGCAGGCCGACGTCGGCGTCGCCATGAACACCGGGACGGCCGCGGCCAAGGAGGCCGGCAACATGGTCGACCTCGACTCCGACCCGACGAAGCTGATCGAGATCGTCGAGATCGGCAAGCAGCTGCTCATCACCCGCGGCGCGCTGACCACGTTCTCGGTGGCCAACGACCTCGCGAAGTACTTCGCGATCCTGCCCGCGATGTTCGTGACGCTCTACCCGTCGCTGGGCGCGCTCAACGTGATGGGACTGCACTCGCCGCAGTCGGCGATCCTGTCGGCGGTGATCTTCAATGCGCTGATCATCATCGCGCTGATCCCGCTCGCCCTGCGCGGCGTGCGCTACCGGCCGACCTCCGCCGATCGGCTGCTGCGGCGCAACCTGCTCGTCTACGGCCTCGGCGGCGTGGTGCTGCCGTTCGTCGGCATCTTCCTCATCGACCTGCTCGTCCGACTGATCCCCGGGATCTGATGTGCTGACCACTCTGAGGCGGCAGGCCGGCACCGGCCTCGCCGTGCTGATCGTCTTCACCGTGCTGTGCGGCGTCGTGTACCCGCTGGTCGTGTGGGGGGTGTCGCGACTCCCGGGGCTGTCGGCCACCGCCGAGGGACAGGGTTCGGTCCCGGTCGTCGCCGTCGACCCCGTGGCCGCCGACCCCGCCGCCGACCCGTACTTCCACACCCGGCCGTCGGTGGCGTCGCTCCCCGCCTCGGGCGGGTCGAACAAGGCCCAGGACTCCACCGACCTCCTCGCCACCCTCGACGAGCGCCGCGCCGCGATCGCACAGCGCGAGGGGGTCGCGCCCGCAGCCGTGCCCGCCGACGCCGTGGCAGCGTCGGCGTCCGGCCTCGACCCCGACATCGGCCCCGACTACGCGGCGCTGCAGACCGCGCGGGTCGCCCGCGTGACCGGGCTGCCCGTCGGGCGTGTCGAGCAGCTCGTCGCCGACGCGACGGACGGGCGGATACTCGGCTTCCTGGGCGAGCCCGCGGTGAACGTGCCGGAGCTCAACGCCGCGATCGCGGCGGCCGCGTCGTCACGGTAGGAGCGGAGCATGACCGGGCCTCGTACGTCGGGGGAGCTGCGCATCCACCTGGGCGCGGCACCGGGCGTCGGCAAGACCTACGCCATGCTGTGCGAGGCCCGACGCCGGCGCGACCGCGGCACCGACATCGTCGTCGGCGTCGTCGAGACCCACGGCCGCGCGAGGACCGCCGAGCTGCTCGACGGCCTGGAGGTCCTGCCGCGGCGCCACACCCGGGTCGGCAGCCTCGTCGACGGCGAGCTCGACGTGCAGGCCGTCCTCGACCGGCGTCCCGAGGTCGTCCTCATCGACGAGCTGGCCCACACCAACGCCCCCGGCAGCACGCACGAGAAGCGCTGGCAGGACGTCGAGACGATCCTCGCAGCGGGGATCGACGTCCTGTCCACGGTGAACATCCAGCACCTGGAGTCGCTCAACGACGTCGTCGAGCGGATCACCGGGGTGCGCCAGCGCGAGACCGTGCCCGACGAGTTCGTGCGCCGCGCCGAGCAGATCGAGCTCGTCGACATCACCCCGGAGGCGCTGCGCCGCCGCCTCGCGCACGGCAACGTCTACGCCGCCGAGAAGGTCGACGCCGCACTGGCCAGCTGGTTCCAGGTCGGCAACCTCATCGCCCTGCGCGAGCTGGCACTGCTGTGGGTCGCCGACGAGGTCGACGTCGCCCTGCAGCGCTACCGCAACGACAAGCACATCCGCGAGACCTGGGAGACCCGCGAACGGGTCGTCGTCGCCCTCACCGGCGGGCCCGAGTCGGAGACGGTGCTGCGCCGCGCCACCCGCATCGCCAAACGTGCAGGTCAGGCCGATCTCCTCGCCGTGCACGTGCTGCGCGGCGACGGGCTGGCCGGCGCGCCCGTCGGGGCCACCACCGCGTTGCGCCGACTCGCCGACGACGTCAGCGCCAGCTTCCACACCGTCGTCGGCGACTCCGGGGCGGCCGGGGTGGCCGACGCGCTGCTGGAGTTCGCCCGCGGCGCCAACGCCACCCAGCTGGTGCTCGGCACGTCGCGACGGTCCCGCTTCGCCCGGCTCTTCGACGCCGGCATCGGCGCCCACGTCGTCGCGGAGTCCGGGTCGATCGACATCCACATGGTCACCCACGGCGCCGCCGGATCGGCCCTGCGCGTCCCACGCTTACGCACCGCGCTGCCGACCAACCGGCGGGTGCTCGGCTGGGTGCTCGGCGTCGTCGGCCCGGTGGTCGCGACCGTCCTCGGCGCCACGCTCGAGAACGTCATCGGCCTGTCGACCGACGTCGTCCTGTTCTTCCTGGCGACCATCGTCGCGGCCCTGGTGGGCAGCCTCGGGCCGGCGCTGCTCGCCGCGCTGCTCGGTGGCCTGCTGCTGAACTTCTTCCTGACCCCGCCGCGCTACTCCCTGACGATCAACGAGCCCGAGAACGCGGTCACGATCGCCGTCATGCTGGTCGTCGCGGTGCTGGTGGCGCTCGTCGTCGACCGGGCCGCCCGTCGGGGCGAGCAGGCCGCCCGCGCCCGGACCGAGGCGGCGCTGCTGGCGTCGTTCGCGCGGACCGTCCTGACCAGGGCCGATCCGGTGCCGCGGCTGCTCGAGAAGGTGCGGGAGGCGTTCGGGCTCGGCAGCGTCGCCCTGCTGGAACGCGACGGCGGCGACTGGCGACGCGTCGCCGTCTCCGGGCCGCCCGACTGCGCCCGCCCCGAGGACGCGGACGTCGACGTCGAGGTGGAGGACGGGCTGCACCTCGTCGGCACCGGACGTTCCCTGCCGGCCTACGACCGGCGGCTGCTGGAGACCGTCGGCGGCCAGGCCCTGCTCGCGCTGCGCAGCCAGCGGTCGGCCGAGCAGGCCAGGCTCGCGCAGCGACGCGCGGAGGTCAACGAGACCCGCAGCGCCCTGCTCTCGGCCGTCGGCCACGACCTGCGCACCCCGCTGACCTCGATCAAGGCCGCCGTGGGGAGCCTGCGCGACCCGGGGCTGCCGCTCTCGGACCACGACCGCACCGAACTGCTGGAGACCGTCGAGGAGTCCGCCGACCGGCTCACCGGGCTCGTCGACAACCTCCTCGACTCCTCCCGGCTGGCTGCCGGCGCCGTGACGCCGCTGCTCGAACCGACCGGGTACGACGAGGTCGCCGCCCGGGCCCTGCTCGGGCTGCCCGAGGCGGAGCGGGTCGTCGTCGAGCTGGCCGAGGACCTCCCCGACGTCGTCGCCGACGTCGGCCTCCTGGAACGGGTCGTCGCCAACCTCGTCGACAACGCGCTGCGCCACGGCCGCGGCGCCCCGGTGGTGCTGCGCGCCAGCGTCCACGAGGGCCGCGCCGAGCTCCGCGTCGTCGACTCCGGGCCCGGCGTCCCCAAGAAGCAGCAGGACAAACTGTTCACGCCCTTCCAACGGCTCGGTGACCGGCACGCCACCGGCGCCGGGCTCGGCCTGTCCGTCGCGCGCGGGCTCACCGAGGTCATGGGCGGGACCCTCACCGCCGAGGACACCCCCGGTGGCGGCGTCACGATGGCGATCTCACTGCCGGTGGCGGCCGGGGCGCGGACCGGCCTGACCAGGCCCGACCGTCGGCCGACGGCGTCGTCGACGGGACAGTGAGGCGCTGACCGCTTCGCCGCGTGCACGGCGGGGTTCGCCGCCGGTACTGGCGGAGACGGCCGGTCTGCAGTGGGATCGGGAGCGGTCCGCCCGACCGGGCTCCCCATGAGAGCGAGGTACCTCCGGGCGGACCCCGGCCGATACGCCGCCTCGTGTCCGGGACATCGGCCGGCCCCGAGCGCCGGTGGTGCGCCGCGCCCCCCTCCGCACCGCACCGCCGGCGCTGCCCACGGGCAGGGTGGGGCGGCGGCCGCGTGCCGCCGCCCCCCGTCGGGGGGTCGGCGGAGCGCTGACGCAGAATGCGCCCGACCTGCGACGGGCCTCAGGGACGGGCCTCGAACACGTTGTTGAACGGGGTCTCCGCCACTCGCCGGAAGCGCGTGAAGCCCGCGTCCCGGGCGACTCCGGCGATCGCGGCCTCGCCCGCCTGGCCCCCAGCGAGTACCCGCCCGGCTGCGAGAGCCCGTTGGGCACGCACAGGAAGCTGGAGAACGAGTAGTAGACCCGGCCGACCGGGTTGAGGTCGCCCTCCACGGTGTCGGTCGCCGGGTGCCGCGCCTACGGCCGTCGTGCGACCACGATGTGGTGGCGCAGCTCGGCGGCCATCATCGCCGGGGTACGGGTGTCGCAGCGGAACCCGTTGGCCTGCAACAGGCCCAGCACCTCGGCGAGCCGTCCGTCGACGTCGTGCACCTCGGCCACCACCGCCGCGACGCGCGGCCAGTCGGCCGGGGCGAGCCCGCGCAGGGCGTCGAGCTCGGCGCCCTCCACGTCGACCTTCAGCAGGTCGACGACGGACCCGTCGGCGGGCAGAAGGGTCGTGAGCGGCACCACGTCGACCTCGACGTCCGCGGTTCCGACCATGGCCGCCGCCCGCGTCGGGTCGGACTCCAGCGCCCGGGTCGCGGCCGTCCACTCGGCCGGCTTCTCCGCGGGCCGGGTCGTCGAGTTGGCGAGCAGGTTCCGGTAGACGGTGAGCGTCACCCGGCCGGGCCGCGCCCCGAGCGCGACCTCGTGCACGGTCACCCCGGCGAGGCGCTGCTCGGCGAGGTTGTGGCGCAGCAGCGCGCACGTGGCCGGAGCCGGCTCGATCGCGACGATCCGGGCGTGCGGGCAGGCCCGTGCGACGCGGATCGCGAACAGCCCGATGTTGGCGCCCGCATCCACGACGACGGCGTCGGGACGCAGCGGCGGGAGCCCCGCCAGGTAGTCGTCGTGGGTGAAGATCTCGTGGTAGAGGTAGTGCGCCTCGCCGGCCGACCACGGATTGTCGAGGGTCAGCACGGCCAGGTCGTCGGCCACCTGCACCGGCGCCCACGCTCGGTCAGTGCTCACCACGCCATCCTGCCCCGGAGCGCGCTGTCACAAACCCAGCCGGTCGATCCGCTCCGCGTGCCGTTCGAGACCGGCGGCGACCCAGCCCGGGTGCGACCGGTACCAGTCCAGCTGGGTGCGGCGCACGTCGTCGTCCCGGACAGGTTCGCCGCGCACCGACCAGTGCGGCCGGGCTGCGACGTCGAACCCCCGTGCGTCGACGACGGCCTGCTCGAGCGGCGCCCGCACCTCACCCAGCAGGGTCCGTCCCGGATCGGCCGCGTCGGCGGGCAGACCCAGTGCCTGCTGGACGCGCCGCGCGAGCGCGACGACGACGTCGTTGCCCGGGTGATTGATCGTGTGCGCGGCGCCGACCCCGAACCCCTCCAACAGGTCGGACACGCCGACGTCGCAGAACGCCTGCTCGCGACGGGCCAGCTCCGCGACCGAGGCGGCACCGACCTCGTGCAGCACCTCCGGGGTCGGCGGCGCCGTCGGTGCCGGGCGTCCCGCGGCGGCGGTGAGGGTGCGCAGGTCGTGATAGGCCACCAGCGGGGGCGCGAGCGCCGGGTCCGACGGATGGCGCACGATCGCCGACCACGGGTGCAGGCCCAGGTACCGCACCACCGGCACGCGCACGACGCGTGCGCTCCGCGGCAGGAGCTCGGCCAGCTGGGCGGTCCCCAGCGGGAGGTCGCGGTAGTCCGGACGCACCGGCTGGCTGACGAGCAACTCGCACCGAGTGAGGAGCGCGTGCAGGTGGGGGAGGTCCGTCGCCTCCAGCTCGTGCACCGGCGGCATCCGGACGGTCCGCATCGGCAGCCCGGGCGACCCCGCGAGGACGACCCGTAGCGACTCCGCCTGGCAGTTGCCGTGCACCAGGGCGACAGGGCCGCGGTCGCCGGGGGCGGCGGCATAGAAGTCCCCGTAGTGCGCGCGGCGTCCCGCGTCCATCCGGCGGCCCTCCCCTCGGTTCCGGGCGGAATGCCCGGAACCGAGAGGACGAAACGGGTCAGCGCCGGTTCGCGACACGGTCGACCGCGGCGGCGGCGACGACCGTCATGAGCACGGCCAGGCAGAACCCGCCGATCGTGTCGGTCGGGTAGTGCGCCCGCTCGGCGACGAGCCCGACCGCGACGACCACCGCCACCGCGACGGTCGCCAGGGCGCCGACCGTCAGCGCGAGTTCGCGACGCTCCCGCACCACCCCGGCGACGACGAGCGTCAGCGCCAGCACCAGTGCCGTCGCGCCTGCCGTGTGGCCGCTGGGGAAGGCCAGGTCGCCGGACGGGATCGTTCGCCCGACCACGGGCTTGAGCACCAGCTCGGCGATGCCCGTCAGCCCCGGGCCGGCCACGACGATCGCGGCGGGCCGCCAGTGCCGCTTCCACGTGCACCACGCCGCGACGAGGACCGCGACGGCCACCACGGACACCGGCTCGCCCGGGGCGACGGCCACGTCGGTCCAGCCGGACGGGAGCACGTGCAGGCCCCTGACCAGGTGCTCCCCCCAGGCGTCGAACGACGTCGGCGCGGAGGTGCGGCCCACCAGCACGGCGAGCACACCCAGCAGGACGGCGCACCCGGCTGCGACGACGACGGCGGGCCGGCGCAGCCCCGCGGGCATCAGAGGCGTGGCGGTGATGGTGGCGGGCGGAGCCGGGGGCGTGACGATCACAGCACCGAGGTTATGGAGCCGGCCGGAAGCGGATGCCCAGCCGAAAGCCAACGCCCGGCAAACGATTCGGGAGCGACGGTTACGGTCTGACCGTGACCGGACTCGACCCCCGCCAGGCGGCGCTGCTGCAGGCCTGGCTCCCCGGCGCGGAGCACGTCGCCGATCTGTCGTGGGGGATCGTCGGCACCACGGTCCTGCGGATGCGCCACGAGGGTCGCGACGTCGTCGTCAAGGCGGGCGACGCCGCCGACCGCCACATCGCCCGGGAGTTGCGCGCGCACCGTGAATGGCTCGGGCCGTGGCACGGCAGCGCCCCGGAGCTTCTGCACGGTGACGCCGACGCGAAACTGCTGGTCACCGGCTATCTGCCGGGTGAGCTGGTCGAGGGTCGTCCCGAGGAGACGGACCCTGGCACGTATCGACAGGCGGGGCGGCTGCTGGCCCGGCTGCACGAGCAGGCCGGCACGGTCGACCACGGCTACGAGCGGCGGATGCGCGAGCGGTCGCTGGGGCACCTCGACTCCTCGCACCGCATCGAGCCCGAGCTCACCGCGCGGCTGCGCGCGGCGGTCGCGTCGTGGCCCGACGAGCCCGCGACCCTGGTCCCCACCCACGGCGACTGGCAGCCACGCAACTGGCTGGTGCACGACGGGGTCGTCGCCGTCATCGACCTCGGCCGCGCCGACCTGCGGCCCGCGCACACCGACCTGTGCCGGCTCGAGGTCCAGCAGTTCCGCGGCCGGCCCGACCTGGACGCGGCGTTCGTCGACGGCTACGGCCGCGATCCCCGCACGCAGCCGGGGTGGCGACGGGAGCTGCTGCGCGAGGCGATCGCGACGGCGGTGTGGGCGTTCCGGGTGGGAGACGAGGCGTTCGAACGCCAGGGCCACCGGATGATCACCGACGCGCTCGGCGGCTGAGCGACGCGCGGGTCACCGTTCCCGCACGTCGTCGAGCCTGCCTGTCGCCGTGCTCGCGACGGTCGTGAACCCGACGGTCCCGACGTCCGACGGCACCGACGGCGTCGACCTCCTCGGGGGTGCGCTGTTGCCGGCCGGGTCGCTCCCGACGATCGCGGTCGCGAAACGGCTGCTGCTCGCGATCCCGGACCGCGCGCACGCGGTCGCCTGCACCGGGCTGCTCGTTCTCACCCTGGTCGCGGTGCTGGTCGTGTGAGAGGCGCAGGGGAATACTCCGTGCGTCGACGACGCCGCCACCTGGGGAGCCCATGACCGCGAGTTCCACGGACGTCCGGGACCTCCTGCGCCGCATGTTCGACGCGCTCTCGGCGTGCGACGAGACGGCTCTGGCCGAGGTGATCCATCCCGACGCGACGAACCGGGAGGCCGTCCGCGAGCCCCTCGACTGCCGCGGCAGGGGGCCGGCGGCGTTCGCGGCCACGGCCCGCTGGCTCACGGCCGCCCACTCGGGGCTGCGGTGGGACGTGCGGGAGGTCGTGCAGGAGGGCGATCTCGTCGTCGCGCACACGACGATGAGCGGCACGCAGACCGGCCCGTTCGTCGTCTACACCGCCGGCGGCGCGATCGACACGGTGTTCCCGCCGACGGGCCGCGCCTTCGCCGCACCGCAGACCCACTGGCTGCGGATCGTCGACGGCATGGTCGTCGAGCACTGGGCCAACCGCGACGACATGGGCATGGCCAAGCAGCTCGGCTGGGTGCCGCCGCGGCCCGCCTACCTCGCGAAGATGGTGCTGGCGACGCGCCGGGCCCGCGCCGCGGCCTGACCCGCGGGCGCGACGTCGGCAGAATGGCAGGGGTGGCACGCACTCTCGCCGAACTGCCCTGGCCCGTCACGACGGAACGGCTGTCGCTGCGCCCGGCGACGATCCTCGACGCGGCGGCGGTGTTCGGCTACCGGCGCCTCCCGGAGGTCGGCCAGTGGCTGACCCGGCTGCCCGACGACCTCGACGCGTGGCGGGTCCGGTTCGCCGAGCGCCTCCCGACGGCGATCATGATCGAGGAGGACGGCGACGTCATCGGCGACTTGTTCCTGCAGGTGCAGGACGCGTGGGCGCAGCACGAGGTGAAGGAGCTGGCCGAGGCCGCGGAGGCGGAGATCGGCTGGGCGCTCGACCCGCGGTTCGCCGGCCACGGCTACGCCACCGAGGCCGCGCGCGAGCTGCTCCGGATCTGCTTCGACGATCTGGGCGTGCGGCGGGTGTTCGCGTCGTGCTTCGCGGCCAACGAGCCGTCGTGGCGGCTGATGGAGCGGCTCGGGATGCGACGCGAGCAGTACGCGGTGGCCGACTCGCTGCACCGCGACGGCCGCTGGCTCGACGGCGTGACCTACGCCCTGCTCGCCGACGAGTGGCGCGCCGCCGGGTGAGCTGCGCGTTCCCCGCCGCCGAACACCACGGTTGACGGTGCCGGTCCGCCCCGCATCCTGGGCGGGGAGCGGAGGCGACGATGCCGGCCATCTCGATGACGACCCGTGCCCGGGACGAGGCGCAGGACGCGGTCGCGCGCGTCTACTTCCCGCATCGGCTCGCGGTGCTCGAGGAGGGTGCCGGGTTCGCGATGTCGCTGTCGGCGGTGACGCTGGGGTCGGTGTCGGCGGGGCTGCTGGCGTACTCGGGCGAGGTCAGCCTGGAGACCGGCGAGCTGGAGACCGGCTACGAGGTCAATGTGCCGCTCGACGGCGACCTGCGGACCTGGACCGGGCATGCCGACGTCTGCGCGTCGCCGCAGGTCGCGGCCGTGTACCGGCCCGACGGGCGCACCCGGCTGCACGGCTGGGCCGGGGGTGGGCGGCTGTTCGGGCTGAAGATCGAGCGGGACGCGTTGGAGTCGGCGCTGGAGGAGCTCAGCGACCGGCCCGTCCGCGCGGTGGTGCCGCTGGAGCCGCGGCTGGACCTGCGCTCGGCGGCGGGCCGGCAGTGGTGGGCGCTGGCGAGCAGCCTGGTCGCGCTGGTCGAGGACCCGGACGGGCCGCTGTCGTCGCCGATGGTGACGCGGCCGTTGGCGCGCAGCGTGCTGGTGTCGCTGCTGCACGCCGTCGACCATCCGTACCGGGACGCGATGGCGGTGCGGCCGGCGGCGCCGCGGTCGTCGACGGTGCGGGAGGCGGTCGCGTTGCTCGAGGCGGAGCCGGCGACGCCGTGGACGGTGGCCGACCTGGCGCGCCGCGTCGGGGTGGGGACGCGGGCGTTGCAGGACGGGTTCGCCCGGCACGTCGGCGTGACGCCGACGGCGTACCTGCGGCAGGTGCGGCTGAGGTGCGCGCACGCCGACCTGGTGGCGGCCGACCCGGCGCGGACGTCGGTGACCGAGGTGGCCGCGCGGTGGGGGTTCACGCACACGGGGCGGTTCGCGGGGGAGTACCGGCGCCGGTACGGCTGCGCGCCGTCCGCCACGTTGCGTGGCTCGTGACATGCGGGAATCGGATCGCCCGTCTGCGCCTGACGGATCGACCGTGACCGGGGTCACTTCGTAGCGTCGCTCGACGCCGCCCCGACCACGGAAGGTGCCCCGCCGTGACCACCACCGAATCGTCCGTCGAGGACGCCGCGTTCGACTTCAACCCGATGGTCAGCCCGCACCGGGAGGACCCGCACCTGTTCTACCGCGCGGCCCGCGAACGCCCACCCGCGCTGAGCGCGACCCTCGGCGCCTACATGGTCACCCGCTACGAGGACCTGCTCACCGTCATCGACGACCCGGACACGTACTCGTCGAAGGCGGCACTCCCGATGATCTACGACAACCCGCCGGAGGTCGTCGATGAGCTGCGCCGGGGCGGGGTGCCGGAGACGACGATGGTCGTCAACGAGGACGAGCCCGAGCACGAACGCTTCCGCCGCGTGTTCGACGCCGGGTTCACCGGTGCCCGGGTCCGCGCCATGCTGCCGACGATGCGCGCCCGCGCCGACGAGCTCATCGACGGCTTCGACGGCGACCGGGCCGACCTCGTCGCCGGGTATGCGATCCCGTTCGTGCAGACGGTGATCAGCGCGATCATCGGGTTCCCCGCCGAGGACACCGCGCGCGTCCAGGGCTGGACCGACGACGTCAACACCCTCTGGAACCCGCTCGCGCCCGTGGCCGACCGGGTCGCCTCCGCGAGCCGGATGGCCGAGTACACCCGCTACCTGCAGGCGCTGGTCGACGACCGCCGCGCCCACCCCCGCGAGGACCTGCTGTCCGATCTCGTCCACGGCGCCAACGGCTTCCCCGGCCTGCCCGACGAGTACGTCCACAACATCGTCCGCGGTGCCGCCCGGGTGGCCGGGTTCGACACGACCCGCGACGCGATCACCGCGACCGTCCTGCTGATCCTGCAGAACGACGACGTCCGCGAACGGCTGCTCGCCGACCCGGTGAAGACGATCCCCAAGGCCACCGAGGAGGCGCTGCGCCGCGACGCCCCGCACCGCGGCCTGTTCCGGATCACGACGCGCGACACCGAGCTGGGTGGGACGGCGCTGCCGGCGGGATCGCCGCTGCTGCTGCTCTTCGGGTCGGGCAACCGCGACGAGGCCCGGTTCCCGCGCCCCGACCACGTCGACCTCGACCGGCCCAACGTGCGCGACCACCTGGCGTTCGGCCGCGGGCTGCACGTGTGCCCGGGGGCGCCGATGGCGCGGGCGGAGATCCGGGTGGCGCTGGAGACCTTGTTCCACCGGTTGCCCGGGGTCCGGCTCGCCGACGGGTTCGAACCCACCTACATCGCGAGCTTCTTCTTCCGGGGCCTGGAGTCGCTGCAGGTCAGCTGGTAGCGCCCGGGGGCACAAGGACGCGGTAGCGCAGGTGCGGGGCGTCGGTCCCCTGGAGCCGGCGGGTCAGTTCCAGCTCGGTGCGCACGCCGAGCTCGGCGAACAGCGGCCTGCCGTCGCCCACTAGAGACGGACGGGTCCGGTCATCGTGCGCTCCTCTCCGGTGGTGGTGTCAGGAGAGGAGACCGCCGAGGGCGCGCGGGCTCATCGGTCGTCCGTCTCCACGGTCCCCTCCGTGTCGCCGGAGGCGGCGGGCTCGGGTGAGGCCGATTTCCGGGCGGCCCGGTCGTACAGCCGGATCACGACGCCCGTCGACAGGCCGTGGATCACGATGCTCGCCACGATCGTCACGACGGTGACCGCGAGGACGAAGTTCTTGTCGCCGGGGAGCTCGACGACGGCGAGCATCCCGAACACGAGCGTCGCGATCCCACGCGGCCCGACCCAGCCGATCGTGAACCTGTCGACGACCCGCACGTCGGTGCCGAGGAGCGACAGCACGACCGGCAGGACGCGCACGACCGTCAGCGCCAGCAGCGAGTACACGACGACCTGCCACGTGATCGCGCCGCTCGCGATCACCTGGTTGACGATCGTGCCGAAGATGAACCACAGCGCGAGGGAGAGCATCTCGCCGATGTCCTCGGAGAGGTGCATGGTGCCCTTCGGCAGCCGCCGCGCAGCGGGTTCGAAGAACACCCCGGCGACGAAGGCGGCGACGAACCCGTTGCCCGTCAGGAGGATCGCGGTGCCGTAGGCGAGCAGCGGCAGCGCGAGCACCCCGATGCGCAGCGCCGACGGCAGCGTCCACCCGCGGTCGAGGGCCTTCCCCAGCAGCCAGGCCGCGGCGGAGCCGACGACAGCGCCGACGACGACCGCGACGGCCAGGGAGGGGACGGCGTCGGCGGCGGCCTCGGCGAGGCTGTCCTCCCCGTGCGCGGCCGCCCCGGCGACCGCGATGAGGAAGACGGGGGCGACGAGGCCGTCGTTGAGGCCGCTCTCGACGTTGACGAGCCGGCGTAGCCGTTCGGGCACGCGGCGGTCGCGGATGAACGCGGCGGCGGGCGCGAGGTCGACGGGCATGACGATCGTCGCCAGCGCGGCGAGCAGCCACAGCCCGGTGCCGCCGAACAGGGCGATGCCCGTGGCCCACGCCAGGATCAGTGACAACGGCAGCGCGATGAGCAGGAGCCGCAGCATCACGCGGGGTTCGCGGCCGAAGATGCCGCCCGGGACCTCGGTGGCGTCGACGAACAGCAGGATCGCGAGGATCGCCTCGACGGCGTGCTCGCCCGACTCGAAGTCGATGATGAACACGAAGTACGGGTCGGAGCCGGCGGTGAGCAGGACGCCCGCGAGGAGCAGTGCCAGCGGCATCGTCACGCTGACCCGGGCGAGCCGGCCCGCGACGAGCGCCCACACCAGCAGGATCAGCATGATGGCGACGAGCGCGGTCACGCGTCCTCCTCTTCGGGGTCGAAGGTCATCCTCGGTGGCCCGGGGGAGATCGCACAACGACGCGCCGGTGTTGGGGGGAACGGTGGAGCTCTTCGCAGGGGTCGCGGTGAGCGACCTGGAGCGGGCCGTCGGCTGGTTCGACCGGCTGCTGGGCGACGTGGAGACGTTCGTGCCCAACGACGCCGAGCACGTGTGGACGGTCGCCGAGCACCGCCACGTCTACGTGCTGGTCCGGCCCGGCGCGGCAGGGCATTCCGTCGTGACCCTGTTCGTCGACGACCTCGACGGTTTCGAGGCCGCCGCGGCCGGCCGGGGTGTCGAGCCGGAGTCGCGGGAGACCTACGGCAACGGCGTCCGCAAGCTGCTGTTCCGGGACCCGGACGGCAACGAGATCGGCGTCGGGGGCGGCCCCGGTTGACGGGTCGCCGGGCCGTGAGGGGGTGCGCCACCGGTGGATGTGGGGTGTCGCACCCCGACGCGACGCGTGGGGGTCGCCGCCGCAGCTGACGGACGTCGTCGCGAAGAATTTCCGGGTGGTTGTCGATCCGGCGCCCACGCCGTTCGACCTGTGGGTGAGAGGGTCCGCACGGGACCCGACGAACAGGGAGAACCACCGTGAAGTACATGCTGATCATGCGGGCCACCGACGAGTCCTGGGCCGCCATGGGCGACATCGACTTCGGCGAGATCATCGAGGCGATGGGCCGCTTCAACGACGAGATGATCCGCGCGGGCGTCCTCGTGGCGGCCGAGGGTCTGGACGACGCCGCGAAAGGCGTGGTCGTCGACTACTCGGCGCAGCCGCCGGTCGTCACCGACGGTCCGTACGGGGAGACGAAGGAGCTGTTCGGCGGCTTCTGGATCGTCGACGTCGCCTCCCAGGAGGAGGCGGTGGAGTGGGCCAAGCGCGCCCCGATGCAGGGTCCGGGTGTGAAGGCCGAGATCCGGCGCGTGACGTCGATCGACGAGTTCCCGCAGGACAACGAGTGGATCAAGAAGGAGCGGGCGTGGCGCGAGGCGACGGGCCAGCTCTGAACCCGGGACGCCAGGCCGTCGCGGCGGTCTGGCGGATCGAGTCGGCGCGGATCGTCGGTGCGCTCGCGCGGTACACCGGCGACTTCGCGCTGGCCGAGGACCTCGCCCAGGAGGCGCTCGCCGAGGCGCTCGTCTCGTGGCCCCGCGACGGGGTGCCACGCAACCCGGCGGGCTGGTTGCTCACGACGGGCCGGCGGCGCGCGATCGACGCGTTCCGCCGCAGGTCCGCCCGCGACGAGCGCTACGCCGCCCTCGCGCACGGGTTGTCCGAGGGCGGCGTGGTGACGGGTGCGGACCCGGGGGAGGTGGCCGACGACGTGCCCTGGGACCCCGACCAGATCGACGACGACGTCCTCGCGCTGATGTTCACCGCGTGCCATCCGGTGCTGTCGCGGGAGGCGCAGGTGGCGCTCACCCTGCGCGTGGTGGGCGGTCTGACCAGCGACGAGATCGCCAAGGCCTTCCTTGTGCCGACGGCCACCGTGCAGGCCCGCATCACCCGCGCGAAGAAGACGCTCGGCGCAGCCCGGGTGCCGTTCGCACTCCCGCCCGCGGAGGAGCGCCGCACCCGCCTCGGGTCGGTGCTCAGCGTCGTGTACCTGATCTTCACCGAGGGCTCGTCGGCCAGCTCCGGCGACGACCTCATCCGCCTCGACCTGGCCGCCGAGGCCCAGCGCCTCGCCCGGATCCTGGCCCGGCTCGTGCCGGACGAACCGGAGGTCCACGGCCTGCTGGCGCTGCTGGAGCTGACCGCGGCCCGCTTCCCCGCCCGCACCGGACCCGACGGCGGACCGGTCCTGCTGGAGGACCAGGACCGGCGTCGCTGGGACCGGTCCGCGATCGCCCGCGGCCGGGCTGCGCTGGTGCGCGCCGGCCAGGTCGGGAGGGGGCTGGGTGCGTACGGGGTGCAGGCGGCGATCGCGGAGTGCCACGCCGTCGCCGGGTCCGTCGCGGAGACGGACTGGGACCGCGTCGTCGTGCTCTACGAGGCGCTCGGGCGGCTTGCGCCGTCGCCGGTGGTGGAGCTCAACCGGGCCGTGGCCGTGTCGATGGCGCAGGGTCCCGCCGCGGCGCTGCTGATCGTCGACGGGCTCGCCGGCGACGCGCTCGCCGGGTCCCACCTGCTGCCGACGGTCCGCGGCGAGCTGCTGCGCCGCCTCGGCCGCACCGACGACGCCCGCACCGAGCTGGCGCGGGCGGTGTCCTTGTGCGGCAACGCCCGCGAACGGGCGGTGCTGGAGAGCAAGCTCGCGGACCTGGCCTGACGGTCGCGTCGGCCGGTCGGACGACGGTCACATCGTCTGCAGCGGCACCCGCCCGCCGCGGTCGGGTCAGTCGCCTTCCCCGCGACCGCCCTGGCCGGCGGGCTCGTCGCCGCGGTCGCCCACGAGCCGCTCGCCGACCTGCTGCCCGGCGCCCGTGCACCCTTCGACGCCGCGGCGCTGGGCCTGCTGTGCGTCGCCGGGGCGATCATCGCGCTCGACCGGCACATGTCGGCCCTCGGCGCCGTCCTGCTCGGGACGGTCAGCGCCGTCGGCGGGGGTGCGATCCGCGACCTCCTCACCGGCTCCGTCCCCGTGGTGCTGCGCCACGACGTGAGCGCCGCGGTGGCCACCGCGACCGGCGCGACCGTCACCGTGGTCGCGCTGCGCTGCAACGCCCCGCGGCCGGTCGCCGCGGCACTCGGCGTCACGGCGTGCGCGGCGTTGTCGCTGGTCGCGATGTACCTGGGCTGGCGGTTGCCCCCGCTGTCCTGACCCGGGTCCACCGGTCGGCCGACATCGGGGTCGTCCCTCGACGGCCCGCCCGACCGACCGCGCGACCGTCCCGTCGGCGAGAGGGTTGGACCATCCCCAGCGCAGGAGGTTCACCATTATGACCGCCGCGACCTTGCGGTCCCTGACCACCACGCACTCCGACGACCACGACGGCGCCGCCGACCCGCCGCTCTGGCTGGTAGGGCTCGACCTGGCGTCGGTGCTGCTGTTCGCCGTCGAGGGCGGGCTGATGGCGGTCTCGGCGGGGTTCGCACTGGTCGGCATCCTCGCCGTCGCGTTCCTGTCCGCGCTCGGCGGCGGCCTGATCCGCGACCTGCTCGTCCAACGGCACCCACCGGCGGCGCTCGGCTCGGTCGCCTATCCGGCGGTCGCCCTGGCCGGCGGGCTGCTCGCAGCGTTCGGACACGACGCGCTCGCCGTCCTCATGCCGGGGATGCGGATGCCCCTCGACGCCGCCGGCCTCGGCATGATGTGCGGCATAGGCGCGGTCGTCGCGCTCGGCCGGCACATGTCGTCACTCGGCGCGATCCTGCTCGGCACGATCAGCGCCGTCGGCGGCGGCGTCATCCGCGACATCATGACCGGCGACGTTCCCATGGTCATGCGCCACGACACCGCCGCGGTCGCCGCGGCCGCGGGCGCGGCCGTCACCGTCGTGACCATGCGGCTCGGTGTCCGCAGCCAGGTCGCCGCGGTGCTCGGCGCGACGACGTGCGTCGGGCTGTCGCTCGCCGCGACCTACCTGGGCTGGCGGCTGCCGGGCCTGACTGCCTGAGGGCTCTCGTGTGAGGCCCCTTGGTGTACGAGCTCGGCGGCCCCGCGTTCACGCTGCGCGAGCCGGCGGCCGCGCTGTCCGAGATCACCGGGGAGGAGCTCCCGTTCCGCGAGGTCACCCTCGACGAGTACCGGGCGGGCCTGCTCGCCGCCGGTCTCGACGAGGGCACCGCCGGGTTCGTCACCGCCCTGGAGGCCGGCACCGCCCGCGGCGACCTCGACCTCGCCCCGACCGCGCTCGAGGAGCTGATCGGCCGTCCCGCAACGGGTCTGCGCCCCGCGCTGGCGGCGATCCTGGGCTGAGTCCCGGTCAGGCGCGCGGCCCGTAGGTCAGGTGCACGACCTGGTTCGTGTACGACTCGCAGCCCAGCAGGGTCAGCGTGTTCTCCGTGCCCTCGGGGAAGAGCTTCGGGCCCGTGCCGAGCGCGACCGGGTAGACGAACAGATGCAGCTCGTCGACGAGCCCGTCGGCGAGCATCGCCCGCACCAGGGTGCCGCTGCCGCTGACATAGACGTCGCCGTCGTTGTCCACCTTGAGCTTGCGGATCGCGTCGGCGTCGTAGGCGCCGAGCAGGTGGGAGTTGTTCCACCCCTCGGCGCTGGTCAGCGTGCCCGAGACGACGTACTTGGCCGTGTTGTTGAAGAACGGCACGCCGGGGTCGTCCTCCATGCTGCGCCCCGACCAGGCCGGGCCCATCTCGACCCAGGTGGTCCGGCCGAACAGGAGCGCCGTCGCGCTGCCGGTCAACGCCCCGACCGACGCCATCATCTCGTCGGTGAACGGGTACTCCATCGTCCACATCGGAGCGCCGATGCAGCCGTCGAGGGTGATGAACTCGTGGACCTTCAGGGCGCCCATGGGAAATGCTCCTCGCTCGGGGTCGGTCATCGCGGATCGCGATGTCGTCAGAGCAGACCGCGCCCGGGGCCCGGACTCATCGGTCCCGCGTTGACTCGTAAAAGTCTGATGTTTAGCGTCGGGCTCGGGCCCATCGTCGGACTCGACCGGAAGGACGCCTCATGGCCACCGGACGTCTCGCCTACATGCCGAAGCCCGGGAGCGTCGAGCTCCGGGAGTACGAGCTCCCGAGCCCGCAGCCGGGGGCGCTGCTGATCGAGACCGTCGCGGCCGGTGTGTGTGGCTCCGACGTGCACATGTTCGCCGACAAGCACCCGCTGAAGTCGATCGTGCTCGGCCACGAGGTGATCGGGCGCGTCGTCGACCCCTCCACCCGGCCCACCGACTCCGCCGGTGTCGAGCTCGCCCCCGGCGACCTGGTGTCGGTGGTCTACTTCGCGTTCTGCCAGCACTGCCGCCAGTGCCAGGCCGGGCGTACCCATCTGTGCGAGAACTCCTACAACCACTGGATCGCCTCGCCCGAGGACTTCCCGCACTTCACCGGCACCTTCGGCACCCACTACTACGTCGGCCGTTTCCAGCACGTGTTCAAGGTGCCCGACAACGTCGACCCGCTCGCCGCCGTCAGCGCCAACTGTGCGCTGGCCCAGGTGTCGGCGGGTATCGACCGTGGTGGGGTCAGGGCGGGCGACACCGTCGTGATCCAGGGCGCCGGCGGGCTCGGGCTGTGGGGGGTCGCCGTCGCGAAGGAACGTGGCGCGCGCGTGGTCGTCGTCGACGCCGTGCAGCGTCGTCTCGACGCCGCCACGGCCTTCGGTGCCGACGCGACCGTCTCCTTCGACGAGGCGCCGGAGGCCGCCGACCGGATCGCGCGGGTTCGCGAGCTCACCGACGGCGGCGCCGACGTCGCCCTGGAGCTCACCGGTGTGGGTTCGGCCGTGCCCGAGGGCATCGAGATGGTCCGTCCCGGCGCCACCTACATCGAGATCGGCAACGTCATGCCCGGTGTCGAGATCACGCTCGACATCGGCTCCATGACGCGGCGGGCCGTGACCATCCACCCGGTGATCCGCTATCACCAGCGCTTCCTCAAGGGTGGGCTGGAGTTCATCTCGCGCAACGTCGGGAAGCTGCCGTTCGACAAGCTGGTCGACGCCACCTACCCGCTCGACGACGTCCTGGCGGCCATGGAGGACTCCAAGGCGCGCAAGGTCAACCGGGCCGCACTCGTGATGGACTAGCGGTCAGCCCGCGCGCCGGCGGCCCGCCCCGCCGCGGGCCCGGAACGTCACCCCGGCGTCCTCCAGCAGCCGGCGCACGCGGCCGATGCTGTAGCCGGTCTCGGCACACAGCTCCCGGACGCTCTTCCCGGTCTCGTACCGCTTGAGCAGCTCGGCGCCGATCGTCGAACGTTGCGCGTCCGACAGGCGCTGGCCGCGCTTCAGGTCCGGAGTCTTGGCCATGGCGCGGATCTTCCTCCCGCCACGACGCCGGATCCAGTGTTCGACGAGGTCAGCGGTATGCCGGGTAGACACGGCCGCGTGGAGTGATCTCCCCGTCCGACTCGTTGCCCCAGACGGTCCAGCCCGGACGCGGATAACGGGCGAACAGCTCCAGATAGGGCCCGGGGGAGCAGGCCTCGATCAGCCCGTACGCCTCGTCGGGCTTGCGGGAGTGCTCCCTCTTGCGCGTCTCGATCATGTTGACCTGCCGACGGCCCGGATCGAGCGTGCGCAACGTGCCCCGCACCCCGAACAGGATCAGCTCGGTGACGTTGCGGAAGTAGAACCCGACGCCGCGCCCGTCGGGCCCGCCGTCCTTGCGCCGCTTGGCCCACACGATGTTCGACACGTAGCGGTAGCCCCACGCCTCCATCACCGAGAGGCCCTCGGGCAGCAGCGCATTGGGCACCCACAGGTACAGGTGCGCGTTCGCGGCGGCGACGTCGGCGACCGGCAACGCCTCGATCTCCCGCGTGGTCATCGTGTCGTAGCGGTCGAGCCGGCGGTGCTCGGGCGCGACCTTCCCCGTCCGGTTCGCGAACCGCCACGGCGGGTCGGCGTAGACCGTCGCCCAGCCGCCGTCGATCCGGGGGAGCGCCGCGATCTCGGCGGGGCCGGCGTCGACACGCAGCGGCGCGGCACGACGCCGACCGGCGGTGGGATCGTCGACGGTCGTCACAGCCTCGATTGTCACCGAGATCCGGTCCGCGCGGGGGATGCGGACGCGGCGAGCCGCTGCGCGAGTCCGGCGAGCCGCTCCCGGATCTCCGGGGGCGCCTCCACACCGCAGGGTTCCGCAACGACGGCCACGGTGGCGATGTCGTGCACGACCAGGTCGGCCGACTCCGCACTGATCCGCACCCGCGCCCCCGAGCCGTCCTCCTCGACCTCGCCGACCAGCGCCGACGGGAGACGTTCCCGCAGCTCGGCGGCCGTCACGTCGACGGTGACGACGGCCGTCCACCGGTAGGTCGCCGTCGCGAACGACCGGGCCAGCGAGGCCGCAGCGTCCGCCTCCGGCAGCTCCCGCGGCGTGAACGTGCGGTGCGTCGTCGCCGGGTCGGCGATGCGGTCGACACGGAAGCTCCGCCAGTCGTCGCGGTCCCGGTCGAACGCCAGCAGGTACCAGCGCCCCTTCAGCGTGACCAGCGCGTGCGGCTCGACGCGGCGCAGCGTCGGCGCGCCCGCCCGGCTGCGGTAGCCGAACGTCACCAGCTCGTGGTCGCGCGCGCAGGAAGCCAGGACAGCGAGCACGGCCGGGTCGGCGGGCGGGACCTCACCACCCGGCACCGCCTCGGTGGCCGACGTCAACGCCGCCAGCCGCGGCCGCAACCGCGCCGGCAGCACCCGTTCCAGCTTGCCCAGCGCCCGCATGGACGCGTCCTCGATCCCGGCGACGTTCCCGCCCGCGGCCGTCGACAACCCGATCGCGACGGCCACCGCCTCCTCGTCGTCGAGCACCAGCGGTGGGAGGTTGCGTCCAGAGGTGAGCCGGTAGCCGCCCGCGGTACCGGTCGTCGCGGCCACCGGGTAGTCCAGCGCGCGCAGCCGGTCGACATCGCGACGGATCGTCCGCGTCGTGACGCCGAGGCGCTCCGCCAGCTCGGGGCCCGCCCACTCGCGGCGTGTCTGCAGCAGCGCGAGCAGCCGCAGCAGCCGCGCGGGCATGTCCCGTCCTTCCTTCACACGATCCAGGTTCGCACAGAACGAGGACGTTCAATGTCCGCAAGGGGTCATAGCGTCCATTCCATGCCCACCGACACTCTCCTCGGATTCCAGCGCGCCACCCGCCACGAGCCCGACCAGGTGGTCGTGGCGCGATCCGCCGACGACATCCGGTCCGCCCTCGCCGCCGACGACCTCCCCGTCGCCGTCATGAGCAGCGGGCACGGCCAGGGCCGCGTCCTCGACGGCGGCACCCTGATCTCGACGCGCCAGCTCACCGGCGTCACGGTCGACCCTGCGCGGAAGACGGCCTGGGTGGAGGCCGGAGCGTCCTGGCAGCACGTCGTCGACGCCGGCGCACCCCACGGGCTCGCCCCGCTGTCGGGCAGCTCCCCGGGCGTCGGCGCGATCTCTTACACCCTCGGTGGCGGCACCGGCCTGCTCGCCCGTCGCCACGGTTTCGCCGCCGACCACGTCCGCCGCATCGACCTCGTCGACATGACCGGTACACCGCACACCGTCACCGCCGACTCCGATCCCGAGCTGTTCGCCGTCCTGTGCGGCGGCGGCGCCGGACTGGGCGTCGTCACCGGGATGGAGATCGATCTCGTCGAACTGACGACGATCCTCGGCGGCGGCCTCCACCTGCCCGCGTCGCCGGGCGTCCTCGACGGGTGGCGCCGCTGGACCGGGACCGTCCCCGAAGAGATGACCTCCGCCGTCGCCATGCTCGTCCTCCCCGACCTGCCGATGGTCCCCGAGGCGCTGCGCGGCCGGCACGTGGCCCAGGTCCAGCTGGCCTGGTGCGGCGATCCGGCCGAGGGCCGAGAGGTGCTCGCACCGCTGCGCGAGCTCGGGATCATCCTGCGCGACACCGTCCGCGAGATCCCGTTCACCGAGTCGGCCGCCGTGTTCGACGAGCCCGACCGCCCCCACGCCTACCGCTCCACCAACCGTCTGGTCAGCAGCCTCGACCCCGCAGCGCTCGGCGAGCTGGTCGGGATCACCGGACCGTCCGCGCCGGTGACGACCGTCGTCGGCATCCGGCACCTCGGCGGCGCGCTCGCCCGGCCGCCCGCTGTCCCGAACGTCGTCGGGCACCGCGAGGCCGCCTACTCCGTCATGGTGCTGTCCCCGCTCGAGGAGCCCGGCGACGCCGCGGTCGTCGAAGGCCTGCACGACACCGCCCTCACGCTGTTCGACGACGCCGGCCTGGGCCGCTCGCTCAACTTCAGCTACGGCGCGATGACGCCCGAGCAGGTGCGTGAGTGCTGGGCACCCGCCGACGCCGACCGCATCGCCGCCGCGACCACCGCGATCGACCCCACCGGCCGGCTGTTGTCGAACCAGCCGATGCCGCGGTGAGCGCCGGCCGGTTCGCGGTCGTCAGGTGTACGACAGCTCCGGGTACCAGCCCGCGCCGCGACCCTCCGGGCAGAAGTCGAAGAGGTTCCACAGCGTGTCGACGGTGTCGGCGTGCCGCGGGTCCTGGTCCGGCTCGGCATCGGCGTACATCAGCTCCGAGCTCCAGAAGTGCCGGACCGCGCCCGTGTCGCCGCCCTGGTCGCGACGGAACACGTGCAGCATCGGCAGCTGCTGCGCACCGTCGGGAGTCTCCGCCAGGTAGTCGCGGTTGAACGAGTTGGCCGCCGACGACACCACCCGCAGGTTCCGCCAGCCCCGCGCCTCGCGGTGCGCCAGCCCCGCCTCGATCGGGTCCTTCACGACCACGGCCATCGCCACCCGGCGATCGGAGTGGCGGATGACGCCGTCGAGCCCGTCGAGGAACGCCGTACACGTCGGGCAAGGGCCGCCGCACTCGTCGGCGGGGAACATCATCGAGTACACGACCAACGTCGAGCGGTCGCCGAACAGCTCCGACAGTGTCACCGGACCGTCGGCACCCGCGAACACGTAGTCCTGCGGCACCTCACCGCCCGGCGGCAGGGCACGACGGGCAGCGGCGACGATCTCGGTCAGCCGCCGCAGCTCGGCCTCCCGCTCCAGGAGCCGGTCGCGCGCGGCACGGTACTCGGACGACTCGCCGGGAAACGTCACTTGCATGGAATGTCCTCCTTCGGGTCCTGACGTACAGACCGTCCGGAGTGCCCGAAACTCATCGGCCGACGCCCGCACACACGAGAACGGCGCGCCCTGCCGCAGGCCACAGCGCTGGGACCTGCGGCGGGACGCGCCGCTCGTGGAACGGGTCGGGTCAGCTGACCGCGAAGCCCTGGACCTGCGTCGGGTTCGCAGCCAGAGCCGCGACCTGCGCCGGGTCGACCGTGGGCGGGGCCGGGACGACCGCGTTGCTGTTGACGAAGTCCGCCGGGCTGATCGCCGTCGGGTCCGGCAGACCGGTGCCCTGCGCGTTGACGACCGGGGCCAGCGCCTCGGGGCCGGGGAGCGGAGGCAGCGGCAGGTCACTCGGGGCCGGCAGCGCCGACAGCGCGTCGGTGCCCGGGACCGGGGGGAGCTGCGGGACGCCCGGGAGGGCGCTGTTCATCGCGACGTTGTCGTCCGACGAGTCGTCGGCGTCGGCGTCGGCGTCGTCGGCCGAGGTGTCGACCGTCGGGGCCTCGAACGAGAACGCGGGCGGCAGCGCACCGGCGCCGGGGAGGGCGTCGGCACCGGGAAGCGTGGACAGCGCGTCGGCGCCGGGGAGCGCGTCGGCGCCGGGGAGGGCGTCGGCGCCGGGGAGCGACGGGAGGGCAGGCAGGGCCGGGGCCGCGAAGGCCGGGGCCGCCAGGCCCGCACCGAGCGCCGCGATGCCCGCGGCGGTCACGGTGGTGCGCAAGGTGCGCCGAGCAAGGCTGCTCATCGCAGGTGGATCCTTCCGATCGGGGGTCTCGGACGTTGCGACGGTGATCTGCACGCCCAACGACACCCCCCGCGTACGGTTGTCCCGGCAAGTTGGTTTTCACCCGTTCCGGTGGCGGCGAAAGCGCAGGTCGCAGCGTTTTCACCGATCCGTATGACCGTGTGCAACTTGACCCGGCGGTTCCACGCCACCTCACCGGCCGGACTGCGCCATCATCGGGGTGTGCGGGGGAACGGGTGGCTGCGGGCCGGCATCGCCGGCGTCGGTGCGGGGCTGGGCGCCGGGGTGCTCGGCGTCGGCTGGTTCTACTCGAGCGTCCTGCTCGACACCCGGCAGCGGCTCGTGCTGCCCGAGCGTGTCGTCGACGCCGGCGACGGCACCGTGACGCTGCGCCGCTCACGGCTCGTCGAACAGCCCGGGGTGTGGGGACTGCGCTGGGCCGACGGGCTCTCCGTCATGGGGCCGGTGCTGCGCACCGAACGCGACGTCGTCGTCCGGGCGCTCGACGAGGGTCCCGTCCCCGCACCCGGCACGGCCGCGGTCGTCGACACCGGGCCCTACGACCCCGACCCCGGGGCCCGTGGGCTCGCGTTCACCGAGGTCGCGATCCCCACACCGCTCGGGCCCGCGCCCGCGTGGTCGGTACCTGCCGCTGACCCCGGTTCTCCCTGGCTGGTCCATGTGCACGGCCGCGGCGGCGCCCGCCGCGAGGCGCTGCGCATCCTGCCCGCGCTGCACCGCGCCGGCTGGTCGCAGCTCGTCATCTCCTACCGCAACGACGACGTCGCCCCGCCCAGCCCCGACGGCCACTACCACCTCGGCGACACCGAATGGGAGGACCTCGAGGCCGCCGTCCGTTACCTCGTCGCCGGCGGGGCGTCGCGGCTGTCGCTGTTCTGCTGGTCCATGGGCGCCGCCATCTCCGGGGCCTTCCTCGACCGGTCCAGCGAAGCGGGCCGCATCGACGCCGCCGTCTGGGACGCCCCCCTCGTCGACTGGCGCGCCACCCTGCGCCAGCAGGCCCGCAACAGGAAGCTGCCGCCCGCGCTCACGCCCGTCGCCGCGGGCTGGACCAGCCGCCGCATCGGCATCGACTTCGACCGGTTCGCCCTGCACGAGAGCCCGCCCGCCGTCCGGCCGCCCACGTTCATCGTGCACAGCACACCCGACACCGCCGTGCCCGTCACGTCCAGCCGGATGCTGGCGCAGGCCGCGCCCAGCATCGGCTGGGACGTCGAACTCCTCGAGGTGCCCGGCGTCGAGCACACGTCGTCCTGGAACGCCGACCCCGCGCGCTACGAAGGCGCGGTCGTCGAGTTCCTGGGACGACGCCGGGGCTGACCCCCAGCGGGCTCAGCCCGAGGTGTGGCCGTTGCGCGTCGCGGCCGACGGCGTCGGCGCGTCCGGAGCCGCCGTCGAGGCACCCTCACCGCCCGCCGCCGGCGACCCCGGCACCGCGCGGATCGGCTCGTCGACCTGCTGCGGACGTCGCGACAGCACCGCCCACAACGCCACCGCGACCGCCGCCGCGACCCCACCCGCCAGGAACCAACGCCACTTCCGCGACGGCTGCTCCGGCTCGATCCGGGCCGCCAGCTCGTGGCGGGCGTCGGTGAGCGCGTCGGCCGCGACCTCCGCGAGACGACGCGCCCCCTCGGCGACGACACCGCCACCCACCTCGACACGGTCCCGCACGTCCGCGAGCGCATCCGCAGCCAGCTCGCCGAGCTCTTCACCGATCGTGGCGAGGTGGTCGGGGGCATTTCTGGTGGTCCTCATGCTCGCCATCATCCTCGACCTGCTTCCCGCGTGGGCGTCCGTTTCCGGTGCTGGCACGATGGGTCATGTGACTGACCCAGGCAACTCGAAGCAGATCGCGACCCTGCGGACGTCCGAGGGCGACATCCGGATCACCCTGTTCCCGGACCACGCCCCCAAGACCGTGGGCAACTTCGTCGGTCTCGCGACGGGCACCAAGGACTACAGCCAGCCCAACGCCAGTGGTGGCGACAGCGGACCGTTCTACGACGGTTCCGTCTTCCACCGCGTGATCAGCGGCTTCATGATCCAGGGCGGCGACCCCACCGGCACCGGCCGCGGCGGCCCCGGCTACCAGTTCGCCGACGAGTTCCACCCCGAGCTCCAGTTCGACCGGCCCTACCTGCTGGCCATGGCCAACGCCGGCCCCGGCACCAACGGCTCGCAGTTCTTCATCACCGTCGGCCCGACGCCGCACCTCAACCGTCGCCACACCATCTTCGGTGAGGTGGCCGACGCCGAGTCCCGCGCCGTCGTCGACGCCATCGCCACCACCTCCACCGACCGCTCGGACCGCCCGCTCACCCCGGTCGTCATCCAGAGCATCGAGGTCGCCTGAGAGCCGGAGCGCCTCCGACGTGACTGACCCCGCAGGTCCTCCGCACGACCGCTACGGCCCTCCCCCGGGCGCACCCGCCCCCGCGGTGTGCGTCCGGCACCCCGACCGGCCCACCGGTCTGCGGTGCACCCGGTGCGACCGTCCGGCCTGTCCGGAGTGCCTGCGGGAGGCGTCCGTGGGCTACCAGTGCGTCGACTGCGTCGCGGAAGGCCGCCCCGCGGCCCGGCGCACCGTCCGACCGGCGGCGCGGGCCTCCCGCGTCCCGGTCGTCACGACGTCGCTGATCGCCGTCAACGTCGTCGTGTTCCTGCTGACGGTCGTCCAGGCCGGCAGCCTCAACCAGAACAGTTCCTCCGAGCTGTTCCGCGACTGGTCGCTCATCCCCGCGGCCGTCGCCGGCGGCGAGTGGTGGCGCGTCGTCACGGCCGGGTTCCTGCACTTCGGCCCCCTGCACCTGCTGTTCAACATGCTGGCGCTGTGGGTCATCGGGCGCGACATGGAAGTCTTCCTCGGCCGCGCCCGGCTCCTCGGCATCTACCTCGTCGCCCTGCTCGGCGGCTCCGCCGCCGCCCTCCTGTTCTACGGGCCCACCGCGCAGGTCGCCGGTGCCTCCGGTGCCGTGTTCGGGCTGATGGGCGGCCTCGCCGTCGTCCTGCGCCGGATGAACATCCCCGCCACGCAGGTCATCGTCGTCATCGGCATCAACATCGTCCTCAGCATCACGCTGCCCGGCGTCTCGCTGATCGGGCACGTCGGCGGGCTGGTGGTCGGCGCCGTCGCCACCGCCGCCGTCGTCTATGCCCCCGCCCGCAACCGCAACGCCCTGCAGGCCGGGGCCCTCGCCCTCCTCGCGGTGCTCTCGATCGTCGTCATGCTCATCGCCGCTTGACGCACCCCGCGCGCGCAACCTCACTGTTGTGAATCGGGCTCCGGAGAGCAGTGAGGTTGCGTGCGGGGTGCTGTCGTCGGTCGGCGGCGAAGTGTTCGCAATGGGCGGTGCGCCGAGTGCTGATCGGCGTCTCCGGGGGCTCGGGGACCGGCGCTGACCGGAACCCCGACCACGCGTCGACCACAGAGACCGCGCGACGACGGGACGGACGGGGTGTTGGCCGGGCGGGCCGCGTCCCCCGGGCGCCGGAACGTCGCCGGCGCCCCCGTCGCGTGGTTTCTGCGGGCGGTGGCGGCCTTGTCGGGTCCGCCGCGCGTCGTGGGTCAGTGCCGGGCAGCCATGACGGTGGCGGCGACGTCGACGGGGTCGGCGCCGAGGTCGAGGCGACCGAACACCAGCAGGCGCTCGCCGTCGAGGGCCTTGTCGTCGCGGACGTCGACGCCGAGCAGGAAGGTCTCGCGACCCAGCCGGCGGGCCTGGATGACGCGGACGTCGGTGACCTGCGGCCATGGGTAGCGGCGGTGGTGCAGGAGCCCGCGAACGTCGATGCCGTCGGGTGAGACGGCGAGCCGTGGCCGGGCACGGCTGCTCCACACGGCGGCAAGAAGGAGACCGAGAGTAGCGACGGCGGCGAGCAGCGAACCAGTGGGGTCCGAGTGGGTGACGAGCATCATGGCCATCCAGCACGCAGCGGCGACCGTGCACAGCCACGCGACGACCACGAGGCCCGTCGGGGTACTCCACGAACGGGCGGGCAGCTCCGGGGCGTCACCTGCGGTTTCGCCGTCACCCATGATCACGAAGAGTAGTTCTTGTGAGGTTGTCCACAGCCTTCATCCACAGTGTGGACTGCTTACAATGGTGTGTTTCCGCTGGTCAGCGCCATCTCATTGTCATCAGCAGACCGACTACGATGAGTGAGAATCCGATGAGGAAGTTCCAGGAGCCGAGCGCGGTGAAGAGCGCGATCTTGTCGCCCGCGATGTAGTTGACGACCAGCCACGCCAGCCCGATGAGCATCAGTCCGAGCATCACGACCACGTAGACCGGACTGGTCGGCCCGGCCTCCTTCACGGCCGAGCGCTGAGCCGGCGGCGTGTAGGCGGCTGCCTTCTTCCGGACCTTGGACTTGGGCATCGAGACCTCGCGAGACGGTTGTGCGCGTCCGGGACGGCACGCCCGGGCGTGCCTCCACCGTAACGTGAACCGCCCGTGGCGTGCGCGAACGCCCGATCCGGGGCCGATTCGTGACCGGCCCGGGGCCCGGGGCCGGGGTCAGGCCTGCTGGGTGCCCAGGGCGGCGACCTCGGCCGTCAGCTCCGTGACCAGCGCCTCCGGCACGGGGTGGCCCGCCGAGCCCATCCAGTTGGCGAGCAGCCGGTGCCCGCCCTCGGTGAGGACGGACTCGGGGTGGAACTGCACACCTTCGAGCGGGGCGTCGCGATGGCGCAGCGCCATGATCACCCCGCCGTCGGTGCGGCCGGTGACCTCCAGCTCCGGCGGCAGCGTCTCCGGGCGGATGGACAGCGAGTGGTAGCGGGTCGCGACGAACGGGTCGGGCAGGTCGCGCAGGACGCCGACCCCGTCGTGGTGCACCAGCGAGGTCTTCCCGTGCAGCAGCTCCGGGGCGCGGTCGACGACGCCGCCCCAGGACACTCCGATGGCCTGGTGGCCGAGGCACACCCCGAGCAGGGGGATGTTGCGCTCGGCGCAGGCCTTGATGACGTCGACGCTGCGCCCGGCCTCCTCGGGGATGCCGGGGCCGGGGCTGATCAGGACGCCGTCGACGCCGTCGAGCTCGTCGAGCTCGACCTCGTCGTTGCGGCGCACCGTGTTCTCGGCGCCCAGCTGGGCGAGGTACTGGACCAGGTTGTAGACGAAGCTGTCGTAGTTGTCGACGACGAGAACGCGCATGTCAGTTGCCGCCGCCCACGCCGAGCCGGCCGACGCCGAGCACGACCTGGTCCTCGGGATCGATGTTCGAGCCCGCCTGCGGTGTCTGGGCGACGACCTTGCCGACCTGGCTGGGGTCGGTGACCGTGACGTTCTGGCGGCTGACCCGGGTCAGCCCGGCCTGCTGGGCGGCGGCCTGCGCCGTGGCCAGGTCCATGCCGACGAAGTTCGGAACCTGCACCTGGCCGCCGTTGGAGCTGCCGCTCATCGTGATCGTGACGGTGGTGCCCTTGGCGACCTTCGTGCCCGCCGACGGGTTGGTGCTCGCGACGGTGGCGTTGTTGCCGGTGTCGCCGGAGACCTTCACCTGGAAGCCGGCCTGCTTGAGGGTGTTGGTCGCGGCGTCGGCGCTCTGGCCGGTGACGTCGGGGACCGACACCGTCGACGGCTCCTTGCCGACGACGACGTTGACCGCGCTGCCGCCGGGTGCGTTGGCGCCGGCCTGCGGGTCGGAGGAGATGATCTTCCCGACCTCGGAGGAGCTGGTGGTCTCCTGCTCGGTCTGCTTGCCGAGTGTGAGGCCGCGTTGGGTGAGCAGCTGCTGGGCCTGGTCGACCGTCTGCCCGATGAGCGGCGGGACGGCGGCCTGGGCCGGTCCCTTGCCGATGAACATGGTGACGGTCTTGTTCTCGTCGATCTGGGTGCCGCCGGCGGGGTCGGTCCGGACGACCTTGTTGACCTGGTCGACGGGGGACTCGTCCTGCTGGACGTTGACCTGCAGCCCGGCGGCGACGATCGCGGCGCGGGCGGCGTCCTGCGGCTGGCCGACGACGTTGGGCACCGCGACCTGCTTGACCGAGGGGCTGCCGAAGAACTGGAACGCGACGAAGGCGATGAGCCCGAGGACGACCGCGATGCCGACGCCGATTGCCACCTTGCGGCCGGTTCCGGCGCCCTGGTCGTCGTCGTCGCGCCATGCGGGGACGGTGCCCGGGGGGATGGTGTGGCGGCCGCCGCCGGCGGAGTTCATGCGGCGGGTGGGGCCTGCGTCGGAGGCGAGCAGGGCGGTGCGCTCGTCGTCGCTCATCACGAGCGGGGCCTGGGGGCGCTGGCCGTTGCGGACGCGGATGAGGTCGGACCGCATCTCCGCCGCGGACTGGTAGCGGTTGATGGGATTCTTGCTCAGCGCCTTGAGGACGATCGCGTCGAGCTCCGGCGGCACGTCGGGGTTGAGCTGCGACGGGTGCCGGGGGTCCTCGCGGACGTGCTGGTAGGCGACGGCGACGGGGGTGTCGCCGGTGAAGGGCGGGTCGCCGGTGAGCAGTTCGAAGAGCACGCAGCCTGCGGCGTAGACGTCGCTCCGCGCGTCGACGGCCTCGCCGCGGGCCTGCTCGGGGGAGAGGTATTGGGCGGTGCCGATGACGGCGGCCGTCTGCGTGACGTTCTGGCCCTCGCCCAGCGCGCGGGCGATGCCGAAGTCCATGACCTTCACCGCGCCCTGGGTGTTGATCATGATGTTGGCGGGCTTGACGTCACGGTGGATGATCTGGTGCCGGTGGCTGAAGTCGAGCGCCGCGCACACGTCGGCCATGACGTCGACGACGCGGGACTGCTCGATCGGGCCCTGCGTCTTCACGATCTCGCGCAGCGTCTGCCCGTCGACGAACTCCATGACGATGTAGGGCAGCGGACCGAACTCGCTGACGGTCTCGCCCGTGTCGTAGACGGCGACGATGGCCGGGTGGTTGAGCGCCGCGGCGTTCTGTGCCTCGCGACGGAACCGGAGCTGGAACTGCGGGTCGCGCGCGAGGTCGGCGCGCAGGACCTTGACGGCCACGTCGCGGCCGAGGCGCGTGTCGAGGCCGCGGTGAACCTCGGACATGCCGCCGTAGCCGAGCGTGTCGCCCAGCTCGTAGCGCTCGGACAGCAGGCGGGGGGTGGTCATCGGTGCCGGTTCCTGAGTCGTGTCGAGGGTCGGATCATCATGCCTGGTCGCGCCGCGCGTCGGTCCGCTCGCTCGGCGCGCGGTCGCCGGACAGCGTGTTCCCGGGGCTCACCGGACATTCTCCGTGACATCGTTCCCGGTCCCTCCGACCCGATGTGCCGTCCAGCCCATCGCGACGCCCTCCTGGCGGGACACGCTACCCGGGGCGAACCCGGACGGCTCGGACATCGCACTCGACGACCCGACGAGCCGCGGCAGCAGGAGCAGCAGCGTGACGAGCACGGCGACGACGGCGAGCACGACGAACAGCACGACGAGCGCGGTGTTGCGCGAGCGGGACCGCGGCTCCAGCGACACGGGTTCGGATCCGGGTACGCGTGACGGCGTGTCGGCCGGGTCCAGGTCGTCGGCGGGCGGGTCGGCGCGGAGGTCGTCGAGCGGCTCGTGGTCGTCGGCCAGGCGGTGGGCGCCGGCGGGACGGTCGGGGGTCGCGACGGGACCGGTGGCGGCGAGCCGCGCCGACGTCGCTGTGGTCTCGACGGTGGTCTCGACCGCGGACACCGGCGGCATCGAGGGCGAGGACACCGGCGGCATCGAGGGCGACGACACCGGGGGCATGGAAGGGGAGGAGGCCGGTGGCATCGCCGGGACCGATCCGGGCCCGTGGGGGGTGACGGGTGGGGCGGGCGACACCGGCGACGGGACGGCCCCGAGCACCCCGGGGGGAACCGATCCCGGGAACGCGGGAGCGGCGGGTGCAGGCGGTGTCGCCGCGTGCCGTCCGCCCTCGGGGACGCGACGCCGCGGGGTCGGCCGTGAGGGTTCCTGCCACGTGTCGGGAGGCGGGGTGCCGGGCGGGACCAGCGCGTGCGTCCCGGTCGGCGGCCCGGCGGGCACAGCGGCAGGCGGGGCGGCGGGAGGCGCTGCGACGACGGGCGAATCCGGGGCGTCGTCCGGTGCGGACCAGGCCTCGGCGACGGGTGCGTCCTCGGCCCGGTGCGCGGCGCGGCCCCGGGAAC
>MEGH01000002.1 GCA_001725415.1 Pseudonocardia sp. SCN 73-27
TCGTCGGGGTAGATGTCGCAATCCACACCGGACCTGGAGGCCCTCACCTATATCAAGATCATTCCGGCCGTGTCGTACTCAACCTCCGTGGGCAGTACAGCTAATCCTCGCGGCCGCTGTGTTGCTTGCCGTGGGATGCGGGCTCCTCGGCGTGCGGCGGCGCGCGGGTCGCAACGGATGATTCTCGGGTGGGCACGGCGGGCGGTGCCGGCCGCTGTCGTGGCAGCCGTCGTCACGGGCGGTGTGTTGTGGGCGATCTCGGGGAGGCATTCTCCCGCTCCCACGGCACCTCCGAGATCGGAATCCATCGTCACCGCACCCGTCGCAGCCGACGTCGCACCGCCGCAACGGCTCCGGATTCCTGCGATCGGCGTGGACACGACGCTGACGACGCTCACCACGGATCCGAGTGGAGCGCTCGTGCCGCCGGTCAATCCCGACATCGTGGGCTGGTACACCGGCGGGCCGGTGCCGGGCGCAGTCGGTCCTGCCGTGCTGGCCGGGCACGTCGACTCGCGTGCCGGCCCCGGGGTGTTCTTCCGGCTCCGCGACCTGCGCGCTGGCGACCGTATCGAGGTGGGGCGGGGCGACGGATCATGGTCGGCGTTCACCGTCACCGGATCCGTGCGGACGCCGAAGGCGGCCTTCCCGACCGACGCCGTGTACGCCCCGACTCCCGGACCCGAACTGCGCCTGGTCACCTGCGGCGGCACGTTCGACGCCGCCGCGCACAGCTACCGCGACAACGTTGTGGTCGCCGCCATCCCGTCCGACACACCCGTATGGAGCATCTCCGACTGAGTCGAACAGCCCTCCGACACGCCCGGCGGGGATTGCTCCGAACACCTCTGCGCTCGGCACCGAATGTCATGACATGGGGGTAGAGGACAAGACAGGGGGAACGGCCGCCGGCGGCGACCCGAGAGCTGCGTTCATCGGCAGGACCGACGAGTTGCGGAGGGTCCGCGCAGCACTCGGTCCGGACGGTCCAGGAAGTGTCGTCCTTTGTGGCGCACCAGGTGTCGGCCGGACCAGGCTGGCCAGGGAGATCGCCGAGCTGGCGCGGCGTACCGGACGGCCCGTCGGCTGGGCCGCCGGAATGACGGCGTCGAGCCGAGTCCCGCTCGGTGCACTGGCACATCTCGTTCCAGGGCTCGACGCGGGCCAGCCGACGCTCACCCAGCTCCAACAGTCGCTCGTGGCGCTGGAGGCGCCGACGGGGCTGCTCGTCATCGATGACGCTCATCTGCTCGACGAGCTATCCCTGACGCTCCTGCACCGCATCGTCCTGCTCAGGTCCGTATCGCTGCTGGTGATCGTGCCCGCGGACACCAACGACGAGACCATCCGAGCGCTCTGGCACGACGGGCTGGCGGAGCGCATCGACGTCGGTCCGCTCTCCCGCGACGACGTCAGCGCGCTGGCCGAGGCCGTTCTCGACGGCAGGCTCGCGTCGCGTACCCGGTCGCTGCTGTGGACGCTCTCGTCGGGAAGCCCGGAGTACCTGCTCGAGCTCGTCGCTGCGGGTCACGAGACCCGACGTCTGGTCCGGCGGGAAGGCGTGTGGCACTGGATCGGAGACATCGAACCGACCGATCGGCTCCTCGGGACGGTCGAAGCGCGACAGGGTGAGCTCACCGACCCCGAGCGCGAGGCCCTGGAACTTGTCGCGGTTCGCGGCGAGATGGAGCTGTCGGATCTGGCTGACAGCACCGACGCCGACTGCCTTGCCGGACTCGAGCGTCGCGGGCGCCTCGTCGCTCGTGATCGAGGATCGGACTCGGTCGTGGCCCTGTCCGACCCCCTGCATGCAGCGCTCCTGCGCGCGTCGGCACCCTCCGTGCTCAAGCGGTCGGTGCATGTCGGCCGCATCGTCGAGCTTTCGGCGATCTCGTCGGAGAACGCTCTCGGGAGCCATCACGTCGCCGAGCGCCTCGCACTGGCCGCGCTCGCCGGCGCACGCGATCGCGAGCAGGCCGAGCATGCCCAGCTCGTCGCGGCACTCGCGGAATCGCTGCGGTGGCAGGGCCGCCCCGTCGAGGCTGACAGGGTCCTCGTGACCCCACCATCCGATCACAGCTCGGACCAGCTCCTGGTCCGCGCGCTGAACCTGGCGATCGGACTGGGGCGCCACCGTGAAGCCGCGTCGCTGCTGAGCGCTGCCGCCGACGTCGAGGAGTACGGCTCGGCCGACCTCGTGCGGTTCAGGGCGGTCGGGGCGCTCCTCGCGGTACATGCAGGCGGACCCGCTGCGGCTGCCGCGGCATTCGAGGCCGCAGCCCTCTCTGACGACATCGGACCTCGGGAGCGGCCCTGGGTGTGCATCACGGCCGCGACCGGGCTCGCTGCGCTGGGCCTCAGCAGTCGATGCCTGGCCGTCGTCGCGCGGTATCGCGTCACTGCGGATAACGCCCCTCCGATCGTCGAGGCGCGCTTCGTCCGGCTGTCGCTGCTGCGGGCGGAACTGCGGGCCCGCTGCGTCGACGGCGACGTCGATCTGGCGTTCGAGCGAGCCGCCGACGACCACCGAGCGGCGCACGATCGTCCCCGATCGGCCGAGGACGCGACGATCGGCACCCTGCTGGGCGTGGTCGAGCTCGCAGCGGGCCGGGTGGCAGCCGCCGGGGATCGGCTCTCCGAGGCGATCGGATCGCTGGTCACCGCCGACCCGGTGGGGATGCTGCAGCTGTGCAAGGCACGGCTCGCCGAGACCCATGCCCACCGCGGCGACGCCGATGCGGCAGAACGGGTTCTTCGAAGCGGGGGACCGTCGGCCATCGCGGCGAACGGCCAGCCGGACGCGATGGTCGCGCGTGCGTGGATCGCGGCAGTCCGCGGTCGTCGTGACGACGGGGTGCGGCTGTGTCTGGATGCGGCCGCGGCCGCCGACGGCCAGCCGACCCTGGCGGCCTACGCGTTGCATGCGGCGGTCCGGCTCGGTGGCGCGCCAGGCGCTGCCGACCCATTGCGGTGCATAGCGCAGGAGACCGATGCGCCGCTCATCGCGGCCTACGCCGACCACGGCGACGCGGCAGCGGTCTCGTCGGGCGATCGACTCGACGAGATGTCCCACCGGTTCGCCGCGATCGGGGCGCCCCTGCTCGGAGCCTCCGCCGCCGGCCAGGCTGCCCACGCCCATGGCGAACGCGGAATGCATCGTGCAGCGGCCGAGTCGGCCCGTCGTGCGCAGGAAGCGAGTCGAACCTGTGGGGCGAACCCGCCCCCGGGCGTCGACCGGCTCGCCGCCCCCATCCCGTTGACACGACGGGAGAGCCAGATCACCGCCCTCGCGGCGCAGGGGCTTAGCAACCAGATCATCGCCGAGCGTCTGGTGCTGTCCGTCCGCACCGTCGAGACTCATCTGGCCAACGCCTACGCCAAGCTCGGGGTGAACGGCCGTGGCGCGCTTTCCGCGGCGCTGCGGCGGGAGACATCTGGTTCGCGGGAGATCGAAACCGAGTGGCATCGCAACACCGGCATCGAATCCCCGGCACGGTCGGCGGCTCCGTCGGCCGGATGAGCGTCGCCGACGACGCGCGACGCAGGCGTGCCCCGGCAGGATGACCGGCTGCCGGGGCACGTTCAGCGAACGAGAGCGTCAGGAGTCCTGGTCGCCGCCCTGCGCGTACTGGTCCGCGTTCTGGTCCTGGGCCGACTTCGCACCGTTGTCCTGGGTGTTGCGGCTGTGGACGCCGTTGTCCTGCCAGACCGACTGGTCGGCGTCGGAGGAGTTGAACGCCCCGCTGAGGCCACCGACGTCGGAAAGGTTGACAGCCGGGTTGGCCTGCGCTGCCGAAAGACCAGTGACAGGCCCGGACGTGCTGGACCCGCAAGCACTGGAGACCCCCGATGAAGAAGCCTCTCCGACTCGCCGCCGCAGCCGCCATCGCCGCCCTCACGGTCACTCTCGCGGCCTGTGGCGGTGGGTCCGGCTCCAGCTCGACCACCACCTCCTCCGCTCCCATGTCGTCGTCCGCCGCGGCCTCCTCCTCGGCCGCCGCATCGACCGGTGTGACCACCAACGCCGACGTCTTCGGCCCGGCCTGCAGCCAGCTCCGGCAGGGCGACGCCCCCGGCTCGCTCAACAACATGGGCCCGCAGCCCGTCGCCAGCGCGGCCAGCACCAACCCGCTGCTCACCACGCTCGTGACGGCCGTCGGCAAGGTCCCCGGCCTGGCCGACACCCTCAACAGCCAGAAGGCGATCACCGTGTTCGCCCCGTACAACGGCGCGTTCGAGGCCGTCCAGAAGTCGCTGGGCGACCAGGCCTTCAACGGCCTGCTGGCCAACCCCACCCAGCTGGGCGCCCTGCTGAGCTACCACGTCGTCCCGCAGCGCTACGACGCCAAGGGCCTCATCGCGGCCGGCACCACGACCGAGCTGGCCGGTGGCACGCTCAAGATCGGTGGTACCGCCGAGGCGCCGACGGTGACCGACGGCAAGGGCAACACCGCGAACATCCTGTGTGGCAACATCCCGACCTCGAACGCGACCGTGTTCGTGATCGACGAGGTGCTCATGCCTGCCAGCTGATCGCAGACGAGACGAGACGAGGGGCGGGTGCCGGACCGGCACCCGCCCCTCGTCGTGTTGCCTGCGCGGTCGTGGCGCGGCCCTCACGCCGCCGGCACCGAGAGGAACTCGAGGATCTCGATCGTTCCGCCCAGCCGGTGTGGGGGTGCCCTGGTTGCCGAATCCGCCGTGGCGCGGCCCAGTACGAACGCGGCGCGGCAAGGCCCGTTTCGACGTGAGATGCGCGGTTCGAGTGGCGTCCGCTTTTACACTGACCAAGGTGGTGTGCGACCAGCCCCGTGACGGGCCGGTCGCGGGCTTCGTCAAGGCGCTCATCGCACCGGAGTACGGAGGCGCGAAGTTCACGTCGCTCCAGTTCGTACTCGCGGTCGAGGAGATCGCTCGCGTCGACGTCAACGTCGCCTCGGCGGTACTGGGCACTGGTCTGGGGCTCTACGCGATCAACAACTTCGGCACCGAGGAGCAGAAGAAGCGATTCCTCCCCCCGTTCTGCGGTACCGAGCCGAAGCTCGCTGCGATCGCCTACACGGAGGTCACAGGTGGCGCGAACTACGACACTCCTGATCCCAAGGTCGGCGTTCAGACGTTCGCCCGGATCGAGGGCGACGAGATCGTGCTGAACGGTGCCAAGCACTACACCACCAACGCCTCCGGCTGGGACGGCAAGGGTGCCGACCTGATCGCCGTCGTGTGTCGGACCGATCCGGCCAAACCGCCGCAGGAGTCGCTCGCGATCGTGATGGTCGAGCAGGGGACGCCCGGTGTCGAGATCACCGGCATGATCGATACGATCGGCCACCGGGCCACGAACTCCCCTCGGGTGGAGTTCAGGGATGTGCGGGTACCGCTCAGCAACATGATCGGTCAGCCGGGTGACGGCATCAAGATGGTGAAGAGCGCGTTCTCGTGGACGTGCGCACCGATCGGCGCCGCCTGCGTCGGACGGATGCGGGCCGCCTTCGAGTATGCGTACGAGTTCGCCAAGACCGACAACCGCAGTGGCCCGCACCCTGTCATCGAGTACCAGAACGCCGGCTACATGCTTGCCGACATCAAGATGCGCATCGAAGCGGCGCGGTACCTGTCGTGGAAGGCTGCCGACCACTTCGACAAGACTGATGGGCAGGACCGCGAGCTGGCGAACATCACGAAGGTGTACGCCTCGGAGCTCTCTGTGCAGACGGTCTACGACGCCATGCGCCTTGTCGGGGTCGACGGCTACGGCGACAAGACGCCGATCGCAGCGATCATGCAGGACGTTCTTTGCTTCCCCGTCTATGACGGAGGGAACATGGGTGTCCGGCGCCGGGCTCTGCACGAGATGCTGCAGGAGCCCAGCTACGACCACCTGGCCCTGTCGGAGAACCGGCTATCGACGGCCGGCTGACGGGAGAACCGAGCTCCTGGCCGACGAGTGATTCCGAGGACGGCGTGCGGACGTGCCTGTCCGCACGCCGTCTCGGCGTTCTGACGAACGCGTCTGGAACGCGATCCGGCTTCGGCGTCACGGCTCGCTGCGATCCCTCGAACCGCGGCCTCGAGGTGTGCGGGTACCTCGCCCATCGCCTGTGCCTCGCGGAGGTTGTCCTCATCGAGGTGCCCAGCAAGTTCCCGGCTGTCGCCGAGGGACTTCTTTGCAGAATGCAGGCGAGTGAAGGCCGTCGACAACTGAACCTTGCACGACACGGCGGGCTGGCGGGGGACGACCGTCAGCTTCCTACGCGTTGCCTGCTCGGGGCCGGCGGAGCCTGGCCCGACGTCTGTAAACGCCGTGGACGCCCGCTGCCTGCGCCATCCATAGATGCCTCTCCGTGGGTACATCTTTGCAGACCGGCTCCGTCAAGAGCCCCATTGACCTGAACTCGAAGTCACATACACCCCCGACGCCACCATCGCGCTCGCGGTCGGGAGCGTCCGGAAGGGGCGCCGCCGCGCGAATGAGGACGGGAATCTGCCTGCCGACGCGTCCCAGGTGCCGAGGGAGCGGGTGGGGGCGTGCGCGGTGTCGGGTGTCCTGGTCCGCGTGGCCGGGGCGTTCCGGATCCGTCTGGACATGTCTCACGCGGGCCCAGAACCTGCGCTCGTTCTCCACACCCTTATGCGTCTCGGCCCCCGGAGCCGGGGGTCGTGGCCGGAGGCCAGGTCACGTCGTAGGTGGGCGCGGGTCGTTCGTCTTCTCCTCGAGGGGCACTGGTCAGGCTCTCCCGGGCGCCACAGTCCGGGCGGCGCCGTTCGTCCCGCGCCCGGACCGGCAACCGGCCGGGTGTCGGGCGGGCCTCACAGGGGGCTCTCGCGGTCTCTTTGGCCTCTGCGTCTGCACGGGTGCGCGGCGGGATGCTGGGGGTGTCAGGGAGAAGGTGGAGATCATGAGGTTCACGTGAAGGACACAACGGCGACGGTGCTCGTCGCGGCGGTCGTAGTGCCGCACGTGGCTACCTGGTGCGCGGGGGCATGCCGTTCATTCAGGACCCGCGTGGCATGGCAGCGCCGCGCCGGTGCTGGGCGTTGCGGCCGCGCTCCTCGCGGTTCGGCGGTGGTTCGCCCCCGGTGTGCTGCAGCGTACGGCGCTGCTCACCGGGACGGCCGCCCTCGGACTGGGCGTCGCGGCGCTGTGGACGGAGAACGAGGTCCTGCTGGCGACGTTCGTGGGAGCGATCGTGCTGACCTGGGCCCTCGGTGAGCTCATCCACGTCCGGGAGCAGCCGGTGGCACACCTGCCGACCGGGCACGCGGCCGGACACGCTTGACACCCCCGGGGACGCAGCCATCCGGCGGCGGCCCCGCACCCATTCTGGGAGGAGACAACGATGACCCTCCGCACCGCCCTGGTCCTGCGTGGGAGCCGGGTGTTCGGTGGCCTGATGATCGGCGGCGCGGGGCTGAACACTGCGCTGCTGGCGGCCGCACCCGAGAGCTACGCCGCGCTGGGCGCGTGGCTCGACGGCCCGGCTGCGCTCCGGCGGCTGTGGGCGGGCACCATGAGTGCCCATCCGTACGTGTGGGTACCGCTCGTCGGGATCGGGTTCGAGTTCGGCATCGGAATCCTGGCGCTGGCCCGACGACCGCGCCGCCGGTTGGTCGGGCTGCTCGGCATCGCCCTGTTCCACGTCGGGCTGCTCGTGATGGGCCTGTGGTGGTGGGCACTGCCAGTCCTGGCACTTCTGATGCCCCTGCTGGTCGGCACCTGGCGGGACATCGATCTTCATCGGAGCCCGAGCGATGCAGTGACCGGCGCGGTGGGATGACCGGGATGCGGCTGGAGGCGCCGCCGCGTACAGCACGATCGTGCCCGTGCCGGAGTGCCTCGTCGAGGAGGTCACGCGGCCGCAGCCGCGGCTATGTCGAGGTGTGCTCGTTCGGGCGTAGGGGCCAGCGGTCCTGGCCCGGCTGCCGTACGCGGTCGCAGGACGGTTTCGACGAGCAGCGCGGCGTCACACACCCTTCCCCGGCTGTGCCGGCCGGCTTGGAGACGGCCGCCCTCGAACGGTTCTACGCCGACGTGACGTGGGCGGGGTCCTTGAGCGACGGATGGGCCCGTGCACCCCGGTCATGGCCGCCCCGGCAAGGCGGCAAGGGCGTGCATGCCCGGCTCCGCGGACGGGATCTGGATCATCGCGGAACCGACAGGACCAGTCCCACGCTGACGACGCTCTCGTCCCTACTTGTCGCCTGAGCTGGGTGGAGCTGTGGCTGCGTCGGTAGCGAGTACCACGCGACGCCCGACGACAACCGCGGCCACGCCGACGTCATGTCCGGCCGGGATCGACGAGCTCGTCCACAGGACCGGCAGCGCACGTCAGCATCGACCAGGTCCGTGGAACCTCTACTCCCAGGTGAGGAACGCGAGGTGGGCGCCCGGTCGGGCGGCACTGTCGCACGGCTTCAGGTCCGCTGATGGTTCGCACGAGCGCGGGGGCCAGCAGCGTCGCAACCGGTACCAGGATCCAGAGACGGCCCTGGGTGAGGTCGTAGTCCGCGAGCAGGGTCGGCCACGAGGTCCCGAACACGTAGTGCCCGACGCCGAACTCGAACGCCAGGGTCAGCGCCGTCCAGGTCGACCCGACCGCCAGGGCCGTGCGCGTGTCCGGCAGCGGACGGCGACGGTGCAGCGCCGCGGTGTAGAGCCCGATGGCGATGATCAGGATGTTCGTGGCGAGCTGCCTGGCAGCGGTCTCGCCGACGAGGTTCTGGTAGCCGACAACGCGCAAGGTGCCGTTGGCGAAGGCCAGCGCGGCCAGCCCCACCCACCCCGTGAGCCAGAACCGCCAGATGTGGGTCCGGGTCATGTGACGGACCTGGACGCGCCGCAGACGGGCTCTCATGCCGACCCTCCTTGGTCACGGACGAGTGTCGCCGCCTCGGCTCCGCCGGGCCCAGGGCCGTGGGTTTCGCGTACTCAGGTCGTCGGTCCTTGTGCGGCAGCGGTTCCGGCCGGGACCGCGGGCTGGAGGGAGCCGATGCGCGACTTTGGTCCCTACCGGTCGGGCCCTCGGGCTGCAGCCACGCGGGGGCCTCCGGGCGAGGCTGCTTCCATGACGACGAGCCGCGAGCGGTCTCCGCGGCGGCGCTACCCCCACCTGGACGACCTGAAGGTGCTCCTGGTCGCCTGGGTGATCGGATGCCACGCGCTTCTGGGCTACTCCGCGGTGGGCGGCTGGGCCTACGACGAGGTGCACGAGGTGACCTTCGCCCCGGGTGTCGAGTTCGTGTTGGTCGCGCTCCTGGGGCCGTCGGGGCTGTTCGTGATCGGGTTGTTCTTCTTCGTCGCGGGCCTGTTCACCGAGGCGGCGGTCCGCCGGCACGGGCCGGGGCACTACGCGGTGGACCGGGTGGTGCGCCTGGGAGTGCCCTGGCTGGTATCCGCGCTGCTCGTGTGGCCGCTGTCGGTCTGGGTGGCGTACGCGGCGGCGGGCAGGAAGGTGTCGCCGTGGTGGGTGTTCGTGCACCGCGAACCCTTCCTCGACTCCGGCTCGCTGTGGTTCGCGCTGGTCCTCGTGCTGTTCTCGGTCGCGTTCGTGCTCGTCGGGGCGGTGGTCCCGGCCGTGCGGCGTCCGGCACCGCGCGGCCCTTCCGGCGGGGTGCGGCTCGCGCTGGTGGCCGCGGGGATCGCGGTCACCTCGGTGGTGGTGCGGGTGTGGTTCCCGGCGCGCAGTGGGCAGGTCGCCGATCTGCACCTGTGGCAGTGGCCGCAGTGCCTCGGGATGTTCCTGCTCGGGATCGCGGCCGCCCGGCAGGGCTGGGCCGCGCACGTGCCGGACCGAGCTCGCCGTGCGTGCGGGTGGGTCACGCTGGTCGTGCTGGTGGCCTTGCCGCCGGTCGCCCTCCTCAGCGGGCTGCAGGACGTCGCCCGGGACGCCGCGCCGTACCTGGGCGGATGGTCCTGGCAGGCTGCGGCGACCGCCCTCGTGGAGGCGGTCCTGGTCACCGCCGGGTCGGTGTGGCTGGTAGGCCTCGCGGAGCGGCGGCTGCACGGCGCCGGCGAGCGCGCGCGCCGCTGGTCACAGGCGGCCTTCGCCGCCTTCGTCGTGCAGGGGCCGGTGCTGATGCTCGCGGCCGCCGCGTTGCGGCCGTTGCCCGCGCCGGCGGAGGTCAAGGCGCCGATCGTGGCGGTGGCGGCGGTGGCGGCGTGCTTCTGGTTGGGTGGGCGCTTCACCGACGCGGCCGCGCGACTGCGGGAGCGCCGGCTCGTCGGAGGCCCCCCGCCCCGGTCCGTCGAGGAGCCGCGGTGACGCGCTCGGCCGTCGGCCCGGGGCCGCTGCGGCTGCACCACGTCGACTTCGGCGGCCCGCCCTGCGCGCCGGTGGTGGTGTGCGTGCACGGCCTGGGCGGCTCGCACCTCAACTGGGATCTGCTGGCGCCGCTGCTGTCCGCGCGCTACCGGGTACTGGCCGTCGACCTGCCCGGCTTCGGGCTGAGCCCACCGCGCCGCGGGCCGGCGACCGTTCGTCGGAACGTGGCCGCGCTGGCCGCGTTCATTCGCGGATGCGACGGCCCGGTGACGCTCGTCGGGAACTCGATGGGCGGGCTGATCGCAGTGCTGACGGCTGCCCGGCATCCGGAGCTGGTCCGGGCGCTGGCGCTGCTCGACCCGGCGCTGCCCGCCCCGGGCCGGGTGCTGCGCTCACCGGCCGGGCTCGCGCAGCTGGTCGCCTACGCCGTGCCCGGGGTCGGGGAGCGGCTGCGCCGCGCCCGCCGGCGGCGCATCGGCGCCCACGCGGCGTTCGCGGAGACGCTGCGGACGGGCGGGATCGACCCCGAGAGCCTGCCGCCGGATCTGGTGGCCCGCTCCGTGGCCCTCGTCGAGCAGCAGGACGACGTGGCCGGCGCCGACCGCGCCTACCTGTCGGCCTCACGGTCGCTGGCCTGGGCGATGGTGCGGGCGCACGCCTACTACGCAGCCATGGCGGCCGTGCGGGCGCCCGTGCTGCTCGTGCACGGCGCACAGGATGGGCTCGTCCCCGTCGGCGCAGCGCGGGCGGTCGTCCGCCGCCGTCCGGAATGGCGGTACGTGGAGCTGGCCGGCGTGGGACACATGCCGCAGCTGCAGGACCCGAAGCGGGTCATCGAGGTGCTCGTGCCCTGGCTCGATTCGATGGACGAGCACCAGACGCCCGAAGTGGAGCCGTTCCTGCCGCCGTGAGGGGGTCCCGCGTCCCTGCCGCCGCCACGGGTGCCTCCCGGAGGCTGGGCGCGACGACGAACACCCCGTCCTCGGCCCGCGTCCACGAACGGCTGGACACCGCACCGCGGTAAGGCGGTGCTGCAGCATGCCACCTGCCCGGTGGCGGTCCTGGGCTCAGGGAGGAGCGGTGAGCCCGAAACGGCCGGCTCCGGCGCATTCCGCGCGCCGGAGGTCAGCCCTGGGCCTGGATGGCGGTGATCGCGACCGTCGTGACGATGTCGGCGACGGTCGCGCCGCGGGACAGGTCGTTGACCGGCTTCGCGAGCCCCTGCAGGATCGGGCCGATCGCGACGACGCCCGCGGTGCGCTGCACGGCCTTGTAGGTGTTGTTCCCGGTGTTCAGGTCGGGGAAGACGAAGACGTTGGCCCGGCCCGCGACCTCGTCGTCGGGCAGCTTCATCCGGGCGATCTCGGTGTCGACAGCGGCGTCGTACTGTATGGGTCCGGCCACCGGTAGCTCCGGTCGCCGCCGCCGGACGAGCGCGGTGGCCTGGCGCACCAGGTCGACGTCCGCCCCTGCTCCGGACTCGCCGGTCGAGTAGGAGAGCATGGCGACGCGGGGCTCGATGCCGAAGCGCGCAGCGGTGCCCGCCGCGGAGAGCGCGATCTCCGCGAGCTGCTCGGGGTCGGGATTGGGCACCACCGCGCAGTCGGCGTAGACGACGACGTGGTCGGGCAGGCACATCAGGAACGCGCTCGACACCAGCGACACCCCGGGGGCCGTGCGGATGACCTCGAACGCGGGCCGGATGGTGTGGGCGGTGGTGTGGGTGGCTCCGGACACCATGCCGTCGGCCCCGTTCGTGCCACCCCGGCGCACCATCATGGTGCCGAAGTAGGTGCCGTCGGCCATCAGGTCCAACGCCAGCGGCAGGGCCACCCCGCGGTGTCGGCGCTGCTCGGCGTAGACGCGCGCGAACTCCTCCCGCCACGGCGACGTCGCCGGGTCGACGATGCGGACGTCGGGCAGGGTGAGCCCGAGCGCCTTGGCGCGGCTGCGGACGTCCCGTTCCGGACCGAGCAGGGTGAGGTCGACCACCCCGCGCAGCAGTAGTTGCTCCGCGGCGCGCAGGATGCGTTCGTCGTCGCCCTCGGGCAGTACGATGTGTCGGCGGTCGGCGCGGGCGCGTTCGAGCAGCCGCTGCTCGAACATGAGCGGGGTGAGCCGGGTGGGCCGGGTGACGTCGAGCCCGGCGAGCATCGCGTCGGTGTCGACGTGGTCCTCGAACAGGCGCAGCGCCGCGGCGAGCTTGCGATCGTCGCCTGGGCGCAGCGCCGCCCGGACCCGGTTGACCGCGGACACGGTGTCGTAGGTGTCCTGCGCGACGGCGAGGACGGGCACCCCCGTGCCCGCCAGCCCGCAGGCGAGCTCGCGCACCACCGGTTCCACCGCCTCGCCGGTGCCGCCGGTCAGCACGAGGCCGGCGACCGCGGGGAACGTCCCGGACAGGTGCGCGGCGAGCGTGCCGGCGACGAGGTCCGCCCGGTCGCCCGGGGTGATGACGAGATCTGCGTCCGCCACCCGGCCGAGGAAGTGCGGCAGACCCATCGCCCCGACGATCACCCGCTCGATGGGCCGGGCATCCCTTGGATTGCCGGCGACCACCTCCGCATCGAGTGCCGCCGCCACCTCCCCGACGGTGGGCGCTGCAAGCAGCGGCAGCTCGGGCAACGCGCCGGTCGGCACCCCTGATGCGGCCGAGGCCAGCCCGGCCCGGACCGCCTCGAGCGTCGCCGGGTCGACGCGGTTGCACACCACGCCCAGCACCTCGCAGTTGCGCTCGGCGAGGGCGGCGAGGTCTCGCCGGACGGCATCGAGGACCTGGGGCGCGGTCCGACCTCGGCCGCCGACCACGAGCACCACCGGCGCGCTCAGGTGCACGGCGACGGCGGCGTTGAGGTCCACCTCGGTGGCGGGGGAGCCGGTGAGGTCCGTGCCCTCGACGACGACGGCGTCGGCACTCGCGGCCACTGCCGACCACCCCTCCCACACCCGGCCGAGCAGCTCGTTGCGAGAGCTTCCGGTTGTCAGGTCGGCGGCGGTGAGGGCGAAGGACGCCTGATAGGTCTGCGGGAGGTGGTAGCGCCGCCGGACGAGCTCGATGTCCGGATCCGGGGGATCGGCGGCGGCGACCACTGGCCGGAAGAAAGCTGTGCGCCCCACCCTTCGGGAGAGCACCTCGAACAGGCCGAGCACGACCGCGGACTTGCCGCTGCCCGGCTCGAGGGCCGTGACGTAGACCCCGACGGAACGCCCGTTCTGCTCCTCCGGTGTCCTCACTCGCCCGTCCGGTCGGGATGTGCGCAACCCTGTCACCGTCCACCCTGCAGCGATATCGATCAAGTCGTGGCCAGGACAGCGGGAGCGCAGGGGTACCACGCCCTCATGTGGTGTCCCCGTCCATTCGGAAGGTGCGCGCTGCGAGCAATGCGGCAGCGACGAGCCACGCGACCAGCACGCCGACACCGACCCAGTTCACGGTCGGCCCACCAGGGGCGAGGGCGTCGGCGAGGCCGTTCGCGAGGTGCTTCAGCGGGAGGAACGCGCCGACGGTGCTCATCCAGGCCGGGGTGTGGCCGGTGGGGAAGACGTCGGAGAAGAACGACAGGGGGAGCAGGATGCCCAGGCCGACGGCAGTCACCGCCTTGCTGCTCGGCAGGGTGCCGGCGAGGGCGAACCCGCACGCGGCGAGGGTCGTGGTCCCGAGTACCAGCAGGGTGATCGCCAGGGGGACGCCGGTGAACGAGACGGGCACGTCGAGGAACACCGTGCCGACGCCGAGGACGAGTACCCCCGTGAGCAGGGCGACGATCAACGCCGAGGCCGTCTGCCCGGCGAGATGGAGTCTCAGCGGCAGCGGGGTGCCGCGCAGCCGCTTGAGCACGCCGCGGTCGCGGGCCACCGCGACCGTCCCCGGAACGTTGACGAACGAGGCCACCGCCGTGCCCCAGGTGGTCATCCCGGCGGCGAGGAAAAGGCCGAAGGGCACCCCCGTGGCGCCGGTGTCGGCGCCGCCGGTGATCGTCAGTGTGAAGGCGAAGATCGCCACCGGCATGACCACGGTGAAGAAGACCGACCCGGGGTCGCGCCAGGTCCTCAGCAGGGCCCATCGGACCTGGGCGAGCAGCAGCGCGGCGGCGCCCGGCCGGCCGGGCGCCGATGCCCGGATCGAGCGTGCCGACGGTCGGGCGACGGGAAGCACCGGGGCTGCGGGCGCCGCCCTCCTGGTCTTCCGCCGAGCAGGCTCCCAACGGAAGGCCAGGGTGGCGATAACAACGCCGGCCAGCCCCCAGGCGAAAAGCACTCCCAGCGCGCCGAGGTCCCATCCCGAGCCCGGGTGGAACGGGGTGAACTGGTGGCGGAGCGCGTCGGTGAAGGGCTTGAGGGGGAACACCGAGGCGGTCGCCGATGCCCATCCAGGCAGCTCCCCCACGGTGAACAGGCCGGAGAGGAAGCCGAGGACGACCGCGCCGGCGATGGAGGCGGCCTGCGCCACGGCGGCCGACGACGCGACGGCCGCGACAGCCAGCCCCAGCGCGGCGAAGCAGGCAACCCCGACGACCAGCGTGACCAGGGTGGCCAGGGCCGTCCGCCATACGATCTGGACGTCGTAGGCGACGATGCCGACGAGCAGCATGGTGAGCACCGAGCCGACGGCGAACGCGACCGCGCTGCCGATGCGTCCGGCGAAGTAGATCCAGGCGGGTAGCGGTGTGCCGTGCACCCGCTTGAGCACCTTCTGGTCGCGAGCCGTCGACAGGGAGATCGCGACGGTGGGGAAGGCAGCGTAGAGCACGCCCATGGCGATGGCGGTGGGGGTGACGAACTGCATCACCCGCACGCCACCGGCGCCGTCGACGGTGGCGTTCCCGGCCAGGAACCCGATCACGATCAGCCAGGTGAGGGGGAACAGGAAGGTGAACACGAACACGACCCGGGTGCGCCACAGCTCCCGCGTGGCGTGCACGACCTGGTCCAGCACCAGCCGCCTCGCGCGGGGCCGTAGTCCGGAGACCGTCCGTGTCGGCGCGGTCATGTCGCCGCGGCTTCGGAGATCGGATGCTCGCCGTGCGCAGAGACCAGGTCGAGGTAGACGTCCTCGAGAGAGGGGCGGGTGACGGTCAGGGCGGGCAGCTCGATGCCCCGGGTGGTCGCCCAGCTGGTGAGCCGGTGCAGTGCGGCCGTCGGCTCGGGGGTGCGGAGCTGCCACTCCAGCCCCTCTGTGGCCAGCGGCCCGCCGAGGTCGGGCAGGTCGCCCAGGTTCGTGCCCGGGGGCAGGCGGAAAGTGAGCACGGAGCCCTGCCGGGCGGCGCCACCGATCTCGGCAGGGGTGCCCAGGGCGACGAGCCTGCCGGCCACGACGACCCCGACCCGGTCGGCCAGGTGCTGGGCCTCGTCCATGTAATGGGTGGTCAGCAGCACCGTCTTGCCCAGGCCTCGCAGCATCTCCACCAGGTCCCAGGCCCGCCGGCGGGCGGACGGGTCGAAGCCCGTGGTCGGCTCGTCGAGGAACAGCAGCTCGGGGTCACCCACCAGCCCGAGGGCCAGGTCGAGCCGGCGACGCTGCCCGCCGGACAGGGTCTTGACCTTCGCGTCGCGCTTGTCGACCAGCCCGACCCGCTCGATCACCTCGTCGGCCGCGAGGCGCCGTGGGTACAGCCCGCGGTACAGGCGGACCAGCTCGCGGACGGTGAAGTCCTCCTCGAACCCGGCTTCCTGCAACACGATCCCGATCCGCTCCCGGTAGTCTCGTCCTCCGGTTTGGGGGTCGAAGCCGAGCACGTGGACGTATCCGGAGGTCCGTCGGCGATGGCCCTCCAGGATCTCCACAGCAGTCGTCTTGCCGGCCCCGTTGGGGCCGAGCAGCGCGAAGACCTCGCCGGTCTCGACGGTGAACGACATCCCGTCCACTGCACGCAGCGTTCCGTAGTCCTTACGCAGGTCGGCGACCTCGATCGCGCTCACGGGCAGCCTCTCGTAGCTGGTGGAGCCAGCCTCGCGGCGAGCTCACCCCGGCAGAAGGGGCCATCGGCTCCGTGACCGGGGCCGTCGGGCCGGGTCCGCCCCGGGCCACAAGGCCGACCTCGTCCCGACCGTCTCGCCGGCCCTCCCTCTGGCCCCGATTCGGACGCCGCCGTCACTGACGACGGCCCACCGAGTGGAGAGGAATGCGGTTCCCCTCCCTGCTGGTCTCGGATGATCTCGGGTGGCGGCTCAGGCGCGCGGGACGACCAGCACCGGGCACGCGCGTGCAGGACTGCAGCCCGAGTGGTCAGACCCGGCTCCGCCGGCCCGTCCAGGCGCGGCCCACCGACGACGAGCAGGTCGGCGGGCAGGGTCTCGTCGAGCACCTCAGGGGCCAGGCCCGCACGAGGTCGCCGCCCACGGCGCCGGTCGTCGCCACCGTCTCCTCGAGCAGGCGGCGTCCCCGGTCGGCCGCCTCGCTCGGGCCGACGCTGCGCTCGCCGAAGGAGCGGGGCACGGCGTGCACGAGCCGCAGACGAGCCCCGAACGTCTCGGCCGCGGGCACCGCGGCTTCGACGACCGGGGCGTCGGCGTCGTGCTCCTGCACCGCGGCGACCACTCGCCGCGGTGCTGCTGCGCCGGCGCGGCGGAGGAACAGCACGGGACCGCCGGCTCGCCGGTCCACCGCCGACACGGCGAGCGCGGACCGGGCAGGGACCGCGGCGCACGGCGATCTGCGCAGGGTCGCCGAAGCCGGGTGGGCCGGACGACGACGCCATCACGAGGGCGAGGGCGCCTTCGGCGTGGTCGAGCAGGGGGCGGAGTTGTTGAGTGTGCCCACGCTCCCCCACGATCTGAAAACCACTCACAACGCCGAGCCGGTGATCGGCGTTGACAGATGCACCGAGGCTCGATCTGGACTGGGTCGGGGCCTGATGGGATGGTCATGTGTGAGTTGCGCGCCGGCTCGGGGCAACCCGACGGGTGGCCGAGCCACGGCCGCGCAGACAGACCGGGGAGAGAAGTCCAGGCGCGAGCAGTCCTGGGGGGGCGGTCGTCATCGGGCGAGTCGTCCCTGGGTGGGGGTGTGATGGCTGACGTTGCTGGTCGAGACCGCGGGGCCCTGCCGCCGCCGCGCCCGGACCATGTCGCCGACGAGCAGGACGCCCACGGCGGGTTCGCATTCGTCGAGGTTCCGCGTCTGGAGCTGGACGAGCTGCTGGGGCAGCTGGTCGAGCGGGCGCAGGAGGTGATGGCAAGCCAGGGGCGGCTGCGGGGGCTGTTGCGCGCGCACCAGCAGGTGGGCGCGGATCTGGAGTTGTCGGTGGTGTTGCGGCGTATCGCCGAGGCGGCGCGGGAGTTGGTGGGCGCCCGCTACGCGGCGTTGGGGGTGATCGGCTCGGACGGGCATCTCATCCAGTTCATCCACGCGGGCATGCCCGATGACACGGCCGCCGTGATCGGGAACCTGCCGCAGGGCAAGGGCCTGCTCGGGGCGCTGATCGACACCCCGGAACCGATCCGGATCCCGCACCTGTCTCACGACAACCGCTCCTCGGGGTTCCCGGCGGGGCATCCCCCGATGGACAGCTTTCTCGGGGTGCCGATCCGGATCCGCGACGAGGTGTTCGGCAACCTCTACCTGGCCGAAAGTACCCGGGGTGAGTTCAACGCCGAGGACGAGCAGCTGACCTTGGCGCTGGCCGCGTCTGCGGCGGTGGCCATCGACAATGCCCGCCTCTACGCCGTGGCCCGCGCACGCGGACAGTGGCTGCGCGCCGCGGCCACGTTGACCGAGACGGTGCTGGCCCCCGTCGAGCCCGTGACCGCCGGCACGTACGAGCGGGGCCTTGAGAAGGACCCGCTCACCATGATCGCGAAGTGTTGCCAGAAGATCGCGGATGCCGACGTGACCTCGGTGTGGCTTCCGACCCCCGACGGGCAGCGGTTCCGCGCCGCGATCACGGTGGGCTCCGAGGGCGCGCTGGGTGTCGAGGGCCCACCGGTCCTGGAGGCTGCCGGTGATCATCCGGTGTTCCGTGAGGCCGTGGATGCCGGTACACCGTCGCGTGTGAAGTCCCCGGACGGCGACGTGAACGGTCTCGTCCCGCAGAGTCTGGACGTGGGCCCGATGATGGTGCTGCCGCTGCGCGATCCACGCAGCGGACGCGGTGTGGTGACCGTCGTACGCCGTCGCGGCCGCCCGGTGTTCACCGCTGAGGATGTGGACATGGCCGCCGGGTTCACCAACCAGGCCGCGGTCGCGCTGGGGCTGGCTCAGGCGCGGGCCGACCAGGAACGGCTGGTGCTGCTCGACGAGCGCGACCGTATCGCCGCGGACCTGCACGACCACATCATCCAGCAGCTGTTCGTCACAGGGCTGTCGCTGCACAGCGCCGCGGCCGGGATGCCGGCGGGGCGGGCGACCGAGCGTGTCCTTGACGCGGTGCGTGATCTCGATTCGGTCATCGGTCAGATCCGCACCACGATCTTCGCCCTCAACCAGCCGCCGACCGAGGGGGCTCAGGGGCTGCGCGCTCAGGTGTCGAACGTGCTCTCCGAACTGACCGCCGTGCTCGGGTTCGAGCCCATGCTGCGGTTCACGGGCCCGATCGAGACCATTGCCGGGCCCGAGCTCGCACCCGATCTGCTCGCCGTGACACGTGAGGCGTTGACCAACATCGCCCGCCACGCTCACGCCACGACGGCCCAGGTGGAACTGACCGCGGCCGGGGGTGAGCTGATCCTGCAGGTCAGCGATGACGGCGTCGGCATGCCGGTCGACGGTCGCAGGTCCGGGCTTCGGAACATGCGTCGCCGCGCCGAGCAGCGCGGCGGCCGCTTCACCCTCGAGCCACGCGACCCTCGGGGCACGGTCCTGACCTGGGTTGTTCCTACCGGCTGACCCCGTCCTGCGGGCCCGTCGAACCCGCCTTGCCCTCCGAGTCCCGACAAGAAGCGCCCGCTTGTGGTCACCGCGAACTCGCCCACCTGCCGACCATCGACAGATTGGCGACGTGCCAATGGCGACATCCGCGGCCTGCCCGGCGGGCGTCAGGCCCGTTCGATTCGACCGTCGACGAGCGGCCCGGCTCCGCTCCGCCGAGCTTGTACCTCGGACCACCGAGGAACCGAGGAGCCGCCAAGGCGTCCTGGTTCGACAGATTCACAGTCCGAGGGCCGAGGAGTACCGCGGCGTCTCACTCGGCGGCGCGGCGGCGCTCAGCGTATACGGCGGCCTCCGTTCGGCGGGAGAATCCGAGCTTGTGCAGGAGTGACGAGACGTAGTTCTTCACCGTCTTCTCCGCCAGGTACATTTCGGCACCGATCTGCTTGTTGGTGAGACCGGCGGCGATGTAGTCGAGGATGCGACGCTCCTGCGGTGAGAGCTCTGCGTAACGCGGATCCTCGGTCTTCGCCGGCTGCCGGAGACGATCGAGCACGCGGGCGGTCGCGTTCGGGTCGAGCAGGGAGCCGCCGGCCGCAACGGTGCGCACCGCGCCGATCAGGTCGCTTCCGACGACCTGCTTGAGCAGGTACCCCGAGGCGCCCGCCATGATCGCGCCGAAGAGCGCCTCGTCATCGGAGAACGAGGTCAACATCAGGCACGCCGGCGGCGGCGAGACGGAGGATCGGACGTCGCGGCAGACCGTGACGCCGTCGCCGTCAGGCAATCGCACATCGAGGATGGCGACGTCCGGGCGTGCGGCCGGAATACGGGAGAGCGCCTGAGCCGTCGTGCCGGCTTCTCCGACGACCTCGATGTCGTGCTCGGTCTCGAGGAGCTGCGCGATGCCGCGCCGGACGATTTCGTGGTCGTCGAGCAGGAACACCGAGATGGCCACCGGACCTCCTGTTGTGAGCCGTCGAGATCACCGTAGCGCCTCGACGTTTCGCGCTTGCACGTTCGATCTGCAGATGCTCCGCCGAGGGCGGATCCGGCAGCGCGTGACCCATTCGCCGGTACGGGCTGGTGGCGGCATTGCGTATCCGCGTTTCGGGAACCATGAACCAGACGGCCGTTGAACAGTCGAGTTGCAGAATGAACACGTCGACGTCGAACTGGTGGCGGTGACTCGGTTCGGTCGGCCGGGCTGGATGTCCGTACTCTGCGGCCGCGCGGACGAGTGCCGGTGACGACCTTCGAGGCCGTCGTGTGTCGCGAGTCCGCTCAGTAGCTCTCGTCGGAGACTCCGCAGACCGTCGTTGCGGTGATCATGGCGCGCCGGAAGACCGCGTGGCGGCCCGAAGGCTCCACCGACGGATCGCGGTCCCGGGCTCGCACTGGGGTCGTCGTCGACGCTGTGACCGGACCTGAGGGCCCGGCCGGCCGATCAGGGGTAGCCCGGAGTGCGGAGTCCCCGGAGGATCACCGGGTACACCTACACTGGTCGGCTTTGGTCACATGGGTGATCCCGGAGCGCTCACCCGGGCCGCCTGCCGCTGGACTCGACGAGACCGTGAGAACGGGAGCCTTGTGGTGCCATCGACTCCGTCCGATGACCTGGGCCTGCTCGACGCGTGGTGGCGGGCCGCGAACTATCTGTCGGTCGGGCAGATCTACCTGCTCGACAACCCGCTGTTGCGCGAGCCGTTGGCGGCCGAGCACGTCAAGCCGCGGCTTCTCGGCCACTGGGGTACGACCCCGGGGTTGAATCTGCTGTACGCGCACATGAACCGGGCGATCCGAGCCCGCGACGTGAACGCGCTCTACGTGACGGGGCCCGGGCACGGCGGTCCCGGCCTGGTCGCCAATGCCTACCTCGACGGGACCTACAGCGAGATCTACTCCGGCATCGGGGAGGACTACGACGGGCTGCGCGCGTTGTTCCGCCAGTTCTCCTTCCCCGGCGGGGTGCCCAGCCACGTCGCTCCCGAGACGCCCGGCTCGATCCACGAGGGCGGCGAGCTCGGCTACGCCCTGGTCCACGCGTACGGCGCGGTGTTCGACAACCCCGACCTGCTGGCGCTCTGCGTGGTGGGCGACGGCGAGGCCGAGACCGGCCCGCTCGCCACGAGCTGGCACTCGAACAAGTTCCTGGACCCCCGCCGCGACGGGGTGGTCCTGCCCGTCCTGCACCTCAACGGCTACAAGATCGCCAACCCGACGGTGCTCGCCCGGATCCCCGAGGAGGAGCTCGCCGCGCTGATGCGGGGCTACGGCTACGCGCCCCGGTTCGTCACGGCCGGGATCGAGACCGACCACCTCGCCGTGCACGCCGAGCTCGCCGCGACCCTCGACGCCGCCCTGGACGAGATCGCCGCCATCAAGGCGGACCCGCCCGGCGGCCGCCCCGCGTGGCCGATGATCGTGCTGCGCACCCCGAAGGGCTGGACGGGCCCGCGGGAGGTCGACGGGAAGCCGGTGGAGGGCACCTTCCGCGCCCACCAGGTCCCGCTCGCGGGCACCCGGACGGACAAGCGCCACCGCGCCCTGCTCGAGGAGTGGATGCGCAGCTACCGGCCCGAGGAGCTGTTCGACAGCACCGGCCGGGTCGTGCCGGAGATCCGCGCCCTGGCCCCAGCGGGGGAGCGGCGGATGAGCGCCAATCCGCACACCAACGGCGGACTGGTCCTGCGCGACCTCGCCGTGCCGGACTTCCGGACCTACGCGGTGCCCGTGGAGAGGCCCGCCGTCGAGCAGAGCGAGGCCACCCGCGTCCTGGGCGAGTTCCTGCGGGACGTGATGCACCGCAATCCCGACCGCTTCCGGCTCTTCGGGCCCGACGAGGTGGCGTCCAACCGGCTGCAGGCAGTGTTCGAGGAGACCGACCGGGCGTGGGACGCGCGCATCGAGCCCGGCGACGAGCACCTGGCCCCGGGCGGGCGGGTGATGGAGGTGCTCTCCGAGCACCTCTGCCAAGGCTGGCTGGAGGGCTACCTGCTCACCGGCCGGCACGGGTTGTTCACCAGCTACGAAGCGTTCATCCACATCGTCGACTCGATGCTGAACCAGCACGCCAAGTGGCTCAAGACCACCCGGCACATCCCGTGGCGGGCCCCGCTCGCGTCGCTGAACTACCTGCTGTCCAGCCACGTGTGGCGACAGGACCACAACGGCTTCTCCCACCAGGACCCCGGCTTCCTCGACCTCGTCGTGAACAAGAAGGCCGAGATCACCCGGGTGTACCTGCCACCGGACACCAACACCCTGCTGTCGGTGGCCGACCACTGCCTGCGCAGCCGCCACTACGTCAACGTGATCGTCGCCGGCAAGCAGCCGCAGCTGAACTATCTCTCGATGGACGAGGCGATGGCGCACTGCAACCGCGGCCTGGGCATCTGGGATTGGGCGTCGACCCCTGCCGCGGACGGCGCCGACGAGCCGGACGTGGTGCTGGCCTGCTGCGGCGACATCCCCACCCTGGAGACGCTCGCGGCCACGGCGCTGCTGCGCGAACACCTGCCCGAGCTGCGGGTCCGGGTGGTCAACGTCGTCGACCTGATGCGGCTGCAGCCCGACCACGAGCATCCGCACGGCCTGTCCGACCGCGAGTTCGACGCGCTGTTCACCCCTGACCGGCCGGTGATCTTCGCTTTCCACGGCTATCCGTGGCTGATCCACCGGCTGACCTACTCCCGCAACGGGCACCACAACCTGCACGTGCGCGGCTACAAGGAGGAGGGCGCGACCACCACGCCGTTCGACATGGTGATGCTCAACGACCTCGACCGCTTCCACTTGGTCATGGACGTGATCGACCGGGTGCCCTCGCTGGGCAGCCGGGCCGCAACCCTGCGCCAGCACATGGCCGACCGCCGCCTCGCCGCCCGCGCCTACACCCGCGAGCACGGCGAGGACGACCCGGAGATCGCGAACTGGCGGTGGGCATGAGGGTGCTGGTCGTCAACGCCGGCTCGTCGAGCCTCAAGCTGCGGCTGCTCGGGCCCGACGACGAGGTGGAGCGGACCGCCGACATCGGGCCGGGCGCCGACCTCGACGGCGTCGTCGGCGACTGGCCGAGGCCCGACGTCGTCGGCCACCGGGTGGTGCACGGCGGCACCCGGTTCACCGACCCGGTCGTGATCGACACGGGGGTCCGCAAAGAGCTCGAGGGCCTCTCGGCGCTGGCGCCGCTGCACCAGCCCAAGTCCCTCGCGGGGCTCGACGCCGTGACCGACCTGCTGCCCGACGTCCCGGCCGTCGCGTGCTTCGACACCGCGTTCCACACCACGATCCCGGACGCCGCCGCGACCTATGCCGTCCCGCGGGAGTGGCGTGAGCGGTACACCCTGCGCCGCTACGGCTTCCACGGCCTCTCCCACGCCTGGTGCTCGGCCCGCGTGGCCGAGCTGACCGGGGCACGGCGGCTCGTGACCGCCCACCTGGGCGCGGGGGCTTCCCTCACCGCGGTTCTCGACGGGCACAGTGTGGACACCACCATGGGCTTCACCCCGCTCGAGGGGCTGGTCATGGCGACCCGCTCCGGCAGCGTCGACCCCGGGCTGGTGCTGTGGCTGGAGGAGCACGAGCACCTGAGCCCGCACGAGGTCGCCGAGACGCTGGAGAAGCGGTCCGGGCTCGCGGCGCTGGCCGGCACACCGGACATGCGCGAGGTGCTGAGTGGTGCGGGGCGAGGCGAACCGGACGCCGTGCTCGCCCTCGACGTCTACGTCCACCGGCTGGCGGCGGGGATCGCCGCGATGGCGGCCGCGGCGGGCGGGCTGGAGGCGCTGGCGTTCACCGGCGGGGTCGGCGAGCACGCTTCGGAGGTCCGTGCTCGGGCTGCTGAGCGGCTCGCCTTTCTCGGCGTCGCCGTGGACCCCACCCGTAACGACACCACCGACGGCGAGATCACCCTTCCCGGCGCCCTCGTCCGCACCTTCGTCGTCGCTGCCCGCGAAGACCTCGAGATCGCCCGCGGCACCCGAGCCGCGATGCGATGACCCCGCCACGCCGCGCGAGCCCCGGTCGGACTGGGTGCAGGAGCCGTTCCACAGCACTGAAGGTGATCCAGCCTGTCGGCAGCGGCTGAGCCGTCCGCCCGGGTGTCGTGCGAGCTCTTCGGTGCAGTCGTAGCTCGGCAGCACGTCCGCGTCAGTCGGCGTCTGATGGCCGCCGCGGGGTTGCTGACCCCACAGGCCCGGACCGGGTCTTGGTGTTCAACCAAGACCTACCCTCGCGGCGTGTGACGGGTCACGGGAGCCGGCGCTCGCTGAGCACGGTGGGACGGTTGACGTGCACCGATCGGGGCCGGTGAGCAGCGTGTGGCAACGACATCGTCCCGATGACGTGTTCGTGTGGATCGCCGCCCCGTTGGCGCTCCACGCCGCCGGCCCTTCGCCGATCCGGTACAGCTCCTGTCGGAGGGGCGGCGTCCGGGTGGGCGGACGGTCAGCGTTCGTCAGGATGACGCCCTGCGGGTCGGTGGGGCTTTCGGTCGCGCATGATCGCAAGGGTCTCGGTCGACGGCGTCGAGTTCAGGATGGCCGCGGTGGTGTCGACGAGGTGACTCACGAAGAGCCTTTGGTCGCCGGCGCGGCCGGCGCGCGCACGGCGTCCCAACTCAGTGATCGCGTGGCAGATCGCCGTGTAGCGCACGTGCAGGCGGACCGCGTCGGGGGTGAGGAACGGCTCGACGGCCCGCCGCCACCGGTACAGGCTGCTGCCGGGGTCGTCCAGCGTGCCGGGTTCGATCATCGGGTTCGGGCCGTTGACCAGCTCGGCGTAGACCTGCAGAAACGCCGGTCCGCCCGGGGGTGATGTCAGCTCATCGGCGTAGGGCTGCACGAGCGCGGCCGTCAGCGCTCGCGGGTCGGCGTTCCCGGCAGCCTCGTAGGCGTCGAGCATCGCGTGCCGTCGTGCTTCGACAGGGCCGAGGTGGGCCTTCAGGATCGCTCGTAGTAGCCCGTCGCGGCCGTGGAAGTGGTACTGGACGGCGGCCGCGTTGGTCGCCCCCGCCTCCCGGTTGATCTCGCGAAGGCTGACGCCCTCGACGCCGCGTTCTGCGAACAACCGGGTGGCGGTGGCGACGAGGCGGTCCGCGGTCGTCGAGGTGCTCACCGGGCCATCATCCCGCGGCCGGTCGATCGCGCCCCTCAGTACTGGGCGACGACGTGCTCCAACAGACCGTCGAGGTAGCGGCGGGCTGCCGCCTCCCGCGTCGGCAGGTGGTAGCTCGGGAACAGTTCGGTGGCCGGGGTGTAGTGCCGCAGCACCTGCCGGGCGAGAACCTGCTTGTGCACCTCGGTCGGCCCGTCGGCCAACGCCATGGTCTCGGCGTCGACCATCATCCGCGAGAACGGCATCTCGTTGGAGATGCCGATCGAGCCGTGCAGGTGCAGAGCCCGGAGCACGACGTCGTGGGCGACCTTGGCCATGGCGACCTTCACCGCGGAGATGTCGCCACGGACGCGTCTGTAGTCCTGGTGCTTGTCGATGAGCCACGCCGTTCGCAGCACGAGCAGCCGGAACTGTTCGATCTCGATCCAGCTGTCGGCGATGCGTTCCTGGGTCATCTGCAGCTCGCCGAGGGTGCCACTGCGGACCCGCCGCGACACGGCGCGTTCGCACATCATGTCGAACGCCTGGCGGGCCATGCCGATGGTGCGCATCGCGTGGTGGATCCGCCCGCCGCCGAGCCTCGTCTGAGCGATCGCGAACGCTTCGCCCTCACCGCCGAGCATGTTCGCGGCCGAGACGTGAACGTCGGTGAGTCGCAGGTAGGCGTGCTCGCCGTCCTCCGCCCCTTCGGTCCCGACACCGACGTGACGGATGATCTCCAGTCCGGGGGTGGCCGCGGGAACGATGAACAGGGACATGCCGTGGTGGGCGCCGGCGTGAGGGTCGGTCGAGGCCATGACGATGAAGAACGCGGCGTAGCGGGCGTTGGTCTGGAACCACTTCTCCCCGTCGATGACCCACCTGTCGCCGTCACGGCGTGCGGTCGTGGTGAACAGGCCCGGGTCGGAACCTGCCTGCGGCTCGGTCATCGAGTAGCAGGAGGTGATCCGCCCCTCGAGCAGCGGGTACAAGTACTCGGCCTTCTGCTCTGGGGTGCCGAAGCGGGCGAGGATCTCGGCGTTGCCCGAGTCGGGTGCCTGGGACCCGAACACCGACGGTGCCCAGGTGGACCTCCCGAGGATCTCGTTGAGCAGGGCGAGCTTCACCTGTCCGTAGCCCTGGCCGCCGAGCTCGGGACCGAGGTGGCAGGCCCAGAGGTCCTTTTCGCGGACCTTCGCCCGTAGTCGTTCGAGGACGGCGACGGTGTCAGGGTTCGTCTTGTCGAACGGCGAGCCCAGCACGAGGTCCAATGGTTCGACCTCATCGCGGACGAAGTGGTCCGCCCAGGCGAGTCGCTCTGCGTAGGCGCTGTCGGTCTCGAAGTCCCATGCCACGCGAAGAGAATAATTCAGTTGAATCACTCTGAACAGCCACAATGATGTGTGATGAAGTCATCATGAGTCGATCGATTTCATCGTGGAACCCGAGTCCGCACCCGGTGCCAGGACGAACGCACACAGGTTGCCCTCTACCTGTGCTGATCGGGTGTGTCGGGGCGGCTGCTAGAGGGCGCCTGGCACCAGCTTTGGCACCGAGCCGCCGTCGACGCGAAGCTGGACTCCGGTCACGTACCTGGACTCGTCGGACGCCAGGAAGAGCACGGCGTTGCTGACGTCGAGGGGTTCGACCCAGGGGATCGGCATGGCTTGAGACGTGGTCAGTGCCGGAAGCACATCGTCGAGGGTCGGGTGCTCCAGGTCGGGTCGGAAGACCTGGTAGAGGTCCGGATGGTGGAGCATGTCGGTGTCACACGCCGTCGGATGAACGGCGTTCACGCGGATCATGCGAGGAGCCATGGCGAGGGAGAGCTGGCGCACGTACTGGGCCAACGTCTGTTTCGAGAAGGAGTAGCCGAGGCCGCCGGGACCGAGCCGAGGGTTGTCCACGGCGCCTGGCACGAACGAGGCGGTCGAACCGATCGCCACCACGGAAGCGCCGTCGTCGAGGTGCGGGTACGAGACCGCGACTGTGTTGATCACCCCGACGAGGTTCGTGTCGACCACCTGGGTGAACGCGTCGGGCGGGAGGCTTCCCATCGGGTAGTTGCCGGCGTTGGCCACGACCACATCCAGCCGGCCGAGTTGCTCGACGCCGTCGTCCACGGCCACGCGCAGTGCCGATCGGTCAGCCACATCGGCCTCGTGAATGACCTTCCGGCGCGCGAGCATCGTGACGAGCTCGCGGGTCTGTTCGAGGTCCTCCCGCGTTCCCGGCGGATGCGACACGTGCGTGAGTGATCCGCAGATGTCGATGCCGATGATGTCGGCGCCTTCCTCCGCACAGCGGACTGCGTGACTACGCCCCTGCCCCTTCGCGGCACCGGTGATCAGTACGACCTTGCCCTCGAGCCGCCCTTGGGTGGGGCTCATCGGGTCTGCGCCCGTCTCTGCCACATGCGATGACGGTCGCAGGTAAATCGTTTAATGGCAAGGTGAGGAGCCTGAGCCACGACCCGACGGTGCGGCCGGCCGGTTGACTGTGGTCGTGGTGGCGCTGTCTCCCCCGACTGTCAAGCTGGGCGTGGTAAACGTGTAACATCGCAGCGTGGTTGCCTTCCTCTCGGTCGAGCGGGTTCGCCGGAGTCGTCTCGATGCGTTCACCTTCGACGAGTTCGTCGAGTTCGACAGCGACTATGGCCATGCCTATCGAGCGAACAGCGATGCCGTGAGGTTCACGCGGGACGAGGTGGCCCGGCTCGGCGCTGTGACCACCCCGGTCGACCTCTTGGCGGTGGTCGACCGAGCGTGCACGGATGTCATCGCGACGCTGCCCATCATGGTCGAGCTCGCCGCGCTGACGCCGGGTCTTCGGCTGTCGATCTTGCCGCGAACGGGCGCAGGTGCGGACCTTGCCGAGCTGTTCCGGCATGAGGGCGTGAGCAAGGTCCCGACGTACGCAGTCGTCGATGGCTCGGGAGAAGTCCTGGGTTTGATCGTCGAACGGACGGTTGCCGTCGGCGAACGGATCGCCGGCTTCGTGGCCGTGCTGGAGGCGGACGGGCTGTTCCCCGTACGGGAGAGTCAGCGGGCCGAGGTGATGCGCCGGGTCGTCGGCCACCGCTCGACCCTGCGCGAGATCGAACGGGCGAGCATCGTCGCCGCGGTCCTCCAGATGGTCGGCCGTCCGGACGGCGACGGGCCGGCCGGGGCGTAGGACTTGACGGTCCGGCAGACCCCTCCTACCCTCTCCTTAAACGTTTAGCGTAGGAGTGGCTCGAGTCGATGAGGAAGGGGGGCGACATGCTGACAGGTCCGCGCGATCTCGATGGCGTCGTCGACGCAGCTCTGTCCCGGCTTCGGAGCGGAGGAATGGTCCTCGTCGTCGACGACGAGGACCGGGAGAACGAGGGCGACCTCGTCATGGCAGCCGAGTTCGCCACGCCGGAGAAGCTCGCGTTCATCATCGCGCACACCAGCGGGATCGTGTGCGTCGCGGTCACCAACGACCGCGCCGACGAGCTCGATCTCCCTCTGATGACCCGGAAAGGTGACGACCCCCGTGGTACCGCGTTCACCATCTCGGTGGACAGACGTCTGGGTACCACCACCGGCGTCTCGGCTGCGGATCGGTCTGCAACCGTCCTGACGCTCGCCGACCCGTCGGCCCGCCCGCGGGACCTGTGCCGGCCGGGTCACGTCTTTCCTCTGCGTGCGCGCCCGGGTGGCGTCCTGCAGCGTGCGGGTCACACCGAAGCCGCGGTCGACCTGTGCAGACTCGCCGGTCTCCCGCCGATCGGCGTCCTGGCCGAGGTGACCAACCCTGACGGTTCGATGGCGCGGTGCGCGGACCTGCGGGAGTTCGGAGCCCGCCACGACATTCCACTGATCGCGGTCGCCGACCTCGTCCGCTACCGCAACACGTTCGAATCCCTGGTGCACCGGGAGTCGAGCGGTCCCATCACCGTGAGCGATGACGAATGGACCGCTGTTGCGTACACGGCGACGACCGACGACGTCGAACACGTCGCGCTCGTCCTCGGCGACGTCGATCAGCGGTCGTCCGGCGACGAGACGCCGCCGATCCTCGTCCGCGTGCACTCCGAATGCCTGACCGGGGACGTGTTCGGCTCACGCCGGTGCGACTGCGGGGAACAGCTGGCTTCCTCACTGGCCCGCATCGCCCGGGCCGGGCGGGGAGTGGTCGTGTACCTCCGCGGCCACGAGGGGCGCGGAATCGGCCTGGCGCACAAGCTGCGTGCCTACACCCTGCAGGACCGCGGGCTCGACACAATCGACGCCAACCTCGCCCAGGGACTCCCGGCTGACTCGCGTGAGTACGGCGTCGGCGCGCAGATTCTGCTCGACCTCGGAGTCCGGACCGTCCGCCTCATGACCAACAACCCGGACAAGGTCCGCGGCCTGTCGGGCTACGGGGTCGACATCGTCGAACGTGAGCCGGTCGACGTCCCGCCGAACCCGGCGAACCTCACCTACCTCACGACGAAGCGTGAGCGGATGGCCCACATGCTGCGCCTGCCGGAGACCTCATGATCCTCCACATCGACGGAGCTGCCCGGTGACGATCTCGCTTGTTCTCGATGTCGCTCAGGCGATGAACCCGGACCGCGTGGCCCTGGGCGCGGGCGCCGATACGCTCGACACGACCCGCCTCCGACGCCTGGCTCACGGAGGTGCCTCTGTCCTGCGGGCACGTCGTGTCGGCACGGTTTCCTTCGTGGGGGTCAATTCGCCTGCCTTCCCCGTGACCCTGTTCGCGGGTGCGGTGGCGGCCGTGCCCGTCGCTCCGCTCAACTACCGGCTGGCGGCGGCGCAGCTCCGTGACCTGGTGGCCCGGCTGGACAGGCCGCTCGTGGTGGCGGACGAGGAGTTCGTTCCCGCTCTCGACGGCGTGGGCGCCGAGGTGGTGACGACCGGCCGGTGGCTGGAACTGGCGGCGGAGTCGGACGTCGACGACGGCCCTGGCCCGGACGATGACGACCCCGCGGTCCTGCTGTTCACCAGCGGTACGACGTCCGAGCCGAAATGCGTCATCCTCAGGCATCGGAACCTGGAGTCCTATGTGTTCGGGACGGTCGAGCCGGGTTCCGCCTCGGTCGAGGAGGCCGCCCTGGTGAGCGTTCCGCCCTATCACGTAGCAGGCGTGGGGACGGTACTGACGAACCTGTGGGGGGGCCGCCGCCTGCTCTACCTGTCGAACTTCACGGCGGCCGAATGGGTCCGGACCGTGGTGGCCGAAGGCGTGACATTCGCGATGGTGGTGCCCACGATGCTCGCGAGGATCGTCGACGAGCTCGATGCCACCGGAGCCGCGGTGCCCGGGCTGCGCTCCCTCGCCTACGGCGGAGCTCCGATGACCCCGGCGGTGCTCGAACGGGCCATGGACCTCATGCCGCAGGTGGACTTCGTCAACGCCTACGGACTCACGGAGACGAGCTCCACCATCGCCGTGCTGGGTCCGGACGACCATCGAACCGCCAGGGGCTCCGTCGACCCGGCGGTCCGGGCACGGCTGCGTTCGGTCGGCCGGCTGATTCCGGGCATCGAGGGTGCCGTCAGGGACGATGACGGTGCCGAGCTGCCACCCGGGCAGGCGGGTCAGCTCTGGGTGCGGGGGAGCCAGGTGTCCGGCGAGTACGCGGGGAGTGGCCCCGGGCTCGACGCGCACGGTTGGTTCGACACCCACGACCGCGCGTTCCTGGACGCCGACGGATTCCTCTACATCGAGGGGCGCACCGACGACGTCATCATCCGCGGCGGGGAGAACATCGCGCCGAGCGTCATCGAGGACGTCATCGCCGAACTGGCCGGGGTGTCGGAGGTCGCCGTGCTCGGCGTGCCCGACCCGGAGTGGGGTGAACGTATCGCCGCGGTGGTGGTTCCGCGGGCCGGCGTCCCGCTCACTGCGCTCGAGGTCGAGACGTGGGCGCGTGCCCGGCTGCGCGGATCGCGGACTCCGGACGAGATCCATCTGCGCAGCGAGCTCCCTCGCAACGAGATGGGGAAGATCGTTCGACGCTCGCTGCGCGCAGAGCTCGCCACCTGATCGACGACCGGGCGCCGGTCGAACACCGAGACACCTGCCGGGCGGGCGGGGAAGGGATGAACATCATGTCCGAACGCACACTCCCGAAGATCATCAGCGTGGACGACCACGTCGTCGAACCCCCGCATCTCTTCGAGCGCTGGCTGCCGAAACGGTTCCTCGACCGCGCCCCCCGGGTCGAGCGGCGCTGGATCGACATGGAGACCGACGCCTACAACGACACCGAGGTGGCCGAGGGCGAGGGCCTGCCGGCCGACGTGTGGGTCTACGGGGACTCGATGTACGTCCCGCGGCGGCCGGTCCTGATCCTCAAGGACGTCGAGACCTCCGCCGCGATGCGCGACAAGGAGCCCGTCACCTACGACGAGATGGACCCGGCCTGCTACGTCCCTGCAGAGCGGCTGAAGGCGATGGACTCCCAGCACGTCGAGGCCTCGCTCGGGTTCCCGTCCTTCCCGCGCTTCTGCGGACAGGCGTTCAGTGAGCAGTACCGAGACGACCGCGAGCTCGGCCTTGCCTGTGTGCGGGCCTACAACGACTGGATGGTCGAGGAGTGGTGCGGGGACTCCGGGGGCAGGCTCATCCCCGCGCAGGTCGTGCCGCTGTGGGACGCGCAGCTGGCTGCGGACGAGGTCAGGCGCAATGCCGCCCGCGGCGTGCGTGCCGTGACCTTCAGCGAGATCGTCGGCCACCTCGGGTTCGCGACCATCCACGACCGGAACTGGGACCCGTTCTTCGCGGCGTGTGAGGAAACGGGAACGGTGGTTTGCATGCACATCGGCTCGGCGTCGCTGATGATGCAGCCCCCGCCGGGCTCCCCGACGGTGGTGGTGCCCATCCTCCAGTTCGCCAACTCCTATGCGTCGATGGCCGACTTCGTCTTCTCGGGGGTCCTGGACCGGTTCCCGCAGCTCAAGCTGGCGTACTCCGAGGGCCAGGCAGGATGGATGCCCTACGCGATGGAACGGATGGACCACGCCTATCGTCACCACACGTGGGCGCTGGGTGAGCAGCGGATCGAGGAGCTGCCCTCAACCTACGTGCGGCGCAACATGTACGGCTGTGTGTTCGCCGACCGGCATGCCATCTCGCACGCCCGGGAGATCGGGACGGACAACCTGATGTTCGAGGTGGACTTCCCCCATGCGGACGGCCCGTATCCGAACACGTACGCCCATCTCGAGCGCCAGTTCGAGGGTATCGACGACGAGATCACCTACAAGATCATTCGGGGGAACGCGATCCGGGTGTTCGAGCTCGGGTTCGACCGGGAGCTCGCCGGAGCCCCGACCGGCGACGTCCCGGTCACGGCCTGATGTCGATGGGGGCGGTCGATGTCGGGACGACCTCCTCGTCCGGCGAAGGGGGCGGAAGACCTGTGCCGCGCCCGTCCGCCCTCACACGGCCGTTCTGGGACGCGTGCCGGGTGGGACGCCTGACCGTGCAGCGGTGCACCCGCTGCCAGGGGTACGTCTTCGTCCCGCAGGAGTTCTGCCGTCACTGCCGTTCGACCACGCTGACCTGGGTCGAGACCGCGGGAACCGGGCGCATCGTGACCTACACGGTGGTGTGGCGCCCGCAGACGCCGGCGTTCACGGCGCCGTACGTCGTGGCCGTGGTCGAGCTGGACGAGGGATATCAGATGATCAGCAACATCGTCGGGAGCGATGCGGCCGGGGCTGCGGTCGGCGACCGGGTCCGGGTGCGGTTCGTCCGGGTGAGCGAGGCCGTCACCCTCCCGTGCTTCGAGCTCGCGGCATGAGTCGCGCGTCGCGGCGGGCGGTGATCATCGGCGCCTCCAACACCCGGCAGGCCCGGACCCTGCCGGGGGAGACGTCGGGGTCGGTCACTCTCGCAGCGACCCGGCTCGCGCTCGGGGACGCCGGCCTGGACCTCGCCGACGTCGACGGTCTCACCGCGCTGCCGGGTCTCGACTACGCCTCGGGATCCGACGCGTTCGGCTACGCACTCGGACTGCCGACCTTCTGGACCGGGCGCGCTGTGCCCGGTCCTGCCGCGGTTGTCGAGGCGGCCCAGGCGATCGAGTGGGGACTGTGCGACACGGTGCTGCTCGCCGGTGGCCAGGCCGGCCTCTACACCGATCGGGGGTCGGTGGCGCCGTGGACGAGACCCAGCCATGAGTTCATCGAGTGCTGGGGACTCATGACGCCGGCGGAATGGGCTCTGTCGGCGCGCGAGTACATGCACCGCTATTCGGTGAAACCGGAACGGATCGCCTACATCGCTTCGGTGATCCGCAACAACGGATCCCGCAATCCGGAGGCCGTCTACCACGGCAGGGGCCCGTTCACCCCCGACGACATCCTTGCGTCCCGCATGATCGCAGACCCGTACCACCTGCTCGACTGCTGCACGACGAGCGAAGGCGGCAGCGCCGTCGTGCTCACCACCGCCGAGCGCGCGCGGGACCTCGACCGGACAGGTGTCGAGGTGCTCGGTGGCGGGTGGGACAGCTGGGGCCCGTCCTACACCCATCCGCCGACGTACGACCGCGCCGCGACATGGGGCCGCAAAGCCGGCGCGGCTGCGTTCGCACGTGCCGGGATTTCCCGCGACGACGTCGACGTGTTCGAGTTCTATGACAACTTCTCCTGGGAGATCGTGCGCTACTTCGAGGCGCTCGGCTACTGCGAGGCGGGAGAGGGGCCGGACTTCGTGGCCGAGGGTGCCATCGAGGTCGGTGGCCGCTACCCGGTCGTCACCGATGGCGGCACGATGTCGCACTCCCACACCGGTGAGTCGCAACGGCTGCAGCGGGTGGTCCAGGCGGTTCGCCAACTCCGCGGCGAGAGCGCCGCGAACCAGGTTCCCGATGCCCGGGTGGCGGTCGTGACCGTCGTAGGCGAAGTCGTTCTGCTCGGCGTGTAGCGCGGGGCCGCCAGGGAGGTGGAGCGTGACCTATTGGGATCCGGAGCTGCGGACCGCACTGGACCGCAGCAGGGGCGAGCTGCCGGCGACGATCACGCCGGATCTGATCCCGCTGCTGCAGAACGCATCCGTTCAGACGGACGACGCGGTGACCACCCTTGAACAACGCTTCGCGGTGCGGCTGGAGCAGCGCGCGGTCGGCTCGTCGGTCGATGTCGTCGTCGCGCGGCCCTCGGCCGTGAGGTCGCCTGCGCCGGTGATCTTCTTCGTGCACGGCGGCGGCATGGTCATGGGCAGCCCCGTGCACGGGCTCGATCTCGTCCTGCCCTGGGCGGTCGCAGCAGGGGCGGTGGTGGTGTCCGTGGGGTACCGCCTCGCCCCGCAACACCCGGATCCCGTACCGGCCGACGACTGTCGTGCCGCGCTGCTCTGGACGGTTGCCCATGCCGATGGGCTCGGCATCGATCCGGGGCGGATCGTCCTGGCGGGGCACAGCGCGGGGGGCGGGCTGGCCGCCGGGCTCGCGCTGCGGATGCGGGACGAGGGGGGCTTGAGGCTGCGCGGGCAGCTGCTCATGTGCCCGATGCTCGACGATCGGGAGAGTACGCCGTCGAGCGTGGAGCTGGACGGCGATGGGGTGTGGGACCGGACCTCGAACACGACGGGCTGGACCGCACTCCTCGGCGACCGCCGCGGCGGCCCGGACGTCGGTGTCCACGCCGCGCCGGCGCGGGCGACGGATCTGTCGGCCCTGCCGCCCACCTACATCGACGTCGGCTCGGCAGAGACGTTCCGCGACGAGGTCGTCGGGTTCGCCTCGCGCATCTGGCACGGCGGGGGTGCGGCCGAGCTGCACGTGTGGCCGGGTGCCTACCACTGTTTCGAGATCGTCGCGCCGGAGGCGGGCGTCGCGCGGGCCGCGCTGGCGGCCCGGCGCGCCTGGGCACTCCGCGCGCTCGGACCCCTTTCCCGGTGAGCCGTCGCTCCTCCGGGAGCCCAGTAGCCCGGCATCGTGCCGGACCTCGTATCGCGGAGGCGAACATGACTTCATCGGACCCGACGCCGGCCGGGAGTGCCGCAGTCCCGGGCACCCACGTGCACGACGTGATCGTCATCGGCGCAGGACCCGGTGGCGTCTGCGCAGCCGTCCTGCTGCGACAGCGCGGCATCCACGACGTCGTGGTGCTCGAGCGCTCGGGCGGGATCGGCGGTACGTGGTACAACAACCGCTACCCGGGCCTGGCGTGCGACGTCCCCACGGACCTGTACTCCTACAGCTTCTTCCAGGACTTCGACTGGTCGCGACAGTTCGCGCGCCGCCACGAGATGTGCGCCTACGTGCAGGAGGCGGCCGTCCGTTTCGGGGTCGCCGACCGCGTCGTGTGCAACGCCGGGGTCGAGTCGGCGAACTGGGACGACGCAGACTCGCAGTGGACGTTGCGCACCACGTCGGGTGTGGTGTATCGCGCGCGTACCGTCATCGGGGCCGTCGGGATGTTCAACGAGCCGGTCCGGCCGGACATCCCCGGCCTCGACTCGTTCGAGGGCACCGTCCTGCACACCGCGGAGTGGCCCGATGACGACTACTCCTTCCTGGAGGGGAAGGTTGTCGGGGTGATCGGTGCCGCTGCTAGCGCGATCCAGGTCGTGCCCACCATCGCCCCCCTGGTGGCCGAGCTGGAGGTGTTCCACCGAACCCCGCAGTGGGTGTTCCCCAAGGACGACATGGTGTTCAGCGACGAGGCACGCGCCGAGCGCCAGGCGGATCCGTCCATCGTCGCCGCCCTCCGCAAGGAGAGCACCGAGTTCGTGGACACACTCTGCGACTTCAACAACGACGAGCTGATGGCGGGTCTGCGGGAGAAGGCCATGGAGAACCTCGCCGGCGTCGCCGACGAGGAGATCCGAGCCCGGTTCATGCCGGTGCTGCCCATCGGGGCCCAGCGCACCCTGCTCAGCTCGGAGTACTACCCGACCTTCAACCGCGAGAACGTCTACCTCGTCACCGATCCGATCGTCGGGATTCACCGCAACCGGGTCGTGACCGAGTCCGGCGTTCCGCACCCGCTCGATGTCCTGATCCTCGCGACGGGTTATGCCGCCCACAAGTTCCTGTCCGTCGTGGACGTCGTGGGCCGGGACGGACTGAGGCTGCGCGAGCAGTGGTCGGACGGTGCGTACGCGTACAAGGGGATGGCCGTCGACGGCTTCCCCAACCTGTTCATGCTGTACGGCCCGAACACGAACGGCGGGTCGATCATCGACAAGCTCGAGACCCAGTCGCGCTACGTCGTCGACAAGATCGCGTACATCCTGCAGGAGGACCTGGCGTCGCTCGAGGTCCGTTCCGACGCCGTTGCGACGTACAACGCGCAGCTGCAGCAGGATCTGGCGGGCATCCGTGCCTGGCAGGTCGAGGGCAGCCGCTACTTCCGGGCCCCGTCCGGGCGGGTCGTCACCCAGTGTCCGTACAACCCCACCGAATACGACGCGCTGACCCGGCTCGACGACTCTGCCGACTACACGGCGACGACCCGTACCGCGACCCTGTGAACGACGATCCCCTCGCCGGACTCCGCGTCGCCGATCTGTCCGGTGGCATCGCCGGTGGCTACTGCACGAAGCTGCTGGTCGATGCCGGTGCCGATGTGGTCGGGCTCGAGGATCTGTCCGGTGACCCACTGCGGTCCTGGTCGGCGACCGGAGCCGACACCCGCTCGTCGGACGGTGCCCTGTTCCGGTACCTCGCGGCGGGGAAGCAGAGCGTCGTCGTCGACCCGGCGTCGTCAGCGGACGTCGACGCGGCCCTGGGCCTGCTCTCCCGCTGTGACGCCATCGTCTGGGGGCCGGGATCGGCGCTGGCCAAGCACCCGCGGTTTGCGCCGGCTGCCCTCGCGCAACGCTTCCCCGCGGTACCCGTCGTGTCCGTCACTCCGTTCGGACTGGACGGGCCCTGGGCCGGCCGTGCCGCCACCGAGTTCACCCTGCAGGCCTGGGCGGGTGGGATCGGCTGGCGAGGAACACCGGGGCGGCCCCCCGTGGCGGTGGGTGGGCGCGTGGGGGAGTGGGTCGCCGGCGTGTACGCCGCGAACGCGCTGCTGGCCTCCGTCAGTGAGCGCGGCCGCGGCGGGGTGCTCGACGTCGCTGTCCTCGACGCGGTGGCGCTGACCCTGACGAACATGCATCCGGTCACCTATTTCTCGGAGGCCGGCCGCCCCCGGGACCCACGACCGATGTCGCTCATACCGGGGAACCACCGCACCCGTGACGGATGGGTCGGGTTCATGACAGGGACCGGGCAGCAATGGCTCGACTTCTGCGTGCTCGTCGAGCGTTTCGACTGGCTGGCGGACGACTCTCTGATCCGCGCGAGCGTGCGTGAGACGCGCAGGGAGGAGATCGCCGGGCACGTCGACGCCTGGGCCGCCGACCGGACAACGGACGAGATCGTTCGGCTGGCCGCGGACCTCCGGGTCCCGGTTGCCCCGCTCGGCGACGGACGGACGATCCCGCAGGTCGACCACTTCGTCGACCGGGGGATGCTCGGCCCGGCCGCCGACGGCTCCTTCCTCCAGCCGCGTCGGCCGTACCGGCTCGGCGACGCCCCGCTCCCGGCGCCCCGGCCGGCGCCGGCTCTCGGCGCGGACACGGCACGCTGGATCGGCGGGCCGCCCGCCGTCGAGGCTCCGGGTGCCTGCCTCACGTCCCGCCCATTCGCCGGTCTCCGGATCGTGGAGCTGGCCGCGTTCTGGGCGGGGCCGTCGGCGGCACATCTGTTCGCGCAGCTCGGTGCCGAGGTGATCAAGATCGAGTCACCCGCGCGTCCGGACGGCATGCGCACCGTCTCCACACGGGGACTCGACGAACCGGACTGGTGGGAGCACGCGCCGCTCTACCACGCGGTCAACACCGGCAAGCTCGGTGTGGGCCTGCGACTCGACCGCCCGGCAGGTCGGGAGGTGCTCGACCGCCTGCTCGGCGCGAGCGACGTGTTGATCGAGAACTTCAGTCCGCGCGTCGTCGAGTCATGGGGTCTTGATCGGCAGCGCGTCCAGTCCCTCAACCCCCGGCTGATCATGGTCCGGATGCCGGCGTTCGGGCTGGGCGGGCCGTGGCGGGATCGGACCGGGTTCGCTCAGACGATGGAGCAGGCGGCCGGGATGGCCTGGGTGACCGGCCATCCGGACGCGGCCCCAGTGGTACCGAGTGGGGTGTGCGATCCGCTTGCCGGCGCACACGCCGCGTTCGCCCTCCAGGTCGCCCTGGCCGAGCGTGCGCGAACGGGCCGTGGCACCGTCGTCGAGGTCCCCATGGTGCACAGCGCCCTCAACATCGCCGCCGAGCAGGTCGTGGAGGCATCCGCCTACGGCACCGTGCTGGGACGGCAGGGCAACCGCGGCGTGGCCGCGGCGCCGCAGAACCTGTATCGCGTGACCGGGCCCGACGACGGGACCGGCGGCCCGTACATCGCACTGGCAGTGGAGACCGACGCACAGTGGCGCGCTCTCACCTCCGTGCTGGGAGACCCGGCTTGGGCGCTGGATCCGGCACTTGCGACGGCGGCAGGTCGGCGTGCGGCCGAGGACGCGGTCGACGAGCAGTTGGCGGAGTGGTTCGCACCCCGCACCGCGGACGAGGTGGTCGAGCGGCTGTGGCCGGCGGGAGTGCCCGTCGCCCGGGTCACCATGCCGCACGACCCGGCCCGGGAGCAGCTCGACGCGCGCGGCTTCTACTCCGTCGTCGAGCAACCGGGGGTCGGGCGGGTCGGTGTGGCCGGTCTCCCGGTGCGCTTCCCGACCCCGCTGGGTCCCGTCGCCCCCGCGCCGCTGCTGGGGCAGCACAACCACGACGTACTTGGCCGGGTGCTCGGGATGAGCGCGGCAGAGATCGCCGCGTTGGAGGCGGATGGCACAGTCGGCGCGGGGTTCTGCTCCGACATCTGACACGGCGTTGCGGCCGGTCCCGTGTGAACCGGCCGCGGCAGCCGGGCTCAGTCGGACGCGGGGAGCGGCTTGGCGGCCTTGATCTCCAGCGGGACGCCGTCGAGAGCGAGGGACCCTGCCCCGGCCCGGGTGCAGAGCACCTCGAGCGTGCCTGCAGCGTCGACGTACCGCTTCCCGAGCAGGGTGCCCGAGGCCGCGCCGGGATCCACGGGCTGACGGTCCGTGACGGCCACCGGTTCGGTGCCGACGGCCGCACCACCGCAGGTCAGTGCTGTCGGGGTGGCTGCGGCCCGGATGACGATGAGCTCGGTCTCGCAGGTCGAACTGTGCAGCTTCAGGCCCGGGCGCAGGGTGGCGGGGGTGGTCATCGAGGTGTCCTTCCGGTTCGATCGGTTCGAGGTCGGTGGGGGTCAGCGGCCGGCGGCATAGCCCTCCATCCCCCGGGGGTTGGCCCCGGCGAGCAGCGTTCCGTCGGGCGCGCGGCCCACGGCGCACATCCGGCTCAGCGACCATGGACCGCATCGCTGGATCAGGTGTCCGCGTCGCGACAGCTCCTCCAACGTCGCCTGCGGGAATCGGTCCTCGACGAGCACCCGGCCGGGCGATGCGGTGCGCGGATGGAACGACGAGGGGAAATGGGCCGTGTGGAACACGGGCCGGTCGATCGCCTCCTGCAGGTTGTCCGCATGGACCGTGACCCCGAGCAGGAACTGCAGTGCCCACTGGTCCTGCTGGTCCCCGCCAGGGGTGCCGAACGCGACGACCGGCATCCCGTCGCGTACTGCCAGCCCGGGGCTGAGTGTCGTCCGCGGCCGCTTGCCACCTCGGACGACGTTGGGGTGACGGGGGTCGAGATCGAACATCTGCATGCGGGTCCCCAGCGCGAAGCCGAGGCCCGGCACGATCGGTGAGCTCTGGAGCCAGCCCCCGCTGGGCGTCGCCGAGACCATGTTGCCGAACCGGTCGGCCACGTCGACGTGGCAGGTGTCCCCGGCGTGGACGGTGGCGCGGCCGTCGAGCACGGGCTCGGCACGCGCGGCGGCGACGGTGGGCTCCCCACCGCCGACGTCGAGCGGCCCCGCAGCGCTGTGGACGGGACCGACCACCGGTGGTCGTCCGTCCGGGGACCCCGGCCGCTGCTCGGTCGATGCCTCCGCGCCGATCAGCCGTCGCCTCTCGAGTGCATAGGTCTCGCTCAGCAGGGTCGCGAGCGGCACGTCGGCGAAGTCCGGATCGGCGTACCAGGCCTCCCGGTCCGCGAACGCGAGCTTGGCCGCCTCCACGATCGTGTGGACGTGGTCCGCACCCTCGGGATCGAGGTCGTCGAGGGCGAGTCCGTCCAGCAGGGCGAGCTGCTGCAGGAGAACCGGCCCCTGGCTCCACGGGCCCGGTTTGCCGACCGTCATCCCCCGGAAGTCGAGGGTGGTGGCCTTCTCCCAGGTGCTGTGCCAGCCGGCCAGGTCGTCGGCGTCGAGCAGCCCGCGGTGGCGACGGCCGGTGCCGTCCCTGAGCTCGGCCCGCTCCAGGAAGCCCGCGATGCGCTCCGCGATCGGGCCGCGGTAGAACGCGTCGCGCGCGGCGTCGATGCGGGCGTTCCGATCCCCGCCCCGCGCGGCGCCTGCGTCGAGCAGGCACCGGTAGGCCGCGGCGAGATCGGGATTGCGGAGGGTCGAGCCGGTGACCGGCGGGGCCCCGTGCGGCAGGTAGACGGCGGCCGAGGACGGCCAGTCCGCGGCCAGGAGCCCGGCCACCGTGTCGACGGTGCCCGACAGCCCGGCGCTCACCGGCCATCCTGCGGCGGCATAGGCGTGCGCGGGTTCCAGTACCTGGTCGAGGGAGAGCGTCCCGCGATCGCGCAGCAGGAGCAGCCAGCCGTCGACGGCCCCGGGCACACAGGCCGCCAGCAGGCCGGTCCCCGGGATCGCATCGAGTCCCAGCTCGGCGAAGGTGTCCGGCGACGCCTCGCGTGGGGCGGTCCCCTGTGCGCACAGCACCTCGATCTCACCGACGGCGCTGTCCCACAGCACGACGGGCAGATCCCCGCCCGGTCCGTTGAGGTGCGGTTGCACGACCTGCAGGACGAATCCGGCCGCCACCGCCGCGTCGAACGCGTTCCCGCCAAGCTCGAGCATGCGCATGCCGGCTCCGGACGCCAGCCAGTGGGTGGACGACACCATGCCGAACGAGCCCCGCAGCTCCGGACGGGTGGTGAATCGCTGACCGCGCCCGACCTCCATCGCTCTACCTCCGTCGCTCGTGCATTAAACGTTTGACCATGCTAGTCGCGCTGACCGTCCGGGGACAGTGATTGACCGGTCGGGCTCTCTCTCTTTAGACTACCTTAAACGTTTATCAACAAGCCGAGGTGAGCATGTCCGCTGCGGATGACACCGCCGAGTTGTACGCGAGCGCGGTCGGGTCGACCGTGCTGTTCGAGAACGACCGGGTCCGGGTGTGGGAGATGATCCTGCAGCCCGGCGAGCACTGCGAGTACCACCAGCACCGCAACGACCACGTCATCCTGTACTCCCAGGCCGCGACCATGCGGGGCCAGGAGCTCGGGGACGAGGGCTGGGGCATCGTCCAGGACGCCGAGCCGGGCTTCGTGCTCTACCGGACCGTCGGGCACACCGCGCCGTTGACGCCGCACCGGCTCAAGAACCTCACCGATGCCCCCGTCACCCACTACATCGTCGAGCTCCTGGAGCCCTCCCCGAGCCCGACCGTGCAGCCCTGGCAGCACAACGACCGCGGGCGGTTCCGCCCGGTCGGCCAGAACTCGTGATCGAGGTCCGCGGTCTGCACCACCTCGGGCTCACCGTGACCGATCGGACCGCCTCCTGCTCGTGGGCGCGAGCCGCCGGCTACGGCGAGCCGGTGCTGCTCTCCCTCGCCGGTGCGGACCCGGCGGTGGGCAACGGCCTGCCCGAGGCGTCGCTGGAAGTCGCCTTCGTGTCGGCGCCCGGTCTCACCCTCGAACTCGTGCAGTTCGACCCGCCGGCCGGCTCGACGGTGGGACCTGGCGACCGCGCCTTCGGGGCCGTTCCGGTATGGGCAGCGGCTGCGGCGGACCACGACCCGGAGGGACGCCCCGGCGTCCCGGGCAACGATCCTCTCCCACTGCGCCTGACGAGCGCGGATGTCGACTCCACGTCCCGGTTGCTCGGCGTGCTCGGTTTCGCCACAGCCGGCCCTCTCGGGGCGTCCGGCGCGACCGTGGTCGGTCATGGAGCGCGGGTGGAGATCGCGGCGGTCGACGGGGGCCGCCCGGTCCCGGCGAACAAACCCGGCCGGGTTCACCTCGGTCTCGAGGTGGCCGACCTCGGGGCGGCCACGGTGGAGCTCGCGGCCCATGGCTACGGACTGGTGTCGAGCCCGCGCGTCCACGGGGACCTGTCGTGGGTCTTCGTCGCGCACCCCGAAGGCCCCGGTATCGAGCTCATCGCGACCGGCGCGTGAGCGACCTTGCTCCACCAGCCACCGGCAGGTGATCGGTCCGGGCTCGCGAGAGCCGACCGCCGGTCCGTCGCGGCCCCGTGCGACGGACCGGGGCGGCACCTGCATCTGCGTCAGCCCGCAGGCAGCAGGATGCTCTTGACCTCGAGGAACTCCTCGAGGCCGAAGGGTCCGAACTCGCGGCCGTTGCCGGACTGCTTGTAGCCGCCGAAGGGCGCCTCGGGGTCGTACGAACCGCCATTGACCAGGACCTGACCGGCCTGCAGTCGGCGCGCCACTGCCGCGGCTCGGTCCGTGTCGGTTGCCCACACGCCCCCGGCGAGCCCGTACGCCACCGCGTTGGCGATCTCGACGGCATGGTCGTCGCCGTCGTGGGGCATGATGCTCAGGACCGGCCCGAAGATCTCCTCCTGGGCGATCGACATGCCGGGCTGGACGTCGGAGAACACGGTGGGCCGCACGTAGAAGCCCTTGTCGATCCCGGTGGGTGCTCCCGGCCCGCCGGCCACGAGGGTCGCCCCGTCAGCGATCCCGCTGTTGATGTAGTCCTGGACGCGGTCCCGCTGTGATGCCGAGGCGAGCGGTCCGAGCTGGGTGTCCTCGTCGAACGGGTCCCCGACCTTCAGTTGCGCGACGGTGGCGGCGGCCACCTGCTCCGCCAGGCCGAGTCGCGCACGGGGAACCAGCAGACGGGTCTGGGCCGCACACGTCTGCCCCGAGTTCAGGTAGCTGCCCTGGACGCCGCCGCTCACCGCCGCGGCGAAGGCGTCGTCGTCGAGGTCGTCGAGCAGGATGTTCGCCGACTTCCCGCCGAGCTCGAGGGTCACCCGCTTGACCGTTCCCGCCGCGACCCGGGTGATCTGCTTCCCGGCGGCCGTCGAGCCGGTGAACGACACCATGTCGACGTCCGGGTGGCCGACGAGCGCCTCGCCCGCAACCGCGCCGACACCCGTGACCATGTTGAATACGCCTGCAGGCAGGCCGACCTCGTCCGCGACCTCTGCCAGGACGAAGGCTGCGGACGGGGCGACCTCGCTGGGTTTGAGCACCACTGTGCAGCCGGCGACCGTCGCATAGGCGATCTTCGCGACGGCCTGGTGCAGGGGGTAGTTCCACGGGGTGATGCAGCCGACGACGCCGATCGGCTCGCGGCGGATCACGGTGGTTCCCCGGCGGGACTCGAACGCGTAGGAGCCCCCCACGGCGGCGGCCGTGCCCAGGTTGTGGATCGGAAGACCGACCTGGATCATGCGTGCTGCGGTGACGCTCATGCCGGTCTCCCGGGCGATGGCCGCCGCGATGGCCTCGGTCCTCTTCGCGATGCCATCGGCGATCTTCCTCAGATAGTCCGCTCGGATCTCGACAGGTGACGCAGACCAGCCCGGAAGCGCCCCCCTGGCCGCCGAGACCGCCGCATCGACATCGGTCGCCATCCCGGCCGGCACCGAGTACATGACCTGCTCGGTGATCGAGTCCACCACGTCGAGTGTGTGGTCGGACGTGGGAGGCACCCACGACCCGTCGATGTAGAACCTGCCGTAAGTGGTCATTCCCGGGACAGTAGCGTCACTGGAACGGCTGGCCTAGGTTAATCCTTAAACGTGTCACTCGGCCACGCGGAGTCGCTGGCCCGGCGGGAGGAGCTTGATTTGTCTGTACACGCCATCGGGACGCGGGGTGGCGGCACGCCGTGGGAGAAGATCGACGTCGACTTCGACCCCCCCGGCCCGGGAGAGGTCCAGATACGCATCGCCTACGCCGGGTTGTGCCACTCCGACGAGCACGTGCGGATCAACACCGACGGCCGGTACCCGATGATCGCCGGCCACGAGGGCTCAGGGGTCGTCGAGGCGGTGGGGCCTGCCGTCGACAGAGTGTCGGTGGGCGACCACGTCGTGCTGTCCTTCATCCCGGCGTGTGGCCAGTGCACGTGGTGCGCCACGGGCAACCAGAACCTGTGCGACCAGGGCGCGATGCTCATGCACGGCGGCCGCCCGGACGGCACCTTCCGAGCCCGGCGTGAGGGCGAGGAGTGGGGGCAGCAGTGCTGCCTGGGCTCGTTCGCCGAACGGGTCGTCGTCCACCAGTGGTCCTGCGTCCGTATCGATCCCGACATCCCGCTCGACGCCGCGGCCCTGGTGGGCTGCGGGGTCCCGACGGGCTACGGTGCGGCGGTCAATGCCGCGGGTGTCGCCGCGGGTGACGTCGTGGTCGTCTTCGGCAGTGGAGGCGTCGGCATCAACGCGGTACAGGGCGCGGCGCTCGCCGGTGCGTCGGAGGTCGTCGTCGTCGACCCGGTGGCCTTCAAACGGGACTTCGCGCTCAAGCACGGTGCCACGCAGGCGTTCGCAACGGCGGCAGAGGCGACCGAGTATGTCTTCGGCATCAGCAACGGACAAGGCGCGCACAAGAGCATCGTCGTTCCGGGGACGACCGACTCCGTCGTGGCCCGCGAAGCCTTCGACATCCTCAACAAGAACGGGGTCGAGGTCATCGTCGGCCAGTCGGCCGGCGCGCTCGACGAGAGCATCGTCCTGCCGGGCACCATCCTCAGCTTCTACCAGCGCACCGTGAAGGGGACGCTGTACGGCGGGTGCAACCCGCTCGCCGACATCCCCAAGCTCCTCGACCTCTACCGGCGGGGACGCATCGTCGTCGACGAGCTCATCACCCGACGCTACGGGCTCGATGACGTCGAGCAGGGCTACACCGACATGAATGCCGGCCTCAACATCCGAGGCCTGCTCGAGATCAACCCGCAATGACCGTCGACCTCGTCACGGGCGCCCGCCAGGCCCTGGGGCCGGTAGGGGCCTTCCTGCCCAACATCTTCGGTCAGCCCGTCCCGCCGGCCGGGGTGCAGGTCGAGGCGGTGCAACGGCTGGAGGAGGCCGGCGTCCGGACGGCGTGGAACAACGAGGGTGTCGGGGGCAGGGATGCGCTGGTCCAGCTGGCGGTCCTCCTGGCCTCGACCCGCCGGATGACGTTCGCGCCGGCCGTCGCGAACATGTGGGCCCGGCCGCCGGAGACCGCCCACGGAGGCGCGGCGCTCCTGGCGGAGGCCTACCCGGGCCGGTTCGTGCTGGGCCTCGGCGTGGGCTATGCGATGCACGCCGAGCTCGTCGGGGGATCGTTCGACCAGCCGCTGTCGGTGGCCCGCGCCTACCTGGAACGGATGGACCGCGCTCCTGCCGGAATGCCGATCCCGCCGCGGACCTACGCTCGGATTCTCGCTGCGAACGGGCCGCGGATGACGGCGCTGGCCGCGGAGATCGCGGACGGCGCGATCCCGACTGTCGCCCCGGTCGCCCATACCGCGTGGGCTCGCGGTGTGCTGGGCCCGGACAAGCTGCTGGTGGTGGGCCTCACTGCCGCTCTGGACGACGACCCGGAGCGGGCGCGCGCACTGGCCCGCCGGTTCGTGGCTACGACGATCGCGCCGAACCCATGGGGCGCGGCGAACCTGCGCCGGTTCGGCTTCGGTCCTGAGGAGGTGGCGGCCGGATCCGACCGGGTCGTCGACGCGGTGGTGGCACACGGCGGGGTCGACGCGATCCTCGCCCGGGTGCGTGCCCATCTCGACGCGGGTGCGGACCACGTGCGGCTGAGCCTCGTGGTCCCGGACTTCGGCACGGGTGTCGATCAACTGGAGCGGGTGGGGCCGGCCTTCGCCGCGTTCGCCGCGCTTGCCGACGTCGCTGCCCGTCCGGCGGCTGCTGTCGCGGTGGCCCGCGGGGACGTGTGACCTCTGGGGATTCCTCGATCGTCTCACGGTGTCCCGGACCGGCTGTCCCGGACCGGCTGTCCCGGACCGGCTGTCCCGGACCGGCGGTCCCGGTACGGGTCGTGACACGAAGGTCAGCGACTGCGGCGAGCGGAGTCCGACAGATCGGTGAGGAGCCGGTCGGCTCGTCGGCGGGCGCGTTCGAGGGCCGATGCGCTCGCCGTCACGTAGAGCCGGTCCTCCTCGATGCCCCGGAGCGTCAGCTCGGCGACGTCCCTGGGATCGACCATGGTCTCGTGGTCGGTCCTGAACGATTCGCGGATGCCGTCCGGATCGGCGAGCCGCGGATCGTCCGGGGGCGGGGCGACACCGAAGTTCGTCATCGGTGTGCGGACCGGGCCTGGACAGACCACCGTCACCCCGACACCGGGTGCGACCACGTCGAGCTCCGCCGCGAGCACCTCCGACACCGCGACGGCGGCGTGCTTGCTCATCATGTAGTCGCCGTTGCCGGGGACGATGCTCAGCCCGGACATCGACGCCATGGTGACCACGTGCCCGGAGCCCCTCGCGACCAGGTGGGGCACGAAGGCCCGGATGCCGTTGACGACGCCCCACGTGTTGACCCGGGTGATCCGCTCCCATCGTTCGGGCGGGATGGTCCAGACGTGGCTCAACGCGTCGATGACACCGGCGTTCAGGCAGACGACGTCGACCTTGCCGAAGCGGCGCAGACAGGCCGCGGCGAGCTCCGTCATCGCCGCCGCGTCCCCGACATCGACCGTGAAGGTGGCGGCGCGCGCACCCTCGTCCGTCACGATCGCGGCGGCGCGGACCAGCTCGTCCTCGTCGACGTCGACGAGCGCCACCTCCAGCCCACGCCGGGCGAACGTGCGGGCGAGCTCGAGACCGATCCCCTTGGCCGCTCCGGTCACGACAGCGACCCGACCCTTCCCGAGCGCGGTCATCCAGTGGGCCCCGCCGTCTTCAGCCGCATGTTCCGGCACGCTAACAGGTGAAGCGTTTAAGCCAAAGCTGTGCGAAGTCGGCGTGGTGCGGAGGCCTGTCGTGTTGACCGCCGCGGGGCGATGGTCCTACGCTGGTTAAACGTTTAGACACCATGGTGGCGCCGCCTTCGGCTCGCCCCGGTCCGCCAGAGGAGACGACTGTGTCAACGGCAATCACGCCCCAGCTCCACGCCGCCGAGCCGCTTCCGTTCTTCGGCCGTGCGATCGACATCGACACGCACGAGATGATCCCCTTCCACATGTGGCCGGAGTACTACGGCCAGCAAGTGGCGGACCGGCTCAAGGGACTGGAGAACAACCGCTTCTTCAACGACAACGGCGGCAACACCATCGTGCGCCCGGACATCACGTCCGACAGCACCGAGATCTCACCTGAGACGGTCTGGAACACCAAGGGCGTGGCCGCCCCCGGCGCCTTCGACATGCGTCGCCGGTGCGAGGTCCTAGACGCCATGGGCGTATCGCGGTCGCTGTTGTTCCCCGGGTTCGGCCTCACCGCTCTCCTCATGCGCACGGCGCCCGAATGGGTCGCCGCGGCGATGGACCTCGGTATGGACGCCGCCGGGACCCGCGAGCTTGGGATCATGGCGCTCGACGCGTCGAACCAGCTGATGGTCGACAAGATCGTCGGCCTCGACGCTGCGCGGGTCCGGAAGGTGGTCGTCCTCCCGACGGAGAACCTCGACGACATGATGCGGGACATGACGAGGTTCCTCGAGCAGGGAGCACGGGCGGTGTGGGTGCCGAGCGGGATGCCGCCCGCCGGAACCTCGCCCGCCGACCGTCGGCTCGACGACTTCTGGCGCCTCGCGGCCGACAACGACGTTCCCGTATTGCTGCACATCGGCACCGACTTCACTTTTCCGGCGTCGGGGAACTGGCCCGCCAACGTGCCGGCCTTCGTGCCCCCGCAGGCATCGGCCGAGTTCGTGATCAGTCCCTACGCCGGTGCGACGCTGTCATTCGCGATCGAGAACTTCCTCGCCACGATGGTCCTCGGCGGGGTGTTCGAGCGGGTGCCCCACCTGCGGTTCGGGGCCGTCGAGCTCGGCGCGCAGTGGCTGGGGTCGTTCGCGGAGCGCCTGGACCTGTGGGCGAAGATCTACCCCGGTGCACTCAAGGGCGTCTTGTCGATGACGCCGTCGGAGTATCTCGCGCGGAACGTCCGCGTCACCCCGTTCCACTTCGAGCCGGTCGACGTCTACCTGGAGCGCTACCCCGAGCTGGTGAGCTGCTACTCCTACTCCAGTGACTACCCGCACGTCGAGGGCGGCACCGACACGATGCGCAAGCTGTACTCGAAGGTTGCGCCCCTCGGCGACGATGTCGTCGAGAAGTTCTTCGTGGAGAACGGCGCATGGCTCACGCCCGGCGCGTGAGCAGCCCTGGCCGGACGGCGGCGCGACGTGGCCGCGCCGGCGAAGGGCTCACCGAACCCGGCGACCTGCGCGCCTGGATGGATGCCCGCTCGCTCGGCCACGGTCCGCTCGAGGACGTCGTGCTGCTCACCGGCGGGACCCAGAACGTCCTGCTGCGCTTCCGGCGGGACGGCACCGAGTATGTGCTTCGCCGTCCCGCCGACGGCGCCTTCGACGACCAGATCATCGTTCGGGAGACGCGGGTGCTGGCCGCTCTCTCGGGTACCGACGTCCCACACCCGCGCCTGCTCGCGTGCGAGCTCGACCGGAGCGTGCTCGGCTTCCCGTTCTTGCTCATGGAGCCGATCGACGGCGTTGTCGCCACCGAGGGCTGGCCGCCCGGCTTCGCCGACGACGCCGAGGCGATGGCCCGGGTGGGAGTGAGCTCGGTCGAGGCTCTCGCCCGGCTCAGCCGGGTCGAGCCCGGCCGGGTCGGCCTCGAGGACCTCGCCAGGCCGGGGGACTTCCTCGAACGACAGGTGCCGCGATGGCGCTGGCAGCTGACGTCGTACGAGCAGGTCGAGGGCTACGTCCCGCTGCCTGCTCTGCCGGTCCGGACGGTGGAGCGGTGGCTCGAGTCGGGCAGGCCCCCGTCGGGGGCCGTCGCGCTGCTGCACGGCGACGCCCATCTCGGCAACGTGATGTTCCGGCAGGCCGACGGCTGCGCGCTCGCCCTCGTCGACTGGGAGCTGGCAACGATCGGTGATCCGCTGCTCGACCTGGCAGAGTTTCTCGTCTGCTGGCCGGGGCCGGGAGGCGGGGGTCTCTGCACCGAGATCCTCCCGCTCGCGCCCACCGTGGGGCTCGCGACGAAGGAGGAGCTGCTCAGGGTGTATGGCGAGGTCTCGGGGCGCGACGTCTCAGGGATCGAGTGGTACGAGGTCCTTGCGGCCTACCGCCTCGCGGTCTTGTTGGAGGGCAGCTCGGCCCGCGCGCAGGCGGGTCGTGGTGACGAGGCGACGGGCGCGGTCCTGCACCGTGTCGCCGTGTCGCTCATGGAGTGGGCCGCCGATCGAACGAGCTGCGGCATCCGATGATCGATCTCTCGATGTCGGGCCGCACGGTGGTGGTGACCGGGGGATCGGCCGGCATCGGCAACGGCATCGCCCGCATCTTCGCCGCCCAGGGTGCGGCCGTCCACGTGACCGGAACGCGGGCCCGGGCGGACGAGTACGACGGGGTGGACGGGTCGGATCTCGACGGTCTGCAGTACCACCGGCTCGACGTCACCCAGGCCGACGACGTCCGTGACTTCCTCGTCGGGACATCGGTCGACGTGCTGGTGAACTCGGTGGGCACCGTCGCCTACGGCCGCGCGGAGTACGACCCTGCGATCTTCGAACGGGTGGTCGACGTCAACCTCAACGGGATCATGCGGTGCTGCGTCCGGTTCCGTCCCGAGCTGGCCGCGGCCGGAGGGGCGATCGTCAACGTTGCGTCCACCTCGTCATTCATCGCGACGCCGGGGCAGCCCGCCTACAGCGCGAGCAAGGGGGGGCTGGTGACACTCACCCGCTCCCTCGCCGACGCATGGGCTGTCGAGGGCATCCGTGTCAACGCTGTCGCGCCGGGGCTCGTGGCCACCCGGCTGACCCGGGTCAGCCGCGAGCGCGAGCAGGTCTACGAGGAGTCCATTCGGTCGATCCCGCTCCGTCGGTGGGGCACTCCGGCGGAGATGGGGTCGGTGGCGCTGTTCCTGGCGTCGCCGCTGGCCTCCTACATCACCGGACAGGTCGTGGTCGTGGACGGCGGTCTGACCCTCCGGTGACGCGGGCGTCCCCAGCGGCCCGGTGGACGTACGAACGCACGAGACAGACCGACCGACGCCGGTCTGCCTCGTGCCGTGACCGCTCTCAGCCGGCAGGCTTCTCCCGCAGCGCGGCCCGGCGCAGCTTGCCGACCTCGGTGCGAGGGAGCGCGGACGCGAACTCGACCACGCGCGGTACTGCAAACTTGCCGACGCTCCTCGACACGGCATCGCGCACCCGGTCGGCCAGGGCGGGCCCGGCGGCGGCCGCCTGGTCGGCGACGGCGACCACTTTCACCACTGCGCCCCGCTCGGCGTCGTGGTGGCTGACGGCGGCGGCCTCGGTGATCTCGGCCAGTTCGAGCACCGCGCTCTCGACCTCGACGGGGCTGATGTTGTGCCCGGCGATGACCATGATGTCGTCGTCGCGGCCGCTGATCGTCCATGCTCCTCCGGGCTCCTCCCGGACGGCACGGTCCTCCGTGACGTAGACGTCGTCGACCCACCGTTGGGCCCAGAGGTCTGGAGCGTTGACGTAGCCGGTGGACATCGGGAAGCGGGGGCGGCGGATCGCGACGAGTCCCGGCTCACCCGGGGCGACCGGCCGGCCGTCGCGCTGGGCCAGGTATGCGTCGAAACCCGGGACCGCCCCTGCCAGGGAGCCCGGCCGTTGAGAGCCGGTCGGTGAGGTCACGGTGTCCGCCAGGACCATGCCGATCTCGGAGAGTCCGTAGCCGTTCCGGATCGGGGGCGCACCGAGTGCCGCCCAGTCACCTGCGACTGCCTCGGTCAGTGGTTCACCCGCGACGACGACGTTGCCGAGCCGGGGCGGGAACCCACGTTCGCGGAAGGTGCTGGTGAGGCGGCGGACGGCCGACGGTGCCGTCGCCATCACGGTCACCGCCTCTTCGACCGCCACCCGGTGCCAGTTCTCTGGGACGAACGAGGTCCCCGAGTAGACGACCAGCGGCCGACCCGTGGCGAGGACGGCCGCGCCGGTCGTGTAGAGCCCGTATGCCCATCCCGGATCGGCGGTTGAGAAGACGGATCCGGTCGTCCCGCCCACCACGTGACGGACGTAGGGCAGCACGGACAGCAGGGCCCCGTGGGGCATCGCGCATCCCTTCGGGGCCCCGGTGGTACCGCTGGTGAAGAGGATGGTCGCCAGATCGTGGACGGTGGTCGTCGTGATCGGTCCGTCGGTGGTGACCGCATCGATTTCGTCCCAGAGCCACGGACGCACGGCGTGCTCGGGTCGGACGCGGCCGCAGGCGAGCACGAAGGGGTCGAGGCTGTGCCGGTTCATGGCCTCGTCGAGCGTCTCGAGGTACGCCGAGTCCGCCACGACGGTGTGAACGTCGGCGGCGACCATCCGCAGTCCGATGGCATCGGCCCCGAATCCTCCGAACAGTGGTACGAACACCAGCCCGGAGCGCCACGCCGCGACGGCGACGATCCACGTCTCCACCTGCCGTGACAACAGCCCGGCGACCCGGTCGCCGGGTCGGAGCCCGTTGTCGTGCAGGACTCGGGCCAACCGGGCTGCGGCACGGTCGAGCTCGCCGTACGTCCAACGGTCGCGGCTGCCGTCCGGGTGCACGACCGTCAGCGCGACACCGGACCGTCGGGAGTAGCGGGAGCAGACCTCGTGCCCGGTGTTGAAGTCACCACCGAACGGGGATCGGTCGACGGCCCTCGCCACCTCGACCCATTCGCGGTCGGCGTCGGACGGGTCGAGACGTGCCATGGACTTCTCCTTATACGTTTTGATCGCCCTCGGCGATCACGGAGTCGCACTCTCGAGCGGACATCCGTCTGGACGAGGGCAGGCGGTGAGGCGGTGAGGCGGACTCTACTGGCGGACGGCGATGCCATCCATGAGCGCGAGCAGACCTTTACTCGCGAGGGCTAAACGTATAAGGTCACGGCTCACCAGCTAGGACAGGCAGCGGCGACCGCTCGACGGCAGGTCGAGCTCGCCGACAGGAACCGGTCACCGGCACGGAGGCCACTGATGCAGGCTGCGACGTCGATCCAGCCGTGTCATTCGGGTCGAGAGCCACCCGGGTGTCCTGACGCCGACAACGAGAACCCTTCGCGCCGTGCGCGACCGGCACAGCGAACCGATCCGGGTTCCCCATCCCGAACGCACGACGAACCAGCAACGGAGGCTGGCCCGAGATGACACCACAGAGCACGTTCACGTCTGCAACGGAGCACGGCGTGCGGCAGAGGGCCGCGCGATGAGGCGCGGCCTCGTGCTCGCCGTGGCCGCAGTCGCCGCGCTGGCCCTCGCCGCCTGCGGGTCCGCGGGGGCCGCCGGTTCGAACGGCGGCTCGACCGGGACGGCTACTGGTAGCGAATGGGTCATCGGCAGCATCATCGACCAGACCGGGTCGAGCTCGCCGACATATGCTCCCACCGCGAACACGCTCAAGGCCTGGGTCAGTCATGTCAATGACAACGGCGGTATCGACGGCCATCCACTCCGTCTGATCATCAAGGATTCGGCCAGCTCGCCGTCGGCAGGGCTCCAGGCGGCGAACGAGCTCGTCGCGCAGAAGGTCATCGCCTTCGTGCAGGGTGGTTCCTCCGTCGCGTCGAGCTTCGCGAAGGTCATCGGGGCTGCGGGTATCCCCGTCATCTGCGGGGCGCCTTCGGCCGCCCCCCCCTACGGCGTGGACAAGAACTTCTACCCCTGCGTGCCCGGTGCGCTCGCCGAGACCAACCTCCTGGTGAAGACGGCGGTGGAGCAGGACAAGCGGAAGATCGGCGTGATCTCGTGCGTCGAGTCGGCCGCGTGCACCGCGGCGACGAAGGCGATGGAGGCTTCCGCCGCCAAGTACGGCGCGACAGTCCTGGCGCAGAACGTGTCGTTCAGCTCGCCCAACTTCGCCCCCGCTTGTCTGAGCATGAAGGCCGCCGGTGTCCAGGCTCTCTTCCCGCTGGGCCCGCCGCCCGTCGTCAAGGCGATCGTCGAGCAGTGCGGCCAGCAGGACTTCAAACCGACCTACATCGCAAACTCGCTGGCACCGTTCTGGCTGAACAACCCGAACGTGTCCGGCTTCATCGGGCTCTCGGAGAACTTCCCCTACTTCGCCGACACGCCGGTGGCCACCAAGTACCGGGAGGTCATGCAGAAGTACAACCCGGAGGCACTCGCCGTCAACCAGGACACCAACGGAACGATCTGGGCGACCGGTCTGTTGTTCGAGGCCGCGGCGAAGGCCGGCAAGCTCGGTGACAACCCGACGCCCGCCGACGTGGTCAACGGCCTCAACTCGTTGTCGAACGAGACCCTCGGTGGGGCCAGCGGACCGCTGACCTTCACCAACGGCAACCGCTCCAACACCTGCGGATTCGTGGTGGGGATGGACGGCACCAAGTTCACGACGCCGTTCGGCACCGATCCCATCTGCGACAACGCCGCCTGACAGCAGCCGGGGTCCCCGGGCCGGGGCCGGCGACGACGGTCGAGAGACGTCGCTTCCGGTGATTCCGCGGCCCGGGGCACCCCGCGCCAGGGTCGAGCTCGTCTGAAGAGGAGCCACGCATGAGCGATCTTCTCCCTTACATCTTCATCGGCTTGGCGAGTGGGTCGGTCTATGCGCTCGCCGGAGTCGGTCTCGTCCTCACCTTCAAGACGTCCGGGATCTTCAACTTCGCCCACGGTGCCCTGGGCACCGCCGCGGCGTACGTCTTCTACTCGCTGCACTTCGAGGCCGGCATGCCCTGGCCCCTCGCCGCCCTGATCTCGGTGGCGATCCTCGGGCCGCTGCTCGGTATCGGTTTCGAGTGGTTCGGCCGGGGCCTGTCCCGCACGTCCATGGTGTGGCGCATCGTCGCGACGGTGGGCATCCTGATCTCCATCCAGGGCCTGGTCACCGTGATCTACGGCCCCAACAGCCGGCCGTTCGAGCACTTCCTGCCGGTCACCACCTTCACGGTGTTCGGGGCGAACGTCACATGGGAGCAGCTGATCATCGCCGTCACGGCCCTGGTCGCGACGTTCGGGCTCTGGTTGTTCTTCCGGACCAACCGCGTCGGCATCGCCATGCGCGCTGTCGTGGACGATCCCGAGAACCTGGCGATCACGGGTACGAGCCCGGCGATGATCCGGCGCTGGGCGTGGGTGATCGGCTGTTGCTTCGCGACCCTGTCCGGCTTGCTGCTCGCACCCAGCACGAGTCTCGAGCCGACGGTGCTGACACTCCTCGTCGTCCAGGCGTTCGGTGCAGCGGCCGTTGGCGGATTCTCGAGTCTGCCACTGACCTACGTCGGTGGCCTCGCCATCGGGGTCGCAACCTCGGTCATCTCCATGTACAGCGGCGGGCTGGGCTCCGTCCTGGGCGGTGTGCCGGCCAGCCTGCCGTTCCTCGTGCTGTTCCTCGTCCTGCTCGTCGCCCCGAAGTCGAAGCTGTCGGCCAAGGAGGTCGCAGTCCGGAGCCGTCCGCTGCTGTGGCGGGCGCCCGGTCGCGCCCAGGTCCTGCTGGGAGTCGTGCTGGTCGCTGTCCTCGCGACCGTGCCGGCCTTCGTCGGGATCGCCCTGTCCCAGTGGACGCTGATGCTCACGCAGGTCATCCTCTTCCTGTCGCTGGGGCTGCTGGTCCGCTCGGGCGGTCAGGTCTCCCTGTCGCAGGTCTCGTTCGCCGCGATCGGCGCGGTCGCCTTCTCCCGGCTCGCGCTGGATGCCGGTCTGCCCTGGCTGCTCGCGCTCGTGCTGGCGGGGCTTGTCTGCGTGCCGGTCGGTGTCGTGCTCGCGGTCCCGGCGGTCCGGCGCTCGGGGCTCTACCTCGCCCTGGCCACGTTCGGGTTCGCCGTCCTGCTGGAGCGGATGTTCTACCAGACGGACTGGATGTTCCACGCCGACGGCAGCGGGGTGGAGGTCCCGACGCCGTCCGTCCCGTGGCTCTCGACGACCGAGGGCTACTACTACCTGGTCCTCGCCATCACCGTGGTGATCGCCGTGGGGGTCGTGGCGCTGACCCGGGGCCGCCTCGGCCGCCTGCTGAGCGGGATCTCCGATTCCCCGCTCGCGCTGTCCGCGCAGGGGACGAGCACCACCGTGACGCTCGTCCTCGTGTTCTGCGTCTCCGCCTTCATCGCCGGCATCTCGGGTGCGCTGTCCGGAGCCGTGCTCGGAACCGTGACGGGGGGCAACTACGCGCCCTTCACGTCACTGGTGATCGTGGCGACACTCATGATCGCGGCCGGACGTACCCCGTGGTACGCGGTGATGGCGGCCGTTCCGCTGGTGCTCGGTCCGGTGTACATCCCCGCCGACGGCGTGGAGGAGTACCTGCACCTGTTGTTCGGCGTCGCTGCGGTCATCGTGGCGCTGCGGGGCCAGGTGCCGTTCCCGGGTATGCAGCGGCTGATCGACCGGCTGTTCCGCCGCGCGGCGGCCGAGCCGCACGCCGTGCCGGCACCCGATCCGGTCCGGGCCGTGCCGCCCGCGGTCCGAGCGGTCGATGCGCCTGCACTGGCCGCCGACGCCGTCCAGGTGCGGTACGGCGGTCTCCTCGCGGTGCGCGACGTGACGCTGCAGGTCGAGAGTGGCCTGATCACCGGTCTGATCGGCCCGAACGGCGCAGGGAAGACGTCCATGATCAACGTGTGCTCCGGACTGGTGCGCCCGGACCAGGGGACGCTGTCCTTCGACGGGAAGTCGCTGCTGCGCAAGGGGATAGCGGCGCGCGCCCGGCTCGGCATCGGGCGCAGCTTCCAGCAGATGGAGCTGTTCGAGAGCCTGACCGTCGGGGAGAATCTCGCGCTCGGCGGAGAGGGCGCCATGGCCGGCGCGGGGGTGCTCAGCCAGGTCGTGGTGACCCCGTCCGAGCGCCGGGAGCTGGACGCCCGCGTCGCCGAGGCCGCCCGTCGGGTCGGCCTGAGGGAGCTGCTGGACGTCCAGGTCAGCGCGCTGTCCACCGGGCAGCGGCGGCTGGTCGAATTCGGACGGTGCCTCGTCGGGCCCTCTCGGACGCTGCTGCTGGACGAACCGTCGAGCGGTCTGGACCACATCGAGACGGCGGAATTCGGTCGTGTGCTCAGGGAGGTCGTGGACGAGCGAGGGATCGGCGTCCTGCTTGTCGAACACGACATGGATCTGGTGATGAGCGTCTGCGACGTCATCTACGTCATGGAGTTCGGCTCGATCATCTTCACAGGCACACCTGCGGAGGTCCGCGCCAGCGCGGCCGTTCGGGCGGCCTACCTCGGCTCGGAGGATGTCGGCGAACCGAACCACCGGACCGCAGCACCGACGAAGGAGGCGATCGTCTGATGGGCGTCGACACCGAGGTTGTGCGGCTGTCCGAGGTGGAGGCCGCCTACGGGCGCACCACCGTCCTGCGCGACATCGACCTCACGATCCGGCAGGGCTCGGTCGTGGGACTGCTGGGAGCCAACGGGGCCGGCAAGACCACGTTGCTCCGGGTCGTCGCCGGGCTCCTCCGCCCGCGGGCCGGGCAGATCCTGCTCGACGGCCAGGACGTGACCACGACGGCGCCCCACCTTCGCAACCGCGCGGGAGTCTGCCTCATCCCGGAGGGGCGGGGGATCTTCCGGTCGCTGACCGTGCGCGAGAACCTGGTGCTCTTCCTGCCCCGGCACGCCTCGCCGCGCGACGACATCGAGGCGGGTGTCGAGGCGTTCCCCATCCTGGGCAAACGGCTCTCGCAGACCGCGGGGAGCCTCTCCGGCGGCGAGCAGCAGATGCTGGCGGTGGCCAAGGCCTTCCTCACGAGGCCGAAGGTCGTGCTCGCCGACGAGCTGTCCCTCGGCCTTGCCCCGAAGATCATCGACGAGATCTACGCCTCGCTGCGGACGCTGCGTGACGAGGGCATCACCCTTCTGATCGTGGAGCAGTACGTGCACCGCATCCTGGAGTTCGCCGACGACATCAACGTGCTCTCGCGCGGCCGGGTCTCCTGGTCGGGTGCGGCGTCGGAGATCGACGAGGAGTCCTTGCTCACCAAGTACCTGGGCGACCAGGAGGTCGAGGTCCTCAGCGGCGCCCGAGGGCCCGAGTGAGGCACTCGCGCGCGGCGGCTGAGGCGTCGGAGGGCGCGATCGTCGGGCTCGGTATGACGGTCGCGGCGCGGGCCGACGGGCGGTCGGCCGCGGACTTCGCCGCCACCGCGGTCCGGGCCGCGGTCGCCGATGCCGGCCTGCGGATGGAGGACGTCGATGGCCTGATCGTGTCCTGCGGGCGCGGCGGCGGGGTCGACATCACGCTCGCCCGTGAGCTTGGCCTCGGTGACCTCGGCATCCTCACGCAGATGGCCCAGGCCGGCTCCACCGCGAACGCCCAGGTCCAGATGGCGTGCCTGGCGGTGCGGGGCGGCCTCGCCTCGACCGTTGTCTGCGTCCATGCCGACGCGCCGCTGCAGCCATCGGTGCGTACGGGGGAGACCTACCGCCGGCCCACCCCTGCGGTTGGGGTGGGGCTGCCCGCGCTCGCGCTGCCGGGCGCGCCCCGAACGGCCACGGCGGGATATGCCCTCGCCGCGCGCCGGCACATGGCGCACTACGGCACGACCAGCGAGCAGTTCGGCGCTGTCGCGGTCGCACAGCGCGAGTGGGCCTCGCGGAACCCGCTCGCGCGCTTCCGCGAGCCGATGACGATCGCCGACCACCAGGCGTCGCGGGAGATCGTGGACCCGCTCCGGCTCTTCGACTGCTGCATGGTCAGCAACGGCGCCGTCGCGGTGGTCGTGACCTCCGCGGACCGCTCGCACGACCTCGCCCGTCCCGGTGTCCACGTCTGGGGATGGGCTCAGACCCATCCCAGCTACCGGATGGCCCGGGACTCGTCCTGGGGGCTGCGGACCGGCGCCGCGGTGGCCGGGCCGAAGGCGATGAAGAGGGCGGGTGTCGGCCCGGACGACATCGACGTGCGGCAGATCTACGACTGCTTCACATACACCGTCCTCGTCACCCTCGAGGATTACGGGTTCTGCGAGAAGGGTGAAGGAGGCGCACTCGCCGAGAGCGGTGCGCTCGCTCCCGGGGGCCGGCTTCCTACGAACACGGGTGGAGGTCAGCTGTCGAGCTTCTACCTGTGGGGGATGACCCCGTTGTCCGAGGCGGTGCTGCAAGTGCGGGGCACGGCCGGTGACCGCCAGCTCGATCGTCACGACGTCGCGATCGTCAGCGGCAACGGCGGGATCCTTGCCCACCACAGCACCCTCGTCCTGGGCGCGGGTCCCCGATGATCGAACCCGGAGAACCGACGTTCCGGGTGGAGCGGGACGAGGTCTCGGCGACCTTCTTCGACGCCGCCCGGGAGAACCGCCTGCTGCTGCGCAAATGCGTTGTCTGCGGGCGGTTGTACCCGCCCTACCAGCTCCGGTGCGTGGACGGTGACGAGTTCACCTGGCAGCCCGCCGCCGGCAGGGCGGTCCTCCGGTCGTGGGCGGTCGACCACGGTCGTCCGCTGACCCCCGAGCTCGCGCCGCCGGACGGCGGGCCCGCGCTCGTCGGGATGGTCGAGCTCGACGAAGGCCCGTGGATGAGCGTGGCGCTCGTCGGCACGCCACCCGGGGCGTTGCACGAGGGCCTCGAGATGACAGTCGAATTCGTCGCGCTCGGAGGTGGCGAACCGGTCCCCGTGTTCGCGCCGGCCGGCGCAGTGGAAGGAGAGCTCCGATGACAGATGTCCCCGACGACGTGGTCCTCGTGGAGAGGCGGGGTCAGGTCGGCATCATGACCCTGAACCGGCCGAGGGTGCACAACGCGGTCAGCCGAGAGGTGACCGAGAAGATGGCGGTCGCGATCGAGACGTTCGAGGCCGACGACGACATCCGGGTCCTGGTCGTCACCGGCGCCGGTGAGCGGACCTTCTGCGCAGGCGCGGACCTCAAGGCCCTCATGACGTTGCGCCCCAGCGTGCGTGAGCTGGGCGGGTTCGCGGGCATCACGGCCCGCGCCTTCCGCAAGCCGATCATCGCTGCGGTCAACGGCACCGCGGTCGGCGGCGGGATGGAGATCTGTCTCGCCTGCGACCTCGTCGTGGCCGAGGAGCACGCCTCCTTCGGGCTGCCGGAGGTCCGTCGGGGCATCATCGCCGCCGCGGGCGGCGTGGAGCGGCTGACGAGACGGCTTCCCCCGGCCGTCGCGATGGAGATCATCCTGACCGCCGAGCGCGTCGGGGCCCGGCGGGCACTCGAGCTCGGCCTGGTCAACCGGGTGGTCCCGCGCGGGACCGCGGTGGAGGCCGCGCTCGAGCTCGCCGCTCTGATCGCCCTGGGTGCGCCCATGGCGATCGAGTACTCGAAGGCGGTGGCCCGGACGGTGATGGCCCAGGGCGAGGCCGAGGCGCTCGCCGAATGGGCGGTGCTGCGCCAGGCCGTCATGGACAGCGATGATGCGGACGAGGGTGTCCAGGCCTTCGCCGAGAAGCGGGCGCCCCGATGGACGGGGAAGTAGCCCTGCGCGGCGGAGCGGCCCGGCTCGAGCTCGTGGCCGAGAACCTGCAGTTCGCCGAGTGTCCCCGCTGGCACGACGGGAAGCTTTGGTTCTCCGACATTTTCGCGCGTCGGGTGATCCGCCTGGACGAGACGGGGCGGGCCGAGACGATGCTGCAGCTCCCCGAACCCGACCTGCCGGCAGGTCTCGGGTTCCTCCCGGACGGCCGACTGCTCCTGGCGAACCTCGCCCGGCCCGTCGTGCTCCGGCTCGAGGCCGACGGCAGCGTGTCGACCCATGCGGACCTGACCGGGCTCGCAGTCGGACCGCTGAACGACATGGTGGTCGACCGGTGGGGCCGGGCGTACGTGGGCGCGAGCGGCACCGACGACTTCGACGCGCCTCGACCGCTCGCCGGGACGGGCAGCATCATCCGGGTCGACCCGGACGGCACGGCCCGCGTCGTGGCGTCGGAGATGGACGCCCCCAACGGTCCGGTGATCACCGCGGACGGGGGGCGGTACATCGTCGCGTCGGTCCCCGCCCGACAGCTCACCGGGTTCGACATCGGGCCCGACGGATCGCTGTCACGCCGCCGGATCTGGGCCGACCTCGCCCCGGGAACCTCCGACGGCCTCACGGTCGACGCAGAGGACGGCGTGTGGACCTGCTGGCCCCAGGGCGAGCAGTGCCGGCGGGTGGTCGAGGGTGGCGAGGTCACGGACGTGATCACCCTGCCGGGCCGGATGCCGGTGGCTGCGTGCCTGGGCGGGGCGGACGGTCACAGCCTGTTCGTCCTGAGCATCACCACGGGCCGCGCCAGCATCGCCGAGCGGCGGAGCCGGTCCGTCGTCGAGAGGAGCCGGGTCGACGTCCCGGCGGGAAGGGCAGGCTGAGGCATGCAGACAGGCATCACCTTCGGGCTGCAGCTCCCGCGGCCGTGGGGTCCCGGTTCGGAGCGTCGTCTGTTCGCAGAAGCCCTCGACCAGGTCGAGCTCGCGGACCGGCTCGGGTTCGACCACGCCTGGACCGTGGAGCAGCATTTCTTGGAGGAGTACTCACACTCCTCGGCTCCGGAGCTGTTCCTGGCTGCGGCGAGCCAGCGCACGTCCACCATCCGGCTCGGGCACGGCGTGGTGCTCACCCCGCCCGGGTACAACCATCCGGCGCGGGTCGCGGAACGGATCGCGACACTCGACCTGGTATCGGGAGGCCGCGTCGACTTCGGATTCGGGGACTCGAAGTCCCGCGTGGAGCTCGAGGGCTTCGGCGTGGACGCGGGTGCGCGGCGCGCGATGTCGCTGGAGGCCGTCGAGCAGATCGCGGACATGATGGCGCTCGAGCCGTATCCGGGACACCGCGGCGAGCACTTCGCCATGCCCGCGCGCAATGTGGTGCCCAAGCCCGTGCAGAAGCCCCATCCGCCACTGTGGATCGCCTGCTCCGACGACGCAACCGTGCAGCTCGCGGCCCGCCTCGGCGTCGGCGCCCTCGCGCACTCGTTCTTCGACGCAGCCGAGGCCGCGCACGTCGTGGCCGGGTACTACGAGACCTTCAGGCGGGAGTGTGTGCCCATCGGGCACGTCGTGAACCCCGCCGTCGCGATGGTCGACCCGTTCTACTGTCACGAGGACGGGGCGACCGCGACGGCAGTGGGGATGCGTGCCCACGGTTTCCGCACCTACGCGGCACGGCACTACTACTCCTTCGGCCGGCACCGGCCCGGGTACACCGATCTCGCGGCCAACGCGGAGGTCGTCCGCGCCGAGCTCGGCGGGGACGTCCCTCTCCGTGGCGGGCATGCGATCGGCACTCCTGGCGAGATCGCCCAGCACCTCAGGGGGCTGGAGGCCGCCGGCGTCGATCAGGTGATCCTCACCCATCAGGCGGGGGGCCTGACCCACCAGCAGGTGTGCGAGTCGCTCGAGCTGTTCGCCCGCGAGGTCCGGCCCGCCCTGCTGCCCGGGGAACAGGAAAGGCTGCGGAGGCGCGAGGCAGAGCTGGCTCCCCACATCGCCGCCGCGCTCGAGCGGAAGGCCCGTCGCCAGGCACCGGGCCGGGACGCCGTGCCGCTCTGCGACGCCTACGGCCTGTCGCGTGAGACGGACGTCGAGCTGGTGGGGCTGGCCGACATGAGCGAGTCCACCCGCGCGGCCATCCTCGAGCTGAACCGGTTGAAGGCGATCGCGCTGCGCCTGGAGCCGTGAGCGCCGCGGGTCAGCGGTCGCGTGCGGGACCGGTCGAGCCGCGGGGGATGTAGACCGCCGAGTCCTCGACGATGACGTCCGTGATGGGTTTTCCGTCGAGGGCGTCGAGCATCGCGGCGGCCGCTGCCCGGCCGATCTTGTCGTAGTCCGACCTGATGCTGCTCAGCGGCGTGCGCAGCAGGGGAGCGGCGTCGGAGTCGGACAGTGCGACGACGGACAGGTCCTCCGGTACCCGGATCCCGAGCTCCTCGCAGACGGACAAGATGTCCAGTGCGACGGCCATCGTCGCGAAGATGGCCGTCGGTGGGCGCCGCTTGTTCAGCGTCGCGATCAGCAGGTCCCGCACCTCATCGCGGCTGTGGCCGGCTTTGAGGTCCAGCCACTTGACACGGCGGGCGGGCACGAACAGCTTGTGCGTGAAGATGTCGCGGTTCACAGCGAATTCAGCGACGACGCGATGACCGAGTGCGGTGAGGTGTGAGATCGCCGCCTCGTAGGCCGGGCTGCCGTTCATGGAAACCAGCGGCAGACTCGTGCAGTCGTCGCTGCGGAAGCCGACCGCTATGACCGGGACCCCCGCCTGCTCGTAGAGCGACAAGGAGTCTGCCTGCTGGGCGTTCCAGTAGAACAAGCCGTCGACGCGGTGGGCGATGAAGCGCCGCAGCAGGGTGTCGATGTCGACCCCGGAACTGGTCACGACGGACAGCAGGACGTTGTACCCCACCGACTCCATCTGCCCGATCATGCTCTGGAACACGGTCATCAGCTCGTTGCGCGGATGGCCGTCGAAGTTCACCGCCATGCCGATCGTCATCGACCTGACGTTGCGCATGCTCCGTGCCGCGAGATTGGGGATGTACCCGAGCTCCTTCGCCGCGGCGAGGACGCGCTCGAGGTTCTCCGGCGAGACCGGCAAGCCGTTGAGCGCCTTCGATACCGTCGCGGTCGAACACCCCGCGGCCGCGGCAACGGCGTGAAGGGTGGCCGCTCGCCTGCCGGTGGTCGTGCTCCTGCGGGTCCGGCGTGCCGGACCGTCGGCGCCCGCAGGAGAGGTCTCGGCGCCGTCGCCGGCGGCTACGGCGCCGGCATCACCAGGAGGTCTCGCCACTGCGGGAGCATAGCAATGTTCGGGCGTAAACGTGTCACCTCCCTGGTCAGGACCGAGAGATACGCGTCGGCTCCTTTCGCCTCGGGGCGGGCCGTGTTGCGCGTCGTCGGCGGAGGAGGTCGGGACAGTTGTCGGAAAACGTTTAAGGCGGTAGCGTCAGGCTCTCGAAGCCGCGATCCACAGCTGCGGAACCACCGGCGCGAGCCCCGGTATCGGGACGGGCGCGCCGCGGCAGCACAGGCGCCGGTGCGGCCTCACCGCGCGCCGGCCGGTCCGTGCGCAGACCCGAAGGGATGACGAGCAATGGGCATCGTGGATGACGACCGCGATCACCCCACCGAGGTGGACGTGATCATCGTCGGTGCAGGTTTCGCAGGCCTCGGAATGGCGATCCGGCTGGCCCGATCCGGGGAGCACTCGTTCCTCGTCCTCGAGCGTGGCGCCGACGTGGGTGGAACCTGGCGGGACAACACCTACCCGGGCGTCGCCTGCGACGTCCCGTCCCACCTGTACTCCTTCTCGTTCCTGCCGAACGCGCGGTGGTCACGGGTGTTCTCCCCGGGCGGGGAGATCCAGGAGTACCTACGCAGGGCGGCCGAGGACGAAGGAATCCTGCCGAACGTCCGGCTGAACGCCGACATGCTGGCCGGTACCTGGGACGCGGTGGGGCAACGGTGGACCGTCACCACCTCGGGCGGCGTGTACACCGGCCGGTACCTGGTGCTCGCCGCCGGACACCTGGCCGACGAGAAGCTCGCGCAGATCCCGGGCATGGACTCCTTCAGCGGTGAGCTCTTCCACTCCGCGCGCTGGAACCACGACGTGTCGCTCGAGGGCAAGCGGGTCGGCGTAGTGGGTTCGGGCGCCTCGGCGATCCAGATCGTCCCGGCTGTGGCCCACCAGGTGCGCGAGCTGGTCGTCTTCCAGCGATCGGCGCCATGGGTCGTTCCGCGGATGGACGGTGCGTACACCGAGGCCGAGAAGCGGTTGTTCGAACGTGCCCCGGAGACGATCCAGGACCTCCGTAACGACATCTTCTGGACCTTCGAGCAACAGTACGCGGCTCGCCGAAAGATCGAGCCGTTCTTCTCCGCCATCCGGAAGTTCGCGACCCGACACCTGCACGACCAGGTCCCCGAAGGAGAGCTCCGCCGGCGGCTCACACCGGACTACGACCTCGGCTGCAAACGGATGCTGATCTCGAGCGACTACTACCCGGCGCTGCAACAGCCCCACGTGACGCTGGAGGCCTCGCCGCTGGCGAAGATCGACGGAACGACCGCGGTGAGCGCCGCGGGCAACAGCTTCGAGCTCGACGTCCTGGTCTTCGCCACAGGTTTCGAGGCGGCCGAACCCCCGTTCGCGCACCACGTCACCGGCAAGGACGGGCGCTCGCTCGCCGCGCACTGGGCCGCGGGCATGCACGCGCTGAACTCGACCGCGGTCCCCGGGTTCCCGAACATGTTCGTCCTCAACGGGCCGAACACCGGGGTTGGGCACACCTCCACCCTCTTCCTGATCGAGACCCAGGTGGAGTTCGTGCTCTCGGCGATGGCGCACGCCCGGGCCGGTGACATCGGGACCGTCGAGGCCACGAGTGTGGCCGAGGCCGGCTACCAGCAGGAGGTCCGCGACCGCAGCGCCGGCACGGTCTGGGTCGACGGCGGCTGCAAGAACTGGTACGTCGACCCGCGGTCGGGGGACCTCACCGTGATCTGGCCGGACTTCGCCTACGTCTTCCGGGACCGTAACGGTTCCTTCGACCCTGACGGGTACGAGCTCGTCCGCGGGGAGGTGTCCGCATGATCGTCGACCTCCGGCGTCCTCGCATGCTCTCGGTCGGCTCCTTCGAGGTCGGCATCGTCGACTCCGGGGAGGACCACGAGGACCAGGCGCCGATCCTGCTCCTCCCCGGAACCGGCGGGAGCACGAAGAGGCACTACGGGTTCGTCCACCCGATGCTGAGCCTGCGGCGGAGGGTCGTCGGCGTCGACTTCGGGCCGGCGCCGAGCCCCGACGGCGCCATGAGCCTCGACGACCTGCGCGATCAGGCCCTGGCCGTTGCAGAGGACGTGTTGCCTGGCCGGCGCTTCCTGATCTGTGGCTACTCGCTCGGAGCGGAGGTGGCGGCACTGGTCGCAGCCGAGCGTCCTGACCTCGTCGAGGGCCTCGTGCTCGTCGGTGGCTGGCTGCGTTCAGACGCGCACCAGCGCCTTCGCAACTCGGTGTGGCGGACACTGCGCCGGGAGGACTCCGCCGCCCTTCGCGACTACATGACCTTCTGCGCCTTCAGCAGCGCCTATCTCGCGGCGCGGGCCCCGGAGGAGCTGGAGCGGCTGCCGGAACGGTTCGTGCTGGGCGACCTCATCGACCAGCACATGCGGCTCACGCCGACGATCGACCTCACCGAGGTGGTGGAGAAGGTCGTCGCTCCGACACTGGTGGTCGGGTGCTCCCTCGACCAGATGGTGCCGCCTCGGGCGACCAAGCAGTTGTTCGGCGCGATCGCGGACGCGCGCTACGCGGAGGTCGCGTCCGGCCACGCGATCCACACCGAACGTCCCGCCGAGATGCTGCGGCTGGTGGAGCAGTTCGCGTCGGAACCCACCGGCACCCCGGCTGGCTCGATCCTGCGCGGGATCACGGCCTGACCCCCGACAGGACGAGCAACGAGAGTCGAGTGATGACAACAGTAGTGCGAACCGAGGCGCCCGTGCGGCATCCGGGGGAGTTCTTCGTCGACGGCAGGTGGGTCGGACCGTCGTCCGACGCCGTGGTGGAGGTGATCGATCCCGCGACGGAGGAGGTTTTCCTCCGGGTCGCCGAGGCCCGGCGACCCGATGTCGACCGGGCCGTCGACGCCGCCCGTCGGGCTTTCGACGACGGACCGTGGCCGCTGTTGAGCCACGCGCAACGGGCGGGATACCTGCGGGCGATCGGGGCCGGACTGCGCGAGCGGGCCGAGGACATCGGCCAGATCTGGCCACGTCAGTCCGGGGCCCTGCACTCGGTCGCCGTCGCCAGGGGCCGGGGACTCGCAGCCGTCCTCGACTACTACGCCGACCTTGCGGACTCCTTCCCCTTCGAGGAACCGGCGACCGTGACGACTGGCGGGAAGTTCGGCCTGCTGGTGCGCGAGCCGGTCGGTGTGGTCGCCGCGATCGTGCCATGGAACAGCCCGCTCTCGTTGATCGTCTTCAAGCTCGCGCCTGCGCTGCTCGCCGGCTGCACGGTCGTGCTGAAGCCGGCCCCCGAGGCGCCGGGGGAGGCCTACGTCCTCGCCGAGATCGCTGAGTCGGTCGGCTTGCCGCCAGGGGTGCTGAACGTCGTCACCGCCGATCGCGAGGTGTCGGAGCTGCTGGTCCGCGACCCGCGGGTCGACAAGGTCGCGTTCACGGGCTCCACCGCGGCGGGGCGCCGGATCGCCTCCCTGCTCGGTGAGCGGATCGGGCGCTTCACGCTGGAGCTCGGCGGCAAGTCCGCCGCGGTGCTCCTCGACGACGCGGACCTCGGCGCGGCGGCACGCACCCTCGCCACCGCAGAGTGCTTCCTGTCCGGGCAGGTGTGTGCCTCGCTGACCCGGATCGTCGTGCCCCGCGGCCGGCACGACGAGTTCGTCGAGGCCCTCGCCGAGGCGTTCGGGTCCACTGTCGTCGGGGACCCGTTCGATCCCACCACCCAGATGGGACCGCTGGCGATGCGCAGGCAGCGGGACCGGGTCGAGCGCTACATCGCACGCGGGGTTGAGGAGGGCGCGCGGCTGGTCACCGGCGGTGGCCGCCCGGCCCACCTCGAGCGCGGCTTCTACGTGGAACCGACGGTCTTCGCGAACGTGGACAACGCGCAGACGATCGCGCAGGAGGAGATCTTCGGGCCGGTGCTCAGCGTCATCCCGGCCGCGGACGAGCGCGACGCCGTCCGGATCGCGAACGACACGATCTACGGGCTGAACGCCGCGGTGTTCACCGAGGACGCCGACCGGGCCCGGGAGGTCGCCCGGGCGCTGCGCTCGGGAACGGTGGCCCAGAACGCCTTCCGGCTCGACTTCGGCATCGCGTTCGGTGGCGTCAAACAGTCGGGTGTCGGCAGGGAGGGGGGCACCGAGGGCTTGCTGCCGTACCTGGAGACCAAGACGGTCCTGCTCGACGGGACCCCGGAACGGTATCGGCCGGATTCCGGAGCCGAGCACAGGGCCGTGTCAGCGGCCGAGTCAGCAAGGAGGACGTGATGACCGGCAAGCCGTGGGACGTGTCGGGTGCCTGGGCGGAGCTCGGCTACGACCCCGATGCTGTGCGGGACAAGTATCGCGAGGAACGCGAGAAGCGGTTGCGGGCCGAGGGGTCGCGCCAGTACCAGCGCCTGACGGGCGAGCTCGCGTCCTATCTCCGCGACCCGTTCCGGCAGCGCATCGAGCGCGCGCCCGTCGCGGACACCGTCGAGGTGGCCGTGATCGGCGGCGGGTTCGGGGGGCTTCTGCTCGGGGCCCGGATGCGCGAGGCCGGCGTCGAGGACTTGCGGATCGTGGAGCAGGGCGGTGACTTCGGCGGGGCCTGGTACTGGAACCGCTACCCCGGCGTCCGGTGTGACACCGAGGCCTACGTCTACCTCCCGCTGCTGGAGGAGACCGGTTACATCCCAAGCGAGAGATACACCCAGGGAGACGAGATCCTGGCCTACTGCGGCCGGATCGCGCGCCACTTCGGTCTCTACGACAACGCCCTGCTCGAGACGTCCGTGACCGAGCTGCGCTGGTCTGACGAGGACGACCTGTGGTCGATCACGACGGACCGGGGGGACGACTTCAGGGCCCGCTACGTCTGCATGACGACCGGGGCCTTCGTGCGGCCGAAGCTCCCGGGCGTGCCGGGGCTCGCCGACTTCGAGGGCAAGGCGTTCCACACTGCGCGCTGGGATTACGAGTACACGGGCGGCAGCAGCCGCGGTGGCCTCACCGGCCTCGCCGACAAGCGGGTGGCCCTCATCGGCACCGGGGCAACCGGCGTGGGGTGCATCCCCGTCGTCGCGCAGAACGCAGGCCACCTCTTCGTCGTCCAGCGGACGCCGGCGGCCGTGGGTGAGCGGAACAACGGCCCGACCGATCCGGCGTGGGTCGAATCGCTCGAGCCCGGATGGCACCGGCGCCGGGTGGAGAACTTCTCCGCATACCTCGCGGGAGAGGACGCGGAGGAGGACCTGGTCCGGGACGGCTGGACCGAGATCATCCGGCGGTTCCGCAGCATCCGGGGGTCGGAGGACGGTGCCGACGTCAAGGCGTCGATGGAGCGTGCTGACTTCGAACGGATGGAGGAGATCCGTTCGAGAGTCAGCGCCTCCGTGCACGACCCGGCGGTTGCCGAGGCTTTGAAGCCCTACTACCGGGCCCTGTGCAAACGTCCCTGCTTCCACGACGAGTACCTCGGCGTGTTCAACCAGCCGAACGTCACGCTCCTCGACACGGACGGTCGCGGCGTCGAATCGATCACGAACAACGGCATCGTGGTGCAGGGCGAGGAGTACGGGGTCGACTGCATCATCTTCGCCAGCGGTTTCCAGGTCGGTGGGTCGCTCAGGAGCCGGGTGGGCTACGACGTGTACGGCCGGGACGGTTTGGCGCTGAGCAGCAAGTGGCGCACGGGGATCTCCACGTTGTTCGGGATGCAGACCAACGGTTTTCCGAACCTGTTCGTCGTGACCCAGGCACAGGTCGGGATCAGCTCGAACCAGACCCACCCGCTCGACGTGCAGAGCCGCCACGTCGCGGCCGTCGTGGCCGAGGCGCGCAAGCGGGGGGCGGTCTCGGTGGAGGTCACGGCCGAGGCCGAGGACCAATGGGTGAACGAGGTGATGACCGCCTCGCGGGTCGACATCGAGTTCTTGGAGTCGTGCACGCCCAGCTACTACAACAACGAAGGCCAGCCGCACGCAGAGCTGTTCCGGCGCAACGGATCGTATGCGCCCGGAGTGGGCGCGTTCTCCCGCATCGTCGAGGAGTGGCGCGCGTCGAACGACTGGAAGGGCGAGGTGTTCCGGCTCGCCGGTCAGCCACAGGAGACGTCGGGGGACGTCGGGACGAAGGAGTCCGCATGAAGGTAGGGGTGTTCTTCAACTGGCAGAACCATCTCGATTGGGACAGGTACCGAGCAAAGGGAACCGAGCCGCCGATCGTCGCGGACGCGACGATCTATGACGAGGAGCTCCATCTCGCGGGCCTGGTGGAGCCGCTCGGTTTCGACTCGTACTGGGCCATCGACCACTACGTCACGCCCTATGGCATGACCGGCGGGGTGATGCAGCACCTGTCGAACATCGCGGGACGGACGAGCCGGATCGACCTGGGCACCATGGTGCTCGTCCTGCCCTGGTACGACCCGATGAAGGTCGTCCACCAGATCAGCGCACTCGACAACATGCTGCAAGGCAGGCGGCTCACCCTCGGTGTCGGCCGCGGCGCCGCCATCCGGGAGTTCGACGGCTTCCGCATTCCCATGAGCGACGCCAGGGGCCGGTACGAGGAGTGCCTCGCCATCATGAAGTTGGCGATGACGCAGGAGTGGTTCTCCTTCGACGGTGAGTTCTTCACGATCCCGGAGACGACCGTCCGTCCGCACTTCCGCAACCCCGAACGCCTGCTGGCGGACATGAAGTCCGGCTGGGCGAGCCCCGCGAGTCTGCCACTCGCCGCCAATGCAGGGCTGGGAATGCTCCTCACCAATCAGAAGAGCTGGGCGGATTACCGCAAGGACGTCGGGGACTTCAACCGGATCCGCAGCGAGAACGGATGGGCCGCGACCCAGCCGACGGTCGTGGTACGGGCCGCATGCCTCGAGTCCTCGCAGGAGGCGTGGGACGCCATGTCGACGTACACGCTGGAGGGCCAGCGAAGCAGCGCCAATCATTACCAGCTCGACGACACCGAGCGCCTGCTCAACACCAAGGGCTACGAGCAGTACGCCCAGCGCCGCAAGGCCGACCCGACCGACGAGCAGATCGTCGAGGCGGCGGCCCGTCCGCAGGCGTGGGGGACACCCGACGAGGTGTACGACCGCCTCCGGCTCATCCAGCAGCTGACCGGTGCGAACGAGTTCGTCCTGAGTTTCCGGTACGGCACGATGCCGGTCGAGCTGGCCGAGCGGTCGATGCGGCTGTTCGCCGAGGAGGTGCTCCCGCGGCTGCACAAGGACGACGCGCCGTTGGACGTCGAGCTCAGCGGCCGCGCTCCGATGGCCGGAACCCTGGATCCGGGGCACGGATGACGCCCGCTCGCCCGGGGGCGCCGGTGCCGATGGCCAGCCGAGCAGGTGGTGGGGGCCGATGAGCGGGCCGCTCAGTGGCGTCCGTGTCGTCGAGGTCGCCTCGGTGATCGCTGGCCCGCTGGCGTCGATGTGGCTGGCCGACCAGGGGGCCGACGTCATCAAGATCGAGCCGGTGAACGGCGGGGACACGACACGCGCCCTCGCGTCCCAGCCGGAGCTCGGCGGCATGGCGGGGTTGTTCGTCAACGCCAACCGCGGCAAACGCTCGGTGACGGTCGACCTGGGCGTCCCGGAAGGCCGGGACCTCGTGCTCGACCTGTGCCGCGAGGCGGACGTGTTTCTCCAGAACTGGCGGCCCGGCGCCATGGAACGAGCGGGGTTGGACTATGCCGCCGTGTCCGCCGTCGCGCCGGAGATCGTGTACGTCTCGGTCAGCGGGTTCGGTCCGGACGGGCCCTACGCCCACCGCCGCGCGTACGACCCGATCGTGCAGGGGCTGACCGGATACGTCGCGGTGCAGCGCAATCCCGAGATCCCCTTCCCGGATCTCGTGCGGACGCTGGTCGCCGACAAGGCGACGGCGCTGGTCGTCGCGCAGGCGGTGGTGGCCGCCCTGTTCGTGCGCGAGCGAGGACAGGGCGGCCAGCACATCGAGGTACCGATGCTCGACTCGGCCCTGGCGTTCCTCTTCCCGGACGCCTACATGGCCCGAAGCCTGCTCGACGACCCGAAACGCGAGGTCCGGCCCACGATCGCCCAGACCTTCCGCGTCGCGACGACCAGCGATGGTCAGGTGATCACCCACACCGGCAACCTGGGGCAGATGCACGGCTTGTTCCGCGCCCTCGGTCACCCCGAATGGGCAGAGGACCCGCGCTTCGCCACCCCCACTGAGATCCGCCGGAACTTCGAGGTCCTCGGGCCGATGCTGGCAGCGGCTTTCGAGGAGTCGGTGACGGCGGACCTGTCGGTCGCGCTCGAGGCCGAGGACGTGCCGTTCGCCCCCGTCGCGGGACTCGACGACGTCGCGGACGATCCGCAGGTGCGCCACAACGGGGCGCTGTCCGTCCGCACGGTCGCGCCGGTCGGCCGGGTCCTCGAGGTGGCGCACCCCGCCCGGTTCTCGGGCACGCCGGTGCAGCTGGCACCCCCGGCCCCGCTGCTCGGTCAGCACACCGACGAGGTGCTGGCCGAGCTCGGACGGACCGGCGACGAGATCCAGGCGCTGCGCCGCACCGCCGTCATCGGCCCGAAGCACGACTGACCACTGTCGACACCCGAGGGAGAAGCCGTGCCCGGCCCGAGCCACCCGATCGACGACCACGATCCCGCCGTGGTCACCAGGGCGTTCCGCGAGATCTGGCGTGCGCGTGGCGAGCAGCTGGGCGCCGAGTTCCCGGTTCCGGACTGCCCCTACTCCGCGGCGGAGCTCGCCGGGCTGGCCCGGCAACGCCGCCGTCCCGGATACCTGCCTGCCGGGCTCGCCACCCAGGACGGCCGGGCGTTGCTCGCCACGCTCTTCCCCGCCCTGTGCTCCTGGGCCGCGGTCGAGGACTCCGTCGTCGTCAACGACCGGGACGCGTGGGGCTGGTTCGACTACGAGACCGATGTCGAGGCCCCGCACGCGGGGACGGCGCAGAACGAGCTCCTGGACGTCACCGCCGACGGCGGCCCTACCCTGCTGACCCTCAACCAGTACATCGTGGCGGGCCACGACACGCTGCTCGCGACCGGGCGGTACCTCGACGAAGGAGGTACCTGGAGCCGTGTCGCCTCCCGCATCGACGGGCGCATGGTCTCCTGTCGTCTCGACGGACCGGCACCGCCGGACGACCCGTACGGAGAACAGCCGGAACCGGGGAGTCTGCTGGTCGCCTACGACCTCGGCGCGACCGACCGAGGGCCCACCACAGGCGCCAGGTCGTCGACGCGAGGCCCGTCCGGGGACCGGCCGGCCACTCCGCGAACGACCTACGACGTGGGGCGTTTCCCCACTCCGATCGTGCACGACCTCGGGCAGCGTCGCCGTGATCTCGTCGGGCGCTACCTGGAACTCGGGTTCCACCGGCGGCTCGGGATGTCGGAGGACGACTACAAGCGGTCCATGCCGGCGTTGTCGGCCCGGCCCGCGTCCTATGCGGGGCGCTTCGAGGTTCCGCTGCTCGTCGAGACCCGGATCGACTGGCGTACGCAGGCCGAGCTCGCCGGCATCGCCATCGGTGGCGGCCGGCTCGACCTCGACTACGTGCCGCTCGACGCGCGGTGGTCGCAGATGGGCGAGCCGTACTCCGCCTGGTTCGCGTGGTGGGGCGCCCGCTTCCCCGATGCCATCGCGCCCGACGAGGCGCGTGCTGCACTCGCGCCCGACGAGGCCGGGGCCGACCTGCGGGAGCTGGTGGCCATGCACGTGGCCCACCCCGAGCTCGTGGCCGAGGGGCGATACTTCGAGCCGCTCAACGCCGTCCTCGACGGCTCCTACGCGACCGGCCTCACCGGCTTCGACGATGACATCCTCCGCACCGCCTGCCTGTACTGGTGGCGGGGTAGACCCGAGATCGGGGCGAACCTGCGGCCGAAGGCGATCAGCATCTGCCGGCCGCTGCTCCGCGGCGCGGCGGTCGGCCGATGAGGCGCCGAGAGACCGGGCTCGCCCGGGTCCGGGACCTCGACCTGTGCTGGTCCCTGGTCGGCGAACCCATGAGCCCGATACTCATGACGATCATGGGTCTCGGTGTGCAAATGACGGAGTGGGACGACGCGTTCGTGGGCGAATTCGTCCGGGCCGGCTTCCAGCTGCTCCAGTTCGACAACCGGGACAGCGGGCTCTCGTCGAAGGTCGACGAGGCCTACACCCTGGAGGACATGGCGGACGACGCCGCCGGTCTCCTCGACGCCCTCGGCATCCCCCGGGTGCACGTCTTCGGGATGTCGATGGGCGGAATGATCGGCCAGGCCCTCGCCATCCGCCATCCGGACCGGGTGCTGTCGCTGGCGTCGGTCATGTCGACGACCGGGGCGAAGGGCGTCGGGCGGACCGCCCGTCATGTGATCGACGCGATGATCGGTGCGCCCCCGTCTACCGGGCGTTCCGCGGTCGTCGCCGCGCAGCTCGCCGCCGCGGAGCTCGTCAACGGCGAGGGGTATCCGCTCGACGTGGAGGCGATGAGGCGGCGAGCTGCCGCCGCGTACGACCGCGGCCACTACCCCGAGGGCAGAGCGAGGCAGTCCGCGGCGATCCGTCGCTCCCCGGACCGGACCGCGGCGCTCGCTGCCGTCGGAGTCCCGGCTGTGGTGATCCACGGCGACCAGGACCCGGTCATGGACGTCAGCGGGGGGCGGGCGACCGCCGCCGCGATTCCCGGCGCACGGTTGATGATCCTGCCCGGAATGGGCCACCTCGTTCCGGCCGAGCTCGCCCGGACGGTCGTGGGCGCAGTGCGGGCCAACGCCGAGCGGGCCCGTACTGCGGCGGACAGCGGAACTGAGGGCGTCAGCCCGCCAACGGGGCGGGGCCCCGCGCGACCAGGAAGCCCTTGACCCCTCGGACAGAACCCCGGGACGTCTGCAGCGCGGAGCCCGCGGGCACGTGGAACTCGGGGACGCGGCGCAGGAAGGTCTGCAGCGCCACGCGGAGCTCCATGGTCGCGAGGGCTGCCCCAAGGCAGCGATGGATGCCCGCACCGAAGGTGAGGTGCGGGTTGTGCCTGCGGTCGAGCCGCACGTCGTCGGCGTCGTCGAACACGCTCGGGTCGCGGTTCGCCGCCCCGAACTGCAGCAGCAGCCGACCGCCCTCGGGAACCGGGCATCCCTCGAGCTCGGTGTCGCGGGTCGCCCGGCGCCCGACCGTGACCGGGGCGAAGTAGCGCAGGAACTCCTCGACGGCGGTGTCCCAGAGCGGTGACCCGAGGTCGGCGTCGCCGGTCAGGGCCGCGAGCCGGCGACGGTCCCCGGGATGGCTCGCCAGGTGCGCCAGGCTCCCGCCGATCACCGTCCACGTCGTATCGATGGCCGCGACCATCAGCACCCGGCAGACGCGGACGAGCGCGTCGTCGTCGAGCAGGTGTCCGTCCACACGGGCCGTCAGGAGCCGGGAGACGATCGAGTCGCGGGGTTCCTCCCGCGCCGCGCGCACCGTGCGCGTGAACACCTCGTTCATGTCCGTCAGCATGGTCATCAACGTCGAGATGTCGGCGTGGTGCGCCTCGGGGATGATCTCGATCCATTCGGCGAACCTGTCCGCGTCGTCCTCCGTGACGCCGAGGAGGTGGGAGATGACGGCGAGCGGGATCCGCTGGGCGAACCGGTAGCCGGCGTCGAAGATGTCCGAGTCCTCGAGCGCGTCCAGGCAGTAGTTCGCCACCTCACGGGTGACCTGTTCGAGTCGGCGGACGTTGCCCGTCGTGAAGAACCCCATCACGGCGCGGCGATAGCCGGTGTGCCGAGGGGGGTCCATCGAGATCGGCGGGTAGTCGGCGGCGGTCGCCCCCGGGACGGCCGGCACAGTCGCGTCCGCCGACGAGTACGTCTCAGTGTCGAGCGTGACCGCGCGGATCGTGTCGTAGCCCGTCGGGATCCAGTGCCCGCCGAAGTGGTCGCTGTGGGCGACCGGGCACGCGTCACGCATGGCGCCCCAGGTCGGGGCGGGATCGCGGCTGAAGGCGTCGTCGAAGAAATCGAAGGACGAGAACCGCGAGGTCCGGTCGTCCGGGCCGTGCTCGACCATGGTGCGCTACCAACTCTCCGTCATTCACCGACATCGGGACTTCTGTGCAAGGTCCAGGGGGCGGGGGCGCTGTGCCGGAAGCGCTGTCGGGCCGCTCGGCCCCCGGTCGCGTCAGAGCCGGGCGCGGGTGACGATCCCGTCGAGGGCTCTCAGGGTGTCGTCGGGGGTGGGTGACGGGTTGTGGCAGGCCGCGATGGCAGTCTCCAGCCATCGGTCGTGTCCTACCGGTCCCCCCGGGTGGTTGTAGAGCAGGGCGATGAGCCGGTCGGCGCCCGCTTCCTCGAACGCGTCCCGGGTGGCCGGGTCGATCTCCCACACGCCTGCCGAGATCTCGATCTCGGCGGGGTCGCGGCCGATCTTCTCGCACTCGGCGGTCAGTGCCTTGCGGGCCTGTCGCACCGTGTCGGGCCCGGCTCCCATGGCCACCCACCCGTCGCCCCAGCGCGCGATCCTGCGGAAGGTGGTCTCGGTGGGCTGGGCCCCGAAGATGACGGGCGGGTGCGGGCGCTGCGCCGGCAGGGGGTCGCAGATCAGCTCCCGGAACTGCACGTACTTGCCGTCGTAGGACGCGGTTCCGTTCGCCCACAGGCCCTTCATCGCCTCGACGGCCTCGCGCGTGTACGACCAGCGCCGGTCGAAGTCCACGCCGAAGAGCTCGATCTCCTCCCGCATCCAGCCCACCCCGATCCCGAAGAGGAGCCGCCCCCGGGAGAAGTTGTCGAGCGTGCTCACCATCTTGGCCAGGATCAGCGGGTGCCGCTCCGGCACGATGCAGACGCCGGTCGCGAGCTTGAGGTTCGTCGTGGCCGCTCCGATGAAGGAGAGCAGCACGAAGGGATCGGCCATCTCCCCGTAGAGGCGCGGGACGTCCCCTCCGGTCATGCCGAAGCGAGTTTCCGGGTTGGTGGGAAGCACTGCGTGCTCCGGAACCCAGAAGGACTCGAAACCGGCGTCCTCGACGGCGCGGGCGATGGTGACCGGGTCGATCGTGTACCCGGTGACGTAGTAGTGCACACCCAGTTTCACGGCATCTCCGATCTTGGCTGACCTGCGGAAGTAGAACCTAACACGTTTAAGACAGTTTCTGGCTTCTACGTTTCAGGTGCGGTAGGAAGGGAGCCACGGCGGGTGCGAGGAGGAGTCGAGTGAGTACGGACTACCTGCAGGAGCTGCTGCAGAGCCAGGTCGCGGCCGGGACGGACCCCGCCTACTGGTGGGGCGACCGGGTTCCCGTCGCGAGTATCGACAAGTCGGTGACCGACCTGCTCGATCTCACCGGGAAGAAGGCGATCGTCACCGGGGGTGCGGGACGCAACCTCGGGCAGGCGTGCGTCAATCGTCTGGCGGCCCTCGGGGCCGATGTCGCGGCGATCGATCTCCCTGCCACGGAGGCGGTCCGGAAACGGCTGCGGTGGGCGGAGCCGCCGGACGTCAAGGCGGTCGCTGCGCGGGCCTCCGAGAAGTGGGATGCGCGGGTCGTGGGGATCGAGGGTGACGTCGTGACGAAGACGGGCATCGAGGCCGCGATCGCGGAGTCGGTCGAACAGCTCGGCGGCGTCGACATCCTCGTCAACAACGCCATCGAGGTCCGGGTAGGGGACTTCCTGGGGATGTCCTACGAGGACATCGAGCTCTCCGCGCGGGGAACCTTCGTGGCGCCCGTCTACTGCACGCGGGTGGCGCTCGAGCACATGATCCCGCAGGGCCGGGGCGTGATCGTGAACGTCTGCTCCGAGGCCAGCCAGACCGCGACACCGTCGCTCACGGTCTACGGCGCCCTGAAGCTCGGCATGAACGGCTTCACCAACTTCGCGGGCAAGGAGCTCGCCAGGCACGGTATCCGGGTGGTGGGCGTGAACCCCGGCTGCATGTGGGGGCCCGACCGCGATCTGCTCGACGACACACCCGAGGGGCTGTACCCGTTGGTCCGCACCGCGATCCAGCGCTTCCAGCTGCCGGAGGAGGTCGCCAACATGATCGCTTTCCTGTCGACGGACGCCGCGAGCTGTATGGCCGGCACCATGGTCAACATGGGCGGCGGCATGTCGCTGTGAACGGCCGGATCCTGCAGGTGACCCGGTGGCCCGGTCTGGCCGGCGCATCGTGAGCGCCGGGCCGGAGGCGCGGATGGCGACTCTGCCCGGCGCCGTCCACGCAGTGCGCTACGACAGGTACGGGCCGCCGGAGGTCCTCCGGGTGGTGGCGGTGCCTCGTCCTGTTCCGGACCGCGGTGAGGTGCTGGTCGAGGTTCACGGTTCGGGTGTCGGCGGTGGTGAGCCGGCGATCCGGCAGGGCCGGCTTCGGCGGGTTCTGCGCAACCGCCTTCCACAGGGTGTCGGTGTGGACTTCGCGGGGCGGGTCGTCGGCGTCGGTGAAGGGGTGAACGGTCTCGCGACCGGCGATGCCGTGTGGGGACTGATGGAGCATCTGGCCTTCGGCAGTACGGCGGAGTTCGTAGCGGTGTCCGCCGCCAGGGTCTCGCTGGCGCCGTCGGGGGTCGACCTCGTCGAGGCGGCGGCGCTTCCGTCGGTCGGGACGACTGCGGTCGCCGCGCTCGTCCACCGGGCCGGGATCAGGGCGGGGGAGAGGCTGCTGGTCCGCGGCGCCGGGGGAGGGGTTGGCACCGTGGCGGTGCAGCTGGGCGCTGCTCTCGGCGCGCAGGTCACCGCCCTGACGGGGAGCCGGAGCGTCGACCTGGTCCGGGAGCTGGGAGCCCAGGTGGTACTGGATCATCGAACCACGCGTCCGTCCGACATCGAACCCGTCGACGTCGTGCTGGATCTCGTCGGTACGGATCTGGCCGCCTACCGGCGACGCCTCACCGACCGGGGGCGGCTCGTGGCGCTGGCCGTGGACCCTGTCCGGCCCCTGCGGGCCGGCCTGGCGATCGCGTGGAACGGCGCGGTCCGCCGGGGCCGGTTCCTCACATTCAGCAACGATCCTTCGCCGGAGCACATCATGCAGCTCGCCGGGTACGTCGAGGACGGCACGATCCGACCCGTCATCGACTCCGTCGTCGCCCTCGACGAGACCGCCGAGGCCCATCGCCGCCTGGAACGGGGAGGGGTCCGGGGCCGGATCGTCGTCGACGTGCGCCACCGTGGACGGGCGAAGCGGCCTCGACCGCCGACTGCGGGCGGTTCCACCAATCCTTGAACGTCTAGCGATGGTCGGTGCGCGGCGTCGTCCGGCGGGCACCCCCCGAGGTCGAGGAATGATGACCACTTACGACTACATCATCGTCGGTGCCGGTGCGGCGGGCTGCGTACTGGCCGACCGGCTGACTGAGGACCCGTCGATCCGGGTACTCCTACTGGAGTTCGGCGGTCGCGACAGCAATCCCCTGCTGTACATCCCGAAGGGCTTCTACTTCACGCTCCAGGGCGATCGCTACTGCTACCACTACCCGACCCAGCCCGTCGGCCCCGGTGGTCGGCCCGAGACGTGGACGCGCGGCAAGGTCGGCGGCGGCTCGACGTCCGTCAACGGGATGATGTACATCCGTGGGGCGCGCGCGGACTACGACGCGATCGTCGAGCGGGGTAACCCCGGGTGGGGCTGGGACGCGATGCTCCCGGTCTTCAGGACACTGGAGGACCACGATCTCGGTCCTTCGCCTTCGAGAGGTGCCGGCGGCCCTCTCGGAGTCTCAGTTCCGACCCGGGACGACCAAGTGTGCGAGGCGATCTTGGGCGCCGCCGAGAAGATGGGCCTGCGCCGCACCGCCGACTTCAACGAGGACGACGACGACCGGATCGGCTTCACCCCGTCCACGATCAAGAGCGGTGTCCGCGTCGGAGCTGCGAGCGCCTTCCTCAGACCAGCTGCCAGCCGGCCGAACCTCACGGTCCAGTACCGGACGCGAGTAGGGCACCTGCGCTTCGACGGCCCCCGCATCGTTGGCGTCCGGGCCAAGGTGGGCTCGTCCCACCGGGACTACACCGCATCGCGCGAGGTGATCCTAGCCGCCGGCACGGTCGAGAGTGCGGTGCTGCTCGAACGGTCTGGCGTCGGCAACCCGGAGGTCCTCGCCCGTGCCGGGGTGGAACTGCGCGTCGAGAGTCCCAACGTGGGTGAGCGTGTGACCGAGCAGCGGGGAGTGAGCCTGCAGGTGAGGCTGAGGGGCAAGCTCGGGCTCACGCACACGTTGAACAGCCGGCCCAAGCAGGGGCTGCAAGGGGCGAGGTACCTTCTGACCCGTCGCGGTCCCATCGCCACGGCGGGGTACGACCTGGTCTGCGCCTTCCGATCGTCGCCCGAGCTGGACCGTCCGGACGTCCAGGGCATTTGGATGCCGATGGCCCTGGACACTCGCGCCAACAAAATGAGGCTGGCGAAGTACGCCGGTGCGACGTTCGTCGGCTACCCGATTCGGCCCACCACGCGCAGTTCCGTTCATCTCGGTGGCGCGCTGCCGGAGAACGCACCAGTGATCAGCCCGCGGTTCCTCGAATCCGAGGAAGACCGCTCGTCGACGTCCCGGATCCTGGACTGGGGCCGGGAGGCTGTGGCGCAGAGTCCACTGGTCGAGATGGTGTGGGCCGAGGACCTGCCTGGCCCGTCGGTCTCGACCCCCGACGAGGTCATCCGGTACGCCATCGACAGTCCGCTCGGCATCTACCATGCCGTCGGCTCCTGCGCTATGGGCCCGAATGCGGAGGACGTCGTCGACCACCGACTCCGCGTGCGCGGCGTGGAAGGCCTTCGTGTCGTGGACGCGTCGGTGTTCGCCGAACAGCCTGCGGGCAACACCGCGGCACCCACCATGGCCCTCGCATGGCGAGCCGCCGACCTCATCCGCGAAGAGCGGTGACGCGGTAGCGACTGACTTTCCGACACATCGATCTGGAGCGCGAGTGTTTGCCGTCTATGCGTCCGGGCCCAACCCGGAATTCCCCCTCGACGCGCTGGTCGTGGGGGAGCGCCCCGACCCCGTTGTGCCGGACGGCTACGTGGCCGTCAGGCCGGTTGCCGCAGGTCTCAACATGCACGACCTCTGGACCCTTCGAGGGGTGGGGATCAAGGCCGAGAGGTTCCCGATGATCGTGGGGATGGAGGCTGCGGGAACCCTCGCGGACGGCACCCACGTCATCGTCTACCCCGTTGTGGGCGACCCGGACTGGTCCGGCGACGAGACGTTGGACCCGAGACGCACGACTCTGAGCGAGAAACATCAGGGAACCTTCGCCGACTCCGTCGTGATTCCGGCGCGGAATGCCGTGCCGGTCCCCGCCGGTCTCTCGCTGACGGCCGCTGCGGTGATGGGGACGGCTTGGCTCACGGCATACCGGATGCTGTTCACGAAGTCCGGACTGCGGCCCGGGCAGGTGATGCTCGTACAAGGCGCATCAGGCGGCGTGTCGACCGCGCTGATCCAGTTGGGCCGCACAGCCGGCATGATAGTCTGGGTAACCGGCCGCACGCCCGACAAGCGCGAGTTGGCAGAGGAGCTCGGCGCTCATGCAGCGTTCGAGCCCGGAGCGCGCCTGCCATCAAGAGTGGACGCGGTGTTCGAGTCGGTCGGCGCCGCCACCTGGGAGCATTCGATGCGGTCATTGCGCCCTGGGGGTTCCATCATCTGCTGCGGCTCCACCTCGGGCGCCAACCCCGAGGCCGACCTGCAGAGACTCTTCTTCTTGCAGCTGAGGGTGGAGGGGTCGACCATGGGTACCCGCCAGGAACTCGTCGATCTCCTGTCGTTCGTGACGAGAACAGGCCTGGAGCCGCGGATCGGCCTGCAACTGCCGATGGAGTGCGCGCGCGACGCTTTCGAGGCGATGGCCTCCGGTGAAACGGCGGGAAAGATCGTGCTGACCCGTGGTTGAGCGAAATGGGCGAGAGGTGCGACGGAGCCGAGCGGCTGGGCGAGCGACGCGGGGGAAACGTCGTGAATTCGTCACCAGCGGCGTCCGATCCCGAGGATCGCGGAGACCAACGGCTTTGTCGGCGCCCGAATGATCAGCAGCTCACTATGACCGACCACTCGATCATGGGCACTCGACCCGGTCCTGCACTCCCGTGGTGGCCTGCATGCCGGATGCACGACTGTGGGGGTTCGTCCTGCGCGGTGCGGCGGACTACCTGTCCGCGCCGGCGGGTGCCGAGGGAGAGCCGAGGTCGGCGTGCCCGAGGCTGTGTCGACCGAGATCTGGAGCAATATGCATCGAAGGGGAGTGAATTGGGATGGAAGAACCGGATGTACACAGCGCCGTGGACTTGCGTGAGCTCTTCGGCTGTTTCCCCAGCGGCGTCACCGCAGTGTGTGCCCTGAGCGAAGGGCGCCCGGTGGGTCTGGCAGCCAGCTCATTCACCTCGGTTTCCATCGATCCACCGCTGGTGGCAGTGTGCGCGCAGGCTGGCTCCATGACGTGGCCGATTCTCAGGAAGGCACCAAAACTCGGCCTGACGGTGCTCGGTGAGGAACATGGAGACGTGTGTCGCGCTCTCGCCGCAAAGGATCCGTTGGCCCGGTTCCTGCACGCTACGTGGAACGGCGACGCCACCGGAGCTGTCTTCATCGACGGTGGTGTCGCCAGCATCAGGTCATCGGTCTACGACGAGTTCCCTGCTGGCGATCACCAGATCGTCGTTCTTCGAGTCGAAGCGTTCTCGTCCGCGCCCCATGCACAACCCCTCGTGTTCCACGGGTCGCGCTTCCGCGGTCTCACACCCGTTACTCGGGAGGACGAGACCGCCTGACACCGCTGCGTGGTGGATGTCGACGGCGGCGTTGAGCAGGTGGGCGTCGTCGTGGTCGCGGTCGGATACGCGTTCGGCTTTCCACTGGTAGAAGGCCTGTTTGCTGAAGCCGAGTACCCGGCAGGTCACCGCGGCGGGGACGTTGTCGTCGGCGAGGTGCGCCGACCAGCGGGTACGTCATTTCGGGAGGACGTCGCGGGCGAAGCAGGCGGTGGCCCGGCGCAGGATCTCGTTCTCCTGCTCGAGTTGCCTGGCCCGTTCACGCAGCTCGCGGTTCTCCGCTCCCAGGTCCGCTGCGGTGGCGCCGGGCCGGGCCGGGGTGGTGTCGGTGCCGAGTGCCACGAGCCGGCAGCACCCGAGCGACCGCTCCGACGACGACGCCCGGCACGTTCCCGTCGGAGCCGGGAGGGAAGTGGTCCGCTCAGCCGGACGGCGCGGTGGTGGCGAACAGCACGCCCGGGGTCGCTCATTGTGGCGACAGCCCTCTCGACGGCGATTCGATCGCTGGTGGGAACGCCGGGGCTAACACCTCGACCAATTGGCGCGAGTACCCGGTTGTGACGCTCCCGAGCCCGGGCCGTCGTCGTCGGCCGAGGAGCATTGCCATCATGGACACGATCAGGCGGCGGGTCGGCTGTGTGGCCGGCGGGGCGGTGATCGCCGCGGGTCTCCTGCTTCCCGGGGCGGGAATCGCCGCAGCGGCAGACGGGACGTGCGCCACAGCGGGCACGACGACGACCTGCACCTTCGGCTACACCGGGACCGAGCAGACCTTCACCGTTCCGCCCGGGATCACCTCGGTGCAGGTGACCGCGGTCGGCGCGGGGGGCGGGCAGAGCATCAACGGCAACTCCCCGTCGCGCGGGGCGCGGGTCGTCGGGGCACTGACCGGGCTGACGGCGAACCAGGTGCTCTACGTCGAGGTCGGCGGCACCGCGCACGGCGACCCCACCGGCAAGGACTGCGAGCCGACCGACCAGTGCAAGGGCGGGTTCAACGGCGGCGGCAGTGCAACCTTCGGGTTCGGGGGCGGCGGGGGCGGCGCGTCGGACGTGCGTACCAGTCCTTCCACAACGGCGACATCGCTGGACTCGCGGCTGATCGTCGCGGGGGGCGGGGGCGGCGGCGGGGGCGACGCGTTCAACTGCACACCGGGCGACGGCATCCTGAAGGGAGGCGACGGCGGCGATGCCGGTGCGCCGGGAGCGGGGGGCGAGCTCTGCCCCATCATCGGCCCTTCCAGGAACGACGGTGGCGGCGCCGGTACGGCAACCGCAGGTGGCACGGCCGGGGTTGCCGGCGACTCTCCCGACGAGATGTCGACGGGCGCTGCCGGCGGATGGGGCTCCGGGGCCGAGTCAGGCAACGTCGGTGGCGGTGGTGGCGGGGGTGGCCTGTGGGGAGGCGGCTCCGGTGCCGACAGCTACACGAACGTGAACATGGAGGACGCCGTGGCGGCCGGTGGCGGTGGGGGCGGCTCGTCGCTGGTACCCGCGGGCGGCACGCTGGGTCTGAGCGACGGCCCGGCCGCGGTGACGATCTCCTACGGCACAGGGGTCAGTGAACCGCCGGTCGCGACCCCGACAACGGTCCGCGGTGGTGGTGTGCTGGCCGCTGGCGGCCAGCGCTACACGGTCGCCGTTGCGGCGAGCGTGACCGGCAGCGGCAGGGTGACCGGGTCGTTCGGCCTTGCAGGCGGGGGAGCCGACACCACCGCAGGCTCTCGCACGATCACGAAGGTCACCAGGACCGCAACGGGCGCCACCGTCGCGGGGACGGCAGTCACGGCGGCGGGCAGGACGGTGTCGTTCTTGCTGACCGTCGTCGACAAGCCGGGCGGCAAGGACCAGATCACCCTCTCCCTTGGCCCCAGGACCGTCAGCGGCAACCTCGCCACCGGTGACATCAGCACCAGGTAGGTAGCCCGTCACGTTACGAAGGTGTGCCGTGGGCAGATCAGGCCGACGAGTGCATGCGCCAGCGGTCGCGTTCCTCGAGCACCGCATGTGGCACGAGATACCGTCGGCCGGAGTGATCCTGGATGCTGGCGAGAGTGCGGCCCGACGAGGGTGTCGGCAAGTCCCTGCGGTCCGTCCTCGGTCGAGGAGTCGAGATGACGTCAGCGGCTACATGGAAACTGCCGCCTGCCGGCCAACCGCATCGCGCGGCGGCCGGCATCGCGGATGCGCTATCAGGACTGAGCCGGAGCAGCGGCTCGCATGCGCTGCGCGCCTGCCGCCGTCGAAGTGTCAGGCGCCTGGGGCGCCCTGAGGCCCTTGACCATCAGGTAGATGCCGAGTGAGAACTCCCAGACGGCGATGGGGATGGCCGCGATCGCGACGATCGGGGAGACACGGTCCCATATGCCGAGGAGGGTGCCGATGTCGGAGGCGACGAGCATGCCGGCCCCGACGAACCCGATCACGGGCAGCGCTCGCGGGACGAGGCGTGTCTGATAGAGCAGGGTGCCGAGCAGCAGCGCGTTCGCGGCGGGGATGAGACCCTGACTGAGCAGGAAGTTCGCGTCGTAGAAGGCGACGAGGGCGTGGCCGGTGGTCAGGGTGTCGGCGCCTGCGCCTGCGCGTTTGAGGGCGAGAACGGTGAGTAGTGCGGCGACTCCGACGAGGATGGCGGTGCCTTCGGTGACGCGGGCTGCGACGAACCCGAGTGCCCGGGCGGGACCGTGTGTTCGGAGGGCGGGGTAGAGCGCGACCGCCGTCCCGATACAGGCGAGCGCGACGACGATTTCAAGGATGCCGCCGATGACGACCGGGGTCTGTGAAGCGGCGCTGGTGATGAACTCGGGGTCGTGGATTCGGCTGTAGAGGATGAGAGTCGGTATCGAGACGAAGGAGAGCAGGTAGAACCCGCCGGCGATCCGTGCGGTCCTGCGGACGGTGGGGTCGGCGGTCGGCTGTTCGGTAGCGGTCATGACGTTGCCTCCAACGGATTGGGGCGGGCAGGGTTCGCACGCTGTGGGTCGGCGGGTGTGCGGGCGTAGCGGGTTGCAGGCGTGGCGCCAGGGGAATACGGCCGCGATGACCACAACCAGCGAGCAGCTGAGGAGCACGTCGGCGAGGGCGGCCTCGAGGTTGTCGGTGATGAGGTGAGGGAGTGCGATCGCGGTGATCCAGATCGCTTTTCACACCACCTCGGACAGCAGGATCGGCGCCATTGCGGCGGGGCGTCGCAGGCCGAGAAGCGCCATCAGAGACATGACGATGAGCAGGCACCGATCTGTAGTGGTGTGGGCGCTCACGATGTGCGCCGGCGGGTTGCGGCCTTGACCATCAGTTGGCGTCGAATGCGGTGCAGCTGCGGCATCAGGCCGTAGATCACGATCGGGACGGCGACGGTCGCGAGCACGAAGGTGCGCACGATGGGTGGCAGGGTCTGGAGCCAGGCCCCGAACCCGAGGTTGAGCACTGCGAGGGTGGGGAAGACGGCCAGCCAGATCATCAACGCTAGCTGGTGAATGGTCGGTGGCTGCAGGGTCTCGGGCCGCGCGTTCGGATCCGGGCTCGGGCCGCTTGCCGGTGTGGGTGTCGAGGCGGTCATGCGGTCTCCTTGGTTCGCCGCTCGGTGGTGAGCGATGTGTGAGGTGGGAATGCGGCAACGGCGGTGCGGATGTCGTCGTCGACCAGGTCGGCGTTGAGCGCGATGGCGGTCGCAGACCCGGCACCGGCGGCGGTGATGACCTGGGCGCGCGGGTCGACGACGTTGCCCGCGGCCCAGACCCTGGGAACACTGGTCCGTCCCGCGCCGTCGACGACGACCCAGCCGCGGTGGGCGACGGTGGCGCCGAGGCCGGTGAGGAGGGTGTCGTTGGCGACGAACCGGGGTGGCACGAACAGCGCGTCGCAGGCGACGACGCAGCCGTCGTCGAGCTGCAGGCCACGCAGGTGGTCCTCCCCGTCAACGACGAGTTGCTCGACCGGGCCCTCGACGATCCCGATCCGACGCGCTCGCAGTGCGGTTCGTTCGTCGGGCGTGAGGACGCCTGGTGCGACGACGTAGGTGAGGTCGTCGGTCCACTGGCGGACGATCTGAGCGTAGCGGGCGGCGTCGGGCGTGGCGGCGAGTACGGCGAGGCGGCGGTCGCGGACCTCGTGGCCGTGGCAGTAGGGGCAATGCAGGACGTCACGGGCCCACCGTTCGCGAAGACCGGGAATGTCGGGGAGCTCGTCGCGCAGCCCGGTGGTGACGACGACGTGGCGGGTGGAGAAGGCCGGTCGACCGTCGGCTTGCGCGACACGGAAACCACCCTTCCCGTCGGCGTTGATGTCGGTGACGAGGCCGTCGACGATCAGACCGCCGTAGCTGCGCACCTCGGCCCGGCCGGCGGCCAGAAGCTCTGCGGCTGGCATGCCGTCGCGAGAGAGGAATCCGTGCATGTGCGCGGCGGGGCCGTTGCGGGGACTGCCCGAGTCCAGCACCACGACGTCGCGGCGGGCGCGAGTGAGCACCAGCGCTGCGGACAGGCCGGCCGCGCCAGCTCCGATGATGACCACGTCATGTCGTTGCATGCCGGACAGGTTGGGACCCGGACGGGTAGTTGCTCCACCTTCGTTGCCATTTGTGGGAATCGGCGGTCAGATGAACGGCGTGGAGGACGTCTCTGCCGCTGCTATCGCTGCGTCCCTCGAGCAGGTCGGGGACCGGCTCAAACGCATCCGTACCCAGCGTCGCTTGACGTTGACCGCGGTCGCGGACACGACGGGCATTTCGAAGAGCACGCTGTCGAGGCTGGAGACCGGGCAACGGCGGCCCACCCTGGAGTTGCTGCTCGCACTCTCCCACGAGTACCGGGTGCCGCTCGACGAGCTCGTCGGCGCACCACCCGAGGGCGATCCACGGCTGCGACTCAAACCGGGCCGGGTCAAGGGCCGCACCGTCATCCCGCTCACGCAGCTCCCCGGCGGCACCCAAGCATGGAAGATCATCGTCCCCGCCGACAAGACCACGCCAGAGCTGCGAACACACGAGGGTCGCGAGTGGATCTACGTCCTGTCCGGGCAGCTACGGCTCGTCCTCGGAGACCAGGACCTGACCCTCGCACCCGGCGAGGTGGCGATCTTCGACACCGCCGTGCCGCACTGGTTCGGCACCGACGGATCCGGGCCGGCAGAAATTCTGAGCATCTTCGGCCGCCCGGGCGAGCGGATGACCATCCGAACCGAGCCCTGAGGCCAGGCCGGCATGCAGGGACGATGCCGGCGACGGAGGGACTCGACGCGGTTGCCGGGGTGGCTTCCTCAGTCGTCGAGGTCAGCGCCAGGACGTACCCGTTCATGGCGCGGGAGCGACACACAGCGGTTCAATGACGTGGTCCAGCACTCTCGGAACAGCGCTGCCTGGCAGCCTTGATGACCTCGAGCGCCGGACCGGTCGAATGGTCCACGTTGATCGGCGGGTGCAGCGCTCGGATGACGTCGCCCTCCACCCTCATGGGGTGCCGGATGCTCACACCAGGACGCACGCAGGTTCGCCTCCATCCAACTGTTGAGCCGAGCTTCGTCCCCGTTCACGAGGACAACGCGGTCGGTCCAGCGGGTCCGGTAGCCCTGCTCGGCGAGCAGCAGGCCGGCCAGTGTGCGGCGCAGAGGGACGAGGCATGCGACGGACACCGCGAAGGCCCCGGCGTCGAAGACGACGACGACCCGGCGCCGGGCCCGGAGCAGGACGAGCGCTGGGGGTAGCCCGGCAGCCCCGCCACGGACGACGACCACGTCCAGCACGTCGAGCTGGTCGTGCAGCGGGTCGCTGCGGCGCCCGTTCACGGCCACGTCGGTGCGGCTCCTGGAGTGACCACGATCGTGCGGGACACGCGGCCGTGCTCGAGCGGTCCACCCCGTCCGCGACGTCGCCCAAGCGGCCGGTAGTAGCGGTCGCCGCGCCCGCGGACCTGGTCGGTGAGGTCGCCGGCGGTGTCGTCGATGACGTTGTCGGCCCCGAGGGTGCGAGCAGGGACCTCATCGCAGAGGCCCGCCGCCTGCGCAACCAGTGAGCCACGCCGGCCGCGTATCGACCTGGTCGGCGGAGCACCCGGCCGTGGGTGAGTGCCACAATCGAACCGATCCCGTTGCCGGAGCTGGAGGGGAACCACTCATGGCTCGTTCCCACGCTGCGGCCGACGGCCGCGACGACAAAGCCGCCGACCGGGACGACACCGCCGACCGGCGCGACGACTCCGCCCGCGGACGCGACGACACCGCCATCCGGCGCGACAGCGACGCCGCCGCTCGCGACACACTGGCCAACCGCAGGTTGCACGACCTCACCGACGACCTTCGTGATGCCCGTGAGCAGATCATCGGTGGCTTCGCCCGTGTCGAGAACACGACCATTGATCCCCTGAATTGGCCCGATCTGCCCCTGTCCACGTTGGCACGCCTGCAGGCCTACGTTGCCGATCAGCGTCAGCTCGCCGGGCGCGCCCGGGAGAGCGTCACCGTCCTGTTCGACCGGCTGAGTGCAGATCTGCACGAAGCGCGGGTGAATCGTCTTGAGGCCGCCGCCGACCGGCTGGCATCGTCGGGTGACCGCAACCGCTCCGCCGGCGACCGCCTCGACTCCGGCCGAGACCGCAGCGCGTCCGCGGCTGACCGCGAGCAGTCCGCGATCGAGCGCGAACAGGTCGACCCTCGCGACCTTCCCCCCGACCACGGCGGCGGCCGGGACCCGGACTCGCGCGAGCACCCCGGCCGGACGTCGTCCCTGCCCACGGAACAGACGCTCGACACCTCGCGCCGGCGGATCCTCGACAGTCGGGACCGGATCGAGCGCGCACGTCATCCAGGCACCCCATCCCCCAGCACCGACGTGCCACCCCAGGAAGTCCAGGACTGATCGACGAAAGCCGGATGACCCGGGTCACCGCACCATGTCGCCGCCGGCCGCTGCACGGCGGCCGGCAGGTGCTGACCCGACGATCTCCCAGGGGCCGTGACGCGGGGTCCGTGAGCGGCACGGCCAGTCTGTCGGCTAGGACTCGGCGATCTGGTGCTCGCGGCCGTTGAGGATGCCCAGCGAGACCTGCGCCCAGACTGTCTTGGCCCTCTCGTCGACCGGCCGTACCCCCCACGCATCGCTGAGCTTGTGCACAACGAGCAGCCCGAGTCTGTCCCCGCCCAGGTAGGCGCCACCCTCTGAGAACGGATAAGGCACCGGGCGCTCCGGAGCGAGATCGGTGACCTCGACGAACATTCCGTGTGTGCCGGTCAAGCTGAGTGCCACGCTGAAGTGGGTTGCAGCGTGTCCGATTGCGTTGTCGACCAGCTCGGAGACGACCGCGAGCGCGGTCCGGCCCAGCGAACTCCTGGGGTCGATCGCGAGAGTGTGGAGAACCCCGCAGACGTCTGTACGTGAGCATCGCAAGGAAGCTCGTTCCGGCGGGTACATGATCGCGTTGCTCCCTAGGTGCGCACCGGCGCGGAGCTCGCGATCGGCGCGCACCAGTTACCCGGCGACGAGCCCGGCAAACTTCTCCCGCGGCGGGAAGGTGCCACGCGTCCGGAGGCGACAGGATGCGCTGGGAGGCTTCAGCTTCGCGGCGCTCATGTCGTGCGAAGCGCCGGGCGGGCTCGCTGACGATGATGGGTCCGAGATCGAGTTCTCTTCCAGGGCTCGACCACGGGCGGCCCCGGAGGAAGGGGTCACAACCGATGAAGCGTGTGTCGGCTGCTGTCGGTCTGCGGCGGTCCGTGCGGCATCCCCGGGGTCCGAGGCGGTTGCTAGTCGTTGTCACCGGGACCGCGGTGGTGGCCGGGTTGTCGCTGGTGGCTCCGGTTGCGGCGAGCGCTGCTCCGGGGGTGCCTGCGGCCTCGGCGTTGCCGGCGGGTTGTAGCCAGACGGGGCCTGTGGCGGTGTGCCGCTTCAGCTACACCGGCGCGGAGCAGTCGTTGACTCTTCCCGCCGGGGTGAGCTCTGTGGACGTGGTCGCGGTGGGTGCGGCCGGTGGTTCCGACCTCGACAACGCCCATCCGGGGGGGACGGGGTGCGCGGGTCGCGGGGACGTTGTCCGGGCTGGCTGGGAAGACGCTGTATGTGGCGGTGGGGCAGCACCCGGACACCGAGACAACCGAGTTCGGTACGGCGCCGAGGGCCTTCAACGGAGGTGGCGCGCCGGGAGTCGGGCGGATCTCCGGTGGCGGGGGTGGGGCGTCGGACGTACGGACCGTCTCGAGCGCGGCCGCCGCGTCGCTGGCGTCGCGGTTGGTCGTGGCGGGCGGCGGTGGCGGGCACTCGGGGACCGGGTCCGTTGCTGCGGCTGACGCCGGGCAGAACGGGCTGCCGGCGGCTGCGGTCGGCGCCGACGGGCAGGGCGGGTTCGCCGGCTCCCAGACCGCGGGTGGTGCGGGTGGAGCTGCAGCGCCACCCGGCCCGCAGGGTGGTGGCGTTGCCGGGAAGGCAGGGTCGGCGGGCCAGGGTGGAGATGGCGCGCTCGGCGTCGGTGCTGGTGGCGGCGGTGGTGGCGGCTTCTACGGTGGTGGCGGGGGTGGCGCGGCGATCGACGGTGCCGACGACAAGCCCGGCCGGGCCGGCGGAGGCGGTGGTGGGTCGTCGCTGGTGCCGGCCGGTGGTTCCCAGGCCCTCACGTCGGACCCGGCGTCGGTGACGATCACGTTCCGTACCTTCGCGCCGCCTGCTCCGTGCGGGGTGACGGGTCAGGCGATCAGTTGCACCTTCGGCTTCACCGGGGCCGAGCAGAGCTTCGTCGTCCCGGTCGGCGTCACCTCGGTCGAGGTGGCCGCGATCGGTGCCGCTGGTGGTGGGGACGGGACCAACGCAGGCGGTCGCGGGGCGCGGGTCACCGGCACGCTGACGGGGTTGTCCGGTGGGCAGACGCTCTATGTGGTGGTCGGCGAGCACCCGGACACCGCGACCACCCCGTCGAACGAGCTCAGGGACGCGTTCAACGGCGGCGGCAAGTCTGGTCGGCCTGGCCGCGCGGGTGGCGGCGGCGGAGCGACGGATGTGCGGACCGTCTCCGGTACTTCGGACACGTCGTTGATGTCCCGGCTGATCGTCGCGGGCGGAGGTGGCGGGCGAGCCGAGCCCATCCCCCCGATGTCTACCCGGCGGCCGACGCGGGGCAGAACGGGTCTCCGGCCGAACCGGACGACTATCGGGGACAGGGCGGGTTCGCCGGTACCCAGACCGCAGGTGGAGCCGGGGGCGCCGGTAACTTCTTCGGCACCTACGCGCAGGGGGAACCTGGGGAGCCCGGAAGGCTTGGCCAAGGTGGTGACGGAACGCGTGGAAGTCCCCCTGGCACCGGGGGTGGCGGTGGCGGCCTCTACGGCGGTGGCGGTGGCGGTGCTAGCGCTGACCTGGTTTTCCCGGCTGGCGGTGGCGGTGGCGGTTCCTCTCTGGTGCCGGCCGGCGGCTCGCTGAGCGTGACCTCCGATCCGGCGTCGGTCACGATCTCGTACATCCCCGCTGACTCGACGATCGGCGCTCCGGAGAACGCGTCCGGTCTGCTGACCGCTCTGGCGGCGGCGCTCAAGGGTGTCGGCCCGGGGACCAGCCTGGCGGACAAGGTCGCTGCTGTGCAGCGTGCGCTGGCGGCCCTGGACACCCGCGCTGCCTGCGGGGTGCTGACCGGCCTGGCCAACCAGCTCTCGGCGCAGTCGGGCAAGCAGGTGCCGGCGGGCACGGCGGCGCAGCGGCTTGCCGACGTCCGCACCATCCAGGGGCTCCTCCGCTGCTGAGCCGAGGTCCCACTGATCGCTGCCGCGCCCAGCAGTTCCCGCCGGCATCTGGTCTACATTGGACGAGGCGGGTGCAGAGACCATGATCGTCACGGTCGACAACGCGTGAACAGGAGCACGGTCTGCCCGACGGCGAGGCGGGCGTGGTCGAACAGGGCTTGCCATGCGGTGAGCCCGGAGATCGGCAGCGCGGCCGCGACCGTGTGGTCGACGTCGGCGGGCAGGGGGGCGAGGTTGCGGGCTTCGACGGCGCAGTACCGGGCCAGGGAGCCGAAGTGCGGCGACGAGGACGGCGGTGCCTCCGCCGCGCCGAGCGGTGCGGTGTCAGCCGACGGGAACTGCCGGCCCGGTCCGGTTTCTCGCGATCTCGTCGAGGAAGGCACGCGCCGCGGGCGACGCGCTCGCGCTGACGGCCACGGCGAGGGTGCGGACGGTCCGCGGCACGAGCGGCCGGACGATCGTCTCGACCGGCACCGCCCGCAGGGCCACCGCGGGGACGATGCTCACGCCGAGCCCGGCGCCGACCATTTCCAGCACCGCGGACAGCTCGCGCGCCTCGAAGGCGACGTCGAGCCGGACACCCACCTGCCTTGCCACGCTCTCGAACACCTGCGCGCAGCCACAGTTCGACCGGATGAACGGCTCGGCGGCCAATGCCTCGTAGTCGACGGTGTCGCGCGCGCCCAGCGGATGGCCGGCGGGCAGGACCGCGACCATCTCGTGGCTGTCCAGCAGCTCGAGGCGCAGGCCGGGGGCCGGCATCGTCACCACGGCGGCGTCGACGACGCCCTGGTCCAGCCAGTCGCGGACCTCGCCGTCGCTGCCTTCGAGCAGCCGGACCTTGACCAGCGGGTACCGCTCGGCGAAGGGGCGCAGGCGGGGCGCGACGAGGGTCCCGGTCGCCGACGGCAGGCTGGCCAGCCGCAGCGTGCCGGTGACCTGCCCCGACACGGCGGCCACCTCCGCCCGCAGCAGATCCGACTGCCGCACGGCTTCCCGGGCGTGCGTGACCGCCCGGACGCCGGCCTCGGTGAGCGTCACGCCGTCGCGGTTGCGGGTCAACAACGGAGCACCCAGCTCGGCCTCGAGGGCCGCGACCGAACGGCTCACCGCGGGCTGGGACATGCCCAGCGCCGCCCCGGCCGCCGTGAACCCGCCCCGCTCGGCCACGGCGATGAGCACCTTGAGCTGCAGCAACGTCATGGAGCCGGACCTCCTCATGCGCCCGCGGCCATGGCGTCATACCCGTGAAGGTATTTCACCCTGGGGGCGCTACAACCTTAGCGTTATGCCCCCGGGGGATCGTGGGAGAGGAAGAGCGCGCGTGACGAGGAGGCGGGTTCTGTCCACCGGTGTGTCCGGGGGGATCGGCCGTTCGGTCGCGGAGCAGCTCGCCATGGCGGGCCATCGCCCGGTGGGTGTCGCACGCACGGTCCCGGAGATGCTGTCGGAGGACACAGGCTTCATCACGGGTCGGACGCTCCGCGGCGACGGGGGCGGGAGTCCGGCCGCGGCATGAGAGGAGAGCGAGGCGACATGAGGTTCGGGTTCATGCTCCTCCCGCGCGACATCGACGAGACGCGCGACGTCGCGCGGGTCGGGGACGCCGCGGGGTTCGACTGGATGGGCGTCGCGGACTCGCCGACCGTCTACCAGGAGAGCTACCTGCACCAGCTCGAGGCCGCCCGGGTGACCGAGCGCGTCCGGATCGGGCCCATGGTCACCCACCTCGTCGCGCGGCATCCGGTGATCGTCGGCAACGTCCTCGCCACCTTCAACGAGTTCACGGGTGGACGCGGCATGGCTGCCGTCGGTACCGGGAACAGCGCAGCGCGCGGGCTGGGGCTGAAGCCGGCGACGATGGCCGAGCTCGAGGACGGCGTCGAGGCGCTCGAGTCGTACTGGCGCGGCGAGAGCGCGGCCTTCTCCTCCACCACCTACCCGCACAGCCGCATCCCCGGCACCGGCTTCCGACGCCTGCGCCCCGAGCTGCTGGTCGCCGCGGACGGTCCGCGGGGGACCGAGCTGGCGGCGCGGATCGGCGACGGCCTCCTGTACGGGGGCACGTTGGACCCGGACGTGCTCACGCGGCGTATCCGGGCCGTCCGGTCGGCCGACTCGGCACGGTCGGTCTGGGTCGCGCCCAGCGTGTCGGTGCGCGCGACGAAGGACGAGGTGCGCGACGACCTCGGAGCGATGATCGTGGCGATGGCGAACCGGGCCTTCCGCGGCGACCTGTCGGACCGCAATCTGCCGCCCGCGATCGAGCGCGACGTGCACGAGATGTGGCGTCGCTACGACTACGCCTTCCACGCCGACAACTCCCGCCCGGCCAACGTGGAGGTCGTGACGCCGGCGCTGTCGGACTACTTGATCGACCACACGTGCGTATGGGGCGACGAGGACCGCTGGCGCGCCCGGCTCGACCTGCTCGAATCGCAGGGCTGTGACGGGGTCATGTTCATCATGGGGCAGGCCGACCAGGCCGCCGCCCTCCGTGAGATCGCTCAGCGTCTCGTCGCCCTGGGCCGCCTCCCGGCGTCGGTCACCGGCTGACGCCGGATCGTTGGTCGCGCTGCCCGGCGGTCGACGAGATCCCGGGTGAGGGCGTCGAAGGCTCGGTCAGGGGTCACGTGGTCGGCGACGGGGACGAACGGGTCGGGCGTCTGCGGCTCGGGCACGACACCGCGGCCCAGGACGCGTCAGCCGACGGGCGTCGCGACATCGAGATCGACGGACGCCAGCCTGCGGACGAGCTCGGTCGTCGAGATGCCGCACACCCGTGCAGCTCCAAGACGCGGACGCCGGCCGGGCCGACCGCGAAGGTGGCGAGGTCGGTGTCGACGCGCTCGATGCAGCCGACGCCCGTCAGCGGGTAGGTGCGACCACGATCGGGAATGTTCGCGGCGAGCAGATCGACGACGGGGCATCGTGTCGCGTCGCCCGCAAGGTCGTGGGAGGTCGCGGAGGTCGTGGCAACACCGTGGGGAACGTCGGGCATGAGCCGGCAGGTGGTATGGACCCTCGTCTGGATGCCTGAACCGCTCGGCCGCCTGCCGCATCGGGTATCGCCGATGGAGTGATGCTCATGGGGAGGCGTGCTCCCGGCTGGCGCCGTGGAGGGCTTGGCGCCCGGCCGCCCCGCCGTACCAGTCGAGGCAGAGCACGGTGGCGTCGTCGCGCAGGTTGCCGCCGCAGATCCGGAGCACCGCGTCGCCGTGCGCGTGCACGACCTCGCGCGGGTGTAGGTGGGCGGTCTCGCGCATGGTGGTGTGGAAGTCCAGCTCTGCGGCGTGCCGTTCGAGCATCCCATCCGTGACGAACATGATTCGGTCGCCGGGCACCAGGGCGAGCGGCTGGACCCGGAACGACCTACCGGGCTCGAGACCGAACGGCATGTCAATGGCGAGGGCGATCTCCTCGACCCGGCCTCCGCGAAGCCGAAGCGGGAACGGGTGGCCGGCGTTGACGATGGAAGCGGCATGGCGGACGAGGTCGATGCGAACAACCTGGCCGGTGACGAATTGGCCCACCGAGGAGTAGGCCGCGAGACTGTCGTTCGCGGTGATCACCTGCGAGGACAGGTCCAGCCCGGCGCGTCGGGCGTTGCGGAGCGCACCGACGAGGACCGTGGCCAGCATGGCCGCGTCCACGTCGTGACCGGCGGCGTCGGTGATCGACAGGTGCAGGGTCTCCCGGTCGAGCGCGTAGTCGAAGGTGTCGCCGCCGACGGTGCTGGCCGGTTCGAGCCAGCCGGCCAGTGTGAACTGGCCCGCCTCGCAGGTGAACGCCTGCGGCAGGAGTCGTCGCTGGATTTCGGCGGACAACGACACGGTGGTGGTGCGCTGTCCCCACTCGAACAGATCTGTGTAGCGCCGGTTGACGACGACGACGTGGCCGAGCAGGTGGCCTATGCCCGCGATGTCGGTCATCTGCTGCGGCGACGGTGGGGCGGCGAGCACGAGGTCCATCGCGCCGATGACGTCGCCGCGAACGGTCACGGGAGCGGTCACCCGGGTACCGCTGTCGGTCTCGCGGACCGCGACCCGCTGGGTGCGCAGCACCTCGTCGTACACGGTTCCGGCCATGGGCACGGACGAGGCGTTCTCGGTGTCGTGTGTCCGGCCTGCCACCGCGTTCGGCGTGCGCCCGAGGCGGACGAGTGTGCGGCCGCCGTAGTCCACGATGAGAAGGCTGACCTCGCGCGCGCCGAGGATCCTGGTGAGCTCGTCGGCTGCGACGTCGATCGCATCGACCGGCGGAGCTGCCTCGACGCGCTCCAGCAGCGAGCGAAGATCCATCCCCTGCCCGCCTGTGTCAGACATGGCATCGAGCATAGGGATCAATCAGGGGACGTGTTGGCCCGGAATGGATGCGCCGCATGACAACGTGGCCGAGTCCCCGCCCCTCGGCAACGGTCGAACCGCACCCGTACGTGCGGACACGACGACCGCGCGCGCGAGTTCGCGCAGGGGTTCGAACGTGTCCGTACCACGGTGGAAACGCCCACTTGCACGACGACTTGAACTGCACTGAATCGACGGCGAGGGACGAACGATCCACTGGGCGCGGCGCAACGCCGCGAGGTGACGCTCGGCAGCGGGTGACGTCGCCCCGATCAGTCCACCATGTCCCGTGACCGAGCCGCCGAGTCGACCTCCGACCCGTCGCCTCGACCAGGTTGGTGGCGGAGGCGGGTGGCCGGCGGCGACACCTGACCGCGGAACCCGCCGCAGCCGCACCAGCTCGGGCGGTGGAGGTCACGGCTACTGCCTGCTGCCGGGCTCCGGCACGACCCACCCACGGAGCCCTCGAACGACCTTGAGCAGGCAAGACACCCGCGCGACGCCAGGCGACAAAATCTCATCCGACGACGCTAGACATTCGGCATCTGTCATGTGTAGTCTCGGCTCCGTTGAAGCGACGAGGTCCAGTGGCGCGGGAGATGACGCAACTACCCGCGAAGCAACACCAGCAAGTCCGCAACACCAGCAAGTCCGCAACACTGAGGAGGAGGGAAAGCGCGCGCTGTCAGGTCCGTTGTTCGCTTTCGCGCTCGACGGGCACCACGACCACATGAGAACGGAAGGTTGGTATCGGTTACCACGCGGATGACGTGTCCCGCAGGAACGGTTCCCGAGTTCTGTGGGTCGAGGAAGCCGACGATCAAGTCGGTCGATGGTGTTGAGTAGCTAACCCTGGGGCCCCGGTGCAGATTGCACCGGGGCCCCTCGTCCATGGAGGTGCAATGGCCCAAGGGGCCCGATCTGCGGCTGACAAGCTTGATGACGACCATTACCCCGCATATACGATGGGCCGGGCCGCGGAAATGCTCGGTGCCACAGCGGGGTTCCTGAGAAGCCTCGACGAGGTGAAACTCCTCGTCCCGCAGCGTTCCGCTGGGGGACACCGCCGCTACTCCCGCTATCAGCTGCGCCTGGCGTCACGCGTCCGCGCCTTGGTCGACGAGGGCATCGGCCTCGAGGCGGCATGTCGTATCGTCATCCTGGAGGACCAGCTCGACGAGGCTCGGCGCATCAACGCCGAGATGCAGGAGCAGAATCGCGCAGGGAAGCTGGCCACGTCCGATTAGACGTGACGCGACGGTTACCGCGGCGAACTCTCGTCCGTGGCGAACTGCTCATCGGTGAAGCCGCGGCCTTTCGGCGGGAACGCGTTGGCTGCGTTCCGGCCGGCGCGACGCAAGGTCTCCGCGGGACTTGATCCGTATCGTGAGGCGTAGGTCGCGGCGAAACGGCCGTAGTGGTGGAACCCCCATCGGCGGGCGATTGCCGAGGCAGTGGTCGAATCGGGTTGTGCGGCCATCAGTTCAGTGTGTGTCTGCGCAAGGCGGAACTCGCGCAGACATCTCATGGGGGATTTGCCGACATGTCGGCGGAACCCGTCTTCGAGAGCCCGCACGCTCAGGCCTGCGGCGGCAGCGAGATCGGCGACGGTCACGATGTCGGCGGCTTTCTCCTCGATGAGCTCGAGTGCGTTCCGGATGCTCGCGGGCGTGACACGTCGCTCGGGCCCGAACAGCTTGTCCGAGTAGTTATGGGGCTGGCCGCGTAGGAGCCCCGTCATGGCGAGACCGGCGAGGCTTCCCGCCATGACCGGGTCGGACGTCATTCCGTCCGGTCGAGTCGACTCGGACTGGAGCAGCTGGATGGTGCGTAGGAAGGAGCCGGCGCGGGGCTCGGCGAGGTTCAGCCCGATGTCGAAGCGGAGAGGGGTGGTCGGGGCCCGCCCGAGCAGCGAGGCGAGCATGTTCTCCAGCGCAGCAGGCTCGAACCGTGCGGTGACCAGCTGGCAGTCCGGGCTCCAGTCCTCGAAGTACACCGCTTCGTCGGGCGAGACCACGACGGCGCGATCACGCGTCGCGAGGACCGTGTCACCCCGTTGGCCGATCCGCACGTGCCCGGAACCGGCAAGGACGACGATGTAGTACCGGGGCGGAGGCGCATAGAGCCGGACGTCGGTACCCAACTCGACGTAGCCGAAGTCGACGCCGGGCATGTCGTTGGTCCACAGCCGCAGCTCGAAGCGGCTCGGTCGGCCGACGACGTGCAGCTTGTTGGGCGCGTAGGCCGTCGATATCGCCGCGCTTGCCTCGTCGACGTCGCTCGTGCGCAGCAGCGTTCCCGCCGGGGGGCCATCCACGTCGGCGCGCAGGCCGTGTCCGCGTCGGTCCGGCTCTGTTACCTCGCACTCCTTCCCGTGCGCGCCACGACGCGTGCCGAATCCTGCGCCATCGCTCGGAGTCAGGGTCATCGTAGGCCTGCGGCGGTGGATCGACAGCCGCTTTGCGCTGGTGGTGCGCCGGTTCGCGCTGTGTCCTGTGATGTCACGGATCGGCGCGAGAAATGGATCGTCGCGAGCGACGAGCGGATTGTTGTGGCCGATGACGGCTCCTAGAGTCGCCTCTGCCTCACGGAGATCGTCCTCACGAAGAATCGCTGAGGGCGTGCCGATGTCGGAGTGGACGGAGCATCAAGTGGTCAAGTCGTGGCTCTTCGAGATCTTCAGCTATCCCTACGATCCGGACCCCACGAAATTCGACCCGCAGCTGTGCAAGGAGCTGTACGACTGGAAGTTGGAATCGTGGGTCGCCGCCGAGGAACAGGGTTTCGACGGGGTCTTCTTCTCGGAGCACCACTTCACCCCCTACAGCATCAGCCCGTCGCCGAACCTCCTGGTGGCAACGCTCGCCCAGCGCACCAGCCGTATGAACATCGGTGTGATGGCGAACATCACGGCCTTCCACAACCCGCGCCGGCTCGCGGAGGAGGGGGCGATGCTCGACCACCTCACCGGCGGTCGGCTCGAGGTCGGCATGGGCCGCGGCGTGGACGAGCCCGAGTTCATCCGCGAGGGGGTGAGGATGGAGGAGACCCGGGCGCGGTTCGAGGAGTCGGTCGCGCTCATCCAAACCGCATGGACGGAGCCGACCTGGTCCTTCCACGGCGAGTTCTACAACTACGACAACGTCGGGATCTGGCCGCGCCCGCTGCGCCCCGAGCTGCCGATCTGGGTCACCGCGTTGAGCCCGAACACCGTGGCATGGGCCGCGAAGAACAACTTCAGGTTCACCTCGGTGTTCTCGCCCACCGAGCAGATGCGGACGATCTTCGACGGCTACAGGAAGGCCGCCGCGGACGCCGGCCGGGAGGCGCAGCCGAGCGACATGGGCGTGTGCCGCAACGTGGTCATCGCCGATTCGGAGCAGGAGGCGCGCGACCTCGCCGAACCGGCGTTCGACGCGCTGTTCGCCGCGTTCAAGGAGGCCGCGGTGTTCCACGACCTCGACAACGTGCCCGCGGGCTACGAGCACTACCAGTCGTTCTTCCGGCCCTTCGCCGGCGACGACGTGTCCTTCGACGCCCTCGTCTCGATCGGCGCGATCTGCGTCGGGACACCCGAGATCGTCCGCGACCAGATCGTGGACCAGATGGAGACCATCGGCTGCGGGAACTTCCTCAACTGGGGCTCCTTCGGCACCCTGACCAAGGAACAGACGATGCGCTCCTACCAACTGTTCGGCGAGCACGTGGTGCCGGTGCTGCGCCGGCTGAACGTCTGACGATGGCCTCCGACCTCGCCCTCTGCTGCATGTCGCACTCGCCGCTGATGCACACCGCCGACCCGGGGGAGTCGGTGGCCCGTGCGGTGGCGGACGCGCTGCGCGGGGCCCGGGCGTTCGTCGACGCCTTCGACCCGGACCTGGTCGTGGTCTTCGGACCCGATCACTACCAAGGGTTCCGGTACGAGCTGATGCCGCCGTTCTGCGTCGGTACCGCGGCGACCGCGATCGGGGACTACGGCACGAGCGAAGGCCCGCTCGACGTCCCGCAGGACCTCGCGGATGACCTGATCGCCCACCTCCTGAACGCCGACCTCGACGTGGCGATGTCGGAGAAGATGGTCGTCGACCACGGGATCTCCCAGCCGCTGGAGGTCCTCCTCGGCTCCAGCGCGGCGCAGCCCGTCATCCCGGTGTTCCTGAACTCGGTCGCCGAGCCGCTGGGCCCGCTGCGGCGAGTCCGGCGACTCGGCCACGCGGTCGGGGAGTGGACAGCGCGCCTCGACCGGAGGGTCCTGTTCGTCGGCTCGGGAGGCCTGTCCCACGACGTGCCGATCCCGCGGCTGCGCGAGGCCCCCCCGGAGGCTGCCGCCTACCTGATCGACCGACGCCGCACCCCGGCCGAGCAGCAGGCCCGGGAGGAGCTGATCCATGAGGCGGGCCAGGCCTTCGCGCGCGGCGAGTCGCCGCTCATGGACCTGAACCCGGAGCTCGACCGCGAGCTCCTCGGACTGTTCGCGACGGGCGAGCTCGCGGCCTTCGACGAGCTCGACGTCGGATGGCTCGGCGAGCAGGGGGGCAGCTCCATCCACGAGGTCCGGTCCTGGATCGCCGCCCACGCGGCCCTGCGAACCGCGGGGCCGTATCGGACCGAGTCGACGTTCTACCAGCCGATTCGCGAGTGGATCATCGGCTTCGGGATCACCACCGCATCGTCAGGAGGAGAGGGAACGACATGATCGAGAAGGAACTGGATGTGCAGACCGTGGGCGGGCCGATGGCCGTCGCGGTCCGCCACCCGGACGGTGCGGGACCGTATCCCGTCGTCGTCGTGTTCCACGACGGCCCGGGGCTGCGGCCGGATGTCTACGACGTCGCCGGCACCCTGGCCGAGGCCGGTTACTACGCCGTCCTGCCCGACCTCTACCACCGGATCGGACCCAGGATCGCCTTCGACCTGGCCGGCATCGGCCAGGGCCCCGGCTCCGCGGAGTTCGAACGCCTGATGGCGGCAGTCGGCTCGCTCGACGACGACGTGGTGCTCGCCGACGTGACCGCCCTGCTCGACGCCGTCGCCGAGGATCCGGCCGCCCGCCGCGGGACCAAGGGCGCCGTGGGGTTCTGCGTGGGCGCACGGCTCACCTTCCGCCTGCTCGCCGCCCGGCCCTATGAGTTCACCGCCGGCGCGACGATGCACCCGTCGTTCTGCGTGACCGACGAACCGGACTCACCGCACCTGAGCGTCGGCTCGCTCGGAGCCGAGCTGTTCGTGGCGTTCGGCGCCGCCGACACGCTCGCCCCGCTGGAGGTGAACAAGCCGCTGCGGGACGAGCTGGCCAGGGCGAACGCGACCGTCGAGATCTACGACGGCGCCGACCACGGCTTCATGTTCCCCGGCCTCCCGGCCTACGACGAGCACGGCGCGACGACGTCCTGGACGAGGATCCGCGAGCTGTTCGGGCGGGCGCTCGCGTGAGGACCGACGTGCTCGTGAGCGGCCCGGACACCACCCGCTTGGCGACGACGGGCGCACCGGACGGCCCGCCGGTGTTGTTCCTGCACGGCACCGGACCCGGAGCGACCGGGGCGCTGAGCTTTGCGCCGATCCTCCCTGCCCTCGGCGGGTTCCGTTGCCTCGTCCCCGACCTCGTCGGGTTCGGGAACAGCGGCCATCCGCAGGACGTGCCCGCCGGGCCCGGCCCCTGGTTCGCCCGGCGGGTGGACGCCGCGCTCGCGCTGCTCGACACGCTCGGCCTGGATCGCGTGCACCTCGTCGGCCACTCCTACGGCGCCCGGGTGGCGCTGGAGATGACCCTCCGGGTCCCCGACCGCATCTGCCGGGTCGTGTTGCTGGCCGCCGGCGGCACCCCGGTCAAGGCGAACCTGACAACCTTGACCGGCTTCTACGGCAATCCGGACGAGGCGGGCATGCGCGCCCTGGTCGATGCCCAGCTCTCCCGTCCGGTGCCCGGCATCGAGCGCTACGTCACCGAGCGGCTGGCCACCGCCGTCCGACCCGAGGTCAGGCGATCGTTCCAGGCGGCGATGGGGGGCGGTGACCCGATGCCGACCTACGACGAGACGGTGCTCCCCGACATTTCGCACGCCGTTCTGGCGGTGCACGGAAAGAACGACGCGACGATCTCCGCGAGCGCGTCGCTGTTCCTCGCCGAATACCTTCGCCGCGGTGAACTGCACCTGTTCGCGGGCTGCGGGCACCTCCTGCAGTACGAGGTCCCGACACGGCTCGGCTCCCTCGTCCACGACTTCCTGGCTGAGCCGTGACCGCGACCCGAGTACCGGCCGCGATCCTCGACCCCGGGACCTCACCGACGACCCGGTGCTCGAACCCCGCGCCGTCGTCGGCCGCCGTAGATCGTGTCGGGAGCGACTTGATCGTCCCGGTGGCGACGCCCCGATCTTCGATCCGCGGATCGTCCTTCGTGCACATGGGTGTCACTGGGCTCGGCTCGATGTGCGCGTGGGCGTCGAGTGTGACGGTCGTACGGGCGCGACCTCCTGGCGCGGATTCCTCGGCGTCGTGAGGTGTGCGAAGTCAGGTCGTCGAGGCTTGACAGCGGGCGTCCTTGAGAAGCACTTCTGCTGCTTCGCGAGCTCGGGCAGCAGCCTGGTCGTCGTTCTCGATGAAAGCGGTGATGATCGCGCCCTCCATCAGCAGCATCAGGTGTGCCGAGAGGGATTGACAACGCTCGGGCGGCACGTCGGAGATCGTGGCGAGGTCGTGAAGCCACTTCCGGGTCTTGCCCTTGTGTCGTAGGACGGCGATCTGGGCGTCCGGCATGGTCGATCCGACTTCAACAGAAGCGTTCTGGTAGGCGCAACCACGGAATATCGAGCTCTTGAACCACAGGTCGAGGACGTCGAACGGGGCAAGGGCGGGCACGACTCCCTGATCGACGTACTCCGCGAGGCGACGTTCGAACCAGCTGAAGTGGCTCGCCTCGACCCTGTTCAGGGCGGCGCCGACCAGCGCTTCCTTGGAGTTGAAGTGTGCGTAGAGAGTCGGTTTGGTGACCCCGACGTGGGCGGCGACGTCTTCCATCGACACGGTCGCGATGCCGTGTCGATAGAAGAAGTCGGCCGCTTTGATCAGGATCCGTTCCCGGGTCTCCTCGCGGCGTCGGTTGCGGGCCGCGTAGTTCGGCGTCGCTGTCTCGGCCTGTCCGGAGCTGGTCGGATGGGATGCCATCATGCCTCTAGTGCGGTGTCGTCGTCTGGGAGTTCACGCGGTGTCGGATGACGCGAGGGACCTTGTACTTCGCCAATCGCTCGGCGAGCTGTGAACGGAACTCCGAGTCCGACGGGGGAACGGTGCCGACTGCCCAGTCTACGGTCGCAGCGACGGCTTGGCCCCGGCGTGGGTCCGGCTCGCCCTGCACGTCCGCCGCAACGGCGGCCGGATACGTCGCCAGGATCGCCGCGACGACCTCGTCGGGGTAGACGTGGAAAGAACCGGTGTTGATCATTCCGTCGACCCGCCCGTGCAGCCTCAGGTAGCCCTGCTCGTCGATGGACGCGACATCGCCGAGGGAGCACCAGCCGTCGGGATCGCGGAACGACGGTGACACGCACCCGCTGCGCACCCGCAGCTCGTGGCGTCCGTCCCCGACCGCGCGCAGATCGACGTCGACGCCGTCGACGACACGGCCGCAGCTGGTCGCCAGTGTGTCGTCGCCGGCGCCGATGCGTGCATGGTCGTGACCGTCGAGGACGGTGATCGGCCAGCCGCCCTCGAAGCGCCCGTAGAGCTGTGTGAACCGCGGACCGAAGGTTCTGATCGCTGTCCGCATCTCCTCGAGCGGGAACGGTGCGCCGCCGTAAAGCACGTGCACCCGCCAGTCCGACGCACCGTCGGGGGCCTTCTCCGCGAGCCGGGTGATCATGCCGGGGACCATGAAGGTGGCGCTGACGCCGAAACGGGCAGCGGCGTCGAGAACCGCGCTCGGGTCGAAGCTGCGCAGGATCACCTGCGGCCAGCCGGCCTCGAGGAACGGGAAGGTGCCGACCAGGCTCGTCCCATACATCATCTGCTGCACGGTGAGGTAGCAGCGGGGCTGATCGACCAGGCCGTACACGCCCGATCTCCACAGCCGTCCCGCAAGGGCCATGTGGGCGGCCCAGTTGCCGTAGGAGATCGGGATCGCCAACAGGCCCTGTGCCGTCACGCTTCGCACGATCTGGCACGCAGTGTCGTCGGCTTCGACGTCGACCAGGTCGGTGTGGGGTGCGTCGACCTCCCACAGCTTCGTCGACAGCACGAGCTCGTCTGCTCCGGAACCGGCGTGCTCGGCGTCGACCACGACCGCGTCGAGCGCGGCGGCCTCGCGGATTGCGTTCGCCTCGGCCGCCGGCGCGCCAGGGTCGATCGGGACCCGGGTGAGACCGGCACGCTCGGCGGCGAGATGGGCGACGAGGGTCTCCGCGGAGTTCCAGGCCTGGATCCCGACCCGGCCGCCGAGCCCGGCCCGACCTCGGAGCTCCGTCGACAGCCACGCAACGGCGGCATCGAGCTCTGCACCGTAGCGCCACGTGTCGCCATCGTGGACGAGCGGATCGTCCGCTGCAGCCGCCAGGGCGTTGGCGATCCGTCTACCCGCGATCACGACGAGACTCCTTGCAGACGTTCGCGCAGGACCGCGCGTTGGACCTTCGCTCCGCCCAGCACCGTCGGGAGCTCCTCGACGACCACGACACGGTGCGGCGCCTGCTCGTCGGGCAAGGCAGCACACGCGGCGGTGTGGATCGCGTTGATCGTGTCCTCGGTGGCGGGCAGACCCGGCTTGAGCAGCACCGCCCCGACGATCCTGGTGCCGGCCTCGTCCTCGATCCCGACCACACCGCAGTTGGCGACGGTGTCGTGGCTGAGCAGCGCGGCCTCGACCATGTGCGGGTAGACGGCTGTGCCGTCGGCCAGGCGGATCGTGTCGCCGGCGCGGTCGGCGTAGAAGAGGAACCCGTCGTCGTCGATGTGCCCGACGTCGCCGCTGCGGAACCAGTCGCCGGGGAAGTACGAGTCCGTGCTCAGCTCGGGCATTCCCCAGTATGTGCCCTGCGACATCGGGCTGCGGACGACGATCTCGCCCACCTCGCCGCGTGGTAGCCGGTTGCCGTCGGGGTCCATCACGGCGATCTCGAGGTTCGGTGCGGCGGGGCGCCCGACGCTGCCGAGCCTCGGCGGGGATGCGGCAACGTCGCTGGGCAGGAGCCGGGTCGTCACCGCGCCCTGTTCGCTGGAACCGAATCCGTGTGCCCACACCGGCCCGAGCAAGCGGCCGGTGCGCTCCAGCAGGTCCGGGGTCCCGAAGAACACCACCACGCGGTCGAGCGCGCTGTCGATACCGCCGCGAGCATCGATCACGTCGAGCAGGGGTGACAGGAGTGGGCCCGGCGCGAAAGTGCCGGTCACCCCCTCGGAAAGGATCGTGTCGACGACGGCGTCGGCGTCGAAAGGGTCGTCGGCCACCAGCACGGTGCGTGCCCCGCGGATCAGGTAGGGGTAGAGGGTCTGGAAGCCCGTGGCCCACTGCAATGGATGAAAGTGCAGGTTGACGTCATCGGGCCCGATCGCCGGCGCAGTGTCGAAGGTGTCGAGGTGCGTGGCGTTATGACTGATCACCGCCACCCAGGAACGGTAGGTCTTGATCCAGGGCTTCGACATTCCCGTGGTCCCCGACGTCAGTTGCAGGAAGCACGGGTCGTCCTCGTCGACCTCCAGGTAGGGGTCGGCGGGTGTGCCCTTGCGGGCGACATCGGCGTAGGGGATCGCCCACTCGGGGCACCCGTCGCCGATCGCGACGAACGTCCGCACGGTCGTGAACTCGTGCCGGTGTGGGGCGAGTCCCTCGGTGAACGCTGTGTCGAAGATCAGAACCGTCGCCTCGACGTGGTTGAGAAGCGCGATGTGATCACTCCACGGGTTGTGCGAGTGGAGCGCCACCCGCACCAGTGCGAACTTCTCGCAGGCCAGCCAGGTCTGGACGACCTCGGGTCGGTTCTTCGACAGCAGCGCGACGCGATCACCGCGCTGGGCTCCCAGCGTGGCCAGCCCGGACCCGACGGTGTTGGCCGATGCGTTGAGGTCCCGGAACGACGTGTGTCGGCCGTCGAAGGTCAACGCCGGACGATCACCGAACTGCTCGGCGGCTTGGCGGATCAGTAGTCCTGCTTCGTACTTCATGGTCCGTCCTCTCGGGCGCCGGGTCAGGGATGAACGATGATCTTGATGTGCTGGTCCTTGTCACGCATCAACTCTTCGAAACCCTTCTCGACCACGTCCTCGAGGGAGGTCCGGGCAGTGATCATGTCAGCGGGCTTGATGCGCCCGTCGTTGAGCGCAGCGATGACGCTGGGGTGCACATTCGCGAAGCCGAGCGTTGACGCGAGTTTCTTGCCACCGGTGACGAGCGTGTTGATGTCGATGCTCACCGGAGCCTCCCAGATCGCCACGTTGAACGCGGTTCCCTTCGGGCGCACTGCGGCGATGCAGGTGGCGATCGTCGCCGGGAGTCCGGAGGCGTCGAAGGAGACGTGCGCCCCGAGCCCGTCGGTCGCGGACCTGACCTCCGCGGTGACGTCGTCGACGGTCGGATCGAACACCGCGTCGGCACCGAACGCCAGCGCCTGTCGTTTCCGTGCGTCGGCGATCTCGCTGATTCCGACCCAACGTGCCCCGCTGGCCTTGAGTGAGAGCAGGAGTGCCAGCCCGATCGGCCCGGCCCCTGCGATGAGGACACTCTGCCCCGGCTGGTACCCCGAATCGATCATCGCCTGCCATGCGACAACCAACGGATCGATGAGCACGCCGACGTCGGTGGGCACTGAAGGTGGCAGAACGTAGAGGTTGCGGGCGTCGATCACGGCGTACTCGGCGAGCCCGCCGCCCCATCCCGACAGGCCGTAGAAGCCGCCGCTCGAGCAGAGGTTGTACGACCCGTGCCGGCACTGGTGACAGGTGTTGTCCCGGATGTTCGGCTCGACGATCACCGGGTCGCCGACGTCGAAGCCGGTCACGCCCTGGCCGATCTCGGCAACCCGACCGGTGAACTCGTGACCCATCACCACGGGCATCGTCTCGCCCGTGAGCGGATGCGGCGAGCCCGCCGGCGGAATCAGGATCGGGCCGCCCTGGTACTCGTGCAGGTCGGTACCGCAGATTCCGCACCATTCCACCTTGATCTTGACGAGACCTGGGCCCACCTCCGGCTCCGGCACGTCGTCGATCCGAAGATCGCCCTTCCCGTGGAAACGCAGTGCTCGCATGTAACGCCCTCTCATTGGCAGGCGGGAATGAGGTCACACAGAACTGGCGGTGACCGAGAACGACGACGCGTGGAGGACCGGCGCCCGCACCCGCTGCGACGCGCGGCGCCGACCAGCGGCAGTGGCTTTACTGGATGGGTAAGCTACCGCAGCATTCGATGATGTCAAGACTCGCGAACCGGCGATGCCGTGGAGTTCCTTGCGCAGCTGACCGCGTCCGTTCTGGTGACGGCAGTGACGGCAGTGACGGCCCTTCGGCCGGGCGGATGGCTGGAGGTGAAGTGGGTGCAGTCGGCCGGCGTCGTGGCGGGACCTCCCTCGAAGCACAGGCGCGCGGCAAGCTCGGTGTCCGCTCAGTCGGGTCTGGTCTGCGCCACTGACCAGGGGGGATCATGTCGGATACGCGTGTGTACGCGTCACCGTCCCGCCGGCCCCAGGCTTGACATCGAATGCTCGCCCGGTAACTTACCGACACGGTAAAGCCACTGATGCATCGGTGACCCGACGCCGGTCACCGTAGTCAGGACCGACTCCGGACAACTTCCGGGCAGTGTCCCGACTTCGAGACGCAACCTCGCGCGGCTGTCAGGCCGCGGCCACATTCGAGCCTCGCCGCACAGGTGCCGCCGAGGGGCCGTCGCGTCCTCTCCCGCCCAGATCATGCAATGGCACCCACCGGCACACAGGAGAACATCATGAGCGAAACGAACGGGTTGGCCACGAGCATCGGCATCCTGGCCGGCGTCTCGGTCTTCGTCACCGGATGGATCGGGATGCCGACCTGGTTGCTCTTCCTCGCCTGGCTGACCACTTCTTCTGCGGCGGTGGTGTCGAGGGCCTGAAGCTGCAGCTGGGTACGAACCTCTTCGGGGTCCTGATCGGCGTCATCACGCTCGGCATCGTGTCGCTCGTGAGCGCGCCTCAGTGGCTGGTCGCCCTCCTGGTCGTGCTCGCTGCGTTCACGATCGCCCAGTCCGGTCGGATCGGCGGGCTCCGCCAGACGCCCGGAGGGTTCGTCGGCTTCGCCATGATGGCCGCGGCAGTCCAGGTCACCGGAAAGTCAGTGCTCGAACCCAGCTGGTCGAACCCGATCATCCTCACGGTGGGTGCCGTACTGCTGGCGTCGGTGTTCGCGGTCGCGTCGGAGCTGGGCGGTAAGATCATGTCGAGGCGCTCCCTCTCGCTGCGCTCGCCCGTCCTCGATGCGCCCGCGGCCGATCAGGGATGAGTTGGGCGGCGCACACCGGGGAGTGGGTCAGGAGACCGGACCGCGCCTGTCCGCGTGCGCTCGAGGGGTACTCATGCTGGAGGGCGAAGTCGCTTGATACTCGTGACGGCTCGAACGTCGGGCTCGACGTCGCGTCGACCGCCTTGTATCCGGAGGCTGGTCGTGACACGCCATGTGGCACGAAACGTGGCACGTAACGTAGGCGGTGGAAAGTCTGTGATCGGGCCGGGCGATCGTGACAGCCGAGTTCCTGCGGTACACCGCTTCTTGCGAACGGCGGGCCAGGCCCACCCCACGCGCGGCGTCGCCAGACGATCACGGTGGCGGTCCCATCGTTCACCGTGATCGTCGTGGGTTGGTCTGTCCTGCAGGGACCGGACTGTCGATCTCAGGTCGAGACCGTCGGCCGCTCATTGGTTCGCTGCAGCTCGTCCGGCCGTCGGCCGACGACTGCCACGCCTGCTATGGCGACCGCCGCGACGACGAGAGGCACCACGAACAGCCCGAACAGGCCGCGGCCGGACCACCCGGCGTCGACGAGCGCCCCGGCGACGAGCGGGGCGACGATCGCGCCGACCCGTCCGACGGCGAGCGCCCAGCCCACGGCCGTCGTCCGCACGGACACGGGGTACAGGCTCGGCGCGACGGCGTACAGCAGCGCGCCGTTGGCGTTCACCAGGAGCCCGACGAGCACGGCGGCGGCCATCGTCGCGGCGAGGCTGCCGAGCGCCATCGTCATCAGCCCGAACGCGACCGCGCCCAGCAGGAGGGCCACCACGGCCAGCTTGTTCACCGCGACCCGCAGGGCGAGCGCGGCGACGATCAGGACCCCGACGACGCCGCCGGCGTTGAGCAGGATCCCGCCGCTGATCCCCTGCTGCGTGGACAGTCCGCTCTGCTCCAGCAGCCGCGGGGTCCAGCTCCCGGCGAAGTAGGTCGCGGCGAACAGGCAGAAGAACGCCATCCAGAGCAGGACGCTGCGGATCCCGTTGCGCCCGCGGAGCACGTTCCGCCCGACCCCGGTCGCGGCCCGGTCGACGGGGGCCGGCAGCGCCTCCAGCGGGGCGATGCGCATTCGGGCGAGGATCGTGTTCATCCTGGCGAGCGCCCCGGCCGGGCGGCGGGCGGCGAGGTAGTCGATCGACTCGGGCAGCACCGCGGCCATGGCCGAGACGGTGACCAGGCTGAGCACGGCGCCGAGCAGGAACGTCGCCCGCCACCCGTACCCGGCGGTGACCAGCGCGGCGATCGTGCCGCCGACCACGCCGCCGAGCGGGAGCCCGACCGCGAAGAACGCCGTCGAGGTCCCGCGGCCGCGCCTGCTGGAGTACTCCGCGATGATCACCGGGAGGCTGGCGATCACGCCGCCGACGCCGATCCCGGTGAGTACCCGGCAGAGGCCGAGCTGGACGCCGCCCGTCGTGAGCGCGGACAGGAACATCCCGACCGTGGCCACGGCCAGGCAGGCCAGCGTCAGCGGGCGCCGGCCGATCCGGTCCGCCAGCGGCGCGACCAGGGCGGAACCGAGCGCCATGCCGATCAGGCCGCTGCTCAGCAGCAGCCCGACCTGCGATGCGGTGAGGTGCCACTCGGCGGCGACCCCGGACGCGGCGAAGGCCATCACGAGGATGTCGAAGCCCTCGACGACGTTCATCACCAGGCACAGCGCCACGACCATGACCTGGAACCTCGTCATGGGCGATCTGTCGATCACGTCGGGAATGTTCATGGACGCACCTTCGGGTCTCTCGGGGGGTGTGCCGGATTCGGCCGCGTGAGCATCGGGCGGATCGAAGATCGTCGGGGCAGTCCGGTCCGTGCAGTGGACCGCCGTCCGAGCCGGTCAGCCGGGCAGCACCAGGCTCCCGTCGACCCGGCGGGGCACGCCGGCGGCCGGGACGTCGCGCAGCTCGTCCGGGAGCACGTCGGCCGGAGCGTCCTGCCAGGTCAGCGGGCGCAGGAACCGGCGGATCGCGGTCGCCCCGACGGAGGTGTGCAGGCTGTTCGTCGCCGGCCACGGCCCACCGTGGTGTTGCGCCCAGCTCACGGCGACACCCGTCGGGTAGCCGTTGAAGACGAGGCGGCCGGCGGTCCCGGCGAGGACGCCGGCCAGTTCGAGGACCGGCTCTCCGGCACCGGTGTGCACGGTCGCGGTGAGCGACGCGGGGAGCCGGCGCAGGACGGCCGTCAGCTCCGCGGGCCCGGCGTAGCGGACGACGACGGCGGCCGGCCCGAAGTACTCCGCGAAGGCCTCGTCCGGGAGGTCGTCCGCCCGGGCGGTGACGAGCAGCGGCGCCACCGTGAACCCCGCGTCCGCCGGGTCACCCGCGGCGACGGCCCTGACGCCGGGGGCGCACGCGAGCCGCGCGGTGTCGTCGACGTAGGACCGGTGGATGCGTTCGTTGAGCAGCGGGACGACGCGCGCGCCGCCGAGAGCGGCTGCCGCCGCGGCCACGACGGCGTCGCCCGCCTGCCCGTCCGGGACGAGGACGAAGCCCGGCTTGGTGCAGAGCTGGCCCGCCGACCCCGTGACCGAACCGACGAGACCCGCGCCGATCTCGCCGGCCCGTTCGCGCGCGGCCGCCTCGGTCACGACCAGGGCGTTCAGACTGGAGAGCTCGCCGTAGAACGGGATGGGCTCCGGGCGGGCGTCGATGATGTCGAGCAGGGCCCGCCCACCGGAGAGCGACCCGGTGAAGCCGACGGCCCGGGTCGCCGGGTGCGCGACGAGCTCCTGCCCGGCCCGGCGCCCGAACACCAGGCCGAGTGTCCCGCGTGGCAGCCCCGCGGCCTCCAGCGCCCCGGTCAGGACCTCGTGCACGAGCCGCGAGGTACCCGGGTGCGACCCGTGCCCCTTGACCACCACCGGGTTGCCGGCGGCCAGCGCCGACGCGGTGTCCCCGCCCGGCACGGAGAACGCGAGCGGGAAGTTGCTGGCACCGAAGACGGCGACGGGGCCGATCGGGACGAGCATCCGGCGCAGGTCCGGGCGCGGCCCCATCGGCGTCGGGCCGGCGTGGTCGATCGCGGCCTCGAGGTAGCCGCCGTCGGTCACGACGTCGGCGAAGAACCGGAGCTGGAACGCCGTGCGGGTCAGCTCGCCGTTCAACCGGGTGTCGCCCAGCGCGGTCTCGGTGTCGGCGATCTCGACGATCGGCGCGCGGGCGGCCTCCAGCGCGTCGGCGAGCGCGACGAGCACGCGGGCCCGTCCGGCCCGGTCCAGTGCGGCGAGGGCCGGTGCCGCGTCGGCGGCGGCCCCGACCACGTCGCGGACGTGGTCGTCGGTGCTCTCGACCACCTCCGGGGGCAGGTCGAGCCCGGTGCGGGGATCGGTGCCGGTGACGGGACGGTGTTCGGTGGTGGTCACGGGAGTCCTCCAGGGGGATCGGCGCGGTGACGGTCGGCGCTTCGGTCAGCGCGGCGGCAGCGCGGCGACGGTCTCGGTGTCCACGCCGACCGGGCCGAGGTGCGTGGCGCCGCCCGGGGTGCCCAGCGGCGCGTCGCGGCCGGCCAGGACGACGTCGAAGAACGACGCGTTGTCCGTGGTGTTCCAGGCGGCGTCGGTGCCCGCGATCGTGCGGTCGGCGACGGCCGCCGCGGTCGGGCAGGCCTGCTCGCACGCCCCGCAGTCGATGCACTCGACCGGGTTGATGTACATCTTCCGATCGCCCTCGTAGATGCAGTCGACCGGACATTCCTCGAGGCAGGACCGGTCGAGGACGTCGACGCAGGCGTCGGTGACGACGTAGGTCATGGCGGTGCCCCTCTCGCTCAGATGAGTACGCCGGCCTCGGCGACGAGGGCGTCCGTCGAGTGGCCGGGGAAGGTCGAGGCGGTGGGGTCGAGGCGGACCGCGGCGTGGTTGACGGCCGTGGCCGCCTCACCGAAGCCGACAGCGATCAGCGGAACCCGCCCGGGATGGGTGCAGACGTCGCCCGCGGCGAAGACGCCGGGCCGCGACGTTCGCATCGCGGTGTCGACGACGATCTTGCGGTCGGCGACGTCGAAGCCCCAGCCGAGCAGCGGGCCCGGGTTGGCGACGAAGCCCAGCGCGGCGACCACGCTGTCGCATCCGACCTCGGTGAGCCGCCCGGTGGCGATGTTGCGCAGGACGGCCCCGCTCACCCGCGTGTCCCCGCGCAGCTGCTCGACGACCGTCTCGGTGTGCACGCGGGCCGGTCCGGCGAGCACCTGGTCGACGGTGTGCCGGTGCGCGCGGAAGCTGTCGCGGCGGTGCACCAGCGTGACCTGGGCCGAGTGCTGCAGGGCGTCGGCCCAGTCGAGGGCCGAGTCCCCGCCCCCGACGACGAGCACGCGCCGGCCGGCGAGCTCGGCGGGGTCGTGGACGAAGTAGGTCAGGCCACGGCCGAGGAAGTCCTCACCGCACGGCAGCGTGCGGGGTGCGAAGGTCCCGATCCCCGCCGTCACCACGACGGCGCCCGCTTCCAGCGTGCCGCCGTCGGCGAACCCGATCTCGAAGCGCCCGCCGGGGCGGTCGTCGAGCCGGGCCGCCTGCCGGCCGAGCAGCATCTCGGTGCGGAACGGCCGGACCTGCTCGACGAGCGAGCGCACCAGGTCCCGCCCCTTGACCGCGGGGAACCCGGCGACGTCACGGACGAGCTTCTCGGGGTAGAGCGCCGAGATCTGGCCGCCCGGTTCGGGCAGGGCGTCGACCAGTGCGACCGACAACCCGCGCATCCCGGCGTAGAACGCGGCGAACAGCCCGGTGGGCCCCGCGCCGATCACCGCGACGTCGGCCACCGCTGCGGCGCTCACCGGGCCGCACCGTCATAGATCGCGAAGACCTTGTTGGACACGAAGATGTTCGACGCGGCGAACGTCGTCCAGCTGGGCGCGAGACCCAGCTCGCGCATCGCCCCGACCAGCGCCCACCAGTTCAGCAGCTCCTGCTGGCCCGCCTTCTCGGCGTCCTCGAGGGTCGTGTTCTCCCAGACGGAGTGGTCCCCGGTCACCAGCGCGTCGTACATGCGCTCGTCGGCCGCCGAGTCCGGGAACAGCCGGAACGTCGAGTCGACCAGGAAGCTGTGCGACCAGCTCGAGCTCGCGACGAGTGCCACCCGGTACGGGCTGTCGGCGCAGATCCGGGCGACGGCCGCACCGACGTCCATGATCCGCGACGGGCTCGGCGACGGGGGGTCGAGCTCGCGCTCGACGCCGAGCGGGGAGATGTTGCCCTGGTAGCTGATCACCCTGCGGCCGTAGCAGTTCAGCGGGAAGGCGACGACGGGGTGGTCGAACCCCTGGCGGTCGTAGTCCAGGTAGAGCACGGTGTTGAGGAACGCGTGGGCGAAGCCCGGGTGGTGCAGCGGCTCGTAGGCGTAGGGCACGTCGACGCCGCAGTTCATCAGTCCCTCGACGAGGTGCCTGGCGAACGGCCGGTGGCCGCGGATGGTGCGCGCGGTGTCCTCGTCCTCGCCCCAGACGTTCGGCGTGCCCTTCATGTTCGAGGACTCGTCGGCGTGCCGCCACGGATGGACGACCTTGTCCTCGTAGGCCAGTACGGCGTACGGCGGCACGAGGTCCTCGCGGAAGTTCTCGTACTGGTCGTCGCCCCAGATCAGCACGACGTCGGGGCGGAACTCGTCGAGCGCCGCACGGGTGCGGCGGAAGCCCTCCAGCAGCGCCGCGCGATGGGCCTTGCCCGCCGCGACACCCTCGTCGTCCGCCCACTCCCGGCGGGCCCGCTCCGGCCAGGACGCCGGGTCGCGGAGCTCGGCGGGCAGCCGCGGATCGGCCAGCGCGCCGCGGAAGACCCTGGACAGGTTGTCGTCCGTGCCGCTCAGGGGTGGGTAGTGCGTGACCCCGAGTCCCAGGATCTCGGCCATGGGTGCTCCTCCTCGTCGTCGAGCGGGTTGTGCCGTCGAGTCTCGGAAGCCCGGGCGGCCGCGACCACGACTCGGACCGGCCAGTGGACCGGCGGGTTACCGCACCGGACCGCCACGCCGGACGATCGGAGCCGTGACCGACCTGATCGAGACCCAGGCGCCCGACACCGCGCGACTCGCCCACGTCCTGCACCGCGCGCGAACCGGGCACGCCCTGCTCGACGCGACCGTCGAGACCGATGCGCTGTCGCTGGACGACGCGTACGCGGTGCAGGACCGGCTGACGGCGCTGCGGCTCGACGAGGGCCGCTGCCACGTCGGGTGGAAGCTCGGCTACACCTCGGCGGTGATGCGCCGGCAGATGGGCGTGTCCGTCCCCAACCACGGCCCGTTGCTCGACGACATGGTGCGCCACGACGGGGCCACCGCGGCAGGGTTCCTGCACCCGCGCGTCGAGCCCGAGATCGGCATCGTCCTGGCCCGGGACCTGTCGGGGCCCGGGTTGCTGATCACCGAGGTCGCGGACGCGGTCGCCGAGGTCCGCGCCTGTCTGGAGATCGTCGACTCGATCTGGCTGGACTACCGGTTCTCCGCCGAGCAGAACACCGCGGACGGCTCGTCGGCGGCCGGGGTCGTCCTCGGGCCCGCCCTGGACGTCGACCCGCTCCGCTGCCACCGGGTGCCGGTCGAGCTCACCGAGGACGACGTCCCGCTGGCCACCGCCGTCTCGGCCGCCGCGAGCGGGCACCCGCTGCACGGGGTCGCCTGGCTGGCCGCGGAGCTCGCGGCGCGCGGCCGCCACCTCCAGGCGGGCGAGCTGGTGATCACCGGCGGGCTCACCGCCGCCACACCGCTGCGGGCCGGGCGGGTCCTGTCGGCGCGGTTCGGGGGGCGCACCACCGTCTCGGTGCGCCGGCCGGCGGGCGAGCCCGACGCCGCGCTCGGTGCGCCGACGGCCGGCCGCTGACGCCGACCCCCGCCCCCGACCCCCGACCGCCGACGCGAAGCGGTCCGGTCAGCGGCCGAGCTGCGGGTGGCCGAGACCGCGGCTGATCGCGAGTGCGGCGGTACGGACCGCCGCCTCCAGCCGCACCGGCTGCAGGCGCTGGGCCGGGCCGGTGACCGAGAGCCCCGCGACGGCACGGTGCCCGTCGCGACCCACGTAGCTCTCGACGACGATCGCCGCCGCCACGCAGACGATGCCCCGGGTCCCCTCCTCGCGGTCGTGGGCCAGACCGGTCTCGCGGATCCGGTCGAGCTCGCGGCGGAACCGGGCGGGGTCGGTGATCGTGGTGCTCGTCCGCGCGGGCATCGGCGCGCTGACCACCCGGTCCACGGCGCTCTCGTCGCTGAAGGCGAGTATCGCCTTCCCGAGCCCCGTGCAGTACGCGGGTAGCCGCGCCCCGACGGCCGACGGTGCGGGGACGCTGTGCCGGCCGGTGAGCTTCTCGATGTAGATGATCTCGGTGCCGTCGAGCACCCCGAGCTGCACGATCTCCCCGGTCGCGACGAGCAGGTCGGACATGAACGGCAGCGCCGTGGCCCGCAGCCGTCGTGAGGCCGGCACGTGCTGGCCGAGCTCGAACAGGTGCAGCCCCAGCCGGTAGCCGTAGCCGCCGCGCTCCAGCATCCGATGGGCCACGAGGTCCGTGGCGAGCCGGTGCACCGTGGCCTTCTTCAGGCCGGTCCGGCGGGCGAGCTCGCTGAGCCCGACCTCGCCGGGGGACTCGGCGACCGCGTCGAGGATGAGGAGCAGCCGGTCGCCCACGGACCGCTGCTCACCGGCCTCGTCGGCGCTGATGCGCATGCGACGGCGCTCAGCGCGAGCCGAGCAGGTCCCGCCAGCGACGCCAGAACGCACGCTGCTGGATCTCGTCGGCCGCCGTGAACGGCTCGTCCGTCGCCTCCTTGTGGATCCCCCGCGAGATGTCCGACCACGGTGACTCCGCCGCGGCGGCGAAGCCCTCCTGGCAGGACTCGCAGGCCTCCATGTCGTCCGGCGTCGCCAGCCCACCCGGGCCCTGGAAGGTGACGTAGGAGTCCAGCCTGCGCTCGCGCACGGACTCCGGCTCGCCCTTCGTCGCGAGCGTCCACTGCGCGATGACGGTGCGACCCGCCGAGGTCGGGGTGATGGTGCGGATCACGACGCCCATGATGTCGTTGATGACCAGGTTCGGGAAGACGAGCAGGTTGCGGTCCGTCGTCGCGATCCGCCGGGCGCGGTCCGCGTCGAACCGTTCCTCCAGCTCGGTCCTCCGTGCCTCGACATAGGCGCGGTTCTCCTCGCCCATCGACGGGGTCCAGCGCGCCACCGGCCGTGCCCACGGTCCCTCGACGGTGATCACCGCATGTCCGTCACCGAGATCGCGGGCCTCGGTGGGCCTGCGCGGATCGAGGTAGGAGTCCTCGGTCGACTTGAGGTAGTCGAAGTAGGTGCGGTGCAACGGGATCAGGTGGTAGCCGTCGAGGCTGTTCTCGACGAAGAGCTTCCAGTTCGCCTCCATCGAGTACTCGTGCATCCCGTCGACCACCTCCATCTCCGGAGACTGGTCGGCCACCAGGTCGAGGTACTCGCGCGCCCCACCGAGATAGGTGGGCAGGTCGACGGCGTCGGGGTCGAAGCAGCAGAACACGAAGTCGCGGTAGACGTCCACGCGGGGTGGGGAGCTCAGCCCGAACCGCGACCGGTCGAACCCCGGCCCGTACCCGTCGGCGTCGGGCAGCCCGGTGAGCCGACCGTCGTTGGCGTAGGTCCAGGCGTGGTAGAAGCACGACATGCCGCGGGCGTTGCCGTCGGGGACCCGGCACAGCTGGGCGCCGCGGTGCCGGCAGGCGTTGAGGAAGACCCGGACCTCGCCGTCGGTCCCGCGCCAGAGGATCAACGGCCGTCCGGCCACGGTGCGGGTGCGGAAGTCGCCGGGCGCGGCGATCTCCGAGGTGTGGCCGACGTAGAGCCAGCACCGGTCGAAGACGGCCTGCTGCTCCTCGGCGAACACGGCCTCGTCGACCATGGCGGACCGGTTGACCCTGAAGAAGCCGTCGGCGGGGCGGTCGTCGACGAGCCCGGCGGTGGGGGTGGTGGCGGCGGGTTCGAGCAGTTCGGTCATGGCTCCAGCTCCTTCGCTAGGAGGCCGGCAGGCCCAGCAGGGCGGCCGGGTTGTGCGTGCGGACGGCGACGGCGAGGCCTGCCGGCAGCAGGGGGTCGTCGAGGAAGGACACGGGATCCACGGGCATGAACGGGTGGTCGGTGCCCAGCACGATGCGGTCGGCGCCGACGACGTCGACGAGGAGCCGCAGCAGGCCGGCGTCGAACAGCAGCGGGTCGTACCAGAGCCGGCGCGCGGACTCGACGGCCGACTCCGGCATCAGCTCCCGCAGCGCGGGCGTCGTGTCCCGCAGGAAGTCGATCCGGGGCAGCTCGGTGACCAGCGAGCCGGCGCCGTGGCTCGCGAGCAGCCGGAGGCGGGGTCTGGCGGCGATCGCGCCGGTCGCGATCAGCCCACCGATCGCGGTGCCGATGCTGGCCGGGAACAGCACCCCGTTGGCGGCCATCGGGTGCGGGTAGTCCGCCACCCCCGGGCCACCGACGGCGTGGACGAAGACCACCAGCCCGAGCCGCTCGGCCTCGTCGAGGAACCCGGCCCAGGCCGCGGTGTGCAGGGCGGCCGTCGGCGGGTCGGCGGGCAGCTCGACGCCGACGAGCCCCGCGCGGGCGACGTCGGTCAGCAGGGCCGCGGCCGCGTCGGGGTCGCGCAGCGGCACCACGCCGAGCCCCGCGTAGAAGCCGCCGTGGCGCGGAAGCTCACCGGCGAGCCAGTCGTTGAAGGCGCGCGCGTAGTCGGCGCCGTCGGCCGAGGGAGCCCAAGGTGCGAACAGCTCCGGCATCGCCGACAGCAGCTGCCCGGTCACGCCGGCCGCCTCCGCGGCGTCGCGGCGGGCGTCGAGGTCCCACGCCACCCGCCGGACCGTCCGGAAGACCCTGCCCGCCACGAGCACGTCGCCGGTGTCGGGTCCCGGTTCGAGCCGGGCCCACCGCGGGTCGGCCGTCGCGAGGCGGTCGAGGAACGGGGTCGCGGGCGGTACCACGTGGGTGTGCAGGTCGTGCACGACGACGCCTCTACAGGATGATCGAGACGGTTCCGCCCGCCTCGACGATCCCGTGGTCGAGCGTCGCGACCCGCTCGCGGACGAGGAAGCCCGCCCCGTCGGGCACCAGGACGAACCGGTAGGTCCCCAGGAAGTGGTCGAGCTTGCCGAGCCGGGTGCGCATGACGTGGAAGTTCGCCGCGACGGTGACCTCCCCCGCGTCGCCGACCGGGCCGTCCAGCACCCGGACGTTGGTCACGAACCGGCGGGTGCGCGAGCGCGGGCTCTCCGCGTGCGCGTGCTTGCTCTTGAGCCGGGCCACCCGCCCGCCGAGGCGCGTGTGGTCGTCGTGGATCACCTGCAGCGTGTGCCGCGGGTCGAGGTGGTCGGAGCCGGGCGCGGGGACGCGGTACTCGACGTCGGGGTGCATGAGCGCGAACCAGTCGTCGAGCCGCCACTCGTCGAGCAGCGCGGCCTCGCGGTAGAGGAACTGTTCCACCTCGTGGTGGGAGGCCGCCGTGGTCGGGGTGAGCGGCGCGGTCATCGGGCCTCCAGGGTCAGCAGGACCTCGGCCAGCCCCTCCGGGTCGGCGAGGAAGGGGCTGTGCGAACCGTCCAGCCAGGTCACCTCGGTCCCGAGCCGCGCGCGGGCGGCCTCCGCGGCCCAGGCGCCGGAGACCGCCCGGTCGGACCGGCAGCCGACGTAGTGCATCGGTACGTCCGGAAAGGCCGTCACCGGAGTCGGTTCGGCGACGGGCGTGGGCGACTGCGGGCGCAGCCGTGCCGCGGCCGCGGCGGCGACCTGCGGCGGGCAGTCGTGGTAGAAGAGCTCGGTCGCGACGTCGGCGGGCCAGACGGTCCGTCCCTGGTCGTCGCGGCCCTGCTTCGGCAGCCCTTCGGCGTAGAACCAGTCCGCCATCGGGCGTTCGGCGCCGAGCTGGTCGCGCCACGAGCGACCTGGGTCCGGGAGCAGCGAGGCGAGGAACACCAGTGCGCCGACCCGGACCCGGTCGGGCACGAGCGGGATCGCGAGCCCGGCCAGCGAGTGGCCCACGACGACGTCGCGGCCCGGCTCGCGGACCGCGCGGGCGATCACGTCGGCGTACACGGCCGCGCCGGCGCCGATCTCGTCGGACGGCAGGGCGACGGCGGTGGCGTCGTGCGCGCGCCGGCGCAGCGCCGCGACCTGGTCGGCCCAGCACCACGGCCCGTGCCAGGCGCCGTGCACGAGGACGAAGTGCGTCATGGCCGGCTCTGCGGTACGGCGGCGGCCTGCTTCTCGGCGAGGGTCCGCCCGCCGACGAGGACCTCCGTCGCCGGGACCTCGACGAGCCAGACGCGCACGGACGCCTCCGGCACCGAGATCGCCTCCGCGGCCGCGGCGGACACCGCCCGGATCAGCGCGTCCTTCTGCTCCGCGGTCCGGCCGGCACCGAGGTTGACCTGGATGAACGGCATGGGGGTTCTCCTCTACTCCGCGCCGAGGGTGACGCTGCCCAGCCCGCTGAGCGTGGCGGTGACGGTGCTGCCGGGCAGCAGGGGGACGGGGGCGGTGAGGCCGCCCGAGAGCACGACCCAGCCCGCCTCGAGGCGGCGGTCGGTGGCCACGAGCTGGTTGGCCATGTAGGCGACGGCCGCTGCCGGGTGTCCCATCACGGCGGCACCGGCGGCGGACTCCACCACCCGGCCGTTGACCTCCAGCACACAGCCGGTCAGCGCGAGGTCGCCCCTGGGCTCGACCAGGTCGTCCCCGAGCGCGAACACGGCGGAGGACGCGTTGTCGGCGATCGCGTCGAGGTGGGTGAACCTGAACCCTTCGTACCGGCTGTCGATCACGTCGAGCGCGGGGCAGACGTAGCGGGTCGCGGCCAGCACGTCGGCGACCGTGACGCCGGGGCCCTCCAGGGGCTCCCCGAGCACGAACGCGATCTCGGGCTCGACGCGCGGGTGGATCAGCTCCTCGAGCGAGAGCCGGCTGCCGGAGTTGCGGGCCATGCCGCTGGTGACGAGCCCGTACAGCGGACGGTCCACGCCCATGGCGATCTGCTTCGCCCTGCTCGTGAGGCCGAGCTTGCCGCCCAGGAGCCGCTCACCGCGGCCCAGCCGCAGCCCGACCAGGCCGCGCTGCACCTCGTAGGCGACAGCCAGGTCGGTCAGCCCGTCGCCGCTCAGCGGGGCGGTCGGCGCCGTGCCGGTGGCGGCGTCGTCGAGCCGTGCGGCCCATGTCGCGACATCGGTCATGCCGCACTCCCCACGGCCGCGCTGAAGGTGACGCCCACGTGGCCGAGGTGCTCGAAGTCGGCCCGCACGGTGTCCCCGGGGCGCATGTCCACCGCGCGCGTACAGGTGCCGGGCATGATCAGGTCGCCGGTGCGGAGCATCCCGCCGCCGGGCGCGATCGTGTTGGCGAGCCAGGCGACGGCCTGGGCCGGGTTGCCCAGCACCGCCCCGCTCGCACCGGTCTCGACGATCTCGCCGTTGCGCCGCAGGACCACCCCGATCAGCCGCGGGTCCAGCCCGGCGATCGGGGTCCGGACCCCGCCGAGCACGACCCGCGCCGACGACGCGTTGTCGGCGACGGTGTCCACGATCCCGATCTGCCAGTCCTCGATCCGGGAATCGATGATCTCCAGGGCCGGGAGCACGAACGCGGTCGCCGCGAGGACGTCGGCCACGGTCACCCCGGGCCCCTGCAACGGCCGGTCCAGGACGAACGCCAGCTCGGGCTCGACGCGAGGGGCGATCAGCGCGTCGACCGGCAGCGGCTCGCCCTCGGGGTGGAACATGGACCCGAGCAGGTGGCCGAAGTCCGGGCGGTCGACGCCGAACTGCTGCTGCATGACCCGGGCGGTCAGGCCGACCTTGTGACCCCGCACGGAGTCGCCCTGCGCGACGCGCAGCCGGACGCCCTCGAGCTGGATCCGGTAGGCGTCGTCGACGTCGGCGCCCGGGTGCCGACGGCTGATCGGCTCCACCGGGACCGAGCGCTGCTCCGCGTCCCACAGCTGCGCGGCCAGCCGCCGGACATCCTCTTCGGTGAGTGACATGGCCCCAGCGTGGGAGCAGCGTGGGCGCCGCAGTAGCGATCGGTCCGTCGAGTGGACCGGCCGGCTCACGGGGTGTCAGGCCGGCCGGTCGGGCGCCTGCGCGCGCACGTCCGTGAGCAGCGCCGGGTCGAGTCCCGACGACGCCCGGACGACGCTGATCCGCCCGCTGCGCTCGAGGACGACCCACCCGACCTCCCGCGGGTCCCCGATGCCGGCGAGCCGCAGCCGCTGGCGGATCTCGTCCTCGGTCACCCGGGCCCGGCGCATCGCCTCGTGCCGCATCCCGCCGGCGTCCATGAGCAGCACGGCGTCGCGGTCGAGGAGGCGCCGGACGGCACGGCTGCGCCGGCAGCGACCCAGCAGCCGCTGGACGGCGAACAGCGTCGTCAGCGCGACGACCCCGGTGCCGAGGGTCGGCACCTCGAGCAGCGTCGTCCGGCCGAGCACCGCGCCGGCTGCGCCGACGCAGGCCAGCTCGTACCCCGACAGCGCAACAAGACTCCGCTGGCCCGAGATCCGTACCAGCGCGACGAACAGTAGATACATCGCAACCGTTGCGACGACGACCCGCACTGCTGCCAGCGGGTCGATTCCGAGCTCACCGAACACTGCATTCCTCCGCAGGAGCACGGCAGCCGCTCGAACGCCCGGCGCGGCCGACCCCGGATCCGTCCAGGTTTGTCTCGATGCTGGCGACACAACGTTCGCCCGACGGGCCGGCGGTCCCTGGAGTGGACCACAACGAGGTGGCGTTCGTCGTGGCACGGCTGTGGCTTCGACGAGCCTGTCTTCGCTCTGGTCCGTGTGTCTGGCGCGCAGCGTGGCGACGGCCTGGTTGCCGGGAGACCGCCGGCCGTCGACGTCGGTCGGGTGAGCGGCGACGACGGTGCCCAGCTCATCGGTCGGGACGATCGTCCGGGCCACGCGTGCGAGGTTGCCGCCGCTGCGCTCGGAGGCTGTACGCGAGGAGTTCGTGAGCTTGTGCGAGGTCAGCAGCGTCGCTCATGCGTAGCCTCCGGCGCCGGAGTGGTCGTGGCTGTGGCCCTCACGATGAGACCCAGGATTCGTGGCTCCTGCAGCTGGGACGGATCGAGCTCGACGCACTGGACTGCATGATCGACGCGGACAGGTAGTCGTCGCGCAGCGCCGCGAACGGCCCGGTACCCGGCGGCGCGCGGCAGGTCGTCGCCGGTGCGTGACCTGTCGCTGGGCCTGTGGGCGTCGCGGTGCCGAGGAGCCGGTCGCACTAGTCTCGTCGAATGTCGTCGTCCCGGGTTCCGACGCTGGACCTGCGGGAGCTCCTCGACCGGGCGGAAGGGGCCTCGCCGGTCGAGGCGATCGACGTCATGGCCGACGCGATGGCCGAGATGTTGTCGGCGACCGACGTCTGGTTCTGGATCACCGATCTCAGCGGGCGTGCGGTCGCCCGGTTCGGCGGCACGGACGCCAATGCGGCCCGGCTGCATCAACGCGCCGCCGAGGACGTTCCCACAGTGGACCTGCCGGGCACCGTGTACGAGGCGGTGTTGCGTTCGCAGCGACCCGACCTGCGCACCGACGCCGCCGGGAGCCGGCTGATCGTGCCGGTGACCGACCGAGGGGACACGATGGGTGTCGTCGAGGTCCGCATGGCGGAGGTCCCCGACGAGGTCGCGGTCGCGAGCATCGCCGCGGCGGCTCGGGCGCTCGCCTATGTCGTGGTCGGCAGCCGCCGGCACACCGACCTGTTCGAGTGGGCGCAACGCAGCACCCCGTTCTCGCTCGCTGCGGAGATCCAGCGCAGGCTGTTGCCGAGCGCGTTCACCTGCGAGGCAGGGCAGTTCACGGTGTCGGGCTGGCTCGAGCCGGCCAACGCTGTCGGCGGTGACACGTTCGACTATGCCCTCGACCGCGACAGCCTGCACCTGTCCATCACCGACGCCGTGGGGCACGATGTCACCGCGGCCCTGCTCGCGACGGTGCTGGTCAGCAGCCTGCGCAACGGTCGTCGTCACCAGCTCGACCTGTCTGACCAGGCCGGTACGGCCAACGATGCGCTGGTCGCCCACTCGAGGCCTGGTGAGTTCGTGACCGGCCAGCTCGTCCGTGTCGACCGGGCCGACGCTCGTCTCACGATGGTCAGTGCTGGGCATCCGTTGCCCTACCGGGTCCGTGAGGGCGTGGTCAGCGAGATCGAGCTCGCGATCGACATCCCGTTCGGCCTCTACGCCGGCCACGAGTTCATGCTGCAGCACGTCGACATGCGGGCGGGAGACCGGATCGTCCTGATCACAGATGGGATGCTGGAACGCAACGCCGAGGTGGTCGACGTCGAGGCGGTGCTGGCCGCGACGGCCGACAAGCATCCCCGCGAGGTGGTCTACACCCTCGGCGAGGAGGTCCTTGCCGCGACGGGTGGTGACCTGCGCGACGACGCCACGGTGGTCTGCCTCGACTGGCACGGCGGGGGAGCGCTCGGTAGGCCTGTCTGAGCATCGCGTCGCGGAACTGGTTCCTCACGGCGCGTCGGCTGAGGCAACCGCTTCCCCGCTCGACGTGGTCGACCGCCGGCCGTCGGTCCCGGTCCGGCGCCGTCGTGGTGGGCAATGCCGAAGCGCTGCGTGGGGGAGGCCGACACAGGGAGCTGACCGGATGTGACTTCGCGTGTTGCCACGCCTGCCTGCTCTTGATCTGGGTGGGACGGAACAGGCGCGAGGGCGCGCCCTGTGCTGCACCGTGCACGTCATCGGTGACGGGGCGCGATCTTCGATCCGACCCTCGGTGTTCGATCCCCGGGGGTCTGTTCCTCTGCAACGCGACCTGGGCGCTTGACTTGCGTGACGTGACGCACTACTTCACATGCCACGCCTCTGCATCGTGGATGGCGTAGCGCGGAGGAAGGCCGAGTGCCCGGGCTCGCTTCCCCGACAGGCTGGGCGGCAAGAGTCGGACTCGCCCCGGTCGGTGTCATGGCTTGCTCCGTGCTGCCCGGGGGGCGGCTTCCGAGGGGACTCGACATGGTCGCTGCCCGTTACCGGGTCCGGTCCGACGTTGTGCAGTGGGCGCTGAGAGCGCACCGCTCGTGGCCGTCGACGCCATCAGGCGACGGCAGGGCAGACGACGGCACGATCTCGGCCCATCGTGCGGGGCGCCTGCTCTCCGCAGTTCAGGTGCTGGTGGACCGGGAGGCACCGGCGGGGCTGCGGAGCACGACGCGGCCCCGGTCGGGGCCCGCGTCGTTGACGGCTCTGCTGGCGACCATCCTCGAGGAGGCGGTCGTGCTGACGGGCGCGGACTCCGGGATCCTTCAACTGCGCGATCCTGACACCGGTCAACTGCGCATCGTGACCCACACCGAGCTGGACGCGGCATTCCTCGAGCACTTCTCGGTGGTCGACGACGATCTGGTCGTCTACGGACGGGCCGCCCGCGACGGTGTCCAGGTCGTCGTGACCGATGTGATCACCGATTCCGGGTACGCGCCGCATCGTGCCGTCGCCGCGGCAGCCGGTATCCGCGCGATCCAGTCCACCCTGCTCGCGGACCACAACGGCCGGGTCGTCGGTGTCGTCTCGACGCATTTCCGGCGTGTCCACCGCCTGACCCAGCCGGATCTCCGATTGCTGGAGGTGTTCGCGGACCTGGCCGCCGAGCTGCTCGCGGCCAGGCTCGCCGCAGACGACACGGCGCCGTCGAGGACGGCCCCGTCGTCGATCGCCGGCGACGGTCGTCCCGCGCGCCGTCCCGTCGCGTCACCTCGGGCCTCCGACGACGACATGGCGGAGCTCGCGGACTACGTCGTGACCCGGCTGTTCGAGGTGGTGCTGAGGCTCGACGGCCTCCGCAGCATTGTGGGCCGTGGCACTGCCGACACGCGGCTGGCCGCGGCGTCCGACCAGCTCACCGACATCGTCGAACACGTCCGCACGGTCCTCGTCGCACGCGACGAGCCCGACGCGATGGGGTCACACAGGCTCTGAGCAATCGATGTCGCGGTCGCCGGACGAGTCCCGCTGGGTCCGCCGGTCGTTCCCGACACGTCCTCGGCAAGCCGCGGGCACGAGCCCGCCGGTGCCGCCCTCGACGCGACTCATCCACTTCGCCGTTGTCGACGCATCCTGCCTGAACGTCCCGCTCGACCGCGGGGACCTCTTTCAACCGGACTCCGGGACCACGGCCCCTGCCGTGCTGACGCGGCGAGATCAGCGGCGGCCCGCGCCGCAACCGATCGTGTTCCGCGCGAACGTCCGTCCGCTGCGAACGGACCCTCGGGGCTCGACCCCTTCGGTCGTTCGCGACGGACTCCAGCGAGCAGGTCGAACGCCCCTGCCGGACGCGGTCGGCCCGCCCGAGGGTGACCGGTACACGAGGAGGGCAGATGGGCTACGACAATCGCAGGGACGCCGGGTGCAGGCTGGCATCACGACTGCGCCGTCTGACCGTCCACAGTGACGAGGTCGTGACTCTCGGGCTGCCCCGGGGCGGCGTTCCCGTCGCCTTCGAGGTGGCCCGGGCTCTCGGCACACCGCTGGACGTGCTGGTCGTACGCAAGCTCGGCGTGCCGTTCCAGCCGGAACTCGCGATGGGAGCGGTCGGTGAGGACGGTGTCCTGATCCTGAACGAACGTATCGTGCGGTCGGCACATGTCAGCGAGGCCGAGCTCGGCGAGGTGGAGCGGCAGGCGCGCGTGGAGGTACGCCGGCGGGCGGAACGCTTCCGCCGCGGCAGCCCCCGGTTGCCACTGACGGGCCGCACCGCGCTCGTGGTCGACGACGGGATCGCCACCGGGGCGACCGCCCGAGCGGCGTGTGCGATCGCCCGCGTGCACGGCGCGGCGCGGGTCGTGCTGGCGGCACCGGTCTGTGCCCCCGAATCGTTCCAGGCGCTGCGCAGCGAGGTCGACGAGCTCGTCTGCCTCGACGTCCCGCCGCGGTTCGTCGCAGTGGGGGAGTTCTACCGCGACTTCCGTCAGACGACGGACGACGAGGTCGAATCGCTGCTGGAGCAGGCACGACGGCCTGCGCCGCCGGCGGTAGCGGTGGTCGCGAGTTCGCCGGCTCCGGCGGGCGACCTCCACGAGGTCGTGAAGATGCCCGTGGGTGGGGTGTCGCTGCCGGGTCACCTGACGGTGCCGGAGCATGCGAGGGGCCTGGTCGTGTTCGCTCACGGCAGCGGGAGCAGCCGCCACAGCCCACGCAACCGGTACGTCGCGCGGGTGCTGCGGGAGGCGGGTCTGGGCACTCTGCTGTTCGACCTGCTCAGCGCCGACGAGGAGCTCGACCGCAGCGCCGTGTTCGACATCGAGCTGCTCGCCGAACGGCTCGTCGGGGCCGCCCGCTGGGCGCGCGCCGTACCGGACTGCCGTGACCTACCGATCGGGTACTTCGGGGCGAGCACGGGTGCCGCAGCGGCGCTGTGGGCGGCGGCGGGGGATCCGGGAGTCGCGGCCGTCGTCTCCCGGGGCGGGCGTCCGGATCTGGCCGCGCCTCGGCTGGGTGAGGTCGTGGCGCCCACGCTGCTGATCGTCGGCGGTGACGACCTGCCCGTGCTCGAACTCAACCGACGTGCCATGGGCCGGCTCCGCGGCCCGGCGCGCCTGGTGGTCGTGCCCGGGGCTACGCACCTGTTCGAAGAACCGGGTGCACTCGAACAAGCTGCGGCGGCGGGGCGCGACTGGTTCGTCGAGCACATGACGGTGAGGGCGGCCGCCGGCTGACGATCCCGCTCTCCTCCCGGGCCGGGTGATCGTTCGGCGCCGCGCGAGCCCGACGGCGGCCACGGCCGGCTGCTCGGCAGCGCGACGGCCAGAGTCAGGCCCCAGGCAGCGAGGCTCCCGTGCCGAGCACGATCAGGACACGGTCACCAGGAGGCCTGCGGCGGAGAGGCGCCGGCCGAGCGCGGCCGCTCCGACCCGAGCATCGGCACGGCCGTGCACAGGGTGGTCACCGGCGCGACGTGGTGCGCCCGGCGAGACGAGGAACGGGCGAGCGGCAGGCGACAACGGTCGCGGTCGTGGGGTGCGTCGGTTGTGGCGGGCAGTCCGGCCGCGGGCCGGCGGGCGACTGCGCGATCGTGGACGATCCGACACCTGCGCATGGTGGTGCTCCGGCCGGGTGGTGGGCATCAAGACCGCGTCAAGATGCGTTGTCGGGACCCGGAACCGGTGGTTCTCTCGGGTCGTGACCACTGCGATCCGCCCCCTCCCGCTCGGTTGGGCGGTGCTGCTGCCACTGGGGGTGGCAGCAGCGCTGATCCTGCTCCGGAGCGTTCTGGCCAGCACGAGCATGGCCCTGATCCTGGTGCTGGTGGTGGTGGCCGTCGCGATCCGCGGCGACCGGGCGGCGGGGGTGACCGCCGCGGTCGTCGCCGCAGCGGCGTTCGACTTCCTTCTGACAGAGCCCTACCTCAGCTTCACCATCCGAAGCGCCGGCGACATCGAGGCGGCGGTCCTGCTGTTCCTGGTCGGGATCGCGGTCACCGAGGTCGCCCAGTGGGCGCGGCGTGAGCTCGACCGCGCCGCGCGGCGCGCGGCATACCTCGCAGGGGTCGCCGAGGCAGTCCGGATCGCGAGCGAGGGCCGGGGGGCGTCCGAGGTCGTGGAGGTCGTCGGCCGCATGATCGCCGAGGTGCTCGATCTCGACGGGTGCCGGTTCAGCGATGCCCCGCCGAGGCCTGATCGTCCTCGACTGTGCGACGACGGCATCGTGACCTGGCGTGGGCAAATGGTGGACATCGAGCATGCCGGCCTTCCGACGATGGATGTCGTCGAACTGCCGGTCCGTGACGGATCAGGCGCCTTCCTGCTGACCTCCTCGACCCGGGTCCGCCGGCCGAGCCTCGAGCAGCGACAGGTCGCGGTCACGCTGGCGAGCCAGGTCCGTGTCGGCGACGGCAGGTCGCTGCGGTGACCAGTGACGTCCGGCCGACCCGATCGAGAGCCACAGCGAGACCCGCCAGGGGTGAGCCGCTCACAGATCATCATCGATGTGTCCGCGGTGGTGGGCGAGGCGTCCGTTCAGGGCCTGCTGTCGACCTCCTCGGACGCCGGGCCGTCGGCCAGGAGTGCGGCGCACATCTGCTCGGCCAGCCAGCGTTCGTAGTCCGGTTCAGGCCAGTGCCGGGCGAGGACCAGGTTCCCGTAGTGGGCGGGGTCGTTGAGTATCCAGATGGCGTCGATCGCTCGTTCCAGGGCGAGCCCGGCGCGGATCGGCCCGATCTCGATGGCCCGTCTGACGACCATCTCGGCACCTGCTCGACGGTTGCGGAGCAGGGTGTCCCACAGATCGGCGATCTCGGTGGTCTCGTCGGCGGCGCGGTGGACGACCTCGAAGATCCGGGCGGCGCGGTGGCCCAGGAGGGTGCAGACCGCGGCGTAGGCGGTGAGCGCGGCGCGCGGCGTGGTGGCCTGCCAGACCGGGGCGAACCAGGGGCGCCGTGCGACGGGGACCGGCTCGTCGTCGCCGGCGAGGGCCTCGTCGAGCACCTGCTTGAGCAGGGCGGGTTTGGAGCCGAACGCGGCGGCGACGGTGGGTCGGGCGACACCGGCGATCTCGGCTACCTCACGCAGCGAGGCTGCGACGTAGCCGCGGTCGAGGAACAAGGTCCTCGCGGCCTCGACGATCGCCCGACGGGTGCGCCGGGCCGACTCGTCGCGGACCGTCGAGCGATATGTGCGGCGCTCACCGTTGACGGCAGGCATCAGTCGAGGATACTCCCGTATGTTGGATAGACAGCGTCCAGTCAAAGAGGGGTCCAGATGTCGACGTCGGGCTCGGGCATGCCCTACATGCTGCGCTCCGGTGAGGGTGATGCCCTGTGGTTCCTGGGCAGCCTCGCCACGGTCAAGACCACCGGCGCCCACACTCGCGGCGCGCTCACGATCGTCGAGTTCCTCAACCCGGCCGGGTTCGCCCCACCGCTGCACCGGCACCTGGCCGAGGACGAGGCGTTCTACATCCTCGACGGGCACGCCCGGTTCCGGTGCGGTGAGGACGTTCTCGATGCCGGGCCGGGCGACTTCGTCCTGCTCCCGGTCAACCGTCCGCACACCTTCCTCGTCGGGCCGGACCAGCCCCTGCGGGCCCTGCAGATCACCACCCCGGCCGGCTTCGAGGACTTCGCCGCCGAGGTCGCCCGACCGGCCGCGGAACGACGCCTTCCCGACCCGGGACCCGTCGATCCTGCCGCGCTCGGCCATGCCGCCGGCCGACACGCCCTCGAGCTGCTCGGACCGCCGCCCCAGCACTGAGCGCACCGAACCGGCCCGATCACACCGTCGATGCTCCATGGGCACGGCGCGAGATGCGCGTCCTCCTGAGATCGCGGCGCTTCTCCGGGAGGTCGAGTACGCCCGGGACGATGTCGTCCTCACCATCTCCGATCGCTGCGGGGGTCCGGGCGTGTCCTCGAACCGCGCGCAGCCGTGAGTCCGTGCCGGGCGGGGCCTTGGTTCGCCGCGTATGTCGTGATCATATTCATGGATTGCGAGTACTGACGGATGAGCGTGGGGTCGCGCCCGGCCCCGTGGGGAGTGGCTCCATGACCATCGACGACGACCGGCTGCGCACGCTCATGGACCGCGCGGAGATCCACGACGTGCTGATGCGCTACTGCCGCGGGGTCGACCGGGGCGACGTCGAGCTGCTCCGCACCGTCTACCACCTCGACTCCGTCGACGACCACGGCTACTGGTCGGGCCCCGGCCAGGAGTTCGGGGAGTTCATCGTCGGGAGGCTGGCGTCGGCAGCGCTGCGCACGACGCACGCGGTGGCGAACGAGCTCATCGAGCTCGACGGGGACGCGGCGCGGGTCGAGACCTACGTCTTCGCCTACCTGTGGCGGGCGACCGAGTCAGCGGAGAACGCCGAGGCGCTCGACGTCTTCGCCGGTCGGTACGTCGACCTGTTCGCGCGGAGGGACGGGGTGTGGCGGATCGCGAGTCGCACGGTGGTGCACGACTGGTCGTGCACCCCGCAGGTTCTCCCGCCGGCGCTGGGCCTGCCTCTCGACGCGTTCGTCCGGGGCAGGCGCGACCGTTCCGACCCCTGCTACGGCGCCGTGGGGTGAGCGGGCGGATGTCGTCGAGCCGGCGATCGCCGTTCGTCGGTGGTGCTGTGGGAGTTCGGACCTCCAGTCGGGGGGCGAGTGAAGGTCCGAACTGCCGGTGGACTCGGCCCCGCGATGCGCGGCGCTACGCGAGGAATCGTCGTTGCGCGGAATGTGACCGGTCGACCCGCGGGCGTAGCGACAGTGCGGCTGCAGGTTGCCGATCCCGGCCCCTTACCTGCACTTTCATCCGGATTCGGGCCCAACGGCCTACGCCGCGCGGGAGGGCGCCGACCTCCGGGCCCCCGTCCAGGCGTTGCTGATGGTGCTCACCGGGCGGGTCGCTCCCGCGCTCCCGCAGCTCACGGGCCCGGGTGTGGAGCGACTGGGCGCCGACTAGGTGGACGGGTCACCGCGCCGACTGCTCGACGTTCTCACGCTCGCGGGCGGACACCCACTCGACGACCGCCCCGAGCAGCGCGTTCCTCCGGTTGCTCATGCCGCGGCCGAGTACATCTGTTGTCCTCGGAACAACAGATGTCGTCGGCATGTACAACGGCGGCGGCATGGCGCAGAGTGCCGGGGACAGCGAACCAGCGGCGCGGAGGTGTCATGTTCGGCGACGAGATCGTGCTCGGCCCGCTCCCCAAGGGGATCACGCTCGCGAACGAGGGCGTGCAGAAGCGGATCTGGAACATCCTGGGCCACACCTACTACATGAAGGCGGCCAGCGACTCGAGCTTCGCGTTCGAGACCTACGACCCGCCCGGCACCGGTGTCCCGCCGCACGTGCACCCCACCCAGGACGAGCACATCTATGTCCTCGAGGGTGTGTTCACCCTCTATCTCGACGGCCAGTGGGAGACGGCGGGGCCGGGGGACACGGTGCGGATGCCGCGCAACCTCCCGCATGCCTACTACAACCGCAGCGAGGCGCCGACGCGTGCGCTGTTCTGGGTGAGCCCGTCGGGAAAGCTCGCCCAGCTGTTCGACAAGCTGCACGACCTGGAGGACCCGGCCGAGGTCGTCAGGCTCTCGGCCGAGTGCGATGTGAACTTCCTGCCGCCCGGCTCGGTGGAGGGCGCCTGAGCGGCCTGCTCAGCCGAGGCGGTTGACCTGGTCCTTGGAGGCGCCGCTGACCTGCGCGTAGCCGTTGACGACGGCGTCGAGCTCAGCGGCGTCGATGATGTCGTCGAGGTGGCCGAAGCCGTCGGGGGCGCGTCGTTCGACCTCGTCGATGACGCTCTCGGGGCCGCCGATGCGGTTGCGCAGGACGATCTCGCTGGTGGCGGCGAGCCGTTCGTCCTCGTAGGCCGTGAGTGCGGCGGCCGGGTCGTCGGCGTGTCGCAGGAGGCAGGCGGAAACGGCGGCGGCGTCGAGGATGGCTTGGCCGGCGCCGTTGGATCCCATGGGGTACATGGGGTGGGCGGCGTCGCCGAGCAGGGTGACGCGGCCGTGGGTCCAGCGTGGGAGGGGGTCGCGATCGCACATCGGGAACGCGAATGCCTCGGGGGTGGCCCGGACGAGGGCGGCGTGGTCGACCTCGGGCAGGTGGAAGCGTCCGATGTGCTGTTCGAGATCGGCCGGGTCTGCCGGGCGTGACCAGTCCTGCCGCTCGGGGGGCGGGTCGCCGGGCCGGCCGGTGCGGATGCAGATGGCCCAGTTCGTGAGCGTCGTACCGGGCGTCCGACCTGCACCGATCGGGTAGACGACCAGCTTGGCGGCGGTACCGCCGGCGATGAGCATGGAACGGCCGCCGCCGAAGGAGGGCCAGTCGGTGGCGCCGCGCCACATCATGACGCCGTTCCAGCGGGGTGGGCCCTCGTCCGGGAAGAGGAGTGCCCGCACGGTGGAGTGGATGCCGTCGGCGGCGACGAGGACGTCGCCGTGGACGTCGTCCTGTCCATCGGCGACGCGCACCCGTACGCCGGACGCGTCCTGGTCGAACTCGACGAGCCGGTGCCCGGTCCGGACGGCGTCGTCACCGAGCCGTTCACGCACCGCCCGCAGCAGCACCCCTTGCAGCCGGCCGCGGTGCAGGGAGAACTGGGGGAGCGTGAACCCGGCGTCGAGACCGCAGGGCCGGCGCAGGATCTCCTGGCCGAGCCGGTGCAGGTAGGACAGCTGCGTGGTGCGGATCGCGATCTCGTCGAGACGGTCGAGCAACCCCAATGCCGCGAGCTCCTTGACGGCGTGCGGCAGCGCGTTGATGCCGACGCCGAGCTCGCGGATCGCACGGCCCTGTTCGACGATCTCGCAGTCGATCCCGTCCTGGTGCAGGCGCAGGGCGGTGGTCAGCCCACCGATCCCCGCGCCCGCGACGACGACCTTCATGCCGGCACCCCCCAGCCCGATCGCCCTCAGCATGGACCGGACGTGTCGCTCACGCCAGCAGCGTGCCGGGGGCCGGCTCATAGGGCTGGAAGAAGTCGTTGGCCGGGGCGCCTGCGAGGGTGAGGACCAGCGCCGGGACGGCGACGCCGTCGATCTGCTCGCGGACGATGTCGGCGTGCCCCGCGTGCCGGGCGTACTCCTCGACCAGGTGCAGCAGGTAGTAGCGGGCGTGGATCGGCCGCGCGTCGAAGATGCCCTCCCAGGGCGCGGGCGGCGCCAGGGTCTCGGCGGCCGGGTCGATCGATGCGAGCACGGCCATCAGCTCGGCGCGGGCCTTGTCGAAGTCGTCGATCGTCGCGGCCACGGTCTCGTCGTCGCGCACGACGAACCCGTCCGCGTACGCGGCGTAGGCCTCGGCGTCGAGCGCCTGGTCGACGACCCCGCTCGTCAACCGCTGCACCGAGCCCCGCAGGCCCTGCGCGGAGTGCTTGATGATCCCGCCGATCGACAGCGCGCTGCGGCACGGCGTCTCGCGGGCCTGCTCCTCGGTGAGCCCGAACGCGGCCGAGCGGATGGCGGTGAGCTGCTGCTCGAGGTAGTTGACGATTCCGGTGATCTCGTCGTGGCGGGCGGGTGCGTACATCGGGGTCCTCCGTGGTTCGGCGTCGGCCACGACTCTGCCCGGACATGCGGTCGGATCCCGTCCGCAAGAGCTCTAGAAGAGGTCGGGCGTCGGCGGCGGCACGTCGTCGAGGAACGCGGTGACCATCGGGACCAGCACCGCGGCCTCGCCCGAGAGGCCGACGTGCGACATCGCCGGCAGGATCACCAGCCGCGCGGGCGGCGGCCCGGACAGCATTCCCGATGCCGCTGCCTGCTCGTCGCCACCGCCACGCAGGCGGAACATCTCCACCGCGTGCTCGGGACGCACACCGTCGGCGTCGCCGACGATGACCATCGTCGGAGCCGCGATCGAGCGCATCTCGTCGTCGCTGATCTGCTGGTCCTCGACGTTCAGGACCTTCATCTTGTCCATGTAGGCCTCGAACGCAGCCGGGTCGGGCGTGTGCTCCATGAACGCCTTCTCGACGGGCGAGCCTGCGAACGCGGCCGCGCTCAGCTGCCGGACGACCTCGCCCACCACCGGGTACCAGCCGTCGCGACGGTAGGTCGCCGACAGCGAGACCAGCTTGCCGACGAGAGCCGGGTGCCTCAGCGCGAGCTGCAGCGCGACGCCGCCGCCCTGCGAGTAGCCCATGACGTCGGCACGCTCGACACCCAACGCGCGCAACAGTTCGGCGGCGTCGTCGGCGAACTGCTCGTAGGACATCGGGCGCGACGTGTCCGGGGTGCGGCCGTGCCCCTGCTGGTCGTAGACGATCACGGGCCGCGTGGCCGCGAAGGCCGAGGTCCAGGCGGCCATCGAGCCCGTCCCCATGAAGGCACCCGGGATCAGCAGCAGCGGGATCCGCGACGAGCCGAGCTCGCCGTGGACCTCGAAGTACAGGTCCAGACCGTTGATCTGCTCCCTCATGACGCGCCGTACAGCCGCGCGACGTCGGGGGAGTCGAGCCACTTCGAGTAGGTGGGCGACTGCGGCCAGCCGTCGGGCGAGTCCTGCCACTCCTCCTGACGGCCCCACGGCAGCACGTCGACCAGCGGGAACGTGTGGCTGAGCTGCTCGGTGCCACGGCCGTTGGTGTGCCAGGTGCGGTAGACCGTGTCGCCGTCGCGCAGGAACACGTTCACCCCGAAGCCCTCGCCCGGGCCGGCGCCCATGTCGGAGCTGAACGAGCTCTCCGACGACGAGTACCAGTCCATCCGGTTGCCGACCTTCTCGCGGTAGGCCAGCGCCTCGTCGATCGGCCCGTGGGTGACGACGACGAAGCGCGCGTCGTAGTTGTCGAGGAAGCCCAGCCGGACGTACTGGGAGGTCAGGCCGGTGCAGCCGCCGCACTGCCACTCCGCGTCGTCGAACCACATGTGGTTGTAGACGATGAGCTGGGAGCGCCCGTCGAACACGTCGGCGAGGCGCACGGGTCCGTCGGCGCCGATCAGGGTGTAGCCGGGCAGCTCGACCATCGGGAGCCGGCGACGCTGGGCGGCGATGGCGTCGAGCTCGCGGGTCGCGGCCTTCTCCCGCACCCGCAGCTCGTCGAGGGCGGCCCGCCACGTCTGCTGGTCGACGACGGGTGGCAGGGCGCCGGCGTTCTGCTCGGTCATGGTTCCTCCCGGGCTCGGTGGACAGCTCTCGACGTGGAGACGATGCCGGGGCGCCGAATTCATCGGTGCCGCCGAACGTCGCGACGAGCAGCGCGAGAACGCTGAACCGGGATCAACCGCGTGTTGCGGGACAGCGCCGGACTGCGCCGGGGAACTCGTGACGGCAGCCGATTAGATTCCGGCGCGGTCGACGTCTTCTCCTCGACGAGCCGACGAAGGAGCAGCAGGTGAGCGGTATCAGGGTGGTGGTGGCGGGGGCGAGCATCGCCGGGCCGGCGTTGGCGCACTGGCTGCAGCGGCGGGGCGCCGAGGTGACGGTGGTGGAGCGGGCGCCGGGGCTGCGTCCCGGTGGGCAGGCGGTGGACGCGCGCGGGGTGACCAAGGAGGTCATCCGCCGCATGGGGTTGGACGCGACGATCCGCGCGGCGTGCACCGACACCGCCGGCGCGTACACGGTGGACGTCGACGGGAACGTGCTGGAGACCTTCAGTGCGGAGGACGACGGCGGCGACGGGTTCATCTCCGACATCGAGATCCTGCGCGGCGACCTGGCCCAGGTGCTCTACGACGACACCCGCGAGGGCGTCGAGTACCTGTTCGGCGACCGGATCGCCGAGGTCTCCCAGGACGCCGACGGGGCCGACGTGGTGTTCGCGGGTGGCGACCGGCGCCGTTTCGACCTGGTGATCGGGGCGGACGGGCTGCACTCGGCGTTGCGCGCCATGGTGTTCGGGCCGCGGGAGCGCTACATCCGACACCTCGGCCACGTGCTGGCGTTCTACAGCGTTCCCAACGAGTTCGGGATCGACCGCTGGTTGATCGACTACCAGGACAAGGAGTCGGGGCGCTCGGCCGGGCTGCGGCCCGTGGGGGACCCGGAGCGGGTGATGGCGATGATGTCGTTCCCCGCGGCCGAGTTCGACGTCGACCACCGCGACATCGAGGCCCAGAAGAACCTGCTCCGGGAGAGGATGGCGGGCATGGGCTGGTCGACGCCGCAGATTCTGGCGCACCTGGACGACGCCCCCGACTTCTATCTCGATCAGATCGCCCAGGTGGTGATGGACGGCTGGTCGAGCGGACGCGTGGGGCTGCTCGGGGACGCGGCGTTCAGCTCGTCGCCGATGTCGGGGCAGGGCACGGGTCTGGCCCTGGTGGGGGCGTACGTCCTGGCCGGCGAGCTGGCCGCGGCCGACTGGGACCCGAAGGTGGGGTTCGCGGCGTACGAGGCGTGGATGCGGCCGTTCGTCGAGGCCAACCAGGAGATCGGCCGGATGCACGCCGCGACCCGCGACGTGTCCGAGACCGACGGGCCGCCGCCGGAGCCCGACATGGAGGCGCTGATGGGGCTGATCGACCGCGCGGTCAACGGTCCTGCGCTGTCCGACTACGCCGGGGTGCCGGACTCGGGACGCCAGGACGGCTGAGGCGGGGCCGAGCAGGACCGGCGTGACGGTGCCGGTGGACGGTGGGTGCTCCGTCCTCCACCGGCATCGTCCGTCTCCGGACCGTGTCAGGAAAGCCGCTCGTAGATGATCGCCATTCCCTGCCCGCCGCCGACGCACATCGTCTCCAGCCCGATGCTCTTGTCCTTGGCGCGCAGGCCGTTGAGCAGCGTCGTGGTGATGCGGGCGCCGGTCATGCCGTAGGGGTGGCCGACGGCGATGGCCCCGCCGTGAACGTTGAGCCTGTCGCCGAACGGGTCGATACCCAGGTCGCGCGCCGACGGAATGACCTGCGCGGCGAACGCCTCGTTGATCTCGACGAGGTCGACGTCGTCGATGGTCATGCCGGCGCGGGCGAGCGCCTGACGGGACGCCTCCACGGGGCCGTAGCCCATGACCTCCGGCGACAGCCCCGTCACGCCGGTGGACACGACGCGGGCGAGCGGGGTGAGGCCGAGGTCGCGGGCCCGGGTGTCGGACATGACGACGAGGGCGGCGGCGCCGTCGTTGAGCGGGCAGCAGTTGCCGGCGGTGACCAGCCCGTCGGGCCGGAACACGGGCTTGAGCTGGGAGACCGCCTCGTAGGTGACGCCGGCGCGGGGGCCGTCGTCGGCGGTGACGCGGGTGCCGTCGGGCAGCTCGACCGGGGTGATCTCGCGGGCGTAGAAGCCGTCGGAGATGGCCTGTTCGGCCAGGTTCTGGGAGCGGACGGCGAAGCGGTCCATGTCCTCGCGGGTGACGCCGTGGGCGCGGGCGACGTTCTCCGCGGTCTGTCCCATCGCGATGTAGACGTCGGGCAGCGCGCCCTCGGTGCGTGGGTCGACCCAGGTGTCGGTGCCCGACTCGGCGGTGGCGGCGGTGCGGGCCTCGGCGTCGGCGAAGGCCGGGTTGTGGGTGCCGGGGAGCTCGTCGGCGGTGCCCTTGTCGAAGCGCGACACCGCCTCCACACCGGCGGAGACGAACACGTCGCCCTCGCCGGCCTTGATGGCGTGGAAGGCCATGCGGGTGGTCTGCACCGACGACGAGCAGTAGCGCGTGACGGTCGTGCCGGGCACACCGTCGAGGCCGAGCAACACCGACACGACGCGGCCCATGTTGTAGCCCTGCTCGCCGCCGGGCAGGCCGCAGCCCAGCAGGAGGTCGTCGATGTCGTCCGGGTCGAGCGCGGGGACCTTCGCGAGCGCGGCGCGCACCATCTGCGCGGTCAGCTCATCGGGTCGCATGTCCTTGAGCGCGCCCTTGCGGGCGCGTCCGATGGGGGAACGGGCCGTCGCGACGATCACGGCTTCGGTCAAGGGGGAGCTCCTCTCGTGCGCTTACTGATCGATCAGTAAGTGCACGGCGCAGCGCTTCGGATGTCAAGCGGCGCTGCTCACACGGGCGGCTGCAGTGTTTGCTGATCGATCAGTAACTACCCTTGCCGCATGGACGAGCAGGTCGGTGCGATCCTCGCCGGGCTCGACCTGTGGGCCGAGTGGCCGTCGGAGACCCAGCGGCGGATCGTCGGCGCCGCGCTCGACTCCTTCGCCGAACGCGGGTTTCACGGCACCAGCCTCAAGCACATCGCCCAGGGCTCCGGGCTCAGCACGGCCGCGCTCTACGTCCACTTCGGCTCGAAGGAGGAGCTGTTGTTCGCCCTGTCGCGGCGCGGCCACGCGATGGCACTCGAGGTCGTCAGAGCCGCCGCGGGGGAGCCCGACCCGCGACGGGCGGCGACCCTGCTGGTCCGAGCGTTCACCGAGTGGCACGCCGAGTACCGCACCATCGCCCGCATCGTGCAGTACGAGCTCGCGGCCCTGACGCCCGAGCACCGGGCGGATGTGGCCGACCTGCGGCGAGGGATCGAGCGAGTCGTCCAGGAGCTGATCGAGCGCGGCGTCGAGGCGGGGGTCTTCACCGTCCGGGACCCGCGGGGCGCGGCCACCGCGGTGCTCTCGCTGGGTGTCGACGTGGCCCGCTGGTACGGCCCGGGGCTCCGCTGGAACCCCGGTGAGCTGGGCGTTCTCTACAGTGACCTGGTCGACCGGATGCTGTCGGGCGGCACGTGACAACGATGGGGCCGCCCGCGCACCGGGCGTCGGCCGCGTAGACGCCGTCGCGGATCCGGTAGAGGCCGGTGGGGTCGGGGACGCGGTCGATGGCGGACACGGCAGGGACCCTAACCACGCCCCGACACCGGACGAGTGAACAACCGGCCCCCGACGGTCGGCCCCGTCGACGACCGGCCACGGCCACGGGCACCGATCGCTTCCTCGACCGACCCCGGCACGGACCGGCGGGTGCCGCGGCGTCCGCCGGTCCCGTGCGGGTTCCGGGTCAGCCGCGGGCGTCGGCGACGCGGGCCTCCCGCACCCGGACCGCGTCGCTCGTCGACGTCGGGACCACGTACGACGCGTCGTCGACGATCGTGTCCCAGCGCGCGAGGATGTCCTCCGGGCCGAGGCCGTCCGCCACGATCCCCGGCGTCTCCGCCCACATCACCCGCGCGAACCGGCCGAGGCCCGCGCTGAGGACCTCACCCGTGCACGGGCACGACTCGTGGGCCAGCAGGAGCAGCATCGGCGCCGCCTGACCCGGTCCCCGGGTCGGGTCCGGTGCGTGGTCGGCGGCCAGCGGCGGCAGACCCGACTGCACGCGGAACTCCGGGTCGGTGACCATCCGCGTGTCCGCGGCCGGAGCCATCATGTTGACGAGGATTCCCTGGTCGCGGCCGGCGTCCGCGAAGGAGCGGCCCAGCGACACGCACGCGCCCTTCGCCGTCGCGTACGACACCAGGTGCCCGCCGCCGAACATGCCGACCGACGTCGTCAGCACGACCCGGCCGTACTGCTGCGCGACCAGGTGGGGCCACGCGGCACGGGTGACGTTGAACGAGCCGACGACGTGCACGTCGAGGTGGCGGCGCAGGTCCGCGGCCTCCAGCTCGGGCAGCGCGCCGGGGACGAGGATTCCGGCATTGTTGACGACGATGTCGACGCGGCCCCATGCCCCGACGGCCGCGGCGACGATCGCCGCGGCGCCATCCTCGGAGACGACGTCGGAGTCGTCGGCGATCGCCTGGCCGCCTGCCGACCGGATCTCCTCGGCGACGGCGTCGGCCGGGGTCGCGTCGGCGCCCTCGCCGAACAGGCTGCCGCCCAGGTCGTTGACCACGACCTTGGCACCCCGCGCCGCGAGGGCGAGCGCGTAGGAGCGCCCCAGTCCCCGGCCGGCGCCCGTCACGACCGCCACCCGGCCGTCGAACCGCATCTGGTCCCGCGACGACGTCGATGTCATGTCGGCAGACTCGCCGGGCGGTACACATTCGTCAACGCCTGCCCGGACGCGAGCTCGGCGGTGAGCGACCATTGTGGACGCCGGTCGACCCTGCACCGCTGGTCGGCATCGGCGGCTGATCAGTCGTCCAGGGCGGCGAGCGCGTCGGACCAGCGTTTGCGGCGGGTCCGCGTGTCCTGCTCCCACCACGGCGTGCCGCGTTCGCCGAGCCCGTGCTTGGCCGTCCCGACCCGCTCCCGGGCGGCGGCGAGTGCGTGGTCGTCCCCACTGCGTTTCGCCGTGCGCACCGCCGAGCGCGCTGCGCCGAGATGGCTCTGCAGCCGCGCGCGGACGTCGTCGGGAATCTCCGGATCCGTTGCGCGCCAACGCCGCCCGTCGACGACGATCCAGCGGCCGTCCGGGGTCCGCTCGGGAGCCATCCGCCCATCATCACCGCGGGACGGGGACCTCGCGCGGGTGAAGGTCCGGCCGATGATCCCGCTCAGGTGCCGCGGCGCAGGCGGGCCAGCTCCTCCAGCACCTCGGCGGCGGCCTCGGTGTCCTCCACCAGGAAACCGGAACCGGTCTCCGGCGGCGGCCCCTCGTTGAGCACCCTCACCCCGAGGTCCCCGGCCGGCAACGGCTGCGGCTCCTCGTCGGCGGAGACGACCCGCACCGCCGCGGTGGCGCCGACCTCGGCGCGGAGTCCGTCGAGCTCCTCCGGCGCCACGAACCGCAGCCCACCCTTCGCCCCCGACAGCAGCATCAGCTCGAAGACCTGCTCGGGGTCACGTCGCGACACCACCGCCACCGTCGTGTGCGCGAGCGCCAGCAGGATGTTGAGCGACTCCGACGAGAGCTGCTCGGCCCGCGCGCCGTCGGGATCACCGAGGTCCGGGGCCAGCGCGCCGTCGAAGTCGCAGGCAACGAGCAGCCGCGGGGTCGTGGCGATGCGGTCGAGCGCGCGCCACAGCTCGTCGAGGTCGTCCATCATCGGTTCCTCTCGTGTGTGCCCGTCCACTGTGCGAGGTCTTGCGGCCCGGCGAAAGCGCTAACGCCGCACCCGCGCGTCGCGAGTACGCGATCGACGCCGACGGGTGAAGGGCTGGTGCCATGGGCGGGACGCCGGACGCCCCCGCAGAGCCGTGGCGACGACGGCTCGTCGACGCCGTGCTGCACACCGGGATCTTCGTCGCCGCGGCCGTCGCGCTCCTCTGGAGTTTCCGCGCCGGGGGCGCTTCAGGTGCGGGCTGGGCCGTCACCTCGGTCGCGCTCGTCATGCAGGACAAGGTCCGGACGTCGGGACGGACCGCGCTGCTGCGGGTGTGCGCCAACGTCACCGGCGCGCTCGTGGCCTTCGGCGTCCTTGCGCTGTTCGGGGCGTCGATCCCGAGCTACGTGATCGGGCTGTCCGTGACCGGGCTGTTCTGCTATCTCGCCGGGCTGTCCGAGGGCATCCGCTCCGCCTACGTCAGCGTGATCATCGTGATCGGCGCAGACCCGCTCGGTCTGCTCGCGCCGGCGGTGGAACGCGTCGGCGCGGTGCTCGTCGGTTCCGTCGTGGGCATCGTGTTGTCGCTGATCTTCGAGGCCGTCGACCGGGCGCGGAAGCGGCGCGGTGACGGCGGGGTCACGTCCCGGTCCGACGGATGACGTGCGCCGGGGGCGCCGGCAGCGGTCGTGCGAGCTCAGCCCGACCCTCGCCGTCATGATCTTTCTCGGTGTACCGCTGCTGGCGTGCGCGGCGATCACGGCGCTCGTCGTCCGGCGGGTCCGGCGCGACCACCGGCTGCGCGGTACCCGCGTGCCGGGGGAGGAGGACGAGGTGACCGAACCCGTCCTCGGCCCGATGACGATGTGACCCGCGGACCCGAGCGCGCGCCGGAGGGCAAGGCCCTGGCCGTCCGGCGCGCACTCGTCGACCAACCGGCCGGTGACGCCGGGCCCCCCACGGGCCCTGCGCCGCCGATGTGTCGCGATCCCGGCCCCTGCGGCCCCCCACGGGCCTCGGTTCCGTCGATCTCGCGGTGTTCGGTTGGTTCGTCCGGTGAAAAAGACTTTGCCCGATTCGGGGCTTTGCCGACAGGGGGTTTACCCCACTTCGTGGCGCAACGTGATGGATGGGCGGTGTCGCCGGGGCGTCAGGACACCGCCCATCCCTGCACGATTCAACGACCCCGGCACGATTCGGGAGCGCCGGACCACCCGGTCGGGGTGCTACCCGGCGAGCTTCGTCGCCAGCGCGGCGAGGGTCTCGTGCGCGGCGGCGAACTCGGAGTCGGCACGTTCGCGCTGGTCGGCGAGGGCGGGAACGGTCGCGGCGAGCCCCAGCGGCACCGTCACGACGGTCAGCTCCATGCCGAGCGCCTGCCCCAGCAGGATCTGCAGCACCGGGACCGCGTGGTCCTGGCCCTCCGTCGGGGTGCCGGGGTCGTAGGCCACGCCCTGGCTGGTGACGACGACCGCCGGGCGGCCCGTCATCGGCTGGGTCGGCTCGTCGAACGGGACCGTCACGCCGGGGACGTGGACGTAGTCGAGCCACGACTTCAACGTCGACGGGACGGTGTAGTTGTAGAGCGGCGCGCCGACCAGCAGCACGTCGGCCGCGGTGAGCTCGTCGATCAGCGCCTGCTGCAGGGCCTCGACGTCGGCGGGCGGCGCGGCGTCGGCCGGTCGCAGCCGCGGCGGCCAGTGCAGCGCGGCATCGGGCAGATGCGGGAGCGGGTCGCGGTGCAGGTCGCGCCGGACGACGGCATGGTCGGGGCCTGCGGCCTGCCACACCTCGGCGAAACGGGCTGTGAGCTCCCGGGTGCGGGAGCGTCGGAGATCGGCGGACGAGTCCAGGTGCAGCAGCGTCGGCACCCGTCGGACACTACCCGGCGGGCAGGCCGTACTGCCGTCGCGCGCACCCGGTGAAGAACGCGGCGCGCTCGGCGGCGGTGAGGTCCGCCAGCACCGCGGCGAGGGTGCCGACGAGGTCGTCGACGCTCCACAGCAGACCGTCCACCGGGAGGTGGGTGGCGAACATGCAGCGCTGCGCGCCGAACGTCGCGACCGCGCGTCGTACCCAGGGTTCGGTCGCCTCCCGGGACGGACCGAACAGCAGCGCGAGGCCCTGCAGCTTCAGCGCGACGTTGGGATGGGCGGCGGCGAACTCGAGGTGGTCGACCCAGCGGGAGAACCCGTCCGGCGACAGATCCAGCGGCCAGCAGGCCGCCTCCAGCACGATCGGGGTGTCCGGGAACGACCGCAGCAGCTCGGTGGCGTCGGGGATCTGCGCGTCGTAGACGAGCAGGTCCCACGTGAGCCCCGCCGCGGCGATCTGCTCGAACCCGGTGAGCCAGCGCGGGTCGGTGAGGCAGTCGGGGCGGGCGCCGAGGCGGCGCAGCGGGTCGTCGGCCCAGTACAGCGGCTGACGCACCGCACGGACGACGGGCAGGTCGCGGTAGTGGCGCAGCCGCTCGGCCAGCCCGGGGTCGGACGGATCGGCGGCGGCGATGAACGCGTCCGGTCCGTTCCCGGCGTCGGCGAGTGACTGCACCCACGTCGCCTCGGCGACCGGGTCGTCCGCGCCGAACTCGCACGCCACCGAGCCGTCGAGCCGGGTGCCCGCCATGTCGCCGGCGTGGTCGGCGGGGCCGTAGTCGCGGGCGATGTCGTAGTAGTTCGCCAGCAACGCCTGCAGCACGGGGCTGCGCTCCCGGATCCACCCGTACCCGACACCGGCGACGTCGAGCAGGTGATGGTGGGCGTCGACGACGCGCCGCGGACCCGCGGGATCGCTCACCAGGGCGACAGTAGCCGCGGGCCGGTCATCGGGACAGGTAGCGGATCACGGCCGGCCCCCGGCGGTGGTCGACCGAGTTCGCCGCGAGCCCCGGCTCGTCGTAGATCCGGGAGATGTGCTGCGCCACCGACTTCTCGGCGATGTCGAGGCGGTCGACGATCAGACGCCGTTCCGGTCAGCTGTCGCCACCGCATCTGCGGACGGGCGGCGGGCCGTCGGCCGGAATGGCGAGTCCGTCGAGTTCAGCGACGATGCGGATCGTTGCCCCGATTCCGGAGAGCTCGAGTACGCGCCGGACGATGCGATTCGTGGTCCCCGTCACGACGACGAGCGACGCCCCGCCGTCGACCACGATGTTGTGGAGGTCGACGATCGCCGTCAGCGCGTGCGATCCGAGCAGGGACAGGCCCGAGACATCGAGTGCGACGTCGTGCCCCGGGCGTACGAGCCCGAGCATCTGCTGCAGCGCCGACATCGAGTTCGAGATGTCGATCTGGCCCGTGACCAGGATCGTCCCGTCCGGTCCGCCCTCGACCTGCAGGGCCGGGCCGTCGTCCGGGTCTGCGCTTCCGGTACCTGTGATTCCTGTCAATCCGGCTCACCGCCATCTGTTTTCCCCAAATGTGCGCGAGGAATCCGCGAACGCGCGTGAGAGGTGGGTGCGCTCGCCGCAGACACCGATCCGAACCGGCGCGCGGGTGGAGTCCATCGCGATGTGGCGCGGCGGCTCACTGGTGTCGAGTTCACCCGGGAGGCCCTGAGAGCGGGACACTCCGCTGCCGACGCGTTGCTTTTCGAGGTCGTTCGTCGACCTGCGACCACTCACAACATGCCGGGTTTATCGAGAATGGCGGTGGCGGTGTTAGCGGGAATTGCGGGAACGGGTCAGGTTCCGACGAACAGGCCCCCTGCCCTGCGCCGATCGAGGAATCCCGCCCCGCCGGTCGGAGCAGGGATCGGCGTCGACGGAGTACCGCCGATGGCCCGTCCGGCCATCGGCGCCGAGGGGTCGCGGCTTGTCAGACGGTGCTCACCAAACCCCCGTCGATCACCACGTCGGTGCCGGTGACGTTGCCGGCGGTCTCGGAGGCGAGGAGGAGCACGACCTGCGCCACCTCCGCCGGGCGGGTGAACCGGCCCGTCGCGGTACCGGCGACCGCGGCCGCCCGCACAGCGGCGGGATCGGCCCCCTGCGCGCGCCCGAGCGTCTCGGCCACGCCGCCCGCCCCGAGCCACAGCGCGGTCTCGACGGGCCCCGGGCTGACCGTGTTGACGCGGACCCCCAGCGGGCCCAGCTCCTTCGACAACGACTTGTTGACGCTGCGCAGGGCGGCCTTGGCCGCGCTGTAGTCGACCACCCCGGGGTCGGGGAGCGCGGCGTTGACCGAGCAGACGGTGACGATCGCCGACGGGGCCCGCAGCAGGAGGTGGGGTACGGCCGCCCGCGTCGCGCGCACCGCGGAGAGCAGGTTGACCTCGAGGGCCCACTGCCAGTCGTCATCGGTGACGTGGACGAAACCGTCGGTGCGGGGGCGGACGCCGCCGACGTTGTTGACCAGCAGGTCGATGCCGCCGAAGCGCGCCACGGCCTCGTCGACGAGCGTCTGGCAGCCGGCGGTGGTGGTGAGGTCGTCGAGGACGACGATCATCTCGGCGTCGTCGGCGAGCGCGGTCAGCTCGGGCGAGCCGTGGAGCGCCCCCGCGGCGACGCGGACTCCTTCGCGGACCAGGGCGCGCACGATCTCGAGCCCGATGCCCCGGCTCGCGCCGGTCACCACCGCCGTCCTGCCGGTGAGGTCGAGCCTCACAGCGCGTGGTCCTTCAGCCAGGTCAGGCAGACGTCGGCGACCTCGGACCAGCCGGAGTCGATGACCAGGGAGTGCCCGCGGTCGGGGAAGGTCGTGATGTCGGTGACGGCAGCGGAGTGGCGGTACTGCTTCAACGTCGCGCGGGTGACGGACTCGGGGACGGTGTGGTCCTTCCCGCTGGCGATCAGCAGCAGCGGCCCGCGGTTCTCGTTGGCGGTGTCGACCTCGGCGGGCGAGTGCGGGTCGAAGTTGGCCGACGCGGCCTCGAACAGGGGCTTGCCCGGCGCGGGGATCGTCCAGCGCGCGTGGAGCTCGTCCGACTCCTCCTCCGACACCTGGTTGCCGAACGCGAACCGGAACTGCTCGGCGGTCAGGGACACGGAGCGGTGCTTGTTGGCGGGGTTCCTGAACACCGGCAGCGTCGCCCGCAGCGCGGACAGTGGCACCGGGAGGACGCCCTTGATCTGGGCGGCGTCGATGGCGACGGCGGCGAGGGCCTTGTCCTGCCCCAGGAGCTTCTGGGCGATCAGGCCGCCGAAGGAGTGCCCGACGAGGATCGGCGTGGACGGAAGGGTGTCGATGACGGCGGCGAAGTGGGCGACGACGTCGTCGATGCCGTGGTCGCCGATGGCGTCGGGGTCGCGACGTGAGTCCTCGACGGTGTCGCCGTCGCCGGGCCAGCCCGGTGCCTGCGGGTCGTACCCGGCCGCGCGGAACCGCTCGATCCACGGGTTCCAGGACGAGGCGTGCAGCCAGAGGCCATGGATGAAGAGCACGGGAGTTGCCACGGATGTCTCCTTCGGCGGTCCGGCGCCCGGCCCTGCTCGCCGGCACGCCACCGGTCCGCACGCTAGGGAGGGCCGCGCCCGCGGGCTTCAGTCGTCGTGACGTCCCGCGCGCGGGTCGGCGGGTGAGGCAGGCCGGCCGCTAGCGTCGGACGACTGAACGTCGAGTGCGCCCGCGAGCTGCGCCCGGCTGGTCACGCCGAGCTTGGGGAATATCCGGTAGAGGTGCGACCCGACGGTGCGGTGCGACAGGAACAACCGCTGGCCGATCTCGCGGTTCGAGAGCCCTCGCGCGGCGAGCTCGACGATCTGCGCCTCCTGCGGCGACAGCTGACCGCGCGGGTTGTGCGCCGGTCGCCAGCCGCGCTCACCCGTCGCTCGCAGCTCACGGTCGGCCCGCTGGGCCCACGTGCGGGCGCCGGCGGCGTCGAACGTGTTGCGGGCGGCGCGCAGCGGTCCGCGGGACTCGACGGTGCGGCGTTCGCGGCGCAGCCACGACCCGTGGGCGAGCTGCAGCCGGGCGCGGTGCCACGGGTGGGGACGGGCGGCGCCGTCGAGGGCGACGCGGAACAGCTCGTCGGCGGACGCGGCGTCGGCCAGGACCGCCCGCGAGTACTCCAGCGCGATCGCCGGCCCCACCGCCGGGGCATCGCCCGCCAGCTTCTCCATCGCCTCCAGTACCGACCGGGCCTCCTCACGCCGGCCGGTGTGGATGGATGCGTCGGCGAGGTAGCTGATCGTCCAGAGCTGTTGCACGCGTTGGCATGCGGGGTCCGTCCGGACGAAGACGCGGTGCAGCTCGTCGAACGCCGGTTCGGGGCGTTCGGCGCCGAGCGCGGCGACGCCGCGGGCGAGCTGGGCCGCGGCGAGCAGCGACGAGCTCGCGTTGGGCATGCGTTGCGCGGTGTCCTCGGCCTCGGCGAGCAGGGGATTGCGGACGTCCCAGCTGCCGGCCACGCCCTCGATCATGGCGACGGCGATCCGGGCGGTGGCGGCCCACACCGCCTGGCCCGTCTCGTCGGCGAGGCGGCGGGCCTCGTCGGCGGAGCTCGACACGTCGAAGACGCCCAGGTTGATCTCGGCCCATGCGCGGATCGCGAGCACCTCGGCCAGCAGGCCCAGCCGGCCGTGCGCCCGCAGCTCCTGCACGGGCGCGGAGAGGAACGCGGTGGCGCGGGCGAAGTCGCCGACGCAGAACGCGGCGATGCCGAGCATGCCGGCGAGATCGGGGCGCCCGCCCGCGTCCGCGGGCCAGTCCGCGAGCCGGTCGGCGATCACCGGGCCCCGCTCGAGGGACTCCGACAGCCCCAGCACGGCCAGCAGCCGGGGGTCGTTCCCGGGGACGCGCACGTCCTGCGCGGCGCGGACGATCTCGCGCCGCACCGAGTCGCCGGGGTCGCGCCACCACACACGGCGGCCCGCACCGGTCAACAGCTGCATCGCGAGGTCGACGTCGTCGGTGTCCGTGGCGTGGCGGGCCAGCCCGACCAGGTGCATGATCTCGGCGGGCTCGCTCGTCGAGCCGTCGTGGAAGACGCCTTCGAGCCAGGTCAGCCGGGATCGCTCCCGCGTCTGCAGGGTCATGCCCGACACCTGCACGGTGATGCGCTCGACGTGTCCGAACCTGCCCAGCTCGTAGCCGAGCTCGGCGGCGCCGAGCAGCCGTGCGGCCCGTCGGTCCGGGTCGGGGCTCAGGGCGGCGGCACGCTCCAGCCACGTGAGTGCGGTGGACACCGCACCGCGACGGCGTGCGGTCGCCGCCGCGCTCTCCAGGTCGGCGGCGATCTGCTCGTCGGGCCCGGGTACGGACGAGGCCCGGTGCCAGACGGCGCGGTCCGGGTGCGCGGACAGGACGCGCGCGAGCGCCGCGTGGGCGTCGCGACGGGTCGCGGGCGACATCGCCTGCCGCAGCGCCGACCCGACGAGCGGATGGGTGATCCGGTAGCTCGTGCCCTGCACGGTCAGCAGCCCGAGGTCCGTCGCCGGTCGTGCTGCCCCGAGGTCTCCGGCCCCGGGGGCGAGGAGCCCGGCCGCGGCCAGGACCTCGTCGATGGTGTCGCCGTCGTCGAGCGCGGCGACGTCGACGATCGTGCGGGCCGCCGGATCGAGCTCGTCCGCCCGGGCGAGGAAGGCCTGTTCCAGGCGTGCGGTCATCGGCAGGTCGTCGACGGACTCGAACCATCCGTCGCGGCCCGACCCCACGGCGACCGGGAACTCGACCAGCGCGAGCGGGTTGCCGTCGGCGTTGCGCAGGACGCGGTCGCGGACCGCGGGGGCGAGCTGCGGAGCGCGTGCGCCGAGCAACGCCGCCGACCCCGCCTCGTCCAGGCCGTGCAGCTCGATCCAGGTGACCGTCCCGTCGTCGAACGGGAGCGATCCGGGGCGGGCGGTGCACACCAACGCGATCCGCTCGTCCGCGATCCGGCGGGCGACGAAGGCGACCGCGTCGACCGTGGGCCGGTCGAGCTGGTGGAGGTCGTCGAGGCACACCAGCACGGGCGCCTCGGCGGCGGCGTCCACGAGCAGCTCGAGGACGGCGAGCGAGGTGAAGAACGGGTTGACCTCGACGGGGTCACCCATCGCGAAGCAGGCGAGCAAGGCATCGCGCTGACGGTCGGGCAGCCGGTCGGTGCGCGCCAGGAGTGGCCGCAGGAGCTGGTGCAGGCCGGCGTAGGGCAGGTCGGCCTCGGATCGGGCTCCCCGCGCGATGAGCACCCGGAACCCGGCGGCCCGGGCGTGGTCGGCGAGGGCGGCCTGCAGCGTGCTCTTCCCGACGCCGGGCTCGCCCACCAGCCCGATCGTCACGCCGCCGAGCTCGACCCGGTGGAGTCGCGCGACCAGCGACCCCAGCTCCTCATCGCGCCCGACGAGTCGCAGGTCCGGGGTCGTGGTCACCCGATGGAGCATCCTGCCCGCGACCCCCGTCGTCCAGCGGCCGTCAGGCGGCACCTGCGACGACGACGACCTTGCCGGGCAACCCACCGGAGGACGCCGCGGCGTGCACGGCGGGCAGCTCGGCGAGCGGGGCCCGGTCGGCGACGTCGACGCGCAGCTCGCCGCCGTCGACGAGCGCCACCAGCTCCGCCGGCTGCCCGGCGTCGCCGCGGACCAACACGTTCACGCCGGGGCGGGATCCTATGTGCGCCGCCGCGCCGGACACCGCAGACGCGGAGCAGGCCGACAGCGCCATCGTGTCGTCGACCGTCACGCCGACCCGGGCCTGGCCCTACCGGTCAGTCCCGGCGCAGCAGGTCCTCGACCTGGGCGTGCAGCTCGTCGACCCGGGCGTTGACGACGGCGAGCTCGGCCTCGACCACGGCGTAGCCGTCGCGGGGTGTGGGGGCGCCGTCGGTCGTGACGGCGAAGCGGCGCAAGGGGTCGTGGTCGGCGCGGACCTGCAGGGTCTTGTCGCCGGTGAGGGCGGCGAAGCTGTCGCGGGTCAGGGTCGGCCGGTCGCCCGCGCACACCGCGCAGCAGGCGACGAGCTGCCGCCAGCCGAGGCGGCCGCCGCCGGAGTCGACGAACCGCTCGGCAGCGCGGCCGCAGCGGCAGCGCCCGATCCAGACGGCACGGATCCGTTGGTGGGCGTAGCGCAGCCCGAGCTCGTGACGGCGGTAGCGGCCGGAGGCCGCCACCTCGAGTACGACGGTGTCGCGGTTCTCGGGCACGCACGTGAGGTCGCGGGCCGCGGCCATGGTGTGCAGGCAGTGGAAACCGCACTGGCACAACGCGTGCGGGACGGGATGGCGGCTGTTGTTCACGCAGACGGCGTCGTCGTCGGCGCGGTAGACGCGGGCCCGGCCGGCGCCGACGCCGCTGAACGCGGTCGTGGCGCCGTCGGCGGAGATCATCGGGATCGCGATCTTGTAGCCGGTCAGCGGTGAGGCCGAGAACTCCCGCGCCGCGTTCCGGCCGATCACGATCGTGCGTGGTCGTGTGGACGGGACGCCCGGTCGGCGGCGTGGCGCCTCACGTCGGCGGGGAAGACCAGCGGGGTCGTGCGGCCGATCACCCCCAGCTCGATGGCGACCAGTGCCACCGCGACGGTGAACCCGATACAGGCGAGTGCGATTGCGACGTCCTCCCACATGGCTCCTCCTCCAAAGTATCGTGTCACGATACGACTGTGTCGTGGTGCGATGCAACTCGGGCGTGGCAGAGTCGGGCCGTGTCCGGTCTGACGCACACCGACTACGCGAACCTGCTGCGCTTCCGCACCGCCCTGCGCCGGTTCGACAGCTGGAGCCGCGAACAGGCCGGGGCCGTGGGCCTGACCCACGCCCAGCACCAGCTCCTGCTCGCGGTCAAGGGCCACGACGACCCACGGGGCCCGACCATGAGCGAGGCCGCGGACTATCTGAACGTCCGCCACCACAGCCTCGTCGGGCTCGCCGACCGGGCCGAGACCGCCGGCGTCCTGCAGCGCATGCGTGACGACGACGACGGACGCACCGTGCGCCTACGTCTGACCGAGGCGGGAGAGGAACGCATCGGCCGGCTCAGCGAGCTGCACCTTGCCGAGCTCTCGCGGCTCGAGTCGATGCTGCGCCACGTCGTCGCAGGGCCGGACGGCACATCGTCCGGCTGATCATGCATCGGACCCGCCCCGGTGGGGTACGGACCGTCGTCGCGTGGCCGCCCCGGGCTCCCGTCGCTACGCTTCGACGGGTCCCCGGGCCATGAATGGGAGTTCGATGTCCGTTGTGCGAGAGGGCTCCGGGAGCCCGTTCGCGCGTGGCGGCGAGCTCGGCCGGGCGATGGCTGGCCTCGACTGGTCGACGACCGCCGTCGGCACCCCGGAGACCTGGCCGCCTGCCCTCCGCAGCGTCGTGCGGATCCTGCTGGGCTCACGGTTCTCGATGTGGATGGCCTGGGGGCCCGACCTCACCGTCTTCTACAACGACGCCTACCAGCGCGACACGTTGCGCACCAAGCACCCGTGGGCCCTCGGCCGCCCCGCCCGCGAGGTGTGGGCGGAGATCTGGGACGACATCGGGCCCCGCATCGAGTCGGTCCTCGCGACGGGCGAGGCCACCTGGGACGAGAACCTGCTGCTGCTCCTCGAGCGCAGCGGCTACCCGGAGGAGACCTACCACACCTTCTCCTACAGCCCCCTCGCCGACGACGACGGCACCGCCGCCGGGTTCCTGTGCGTCGTCACCGAGAACACCGACCGGGTCCTGTCCGAGCGGCGGATGTCGACGCTGCGCAACCTGTCGACCGCGCTGGCCGAGGCCCGCTCGGAGCAGGAGGTCGTCGCCACCGTCCGCACGCAGCTCGCCTGCGCCACCCGCGACCTGCCGTTCACCGCGGTCTACCTGACCGACGGGGCCGGCGGCGGGGCCACGGCGCGGCTGGCCTGCGCCGCAGGCATCGAGCCGGGATCGGCGGGTGCCCCCGAGGTGATCGGCGCCGGCCACCCGTGGCACCGGCCGGAGGTGCACGACGGCGCCGCGGCCGTCGTCGACGACGTGCCGGACCTGCTCGCCGGCCTGCCCTCCGGGGCGTGGGACCGGCCGCCGCAGCAGGCGATGGTGCTGCCGCTGGGGCCGCCGCAGGACGGCCCGGCCACCGGGTTCGTCGTCGCCGGGCTCAACCCCCACCGCGCCCTCGACGAGAGCTACCGCGGCTTCGTCGAGCTCCTGGTGGCGCAGGTCGCGTCGGGCCTGTTCAACGCCCGCGCCTACGAGGCCGAACGTGCCCGGGCCGAGGCCCTCGCCGAGCTGGACCGGGCCAAGACCGACTTCTTCTCCAACGTCTCGCACGAGTTCCGCACCCCGCTGACGCTGATCATGGGCCCGATCGACGAGCTGCGCCGCGACGCCGACCCCGGCCCGGTCGACCCGGCCCGGCTGCGCACCGAGCTCGATGTGATGCACCGCAACGGGTTGCGGCTCGGGAAGCTCGTCAACAGCCTCCTCGACTACTCCCGGCTGCAGGCGGGCCGCATCGACGCCCGCTTCGCGCCGGTCGACCTGGCACGGCTCACCGGTGAGCTCGCCGGCGCGTTCCGCTCCGCGATCGAGAGCGCGGGGCTCGGCTTCGTCGTCGACTGCCCGCCGCTGTCCGCGCCCGTCCTCGTCGACCGCGACAGCTGGGAGAAGATCGTCCTCAACCTGCTGTCCAACGCGCTCAAGTTCACCTTCGACGGCGACGTCCGGGTGGAGCTGCGCGAGATCGGGGACAGGGTCCGCCTGACGGTGGCCGACACCGGCGTCGGCGTCGCGGCGAACGAGATCCCGCGGCTGTTCGAACGGTTCCACCGCGTCGTCGGGGTCCGGTCGCGGTCCACCGAGGGAAGCGGCATCGGGCTGGCGATGGTCCGCGAGCTCGTCGTCCTGCACGGCGGGACGATCACCGCGGAGAGCACCCCCGAAGTCGGCACGACGTTCGTCGTCGACCTGCCGACCGGCACCGCGCACCTGCCCGCCGACCGCATCGACGACGCCCCCGCCGCGCTCGAGGCCACGCCCCGGCTCGCCGAGCCGTTCGTGGCGGAGTCGCTGCGTTGGCTGCCCGGACCCGTCGCCCCGACCGCGACCCAGGCCCCGATCGGTGCCGCCCGCGTCCTCGTGGCCGACGACAACGCCGACATGCGCGACTACCTGCACCGGCTGCTGGCCGACCGGCACGACGTCGAGGTCGTGCCCGACGGGCGGGCCGCGCTCACCGCCGCGCTCACCGACCCGCCCGACATCGTCGTGTCCGACGTGATGATGCCCGGCATCGACGGGCTGGAGCTGCTCGCGCGGCTGCGGGCCGACTCGCGGACCGCCCGGGTGCCGGTACTGCTGCTGTCGGCCCGCGCCGGGGAGGAGGCGGCCGTCGAGGGGATGGCTGCGGGCGCCGACGACTACCTGGTGAAGCCGTTCGCCGCGTCCGAGCTGCTCGCACGCGTCGACGGGACGCTGCGGCTGAGCCGTGCCAGGACCGAGGCCGAACGCCGCTTCCGCATGCTCGCCGACGCGACACCCGCCCTGATCTGGGCGGACGGGCCCGACGGCGACCGCGCCTTCGTCAACCAGGCGTGGCGCGACTACACCGGCATCGAGGACGCCGGGAACTGGCGCACGTTCGTCCACCCCGACGACGTCGCGCGCTACGACCGCAGGCGCGCCGCCGCCACCGAGGCCGGCTCGGGCTTCGAGGTCGAGTACCGCCTCCGCGGCGTCGACGGCCGCTACCGTTGGATGCTCGACCGCGGCGTCCCCGTGAAGGGCGGCGGCACCGGCTACGTCGGCGGCTGCCTCGACATCGACGCCCGCTTCCGCGAGGAGGAGCGGCAGCGCCTGCTCGGACAGGTCGGGGCGGCGATGGAACGCGTCGCCACCGTCGACGGGCGGCGCGACGCCCTCGTGCGCACCCTGGTCGACGAGGGCGTCGCCGACCTCGTCCTGGTCGACACCGACCCGACGAGGCTCGTCGACGTCGAGGAGGGGCCGCGGCTGGTCGCGCCCGCCGACGCGGGGTTCCTCGCCGTCGGCTCGCCGGACGAGCGGGAACGCTGGAACGAGCTCGGGGTGCGCAGCGTCGCGCTGGTCCCGCTGGCGGCGCGCGGCCGCGTCGCCGGAGTGCTCGTCGCGGGCCGCAGCGCGCCCGCCACGCCGCAGGACGACGACGATCTCGCCCTGCTCGTCGAGGTCGGGAACCGCGCCGCGGTCGCGCTCGACAACGCGCAGCTGTTCGCGAGCGAGCAGGCCACGACCGCACGGCTCACGCTGCTGCAGCAAGCCACTGCGGCCCTGTCGGCCGCACCGACGCCACTGCGCGTGGCCGAGGTCGCCACCGAGCAGTTCCAGCAGCTCACCGGGGCCGCGGCAGTCGGGGTGTGGGAGCTGCGGGCCGATGGCGTCCTCGAAGCGCTGGCGTTGCGCGGCTGGGACCCGCGCGTCGAACGCGACTGGAGCACCCTGCCGACGGACTCCGAGGACCCGACCGCGGACGCCGTCCGCTCCGGCGTCCCGATGTGGGTGGAGACCGACGACGACTGGCGCACCCGCTACCCGGCCATCCGCGACCTCGTGCGCCGCGAGTACGGGTACGCGTCCGTGTCGTCGGTGCCGCTGCTGGTCGCCGGCCGCTGCATCGGCGTCGTCTCGATCGCGTTCGTCGAGGACCGGACCCTCGACGACGGCGAACGCACCGCCGTCATCGCACTGGCCGAGCAGGGTGCCGAGGCGCTGCGCCGGGCCGAGCTGCTGGCCGCGGAGAGCGACGCCCGCAGGGCCGCGGAGAAGTTCACCGCCGTCGTCGCTGCGCTGTCGCGGGCCGTCACCCCGGCCGAGGTGGGGCAGGTCATGCTGCAGCATGCGGGCGACCTCGGCGCCGAGGAGTCCGCCGTCGTGCTCGTCGAGGAGGGGCAGCTGGAGGTCCTCGCCGCATCCAGGCTCGTCGGTGTGCGGCGGGTGCCGCTCGACGCCGGGCACCCGTTGGCCCACGCGACGCGCACCGGGCAGCCGGTGTGGGTGGGCGACCGCTCGGAGCAGGCGTGGAGCGGCCGCAGACTGCGGGCCGGACAGATCGCGCTCCCCGACCAGGTCGCGGTCCCGCTCGTCCTCGCCGGGGTGACGCTCGGCGCGCTCGGGCTGCGGTTCCCCGACACCGCCGCTCCGCTGTCCGACGAGGCCCGCACGGCCCTGCTCACCGTCGCCGCCCAGTGCGCCCAGGCCATCGACCGGGCCCGGCTTCACGAGGCCGAGCACGAGATCGCCGCCGTCCTGCAGCGCAGCCTGCTCCCGCGCGAGGTGGTGCCGCTCGACGGGCTCGCCGTCGCCGCCCGCTACCGCCCCGGCGCGGCGGGCGTCCAGGCCGGTGGCGACTGGTACGACCTGTTCCCCGTCGCCATGCCCGGCGGTGGTGAGGGGATCGCGCTCGCCGTCGGCGACGTCGTCGGGCAGGGCGCGCCGGCCGCCGCGGTCATGGGCCAGCTGCGCGTCGCGCTGTCCGGCGCGCTGCGCCAGGGCCGTACGCCCGCCGAGGCGCTGGAGACCCTCGACGGGTACGTCGGTTGGATTCCCGGCGCGGCGGCGTCGACGGCCGCGTGCCTGATCCTCGAACGCAGGACCCGGACGCTGCGCTGGGCCCGCGCCGGGCACCTGCCCCCGCTGCTCGTCGACGCCGCCGACGCCGGGTACCTCGAGGGCGGCCACGGGGCCGTGCTCGGCATGTCGGGCAGGCCGCCCTACACCGAGGGCACCACCGTCGTCCGGCCCGGCGCGACCCTGCTGCTCTACACCGACGGCCTCGTCGAACGCCGCGGTGAGCTGATCGACGACGGTCTGGAGCGGCTGCGCGCTGCGGCCGCGGAGCTCGCCGACGCCCCGCCCGAGCAGCTCGTCGACGGGCTGCTCGACCGGCTCGGGGAGAAGGGCGTCCATATCGACGACGTCGCCGTCGTCGCCGTCCGGCTGCTCCCCGGGCCCCTCGACCTGCAGGTTCCCGCCGACGCAGGCGAGCTGCGCGGGCTGCGCCGCCGGATCGCCGCGTGGGCGCGGCTCGCGGCGCTGGACCCGATGCTCGTCGACGACCTCCAGCTCGCGCTCGGCGAGGCGGCCGCCAACGCCGTCGACCACGCCTACCCGCCCGACGCCCCCGGGACCTTCGACGTCCAGGTCGCGTTGCGGGGCGCCGGGGCCGTGCATGTCGTCGTGACCGACCAGGGGACGTGGCGGCCGGTGCCGGTGGACAAGGGGCACCGTGGCCGCGGGCTCGACCTGATCCGCTCGCTCGGCCACGACGTCGAGGTCCGGGCCGGCGCCGACGGCACCGTCGTCGAGTTCGAGATGGTGCCCGAGGGGGCGCCCGTGGAACCCTCCGCCCGTCCGGCACCCGCGCCGGTGCTGCCGCGGCTCGAGGCCCGGCGGGAGCACGACCGGCTGAACGTCCTGGTCACGGGCGAGATCGACCTCGCGTCCGTCGACGAGCTGCGCCCCGACCTGGCCGGGCTGCTCGACACCGCGGGCCCAGGGGACGAGGTCCACCTCGATCTCGACGGTGTCGCGTACCTGGCCAGCGCGGGCGTCGGCATGCTCGTGGACCTGATCGGGCAGGCCACCGGTCGGTCGGTCCGGTTGGTGCTGCAGGCCTCACCGGGGACGCCCGCCGCCCGTGTCCTCGACCTGGCGCGGATCGGGCCGGACGTCCTCTGAGCAGGGGCGGTCAGCCGACGGGCAGGGTCGGGTCCGGCGGGCAGTGGTGGTCGGAGACCGGCTCGTCGCCGGCGGGCGCAGCACCGAGGCCACCCACCACATCCACCGCGGCGCGTGCGAAGGTCAGGAGGAATTCGCGGTGATCACCAGGTACTGACCCGGTGTGGTGGTCACCTGCACGAACACCATCTTGAGGCCCGACGTCCCGGGCGCGGCGGCGGCGACCGCGCCGGCGGCATCCGTGCGGGTCATCGCCGTGATGATGATCGGCTGCACTCCGTCCACAGCGACCCCGCCGCCGACGGCGAGGCTCTGGGTCAGGACGGGCGAGTCGAAGAGCTGGACGAAGGCTGTGCCGTCCTGACCGCGGCTCGGGGTCCAGACCATGTCCCCCCAGCTGAACACCTTGGGCTGCGGTGGCAGCCCGTCGGCGCCGGCCGTGACGCTGGTGAGCGTGACCGTCGTGCCACCCAGGACCACGAACCCGGGCCCCGACGGCGGCGTGATCGCGGCGGCGTTCTCCTGCACGGCGTCCTTCTCCGCCGCCCCCGAGCACGCCGCGAGCGCGAGCACGCTCGCGAGGAGGGCGAGCAGAATCGTCCGCGGACGGAAGCGGCTGCGCACGTGCCGGACCCTAGAGCCCGCGGCGACGGCGTCCCAGCCGCCGACCGGGCTACGCCCCGGCACGCACCGGCACGGTCGCCGACGCACTTCGGTCGAGCGGCAGCTCCACCGTCGCGGTCAGGCCGCCGCCCGGGCGGGGCGCCAACATCAGGGTCCCGTCGTGCGCGCGGGCGATGCTGCGGACGATCGCCAGCCCCAGGCCGACGCCCGGATGGTCGGTGGAGCGGGTGCGCTCGGCACCGCGACGGAACGGTTCGGCCAGTGTGGACACCAGCCGCGGGTCGAGCGGCGCGCCGGTGTTCTCGACGGTCAGCACCACCGTCGCGTCCCGGGAGGCGGTCGCGATCCGCACGCCGCCGCCCGCGGGCAGGTTGTGGACGATCGCGTTGTGCACCAGGTTCGTCGTCAGCTGCAGCAGCAGCGCGTGCGAGCCGACGACCGGGGCCGGGTCGTCGACGGTCTCGACGGCCACGCCGCGCGCCTCGGCCAGCGGCAGCAGCGTCTCCGTGGCGTCCTCGGCCAGCAAGGCCAGGTCGACGTGCTCGCGTGTTCCTGCCGGGGTGGACCGCTGGTCGGCCCGCCCCAGCAGCAGCAACGCCTCGGTCAGCGCGATCGCCCGGGAGTTGACGGCGTGCAGCCGGTCGAGCAGCTCACCCGTGTCGTGGCCGGGATCGGCGCGGGCCACGTCGAGCAGCGCCTGCGTCGTCGCGAGCGGGGTGCGCAGCTCGTGGGAGGCGTTGGCGGCGAACCGGCGCTGCTCCTCCACGTGGGCCTGCAGTCGGCCGAGCATCGCGTCGAACGCGTCGGCGAGCTCGCGGAACTCGTCGCCCGGGCCATCCAGCTCGATGCGGTGCGACAGCGACCCGGCCGCCGCGGCCCGGGTGGCGCCGGTGATGCGCCGCAGCGGCGCCAGCATCCGCCCGGCCAGCAGCCACCCCCCGCCGAGCCCGAACACCAGCAGGAACACCAGGATCGTGGCGACGGCGATGCCGAACACGGCCGGGCCGTAGCTGCCCGGGTCGACGATGCGCGGCAGGTTCGCCGGGTTGGGTACGAGGTAGCGCAGCGGCACGTCGCGCAGCAGGAACGCCCACACCGCCCCGAGCAGCAGCACGCACGCGAGCATCAGGAACGCGGCGTAGCTCAGCGCCAGCCGGGCGCGCACGCTCGTCCCCGGCTCCCGGGTCACGACGCGTCCCCAGCGTCGATGCGGTACCCCACGCCCGGGACCGTGGCGATGATCGCCGGTTCGCCGAGGCGTTTGCGCAGGGCCGACACGGTGATCCGGACGGCGTTGGTGAACGGGTCGGCGTTCTCGTCCCACGCCCGTTCCAGCAGCTCCTCGGCGCTGACGACGCCGCACTCGGCCGCGACGAGGACCTCCAGCACCGCGAACTGCTTGCGGGTCAGCGCGACGTAGCGGCCGTTGCGGAAGACCTCGCGGCGGAACGGGTCGACCCGCAGCCCGGCGATCTCCCGCACCGGCGGCCGGTGGTGCGAGCGGCGGCGGTCGAGCGCCCGCAGCCGCAGCACGAGCTCGCGCAGCGCGAACGGCTTCGTCAGGTAGTCGTCGGCGCCGAGCTCGAAGCCCGAGGCCTTGTCGTCGAGCCGGTCGGCGGCGGTGAGCATCAGGATCGGCATGCCGCTGCCGGAGGCGACGATCCGCTGCGCGATCTCGTCACCGGACGGGCCGGGGACGTCGCGGTCGAGGACGGCGATGTCGTAACTGTTGACGCCGAGCTGCGCGAGCGCGGTGTCGCCGTCGCGGGCGACGTCGGCGGCGATCGCCTCCAGGCGTAGGCCGTCGCGGATGGCGTCGGCGAGGAAGGGCTCGTCCTCCACGATCAGCACGCGCATGCGCCCGAGGCTAGGAGAACTCGCATATCGACGGCGTATCGGTTTTCGGATACGGGCCGGCAACAGCGCGTCGCGTCGACTGGGGCCATGATCCGGACCCCTGTTCCGAGACGGCGCCTGCGCGGGACGCCGGTCGTCGTGCTCCTGCTCGCCGCGGCGGCCGTCGCGGTGATGGTTGCGCTGCTCTCGCCCTCGTCGCCTTCCTCGCCGACACGGGTGCCCCGCGGTGCGCTCGGCGCCGCCGACGGTGTCGTCCCCGACGGCGTGACGGTGTTCGACGACGTCCCCGCCGTGACGAACCTCGACGCCGGCCTGCTGGCGGCCCTGCGCAGCGCGGCGCGGGACGCCGTCGGTGACGGCGTCGAGTTCGTCGTCAACAGCGGGTGGCGGTCACGGGCCTATCAGGACCGGCTGCTGCGCGACGCGATCGCGCAGTACGGCTCGGAGGAGGAGGCGGCCCGCTGGGTGGCGACCGCGGACACGTCGCCGCACGTGTCGGGACAGGCCGTCGACATCGGACCGACCGCCGCGGCGACCTGGATCTCCCGGCACGGCGCCGGGTACGGGCTGTGCCGCGTCTACCGCAACGAGCCGTGGCACGTCGAGCTGCGCCCGGAGGCGGTCGACGCCGGCTGCCCCCGGATGTACGCCGACCCGACGCAGGACCCGAGGATGCAGCGATGACCGTCGAGGAGCGCGAACGGCCGGTGCGGGCTGTCGCAGGGGCGTGGCGGCGCGGCCGGCTCCTCGCCGCCGCGGCGGTGCTGCTCGCGCTGGTCCTGCTGCTGCACGGGCTGGTCCCCAACGCGGTCGGGAACGTCGGCAGCCTGGTGGAGACGTTCCTGCCGTGGCTGGGCCTGGGGGTCCCGCTGCTGCTCCTCGGCGCGCTGGTGCGCCGGTCGGCCACCGCGGCGGTGGCCGCGGTGCTTCCCGTCGTCGTATGGCTCGGCATGTTCGGGGGCACGGTCGTCGAGAAGTCCCGCCCGGTCAGCGGCACCGGGCTGACCGTGGTGAGCCACAACGTCGGCGCCGCCAACCCCGACCCCGCCGGCACCGCCCGCGACCTGGTCGCCTCGGGTGCGGACGTGGTGGCCCTGCAGGAGCTGACCTGGAACGCCCGGGCCACGTACGAGCACGTCCTCGGCGGCAGCTACCCGTTCCACGTCGTCATGGGCACGGTCGGGCTGTGGAGCAGGCAGCCGCTGACGGACACGCGGCCCGTCGACGTCGCGATGGACTCGACGCGCGCGCTGCGGGCCACCGTGGCGACGGCCGACGGCCCGCTGACCGTGTACGTCGCGCACCTCGGGTCGGTGCGGGTGTTCCCGCGCAACGGGTTCTGGACGGAGAGCCGCGACGGCGGCATCCAGGCGCTCGACCGCGCGCTCGCCGCCGACCGCAGCGAACGGGTGGTACTGCTCGGCGACCTCAACGGCACCGTGGTCGACCGCGCGTTCGCCGGCCTGACGGCACAGCTGCAGCCGGTCCAGGAGACGGCCGGGGCCGGTTTCGGGTTCACCTGGCCGGCGTCGTTCCCGGTGGTGCGCTCGGACCAGATCCTCGTCCGCGGCCTCACCCCGGATCGCGCGTGGGTGTTGCCGCCCACCGGGTCCGACCACCGGCCGGTCGCGGCGACGGTCAGCCCGTGAGCGAGCGGACGTAGCACTCGCGCGCGAGCAGCAGGTCCCGGACCTCGCCGAGGAGGTTGTCGAGAAACTCGGCCCGGTACGTCGAGTCCGTCACCGCCAGGGCGCCGAAGAGTCCGAACAGGACGAACACGGCGACCGCCAGGACGGCGACCTGGATGAGCTGGGCGACGAACAGCAGCCCGACGACGTTGAGCCGCTGCCGCCCGTGCATCGGTGTCGGCTCCGGTGCGCCCCCGCCCGGCAGCCGCGTCGCCCACGCCAGGACGGTGAAGGGCAGCATCCGGGCCAGGGCGGTGCCGGGCTTCGCGCCGCGGATCAGCCACGGCGCGACCTCGCGGAGGAACCAGCGCTCCACCTCGTGACGGGTGGGGTCCGGCGCGATCATGCGCGTATCGTGCCGGGTCGCCGCGGCCGTGGGCACCCCGACACCACGAGACCTCCGGGCGATGTGGCTGCCCGGAGGTCTCGTGTGCGTTCAGGCCCGCAGTGTCACTGCAGGATCACCGCAGGTCGAACCGGTCCAGGTCCATGACCTTGGTCCAGGCCGCGACGAAGTCCTGCACGAACCGCTCCTTGGCGTCGTCGGAGGAGTAGACCTCCGCGATGCCACGCAGGATCGAGTTCGAGCCGAACACGAGGTCGGCGGCGGTCGCCGTGCGGACGACCTTGCCGTTCGCGTCGCGACCCTCGTAGACGCCGGCCTCGTCGGTCGACGTGTTCCACTCGACGCCGAGGTCGAGCAGGTTGCGGAAGAAGTCCTGCGACAGGACGCCCGGCGTGTCGGTGAAGACGCCGTGCTGCGCGCCACCGGTGTTGGCATCGAGCACCCGCAGACCGCCGACCAGGACCGTCAGCTCCTTGGCCGACAGCTCCAGCATGTAGGCGCGGTCGACGAGCAGCGTCTCCGGGGAGAGCTTCACGTCGGGGGCGATCCAGTTGCGGAAACCGTCGGCACGCGGCTCCAGGTACTGGAACGTGTCGGTGTCGGTCTGATCCTGCGAGGCGTCGGTGCGGCCCCCGCTGAACGGCACGGAGACGGTCACGCCCGCGTCGGCCGCGGCCTTCTCGACGGCGGCCGAGCCGGCCAGGACGATCGTGTCGGCCAGGGAGACGGGCTTGCCGAACGCGCCGCGCACCTCGTCGAGCTTCGCGATGACCTCGGCGGTGCCGGCGTTGACCGCCCAGCTCGCCTGCGGCTCCAGGCGCAGGCGGGCACCGTTGGCGCCACCCCGCTTGTCGGTGGTGCGGAACGACGCGGCCGACGACCACGCCGTGTGCACCAGCTGCCCGACCGTGAGGCCGGAGGCGAGGATCTGCTTCTTCAGCTCGGCGGCATCGGCGTCGGACAGCGGCGCGTGCTCGGCGGCCGGGATCGGGTCCTGCCAGAGCTGGACCTCCTCCGGAACCCACGGGCCGACGTAGCGCGAGACCGGGCCCATGTCGCGGTGCAGCAGCTTGAACCAGGCACGGGCGTAGGCGTCGGCGAACTCGGCGGGGTTGTCGCGGAAGCGCTCGGAGATCGCGCGCAGCCCCGGGTCGACGATGAGCGCCATGTCGGCGGTCGACATCATGGGCGGGTTCTTCTTGCCCTCGATGTGCGCGTCCGGCACGACCTCCTGGCCCGACGCCTCCTTCGGCTGCCACTGCTTGGCGCCGGCGGGGCTGGTGGTCAGCTCCCACTCGTAGCCGAACAGGGTGTCCCAGTAGCTGTTGTCCCACTGGGTGGGCGTCGGGGTCCAGGCGCCCTCGAGACCACTGGTGACGGTGTCGGCGCCCTTGCCGGTGCCGTTCTCGTTGCGCCAGCCGAGGCCGCCGGCGTGGACCGGGCAGCCCTCCGGCTCGGGGCCGACGAGGTCGGGGTTACCGGCGCCGTGGGCCTTGCCGAAGGTGTGGCCGCCCGCGATGAGCGCGACGGTCTCCTCCTCGTTCATCGCCATCCGGCCGAACGTGACGCGGATGTCGTGGCCGGACGCGAGCGCGTCACCCGAGCCGCGCGGGCCCTCCGGGTTGACGTAGATCAGGCCCATGGTGACGGCGCCGAGCGCGCCCTCGAGCTCGAGCGGCTCCTCGCCGTTGTAGCGCTCGTCGCCGAGCCAGTCGTCCTCCGGACCCCAGAAGACCTCGTCGGGCTGCCACACGTCGGGGCGGCCGAAGGCGAAGCCGAACGTCGTGAAGCCCATGTCCTCGTGGGCGACGTTGCCGGCGAGGACCAGCAGGTCGGCCCAGGACAGGCTGCGGCCGTACTTCTGCTTGACCGGCAGGAGCAGGCGACGCGCCTTGTCGAGGTTGCCGTTGTCGGGCCAGCTGTTGAGCGGGGCGAAGCGCTGCGCGCCCTCACCGGCGCCGCCGCGGCCGTCGTGCTGACGGTAGGTGCCCGCGGCGTGCCAGGACATGCGGATGAACAGCGGGCCGTAGTGGCCCCAGTCGGCCGGCCACCAGTCCTGCGAGGTGCGCATGACCGACACGATGTCGGCCTTCACGGCGTCGAAGTCGAGCTGCGCGACGGCCTTCTTGTAGTCGAAGTCGTCGCCCAGCGGGTCGGACTCGCGCGAGGTGCGGGTGAGAACGCTCAGGTCGACCTGATTGGGCCACCAGTCGCGGTTGGTGCGCGGCCGGTGATCGGAGTGGTCCGTCGGTCCGGCGAGGGCCGGGTTCTCGCTCTCGCTGCGGCTCGCGGTGGTGTTGTCGCTCTCGGGGGGCACGTCAGTCCTTCCTCGGTGGTTGCCGGTCCCCGGGGGACCGGCCGGCATGTCGCGGACGGTGGGACGGATCAGGTACCGGCGGACAGGGCCTGGCAGGCGGGGCAGACGCCCCAGTACACGACCTCGGCCTCGTCGATCTGGAAGCCCGCCGAGTCGGAGGCGGTCAGGCAGGGCGCGTCGCCCGTGGCGCAGTCGACGTCGTTCACCGCGCCGCAGGTGCGGCACACGAGATGGTGATGGTTGTCGCCGACCCGTGCCTCGTACCGGGCGACCGAACCCGCCGGCTGGAAACGGCGGATCAGCCCGGCGTCGGTGAGCACCCGCAGGACGTCGTACACGGCCTGGTGCGACACCGATCCCAGCCGCTCCCGGGTCGCCGCGATCAGGCTGTCCGTGTCGGCGTGCGGATGGTCGAGCACCGCAGCCAGCACCGCCCTGCGCGGCCCGGTCACGCGCAGCGAGGCGTCACGGAGGGACTGCTCGATCTGCGCGCGGCTCTGCACGTCGCCGATTCCAGCACGAAGACCTGACTGGTTCAATTCAAAAGAGGAACTGTGCGCCGAGCGGTCCGGGCGTCTCGTGATTCGTCTTCGGGACTGCTCGCGACGAGAGCGTGCGCCGCCGCCTCGGCCCCGACCCGTCCGCAGCGGTGACGGAGGCGGCGCACGGGGCGTGGACGACGTTCGTCGCCACCGGCGACCCCGGCTGGGACGCCTACGCCCTCGACCGGCGCACCATCGGGCTGATCGCCGAGAAGGCAGTCGGTGTCCCCGACCCGAACCGGGCGGAACGGCTGCTGTGGGAGGGCGTCCGGTAGTTCGACCTCGGTCGATCGGGGGACGCGCGGGTCGACCGCGTGCCCCGTCCACCGGCCGATCCCGGGCGGCCCCGCGCGGCGCGAACCTTGGTTCACCAAACGGCCGAACCCCGACCGTCGTGACCAGGAAGAAGGCCCGTCATGGCCATCGCCACCCTGCCGACCGGTACTCCGGCCGCCCCCTCCGCGCCGGTCCCGCACCGGATCGACCGCCGCGTCGCCCTCGCCGGGCTCACCGGCACGATGATCGAGTTCTACGACTACTTCATCTACGGCACGGCCGCCGCACTCGTCTTCAACAAGGTCTTCTTCCCCCACCTCAGCCCGACGATGGGTGCGGTCGCCGCGCTCGCCACGCTGGCCGTCGTCTTCGTGTTCCGGCCGCTCGGCTCGATCGTGTTCGGCCACGTCGGCGACCGGCTGGGCCGCAAGCGCACGCTGGTCATCACGCTCACGCTGATGGGCGTGTGCACCGTCGGCGTCGGCCTCATGCCGGGGGCGGCGACGATCGGCTGGGTCGCACCCGTGCTGCTGGTGTTGTTCCGCGCCGCGCAGGGCTTCGCCGTCGGCGGCGAATGGGCCGGCGCCGCGCTCTTCACCTCCGAGAACGCCGCCGACGGACGCCGCGGCCGGCTGACCATGTACCCGCAGCTCGGCGCCTGCGTCGCCTTCGCGTTGGCCTCGCTGACCTTCCTGATCGTGAACCTGAGCATCGGCGAGACCAGCGACGCGTTCATCGCCTGGGGCTGGCGCATCCCGTTCCTGCTCAGTGCCGTGCTGATCGCCGTCGGCCTCTACGTGCGGCTGCACACCGGCGAGACGCCCGTCTTCACCGACGCCCAGCGCAACGGCGACACCACCAAGGCCCCGTTCCTCGACGTGTGGCGCCGCCAGACCCGCACGATGCTGCTCGTCATCGGCGTCACCACCGGCATCTTCGGCGCCATGACCGTCGGCTCGGTCTACCTCACCACCTACGCGACGACGACCCTGCACATGAGCATGACGACGATCCTGCTGATCGACGCCCTCGCCGCCCTCGCCGCCTGCGTGACCACCGTGTTCGCCTCGGTCATGTCCGACCGGATCGGCCGCCGCCGCATCGTCCTCGCCGGCTCGGTCGGCCTGGCCGTCTGGTCGCTGGTGTTGTTCCCGCTGATGAACGTCGGCACCCCGCTCGCCGTCGGGACCGCGGCGGTCGTGCTGCTCGCGCTGATCGGTGTCGCCTACGGCCCGCTCGCCGCCTACCTGCCGGAACTGTTCGCGACGCGCTACCGCTACTCCGGCGCCGGCGTCAGCTACAACCTCGGCGGCGTCGCGGGTGGCGCGGTGGTCCTGCTGATCGCGGCCCCGCTGAGCGCCGTGTGGGGCGGCGTCGGCCTCGGGATCTACCTGGCGGTGATGCTGGTGGCCGGCATCGGCTGCCTGCTCGCCCTCCCGGAGACCCGGGACCGCTCGCTCGTCTGAGGCTCGGCCCGACGCCCGGGGGTCACCGCGACAGTCGCGGTGGCCCTCGCCGCTGTGCTGCGGTGACGTCGACGTACGCCGCGGCGAACCGCTCGATCGTCGCGAGGCAGACGTCGGCGGGCTGGAACGACCCGGCGGCCCAGGTCTGCAGCCAGGAGCCGAGCCCGAACGCCGGGGCCCGGCGGTAGCGCGACCAGACGTCGGCGGGACGGTGGCCGAGCGCGGCGAGGTAGTCCTCCAGCAGCGCCCGCTCGTGCTCGCGACGGTCGGCGACCGACAGGCTGGACACGACGAAGTAGCCGACGTCGTGGGCCCAGCTGCCGGACCGGACCAGCTGCCAGTCGTAGAACCCGATCCTCGTGCCGACGGTGTAGGTGTTGCCGGGATGCGGGTCGCCGTGCAGCAGCGTCTGCGGGCCGGTCGCCGCGATTCGTGCCCATCCGCGGAAGTCCCGGTCGAGCCGGGCGCCGTCGACGCCCAGCCGGAGCCCGTTGCGCCGCAGCTTCAGCGCCGCGTGGACGAACCCGCCCCGCACCACGGGTGACCACGCCGGGCCCAGCCGCCACGGCCGCACGAACGCCGGCAACGGGCCGTCGAGGTGCCGCGCGTGCAGGGCGGCGAGCTCGCGCAGCCCGGCGGCGACCCGGTCCACGGTCAGTGGCACGAGCGCGCTGTTCGGACGGGCCCCGCGCAGGGTCACGTCCTCCATCACGACGACCGTCGCGAGCCGGCGGCGGTCAGTCGCCGCGGCGTGGAAGGCGGGCCGCTCCAGCGGCAGGTCCGGTGCGTGCCGTACGAGGTCGGCCTCCGCCTCGCGGGCGCCGAGCGCGGTGAGGGCGAGCCTGCCGAGCAGTCGTCCGGTGCGCTTGACGAACACCCGCGCGGGCCCGTTCCCGGACGCGTACTCGACCTCGACGACGGCGCGCGAGTTCGTCCCGTCGACGACGTCGGTGACGCGGACGGCGGTCACCGTGCGGCCCAGCGCCGTGCTCATCCAGGACGGCGTCACCGACGACCAGTCCCGGGGCACCGTCAGCACGGACGGATCATCGCGCCAACGGGACGAACCTGCGCAGCTTCCCCGTCGCCTCGTGCCGCGGGATCCGCCCGACGACGCGCACCGAGATCATCGCGGCCGCCAGCCCGTGCGGCGCAACCGATGCCGCCAGCGCGGCCGCGACCGCGTCGACGTCGGGCGTGCCGACGACCAGCACCTCGGCCCCGTCCGGTGTCTGGTGCACCTGGTACTCGGAGATCGCCGCGTCGGTGCCCAGTACGTACCGGAACGCGGCCGCCGGGACCGCGGCGCCGGGGTAGCGGAAGTCGTCGTCGCGGCGCCCGTCGATCGATGCGACCCGCGGCATCGCGCTTCCGCACGGGCACCGCCCCGGCAGCAGCGTGACCTCGTCACCGAGGTCGTAGCGCAGGAACGGGAACGCGTAGCCCGCCAACCCGGTCGCCAGCGTGCGCTCGGCGGGCTCGTCGGGGCCGACGGGGCGGCCGTCGCCGTCGACTCGTTCGAGGATCACCTCGTCGGCGCAGACGTGCAGGCCCTCGCCCTCCCCGCAGCCGACGGCCTGCACCCCGATCTCCGTCGACCCCCACAGGTTGTGAACGGGCGCGCCCCACGCGGCGGCGATCGCGGCGCGGTCGTCGTCGGTGAGCGGTTCGGAGTTGGTGCTGAGCCGCCCGGGCGTGATGTCGAGCCGGCCCGCGACGACCTCCCGCGCCAGCCGCCCGACCACCGACGCGTACCCGACGAGATGTGTCGGCCGCGCCGCGGCCACCGCCGCCCGCACCTCCTCGAACGGGGCCGCCGCGGGGATCACGACCGTCGACATGTCCGGGTCGGTGGCGACGTCGAACAGCGGGGTGCTGGCGTGTGGCGGGCTCCCGGCCGCCAGGACCGCGAGGGTCGACGGGCCCGACCGGCCGGCGCGGCGGTCGGCGCGGACCTGCCAGCGCCACGCCAGACAGGCGAGGGTCACGAACTGGTCCCAGCTCCACACGTAGACGCCGCGCACGCCCGTGGACCCGCCGGAGCTGAACACCTGCAGGCCGTCGGGGGAGTAGGAGAACCACTCCTGGGTCGACAGCACGTGCTCGGCGGCGGCGCGGTCGATGCGCGGGGTGGTGACGATCGCGTCCCACTCGCCCTGGGCGTCGCCCTTGAGCATGGGCGGGATCCGCGCGAGGTCGGCGACGGTCGCCGTGGCCGGGTCCACATCGGACAGTCGTACGGCGTGGAACGGTGACCGCTCCCTCGCGAACGCGAGCAGGGCGCGCAGCCGCTGCGTCCGGTACCGCTCGATGCGCTCCGGCGACCAGTCGAGCCGGACGACGTGGTCCTCCAACGAAGCCCGGACCGCTGCGAGGTGCCCCCCACGCAGACGCTCGTAGGCCGCCCTCGGGTCGGTCATGTGCCCAGTGTGGACCGTGGCGTGGACCCGGTCGAGAGCCGAACGGCGCTCCCGGCGGTCAGGGCGGGGATCACCCACTGCAGCACCCGCAGCTGCTGCTGGGCGGTGGCGGCGTCGGACGGCGTCGACTCACCCGGGACGGTGGCACCCTCCGTGGGCCGTCTACCCGCCTTCGCGGCCGGTGCACGGTCGCGATCGCCGAGTCCCTCACCGGGGTCTCGTGTCGTCGGACCCGGGGAAGGTGTGCGCCGAGCGGTGATCGTGACCCTGGCGCTGCTGCCGGCGGCCCTGTGTCCCGGGGCACGCGCAGTCGATCTCCCGCCTCTTTCAACGTATAGCGCACGGGGGGACTTGCGGCAAGACCCGGTCGGTGGCGCAGACTCTGCGCCCGACGCCGGGACCTGCACGGATACCCGGCGCCGGGACAGTGGCCGACGCACGCTGGGGGACGCGGTACATGGATTTCTCGCACGACACGTACGTGCTGGACCTCGAGGAGATCGACGCGAGCGGGGTCGCGGTCGTCGGCGGCAAGGCGGCGAACCTGGGGGAGCTGTCGCGGGTCGAGGGTGTCGACGTGCCGCCCGGCTACGCCGTCACCACGCACGCGTTCGACCGGGTCCTGGCCGGTGCGCCCGCGATCGACGGGCTGCTCGACCGGCTCTCGCACCTGGACCCGGGCGACCGGGACGCGATTGCGGCCCTCACGGCGGAGGTCCGCGCGGGCATCGAGGCGCTGCCCGTTCCCGACGACGTGGCCGCCGCACTGACCCGTCCGTTGTCTCGGCTGGGAGAGGGCACGCCGGTCGCCGTCCGGTCGAGTGCGACGGCCGAGGACCTGCCGACGGCCTCGTTCGCCGGCCAGCAGGACACCTACCTGAACGTCGTCGGGCCCGAGGACGTGCTGCGGCACATCAGGTCCTGCTGGGCGTCGCTGTTCACCGAGCGGGCCGTGACCTACCGGCTGCGCAACGGCATCGACCACGGCCGCGTCCGGATGGCCGTCGTCGTCCAGCAGATGGTGTTCCCGCAGGCCTCGGGGGTGATGTTCACCGCCGACCCGGTGACGTCCAACCGGACCGCGGTGAGCATCGAGGGCGTCCCCGGTCTGGGCGAGGCGCTGGTGTCCGGCCTGGTCGACGCCGACGTCTGGACCGTGCGGGACGGTGCGATCGGCGACCGGGCGATCGCGACGAAGAAGATCGCCCTCGTCGCCTCACCGGGCAGCGGCACCCGGCAGCACGAGATCGAGCCGGATCGCCGGGACGAGCCGACGCTCACCGACGCGCAGGTGCTCCAGCTCGCGGGGCTGGGCCGTCGGCTCGAGGCGCACTTCGGCCGGCCGCAGGACGTCGAGTGGTGCCTCGAAGACGGCGACATCCGGATCGTCCAGAGCAGGCCGATCACCACGCTCTTCCCGGTCCCGCCCGCCGCCGACGACGCCAACCACGTCTACGTGTCGGTCGGGCACCAGCAGATGATGACCGACGCCATGACGCCGCTCGGCCTGTCGGTGTGGCAGCTGACCACCCCGCGGCCGATGGCCGAGGCGGGCGGGCGGCTGTTCGTCGACGTCACCGGGCACCTAGGGGTGCAGTCCACCCGTGACTGGCTCCTCGACACCATGGCCACGTCCGACCCGCTCATGGGTGACGCGCTGCGGACCGTCCTCGACCGGGAGGGCTTCCTGCCGCCACCGACACAGGGTGCGGGAGGGCCGCCCCCGGTCGGCGCGTTCGACCCGATCGACGCCGACCCCGCGCTGGTCGAGGAGCTGATCGCCGACAGCCGCGCCTCGCTGGCCACGGTCGCCGAGGAGATCGGGAACCACCGCGGCGCCGACCTGTTCGACTTCGTCCTCGACGACTTCCAGGAGCTGCGCCGGCTGCTGTTCGACCGCCGCAGCCACCAGGTCTTCATGACGGCCATGGACGCGGCGCAGTGGATCAACGACCGGATGCGTGAGTGGCTGGGTGCGGAGAACGCGGCCGACGCGCTCACCCAGTCCGTCCCGCACAACGTGACCTCGGAGATGGGGCTGGCGCTGCTCGACGTCGCCGACGCCATCCGTCCGCACCCGGAGGTCGTCGCCCACCTGCGGGGCGCCGGCGAGGACGTCCTCGGCGGGCTCCCGTCCGTCGCGGGCGGGCAGGAGGCGCACGACGCCATCCGGGCCTACCTCGACGCCTACGGCATGCGCTGCGTCGGCGAGATCGACATCAGCCGACCGCGCTGGAGCGAACAGCCCGCGCTGCTCGTCCCCGTGCTGCTCGGCAACGTCGACAACTTCGAACCCGGCGCCGGGCGCCGGCTGTTCGAACAGGGACGACGCGATGCGGCGCAGGCGGAACGCGACCTGCTCGACCGCGTGCGCGCCCTGCCCGACGGTGAGGAGAAGGCCGCCGAGTCGAAACGGATGATCGACCGGCTACGGACGTTCATCGGCTACCGCGAGTTCCCGAAGTTCGGGATGGTGTGCCGCTACTTCGTCTACAAGCAGGCGATCCTCGCCGAGGCCGACCGCCTCGTCCGCGACGGAGTGCTCGCCGACAGGGAGGACGCGTTCCACCTGCGGTTCCAGGAACTGCACGAGGTCGTCCGCACCGGGCGCGCCGACGCCGACCTGATCCGTCGACGTCGCGAGGACCAGGCCGTCTTCCGGACGCTCACCCCGCCGCGGGTGCTCACCTCCGACGGCGAGGCCGTCGCCGGTGCCTACCGGCGCGACGACCTGCCCGCCGGGGCCCTGCCCGGGCTCGCCGTCTCCGCCGGGGCCGTCGAGGGCCGCGCCCGCGTCGTCCTCGACATGGCCGACGCCGACATCGACGCCGGCGACATCCTCGTCACCGCCCACACCGACCCCAGCTGGTCGCCGCTGTTCGTGACGATCGCCGGCCTCGTCACCGAGGTCGGCGGCCTGATGACCCACGGCGCCGTCGTGGCCCGGGAGTACGGGCTGCCCGCCGTCGTCGGGGTGGAGAACGCCACCCGGCTGATCCGCGACGGGCAGCGCATCCGCGTCGACGGGACCAGCGGTTACGTCGAGCTGCTGTAGGCGTCAGCGGCAGGAGCGCGGGGCCCCGGGCGCGGTCGGCGCGTCGACGCCCGGGGCCCGGTGCGCCGTGCCGTGCGCCTCCTCGCAGTGGTCGTCCACACCCGGCTCGGCGTGGTCGACCTGCAACGTCGTGTGCCGCAAGCCGTGCCGCGTCCGCAGGATGTCCTCGACGGCCTTCTGCACCTCGTGACAGTCGTCCTCCAGGCGCACCATGACGTGCGCCGACAGCGCCGCCTCACCGGAGGTGATCTCCCACAGGTGCAGGTCGTGCACCTCCGCGACGCCCGGCACCGCGACCAGCTCGGCACCCAGTGCGTCGGGGTCGGTCCCGCGCGGCGCGGCCTCCAGGAAGATGCGACCCGACTCGCGGACCAGCGCCCACCCGGCCTTGATCATCAACGCGGCCACGACGAGCGCGGCGATCGCGTCGGCGCGTGTGAAGCCCGTGGTCACCAGCACGACGCCCGCGATCGCCGTCGCGATGAACGCGAACAGGTCGTTGAGGATGTGCTGGAAGGCGCCCTCGACGTTCAGGCTCGACCGGTTGGCGCGGCTGATGCACCACGTCGCCGCCACGTTGACGACGATCCCGACCAGCGCCGTGATCAGCACCGGTCCGCCCTCGACGGGCGGCGGGTCGATCAGCCGGGTGATGCCCTCGTAGACGAACCACACCGCGAGCAGGAGCAGTGTGATGCCGTTGGCCTGCGCGGACAGGATCTCGGCGCGCCGCAGCCCGTAGGTGTAGCCCCCCGTCGCGGGCCGGGCCGCGAGGCGGATCGCGATGAGTGCCAGCACGATCGACGCGGCGTCGGTGAGCATGTGCGCCGAGTCCGACAGCAGGGCCAGCGAACCGGCGATCAGGCCGACGACGAACTCGGCGACCATGAACCCGGCGATCAGGACGAGCGCGATCGTCAGCCAGCGGCGGTCGGCGTTCGCCGACACCCCGTGGCCGTGCCCATGCCCGTGCCCGTGCCCCTGCGCGGCGGGCGCGGCCGTGTCGTGCCCGGCGTCGTGACTCCTGCTCACGACGTCAGAAACTATTGCGACATGCGCATAAGTGCAAGCGTGGTTGTGCGGGTGCCACTGATCGTGACACCCCGTCACGTCAGGCCACGGACCGCCCCCGCGCCGACGTCCACCGGTACACCAGCAGCGTGACGATCGCCGCGACGACGATCCCGGCGAGGTTCACCAGCAGCTGCAACGCCGACTGCCCCGCCCGCGCGAACTGCCCCTCGACGAGCGCGACGGCGAAGAACCCGGCGGCGGGCACCGTCGTCACCGAGATGAACACGCCCACCAGCGCCGCCGCCTTCGCCGAGTTGAGCGCCACCATCCCCGCCGCACCCGCGAGCAGCGCCACGATCAGCGAGAACGGGCCGACCTGGTAGATGAAGTCGACCTCGTCGAGATGGTCCAGGTTCGTCGGGAGCAGGCCCGTCGCATCGAACACCACCGCCGCGATCGCCGTGATGCCCATCGCCAGCGGGAAACCCGCGCCCACCGCGAGCGCACCGCGCCGCACCAGGTCCCAGCGCCGCAGCACGAGCCCGACCGCCACCGCAGCCAACGGCCCGAACTCCGGCCCCAGCACCATCGCCCCGACCACCGTCACCGGGGAGTTGGTGACCGCGCCGATCGCCGCCAGCAGGCAGGCGATCGTCAGGAACACCTGGAAGCTCACCGACAGCCGGGAGTCCTCGCCCGTCCGTTCGACCAGCTCGTCCCACACGATCGCGTCCGACGGATCACCCGGCACCGCCTCCTCCGCGGCGTCGGCGGCGTCCGACAACGTCGTGTCGATCGCCTCCAGCGTGATGCCGCCGGACGACTCGACCTGCAGGTCGGCGAGCCGGGCCAGCAGGCCGTCGACGGCCTCGCGGGTCACGTCCGCCTCGACGAGGTCACCCGGCGGCTGCAGCGCCACACCCTCCTGCAGCGTCACGTGGGTGGCACCGGGCTCCTCGATCAGGACCCGGCGAACGTCACCGGTCCGTTCCGGCGGCGAGATCACCCGCAGATGGAGCATGCCGAGTCCCGCCCTCCGTCCGCCGATGCACGATCGGGGCCATTGTCGTGACCGGACCCGCGGCCGTCCCGGGGACGCGCCGCGGGCCGGCGGTCACCAGGCGGGCAGCGAGTCCGGGTGCAGGAGTCGGACGATGTCGCACCACAGCTCCATCGACGGGGTCGCCTCGGCGTTCGCGGCGTTCACCATGACGACGACCGAGGCCCTGGCCGAGGGCAGGTAGTCGACCATGTCGCTGTAGCCGAAGATCGAGCCGTTGTGCCCCACCCAGTCGCCCAGCTGCAGGATCCCCAGCCCGTACTGCACCGCGCCCGCGGTGTAGGGGTACTTGGTCGTGCGGTCCGGGGCCGTGCCCATCGACGTCGACGATCACGAACTCGCGCAACGACCGCGAGGTGTTACCCGGGCTGTTCAGCGCAGCGGCAGGGGCGCGAAGACGTGGTCGCGCCAGATTCGTCGTGACTCCTCCTCCGGGTACGGGACGACCGCCGGCTCGCTGTCGAAGACCTGCACCACCCCGGTGTCGAACGTCGGCCAGCCGGGGTCGCCGTCGTTGGCGAAGGCGGTCCAGGCCCGCCGGATCGAGGCGGACACCTGCTGGGCGGCCGCCACGTCCCCGATGAGCGACGCCGGCTGCCCCTGGGTGAGGTTGCCGAAGACCAGCGGGACGTCGAGACCGTGGCAGGCGCCGAGCGTCCCGGCCCAGGTCAGCTCGTACATGTGGGCCCGCGCAGCCCGCTCGGCGAGGTGCAGCGACGGCATCCGGAACAGCCAGTCCGACAGCACCAGGTCGTAGAGCCGCATCGGGTCGGCGGCGGGGTAGGGCCCGGGCGCGTACAACTCCTCGGCGGTCGCGATCTCCTCCGGACCGACCTCGCCGAACACCACGAACAACCGGTTCTCGTCGCGGGTGTGGCCGACGAGGAGATCGACGTCATGGCGCGTCTGCCACGGCGCGACCGGCAGGACGTCGCCGTCGACGACCGGGGAGAACAGGATCGACCGCCGGGCCGCCAGCCCCCATCTGTCGACGTGTGCGCCTGCGGCCGCGGTGACCTCGTCGGAGGCGGCGACCAGCAGGTCGGGGTCGACGTCGGCGAGGTCGGCGACCGTCGCCTTCAGACCCAGTTCGGCCGCGAAGGCACTCGCGATGTCCTGGGCGAGCTCGGGAGCGAACGTCGTGCCCGGGGCGCTCTGGACGACGGCCCGCCGGAACAGTCCGGCGGCTCGTGGCATGGTCAGCAGCGCGGCGATCGAACCGCCGCCCGCCGACTGCCCGAACACCGTCACCCGCGCGGGATCGCCCCCGAACGCGGCGACGTTGTCCTGCACCCACTCCAGCATCGCGAGCTGGTCGAGCAGCCCACGGTTGTCGGGCGCACCCTCGACGCGCGCGAACCCCTCGACGCCGACGCGGTAGTTCGCCGTCACCAGCACGACACCGCCGGCGGCGAGCCGGGCGCCGTCGTACTCGGGGAGGCCGGCCGATCCGATCGTGTACGCGCCGCCGTGGACCCACACCATCACCGGCAAGCGCGCGTCGCGACCGGGATCGGGCGTCCAGACATTGAGGGTCAGCCAGTCGGCGCCGTCCGCGGCGCAGCCGGTGTGCGGGGGTGGCGGCCCGAACGCCGTCGCCTCCCGGACCCCGTCCCACGGCGCGGGCGGGGCCGGGGCGGCGAAGCGAAGGTCGCCGACGGGCGGCGCCGCGAACGGGATGCCCCGGAACACGGTCACGCCCTGCTCACGGGTGCCGCGGACCCGCCCCACCGACGTCGTCGTCTCGGTCACGCGGGGGAGAGTAGGTCGACCCCACGTGACCGATCGACGGGTTTATGCGTCGGGGCAGTCCCGGTCGACGGCGTCGACGACGGCGTGCGCCACCAGCTCGCGGACGTCGTCGACGGTGATACGCCGCCCCGTGGCGACGGTCAGCGAGGTGACCGAGGCGTCGACGAGTCCACAGGGGACGATCTTGTCGAACGCGGTCAGGTCGGCATCGCAGTTGAGGGCGAAGCCGTGCTGGGTGACGTTGCCGATCATCCGCACGCCGATCGCGGCGACCTTGGCGGCGGGCTGCCCGGAGCGCCCGGGCACCCAGACGCCGGGGCGGCCGGTGATGCGGTGGGCGCCGACGACGCCGGAGCGCCGGCAGACGTCGACGAGCGCTGCCTCCAGCCGGGCGACGTATCCGGCGGCCGCGAGCCGGTCGCGCAGGGCGATGATCGGGTAGCCGACGAGCTGGCCGGGGCCGTGCCAGGTGATCTCGCCGCCCCGGTCGACGTCGACGACGGGGGTGCCGTCGGTCGGCTTGTACTCGGGGCGGGTCCGCTTGCCCGCGGTGTAGATGCTGGGGTGTTCGAGCAGCATCAGCACGTCCGGGCCGGTGCCGTCGGCCCGGACGGCGGCGTGGGCGCGCTGGGTCTCGCGGGCGGCGGCATAGTCGACGACGCCGAGCTGGTCGACGCGGATCGGATCGCCCGCCGCGCGGCAGGAGCCGCGGGGGACGAGCGTGCACGCGGGGGAGGGGGTGATGCTCATGCCGCACCGCCGGCGGGGGCGAGCAGTGAGCGGGCCTCCTGGGAGGCGGCACCCTCGGCGGCGAGGTGGGCCGGCGCCGGGGTCAGCTCCTCACCACGGGCGGCGACGGTCTGCGCGTACAGACGCCCGGCCCGGTACGACGAGCGCACCAACGGCCCGGCCATCACGCCCG
>MEGH01000003.1:0-31526 GCA_001725415.1 Pseudonocardia sp. SCN 73-27
GCAGATCAGCTTGATGCCGGGTGCGTCCATCGGCACGGTGCAGATGAGCGCGAACTCCTTCTTCTTGATCGGGAGCCCGTAGTGCGCGATGAAGTTGTAGTTGGTGATCGCCGAACCGGTGGCGACGACCTTCGCACCGGACACGATCAGGCCGGCGTCGGTCTCCTTCTCCACCTTCATGAACACGTCGCCGACCTCGTCGGGCGGGAGGTTGCGGTCGACGGGCGGGTTGATGATGGCGTGGTTCCAGTAGAGGACCTTCTCCTGCGACTCCTTGTACCAGCGCTTCGCGTTGTCCTCGAAGGGCGCGTAGAAGTCGGAGTTCGCGCCGAGGGTGCCGAGGAAGCTGGCCTTGTAGTCGGGTGAGCGGCCCATCCAGCCGTAGGTCATCCGCGACCATGTGCGGATCGCGCGCTGGTCGGCGAGCAGGTCGTCGACCGAGTGCGGGCTGCGGAAGAACGGGTGGGTGACGCCACCGTTGCCGGTGTCGGTCGGGACCGTCAGATCGTCCCTCGTCGCCGGGTCGTGCAGCGCGTCGTAGAGCCGGGCGGTCATCCGGACCGGGTTGCGGAACGCGGGGTGCGTGGTCACGTCCTTCACCCGCTCGCCGTAGACCCACACCTCGCGGCCGTCCTGGATCGAGGCGATGTACTCGTCGCCGGTCATGGGCGCCGTGGCGGTGGGCGCATCCGATGTCTGAGCATCGACGGTGCGGTCCTCTTGGATCGTCATGTCGGTTCTCCGTTCGCGTGGTGCGATCAGGCCGCGTGCGGACGCAGCGGGGTGAACGAGCTGGAGGCGTCGAACCAGCCGGCGTCGGGGCAGTCGATCGAGCCGCCCCAGTGGACGCCCGCCTCGACGGCGCCGATCTCGCGGAACGCGCCGCGGTAGAACAGCAGCGGATCGTCGTCGGTCACGACGAGGTGCTCGACCTCGCCGACGACGATCAGGTGGTCGCCGCCGTCGTAGGTGCGCCAGGGGCGGCAGAGGTAGACCGCCGCACAGCCCACCAGGTGCGGTGTGCCGTGGCGCTCGACCCACTCGGGGCCGGACTCGGCGGGCCGGCCCGCGAAGTGCCAGGCGGTGTCGACCTGGCCGGCGCCGAGGACGTTCACCGCGAACGATGCGCCCTCCAGGTAGGAGCACGCCTTCGACCTGCGGGTCAGCGTCACCTGGCACAGCGCCGGGTCGAGCGAGACGGCGGTGAAGGCGTTGACGGTCGCGCCGTGCGGCTCGCCGTCGTGGTTCGTGCAGGTCACGACGGTGACGCCGGTGGCGAACCGACCGAAGGCGACCCGTAGATCTCGTGGTTCGAGAGCCACCTCTCCATACCTCCTGTGCGATATTGAACGCTATGCGTACACTTTGAACGCACTGCGTTCGTGTTTGGGGACCCTGCCTCAGCCGCCGGGGCGCGTCAAGTCCCGGCACCCGAACCGACTGCGGAAGGATGACGGCGATGACCACCAGCGAGAACGAGCGCGACTACGTGCAGAGCCTCGAACGGGGCTTCGCCGTGCTGCTCGCGTTCGACGGCGACATGGTCGAGCCGACGCTCGCCGAGGTGGCCGCAAAGACCGGGCTCTCGCGGCCCGCGGTCCGGCGCATCCTGCTGACGCTGCAGCGCCTCGGCTACGTCGCGAGCGACGGTCCGCGCTGGTCGCTGACGCCGCGCGTGCTCAGCATCGGCCAGCACTACACCGCGACGAAGGCGATGCTCGAGCTGGCGCAGCCGCACCTGCTCGCGCTCGCCGAAAAGACCGGGGAGTCGGCGTCGCTGGCCGAGCTCGACGGACTCGAGGTCGTCTACGTCGCCCGCGTCCCGGTGCGACGGATCATGAGCATCAACGTCGCCGTCGGCACCCGGGTCCCGGCCTACGCGACGTCGATGGGCCGGGTCCTGCTCGCCTGGGCCGGCGCGGAGCGGGTGGACCGCTACGTCGACGAGGTCGCGTTCCGCCCGCTCACGCCCTCGACGGTGACCACCGGGGCCGAGCTGCGCGATCGACTCGACGAGGTCCGCGAGCGCGGCTGGTCGCTCGTCGACGGGGAGCTCGAGGGCGGACTGATCTCGGTGTCGGCGCCGGTGCGCGACCAGTCGGGCGCGGTCGTCGCGGCGCTGGCGTCGTCGACGTCGACGGGCCGGCTGACCACCGCAGAGCTGGAGGAACGCACCGTGCCGCTGCTGCTGCGCACGGCCGCCGCGATCTCCACCGAGCTCGGCCACCGGCCGCTGCGGGCCTGACCGTTTCGGCCGGTCCGGACTCCGGAACGCCGTCGACGCGAATTCTTGACAATCCATGTCCAGGTTGTACCGTGACGGCGTGCGGATGGGCCAGGGCGTCGAGTGGGCACTGCACGTGCTCGTGACGCTGGCCTGGCTCGGCGACGACGAACCCGTCACCGTCGCCAGGCTCGCGAAGGGGCACGACCTCCCGTCCGCGTACCTCAACAAGCAGCTCCAGGCGCTGGCCCGGGCCGGGATCGTCGAGTCGACGCCCGGAGCCAGGGGCGGCTTCCGCCTCGGCAGGCCGGCGTCGTCGATCACGCTGATGGACGTCGTCGCCGCGATCGAGGGCACGCAGGAGGCGTTCCGCTGCACCGAGATCCGGCAGCAGGGCGTGGGCACCGACCTGCCGCGCTCGACCTTCGACGCACCCTGCGCGATCAGCGCGTCGATGCGCCGCGCCGAGCTGGCGTGGCGTCGTGAGCTGGCGTCGCAGACCATCGCCGACATCCAGGCGGAGGTCGACGTCTACTCCCCCGAGGCCCGGCGCCTCACCCGCCGCGCCTACGAGAACTGACCGGTTTCTGTCCGACGCGCCGTGCGCGCGCCGACTATGAGGGAGAATCTGGATGTCTGATGTCCTGATCATCGGCGGCGGCTTCGCCGGCGTCTGGGCCGCCGCGGGCGCCGTGCGCGCCCGGCACGCGGCGGGCCTGGCCGACGAGGCCGTGCGCGTCACGCTCGTCGACGCCGCCGACGACATGGTGATCCGCCCCCGCCTCTACGAGTCCGATCCGGGCCGCATGCGCGTCGCGCTCGACCGCGTGCTCGGCCCGATCGGCGTCCGCCGGGTCGCCGCCACCGTGACCGGCATCGACACGGACGCGCGGCAGGTCAGCGCCCTCGGCCGCGACGGTGAGCCTCTGGAGCTGCCCTACGACCGGCTCGTACTCGCCGCCGGCAGCCGCGTCGTCGCCCCGCCCGTCGAGGGCGCCGAGCACCTGTTCGACGTCGACACCATGCCCGGAGCGTCGCGGCTGCACTCCCACATCGGACGGCTCCAGGAAGGGCAGTTCACCGCGGTCGTCGTCGGTGGCGGGTTCACCGGGATCGAGATCGCGACCGAGCTTCCCGACCGGCTGCGCGCGGTAGCCGGCGGTGCCGACGTGCGGGTCGTGCTCGTCGAGCAGTCCGACGTGGTCGGCCCGGAGCTCGGACCCGGGCCGCGGCCGGAGATCCTCGCCGCGCTCGGGCACGCCGGCGTCGAGATCCGGCTCGGGGTCCGGCTCGCCTCGCTCGACCGCGATCGGGCGACCCTGTCCGACGGCACCGTGATCGACACCCGGACCGTGGTCTGGACCGCGGGGATGCGCGCGAGCACACTCACGTCGCAGATCCCCGGGACGCGCGACTCCATCGGCCGCCTGCTGGTCGACGAGCACCTGCGCGTCGTCGGCGTCGACGGGGTCTACGCCGCGGGCGACACCGCCGCTGCGGTCGCGGAGAACGGGCACGTCGTCATGCAGAGCTGTCAGCACGCGGTGCCGCAGGGCAAGCTCGCCGGCGCGAACGTCGGTGCCGACGTGCTCGGCCTGCCGCTCGCACCGTTCTCCCCCAACCCGTACGTGACCTGCCTCGACCTCGGTCCGTACGGCGCGGTCCTCACCCTCGGATGGGACCGCGAGATCGCGCAGACCGGCGTCGAGGCGAAACAGCTCAAGAAGTCGATCAACGCGGACTGGATCTACCCGCCCGTCGACGACGCCGCGGCGATCCTCGCGCTCGCGGACCACCACATCACCTGGCCGACCGAAGCCGTCGACGCACGCGTCTGAAGAGACCCGGCATGACCGAGAGGGGGAGAGCAGCCCGGTACGGGCGTCGAGGCCGAAACTCCAACATCGCGTGGCCCGCGCCCGGTGGCATCGAGCGTTGAGCGATGCACCGGTGGTCGGCGGGGAGCGACACCGTTCATCGGCGCGCCATGGTACTCGCCGGGAATCGGGCGGATATGGCTGAATGGCCTCCTGATCTGCGGGTCTCGGTCCGGTGCAGGCTGCGCGCGCCGTACTCGCGGTCACCCACGGCCCGTCGCTGGTCGCGGTCTCGTTCCTCCACGGGTTCGCGCTGCTCGGGTTCGGGCTGGCGATCATCGGCGACCGCTATCCGTCGTGGCTCGGCTGGGCCGGCCTCGGCGTCGGTGCCGTGACTGCGGCGGCGGCCGCCGGGCAGTACCTGGACCCGGACCTCGTCCCCGGCTTCCTGATCTACGGCGCGCTCGCCTCGATCCTGGCTCAGCTCTGGCTGCTCGGCGTGGCGGTGGCGATGCTGCGCCGGGCCCGCGCGGCCGCGTGACGGCGCCGGTCAGCTGCACGGCCCGTCGACCCTGGCCCCGCCGCCGGGGCGCCGATCGAGGAGTGCGCCCGGACGTGACGACGTGGGGGATGTAGCGCAACGGGTCCCGCGCCCGTGCGGACCTCCATGTCCCACACCTGGTCGCAGGGTGTTCAGCTCACGATGACAACGATCCCGGACGCTACGATCAGGGCGCTCACCACCGTCCGGAACATGGCCTGCGGGATGCGGGTCGTGAGCCGCGTGCCCAGGCGGTTGCCGATCAACGCGGCCACCACCAGAGCGGGCAGGGCGGGCCACAGGATCGACGTCGGGATCGCGCCGTGCACCCCGAGGATCAGGAGCGACACCGTGTTGGTGACGACGAAGTAGCCCGCGAAGTCGGCCACGAACTGCACCGGCTCCAGCCGCGTGCGGTGCAGCAGGATCGCGACGGGCGGGCCGTTGAGCGAGATCGACGTCGACAGGAACCCGCCCACCACCCCGGTGCCGACGAACTCCGGCGCCCGCGGCTCCGGACCGGTCCGGCGGCCCGCGACCAGCAGCAACACCCCGAGCACCGTCACGACGATCCCCGTCGCGACGGTGAGGACGTGCTGGTCGAGGTACCCGACGGTCAGGGCGCCGGCGACGGCCCCGGGCGCGCTGCCCGAGACCAGCAGGCCTACACGCCGTCGGTCCACGACGTCGCGGAACGTCCACAGCACGGCGATGCGGCTGACCAGGGTGGCGGTCAGGTTGACGACGACGACCTCGGCGAACCCGAAGCCCGCCAGCAGCAGCGACGGCGCCGAGAGCAGCGACATCGCGAACCCCGCCATGCCGCCGACGACCGACGCCAGCAGCATGGTGACGACGCCGACCAGCAGCATCGTCAACGACACGGACCGACCCTACGTCGACCGGCGCGACCTCACAGCATGCGCCGAGCTCGACGTGAGGCTGCTTCGATCATGGTCGGAACGAGCCCCAGGTCGAACTCGGCGGAAGGGTGTCAGGCCGCAGCCGGCAGCGGCTGGAGCAGGCTCGACTCCCCGCGTTCCCACGCCCCGAGGAGCCGCTCCTGCAGCCGGTCCCCCAGGAACAGCGCCGCCCGGATCCCGAACACGACGTCGGCGGCGAGGTCCGGCTCTGCCGCCAGCAGCGGGGCCAGGACGTCGCGACGCACCACCTGCTCGTGCACGGCGTCCGCCTCGACGTGCTCGTCGTAGAACCGGATCGCGGCCGGACCGCAGCCGAGCCGGCGCATCCCCCGCACCAGCCGCTCCGAACCCGGCGACGACGTCAGCTCCACCAGCGCGAACTGCCCGACCGACGCACCCCGCAGGCTGCGGCGCAACCCGCACAGCGACATCAGGTTGACCTCGGCCAGCGTCTCCCCCGGCACCCGGTCGACGTGGGCGCCGTAGGCGGCGTCGAGCCCGAGCTCGGTCATCATCTCGGCGAACAGCGTCGAATGCATGCGTTCCGGGCGCCCGGAGCCGTACTCGTCGTGCTCGACGGTGACCAGCCCGGCCTTCGCCGCCCCACCGATCCGCGGGATCGCCCACGCCTGCGGATCGGCCTCCTTGAGGTGGTAGACCGACCGGTGCGTGACGTACTCCCGCAGCTGCTCCAGCGTCCCCTCACGCTTGAGGTGGTGCGACAGCCCGCGCAGGTCCGGCCCGACCGGTTCGACGAGCAGCGCCTCGATCTCCGCGTCGACGGCGGCGGAGGGCTCGACGTCGGCGCGCAGCGCGGCGAGCAACACACGTTCCAGTTCGACCCGCAGCCGCAGCAGGTCGGGATCCCACTCCAGGTCGGCGTCGACACCGTCGAAACCGCGGTAGTGCAGCTCGTAGCAGCAGTGCAGCGCGAGCTGGAGGTCGTCCCCGTAGGGATCGGCGCCGTCGACGTCGACGACCGGCAACGGTTTCCCGCGCAGCGCCTGCACGACGGCCTCCGACAGTGGGCCGCGCGGCGCCGGGAGGGGTGGGCCGCTCATCCGTGGTCCTCCTCGTGGCGCACCTTGCGCCGATGCGCCGTGTCGCAGATCGGGTAGCGCTTGCTGCGCCGGCACAGGCAGACCGCGGTGACGGCGCGGTCCGACCGCACCCGTGTCCCGTCGGGCAGGTCCAGCTCGACGGGACCCCTGACCAGCGCGGGGCCGTCGTCGGTGAGGACGATGCGGGTCGGGTCAGGCACGGTGCGCCTCCACGACGACCAGCTCCTCCAGCCTGTCGCCGGCCGCGATGAGGCCGCGGCGTTCGAGCAGCCCGGCGCGTGAGCGCATCACCGGCCCGAAGGGGATCCGGGCGCTGTCGACCACCTCGGCGGTCATGTCCGCCGCGGCGAGCCGGTCGACCGTCGCCTGCGGGCCGCACACCTGCGAGTGCACGAGCAGCAACACGCCGTCGGGTTCGAGATGGGCGGCGGCGCCGTCGCAGATGCGGTCCAGGACCGCGCGGCCGTCGGGCCCGCCGTCCCAGCTGCGCGCGGCGGTGTGGCGGGGCAGCACGCTGCCGGCCGAGGGCACATAGGGCGGGTTGGCGACGATGACGTCGAACCGCTTGCCGCGCAACGGCGTGTACAGGTCACCGCGGTGGACGGTGGCAGCGGCGCGGTGCAGCATCGAGTTGAGTCGGGTGGCCGCGACGCACCGCCGTGACACGTCGACCGCCGTGACCGACGCCGCCCCGGCCCCTGCGGCGGCCAGTGCGAGCGCGCCGGTCCCGGTGCCGAGGTCGAGGACGTGACGGCCCTTGACGTGCCGGTCGAAATGACCGGCGAGCAACTGGGTGTCGGACTGGGCGCGGTAGACCCCGGGCGGGCAGAGGAGGATCACCGGAGGATCCCCCGCCGCCCGGCCCGGTGCTGTGGACGTGTCAACTCGGGGATCCCGGCGCCTCGTCGGGGGTGCCGCCGTCGGGGTCGCCGCCGGCCGCGGGCTCGTCGGTCGGTTCGGTCTGCTCGCCGAAGTGCGGCTCCTGCTCGGGCTCACCCTCGCCGAAATGCGGCTCGTGCGTCGGTTCCGTCACGACTGTCTCCCTCCGTGGTCCCCCGCACGTGCGGGGGGCACCACGGCGGATAGCCGTGACGACGGAGGTCAAACCCGACTCGGGGCATCGGCTGGTCATGCTGGCGTTCGTCGGGACGCTGTACTCCACGTTCTTCGCGGGCGGGCCGATCGACCCGCCCGCGAAGACCCGGCTCAGCCTGCGCGGCCCGACAGCTCCTCGACCAGTCGGAGCAGTCCGGAGTGGTCGAGCGAGCCGTCGCCCCGCGCGACCATCGACGCCACGAGCTGCGTGACGACGGCCCCGAGCGGGGTGACGACCCCGGCCTCGCGCGCCGCGTCGGCCACGATGCCGAGGTCCTTGTGGTGCAGGCTCAGCCGGAACCCGGGCGCGAACTCGCGGGCCAGCATCGACGACGCCTTGCGGTCGATCACCGTGCTCCCCGCCAGCCCGCCCGCCAGCACCTCGACGGCCGGCCCGGTCTCGACGCCCTGCGCCTCCAGGAAGACGATCGCCTCGGCCAGCAGCTGCAGGTTCCCGGCAACGATCAGCTGGTTCGCCGCCTTCACCGTCTGCCCCGCACCGGCCGGGCCGACGTGCACGATCGTCCTCCCCATGGCCTTGAGCACCGGCCGCGCCCGCTCCACGTCGGCCGCCTCGCCGCCGACCATGATCGAGAGTGTGCCCTCCTCGGCACCGGCCTCCCCGCCGCTGACCGGCGCGTCGAGCATCGCGACCCCGCGCGCGGCCGACGCCTCGGCGACCTCCCGGGCGACGTCGGGCCGGATCGTGCTCATGTCGACGAGCAACAGCCCGTCGGGAGCGTGGTCGAGGACGCCGTCGTCGCCCGCCACGACGTCGCGCACGTCGCCCGAGTCGGGCAGCACCGTGATCACGACCTCGGCGTCGCGCACCGCCTCCGCCACGCTCCCCGCGCCGCGCCCGCCCTTCTCGACCAGCGCCTCCACCTTCGCGGGCGACCGGTTGTAGCCGACGACGTCGTGACCCGCGGTGACCAGGTTGGCCGCCATGTGGCCGCCCATCACCCCGAGGCCGATGAAGCCGATCCTGGTCATGCGCGTCTCCCTGCTGTGTGCTTGCGGTGGCCGGATCAGGTCAAGGCGCGGAGGGCGTCCGCGGTCTGCGCCATGACCGCGCCGAGGGGAGGCGGGTCGTCGTCGGCGACCCAGCGGACGAACGCCAGGTGGAACACCGTCACCGCGGTGTGGGCCGCCAGCCCGGCCTCGGGATCGGGGACGCCGCGGCGACGCAGCGCGTCGGCCGCCGCCTCGGTCAGCGCTGCGAGCTTGAGCAGCTCCCGTTCCCGCAGGCTCGGCTCGGACTCGATGATGCGGGCGCGTCGGGCGGCGTGGTCGTGGCGGTCGTCGAGAAGTCCCGCGCCCGCCGTCATCCCGACGAGGGCGACGTCGAACGGGCCGAGGCCGTCGGGGGCGGTGGCGATCGCGTCGACGGTCAGGCGGTCCATCGCGTGGGTGCTGTCGAAGAGCACCTCGCGCTTGTCGGCGAAGTGCCGGAAGAACGTGCGCTCGGTGACGCCGGCGCGCTCGGCGATCTCGCCCGTCGTCGTCCGGTCGAAACCGTGCTCGGCGAAGAGCTCCATGGCAGCGACGACCATGCGTCCGCGCGCGTCCGGTTCCCATCGCCCCATGCGTCCGAGTCTAGTGATGACAGTGACCGACATCGAGGAGTAGCGTTCATGTCAGTCACTGTCATCGAATCGATGGGAACACCATGCGCGTCTTCGTCACCGGCGCCTCCGGCTGGATCGGCACCGCCGTCACCGACGAGCTCCTCGCCCACGACCACGACGTCGTCGGCCTCGCCCGCTCCCACGAGTCGGCCGCCGCGCTCACCGCCCGCGGCATCACCGCCCACCGCGGCGACCTCGACGACCCCGACGGCCTCGCCCGCGCCGCCGCCGACGCGGACGGCGTCGTCCACCTCGCCTTCAAGCACGACTTCACCGACTACGCCGGCGCGGGCCGCTCCGAGCACGCCGCCGTCAGCCGCATGCTCGACGCCCTCGAACACACCGGACGCCCGTTCCTGCTGGCCTCCGGCCTCGCCGGCGCCGGCGACGGACCGCTCACCGAGGACGACCCCTCCCCCTTCAGCGGCGCCGACTCCATGCGCGGCGGCAGCGAGAACCTCGCCCTCGCCGCCGCAGGGCGCGGCATCCGCCCCGTCGCGCTGCGCTTCTCCCCCACCGTCCACGGCATGCGCGACCACGGCTTCACCGCGCGGCTCGCCGCCATCGCCGCCGAACGCGGCGCCGCCGGCTACGTCGGCGACGGCTCCACCCGCTGGGCCGCCGTCCACCGCTGCGACGCCGCCCGGCTCGTCCGGCTCGCCCTGGAGAAGGCGCCCGCCGGGTCCCGGGTGCACGCCGTCGGCGAGACCGGCGTCCCCTCCCACGACATCGCCGCCGCCCTCGGCGCGCGCCTCGGCCTGCCGACCGTCGCCGTCGACCCCGCCGACGCCGAGGCCCACTTCGGCTGGCTCGCCGCGTTCTGGGGCCGCGACGTCACCGCGTCCAACGACCGCACCCGCGAGCTGCTCGGCTGGGAGCCCACCGGCCCGACCCTCCTGGAGGACATCGCCGCCGGCGCCTACGACCTGTGAGCCCGTGAGCGGTGACGAACCGCTCGGGACGGCCACTCGGGACGAGGATCGATCGGGCGGATCGTGAGGCCGTGCCGGACGCGTCGACCTCGCTCATGAGCTCCGCGATCCGGGCGGGCCCACCGAACGTTCGCACGCGCACCATCGGAACGCCCTCCCGGCGCGGCCGCGTTCGTTCGGCCGTGACCGGGGCGGGCGGAGCCGGACCAGGCACGATCCCCTCACCCGGGACGCAGAGGGACGAACGGGCGACATCGCGTGGATCACACGAACGGGTAAGCAGGGTGACCGGAGGCGGCGTGGTGCGTTGACCGAGTACGGGCGTCGCCGGACCAGGGGGCCAACGGTGACGATCCGATGTGTGGGTAGGCCCGGGTCGAGCATCGCCCTTCTCGTTCGGTACCGGCGGGAGCGTTCCGGCCCGGGCCTTCTCCCGGCCCCGGACGAGGGCTCGGCCCGCGGCGTCGTCCGTCCCGGTGGAGACGTCCCGCCACTTCGCCGGCTCGGCGGTCTGGGCGTCGAGGATCGAGCCAGCGCCTCGAACGCGTCGGTACCGAGGACCGGCAGCTCCGGCGCCTTCCCCGGGCCCGGCAGGCCTCGACCGCGCAGTAGTAGCCCGACCCGGGCGGGTAGATCCGGGCGCCGATCGAAGAGATGTTGACGATCGCGCCGGACCGCTGCGCCCGCATTCCCGGCAGCACGGCCGTGATGAGTGCGACGGGGCCGTGGACGTGAGTGTCGACAGCGTCCACCGTTCGCATCGGCGCCCTCCTCGTCGTCGGGGGTCGTGCGCCCGGTCGATCGTGTGGGGGCCGCCGCGCGCGGGGGGAGGTCGCGTGAGCCGACCCCGGGGTGGTCACGCGTCGGGTTCGCCTTCACGGCGCAGGATCTGGGCGACGACGCGCATCAGCATCGCCGAGGTGACGACGAGCCCGATGTAGCCGACGGCGGTGAGCGCCCCGGAGGCGCCGGTGTCGGGTGCGAGCGCGGCGCCGACGAGCATGAGTGCCGACGCGAGCAGCCCGACGGCGGCGACGGCCGCGAACATCGTGCGGTCGACCCAGCGGGAGACGGTGCGGCTGCCCGGGCCGGAGAAGGCGTCGACCTGCACGCGGGCCTGCCCCGAGCGCAGCTGCAGCGCGAGGTCCTCGACGAGGCCGGGCAGGGCGCGCAGTGACGGGAGGTTGCGCACCAGCTCCTTACGGACGACGTCCTGGGTGCCCTCGGGGCTGAGGTCCAGTGTGGACCCGAGCTCGGAGGCGGCGGCGGTGGCGAGGTCGACCTGGGGGTCGACGACGCGCAGCGTGCCCTCGAGAGTGACGAGGGCACGGCCGAGCAGGGTGAGCGTCGGCGGGACCGGGATGCCGTGGTGCTGCATGATCGAGATGACGTCCTGCATGCTGCGGGGATCGAACCCGCCGGCGTGCATCTGGGCCGACAGCACCCGGCTGATCTCGGCCTCGAGCGCCTGGGGGCGGATCGCGTCGCCGGCGGCCCCTGCGAGCGGTCGCAGGGCGCGGACGATGAGCCCGGGCTGGCCCGTCGCCATCCCGGCCGCCATGAGCTGCAGGGCCTCCATGGTGACAGGGTCGATGATGCCGACGGCACCGAAGTCGATGAGCCACAACGTGCCTTCTGCGTCGATGAGGACGTTGCCGGGGTGCGGGTCGGCGTGGAAGACCCCTGCCGTCATGACCTGGGTCAAGAAGGTGCCGAGGAGCCGGCTCGCGAGCTCGGCGCGGGGGACGCCGGTGGCGTCGACGGCGGCGGCGTCGGACACGGGCCTGCCGACGACGCGCTGCAGGACGAGCACGGCGTCGGTGCTCAGACCGGTGACGACGTGCGGGATGCGGACGCCGGGTTCGGTCGTGGCGTTCTCCAGCGCGCGGGCGCCGGCGGCCTCGGCGAGGTAGCTGAGCTCGCCGTCGATGGACCGGATGAGCTCCTCGGCCAGCGGGGCGAGCCCGAGCGCGCGCACGGCCGCGGACCGGCGGGCAGCGGTGCGACTCGCCCAGCGCAGCACCGCGGAGTCGCGGGCGACGCCGACCTCGATCCCCGGCCGTCGGACCTTGACCACGACGGGTTCGCCGTCGCGCAGCTGCGCGAGATAGGTCTGGCCGATGGACGCGGCGGCGAGCGGCTCGTCGTCGAACTCGGCGAACACCTCCGCGAGCGGGGCACCGAGCTCGTCCTCGACACGTTCCTTGATGAGCGGGGTGGGGACGGCCTTGACGTTGGCCTGCAGGTCGGCCAGCTCGGCGACGACGGGTGCCGGGAGCAGGTCCGACCGCGTCGACGCGATCTGCCCGAACTTCACGAACATGCCGCCGCAGTCCTCGAGGAACCGGCGCAGCCGCAACCCACCGTCGGCACTCGACAGGGCCGCCCGCGACGCGAGCCGCGGCCCGGCGAGCCCGTGCCGGCGGGCGATCCGCGCGACCTCCCACAGCCGTCCGCCGACGGTGAGGAACGACCGCACCCGCGTCCGCAGCGACGTCCGGCGACCGGTGCGGGGGCGCAGCACGGCTTCGAGGGTGACGCTGACGATCATCGTCGCGAGCACGGCGAACCCGAACGCGACGATCAGGACGTCCTCGCCCGTCGCCGTGGTGTCGCCGCGCAGGAGGGTGGCGGCGACGGCCAGCCCGGCCAGGGTGCCGATGATCCCCGCGGTGGCGGAGCGCCAGAACCCGCGCCGCACCCCGAGGACCCGGCCGGCGCCGAAGCTGACCACGATGACGAACACGACGAGCAGGACCGTGTCCCAGAACGACAGGTCGAGGATCAGCGTCACGGCGACAGCATCCACCCGGAACGGATCTCGCGGAACCCACAGTTCCGGCCGCGCAGCACGCCGCGCACAGGCTCCGGAGGCGCGGCTCAGCAGGTCGGCGGTTCCGGGGTGCCCGCCTCGGCGGCCTTCAGCCACGGGATCAGCGACGGGATCGCGTCGAAGGCGATGCCGCCGTGGTCGACACCGGGGAAGGTCTTCGACGTCACGGGGGTGCCGAGCGCGCACTCCTTCGCGACGAATGCGGCCGTGATCGGCGGGCGCACCAGGGTGTCGGCCTCGCCCTGGGCGACGAAGAGCGGCACCCCGAGCTTCGCGGCGCCGGGGGTGTTGGCGGCCAACAGGTCCGCCCACGGCTGGGTCTTCGTCGGGTCGGCGGCGAGGTAGCGCCCGACGAGCGGGCCCGAGATGTCGTGGAGCTGCGCGTTCTGTCCGAGCAGGCACAGCTGCGCCATCTTCGGCGTCGCGGTCACGCCGCCGGGGGTGAGGATCGACGCGAGCGGGGCGCCGTAGGCCGTCGCGTAGGCCTGGAACGCGTACGAACCGATGGTCACCCCGGAGACGTCGACGATGTCGGCGGTGAGCAGGTCGCCGAGGTCGGTGGCGGGCGCGGCCACCGCCACGCCGGCGAGCTGCAGCTCGGGGGCGTAGGTGGGGGCGAGCTGCCCGGCGAACAGCGCCGCGTGCCCGCCCTGGGAGTGCCCCCACAGCAGCAGGCGTTGCGACGCACCGGCGTCCGGGATCGCCCGGGCGGCGCGGGCGGCGTCGAGGACGGAGTTGCCCGTCGTCACCCCGATCAGGTACGAGGGCGGGCCGGCCGCGCCCATGCCGGGGTAGTCGGCGGCGGCGACGACATACCCGGCGGCGAGCAGGTCGGACAGGCCCTCCATCAGGTCGAACGGGTCGGCCCCGACCGACGGGGCGCAGCGCTGGGCCGTACCGGTCGTCGGGTGCGCCCACGAGACGACGGTGCGCCCACCCGCGGGCGCGGGCCCGTTCGGGACGACGACCACGCCGGAGGTGAGCAGGTCGGCGTTGTTCACGTCGCGCGAGTGGTAGAGCACCCGCCAGGCCGTGGCGCCGTTCGGGGCGCTGCCGAGCCGTTCGCTGCGCACGACCGTGCCCGGCGCCCCGGCCGGGATCGGGTCGGGCAGCTGGTAGAACGGCCCGGCCGTCCAGGAGTCGACCAGCCCGTCGACCGCCCGCCGCTCCGCGCTGCTCCCGCAGCCCACGAGCAGCAGACAGCCGAGGACCAGCAGCACCGCCGTCGTCGACCTGCGCACGCAGCCCCCTCCGTCGGAGGAGATTGTGGACGATCAGTGGTCGATCGTCAGCACCCCGCAGATGTTCTTTCCGGCGAGCATGTCGTCGTAGCCCTCGTCGACGGCGTCGAGCGGGTAGCGGTTGGTGATCGGCACTGGAGGCAGCACCCGGCTCGGGACGGTCGCCTCGGAGCTGGCGTGGGACGCCGTCCTGTCGGCGGTGCGCTAGCTGCGCCCGGTCGGCTGCAGCACGAAGTCGTACTCCGCGACCAGGAACGGCACGTCCGACGTCCCCCCGTCGGGGGTCGGGCCGGGCTCCCGCTCCTGGAAGGCCACGACGAGTGGCTCCTTCACCCCGAACACGACGTCGCTGTCGAGGTACTCCGTGCCCTCCCGGAACAGGTGCGTGATGAGCGGCTCGTGACCGTCGACGGTGACCAGGAAGTGCACGTGCGCGGGCCGGAAGTGGCTGATGTCGGTGCGGTGGATCAGCTCGCCGACGGGCCCGTCCATCGGGATCGCGTAGCCGAGCGGCGCGATCGTCCGCACGCAGTAGCCGCCGTCCTCACGGGAGCGGTACTTGGCGCGCAGCCGCGCCTCGTCGGTGACGACCTGCGCCTCGTACATGCCGTCGGTGTCGGCCTGCCACACGTCGAGCAGCGCCCCGCCGACGGCCTTCCCGTCGAGGTCGCGGACCGTGCCGTACACGTAGAGCGGGGTGCCGGGCAGCCCGTCGGACATGTCGCCGCCGTACTCGCGCTCGGGCGACCCGTCGATGTGGAACGGGCCCAGCACCGTTGCCGGGGTCGCCTCGGGATCGAGCCGGTTGTTCATCTGGACGACGAGCATCGACAGCCCCAGCACGTCGGAGGCCAGGATGAACTCCTCACGGCGGTCGTCGCTGATCTGGCCGGTGGCGTTCAGCCACTGGATCGCGGCCATCCACTCGGCCTCGGTGAGCCGCACCTCGCGTGCGAACGCGTGCAGGTGCCGGACCAGCGCCTCGAGCAGTTGCGCGGTGCGCGGGTCGTGCGCCGTCCCCCACCGGGCCGCGGCGAGATCGGTGATGTTGTCCTCGGTGACGAGCTCCATGCCCGTTCCCCTTCCGGGAGATGACGTCGTTGTCGTGAGGAGGTCAGTCCTGCGAGCTCGGGTCCGGCGGGACCGAGCGGTTGTTGAGGTCGACCGACAGGAAGATGTCGTTGGCGACGGGATGGCGCATCTCCTCGGCGAGCTGCCCGATCAGCCCCGCGGTGCGGGCCAGCAGCGCGAAGCCGCGCAGCAGCGCCAGCGGCAGGCCGAGGTCGGCGAGCGCGGCGCCGCAGACGCCGGCGCCGTTGAGCGGCAACGTCTTCCCCAGCACCTGCGGGTGCACGCGGCCGATGGCGTCGAACAGCGCGAGGTGCGGGCCGAAGTTCCCCTCCTCGCGCGCGATCTGCATCAGGCGTGGGGTGCGGGGGTCGCCGTCCTTGTGGACGTGATGGCCCAGGCCCGGGACGAACCGCCCTTCGGCGCGTTGCGCGGTGACGGTCTTCAGCGCCAGCTCGTCGAAGCCCGCGTCGTCGGTGGGGACCTCGCCGGCCGCGGCGAGTACCTCGTGCAGGAAGTTGCCGACGTCCTCGGTCACGCCGAGGAAACGCGAGCCCCCGCCGAGCAGCCCGGCGGCGATGGCGCCCTGCACCGAGTCCGGCGCCGACAGGTAGGTGAGCCGGGTGACGATCGCCGTCGGGGTGTAGCCGTGGTCGGCCAGCGCGGCGAGGACGGCCTCGAAGACCCGGACCTCGCCACGATCGGGGCGGCGCTGCGTGGCCAGCCAGAACGCCAGCTCACCGAAGCCGACCTCGCCCATGACGTCGGCGGCCAGGTCGGTGCCGAGCAAGGTGATCGACTCGCGGCTCGCCGCACCCAGCGCGGTCGGGTAGTTCTTCTCTTCTGTCACGTCTCTCCGTTCGGCGGGCGCGGGGTCCCACCACGATGGTGTGCCGTCGGGAGCCCTGACAGCAACGTCGGCGTTCCGGGCCCGGCTGCGGCGCGTCCGTCAGATTCGTTCGAACTCCCACACGACGACGGCGGGCAGCCCGACGTAGGCGGCCGAGTTGGCCTCGGGGACAAGCGCCGCGGTAGGGGTCGCGGCCGCCTCGTCGGTGACCCGCGGCTCCTCGACCCCGCGCACCGCGAACCCGGCCGCCAGGGCCGCGGAGGCGTAGTCGGACACCAGGTGCGGCTGTAGCCGGATGAAGGCGCGGCCGTCGGCTCCCGCGAACTGCGCTTGCCATCCGAGCGCCACGAGGAACGGGTGCACGTCGCTGACGACGACCCGCCCGCCCCGGCGCACCACCCGCGCGAGCTCGGCGAACACCGGCCCGAGCTCGGCGACGTGCACCGTCGCGAGCGCACACACCGCGTTGTCGACGCAGGTGTCGTCGAGCGGGAGCGCGTCGAGACGGCCCTCCTCGAACCGGCCGCCGCGAATCTTGGGCCGGGCCAGGTCGAGCATCGCCGCCGACCGGTCGACCCCGACCACCGCGTGCCCCCGCGCCGCCAGGTACTCCGACCAGCGCCCGGTCCCGCACGCCGCGTCCAGGACCGTGCCGGGCGCCCAGGCGTCGACCCGCGGCCTGACCGCCGCGCCCTCGACGGCGAACAGGCGCAGCGGGGCGTCGTAGGACCGCGACCACTGCACGTAGCCGGCGTCGACGTCGACCTCCGTGCCGAGCGGGACGTCGAGATCAGGGCGGTCGAGGGCGTCGCGGACCTCGGCGAGCCGGTCGGCCCGGGCCCCGGCACCGTCGGCGGCGTACAGCTGCCGCAGCAGCGCCAGCCCTTCCACACCGATGACGAGCTGGCCCAGCGTCGGGTCGGTCACCGCGCACACGCTACGAGGAAACCGGCGCCGGGTACACGTGCCCGCACCTGCGGGCGTGGGGTGCACCCCATGGCCGCGGGTGGGGCTGCGCGGCACCGTCGAGGTCGACACCGACGCGTGGGAGGGCCTGCCGTGAATCCGACGACCTCGACGACCTCGACGACCTCGACGACCGAGACGACCGAGACGACCGAGACGACCGGCGGCCCCGTCCCCTGGCGGCCGGGGCGCGCCCGCAGGATCGCCGCGGGCGTGGCGCTGCTGCTCGTGCTCGCCTTCTCCGTGGCCGCGGTCGCGTCGATGCCCGACAGCGGCACGTCGGCGGGCGTGTCTCCAGGAGCGTCGACGCAGCACCGGTCGGGCGGCTGACGGGTCAGCGGCGGCGCAGCGGGTCGTGGCCGTCCCAGCCGACGGACTCCTCCCACATCGCCGTGAAGTTGGCGTCCATCCCCGGGGAGGCCTCGATCAGCTCGATCATCGCGGGCTGCGACGGCCCGCCGTCCATGTACGCGACCTCCCCGCTGCCGACGCCCGCGCGGAAGGCCAGCGCGTAACCGTCGGACTCCATGCGGGCGATGTCGCCGTCGAGGTCGGCGCTGGCGACGCCGAAGTGGTGCAGCCCGGGGCCGGAGCGGTCGAGCAGTTCCTTGTAGACCGACGGTGCGTCGTCGAGGGCCTGGATGAGCTCGATCTGCATGTGCCCGGCGAAGCCCATGGCGATGCGGACGACGGCGGTGCTGGGCGCGCCGCGGTGGACGGGGTTGCCGCCGGACCAGTCGGGCAGCAGGAAGAAGGGGCCTGCGCGCAGGTCGGAGGTCCACCAGGCGACGGCGTCGTCGATGTCGGCGACGACGAACGCGGTCTGGATGATCCCGCCGCGGGGCTGGCCGAATCCGAAGTCGGGCAACGCTTCCCCCTTCAGAGCAGGTCGACGACGCACACCGGCTGACCGACCTCGGCGTCCTCGTCGAGCGGGACGAGGACCTCCAGGAGGGTGCCGTCGGCGGTGGCCTCGACGTCGTGGGAGACCTTCTCGGTCTCGACGGTGTAGAGCACGTCGCCCGTGGTGAACCGGTCACCCGGCTCGAGGTGCCAGGCGACGATCGTGCCCTCGGTCATGGTCATGCCGACGCGGACGAGCGTCAGGGTGGCCTTCACGCGAACTGCTTCTGCGTGACGTGGCGGACGGCGTCGGCGATCCGCTCCGGGCTCGGGATGAGGGCGGCCTCGGCGTTGCGCGCGTACGGGAGCGCGACGTCGGGGACGGTGACGCGTCGGACGGGGGCGCGCAGGGACGCGAAGCCGCGGTCGGCGACGACGGCGGCGATCTGGCTGGCGGCGCTGCAGCGGTCGCGGGCCTCGTCGACGACGACCAGCCGGCCGGTCTTCGCGACGGAGCCGAGGATCGTGTCCTCGTCGAGCGGGACGAGGGTGCGGGGGTCGATGACCTCGGCGGAGATGCCGTCGTCGGCGAGGGCCTTCGCGGCGCGCAGCGTCGGTTTGACCATGGTGCCGATGGCGACGACCGTGACGTCGTCACCCTCGCGCAGGACGTCGGCCTGCCCGAACGGGACGAGGTGCTCGCCGTCGGGCACCTCCCCCATCTCACCGCCGCGCCCGGCCGCCTCCAGGAAGAAGGTGGGGGTGCGGCCGCGGACGGCCGTCGTGAACAGGCCCTTGGCGTCGGCCGAATTGGTGGGGACGGCGACGCGGAGGCCGCCGAGGTTCATCAGGGCCGGGTAGGCGGTGTCGGAGTGCTGGGCGGCGTTGGAGTTGCCACCGCCGTAGCCGGCGATGACGGTGATGGGCAGCTCCATCTGGCCGCCGGTCATGAGCCGCAGCTTGGCCATCTGGTTCCCGATGGCGTCCATGCCGGTGTAGATGAAGTTGTTGAACATCAGGTGCAGCACGACCCGGTACCCGGCGGAGGCGAGCCCGACGGCCATCCCGGTGAGGGTCTGCTCGCAGATGGGGCTGTTGCGGACGCGGTCGCGCCCGAACCGTCCGACCAGGCCGCGGGTGTCGCCCATGATCGCCAGCTCGACGTCCTCGCCGAACACGATCAGCTTCTCGTCGCGTTCCATCTCCGCGACGAGTGCGTCGTTGACGGCGGTGATCAACCGCTTGCGCGCCATCGGATCCTCCTCTCAGGCCGGGCCGAACATGATCGTGTGGGCGAGCTCGGGATCGGCGGGCGGTGAGGCCTCGGCGAACGCGACGGCGGCCTCGACCCTGTTCCTGACCGCGGCGTCGATCGCGTCGAGGTCCTCGCGCGGGCAGGTGCCCTCGGCGAGCAGCCGGGTGGCGAGCCGGGCGATCGGGTCCTTGTCGTCGGCCTGCCAGGCGGCGATGTCGTCGTCGGTGCGGTAGGTGCCGCCGCCGAGCATGTGCTGCTCGGCCTCGAGATGGCCGCGGATTCGGTAGGTCGTGGCCTCCACGTAGGATGGACCACCCCCCGCCCGGGCGCGCTCGACGGCCTCGCCCACGGCGTCGCGGACGGCGTGCACGTCGTTGCCGTCGACGACCGTCGCCGGCATGAACGCCCGGGCACGCTCGACCAGCGGCCCACCGGAGACGGTGGAGGTCACGGTGAACTCGGAGACGCCGTTGTCCTCGCAGACGAACACGGTCGGCAGGTCCCAGGCGGCGCTCACGTTCATGCTCTCCATGAACGAGCCCTGGTTGGCCGCGCCGTCGCCGAAGAAGCAGGTGGCGACGCGCCCCTGCCCGGCCAGCTTCGCGCCCCACGCGGCGCCGGTGGCGATCGCGAACCCGGCGCCGACGATCCCGTTGGCGCCCAGGATTCCCTTGGACACGTCGGCGACGTGCATCGATCCGCCCATGCCCTTGCAGATGCCGGTGGCGCGGCCCCAGATCTCGGCGAACATGGCGTCGAGGTCGCCGCCCTTGGCGAGGAAGTGCCCGTGGCCGCGGTGGGTGCTCGTCACGAAGTCGTCGTCGGTCATCACCGCGCACGCGCCGACGGCGACGGCCTCCTCGCCGATGTAGAGGTGCACGCCGCCGGGCAGGCTGCCGTCGGTGCAGGCGACGATCAGGCGTTCCTCGGCGCGGCGGATCAGCAGCATCCGCTCGTAGAGGTCCAGGTCGGTCACGGCCGTGTGCCCACGGACGTCGGTGCCCGGCGTCGCCATCGCCGCCTCCCTCCGGCCGGTCGCGACGGTGCTCCGGCCCGGTCCCGAGGCTCGCCGAACGGGGGCGTTCGGTCTACGACCGCGGGCGCAGCAGAACCTGACCCTGCGCGCGGGCGACGGGTCCGACATCCTCGGCCACGTGACGGGCCCGACGGTCGGCCTGCAGGCGTTCGCGGATCTGGTCGGGGACGCACGCGTCGTCGGGACCGGGGAGAACGACCACCACATCGCGGAGTTCGGCGCGCTGCGCCGGGAGCTGGTCGAGTTCCTGGCGGTGCAGCTGATGCCGGGGGTGCGGATCCGGACGTGCGGCACCTACCTCATGGCCCTACCCCGGGCCGCCTCAAAAGGGATGAAGCGGACGGCTTCCCCCACAGCGGCAATGGTCGCTATGGCGACTGTTGCCGCTCACGCGGGTCGACCTGCACCTTCGGGCCGGGACCGGCACCGGGCGGTCGTTCGCCCGCGAGGACCGTCCCCACCTCGTCGAGGCCGACGGTGGCCGCCACCAGCGGGCGGGGGTCGACCACGCCGCGGGCGTAGGCGTCGATCGTCGCGTCGAGGCCCGGGGACGCGGACAGGATGCCGACGGCGGTGACGTCCTTGAGCGCGAGCGTGCGCGTGTCGACGTGGCTCGCGCTGCCCGCGAGTCCGATGTAGACCAGCCGGCCGGCGGGTTCGACGACGTCGAGCGCCAGCGCGGGCAGGTGCACCGCGTTGGAGGCCTCGACGACGGCGTCGAAGGCGACGGCCGGCAACGTGCACTCGGTCCATAGGTGGTCGAAGCCGAGGCCGGCGGCGACGTCGAGGGAGCCGTCGGGCAGGCCCATGAGGTGCACCTCGACGCCCGCGGCCCGCAGGAACAGCGCGGTGAGCAGTCCGATCGTGCCGGGGCCGAGGACGAGCACGCGGTCGCCCGGCCCGGCGTGCGCGGCGTGGGCGGCCCGCCAGGCGTTTCCGCCGGGTTCGACGAGCGCACCGAGAACGGGGTCGACGGCGGCGGGCAGCGCGTGCAGCGACGAGGCGGGGACGGCGATCCGTTCGGCCAGCGCGCCGGGGCGGTCGCCGCGGATGCCGACCTCCTGGCGCTGCTCGCACACGTGCTGGCTGCCGCGCAGGCAGCGGTGGCAGGTGCCGTCGCCGATCATGGTGTCGCCCATGGCCCGGCGCCCGACCCACGCGGCGTCGACGCCCGCGCCGACCTCGACGACGCGGCCGCACCACTCGTGCCCGATCCGCATCGGGTAGCGGGCGTGGCCCTGGTGCAGGTAGGCCATCTCGCCGGTGAAGAACTCGACGTCGGTGCCACACACGCCGGCGCGTTCGACGTCGAGCACCACCTCACCCGGTGCGGCGACGGGTTCGGACACGTCCTCGACGGCACAGCGGCCGGGCCCGTGCAGGACGAAGGCGCGCATCAGGTCCGCTGCGCGATCCACGCCTGGGCCCGTGGGAGCGTCTCGGCTCCGACGTCGCGGGCGACGGTGCCGGCGAGATCGGCGATGCTCGTGGCGCGCAACGACTCCCGCCACGCGCGGTCCGCGTCGATCATGACCCTTGTGATCCCGCAGGGGGTGCGGCACGCATCGGGCGTGGCGGCGAACGGCCCTCGTTGCCGGATCTCGGTGCAGATGAACGCGGGCTCGGACCCGTCGACGGCCTCGACGACGTCGAGCACGCTGATCTCCTCGGCGGCCCGGGTGAGGACGTAGCCGCCCGCCTGCCCCTGCACCGACCGCACCAGCCCGGCCCGGGAGAGGGCCTGCAGCTGCTTGGCGAGGTAGGTGGGCGAGACGTCGTGGAACTCGGCGAGCCGCGCCGCGGGGACGGGCGCGGCCATGCCGGTGAGCACGACGCAGCAGTGCAGCGCCCATTCGACTCCCCCGGACATCTTCACCCCCGCAGCCTACTTGACTCGGACACTAGTTGTCCGGGTATCTTCTCGGACAGAAGTTATCCAAGTTCATGCGAGGGAGTCGTCATGCGGATCGTCGTCGTCGGTGGCAGTGGCCGGATCGGGTCGGCGTTGGTGGAACACCTGCGAGTAGCGGGGCACGAGGCCGTCCCGGCCTCACCGTCCACCGGGGTCGACACGCTCACCGGCGCCGGCGTGGCCGAGGCGCTCACGGGCGCGCAGGTGGTGGTCGACGTCAGCAACTCGCCGTCGTTCGCCGACACCGAGGTCATGGCCTTCTTCACGACCTCCACGCGCACCCTGCTCGACGCCGCCCGCGCCGCCGGAGTCGCGCACTACGTGGCGCTGTCGATCGTCGGGACCGACATCCTGCCCGACTCGGGCTACCTGCGCGCCAAGACCGCCCAGGAGGAGCTGATCACCGCCTCGGGGCTGCCGTTCACGATCGTGCGGGCCACGCAGTTCTACGAGTTCATCGAGCCGATCGCCGACGGCACCACCGCCGACGGCGTGGTCACCCTGCCCGACGCGCAGTTCCAGCCCGTCGCGGCGGCCGACGTGTCGGCGCTGCTCGCCGAGGTCGTCGTCGGGGAGCCCGCGGGCGTGTTCGACATCGCGGGGCCCGACCGTCGGCCGTTCGCGGAGTTCGTCCGCGAGACCCTCGCCGCACGCGGCGACACGCGCACCGTCACCAGTGCCCCCGACGCCGAGTACTTCGGTACCCGCCTCGAGCAGGGTTCACTGGTCCCCACGGGCGAGGCGCGCCTGCTCCCGACCCGGTTCGAGGACTGGCTGAAGGCCTGAGCTGCTAGGACTTCGCGGGGGCGGGCTTGCGCCAGAACGTCGCCAGCTGCGCGGCCGCACCCGCGAGGCCCAGACCGGCCGCCACGCCGGCGGCCGCGGGCCCGCGGAGCTTGCGGTCGGCGCCGATCGCGCGGTCGACGCTGAACCGGCCCGGCCCCATCCCGGCCAGCGCGACCGAGGCCGCGGCCAGGTTCAGCACGTACTCCCAGCCCTCGGCGGTGATGAAGAACCCGTTGGGCGCGTGCACCGACCGGGCCGCGACGGCCATCGTCCCGACCACCGCGGCAGCCGCGAGCGGCGTCCCCGCCCCGGCGACCAGCGCGGCCCCCGCGCCGATCTCGACCGCGGCGCTCGTCCGCGCCTGCAGCTCCGGCTGCCGGAAACCGATCGAGCCGAACCACCGGGCCGTCCCGTCGAGGGTGCGACCGTGGCGCACCCCGTGCGCGATCATCGTCCCGCCGATCACCCCGCGCAGGAGCAACCGCGCGACCTCCGTGCCGGCCCTGCCACGTCGACGCCCCATCGAGTTCCGTTCCTCTCCCTCGCCTGGCCGGACCCTATCCGGGGTACGCGACCGGAATGACCGCATACGTGCTCGCCGTCACCGTCGACGCCCACGACGCGCAGGCCCTCGCCACCTTCTGGCAAGCCGCCCTCGACCGCGACGACCCGTTCACCTGGGACGACAAGGAGGGCGTGCACTACGTCGAGCTCCGCGGCGAGCCGACGCTCGTGTTCCAGCCCGTCCCCGACGACAAGCGCGTCAAGAACCGGCTCCACCTCGACCTCGCCCCCACCGACGGCACCCAGGAGGCCGAGATCGAGCGGCTCGTCGGGCTCGGCGCGCGCGTCGTCGACACCGCCGAGGGCTTCCCGTGGACCGTCCTCGTCGACCCGGAGGGCAACGAGTTCTGCGTGCTCCCGCCGCGATGACCTGGCTCAGTCCCGGGCGCCGCCCCCGCCCAGGCCGGCCCGGTAGGCGGCCAGCGCCTGCGCCGTCACTGGATCGGTGAACACCCGTCCGAACTCGACGGTGCTCTCGTCGATCCCCTCGACCAGCGGGCTGTTGAGCCACGTCTCGAACAGCCGCTTCTGCGTCGCCGTGACCGCGGGCGTGTGCCGCGACGTCCGCTCCAGCCAACGGTCCAGCTCTGCGTCCAGCTCGCCGGCATCCACCACCGCGTTGACCAGGCGCGACGACGCGAACTCCGCCACCGGGTAGGCGTCGCCGGTCAAAATGATCTCCTTCGCGAACGCCAGCCCGACGTGGTGGTGCAGCAGCGCCGCGTCGATCACCGACGGCACCCCCACCTTGATCTCGGGCAGCCCGAACGTCGACCGCGGCGTCGCGATCCGCAGGTCACAGGCCAGCGCCAGCTCGAACGCGATGCCCAGGCAGTAGCCGTCGACGACCGCGACCGTCACCACCGGCGCCGTCCGCACCGCGGCCAACAGGTCCCGCCCGGTGCGGATGAACGCCTCCCCCGACTCCGGCGTGAACGACGCGAACGCCCCCACGTTCATCCCCGCGGAGAACCCCCGGGGCCCCGCACCCCGGAACGCGACGGCCCTGATGCCCTCGAGATCGCCCAGCACGTCACGGGCGCGGACGAGGTCGTCGGGAAGCAGGCTGTTGGCCTTGTCGGGACGGTCGAAGGTCAGGGTGAGCACCCCGTCGGCACGCGTCACCTCGATCGCGGACCCGGTCACTGACATCTCCTCACGGCGTCGGTCATAGGATTCGCGGCCATGGCGCGCTTCCGCATCTCACAGGCCGCGGACCTGATCGGGGTCAGCGACGACACGGTCCGCCGCCACATCGACACCGGACGGCTGCGCGCGTCACTCGACGAGTCCAACCGCAAAGTCATCGACGGCGTCGACCTCGTCGAGTTCATCCGCAACCACAACCCGGCCCCGGACAACCCGCTCGACGTCCGCTCCTCGGCCCGCAACCGCATGGTCGGGCTGGTCACGGCCGTGACCATGGACAAGGTCATGGCCCAGGTCGAGATGCAGTGCGGGGCCAACCGCATCGTCTCGCTCATGAGCTCCGAGGCCGCCCGCGACCTCGGGCTCGAGCCGGGCTCGCTCGCCGTGGCGGTCGTGAAGTCGACGAACGTCACGGTCGAGGTGCCGAACTGACCCTCGCCAGAGCAGCGAGGGCGTTGGTGCGGCCGACCGCCACGGCCAGGTCCGGGTCGACGTCGTCGAGCACCGCACCCGCCGGCGTCTCGCGGACCACGAACGGGTAGTCCGTCCCGCACATCACGTGGTCGGCGCCGAAACGTCGCACCGACAACGCGAGGCTGTCGGCGTCGTAGGTCAACGAGTCGCACCACAGCTCGCGCGCCCGCTCGGTCGGCAACGGCTCGCCGGGGCGGTCCAGCGACGCCCCCTTGTCCAGGCGCGGCAGGATCTGCGGCAACGCTCCCCCGCCGTGCGCCAGACACACCGTCACCCCGGGCCGTCGCGGCGGCCGCGACACCAGCCCCGCACCCGCGATCGCCGTCTCCGACGGCATCCCCAGCCCGAACCCCAGGCCCAGCCCGATCGCGCGCGGGTCCAGCGTCTGGTCGACGGGATGGACGAGCACGAACGCGCCCAGCGCCGCCGCCTCGTCGAAGAACGGGTCGAGCACCGGATCGGCCAGCTCCGTCGTACCGACGACCGTCCCGATCTCCACCCCCGCGAACCCCATGTCGACGACACAGCGCCGCAGCTCCGCGACCGCGGTCTCGACGTCCTGCAACGGCACCGCCCCCAACGCGCGCAACCGGTCCGGCGCCTGCCCGCACAGGTCGGCCAGGAACTTGTTCTGCAGCCGGCACAGCGCCGCCGCCGGCTCCACGAGCTTGTCGTGCGACAACGTCACCGGGATCGGGGAGACCAACTGCACCGCGACACCGTCGGCGTCCATGTCGGCGATCCGCCGCCCCGCCGACCAGCACCGCTCGTCCACCTGCCGGTACAGCGACCCGCCCAGCATGATCCGCGCCGAGTCCGGCCCCGTTCGTTCGACCGTCGGCCAACGGCCGGGGGCGGGCGCGTCGAGCTGCGGGGCGATCGCGTGCGTGTGCACGTCTATCCGCCCGTCCGGGATGTCGCGTCCGTCCACATCGGGCACTGCCACGGTCCGGCCTCCTGACCTCGACGTCGGGACCGTCCGACCGTAGCCCCGCACCTGCGCCCCCGCCCGCCCCTCCGGGGTGGCGCCCACCACGACCGCGCGCAACCTCACGATCGCGTTCTCGCCCGCCGGGAGCAGAGAGGTTGCGCCCGGAACTCGGCGCGCACCCTCATGGTCGTGCTCACCGCGTGTCGAGAGCAACGAGGTTGCGCGCGGGGTTCGGCCGGGTTGGAGCCGGGCGCGCCCCCGGGGTCGTGAGTGGCTGGGTCTACAGCTCGCCGCGGCGGGCCGCCTGCCAGAGGTCGACGTCGGCGTCGCCGGCGACCAGGTCGTCGATCTCGGCGAGCTCGTCGTCGGACAGCGTGAGGTTGTCCAGCGTGGCGACGTTCTGTTCCAGCTGCTCGACGCGCGACGCCCCGATGACCAGCGACGTGACCCGCTCGTCGCGCAGGGCCCAGGCGAGGGCGAGCTGGGCGAGGGTCTGGCCGCGCTTGTCGGCGACGGAGTCGAGCGCGCGGAGGCGGGCGACCATGTCGTCGGTCAGCCAGTCGGTGGAGAGGGTGGAGCCGCGGGCGGCGCGGGAGTCGGCGGGGATGCCGTCGAGGTAGCGCGAGGTCAGAAGCCCCTGGGCGAGCGCGGTGAAGCCGATGACGCCGAAGCCCTCGTCGGCGGCGGCGTCGAGCAGGCCCTCGGTCTCGATCCAGCGGTTGAGCATCGAGTACGAGGGCTGGTGGATGAGCAGCGGCGTGCCGAGGTCGCGCAGGAGCCCGGCCATGCGCCGGGAGTCGTCGGCGGTGTAGGAGGAGATACCGACGTAGAGGGCCTTGCCCGCGCGGACGGCCGCATCGAGGGCAGCGGCCGTCTCCTCCAGCGGGGTCGTCGGGTCGAAGCGGTGCGAGTAGAAGATGTCGACGTACTCGAGGTCGAGGCGGCGCAGCGACTGGTCCAATGAGGACAGTATGTACTTGCGGGAGCCGCCGCCCTGGCCGTAGGGGCCGGGCCACATGTCCCAGCCGGCCTTGGTGGAGACGACCAGCTCGTCGCGGTGCGCGGCGAGGTCCTCGCCCAGGATGCGGCCGGCGTTGATCTCGGCGGAGCCGTAGGGCGGGCCGTAGTTGTTGGCGAGGTCGAAGTGGGTGATGCCCAGGTCGAACGCGCGCAACGCGATCGCCCGCTGCGTCTGCATGGGACGGTCGTCGCCGAAGTTGTGCCAGAACCCGAGCGAGAGCATCGGCAGGTCCAGTCCGGACCGGCCGCTGCGCCGGTAGCGCATGGTGCCGTCGTAGCGGGCGGGGTCGGGCGTGTGTGCCATCGGTGTGCGGCTCCTCGGTCCGGTCGGTTCCCCGACCACCGTGGCACAGCCGCGACCCCGCCGCTGCCGGGCGTCGGGAGGGGTCAGACCTCGTCGGCGGAGACGACGGCGGGCATGCGGCGCAGGCGCTGAACGAGCAGGGTGGTCTCGGCGGCGGTGAGCGCGACGGTGCACGACACGGCGCTCTCGACGACGCCGTCGCAGACCTGGACCGACAGGTCACGCACCTTGTAGCCGCGCCCGCGCAGCATCGAGACGACGCGGAGCACACCGTCGAGTCCTCCGGCGACGTAGGCGGTGACGCGGCGGTGCGACGGGAAGGCGGCGGGGGTGGCGGGGCGGTCGGACAGCAATGCGGTCATGACGGATCTCCTCGGCGAGCTGATGGGGGATCCGGACCAGGTTCCGGAGACGGCGCACGAAGGATGCGCGCCGGCGACCTGGCTCAGCCGGCGCGCTCGATAATGATCAGCGACGACCACACGCGCACGTGGCGACGGTAACAGGTCTGCCACCATCGTGAACACCGGAGTGTGATCAGACGGGAGGACCCGTGGCCGATCCGAGCACCGCTGCGCTGATCCGTCGCTACTACGACGGCTGCACCGACGGCGACCTCGACGAACTGGCGGCGACGCTGCATCCCGATGTCGTGCACTGGTTCCTGGCGCCGAACACCGGCTCGACGCCGGTGCGCGGGCGCGACCGTCTGGCGCGGTACTGGCGCAAGGTGACCCGGATGATCGACGCCCGGTGGGTGGTCGACCACGTCGTCACCGACGGGGACGAGGCGGTCATCGAGTGGACGATGTTCTGGCAGCCTCCGGGTGGCGCGGGCGGGCGGGTCGCGACGCGGGGTGCGGAGTGGTTCGTGCTGCGTGACGGGCTGATCGCGGAGGTCCGCTCGTACTACCAGCAGCGGCCGGAGACGACGGAGCTCGACGGGTTCCCGTATGCGGAGCGTGGCTACGCGACGGCCGGCCGGGAGGCGAGCGACGTGCATCCGGGGGCGACCGACCATTCGGCGCCGCGGGACTAGAGCGTCGGCAGCGTCTGGGCGCGGCCGACGAGCGGGAGCATCGGGTCGCCGACGACGTCGAGCCGGTCGAGCGCGGTGGCGACGGTCCAGCGGTCGGGGCGCAGGTCGGGGTCGTCGAGCTCGTCCCAGGTGAGCGTCATCGAGACGGGGGCGCCGGGCGCGGGGCGGGCACTGAAGGGTGCGACGAGCGTCTTGTTGATGACGTTCTGGGTGTAGTCGAGCCGCATCCGTCCGCCGCGGCGGTCGGTGTGCCATTCCCAGGAGATCAGCTCGGGGACCATGCGCCCCACGGCTTTCGACACCTTCTCGACCCAGCCGCGGGTGTCGGCGAACGTCGGCCCGGGGGTGACGGGCACCCAGATCTGGACGCCGCGCTTGCCGGTGACCTTCGGAGCGGCGGCGACGCCGAGGTGGTCGAGGGCGGCGCGGTAGAGCCGGGCGACGGCGAGGACGTCGTCGAACGCGGTGCGGGGCCCCGGGTCGATGTCGATGAGGGCCCAGGTGGGGCGATGGACGTCGGGCAGCCGGGAGGTCCAGGGGTGGAGCTCGACCGCGGCGAGGTTGGCCAGCCAGATCAGGGTCGCGGCGCTGTCGACGACGACATAGTCCTGCACGTCGCCGGGGTCGGCGTCGGGGTAGCGCCAGCGCGTCACCCAGTCCGGGGCGTGGACGGGGATCTCTTTCTGCCAGAAGCCCTGTTTCGTCACGCCGTCGGGGAAGCGCTGCATGTTGACCGGCCGTCCCTGCAGGTACGGGAGCAGGTGCGGCGCGACGCGGGCGTGGTAGCGGACGAGGTCGCGCTTGGTGACGGGCGGCCCGCCGTCGCGGCCCGGAAAGATGACCTTGTCGAGGTTGGTGAGGGCGATCTCGCGGCCCGCGGCGTCCCAGACCCCCTTGCGGCGCAACGCGTCGAGGGCGACGAGCTCGTCGGGTGTGACGGTCCGGGGCGTGTCCGGCGCGGCGACGGGAACCCCGTACGACGCCAGTGGGGCCCGGGCGAACGCGCCGTCGAGCACGACCTCGCGCGGGTCGCGGTCGGGCCGCAGCCCCCGCCACACCGAGTGCCGCAGCCGCGCGTCGTGGGTCAACGTGCGGTACTCGACCTCGCCGACGAGCCGCGGCTCCACCCAGCGGACGCCGCGGGCGTGCTCGCGCGGCACCCCGGAGGCGAAGGGATCGTCGTCGCGCTGGAGCTCCTCGAGCTTGCCGCGCAACGTCCGCAGTGCGGCCTCGGTGAACCCGGTGCCGACGTTGCCCAGGTAGTGCAGGCCGCCGGCCTCGTCGTAGGCGCCGAGCAGCAGCGAGCCGAGCGCCCCACGCCTGCCCTGGCCGGGCGTCCAGCCGCCGAGGACGACCTCGCGCGTCGTGAACAGGGCGGTCTTGACCCACGACGCCGCGCGCCGCCCGGGCTCGTAGCGCGACGTGCGCCTCTTCGCGACGATCCCCTCCAGGCCGTGCTCGCGGGCGACGTCGAGCATCTGCGTGGGCGGCACCTCCGTCGTCGACGGCGGAACCGCGAACCGGGGCCACCCGGCGACGCCGAGGTCGTCGAGGGCGGCGCGGCGGTCGTCATAGGTCTCGCGCAGGAGTGAGCGCTCACCGACGCGGAGCACGTCGAACGCATAGAACTGGACGGGCACCTGGGCTTGCAGCGCCGCGGGCGGACGCCGGACGTGCATCCGGTTCTGCAGGAGTCCGAAGTCGGGCCGCCCGGCCTCGTCGAGCGCGACGATCTCGCCGTCGAGCACGAGCGGCCGGTCGGTGGCGACGCCCGCGACCAGGTCGGGGTAGCCGAGCGTGACGTCGTTGCCGTTACGGCTGGTCAGATGCACGCCGCCGTCGGTGTCGACGTCGAGCAGCGCGCGCACCCCGTCCCACTTGAACTCGACGGCCCAGCCCGGCCCGGTGGGCGGGCGGCCGGGCGTGGCCAGCATGGGCCGCAGAGCGGCGTCGGGCCGGCGGGCGGGCATGGTCCCAGGGTGCTCCTCGTGGCCCCTGGCGTCAGCGGCGAACCTCGGCCCACACGGTCTTGCCGTCGTCGCGGGTCTCGATGCCCCAGCGGACGCTGAGCCCCCGCACCATCTGCAGGCCCAGCCGCGGGCGGCCGTCGGTGACGGTCTCGGGTCCGCGGACCGACCAGGCGTCGTCGCTGACCCCGACGTACACGACGTCGCGGCCCGCCTTGTCGCGCCGGGGCTCGACGACGACCGAGTACGGGGTACGGGCGTGGGTGACGGCGTTGACGGCCAGCTCGTCGGCGATGATCACGACGGCCGCGCCCACCTCACCCTCGGGGTCGACATCGATGGCGCGCAACGCCTCCCGGACCTGCTCGCGCACCTCGGCGAGCTCCTCGGTCTCGGGCTGGTGGGTCGTCACGCGCACATCGCCTCCCGGGCCGCGCCCGCGGGAGGCGGAAGCGCCGGCCGCCCGCAGCCTAGCCGCTGAACGGCCCAGTGCCGACCCGGAGCGGACACGTCCCGGTGATGCGGGCGAAACGTGAGGTACCGGTCAGGCGCCCGTCAGCTCGCCCGACTTGACGAGCTCGGCGAGCTCGGCGCGCCAGGTGGCATGCTCCTCGCGGTGGTTCAGCCCCATGTCGGCGATGCAGTCGGAGCAGTGCCCGGCCATGTTGAGCAGCGCGCCGTTCTTGCAGCGGGCGCAGGGAACAGGCTGGGCGATCTCGTCGTCGGCCACGCCGGGATCGTCGCACACGGCGGGGCGGTCCCGTGGGCGCGACCTCCCGGGCCGGTCGGCCCGGCCAGTTCATCCGACGGCGCCCGCGGGCGGGTCGACGGCGACGAGGCCGAGCTCGCGCGCCCGCAGGACCGCCGAGAGCCGGTCCGCGCAGCCGAGCTTGCCGTAGGCGTGCTCCAGGTGCTTGTGGACGGTCCGCCCGCTGATCCCCAGGCGGCGGCCGATGGCGTCGGCGGTCAGGCCCAGGGCGACCAGCCCGAGCACCTGCCCCTCGCGCCTGGTCAGGGCCTGTTCCGGCGGGCGGACCGCGACGAGGGCCGGCTCCGGCGTTGCGCCC
>MEGH01000003.1:31555-63512 GCA_001725415.1 Pseudonocardia sp. SCN 73-27
GGCGGGTCGCCCGCGAGCCGGCGTAGCAGGCCGGGTGCCAGCAGGGCGGCGTGCTCGACGTCGTCGGGCCCGAAGTCGGGCTCGTCGCGGCCCAGCAGCCAGGCGTCGAGACGGCCCTCGCGCAGCCGCAGCGGCACGGCGAGGGTGCGCCTGCTCACCGCGGTCCAGCGCACCCGCGCGGCCGTCCCGCGTTCGAGCGCGGCGGCGAGCGTCGCGGTCACCCCGCGGTCGACGACGACCCTGTCCAGCACCGAGGCCCGGTCGCCCTCCCAGGTGCGGACGAGGCAGCGCCCCGTCCCGGCCTGCACGGTCACCAGCGACGCGGTGCGGCTCGGCACAGCGCGGCGCAGCAGCCGCGCGGTGTCGGCACGCCGGTCGCGCGAACACCCGACGACCCCTCTCGTCGGACCCTGTCCGGACATCGCACCTCCCCCTGCTCTCGAGGAGGCACGGGCGGAGTGTGGCGATACGTCCGGTACCGCTCAGTCGTCGCCGAGGCCGTGGTCGGCCAGCCAGCGGGCCCAGGCGTCGTCGTCACCGACGTCGGCGGCCCCGGTGGCGGGACGGGCCGTCGCGGGCCGGCGCGTGGGCGGGCCCAGCCGGACCCCGCCGTGCCTGCTGCCCGCGTGCGCGGCCCGGGTGTCGCCCTCGACGAGCACGAGCTGCTCGAAGTCGGGCTCCCAGCGGACGACGACCGTCCGCCCACAGGTCGGGCAGTGCCATTCCTCGGCGCCGGAGGGGCCGTCGCCCTCGAGCACCATGACGTGTTCGTCGGCCACGTGCTGATCACGCTCGTCCGTCACGGCTGCCCACTCCTTCCGACGATGCGGTTCGAGCGATTCTGGGGGGACGCCGGCGTCGAGGCCACCCGGAGCACGCCGGGCGGCGGCCGGTCCGCGGCGGGCGGCAGAGACCGACGGGGCGCCGCGGACGCCGCGCAGGGGTGCGTCGATACACATTCTCAACGATTCCGGTACGCACTCCTGCGTACAGATCCTGGGCCTCGCGAAACCTATTGTCCTTTACACGGGGACCGGCCGGAATCCGACAACAAAATCATCAGACGACCCCACCGGGGTCGAATCGGGGAGACGACGATGCCCAGTCAGAACGACGCGAGTGTGAAGCTGATCTACGCCGTGGACGAGAACCAGTTCTTCGCCATCGACGACGTCGCGCTCGACGCACCCTTCGACGTGATCATGAACGTGGAGATCGGCGAGGAGCTGAACCGCCACGTCACGAGGTCGACCGCGCGGATCGGCATCCGCAACCTGACCCAGTCGAAGACCGTCGCGACGCTGCAGCAGACCGACGTCCTCAACCCCGCCGCCGCGCCGTTCCTGGCCGAGCTGCGGTTCAAGGTCGCCGCCGGGTGGGGCGTCAACGCCGCCGCCGGTGACGTCCTGCAGGTCGTCGCGTCATACAAGGTCGAGGCCGGCGTCGACAGCGACGTCTCGTACTCCGAGAGCCAGCGTTTCATCGTGTCCTGAGAACTCCCGCGGCGACACCACCGACGTCCCGTCCCGGTCCTGCCGGGGTGGGGCGTCGGCGCATTCGCCGCACCGCGTTGGTCCTTCTCGCGCACCATTCCGCGGTCACGGGAAAAGAACACGCGAGCCCCATATCGGCCCGATACACTCCCCGCATGCTCCTCGGTCGCTCCCGGGAGCTCGCACACATCGACGGAATGCTGCGGCGCGCCGCCACCGAGGGGGCCAGTGCCGCGGTCGTGGTCGTCGGCGAGGCGGGCATCGGCAAGTCCGCCCTCGGCGACGCCGCCGCCGACGCGGCGGCCGAGCGCGGCACGACGATCTTGCGCACCTGCGGCATCGAGTCCGACTCCACCATCCCGTTCGCCGGCCTCGGCGACCTGCTGCGCCCGGTCCAGGACCTCGTCGCCGAGCTGCCGGGCCCGCAGGCGGCCGCGCTGGCCGGGGCGCTCGCGCTGGGGCCGCCCGCGTCGCAGGACCGGTTCGCGGTGGCGGCGGCGACGCTGTCGCTGCTGGCGGCGGCATCGCAGGGCGGGTCCCTGCTCTGCCTGGTCGACGACGCGCACTGGCTGGACCCGTCGTCGGCGGAGGCACTGGTGTTCGCGGCGCGCCGGATGCGGGCGGAGGCGTCGGTGATCGTGTTCACCGTGCGCGCCGACGAGCCGGGCGCCGCCCGGTTCCGCGACATGGACCGGCTGCCCCTCGGGGGTCTCGACGACGCTCCCGCCGCGGAGCTGTTGACGCGCGGCGCCGGCCGCACCCTGCCGCCGGAGGTGTCGGCGCGGCTGCTGGCCGACACCGGCGGCAACCCGCTCGCGCTGCTGGAGGTCCCGGGGCAGCTGTCGGAGGACCAGCTCAGCGGACGGGTGCCGATCCTGGAGCCGCTGCCCGTCGGCTCGTTGCTGATGGAGGGCTTCCTGCGCCGGGTGCGCGACCTGCCCGACGCCGCCCGTACCGCGCTGCTGCTGGCCGCGACCAGCGACATCGAGGCCGCCGACCTCGTCGACCGCGCCCTGCGCGACGCGGGCGGCGCCCTCGACGACCTGCACCCCGCCGAGGCCGCGGGCCTGGTCGTCCTCGACGGCGGCCGGCTGCGGTTCCGGCACCCGCTGGTGCGGTCGGCGGTCTACCACGCGGCCGAGCCGGCGCGGCGTCGCGACGCCCACCGCCGGCTCGCCGACGCCCTCGACGACGTGCCCGCCCCGCAGGCGCCCGACCGGCAGGCCTGGCACCTCGCCGCGGCCACCGTCACGTCGGACGAGGGGGTGGCCGGGAAACTGGAGACGCTGGGGCACGACGCGCTCGGCCGGCACAGCCACGCCGTCGCCACCCGGGCGCTGGAGCGGGCCGCGGAGCTGAGCCCCGAGCCGGGCGACCGGGCACGACGGCTGCTGGCCGCGGCGTCGGCGGCCGTCCCCGCCGGCTACATCCAGGAGGCGGTGCGGCTGCTCGGCGAGGCCGAGAGCTGGACCGACGACCCGGTCGCCGCGGCCGTCGCCGAGTGCGAGCGGCACCGGCTCGGGGTGTGGGCGGGCGACGCCGAGGCCAGCCGGGCGCGGCTGTTCACGTTCGCGGAGAGCGTCGAGGCGGCGCTGCCGCCGGTCGCCGTCCGGGCCTACCTCGCGGCCGCCCAGGCGAGCCTGTTCGCCTACGACGTCGCCGGCATCGCCCGCAGCGCCGAGCGCGCCGCCGCGCTCGCCGGGAACGACGACGTCGTCGCCCTGCGCTGCGACGTGTTCTCCGCCTTCGCCGCCGCGCAGAGCGGTGAGCGGGAACGGGCCGCGCAGCTGCTCGCGCGGCGCCGGGCCCAGCTGACCGTGCACGACACGTTCGAGATCGACCAGCTGGTCACGATGAGCGGGGTCTGCCACGTTGCGATCGAGGACACCGCGGGGGCGCGGCCGCTGCTGGCCCGGGCCGTGGACGCCAGCCGCACCGCCAACGCGGCCGGTCTGCTCGCCGTGCAGCTGCCGTGGCTGGCGGCGCTCGACTGGGTCGACGGGGAGTGGACGTCGGCGCTCGCGCTCGCCCACGAGGCCGTTCTGCTCGCCCCCGAGACGGGCTGGCTCGCGCAGCTGCCCAACAGCCTCGGCACGCTCGCCCGGGTCGAGGCCGGGTTCGGGATGGCCGTCGAGTGCCGCGCCCACGCCGCGCAGGCCGCGCACGCCCCGGGCGACGCGACCCGAGCCCACGCGCACGCCGCCGTCGGGCTCCTGGAGCTGGGGCAGCCCGACCGGGCCGACGAGGCCGCCGCGGCCATGGAACGGGCGTGGGCGGCGGCGACCGACCGCGACCCGGAACCGGCCCCGCTGCTGGCCGCGCAGCTGCTGCCCGACCTCGCCGAGGCGAGGCTGCGCGCCGGGCACGCCGCCGAGGCCGCGGAGGCGCTCGCCCGGCTCGACAAGATCGCCGCGAACATCGACCGGCACCTCGCCCGTGCGTGCTCGGCGCGGCTGCACGGGCTCTCCACCCGGTCCGGGTTCGCCGCCCACTTCGAGACGGCGCTGCGCCACCACGACCGCGGCGGCCCCGTGTTCGAGCGGGCCCGCACCCACCTCGCCTACGGCGCCAGGCTGCGGCGCACCCGCGACCGCGCCGCGGCACGCACCCAGCTGGAGCGGGCCGTCGAGCTCTTCGAACGGCTCGGCGCGGCGCCCTGGGCGGCGCGGGCGCGGGCCGAGCTGGTGGGCAGCGGTGGCTCCGCACCCGCGCCAGGAGATCTCATCGAACTGACACTGACCCCACAGGAGCTACAGGTCTCACTCGCCGTCCGCAAGGGACTGACCAACGTCGAGGTGGCGTCGTCGCTGTTCCTGTCGGTCAAGACCGTCGAGTACCACCTGAGCAACGTGTACCGGAAGCTCGGCGTACGCTCCCGCACGCAGCTCATCCGGGTGCTCGGGGAGGACCGGACGGCCCGCGCTCCACTGGTGTGAGCGCGGACCGCCCTCCCGCCCCCCGGGGGTTCAGGCGACCGCGGCGTCGATCTCGCGGGTGCGCATGGCGCCGCGCAGGTCGCGCAACAGCCGGCCGCGCGTCGGGCCGATGCTGCCGTGCGGGATGCCGCAGTCGCGCAGCACCGCGTACCCGTCGCCGGGCAGGTAGAACAGCGCGTCGACGACCTGGCGGCGCCGCCCCGACAGGTCCGCGACGACGTCGGCGACGACCCGGCGCACGTCCGCGGCGATGGCGACGGCTTCCGGTCCGGGGACGAGCGCGGCGATCTCGTCGAGGCCGACGTCGGTGGGCAGCTCGCGGCGCCGGCGGCGCAGCAGCGCGAGGCACTCCCGGCCCGCGGTATGGACGAGCCAGCCGCGCAGCCGCTGCGGGTCACGGATCGTTCCGCCGCGCTCCAGCAGCCGCACCCAGGTGTTCTGGACGGCGTCGGCGGCGTCCGCGTCCTGGAGCCGGAAGGCGCGCACCGCGGCGCGGACCGCGAGGCCGTGGCGCGCCACGATCGCGGTCGTCGCGGCGGGGTCCCCCGCGCGGCTGCGGCGCAGCAGGTCGTCGTCGGTGGGTTCGGTGGTCGCGGTCGTGGATCCGGTTCCGAGCAGCGGCGTCGACATCGTGTCCCCCATGCGCTTCGACATCGACGTCGACGCTATGGAGGTCCCGACCCCGGGGGATCCGAGGAAACCCTGGGTGCGCCCCCTGGGGATGTCGCGGTCAAAAGTCCTCCGAGCCAACGGTCGTGGCCGGCCGTGACGACGCGGCGCAGCAGCACCCGGGCCAGCCACGGCACGAGCCCCCGCTGGGTCTCGACCGTGCGGACCCGGCATCCGTCACGGTCTGGCTCCAGCCACCACACGTGGTAGCCGCGCGAGAGAGGACCCTTCCACGTCCACCCCAGTTCCTTGCCCTCCTCGAACGTCACGACGGTGCTGCGGATCGGGGTGTGGAACGTGGTCCAGCGGAACGTCGTGCCGGGGGCCAGCGCACGCGTCCCCGACAGCCGGACGTCGCGGGCGTTGTCATAGAACTCGTGCCATCGTGACGCGTCGACGAGCCGTCCCCACACCTCGTCCGGGGACGCCGCCAGGACCGCCCGGTTGTCGGTGACGACGAACGCGTTCGTGGGTCCCTCCCCCACGGGGAACCCGGGGTCGACGGCCGGCTCGCGGGGTCTCAGGTAGACCTCCGCCAGCCGACGCAGGAACCACGTCTCGAAGCGCCACACCGCCCGCACCCGGCGGCCGAAGGCAGGCGCGATGCCGCGCACCGTCGACAACAGACGCAGGAACGACCACGCACGGAGCCGTAACGTCCCGTCGGCGACGGGATCGGCGACGGGATCGGCGCCGGGGTCGGCGGGCACGTCGCGCCGGCTGACCGTGACCGCGAGCGTGGTGGTGTCGGGCCAGATGTCGAGACGCCCGTCGTGGCGGACCTGCTTGGTGCCGACGAGCCGCAGCGGGTGCCCGACCAGGTCGGTGAAGTCGAGCCGGTACTCCATCGTGGACGGCCCGTCGCCGGGCAGCAGCACCAGCTCACCGGTCTCGACGGGTCGCCGGCCCCCGAAGGCCGGGCACTCGACGACGCCGGTCAGGCCGAGCCGCCGGTCCCCCGTGCGCAGGGCATCGACGTCGCGGGCCGTCGCGGTCAGGGCGATGGCCAGCCGCGCGTACGGGTCCGTCGCGACGCGGACACGTCCCGACAGCCGCTCCCGGAACCGGATCCCACCCACCATCGGCAGCGTCGGCGGGGCGGCCGGGACGAGCGTGACCCCCGGGCGGTCCGCACACCAGCCGCGAGCCTCGGACACGCCCTGCTCGACGGCCCTCGCGATCGCGCGGCGGGTGAACACCAGCAGGTAGTGGACGGGGACCCTGCCGACCAGCGGCACGACCCGTACCGGGTACGGGAACGAGCCGCGCTCCCCCCGCGCCCAGGCCGCGTTGCTGGCGGCGATGCGGTCGAGCTCGACGTGCAGGCGGCCGTTGGCGGAGGCCTCGATGATCTGGAAGTACTGCGACACCGGCCCATTGCGCCAGCGCCCGGCCAGGCTGACCGTCCACGGGATCCACAGCTCGTTCGCGCCCGCCTCGATCGTCGCCGAAAGGTTGGCGTCGGTGACGTAGACGGCGTCGATGAAGCGACGGCCACCGGTCACGACGGGCGGGTACCAGCCGGGCAGCGACGTGGCCGCGACGAGGAGGTCCTCGGTCATGTCCGCGGGGGCGACGGTCCGCAACCGCTGCGCACCCACGTCGAAGACGTTGAACGTGGCCGGCGCACCCCGCGCGCGGATCGTGGGCCAGTCGAGACCCCATATCCCCTGCAGGACGTTGCTCCGGAACCGGCGCATCGAGAACAGCGCGGTGCCGCTCAGGCTCGGCGTCGCGCCGCGGGTGACCGGGGCGAAGCGGCGCCAGTTGTCGGCGATGGCGCGCCCGCTCATGCCCTGGCACCACATCGCGAGGTTGAACACGCCGCCGCTGGCGCCGTCGGCATGGACGAACTGCAGCGGTTCGTCGCCGATCCGGGCCTCGTCGAGCCACACCTGCAGGACGCCCGCCTGGTAGGCGACCTTGAGTCCGCCCCCGGCCAGCACGAGGCCGCGGCGCACATCGGCGCCGAGGTCGGGTGCGAGGACACCGCCCGGCGCGCAGTCGGCGAACCCCACGTCGCGCGCCGCCACTACCGGACCTCCAGGATGTGCCGGGCGCAGCGCTCCGCGAGCGCCGCGATCGTCATCGACGGGTTGGCGCCCACCGCCGTCGGCATCACGGAACCGTCGGCGACGAACAGCCCGGGATGCCCGAAGGCGTGCCCGTGCCCGTCCACGACACCGTCGGCAGGGCTCGTCCCCATCGGGCAACCGCCGAGCGGGTGCGCCGTGACACCCCGGCTGAGCAGCCCCGACGGGCCGCGTCGGAACCTCACGCCCGCCCCCGTCGCGACACCGCGCATCGCCTGCAGCACCGTCGCGAAGTACTCCTCGGTGCCCGGCCGGCGGGGCGACCACGTCAGGTCGAGCCACCTGCCGTCCCTGGCCAGCCGCATGGCGCCGCTCCCCGGGTCCATGCCCATGCCGAGCAGCGGCGCCGTCGTCCGCGACACCCCCATCGGGCCCAGCACCCGGGACACACCGCCGCTGATGTCGCTGCGCTCCCGGTGCAGGAGGCGCTGCCCCAGCCGCTGCACCAGCATCAGGACGCCACGGAAGTACAGCCCGACTTGGAGCGTCTCGCCTACCCAGCCCAGGACGCTCGGGTAGCCGCCGTCCTCGATGAGGAAGCCGCCGTCGTCGTCACGGAGGATCCGGGTGATGACGGGACCGCGCTGCGAGTCGACCTGCCGAGTGCCGCCGGTGGTGAAACCGATGGCGTCGCCGTTGCCGGAGAAACGGGTGCCCAGCGCCGGACTCAGGCGGGTGAGCCCGCTCACCTTGTTGGCCAGCAGCAGCCGGGTCGTCCCGAACGCGCCGGCGCCCATCACGACGGTCCGGGCGCGGACCTCGGTCGTCGGCGCGACCACGCCGCGCGGGCGCCGTCCACGGGGTGCGCCCGGTTCCGGCAACGTGTGCGTCCGGAAGCGCACGACGTAGCGCTCGTCGTCCCCATCGGGGACCGCGGCGATCCCGACGACCTCCCGCAACGTCCGGATGTGGGCCCCCGCCGCCGCGGCCCGCGACAGGTAGGTGAGGTCGAGGGTGTTCTTCGCACCCTCGTTGCATCCGAAGTCGCACTTGCCGCACAACGTGCAGCTGCAGCGCTGCACCCCGTGGAGGTTGTCGGCGCGGCCACCGACGGGATGGCCCGGCGCGAGCCACGACGGCGCGAACGTCACGGCGACGGGCGCCGGCTCGGCCCGCTTCCCTGAGCCGGCCGCGGCGGCGTCGAAGGCGGCTGCCTTGGGCATCCGGGGCGTCAGGTACTGCGGGACGCAGCGCACGCCCAGCATCTGCTCGACGGCCGGGTAGTGCTCCGCGATGTCGGCGTAGGTGATCGGCCACCGGTCGGCCACGTCGTCGAACCACTTCTCCGGCATCGCCAGCGTGACATTGGCGTAGATCAGCGACCCGCCGCCCAGTCCGCTCGCGACGATCGCGTCGAGGCTGCGGAACGACCACAGGTCGAACAGGCCGTAGAGGCTCCGGCTCGGGTCCCAGAAGTTGTCCGAGATCTCCGAGGGGGTACGCGCGAACGACCCCGGCGGGTAGGCAGCCCCGCGCTCGAGGACCAGCACCGAGCGACCCGCCTGGGCGAGCCGGCACGCCGTGACGGCGCCACCGAACCCCGATCCCACGACGACCACGTCGTAGTCGTCGCGGATCTCTCCTCGCAGGTCGTGCGGCTCGTCCACGGCCCGGCCTCCCCACCATCGTGTGGACAAGAGCGCGGAGGGCACGGTCGCGATACGTGCCGTCACGCCCCGCGTCCCCAGCGTGGGCGATCCGGACCGGCGCGGCATCCGCCCGACGGCGGTGCGCCGCTGCTCCGATCGGAGGTGGGGCTGGTCAGCGTCCCCAGGCCGCGACGAGCTCGGTGTCGACGCCGATCGGCCCGGTTCCCGCCGCGCCCCCGGGGGTCGCCAGGGGCTCGTCGCGACCGGTGAGGACGCCGACGAAGAACCGCTCGTTGTCAGCGGCGTGGGCCTCCTGGCCGGGGTCGAGCGCGCGGTCCTGTGCGATGGCCTCGACGGGACAGGCGGGTTCACAGGCGCCGCAGTCGATGCATTCGAGGGGGTTGATGTAGAGCTTGCGGGCGCCCTCGTAGATGCAGTCCACGGGGCACTCGTCCATGCACGACCTGTCCATCACGTCGATGCAGGTCCCGGCGATCACATAGGGCACAACTGCTCCTCTCGGCACCGCAATCTTCTACTTGCAGAGTGCGATACGTCAAGCCTTTGTAGAACGTTGGAACGCCTCCAACGCCTCGCCGGAGGTGTCGAAGCAGCCGTCCTCGCCGATCCGCGCGGTCACGCCGTAGCGGTCGAGCTGCTCACGCACCGGGCCGACGAGGTTGGACACCACCATCCGGATCCCATTGACGTGCAGGGCGTCCTGCACCACGAGCAGCATGGTCCCGGCGCTGTAGTCGACGTCGCCGATCGCGGCCGCGTCGAGGCAGTACCAGCGCACCGGCGGGCCCGTCGCCGTGAGCAGCCGGACGTCCTCGGCGAAGCGCGAGGCGTTGGCGAAGTACAGGCCGCTGCCGAACCGGTGCACGACCAGCCCGTCGACGGTCCGCGCGCCGGCCTCGACGGGCAGTGACCGCCAGTGCCCCTCCGCCGACTTCACCAGGACGCTGCTGCGCGGGGCGTAGCTGTGCCGCAGGTGCTCGGCGATCGAGGCGGCGACGGCGACGGCGATGCCCGTCTCGACACCCAGGACGACGACGGCGACTGTCGTCAGCGCCGCGACGACGAACTCGCCGCGGCGCAGTGACCAGATGCGTCGCATGCCGGCGACATCGATCAGCTCGACGCCGATCAGCAGCACGACCGCGGCGAGGGCGGCCAGCGGCAACAGCGACAGGAACGGGGTGAGGAGCAGGATCGCGAGGATCGTCACCGCGGAGGCGGTGAGGTGCGCGAGCTGGCTGCGGCCGCCTGCACCGTCGACCATCTGGGTCTTGGTCGGGCTGCCGTTGACGACGAACGCGCCGGTGAAGGCGGCGGCGACGTTGGCCCCGGCGAGGCCGACGACGTCGCGGTCGATGTCGGGGGTCTCGCCGTGGCGGGCGGCGTAAGCGCGCGAGGTCGCGGCGCTCTGGGCGAGGATGACGACGAGCATCGAAAGGGCGATGGGCAGGACGGCGCGCAGGTCGTCGAGGGCGAACGAGGGGAGCTCCAGTCCGGGCAGCCCGGCGGGGACGACCCCGAGGACCAGCAGCCCTCGCCGGTCCAGTCCGGCCAGCGCGGTGACGACGATCGCCGCGACGACGGCGACGAGCGCGGCGGGGATGCGTCGTGAGATCCGGCGGGCGACCAGCACGATCACGACGACGCCCGCGGCGGTCCACACCGCGACCGGGGAGGTGTCGCCGAGCTCCGCGACAACGCCGACGACCTTCTCCGGCGCCTGCCCCGGCACCGGCGGGAGGCCGAGCGCCTCGGGGAGCTGGCCGACCGCGACCTGGATGCCGACGCCGGTCAGGAAGCCGACGAGCACGGTGCGGGACAGGAAGTTCGCGAGCACACCGAGCCGCACGACACGGGCGACGACGAGCAGCACGCCGACGACCAGCGCGGTCGTCCCCGCGAGCCGCACGTACTCCGGCGACGCGGCCGGGACGGCCAGGGCGCCGAGGCCGGCGGCAAGCATCGCGGCGGTGGCGGAGTCGGCGCCGACGACGAGCTGTCGCGACGCGCCCAGCAGCGCGAACACGATCATCGGCAGGACCATCGTGTACAGCCCGGCCTCGACGGGCATGCCCGCGATCCGCGCGTAGCCCAGCACCTCGGGGATCGCGAGGGCGGCGAGCGTCAGCCCGGCGAGGGCGTCGGGGAGCAGGCGGTCACGGCGCAGATCGACGGCGGGCGCGAGCCAGCCGGGCCGGTGCCACCTGCTCTCCGTCGCCATGCCACCTCCTCGCCGCGGGCGCGCCGGAGCCTGACACATGATCAGCCGGAGCCTGACACATGATCACCGGTACCGGCGACGTGCGCGTCACCCGGTTTCGGCGAGCCGCTCGCCATGGCGGGCTGGAGAAAGCATCCGAATGAAACCGCATGTGCGGATCTCGGCGGTGTCGTGGACCGCCTCATCGACGAGGAGACCGAAGCATGAGCATGATCGACGAGACCCGGACCCCGCTGCGGGGCCTGGACCGGGCATCGGCCGCGAGGGCGGCACCGAGGGCTCGCGCCGTACCTGGCGACCGAGACGGTCGTCCTGGACGCCACGCCGACCGGCTACCGATCCGACCTCGTGAGCGGTCACGGTCGCTGTCGCGACTGTTACCGCTCACAGGCTCTGGGGCACCCTCAGCCCTGGGCCTCGACCGACACGGGCTGCCACTCCCGCCACGTCGCGAGCCGCGACTCGTAGTCCTGCTCCGCGATCCCCAACGGAGCCGCGCCGAAGAAGATCCGCAGCGGCGGGTTCTCGGCGTCGACGACCTTGAGCACGGCCGCCGCGCTCGCGGTCGGGTCGCCCGGGGTGCCGACGCGCGCCGTGCGCGCCTCCTGCACCTGCTCGTGGATCTCCGCGTACGCCGGGTGCAGGTCCGAGTGCCGGGCCGACGGGCCGGCCCAGTCCGTCGAGAAGCCGCCGGGCTCGATCAGCGTCACGTGGATGCCGAACGGCGTGACCTCCTGCGCCAGTGACTGGCTGAGGCCCTCCAGCGCCCACTTCGACGCGTGGTAGGCCCCCACCAGCGGGAACGCGCTGATCCCGCCGATCGACGACACCTGCAGGATGTGCCCGGAACCCTGCTCGCGCAGGAACGGCAGCGCTGCCTGGGTCACCCAGAGCGCGCCGAACAGGTTGGTCTCGAGCTGGTCGCGCACCTCGGCCTCGGTGAGCTCCTCGACCATGCCGAAGTGCCCGTACCCCGCATTGTTGACGACGACGTCGAGCCGCCCGAAGCGCTCGTGGGCTGCGGTGACCGCGGCGAAGTCGGCGTCGCGATCGGTGACGTCGAGGGTGAGCGGGAGCATCCGGTCGCCGTACTTCGTGGCGAGATCGTCGAGGGTGGACACGTCGCGGGCGGTGGCGGCGACCGAGTCGCCCCGCTCCAGCGCGGCGATCGCCCACTCGCGGCCGAAGCCGCGGGACGCGCCGGTGATGAACCAGACCTTCGGAGTCATGGGTCCCCTTCTCTCGTGGGTCCTGGTCTGCACAGCGACGGGTGGACGTCAGTTGTTCCGGCGATGTGGTGTGCTGCACGTCGTGGACGACGACCTGCTCGGACGGCTCCGCACCCTGTTCGACGGTCGCGCCGACGTCGTCGAGAAACGGATGGTGGGCGGGCGCTCGTTCATGATCGGCGGCCGGATGTGCTGCGGGGTCAACGCGGCCGGGCTGATGGTCCGCGTCGGCGCGGAGGGTCGCGACGCGGCGCTCGCCGAGCCGCACGTGCGGCCGCTGATGATGGGCAGCAAGGTCGTCGAGGCGTACGTGGTGGTGGCGTCGGAGGCCGTCGCGGCCGAGGACGACCTCGTGCGCTGGGTGCGGCGCGGCGAGCAGTCGCGCTAGGGCACCGCGTCCTCCAGGCTGCGGCCGATGTCGGCGCCGGTCACGACGTCCACGAGCGCCTCGGCGACGATCGACGCCGGCTCGCGGTCGGGGACGATCAGCCCGACGACGGGCCGCGGCCGGATCTCCGCGAGCGGCCGCGCGCACATCCCCGCCGGGACGCCGAACGCGTGCAGCCACGTGTGGGCGACGATGCTGGCAAGCCTTCGCGACGCGACGTGCGCGTACAGCCCGTCGACGCTGTCGGCCTCCACGACCGGGTCGAGCCGCTCCCCCACCGAGGCCATCGTCGCGTCGAGGATGCGTCGGTTGCGCATGGACGGCGGCAACGCGCACAACGGCATCCGCCCCGCGGCCTCCCAGGTGACGACGTCGTCGGCGGCGTGCGGGTCGTCGTCGCGCAGCAGGAGCAGGTAGCGCTCCCGGTAGAGCTCGACGCGGCGGGTGCCGGGCGGGGTCTCGTCGTCGAGGTAGGTGACGCCTGCGTCGAGCTCGAACTCGGTGAGCCGCCTGCTGATCTCCCGCGAGGGCAGTGCCTCGATCCGCACCCGGGCCAATGGGTTGCGGCGGCCGAACAGGTCGGTGATCAGCGGGGTCGCCGGGATCGCGGTGGGGATGGCCCCGATCCGTGCGGTCGCGGTGATGCCGTCGCGCATGCGGTCGAGGTCGGCATGGAGGGCGTCGCGTTCGGCGAGGATGCGGTGGGCCCAGCCGAGGACCCGCCCGCCCTCGTCGGTGAACCCCTCGAAGCGCCTGCCGCGCAGCACTATCACCGCGTCGAGCTCCGACTCGAGCTTGCGGATCGCGGCCGAGAGCGTCGGCTGGCTGACGTGACAGGCCGCGGCGGCCCGGCCGAAGTGCCGTTCCCGGCCCAGCGCGACCAGGTACTCGAGCTGACGGATGAGCACGTCGCCGGACACGCGGGGATCATAGACAGCACCTATCAGCAACGTGGCAGACGCACGTGCGGTGTAGCGCAGATGCGTCGCCACCCCTCCGCCATCCTGCGGTCGCTGCCGTCCGACCCGGTCACGACCTGGTGTTCATCGACGCCGACCACCTCGACCAGTCGCTGTACTGGGAGGAGGTCGTCCCGCGGGTCGAGCCGGGTGGGGTCGTCCTCGTCGACAACGTGCTCTACCACGCCCGGGTGATCGACCCCGCCGACACGGCCGACACCACCGAGGCCGTCCGGGCCCTCAACGCGCGCATCCGTGCCGACGAACGCGTCGAGGCCACGATGATCCACATCGCCGACGGGCTGACGATCGCACGCAAGCTGTGATCCCGGGGGGGCGCAACCTGATTCCCGCCCCGCGGCCGTTTCACGACCATGAGGTTGCGCAACTCCGCTGCTGCCCGGAGCCCCGTCGACGACAGTGAGGTTGCGCGCGACGTTCCGTGCGCAACCTCACTGCTGTCCGGAGGGTTGCAGCGGCGGGACCCGGGAGCTGCGCCACCCGGCGGGGCTCACTCGGCGGGAGTCACCTCGGCCATGTCGTTCCAGCCGTCGAGCTCCTGGTAGATGATCTTCGGGCGCTCGGCGACCTGGTAGGGCATCCACTCGAAGAACTTCTTCACGTGGTCGGTCGCGACGTGCGCGGAGCCCGCGTCCGAGTCCTTGAAGGCCTCGAGGATCGCGAACTCGTTCGGGTGCTCCGTGCTCTCGAAGTACTCGAAGGAGATGCAGCCGGGCTCGGCGTTGACATCGGCGGTGTACTGCGCGATGCCCTTGAGCCACTCGTCCCGCTTCTCGGGGCGGATCTTCGCCTTGAGCGCGATGAAGATCATCGGATGGGGCTCCCTTGCCGTTCGGAGGTCGCCGGCGCACGCCGGCCGTCGACGGAGACCGTAGCGTCCGCCCACGGCACCGGGGAGGGCCGAAATTCTCCCCGGGTGATGATCAGCGCCGTTCGCGCGCAACGCCCCTGACCGGTGGGAGAGGTCAGGCGCAGCGGAGCCGGTCGCGCAGCGCGTCGGCCCGGGCGCGCAGGACCACGACGCGGTCGAGGGTGTCGTCCTGGGTGGCGACCGCCCCGCCCGCGCGGCACCGGCCCGGGACCGGGCCCGTCGCGTCCAGCTCGGTGGCGACGTCGGCGAGCTCGACGAGGGTGTCGCGGACGCTCTTCGCGGGCCCGGACTCCGTGTCGCCGGAGACGGCCGACCACAGCAGCGGGCCGAGGAGCCGGTCGGGGTCGATCAGCCCGGTCCGCCACGCACGGCTCTCGGCGACGCGGTCGCCCAGCACGCACAGCTGCCACGTCGACGGGTCGGTGCTGTCGGTGACGGTGCGGCTGAAGCGGCGCGAGCCGGTGAGCCTGCGGTAGCGGCGTTCCGGACTGTCGACGAGGTGCACGATCCCCAGCAGCACGGCCGCCAGCACGGCACCGACCAGCAGGCCGACGGCGAGCGACGCCAGCTTCCACCAGCTGTCGCCGAGGAAGACCGCACCGGCCGCGCCGGCGGCGACGACGAGCCCGAGGGTGGCGCCCGCGGGCACCCGGTCGTGGACGAGGGTGCCGTGGTCGTCGATGGAGTAGTGCGAGCCCTCGACGATCCGCGGATCGAACACGACGAAGCCTCGCCGGGTACGGACCAGCGTCTGCAGGGGGTGCCGCCCGGCGGCGGGTCGTTCCATCGTGCGTGTCCCGTTCACATGCGAAAGCCGACTGCTACAACCAGGTATCGACGATCCCGCCGCGGCGTTAGCCGGCCGCGCGGGTGACGCGCTCCATACCGCCGAACGGCGCCCGCTCGCGGCCGCGGACGGCCAGCGACAGCCCGGCCCTGACGGCGCTGGCGGCGTCGAGGGTGGCGTCGCGGGCGGCTGCGCTGATCGCGGTGAAGCTCGCGTAGCCGTGGACGAGCCCGCTGAACCGCCGCGCCAGGACCGGGACGCCGGCGTCGCGCAGCCGGGTGGCGAGCTCCTCGCCCTCGTCGCGCAGCGGGTCGAACCCGGCCGTCGACAGGTACACTGGCGGCATCCCGGACAGGTCGTCCGCGCGCAGGATGGCGCCGCGGGCGTCGTCGTCGGGGACGCCGTCGGGCAGGTAGGCGCGTTCCAGCTCCTCCAGGTACTCGGCGGTCAGGCCGAAGCCGGAGCCGAAGAGGTCGCGGGAGCCGCCGCTGCGCTCGGCGTCGGTCGCGGGGTACATGGCCAGCACGAACGAGGGCGACGGCAGCCCCTCGGCGGCCTGCTGGTGCGCGACGACGAGCGCCAGGTTGGCCCCCGCGCTGTCACCGCCGACGGCCAGCAGGCCGGGGTCTGCGCCGAACTCGTCGGCATGAGTGGCGACGTGGGCGAACGCGGCGATGGCGTCGTCGAGGGCGGCCGGGTAGGGGTGCTCGGGGGCGAGCCGGTAGTCGACCGACAAGACCCGCAGCTGCGACTGCGCGGCCAGCAGCCGGCACAGCGGATCGGTGGAGCCGAGGCTGCCGAGCACGAACCCGCCGCCGTGGAAGTAGACGACCATGCCCGACGTCGTCGGCACCGAGGGCGGGACGTAGAGGCGCGCGGCGAGCGGGCCGGTCGCGCCGCAAACGGCGAGGTCGACGGTCTCGATGTCGTCGGGGGCGCCGACGGCGACGATCTCGGCGGCGAAGTCGGCCTGGCGACGCTGCTCGGCGAGCGCGGCCTCCCCGAGGCGGTCCTCGCTCTCCGACGACAGCAGGTCACCGATGCGGTTGAGCAGCTGCAGGTCGAGGTCGAGCTGCTGGTCGTCGATGCGCACGGGGGGGCCCGCCACCAGGCGTTTGAGCGGACGGGGAAGTCCGAACACGACTCTCAACGCCACTCGCCACGCCCGCAGCCGGGCCCATTCGCGGACCATGCCCGCAGGTTACTCCCGGGTAGCCCCGGTTGACCTCACCCGTCGAAGGTGTACCTGAGCACAGCGAGCATGTCCTCGGGCTCGGCCGGCTCGTCGCGCTCGCAGGCGCGCAGCGCGGTCCGCAACGCGTCGGCGTCGACGCCCGAGCCGATGAACTCCAGACCCGTCCGCCGCGGCTCGCCCCGCGGCCACGACGTCCGGTCGAACCGCAGGTAGCGGCCCACGGCGTGCAGCCCGAAGCGCTGACGGTGCCCCGCCACCCCGAAGTCGACGAACCCCTTGACCCGGTACGTGCCTGCGGGTCTGCGATCGAGCAGGTCGACGAACCGCTGCGGGTCGAGCGGGCGCTCGGTGAGGAACTCGACGGCCTCGTAGGCGGCGTGCAGATGGGTCGCGTGGTCGTCGACGGCGCCGGCCAGCATCAGCTGCCGCCCCGGGACGACGCGGATGTCGAACAACAGCCCAGGGTCGACGACGCCGTGGCTCGCCGGGACGATCGGCGCGCGGCCGTTGGCCTCGCGGCACGCACGGCGGACCCGCCACAGCTTCGCCGGGTCGACGCGGTCGGCCTTGTTGAGCACGATCAGGTCGGCCAGTCCGACGTGCCCCTCGACCTGCGGATGCTTCCCGCGGGTGGTCTCGAACTCCGCCGCGTCGACGATCTGCACCAGCCCGCCGAACGTCGTCCGCGCGGTGCCGGCCGTGAGCACCTGCTGCACGAGCGCCCCCGGCTCGGCGATGCCGCTGGCCTCGATGACGATCACGTCGACCTCCGACGACGGGCCCGCCAGCTTCTCCAGCAGCGGCCCGACACCCTCCTCGCCGACGGCGCAGCACAGGCAGCCGTTGCCCAGGGGGACGACACCGTCGGCCTGCCCACCGACGAGCATCGCGTCGATCCCGATGCTGCCGAAGTCGTTGACGATCACGCCGATCCGCACGTCGGCGCTGTGCGCGAGGAGGTGGTTGAGCAGCGTGGTCTTGCCCGCGCCCAGGAACCCGGCGAGGACGAGCACCGGGATCCGACGGCCGCGCATCCGGCAATGCCTATCACGGCGCCGGCGATCCGCTGTGCGACGGCTGTGTCACTGGCGGCAGGATGTGCGGCATGGCCGACGTCACCGCCAGTGCCACGCGCACGATCTCCGCCCCCGCCTTCCGGGTCCGGCGCATGCTCGCCGACTACGAGACGGTTCGCCCCCGCATCCTCACCGAGCACTACCGCGACTACGTGCTGCACAGCGGCACCGTCGGCGAGGGCACGGTCGCGGGCTGGACGCTGCAGGCCACCAGCAAGCGGGTGCGCGAGGTCGTCGTCGACGTCTCGCTGCCGATGCACGACAAGATCGTCGAGACCGACCGCAACTCCACGATGGTCACGACGTGGAAGGTCACCCCCGGCCCGCCCATCACCTGCACCGTCACGGTCACCTCGACCTGGCAGGGTGCGGGCGGCATCGGCGGGTTCTTCGAGCGCCGCTTCGCCCCCAAGGCGCTCGCCGCGATCTACGACGGCGTACTCGCGAACCTGGAGAAGATCGTGGCGGAGGAGCCGGAGGCGGACTCGTCCTCGGAGACCGACCCCGGGGACTCCGCCTCCGTCGAGCGGTCCGACCAGGACTGACGCGATGCCCGCTCCCGGGGTCGTCGCCGTCGCGGGTGAGGCGCTGGTCGACATCGTTCCCGCGCCCGTCGCCGGCTACCACGAGCTCGCGCCCGGCGGCAGCCCCGCGAACACGGCCGTCGGGCTGGCCCGGCTCGGTGTCCCCGTGCGGATGCTGGCGCGTCTCGCCGACGACCTCCTGGGCCGGCGGTTGCGCGCCCACCTGGAACGCAACGGCGTCGACCTGCGCCATGTAGTCGCGGCCGCCGAGCCGTCGTCGATGGCCGTGGTGGAGGTCGACGAGCGCGGAGTCGCGAGCTACGACTTCCGGGTCGACGGGACGGCCGACTGGCAGTGGACCGCCGCCGAGCTGGCGGACGCACTCTCCGTCGATCAGCGAGGCGGCCCTGTCGTCGCCCTGCACACGGGGTCCCTGGCGCTGACGACGGCGCCCGGGGCTGCGGTGCTGCGCGACCTCGTCCGCCGCGCCGCCCCGACCGCGACGGTCAGCTACGACCCGAACTGCCGGCCGTTGCTGATGGGCGACGTCGGCGTCGTGCTCGCCGGGGTGCACGAGATGGTGGGCCTCGCCGACGTCGTGAAGGTGAGCTCCGAGGACCTCGACTGGCTGCTGCCCGGGACGTCGTACGAGGCCGTGGTCGACGACTGGCTCGCGCGCGGCGCGGCGCTGGTCGCGGTCACGCTCGGCGCCGACGGCGTCCTGGCCGGGACCGCGGCCGGCCTCTGGGCACGGCTGCCCGGGCGACCGGTGCAGGTCGTCGACACCGTGGGCGCCGGCGACACCTTCTCCGCCGGGCTGCTGGCGGGGCTGCACATGCGCGGACTGCTCGGTGCAGCCGCGCGGGAGGCGTTGCGCGCCATCGCCTCCGACGACCTCGACGCTGTACTGGACGGCGCGATCCGGGCCGCGGCGATCACCTGCTCGCGCCGCGGCGCCGACCCGCCGACCGCGGAGGAGCTGGCCCGCTCCGGAGCACCGGACAGGCCGTGAGCGGCGGCGGACGGCCCCAGATCCTTTCGTCCGCCGCCGCTCACGTTCAGGGGTTCACGAAACACCGAAGGGGACGAACCGGATTCCTGCACCGTTCACCCCTTCTGTCCCGCGACGACTCCCATTGCACCGCAGATCGTGATCGACGGGGAAGGCTTCCACCCGATCGCGTTGCTCGATCGTGGCGATGTCGACGTCGACTTGCGCGCAGCGGACGCAGTCGGTAACCAACGCCCCGTGCCCGTTCCCGCGTTGGCCACGCTGCTCGACCTCGCCCCGCACCCCGAGGGCGGCTGGTACCGGCGGACCTGGACCGCGCCCGGCACCGTCGACACCCCACACGGGCCACGCCCCACCGCCACCGCGATCCTCTACCTGCTCGACGACGTCTCCGCCTGGCACCGCGTCCGCTCCACCGAGCTGTGGTGCTGGCACTCGGGCTCGCCCGTCGGCCTCGCGCTCGGCGGCTCCCTCGACGCCCCCGGCGCGCCCGACGAGGCCGTCCTCGGCCCGCCCGGCGAGCGCGCCCTCCCGCAGCGCGAGGTGCCGCCCGACATCTGGCAGACCGCGCGGCTCCTCGGCGCCGAGCCCGCCCTCGTCGGCTGCGTCGTCTCCCCCGGGTTCGACTTCGCGGACTTCTCCCTCGCGTGACCGTTCCCGGCAAAACAGACACCTCTGGGTCTAGGGTGGCGGCCATGACGGTCGCGCAACCGCCCGACGCCCAACCGCCCGAGTCCCTCGACCCGGCCCGCCGCACCACCCAGGACCAGCTCGAACGCGCCGTCGGCGAGGGCAGGCTCACCCTCGACGAGTTCACCGACCGCTCCGCGCTCGTCTGGAAGGCGCAGAACGCCGGCGAGCTCGACGCCGTCGTCGCCGACCTGCCCGCCGCGCCCGTCGTCGGCGCCACCTCACCGGCCCGCTCGACGCTGGTCAGCGTCATCGGCGACATCCGCCGCCGCGGCCGCTGGGGCCTGCGGCGCAAGACCACCGCCATCCTGCTCATCGGCGACGTCGAGCTCGACCTGCGCGGTGCCGTCGTCACCGAACAGGGCACCGAGCCCGTCACCGTCGACGTCTGGTCGGTCATCGGCGACACCGAGGTCGTCGTCCCCGACGGCGTCGAGGCCGAGCTGGTGGGCTTCACCCTGCTCGGCGACCGTCGTGTGGACCTCGCCCCGGTCCCCCGCGTCCCCGGCACCCCCGTCGTCCGCATCCGGGTGTTCTCGCTGCTGGGCGACGCGAAGCTCCGCAGCGGCTGAGCCCGGAACCCGCGCGTGTCGGGGCTACGCGTGTGCGGCCACGAGGTCGGCTGCGGTCCACGTGTTGCGGACCTTCGCCGGGTCGACACCGCACGCCACGGCACGGGTGACGCCGTTGTCGAGCCAGTCGAGCTGGCCGGGGGCGTGGGCGTCGGTGTCGATCGTGAACTCGCAGCCCGCCTCGACGGCCAGCCGCAGCAGGCGCTTGGGCGGGTCGAGCCGCTCGGGTCGTGAGTTGATCTCGACGGCGACGCCGTTCTCGGCGCACGCCGCGAACACCTCGGGGGCGTCGAACTCCGACTCCGGACGCGTGCGCCGGCCCGTCACCATCCTGCCGGTGCAGTGCCCCAGCACGTCGACGAGCGGGTTGGCGACGGCGGCGAGCATCCGTGCGGACATCTCCGGCTTCGCCATCCGCAGCTTGGAGTGGACGCTGGCGACGACGACGTCGAGCCGGTCGAGGAGGTCGGCCTCCTGGTCGAGGGCGCCGTCGTCGAGGATGTCCACCTCGATGCCGGTGAGTACGCGGAACCGGCCGTCGAGGGCTTGGTTCAGGGCGGCGATCTGGTCGAGCTGGGCGCGCAGCCGGTCGGCGGAGAGCCCGTTGGCGACGGTGAGCCGCGGCGAGTGGTCGGTGATGACGAGGTAGTCGTGGCCGAGGTCGATCGCGGTCTCGACCATCTCGGCGAGCGGGGAGCCGCCGTCGGAGGCGTCGGTGTGAGAATGACAGTCGCCGCGCAGGGCCTCGCGCAGCGCGACGGCGGCCTCGTCGAGCGGGGTGTCCTCGGTGGCGCGCAGGCGTCGAAGGTAGACGGGCTCCTCGCCGGTGAGCGACTCCTCGACGCAGCGCGCCGTCACCTCCCCGACACCTTTCAACCGGACGAGCTCGCCCGACCCGGCCAGCTGCGCCAGCTCCTCGACGGACTTCTTCCGCAGCACCGACGCCGCCCCGCGGAACGCGCGAACGCGGTACGTGGACTCGTGCGCGCGCTCCAGCAGGAACGCGATGCGGCGCAGATCGGCGACGGGGTCGCGGGGCTCGCTCACGTCGGCGATTGTCGTCGGTGGGCGGTCAGCGCAGCCAGCGGCGTGCCTTCTTCTTCCAGGCGACGTCCCAGAGCCCGGGCAGCCGGGCCTCGACGAGCGCGGCCATCGCGCGGTCGTGACCGTGCAGGACACCGAAGGTGAACCCGTTGTCGCCGCCTGCATGGGCCTGGGCGCCGAGCTCGCGCAGGGCGTCGCGCGACACCACGGAGTCCTGGTGTTCACCCAGCGCGGTCTGCAACCCCTTGAGCCCCTTGCGGAACTGCTTCACCTGCTTCTTCGGGGCCACGGGACGGGCGAGCTCGATGGCATAGCGCATCCGCTTGGCGTCCTTGCGGACGCGGTGGATTGTCTCGTCGGACTCGTCGGACTCCATGCGCGTCACCGCCTTCTCCAGCCGGCGGGCCGTGCGGGCGGCGACCTTCGGCAGCTCCTTCTCCGCGGGCTCGGCCGCCCGTGACGAGAGCGGCGGATCGGCGAGCAGGTCGTCGAGCGCGATGCGCAGCCGGGCATAGCGGTCGCCGTCGAGCTCGGCGAGGACGGCGGCGCGCGCCTCCGCCTCGACACGGGCGAAGTGCCGGGTGACCTGCGCCTGCACCGGGCCCAGCACCAGCGCCGGGTCGAGCCCGTCGATCCCGGCGCTGATCCGCTCGCGCAGCACCTCGGCGTCGCGGGCCGGGGCGAGCGTGCGGCCGAGGTCGCGCAGCTCGTCGACGAGCGGGTCGGTGCGTTCGCGGTCGAGCAGCGGACGGTAGGCCTGCAGGGCACTGCGCAACCGGCGCGACGCGACGCGCATCTGGTGGACGGCGTCGGGCTCATCGCGCCGGACCCGGATGTCCTGTGCCGCAAGGGCGTCGGCCTGGGTGGCGAGATAGTCGACCAGCACCCGACCCGCAGTCCCCTTCTTCCCCCGGCGCACCCGTCGCGGGCGGGCCGGGGCCAGCAGCTGATCGACACGACCGTCGGCGGCCGGCACCGCGGCGACCGCCCCGACGTCGCCGAGACGCCGCTCCAGCTCCGTCGTCAACGCCGCCCCGCGAGCCGGAGGGTGCAGCGCGAACTCGGTCCAGGTGTCGACGGTCGTCGACTCGCCGAGCGTCGCCACCGACACGTCGTCGCGGTCGAGCGCCGCCCGCGGTCCGTCGGGCGCGAGCAGCTGCGTCGTGGTGCGCACGGTGCGGACCCTGGCGACCGGACGCAGCGCGCGGTCGCGCCGCACGCCGCGGACCAGCTCGTCGAGCTCGGCGGGCGGCTCGTGCGGATCGGCGCCCTCGACGTCGGGCACCGCGGCGGGCAGCCGGATCACGTCGTCCTCACCGGGCAGCGCGAGCCGCCACTGGGCATGGTCGGGAGCGGTCGTCAGCTCCAGCCGGATGCCGGCCGCGGCGAGGCGGAGGTCGTCGGTGTCGTAGCGCTGCGTCTCGGTGACGACGGCCGGGTCGGCGGCCGCGGTCACCCCACGCAGTCCGGTCAGCCGCGGTGCGCTCGCCCCGGCGGGGGCGCGGTAGGTACGGGCGGTCGAAGGGACGTCGGTGGCGTAACGCATGCAGATCCGTGCCCGTTCCACGGCCTCTCTAACCGGACATCAGCCCACCACCTTGCCCGGGTTGAGGATGCCCAGCGGGTCGAGCGCCGCCTTGATCGCCCGCTGCATCGACAACACCGGCGGCGGCTGCTCGCGTCGCATCCCACCGCGTTTGAGCAGGCCGACGCCGTGCTCGCCCGACACCGTGCCACCCCGGGCCAGAGCCGCGTCGATGATCTCCTCGAACGCCGACTGCGCACGACGGCGGGCGTCCTCGTCACCCTGGGCGACGATGATCAGCGGGTGCAGGTTGCCGTCGCCCGCGTGCGCGACGTTGGCGATGAACGTGTCGTGCCGCTCCCCGATGCGCTCGACCTCGGCGAGCATGTCGGCCAGCTTCTGCCGCGGCAGGCACACGTCCTCGGTGAGCACGGCGTCGGCACGCTGCTCCAGCGCCGGGTAGACCATCCGCCGGGCCTCGAACAGGGCGTCGGCCTCGACGGCGTCGGTCGAGATCATGGCGTCCTTCGCCCCGCACGCCTCGAACGCGGCCAGGATGGCCTCGGCCTCCGCGGTCGCGGCCGGCTCGGGCAGGTCGGTCTGGGCGAGCAGCAGCGCCGCGGCGTTCTCGGGCAGGCCGGCGTTGCGCCACTCGTTGACCGCCCGCAGGCTGTGCCGGTCGATCAGCTCGAACACCGCGGGCTGCAAGCCCGCCGCGGTGACGGCCGCGACCGCGGCACCGGTGTCGGCGAGCGAGTCGAAGAAGCCGACGACGGTGCGCGGCGGCGTCGTCCGCAGCGGCCGCAACCGCACGGTGATCTCGGTGATGACGCCCAGGGTGCCCTCGGAGCCGACCATCAGCCCCGCGAGGTCGTAGCCGACGACGCCCTTCGCCGTCCGCCGCCCCACCCGCACGATCTCCCCCGCCGCGGTGACGACCTCCAGCGCGAGCACGTAGTCGCGGGTCACGCCGTACTTCACGCAGCACAGCCCGCCCGCGTTGGTGGCGACGTTCCCGCCGATCGTCGACCACGGCGCGCTCGCCGGGTCCGGCGGATACCAGAGGTCCTGCGCCGCGGCGGCGGCACGCAGATGGTCGTTGACCACGCCGGGCTGCACGACCGCCAGCCGCTCCCCCGGGTCGATCTCGACGATCTCGTTCATCCGCTCCAGGCTCAGCACGATGCATCCGTCGACGGCGTTCGCCCCGCCCGACAGGCCCGTGCCCGCACCGCGCGGCACGACGGCGACGTGGTTGCGCGCGCAGCTGCGCACGACCTCCGCGACCTCGTCGGTGCTGCGGGGCCGGACCATCGCGACCGGCGTCCCGTACTCGGCCCACTCCGCCTCGTCGTGGACGTACGGGCCGATCGTGTCGGGATCGGTGAGCAGCCGGTCCGCCGGCAGCGCGTCGCGCAGCTCCGCCAACGCCGCCTCGGCCGCCGGGTCCGCATCGAGGGTCGCCAGCCGGGCGGGTCGGTCGTCGCCGAAGGGACGTTCCAGCGGCGACACGGGCTCGACGGTCTCCATGCCCCCGACGCTACGACGCGCGGTGCCGCCGGGCCAGCTCCCGGCCGAGCAGCGTCCCCGACCGCCACGCCGTCTCGATCCGCGAGCTCCCCCACCCGTCACCGGCCAGCGCCACACCGTCGCGACCCAACAGGAACGGCACGTCCCGATCGGCCTCCGGCGCGGCGTAGCGCCAGCGGTAGGCGCGCGTCCACACCGGCTCGTCACGCACGTCGAGCAGCTGTGACAGGGCGTCCAGCACCTCGGGGATCGCGCCGTCCGGATCGGCGTCGTACTTGCGGGCCACCTCGGACGTCGTGTGCGCCACCAGGACCGGGGCCGCGTCGCCACGCCGCGCGCCGTCGTCGGCCACCATCGAGACGACCGGGTGGTCGTTGACGAACGCCGCCGGGAGCTCACCCCACGACCGCGTCTCGAACCCCGCCGCCACCGCGACGACCGGCCGCCAGCTGCGCCCCGCCGCGGCCTCGTAGGCGCGCAACGACGGGTGCAGGAGGCGGACCGCCTGCGGGTCGGGCATCGCGAGGACCACGGTGTCGGTGGACTCCCCGTCGACGGTCGGGCCCGGGCCGACGCGGCACACCTCGCGGTTCAGCTCCACCGACAGCCCCACCGCGAGGTGCTCGACGAGGCTGCGCAGCCCCTGTGGCGCCGACCAGCGCATCGGGCCCGGCGACCGCCCCGGCCCGTCGCCGCTCAGCACCGCCAGCTCCGGCGTCCACGGCCGCGCCAGACCCGCTGTGCGCCAGCGGGCCACGATCTCGGCGAACTCCGGGTCGCGCACCGTGAAGTAGGCGGCACCGGTGTCGACCGCCCGCCCGTCGACGGTGCGGGTGGCCATCCGCCCCCCGACGTGGTCGGCCCGGTCGAGCACGCGCACCGCGACGCCCGCTGCCACCAGTTCGGCGGCGCAGGCGATCCCGGCCAGTCCGGCCCCCACGACCACTACGGACATGACCCGGCCACCCTAACCCCGTCGAGAACCGGCTGACGATGCACGACGGGGTTCCCGGGCGACGAGAGGTCAACCCCGCTCGGGGACCGGCAGGTCCGGCGGTGGCCACCCCCGCGCGCAACCCGACTGCTGCGTTCCGGCCGCAGCACGACGGTGAGGTTGCGACCGACAGACCGCGCGCAACCTCATTGCTGTATCCGGGCCGTCGGGCCAACCATGAGGTTGCGCGCGATGTTGGGTGCCGGCAGGACAGACCGCGCGACCAACCCGCGCGGGTCAGGGGCGGGCGGCGAGCAGGGACGAGACCCGGGTGAGGCGGGCGTCCCACCAGGCGGTGCGGTCGTCGTCGGCGGGCAGGGCGCTGCGGCGCACCGGGTCCGGGGCCCGGCGCACCACCGGGAGCATGCCGTCGACCGGGCGCAACGGCGAGTCGACGACGTCGTCGCGCAGCAGCGCGATCGTGCCCAGCCCGCAGGCGAACTCCAGCTCGGGCAATGCGGCGGCCAGCGCGATCTCGGCGGCCAGCCCGACGCTCGTCTCCAGCGCCGACGACACCACGCACGGCAGCCCGCACGCCTCGGCGACGGCCAGCGCCCGGCGCACCCCGCCCAGCGGCGCGACCTTGAGGATGGCGACGTCGGCGGCGTCGGTGACGTCGACGGCGAGGGGGTCGGCGGCGCGGCGGATGGCCTCGTCGGCGGCGATGCGGACGTCGACACGCTTACGAACGGAGACCAGCTCGTCGACGGTGCCGCAGGGCTGCTCGACGTACTGCAGTCCCCCGGCGGCGCGGTCGAGCGCGCGGATGGCGGCGACGGCCTCGTCGACGTCCCAGCGGGCGTTGGCGTCGACCCGGATCGCGCCGCCGGCGCCGAGGGCGTCGCGGACGGCGGCGACCCGGTCGAGATCGGCGCACAGGGAACCGGGTTCGTCGGCGACCTTGACCTTGGCGGTCGCACAGCCGGAGGCGCGCACCATCTCCTGGGCCTTGTCGGGTCCCACGGCCGGGACGATGCAGTTCACCGGGACGCGCTCCCGCACCGGCGCCGGCCACCCGAGAGAAGCCGCCTCCAGCGCCGCGGCCAGCCAGGACGCGGCCTCGGCGTCGTCGTACTCGGGGAACGGGCAGAACTCGCCCCACCCGGCCGGCCCCTCGACGAGCATCCCCTCCCGGACGGTGATGCCGCGGAACCGCGTCGTCATGGGGATCGAGTAGACGAACGTACGCACGGTGCCGACGCTACCGACCCCGTGAGTGGCGTTATTGGCTATAGCCAATAACGCCACTCACGGGTCACAGGAGCACGTGGTCCGCAGGGTCGATGCGCCGGGTGCGGCGGCGGTAGGTGAAGGTCGCGCCGGGCCAGAGGGTGCGGTTGCGGCCGTGCTCGTCGAGATACCAGCTGCCGCAGCCGCCCTGGCTCCACACGGCCTTCTCCAGCTTGGCCTGGACCTCGGTGTTGAAGTCGTCCTGGCGTTCGCGGACGGTGTCGATGGCGGTGGCCCGGTGCCTGTCGACGGTGTTCATCGCGTCGAGGACGTAGGGGATCTGCGACTCGATCATCAGGACCATCGAGCTGTGCCCGAGGCCGGTGTTGGGCCCGGTCAGCAGGAAGAGGTTGGGGAAGCCGGCGACGGTGGTACCGAGCAGCGCCTCCATGCCGCCGCGCCAGGCGTCGCCGAGCTTGGCGCCGTCGCGACCGGTGATCGTCATGCGGGACAGGCTGTCGGCGATCCTGAACCCGGTGCCGAAGACGATGGTGTCGCAGGGGTGCTCGACGCCGTCGGTGGTGACGACGCCGGTCTCGGTGACGCGGGCGATGCCCGTGGTCTCGACGTCGACGTTGTCGCGGCGCAGTGCCGGGTAGTAGTCGTTGGACAGCAGGATCCGCTTGCAGCCGATGGTGAAGTCGGGCGTGACCTTGGCCTTGAGCCCGGGGTCCTTCGCGAACGAGCGGTCGAGGTAGGTGGTGGCGACGCGCCCGATCGCCTTCATCAGCCGGGGGTTCATGAAGCCGGCGACCAGCGCCTCGTGGCGCCAGTAGATGGCGGTGCGGGCGAGGCGCTGCAGCAGCGGGAAGCGTCGGTAACGGCGGCGCGCGTCGTCGGAGATCGGCTTGTCGCCCTTGGGGAGCACCCACGGGGCGGTGCGCTGGAACAGGGTGAGCGACTCGACGTCGGGCGCGATCGCGGGTACGAACTGGATGGCGCTCGCGCCGGTGCCGATGACGGCGACGCGCTTGCCGCGCAGGTCGTGCGAGTGGTCCCACCGGGCGGAGTGGAAGGCGGTACCGGCGAAGCGGTCGAGGCCCTCGATGTCGGGGATCGACGGGTCGTGCAGCGCGCCGGTGCCGAAGACGACGAAGCGGGCGCGGACGGTGGTGCCGTCGGCGAGGCGCACGTCCCAGGCCGTCCCGTCCCATTCGGCGCCGGTGACGTGGGCGCCGTAGCGGATGCGGTCGCGGAGCCGGTAGTGGTCGGCGACGTCCTCGAGGTAGGCGCGGATCTCGGGCTGGCGGGCGAAGGTGCGGGTCCAGGCCGGGTTCTGCCGGAAGCTGAAGGAGTACAGGTGCGACTCGACGTCGCAGGCGCAGCCCGGGTACTCGTTGTCGCGCCAGGTGCCGCCGAGGGTGTCGCCCTTCTCGAGGATCAGCCAGTCGCGCCGGCCTGCCTCGTCGAGCTTGACCGCGATGCCGAGGCCCGCGAACCCGCTGCCGACGATGGCGGTGTCCACGGTGACGGTCGCCGCGCTGCGCTCCTCCATGCGTGCTCCTCCTGCGTGCCGACGATGGTGTTACCGCCGGTAACCTACCACCGGTAACTTAGCGACGGTAGGGTCTGCCGACATGCAGACCCGCACGCCCCGGCGTCGCGTCGCCCGCGCCGAGCGCGAGCGGCAGATCCTCGACGCCGCGGTCACGGTCTTCTCCGGACGTGGTTACCAGAACGCGTCGATGGATGCGGTCGCCGAGGTCGTCGGCGTCACCAAACCCGTGCTGTACAGCCACTTCGGCTCCAAGGAAGGCCTGCTGCTGGCGTGCGTCGCGCGGGTGCGCACCGAGCTGCTCGAGGTCACCTCCGCCGCCGCGGCCGCCGCCGACGGCCCCGAGGACATGCTGCGTCGCGGCACCCTCGCGTTCTTCTCCCACCTCGACGCCCAGAAGCCGTCCTGGTCGCTGCTGTACTCCGAGGCGTCGGTGTCGCAGGCCGCCGCTGCCGCGCTCGAGGAGATCCGGGCCCAGCAGACCGACTTCATCGCCGGCCTGCTCGCCGTCCAGGCCCCCGACGCCGCGCCGCAACGGCTCGCCGGCTGGGCGCACGTCATCGTCGGGGCGTGCGAGCGGCTCGCCCTGTGGCGCGGCTCCGCGCCCGACTGCGAGCCCCGGATGAGCGCCGCCGAGGCCACCGAGTACCTCATGGATCTCGTCTGGACGGGGCTGGCGCACCGCCCCTCGTAGGTCGCTCGGCAGAATGTCCGGCGATGACGATGACCCCACCCCGGCTGCTGCAGGTGCGCCGCAGCGCCCGCATCACGCCGAAGATGATCCGCGTGACCCTCGGCGGCGACGAGCTCGCAGGCTTCCCCGGCGACGGTCCCGACCGCCGGGTCAAGATGTTCTTCCCCGTCGAGGGCCAGGACCGCCCCGCGGTGCCGCGCGCGAGCACGGGCGGTCCGGTCTGGCCGCCCGGCGAGGCCCGGCCGACGATCCGCACCTACACCGTCCGCCGCTTCGACGCCTCGGCCGGCGAGCTCGACGTCGACTTCGTCCTGCACGAGGGCCACGGCCCGGCCGCCGCGTGGGCGCGGGCGGCCGAGCCGGGCGCTTGGGTGGGCGTCTCCGAGCCCGGTGGCCGCTGGGAGCCCGACCCGGCGGCGGAGTTCCACGTCGTCATCGGCGACGAGAGCGCCCTGCCCGCCGTCGCGACCGTCCTGGAGGAGCTCGCCGGGTTCACCGGGCCGGTGCTGGCGTTCATCGAGGTCGCCGACGCCGGTGAGCAGCAGGACCTCACTGGAGGCGCCGACGTCGTGTGGGTGCACCGCGGCGAGGCACCGGCGGGCGAGCGGCTCGTCGAGGCGGTGCGTGCGGCCGAGCTGCCGGGGGCAGGCGGTCAGGCGTGGCTCGCCGGGGAGTCCGCCGCCGTCCGTGACCTGCGCAAACACCTTCTCGACGACCGACGCCTCGACCGGCGCCGCATCTACGCGACGGGTTACTGGCGGGCGCGCTGACCGCTGTGAGCGACTGGGCGCGCCGTGTCGCGGGCAGGAAAGGGATGTGACGGGCAAGGCCCCACGAGCGACGCACAGGGAATGCACAGACTCCACCCAGCACCGGCACAGTCCCGCGCGCGAGTCTGGCTAGCATGACCGGGGTGAACGAGCAGGTGGCGGGGCGGCTGCAGCGCGCGGACGGCACCGCGGTGCGGGTCCTCGTCGTCGACGACGAGTCGACGCTGTCGGACCTGCTGTCGATGGCGCTGCGCTACGAGGGCTGGGACGTGCGGACGGCCGCCGACGGGCTGACCGCGGTCCGCACGGCCCGCGAGTTCCGGCCCGACGCCGTGATCCTCGACGTCATGCTCCCCGATCTCGACGGGCTGGAGGTGTTGCGCCGCCTGCGCGCCGGCACCCCCGACGTTCCCGTGTTGTTCCTGACGGCGAAGGACGCCGTGGAGGACCGCGTCGCCGGGCTCACCGCGGGCGGGGACGACTACGTCACCAAGCCGTTCAGCATCGAGGAGCTGGTCGCGCGGCTGCGGGGGCTGCTGCGCCGCTCCGGGATGACGGCGGCCCGGCAGGGCTCGGAGCTGGCCGTCGGCGACCTGACGCTCGACGAGGACAGCCACGAGGTCCGCCGCGGCGACACCGAGGTGGAGCTGACCGCGACGGAGTTCGAGCTGCTGCGGTTCCTCATGCGCAACCCGCGCCGCGTGCTGAGCAAGGCCCAGATCCTCGACCGCGTGTGGCACTACGACTTCGGGGGGCAGTCCAACGTCGTGGAGCTCTACATCTCCTACCTGCGCAAGAAGATCGACAACGGCCGAGCACCGATGATCCACACGGTCCGCGGGGCGGGGTACGTGCTCAAGCCCGCGTCGGGCGAGTGAGCCCGCGGGCGACGCCGCGCTCCCTGCGGGCGCGGCTCGTCGCCACGGTGCTGATCCTGCTGACCGCGGCGGTGCTGGTCATCGGGTTCGCGACGACGATCGCGGCGCGCCAGTTCATGATCCGCCAGCTCGACGACGATCTCCGCTCGGCCGGGCAGCGCTTCTCCCGGTTCCACGACGACGCGCCTCCCCCGGGGTCGGGCGCCGACCGCAACGACGTGTTCCTCGGCCCTGCGCAGGAGCCGCGGACGCTGGGTGCGCGGGTCGTCGGCGGGCAGGTCGTCGAGGCCCTGGTGAGCGACAAGGGCGGCACGTCGCATCCGGTCGCGGCGGCCGACTACGCGGCGCTGGAGGCCGTCCCGGTCGACGCGCAGCCGGTGAGTCAGTCGTTGTCGATCGGGGCGTACCGGCTCTCGGCGTTCCCCGCCCCCGACGGGAGCCTGCTGGTCATCGGGTTGCCGCAGGCGCGTGCGGAGTCGGTCGTCGACGGGCTGATCCTGATCGAGGTCATCGTGCTGGGTGTCGCGCTGCTGGGTGCGGGCGTCGCCGGTGCGGTGCTGGTGCGCCGGGAGCTGCGCCCGCTGGAGCGGGTGGCGCAGACGGCGGAGTCGGTGAGCGCGCTGCGGCTCGACCGGGGTGAGGTCGAGCTGGTGGAGCGCGTTCCCGACACCGACCCGCGCACGGAGGTCGGCAAGATGGGCGCGGCGCTGAACCTGATGCTGGACAACGTCGGCGGGGCGCTGGAGGCGCGGCAGGACAGCGAGATGCGGCTGCGGCAGTTCATCGCCGACGCCAGCCACGAGCTGCGCACCCCGCTCGCCGCGATCCGCGGCTACGCCGAGCTGACCCGGCGCTCCGACCTCTCCCCCGACGCCGAGTACTCGCTGGTGCGCATCTCCTCGCAGGCCGAGCGGATGACGACGCTCGTCGAGGACCTGCTGCTGCTGGCCCGGCTCGACGCGGGCCGGCCGTTGGAGCGCGCGCCCGTCGACCTGACCCGGCTCGTGCTGGACGCGGTGAGCGATGCGCACGCCGTCGGCCCCGATCATCGGTGGCGGATGGCGCTGCCCGACGAGCCGGTGTCGACGGTCGGCGACGCGTCGCGGCTCACCCAGGTGCTGACGAACCTGCTGGCCAACGCCCGCACCCACACCCCGCCGGGCACCGAGGTGACGGTGGGGCTGGCGCCGGACAACCGGACCGGCGAGGTCGTCCTGACGGTCACCGACACCGGCCCCGGCATCCCCGCCGCGCTGCTGCCGCACGTGTTCGAGCGCTTCGCCCGCGGCGAGAAGTCGCGGTCGCGGGCGGCGGGCAGCACCGGGCTGGGGCTCGCGATCGTGCACGCCGTCGTCACCGCGCACAGCGGGACGGTGCAGGTCGAGAGCGTGCCGGGGTGGACCCGGTTCGTGGTGCGGCTCCCGGCGGGCGACGTCGGCCCGCCGCCACCA
>MEGH01000003.1:63546-104168 GCA_001725415.1 Pseudonocardia sp. SCN 73-27
CCGCCGATCCGCGCGTCACCGGCGCGCGGGCCTCGCAGCGCGCCTGACGGTCAGTTCACGCAGGGCACGCCGTCGGCGGTCAACGGCTGCGCCGGAGCCGAGGTCGGCGCAGGCGGGGGTGGCGTCGCGCCGGTCGGGCCGGTGTAGTCGCGGCCCAGTACGACCTCGACGTGCCCGGCCGGCAGGGCGTCGTCGTCGACGTGCGGCAGCCCGCCGAGGTCTGACGCGACCTGCGCGGCCGCGGCGTCGGTGCCGGGGCCTGCCTTCACGATCGAGCGGGTCGTCGCGACGGTGGTGCCCGCCGGGCCGACGGTCGTCCCCGACGCGGCGAGCGCCCGGGTGACGGCCGCGCCGAGGCCGCTGCGCGAGGTGCCGTTCTCGACCTCGACGGTCGCGCCGGCGTCGGCGAGCGGGTTCGCCGTCGACGCCGAGGACGTGGGCGGCGCGGACACCCCGGCGACGAAGGCGCGCACCGCGGCCGGGTCGACCTGGACGGCGTCACCGTCGGCGGGGGTCCTGAGGGCGAGGCTGCCCGTCGGGATCGTGCGGAAGCCGATGTCGCCGCCGGCGCGGCCCTGCATCCCGGAGGCGAAGGACAGCAGGTCCCAGCCCGGGTCGATGACGATGTAGCGGTCGAGGGCGTCGATCAGCGCGGTGAGCTTCGACGGGTCGGCCAGGGTTCCGGCGGAGAGCACCTGATGGGTCAGCGAGGCGAGGAACGCCTGCTGGCGGACGATGCGGTCGAGGTCGCCGCGCGGCAGCCCGTGGCGCTGACGGACGAACGCGAGCGCCTGCGGGCCCTCGATGGTCTGCGCTCCTGCGGGGAGGTCGACGCCCGAGTAGGTGTCGTGCGCGGGTGCGTTCAGGCACACCTGGACGCCGCCGACGGCCTGGGTCATGTCGGCGAACCCGACGAGGTTCAGCTCGGCGTAGTGGTCGACCGACGCGCCGGTGAGCTGCTCGACGGTCCGGATCAGCTCCTTGCGCCCGGCCTGCGCCTCCTGCGTCGCGAGCGCCGCCCCGGCGAGGCCGGTGGCGGCGAGCTGGTCGTGCGCGGTGGCGACCGCCCGCGCGTACGCAGAGTTGATCTTGTGGGTGCCGTGGCCGGGGATGTCGACGTAGGAGTCGCGCGGGATCGAGATCGCCGTGACCGGCGCCGACGTGCTCGCCGGGATGCGGACCAGGATCAACGTGTCGGTGTTGACCGTGCCCGTGTCCGGCCCGGCGTCGAGGGCGTTCAGCTCGGCCTGCGGCAACGGGTCGCCGTGCGCGTCGGTGCGGCTGTCGATGCCGACGAGCAGGATGTCGGTCGCGCCGTCGGCCGCGCGGTCGCCGCTGAGGACGTCGCTGGTCGCGATGCCGCCGTCGAGCCGGTCGTAGGCCGACCAGGCGTAGCCGGTGGTGGCCACGACCGTCGCCGACAACAGCGCGACGACGACCCGCACCGCCGCCGATCCCCGCCTCACGGAATACGATTCTGGCACGCGATCCGCACCCCCCACCGGCGGCCGCCGGGAAATACGAATTCTTGACCGAAGAATTGCATCCCGGTGATCGACGTAGGCTCTCATCAGCGGAGATGGTCACGGTCGACATCGCCGCATTTCACGCGAACCACGATTCAGGACAATTGATGACGATCGCCGCCGCAGCCCTTCCCCCGTTGACGCTCGCCCGCGCCGTGACGGCGTGGCGCGCCGATCCGGGGACCCTCGCGGCCACCGCCCTGCTCGTCGGCGGCTACCTCGCGGCCCGGGCCCGGCGCGCCGGCCCGGTGTGGCCGCGGGCGCGCACCGTCTGCTTCGCGCTCGGGGCGGCGAGCATCGCGCTCGTCGGCTGCTCGTTCCTCGGCGTCTACGACGACACCCTCTTCTGGACGCGCGCCACCCAGAACGTGGTGCTGCTGATGGTCACGCCGCTGCTGCTGGCGATGGGGTCGCCGGTGCGGCTCGCTGCCGACCTCCTGCCACCGGGCCGGCGTGCGCGTTGGTCGCGACGGCTGCACTCGGCGCCGTTGCGCGCGTTGACCTTCCCGCTGGTCGTGACGGTCGTGCTCGTCCTGCCCCTGCTGGTGCTGTACCTGAGCCCGCTCTACCCGCTGACGCTGCGCTCGACGCTCGCGAGCGCCCTGGCCGGGACGGTGCTCGTCGCCGCGGGGTGGATCTACTTCTGGACGCGGCTGCGCATCGACCCCACCCCGCGAGCCGACTCGTACCTGGTGACGCTGTGGATCACGATCGTCGAGGTCGTCGGCGACGCCGTGCTCGGGCTCGTGCTGTGGCTCGGCCCGCTCGTCGCCGCCGACCACTACCTCGCGCTGCACCGCGACTGGGGCCCGAGCGTGCGCGTCGACCAGGTGCTGGGCGCTGGTGTGCTGTGGGCGGGTGGCGACGTCGTCGGGCTGCCGTTCATCGGTATCGTCGTCGCCCGGATGACGCGGGAGGACGAGCAGCGCGCCGAGGTGATCGACGCCGAGCTCGACGCCCTGGAGGAGCCGGGACCCGACGACGAGGGCGCGACGTCGTCGGGGCTGTGGTGGGAGGACGACCCCCAGCTCGCCGACCGCTTCCGCCGCCGCCCCCGGTGACGGACGACCGCGCGCAACCTCATGGTTGTGCTGACCGCCGCGCGACGGCAATGAGGGTGCGCGCGGGGAGTCGTCAGATCGAGGGGGGCAGGGCCGCGAGTGGCGGGAGGGCGGCCAGGTCGGGAGTCTCCCCGCCGAGCAGGCCCCGGACCAGAGCCCGGGCCTTGTCGGGGTCGGCACCGGCGCGGTCGCAGTTGTCCCGGAACTTCGCGACGACCCGCTCCTCGTCCCACGGGCGCCCGGCGTTGCCGTCGACGTCGCCGATCCGCACCGTCCGGGTCGTGCCGTCGGTGAGCTCGGCGACGACCTCCGCCGGGAAGACGGCCGGGTAGCCGGACTCCTCCCAGCGCTCCTGCTCGACCCGCTCGGCGACGGCGACGACCTCGGGATCGGGGTCGCCGACGAAGTCGTCGAGGGTCACCGCGCCGCGCACGGCCTGCAGCGCGACGACGTAGGGCAGGCTCCAGCGCGCCTCACCGGCGGTCGCCGGCGACTGCTTGGCCTCCCACGGCACCGCGATGACCTCCTCCTGGCCCGCGGGGATGCGGCACAAGAGGCGGGCGATCCGGTCGGCGGGCACGTCGAGCCCGGCGACGGCCTCCGCGAACGGGTGCAGGAAGTGGCAGCAGGGCAGGCCCTTGAACGCGGCGTCGGCGAGGTGCCAGCGCGTGCCGAGGTCGCCGGCGAGGTCGGCGAGGCGCCCGGCGGCGGAGGCGTCGTGGGCGTACAGGCCGAAGAAGCCGCGGTCGCCCTCGAAGACCGAGCGGCCGCCGGTGATCCCGCCGCGTACGAGCGCGACGGCCGACACCGCACCCTGTGCAGCGATGCCCGCCTGCGCGGCCTTGCTGGTGGCACCGCGAGACAGGAACGTGAAGTTGCCGGCGGAGAAGCTCGCGGCCACGCCGACGGCGTCGAGCAGGGCGTCGCGGTCGAGGCCGTGGACGAGCCCGACCGCGATGGCACCCGCCACCGTCCCGGCGACGGAGGTGCCCTGGAACCCGACGCGCTGGAACCCGCTCGGGGTGGCGAGCCCGATCCGGACGAGCACCTCCCACCCGACGGCGAACGCGCGGACGACGACGTCGCCGGGCGCGCCGGTCTCCTCGGCGGCGGCCAGGACGGCCGGGGCGAGGGCGGCGCTGCCGTGCATGACCGAGCCGGTGTGGGTGTCGTCGTACTCGAGGGAGTGGATGAGGGTGCCGTTGACCAGCGCGGCGTCGGTGGGGCCTACGCCCCCGCCGGCTCCGAGGACGGTGCAGGGCCCGGTCGCGCGGGGCACTCCACCGATCCTCCGGGCCGGCCCCACCCGCGAGGCCGCGAGCCCGACACCGATGGCGTCGAGCAGGTGCCGGCGGGCGAGGACGTCGACCTCGGCAGGGAGCGTCGCGGGCAGGCCGAGGATCCCGTCGACGAGCGCTTCGGCGGCAGTTCCTCCGCCGGGCTCGACACCAGACTGATCCCGAGCGCCGCCGCACCGGTCCGACGTCGAACTCGGCGAGAGGGCGGTCATCGGCTGTCCCCCAGCAGGTCGTCGAGGACGTCGCGCAGCGGGGCGGCGAGGTCGAGGGGGCCGCGGGGGTCGGTGAGGTCGCGGACCCGGGCGGCGAACCCGGGACGCAGCTCACCGGTGAGCGTCTCGTACTTTGCGAGCAGCGCGGGACGCTCCAGCGGCCGGTCGGGACCGCCCACGGCCGACAGCACCGTCTCCTCCAGCACCTGCCCGTCGCGCAACGTGACCCGCACGGTCGAGGGCCGGTCGTGCGGTGCGGGAGGGGTGTCGGCCCACTTCTCGATGCGGACGCGCCCGCGCAGCGCGGCGGTCGCCTCGTCGCGAAGGTGCGCGCCCGAGAACACGGCGGCGTCGGTGCTGCGGTGGTGCAGCACCGTCGAGACGGCGTGCGGCAGGGAGAACCGGCCGGCCAGCGTGGTGGCGGGGTCGGCCTCGGTGAGCGCGGCGCCCAGCGGGTGGGTACGGACGTCGACCGAGGCGATCGCATCGACGTCGTCGGGCAGAGAACCGACGAGCGACGCCGCGGCCTCGACGCTCGCGTGCAGGTACTGGCAGCACGCGTAGGGCTTCTGGTAACCGTCCTCGACGCCCCAGCGCTCCCCCAGGCCGGTGGTGAGCTCCTCGGGCGTGATGACCGTGGCGGCGAAGACCTCGTCGAGGACGGTCGGGCTCGCGGTGAGCCCGGCCGCGGCGACGTCGACTGCGACGAACCCCAGCTGCGCGCCCGCGCCCGCCCACGCGTTGCGGATCGTCGCGCCGCTGGTGGCGTGGGAGAACGGGCCGGTCAGCGACAGCGACGCGGCGCCGAGCACGGCGGCGGCGAAGGTGTCGGCGTCGAGCCGGCGGGCCGCGGCGAGGGCGGCGGCGGCTCCGATCGGCGAGAGCGTCGCGTGCGGGTGCAGGGCGAGCGGCACCGGCGGCCGGTAGGCCCGGGCGACGCGGGTGACGACCTCGTAGCCCAGGACGTGGGCGCGCAGCAGGTCGCCGAGCGTGCCGCCGCTGGCCTCGACCTCGGCCAGCGCGGCCGGCAGCGAGTAGAGCGAGCCGTGGCAGGTCGCGGGCCGGTAGCCACCGTCGAGCTCGGTCCAGTTGGCGGCGACGGCGTTGGCCAGCGCCGCGGACCGCCGGTCGGAGCGCCGGCCGGGCGAACCGACGACGGTGGACTCCGGCGGCCCGCCGGTCGCCTGCGCGGTGACGGCGCGGACCTCGTCCTCGGTGTGGGCGACGACCATCGCGGCGAGGTCGTCGCACATGATGACGAGCGCGGTGCGCAGGACGTGCTCGGGGATGTCACCGTCGGCGGCGCGGGCCGCCGCCCAGGTGAGCAGCTCAGACAACGGACGCCGCCTCCTTCTTCACTCCGGCCGTGTGCCGGCGGTGGGCCAGCGCCGCACAGCCGGCCGCGAGCAGCGACAGCGCCACGACGTACCAGGCCATCGCGGTGTTGCTGCCGGTCTCGGCGTACAACCACGTCGCGATGAACGGTGCCGTGCCGCCGACGACGGTCGTCGGCAGCGCGTAGGCCAGCGACGCGCCGGTGTAGCGGGTGCGGGCCGGGAACAGCTCGCTGTAGACCGCGGGCTGCGGCGCGTACGCGGCGGACTGGATGACGGCGAGCCCGATGATCATGCCCAGCAGGATGATCCAGGACTCCCCCGTCTCGATCATGGAGAAGTAGGGGAAGACGAACGCGGCCGCACACAGGGCCGCGACCACGACCTGGCGGCGCAGTCCGACCTTGTCGGACAACCACCCGAAGATCGGGATCGAGATCAGGTAGCAGACCGACACGATCGTCAGGTGGTTGATCGTCTCGCCCTTGGCGACGCCGAGGGTTCCGGTCACGTAGGCCAGCGTGTAGGTGGCGACGGTGTAGTACAGCGCGTTGTTGGCCGCACCGAGGCCGGCACCGATCAGGACCGAACGCCAGTCGTCGCGCAGGACCTGCTTGATCGGCAGCGCGGCGGGGGCCTTCTCGGCGTTCTCGGTGAAGTCGGACGACTCGGCGAGGCCGCGGCGGATGGCCAGTCCCACGACGACGATCACGATGCTGGCGATGAACGGGATGCGCCAGCCCCACTCGTTGAACGCGTCGCCGCTGATGGCCGAGGCACCGGCGATGACCAGGCTCGCGAGCAGCAGCCCGGCGGGCGAGCCGACCTGCGTCGACGAGCCGAACAGGCCGCGCTTGCGGGCCGGCGCGTTCTCCACCGACAGCAGGGCGGCGCCGCCCCACTCGCCGCCGAGGGCGACGCCCTGGGCGATGCGGCACAGGGTGAGCAGGACCGGCGCCCAGACCCCGATCGACGCGTACGACGGAATGAGTCCGATGAGGACGGTTGCGGCACCCATGATCAGCAGTGTCGCCATGAGGACGTTGCGGCGGCCGATGCGGTCACCGAAGTGTCCGAACAGGATGCTGCCGAAGGGTCGGGCGATGAACCCGACGGCGAACGTCGCGAACGCGGCGAGGGTGCCGAGGACACCCTCCTGCGTCGGGAAGAAGACCTGCCCGAACACCAGTGCGGCGGTGGTGCCGTAGATGAAGAAGTCGTACCACTCCAGGGTGGTGCCGACGAAGCTGCCGATGGCGGCACGACGGGACTGCCGCCGGGTGTTCGGCGCGGGGACGGGCTGGTCGGACACGGGGTTCCTCGGCTGGTTCGTCGGGGAGCGGGGATGGACGGGTGTCAGGACTGCGAGGCGGCGTGCCGGCCGGCGATCATGCCGAGGCCGAGCGCGGTGAGCAGGCCGTTGCCCGACGAGTAGCCGGCACCGCCCGCCCGTCCGCTCACACCGGCGGCGACACCGCCGGTGGCGTACACGCCGGGGATCGGGCCGTTCGGTCCGACGACGCGGGCGTGCGCGTCGATCTGCACACCGCCCTGGGTGTGGAACAGGGCGGGCACGGCGCGGACGGCGACGTAGGGCCGCTGCAGCGGGCCCCGGCCCCACGCGGTGCGCCCCGCCGGGTCCGGGGCGTCGCCGGCGGCGGCCGCGGCGGCCTCGTCGAGCGTGCGGGCGAGGACGGCCGGGTCGGCGCCGATGGCGGCGGCGAGCGACGCGGCGTCGGGCGCCTCCTTCGTGCCGTTGGCGGCGACGAGCTCGGCGAACTCCTCCTCGTGCGCGGCGACGGAGTCGCGGATCGGGGCGTCGAAGATGACGTGCACGGGCCCGGCCGCACGCGACACGTTGGCGGCGAAGCCGGAGTAGCCGGTGGACTCGTCGCCGATCCGCTCGCCCTTCGCGTCGACGACGATGCCGCCGTGCTCGACGGTCGTCCACGACGTGATGGAGCCGTGCGGGCTGGCGACGGCCGCGTAGCCCTGGAACGCCGAGGCGTTGCCCATGGTCGCGCCGAGGTCGAGCAGCCAACCGACGGCCTCACCCGTGCTGCCGTGCGCGCCCAGGTACTCCAGGCCCGACGCCTCGGGCGCGAACCGCGACACCATGGCTGGGTCGGCGCCGAAACCGTTGGCCGCGAGCACGACGGCCCTGCAGCGCAACGTGTACGTGCCCGAGCGGGCGCCGGAGACGACGACGCCCCGAACGACGCCGTCCTCGACGACGAGCGAGTCGACGGGCGAGTGCGTGAGCACCTCGACGTCGGCGGCCTTCGCGGCGCGCAGCATGTCGGCGATCAGGGCGTGGCCCTTGCGCGAGGGCGGCGCGTGCAGCCGCGGCACGCTGTGCCCGACGTGCTTGTAGTCGGTGATCAGGCGCAGGTCGATGTCGTGGCTGTCGACGAGCCACTCGACGAGCCCGGCACTCGCCGCGGCGAGGACCTCGACGGTCTCCTCGGCGTCGTGCGGGCCGGACTGGCGCAGCAGGTCGGCGGCCAGCCGGGCCGGCGAGTCGTCGATGCCCGCCTCGGCCTGCCAGCGCGTCCCGGCGCCGGGGACCGAACCGGTGGACAGCGCCGAGTTGCCGCCCGCGCGCTCCTCCTTCTCCAGGACGACGGCGCTCGCGCCGGCGTCGACCGCGGCGAGCGCGGCGGCGAGCCCGCCACCGCCCGCTCCGACCACGACGACGTCGACGTCCACCTCTGCGGGCCGGCTTTCTGACACGGGAGTCCTCTCGGGGGAAGTCACACGGTCCGCAGCACGGAGCCGCGGGTCTCGGTGAGGGTGAGTGCCGTCGCCACGGTGACCAGCGCGGCGGCGACGAGGAACCAGGCGGGGGCGAGCGGGTTGCCGGTGATGCGCAGCAGCCACAGGCAGATCAGCGGCGCGGTGCCGCCGACGGCCATGCTCGCGAGGTTGAAGCCCAGCGCGATGCCGGTGTAGCGCACGCGCGACGGGAACATCTCGGCGAACGTGGCGAACACGACGCCCATCAGCGCCGACTCGGGCAGGCCGAGCACGACCTGCGCCAGCATCGCCAGCGGCAGCGAGTGGGCGTTCATCAGCGCGAAGCAGGGAACGGCGAGCACACCGAACGCGACGGCCGCCCACAGCAGCATCGGCTTGCGGCCGACGCGGTCGGACATCCGGCCGAAGAACGGCATGGCCAGGCACGACACGACGAGGGTGATCGTCGTCGACCAGAACGCGGCTCGGGCGTCGAAACCGCCGGTGCGCTGCAGGTGCGTCGACGCGTACACGTAGACGACGTAGTAGCCGGCGAACAGCAGCGTCGACAGGCCCAGTGTGCGCAGCAGGCCGGGCAGGTGGGCGCGGAACAGCTCGACGACCGGCGCGGACGCGACACCTTCGGCGGCCAGCTCCTCCTCGCGGACGGAGTCGTCGAGCCGGAAGCGGATCCACAGCCCGACCAGGCCGAGCGGGAGGCTCAGCAGGAACGGCAGCCGCCAGCCCCACGCGGCCAGCTGGTCGGCGGAGAGCACGGAGCTCACGATCGAGACGACGATCGACGCGAGCAGCGCACCGGACAGGGCGCCGAGCTGCACCGTCGAGCACAGGAAGCCGCGGCGCGCGGGCGGGGACTTCTCCGCGACGTAGGCCGCGGCCCCGCCGACCTCGCCCCCGGACGCGATGCCCTGCACGCACCGGGCGGCGACCAGCAGGAACGCGGCGCCGACGCCGATCGCGGCGTAGCTGGGCAGGACACCGATGAGCACGGTCGCCGCGCACATCGCGAGGATCGTGGCGGCCAGGATGCGGGAGCGGCCGAAACGGTCGCCGAGGTGGCCGAAGATCAGCCCACCGAGCGGGCGGAGCACGAACGCGGCGGCGAACGTCGCGAAGGTGGCCAGCAGCGCCGTGGTCGGGTCGGCGCCCTCGGCGAAGAAGACGACGGACAGGACCGTGGCCAGGTAGCCGTAGATGCCGAAGTCGTAGTACTCGACGACGGACCCGACGAGCCCTGCCGAGACGACCTTGCGGTCGATGGTCTCGGGAACCGCGCCGGTGGCGGTCCCCGCCTGCGCGGGCCGATCACCTGCCTGCATCGTCGGGCCTCCTCGTCCTGTCCCCGCGTCGTTCCCGCGGCGCGGCGTTGCTCCGGTCGGCGTACCGGGGTCGGTCGCCCTACGCTGCGCCACGCTACTGACAACTGTCAACAGTTTGGCGTAGATTGACCGGTAACCAAGTCGACACGGCAGCTCAGTAGCGTTTCCACTTGTCGACAGTTTGTAATCGACGACGGTCCGCCGGGCGTTCGACGCTCCGATCGGATCGGCGACCGAGGGAGGTCGCGCGTACGTGCGAAAGAGTGTCCGTGAGGCCACGTGGCACCATGACGGAGCGGGTCGCAGCCACCCGAGGCGAGGAGAACCCGTGAGCGAGCAGACCCGACCGCCGAAGCTGGGCCGAGTCGCGACCTATGCGGGCCAGAGCCTCGAGGTGCTGCGGGGCATGATCCTCGACGGCACGCTCGCCCCCGCGGAGCGCATCAACGAGGTACACCTGTCGCAGGCGCTCGGCATCAGCCGCGGCCCCCTGCGCGAGGCGATCCAGCGCCTCGCCAGCGAAGGGCTCGTCGAGGCCGTCCCGCACCGCGGCGTCTACGTCCGGTCGTTCTCCGCGCGCGAGCTCTCGGATCTCTACGAGCTGCGCGTCGCGCTCGAGACCCACGCCGTGCGCCTCGCCGCCCGCTACGCGCCCCAGCAGCGCATCGACGAGCTGGGCAGCATGCTCGACGAGACCGAGTCCAGCATGGGCTCGGCCAGCGGCGCCTACCCCGAGGACCCCGACTTCCACGCCCGGCTCGCCCGGCTCGCGGCCAACCCGCCGCTGGTCGAGGCGCTGACCGACGTCGGCCGCAAGATCCGGCTCGCCCGCGCCCGCTCGGCCCACCAGCCCCGCCGCGCCCGCACCGCTCTCGACGAGCACCGCGAGATCCTCGCCGCGCTCGTCGCCCGCGACGGTGAGGGTGCCGCCGCGAAGCTGGAGGCGCACCTGACCAGCTCGCTCAACAACGCCCTCGCGGTCCTGCGCGCGGCCGAACCGGACTGAGCGCACCCCGTCACCGAACGAACGGCAATCCCGCCCGGAGCACGCGAACACACGACGGCCCTTTCCCGCGGTCCAGTTGCCGGAAAGGGCCGTTCGTGCAATTCGGGGAGCGGCGGTCAGCCCGCCTTCGCGGGGACGTCCGCCAGCTTGGCGAGCAGCGCGTCGGTCGTCATGACGTCGGCGTACTTCTGCGCCATGTCGAACAGGTTGGCCTCGTGCACGACCGGGCTGCGGTCGTAGACGGCGTCGGCCGGCACGCTGACGCGGAAGTTGTACGAGAACGCGTCGGCCACGCTGGAGCGCACGCAGCCCGAGGTCGTGCAGCCGGTGACGACGAGCGAGTCGGCACCCGTCTCCACCAGGTAGCTCGCCAGCGGGGTGCCGAAGAAGGCGCTGGGGTGCCGCTTGGGGACGAGCACGTCGCCCTCGACCGGCGCGACGTCGGCGACGAACTCGTAGCCCTTGGCCGGGATGCCCATGATCGCGGGGACCTTGGCGCCGAGGCGTCCGGTGTCGTAGGACTGCTTGGGCGCGACGTGCGGGTAGACGATCGGCCAGCCCTTCTCGCGGAAGACCGCGACGAGCCGGGCGATGTGCGCGACGGCGTCCCAGCCGACGTCACCACAGCTGGTCGGATACTCCTGGACGGCCTCGTCGAACGGCATCGGCGTGGTGCCGACGGTGCGGTACTGCACATCGATGATCAGCAGCGCGGGCCGCGAGCCCATGCCGACGGGCCTGCCGAAGCCGGCCTTGTCGTAGCGCGCGATCGTCGCGTCGTCGATGACCCCGGCGCCGCCGAGGGCCCAGATCGGGTCGGTCACACGAGCTCCTTCTGGGAGGCGAGCGCCGCGGCGCCGCCGTTGGTGCGGGACAGGTAGGTGCCCGTCGGGGAGTCGGCGAGCTGCCCGTCGCGGACGGCGAACTTCCCGCGGACGATCGTGTGCACGACGGAGCACGGCAGCTCGGTACCCTCCCACGGCGAGTACTCGGCGACGGAGTGCTGGGTCTCGGCGCGCACCGTCATCGGCGTGTCGAGGTCGAGGACGGCGAGGTCGGCGTCGGAGCCGACGCGGATCGTCCCCTTGCGCGGGAAGAGCCCGAACAGCTGGGCGGCCCGGGTGCTGGTGGCCTCGACGAGACGCTCCAGGTCGATGCCGCGCTTCAGGCCGAGGCCGATGGTGGTCGGCAGGATGAGGCCGGTGCCGGGGAAGCCCGCGGACGCCGTCCAGATGTCCTTCTCCTTCGCCGTGCGGTGGCGGGAGTTGTGGTCGGACCCGACGGTGTCGACCTTGCCCGTGCGCAGGCCCTCCCAGAGCGCCTCGACGTCCTCGGTGTGCCGGATGGGCGGGTTGACCTTGCCGTAGGTGCCGCAGTCGGCGTCCGTGGTCAGGGTCAGGTACTGGGTGCAGGTCTCGGTGAACAGGTTGGGGTAGGCGGTCTGCTGCATGGCCATCGCGTCGAGCGCGGCCTTGCTGGAGGTGTGCACCGCGTACACCGAGGCACCGGTCTGGCTGGCGAAGTAGGCGACGCGCTGCACGGCCTCGGCCTCGACGACCGGCGGGCGGCTGCGGTACCAGGCCTCCAGCGGCGGCAGTGTCTCGTCGCGGGGCTGCTCGCGCAGCTTCCAGACGAGCTCGATGTTCTCCGGGTGCGGGCAGACGAGCGCGCCGGCGTCGGCGGCCTTGCCGAGCAGGTTGTACATGTAGGCGTCGTCGTTGCCGGGCAGGCCGAGGTACTTGCCCTCCTCGCCGCGGAAGTTCATGAAGAACTTGAAGCTGGGGACGCCCAGCTCGCGGACGTAGTCCGGGATGGACTCGACCTGGTCGTCGGTGCCGAGGACGAAGTGGAAGCCGTAGTCGGTGTGGGAGTTGCCGGCCATGGCGGCGTCGGACTCCGCGAACACCTTCTCGTAGGGGTCGGCGCTCATCAGGTAGACGAGCATCGACGTGACGCCACCGGCGACGGCCGAGGCGGTCTCGCGCTCGCCGTCCTCGGGGTCGCGCGGGACGCGGATGTCCTTGCCCAGGTGCACGTGCGGGTCGATGCCGCCGGGCAGGACGACCTTGCCGGTGATGTCCACCTCGGACGCCGCGGCGACGGTCGCGCCGCGCGCCACCAGGCCCGAGACGACGCCGTCGGTGACCAGGATGTCGAGGTCCTGCAGGCCGGCGCCGTGCTGGAAGACGCGCCCGCCGACCAGCCTCAGATCGTGTACCTCGCTCATCGCGCGCGCCTCCGTTCCGCGGTCGCTGCGTACCGCTCCTCCAGCTCGTCGAACTCGGGCTTGCGCACGAGCGACTGCCGGTCCTCCCAGCTGATCATCAGGCGGCCCGCCTCGAGCGTGTCGCCGTGCTTGTCCAGGTGGGCGAGCACCTCGCGCATCCCGACCACCGCGCCGCGCATCGTCGCGTTCGCGTAGAGCGCCACGGCGAAGCCCAGCTCCTGCAGTGTGCGCCGCGGCAGCACCGGGGTGCGACCGCCCTCCACCATGTTGGCGACGTGCAGGCCGGGGACGTTCTCGGTGATGTAGCGCATCTCGTCGAGGTTCTCGGGGGCCTCGACGAACAGGACGTCGGCGCCGGCCTCGCTGTAGGCCTGCATCCGTTCGCAGGCGGCCTCGAGGCCTTCGGTGGCGCGGGCATCGGTGCGGGCGACGATGACGAGGTCGTCGTCGCGGCGGGCGTCGACGGCGGCGCGGACCTTGCCGACCATCTCGCCGACCGAGATGACGTCCTTGCCCGCGAAGTGACCGCACTTCTTGGGGCTGACCTGGTCCTCGAGCTGGATGCCGGAGGCTCCGGCCCGCTCGAGGCGGCGGACGGTGCGCTGCACGTTGAGGGCGTTGCCGAAGCCGGTGTCGGCGTCGACGACGACGGGGATGCCGACGACGTCGCACATCGCCTCGACGTGCCCGCAGAGCTCGTCGAGGGTGAGGATGCCGTGGTCGGGCATGCCGAGGTAGGTGTTGGTGACGCCCGCGCCGGTCACGTAGACGGCGCCGAAGCCTGCCTCCTCCACGACGCGCGCCGTGAGTGCGTTGGCGGCACCGGGCAGCATCAGCGGCCGGTCCTGCGCCCCGAGGAGGGTGCGCAGGGTTCGTGCCGGGCTGGTCATCGAACCTCCAGGAGGTCGTTAGGTCGTGCAACTGCATTCATCGTGAAACGCAAACTGCCAACTGTCAACAGTTGGCGGTTGAGCGACGCCATCCTGGTCAACTCGGCACCCGCGCGAGCAGGCCGCCGTCGACGAGGATCGACGTCCCCGTGACGAACGACGCCTCCGCCGAGCACAGGAACGCGACCGCACCGGCGACGTCGGCCGGGGTCCCCATGCGCCCCAACGGCGCCGCCGACGCCGCACCCGCCGAGGCGGCGTCCGGGTCGGGCTGGGCGTCGAAGAAGCCCTGCAGGTTCGGCGTCAGGATGAAGCCAGGGCACACCGCGTTGACCCGGATGCCGACGGGCGCGCCGTCGAGCGCCATCGCCTTGGTCATCGCGAGCACCGCGCCCTTCGACGCGACGTACGCGGCGTCGGCCGGGAAGCCCGCGAAGGACGCCGTCGAGCCGACGAGCACGACCGATCCCCCGCCGGCGGCGACCATCGCGGGCCAGAGGTGCCGGTTGAGGCTGTAGATGCTGGTGAGGTTGACATCGATCTGCTGGTGCCACTGCGCGGGCGTCAGCTGGTCGAGCGCTCCGACGACGGTCATGCCCGCGGCGTGCACCACGACGTCGGGCTGTCCGGTCCGTTCGATCAGGCCCGGCAGGGCGGCGTCGACGGCGTCGGCGTCGGCCGCGTCGAACGCCGCGGTCACGGCGTTCGGGCCGCACTCCTCGGCGGCCTCGGCAAGGCGCTTCTCGTCACGGCCCAGCAGGACGACGGTGGCACCGCCGGCGGCGAGCCGGACGGCGGCACCGCGGCCGATGCCGGAGCTCGCCCCGGACACGTAGGCGATCCGGGTATCAGCGGGGGTCATGACGGCGCTCCCATGGGCAGGGCGGGCTCGCCGGCGGTCCAGCCGCCGTCGACGGGCATGACGACCCCGGTGACTGCCGAGGCGGCCGACGAGGCGAGGAACGCGATGACCGAGCCGATCTCCTCGGGCTCGAACATGCGGCCCATCGGGACCCGTCGCGAGACGGCGGCGTCGAGCTCGGGGGTCATCTGCTGCTTGGCCATCGGGGTGAGCGTGAAGCCGGGGCAGACCGCGTTGACGCGGACGCCGGCGGCCGCCCAGTCGATCGCCATCGAGCGGGTCAGCGCCGCGACGGCACCCTTGGACGCCGAGTAGGCGGACTGATGCGGCAGGCACACCAGCGCGGCCTGCGAGGCGACGTTGACGACCGCGCCCTTCGAGGAGACGAGCGCGCCGTGCAGCGCCTGCGACGCGTTCACGATCCCGCCGACGTTGACCTCGTAGGTGCGCAGGAAGTCGGCCGGGGAGGTCTCCTCCATCGGCAGGTTCTCGGTGATGATCCCGGCGCAGTTGACCAGGGCGTCGACGCGGCCGTGCTCGGCGACGACCGCCTCGGCCGCGGCCTTGGTCGCGGCGGGGTCGGTGAGGTCGAGCGGGCCGGCCTCCTTGGTCCCGGACAGGTCCCAGCCGACGACGGTGGCGCCCTGGGCGCGGAACACCTCGACGGTGGACGCACCGATGCCGGAGGCGGCGCCGGTCACGACGACGACGCGGCCGTCGAACGGGGTGCTCATGAGCTGCTCCTCGGGGTGGGCTCGGGATGGGTGTGTGCGGGGTAGTCGACGTAGCCGCGCTCGCCCGCGGTGAAGAACGTCGACTCGTCCCACTCCGCGCGGGGCAGGCCGTGGCGCCAGCGCGCGACGAGGTCGGGGTTGGAGATGAACAGCCGGCCGACGCTGACGAGGTCGGCGTGCCCCTCGGCGACCAGCGGGGCGACGTCGTCGAGCTCGCTGGCGCCCATGAACCCGGTGTTGAGGACATAGGTCGTCGGCCAGAGCGCGCGCAGCTGCTCGTGCAGCGGCGACGAGCGACGCCGCAGCGTGTGCAGGTAGGCGGGCCGCAGCGGCGCGACGGCCTCGACGAGCGCGACGTAGGTGTCGTCGTTGCCCTTGTCGGACATGTCGTTGAACTGGCCGCCGGGCGAGATGCGGATGCCGACCCGATCGGCGCCGATCGCGTCCGCGACCGCGGTCGTCACCTCGGCGACGAACCGCGCCCGGTTCTGCGGGCTCCCGCCCCACCTGTCGGTGCGGCGGTTCGTGCCCGGCGAGAGGAACTGGTGCAGCAGGTAGCCGTTGGCGGCGTGCAGCTCGACCCCGTCGAGCCCGGCCCGGACGGCGCGGGTGGCGGCGCTCGCGAAGTCCTCGACGATCCGGGCGATGCCGGCGTCGTCGAGCTCGACCGGGACCGGCGCGGGCACCATGGTCCGGTCGGCGGTCTCCACCTCGATGTCCGCCGCCACCGCGCTGGGGGCGACGACGCGCGCGTCGGCGGGGATGTGGCTCTGGTGGCCGATCCGGCCGGTGTGCATGAGCTGGCAGAAGATGCGTCCGCCTGCGGCGTGGACGGCGTCGGCGACCCGCGCCCAGGCCGCCTCCTGCGCATCGCTGTGGATGCCGGGGGTGCCCGGGTAGCCCTTGCCCGCGGCGCTGGGCTGGGTGCCCTCGGTGACGATCAGCCCTGCCCCGGCACGCTGCGCGTAGTAGGTCGCGGCGTAGTCGGGCAGGACGCCGTCGTCGTCGGCGCGGTTGCGGGTCATGGGGGCCATGACGACGCGGTTGGCCAGCTCGCAGCGACCCAGCTTCCAGGGGTCGAAGACGGCGGCGGGCTCAGGCGCTGACATCGACGCAGACCGTCTTGACGTCGGTGTAGTCGTGCAGCACCTCGTGGCCCATCTCGCGGCCCCAGCCCGACTCCTTCATGCCGCCGAACGGCATGCTGGGGTCGAAGACGCCGTAGGTGTTGACCCACACCGTCCCGGCCTGCAACCGTGCCGCGACGCGGTGCGCGCGGCCGACGTCGCGGGTCCAGATGCCGGCCGACAGCCCGTAGCGGGTGTCGTTGGCGGCGCGGACGACCTCGGCCTCGTCGGTGAAGCGGTGCGCGACGACGACCGGCCCGAAGATCTCCTCCGTGGTGACACGGGAGTCGGGCGCGGTGTCGGCGATGACCGTCGGCTCCACGAAGTAGCCACGGTCGCCGACCCTGCCACCGCCGGTGAGGACGGTGCCCTCGGTGGCGCCGACGGCGAGGTAGTTGCTGACACGGTCGAAGTGTTCACGGCTGGCGAGCGGACCGATCTGGCTGGCGGGGTCGAACCCGTCGCCGACCACGATGGCGCGCGCCTTCTCGACCAGGCCGGCGACGAACTCGTCGTAGACGCTGTCGTGGACGTAGAGCCGCGAACCCGCCGCGCACGCCTGACCGGCGTTGAAGAAGATCGCGTCGGACGAGCCGCCGATCGCCTTGTCGAGGTCGGCGTCGCCGAACACGACGTTGGCGGACTTGCCGCCCAGCTCGAGGGTGACGCGCTTGAGGTTGCCGCCGGCGGCGTCGAGGATCCGCCGCCCCGTGGCGGTGGAGCCGGTGAACGACACCTTGTCGACGCCCGGGTGCGCCGACAGCGCAGCGCCGACCGTCGAGCCGTAGCCGTTGACGACGTTGAGCACGCCCGGCGGGATGCCCGCCTCCAGCGCGAGGTGCGCGAGCCGCAGCGCCGACAGCGGGGTGGCCTCGGCCGGCTTGAGGACGACGGTGTTGCCCGCGGCGAGCGCCGGCGCGACCTTCCACGACGTGATGACCAGCGGGAAGTTCCACGGCACGATCAGCCCGACGACGCCGAGCGGCTCGCGCCGGGTGTAGGTGAGGAACTCCCCCGGCGCCGAGATCGGGATGGTCTCGCCCTCGATCTTCGTGGCGTGGCCGGACATGTAGTGGAACAGCCCGGCCGCCGAGGGGACGTCCGCGGCCTGCGCGATCGCGTACGGCTTGCCCTGGTCGAGGGTCTCGACGCGGCCCATCTCGGCGGCGTCGGCCAGGATCAGGTCACCGAGGCGCCACAGCGCGGCGGCCCGTTCGCGCGGGGTCATCCGCGGCCACGGGCCTTCCTCGAAGGCCTTCCGCGCGGCGGCGACGGCGCGGTCGACGTCGGCGGCCTCGCCGAGCGCCACCCGCGCGAACACCTCACCGGTCGCGGGGTTGACGGTGTCGAGCTCACCGCCGCCCAGGGCGTCCACCCACTCGCCCCCGACGTGGAGACGGGTGTGCTCGACCGGCCGGGAGGCGAGAGCGGCCGGGTTCTCGGTCACTGCAGTCATGGATCCTTCTCGATCAGTGCTGGTGGACCAGGACGCCGCGGATGTTGCGGCCGGCGTGCATGTCGGCGACGGCCTCGTTGATCTGGTCGAGCGGGTAGCGCCGGGTGACGAGCTCGTCGAGGCGCAGGACACCGCTGCGGTACAGCTCCAGCAGGCCCGGGATGTCGGCGGTGGGGTTGCAGTCGCCGTACATCACGCCCTTGAGCGACTTCGCGAAGTTGGTGAGGTCCTGCGGGCTGATCGCGATGTGGCGGTCGGACGCGCCGACCGACACGAGAACGCAGCGCCCGGCCTTGCCAACGGCGGCGAAGACGTCGCCGATGATGTCGCCGTCGACGCGGCCGACGGTCACGATGCCGACGTTGACGCCCTGGCCGTTGGTGAGCTGGTCGATCAGCGGCCGGGCCTCGGCGATGGTGCCGAACGCGGCGGTGGCGCCGAAGTCCTCGGCCCGCTCCTGCTTGTACGGCACGGGGTCGACGACGATGACGTGCGCGGCACCGGCGATCCGGGCGCCCTGCACGGCGTTGGCACCGACGCCGCCGAGACCCGCGACGAGCACGACGTCACCGGGACGGACGGGGCCCGCGTTGACCGCGGCACCGAAGCCGGTGGCCACGCCGCACGAGACGAGGCAGGCCAGCTCGAACGGGATGTCGTCGGGGACCTTGACGGCCTGGTTCTCGTGGCAGACGAGCCGGTCGGCGAACGTGCCGAGCCGGGTCACGCCGCCCACGTCGGAACCGTCGGCGGCGTGGAAGCGGGCGGTGCCGTCCATCGCGCGACCGTGCTCCATGCCGGCGCCGTTGTCGCAGATGTACTGCTGGCCGCGGGCGCAGTAGCGGCACTTGCCGCAGGCCGGGATGAACAGCGTCGCGACGTGGTCACCCACGGCCACCTTGGTGACGCCGGGGCCGACGGCCTCGACGATGCCGGCGCCCTCGTGCCCGCCGACCATCGGCAGCGTGACCGCGAGGTCACCGGTCACGAAGTGATCGTCGGAGTGGCACAGCCCCGAGGCCATCACCTTGACGCGGATCTCGTGGTCGCGCGGCTCGTCGAGCTCGAGGTCCTCGACCTCCCACTGACCGCCGACCGTGTGGATGACGGCTCCACGTACCTTCATGCGTTCTGCTCCTGTTCGGGCTGCGACGGCGACACGTCAGGCCGGGTCGGCGGCCTCGGCCCGCCGCTTGCGCTCGCCGCGGTTGCGGACGAGCTTGGAGAGGATCACGGCGATGACCAGCGCGCCGCCGTAGAACAACTGCTGGACGTACTGCTCGGCACCGAGCAGCTGCAGGCCGGTGATGCCGGTGACCAGGAAGTACACCGCGATCAACGTGCCCCACGGGTTGAACCGGCCGATGCGCAGCACGGTCGAGCCGAGGAAGCACGCCGCGAACGCGGGCAGCAGGAACGCCGCGCCCGAGACGGGGTCGGCGCTCGCGGTGGTGCCGGCGTAGACGACGCCGGCGAGACCGGCGAAGCCCGCGGAGATGATGAGCGCGCGCCAGCGCAACGCGGGGACGTTGACACCGTTGAGCCGGGCGACGTCGTGGCTCTGCCCGATGAACAGCAGGCGCTGGCCGAACGCGGTCTTGTCGAAGACGTACCAGGCGACCGCGACGAGCACGATCGCGTAGTAGAAGCCGACCGGGATGCCCAGGAAGGGCCGGGTGAGCACCGCCGACGACAGCGCCCGGTCGATGCCGCTGATCGTCGACGTGTTGGACAGCAGGTAGACCAGGCCCTGCACGACCGTGCCCATGCCCAGGGTCACGATGAACGGGTTGATGTCGAAGACCGTGACGACGAAGCCGTTGACCACCCCGACCAGCAGGCTGGCGACGATCGCGACGAGCACCGTGAGCCAGATGTTCCAGCCGTGCTGCACATTGAGGATGGCGACGACGACCGTCGACAGGTTCAGCGTGGACGCGACCGACAGGTCGTAGTCGCCGGCCCGCAGCGGGTAGAGCAGGCCGATCGCCAGGATCAGCAGCACGACCTGCGACGACAGCATGTTGGAGACGTTCGCCGCGGTGGGGAACGTCTGCGGCACGATCAGGCTGAACGCGACGATCAGCACCGCCCAGACGCCGATGAGCGCGAACCGCTCCGGCTCGGCGGATGCCTTGCGCTTCTTCCCGCCGGTCGAGGTGCCGCCGCCCGGTGTGGGTGTCATGGGGTCGGCCTTCGTCCCGGCTTCGGAGTGGGTGGTGTTCACGACGCTTCCTCCGCGTAGACGGCGGACGCCAGTACGTCCTTGGTGATGTCCGATCCGGTGACCTCGGCGCTGATCCGGCCACCGTCGAGCACGACGACCCGGTCGGCCATCTCGACGAGCTGCTCGTAGTCCGAGGTCGCGCACAGCACGGCCATGCCGTGGGCGACGGCGGAGCGGATGAGCGTGAAGATCTCGCGGCGGGCGCCGATGTCGACGCCCTGGGTGGGCTCTGCCAGCAGCATGACCTGCGGGTTCGTGTCCATCCACTTGCCCAGCAGCGCCTTCTGCTGGTTCCCGCCGGACAGGTGCCCGAACAGGGCGTGCGGGTTGGCCGGGATCACGTTGAGCCGTTCGCAGGTGTCCTGCGCGCGGCGGTCCAGGCTCTTCCAGTCGACGAGCAGGCCACCGGCCCGCTCGGTCAGGAACGGCAGGGACACGTTCTCCAGGACCGACAGGCCCAACGCCCCGCCCTGGCCCTTGCGGTCGGCGGGGATCAGCACGACGCCGGCGTCCATCGACCGGGCCGGCGTCGGCTTGGCGACGACCGTGCCGCCGTGCTCGATCCGCCCGGCGGTGGCGTGCCGGGCCCCGAAGAGCAGGTCGGGCAGCTCCTCGAAGCCCGAGCCGGCCAGCCCGGTGACGCCGACGACCTCGCCCGCGTGCAGGTCCAGGTCGAGGTCGCGGACCCGGGTCCCGGACAGCCCGCGCGCGCTGAGCAGCGCGGGCCGGTCCGAGCGCACCGTGGCGGCACCCTTGGCGACGTGCTCGTCGTGGGCACCGAGGATCAGCTGCACGAGGTCGTCGCGGGTGGAACCCTGCGTGGCGCGGGTGCCGGCGGTGCGCCCGTTGCGGAACACCGTGACCCGGTCGGTGACCTCGAGGATCTCGTCGAGGTCGTGCGAGACGAGCAGCACGGCGTCGCCCCGCTCCCGCAGCCGCCGGAGCAGCGCGAACAGCAGGCCCACCTCGTGCCGCGGCAGGAACACCGTCGGCTCGTCGAGGATGAGGATCTGCCCGCCGGTCGCGCTGCCCGAGGTGAGCTCCTGGGAGCCCACCGCGCGGACGACCGCCACCATCGCGCGCTGCACGGGCGAGAGGGTGTCGATCGTGACGTCCGGGTCGACGTCGATCTCGAAGCGGTCGAGCAGCTCGGTCACCCGGGCCCGCTCGGCCTTCCACCTGATCCGGCGACGCCCGGGGGCATCGCCGTTCGAGTCCAGTGCCATGTGTTCGAGCACGGTGGACGTGCCGGCCAGGCCCAGGTCCTGGTGGACGAACCCGAGGCCGTGGTCGCGCAGACCACGGGCCCCGAACGGGCCGGCCACCGTGGTCCCGCCGACGGTGACGGTGCCGCCGTCGGCGTCATGGAACCCGGCCAGGATCTTGATCAGTGTGGACTTGCCGGAGCCGTTGGCCCCGAGGAGCCCGTGGACCTCGCCGGGCAGGACGTCGAGGTCGACCCCGCGCAGCGCAGGGACGCCGTTGAACGCCTTGGCGAGCCCGGTCACGGCCAGCAGCGGCGCGGGGGCGGTCATCAGCCCAGGCCCCAGAGCTTCATGAACGCGCCGGCGTAGGTGTCACCGAAGCCCTTGCCGCTCTGCGGCGGGTTGCCGGTCTCCGCGACGTTGGACTTGTCGATGACGCGCACCGGGCCCGACTCCGCCGGGACGGGCGGGGCGCCCAGCATCGCGCGGAACGCGACGTCGATGTTGACGTACGCGACCCAGTCCGGGTTCTCCGCGACGTCCATCGCGACGGTGCCGTCCTGGACCATCTTCAGGATCGAGGGCGTGCCGTTGAACGTGTAGATCGGGACCTCACGGCCACCGGCGGCCTGCTGGATGCCGGGCGCGGCGTAGAGGGCCATCGAGTCGTAGATCGGCAGGACGGCGTTGATGTTCGGGTTCTTCAGCAGCGCCGACTGGACCTGGCTCTGGATCTGCTGCGACCACTGCGGCACCGCGACGTTGATGACGGTGGCGTCCGAACCCGCGGGGCCCTCGTCGGCCAGCGCCTTCTGGATGGTGTCGACCATGCCCTTGGACGGGCCGGTCTCCGACGCCTGGATGACCAGGGCGTGGATCGGGGTGCCCTTGGCTGCGCCGATCGCGTTCAGCGTCATCAGGTGCGCGGCCTCGTTGAACGGCGCGAACGCCTCGTACTTGAGGCCGGTGTTCGGCGGGGTGTCCTTGTCCGACAGGTGCAGCGGGATGACCGGGACGCCGGCCTTCGTCGCGTCGTCGATCTGCGGGCCCAGCGTCGAGGGCAGCGGGCCGTTGAGCAGGATCGCGCCGGCCTTCGCGTTGATGGCCTGGGCGATGCCCTGCTGGTAGGAGGTCTGGGTGCCGTCGGACGGGAACGTCACGAAGCCGACGCCGGCCTTCTCCGCGACGATCTTCATCGCGGCCTCGCCCGCCTGGTAGAACTCGGCCTTGCTGTCGATCGGGATGCTGTAGATCGTCTTGCCCTTGAGGGAGCTGACGTCGATCGCGGGGCCCAGGTCCTCGGTGCCGGGGATGGCCTTGGCGGCGTCGACCTTCTGCTGGGCCGCCTGGGCCTTCTGGGTGTCGGCGGCCGAGGCGCTGGAGCTACCGCTGTCGGTCCCGCCGCTGCCACCGCCACAGCCGGCCAACAGGCCGAGTGATGTCGCGGCGACCACCGCGACGACGATCTTCGAGATGCGCATGGATGACTCTCCGAGAGGGGATGCCGGCGTACCGGGGGTGAACTGGGCGGGAGGGTGCTGAAGGGGGCCGGCCGGGCCCGCCCCCTTCAGCTCCCTCCTCAACGCGTGGCGAGATCGGGCCGCTCGACGAGGTCGTCGTAGATGCGGGCGACCGACCGTCGCTGGAACATCTCGATGAGGTCGTCGGGGTAGCCGACGTAGTCCTCGGTGTCGACGTGGATGTTGTCCGCGAACCGGATCTCCGCGGCTGCCTGCTCGCTGTCCTCACCGCGGCCGATCGCCGCGGCCACCTGGCCGACCACCTCGCGCCCCCACTCGCGATAGCGGTCCAGGACCGCACGGTCGGCCACCTCGCCGTGCCCGGGGACGAGCACGGAGAAGTCGTACGACGAGACCTTCTCGATCGCGTCGAACCAGTCCCACAACCGCGAGTCCTGGAACGACGGGAGCCCCGCCTCGCAGACGATGTCGCCGGTGAAGACGACCCCGTCCTCGGGGAGGTAGGCGATCAGGCTGTTGGCCGTGTGCCCCGGCTGGAAGGTCAGTTCGAGGTGCGCGTCGCCCAGGTGCAGGTCGAGCCGGTCGGAGAAGACGACCTCGGGGACGCGCACCCGGTACCCGGCCAGCAGCGGGACCGCCTCGGGATCGATGCGGTCGAACAGCCGGGCCAGGTAGTCGTGGTCGGGCGCCTCGTTGAGGAGGCGTTCCCGGGTGCCGCGATGGGAGACGACCTCGCCGCCCATCCAGAAGTTGCCGATCGTGTGGTCGGGGTGGTGGTCGGTGTTGATCACGAACCGGGTGCGGCCGAAGCCGTCGACCACCGTGCGCCACGCGATGGCGTCGGTCGGTTTGTGCGGTGTGTCCACCAGCGCCACGCCGTCGGCGCCTGCGATGATCGAGTTGTTGCTGCCGAGGTGCGCGGTCTCGACGTGGACGTGCGCGCTGACCTGCTGCAGCGTCACCGGTTCTCCTCGGTTCCCGCGGGGTCGGGCATCGACGCGCCGCCGAGGAAGCCCAGGAGGTTCTCGATGCGGGTCGGGGCGAAGATCTCCACGAAGGTGGCCTCGCCCTCGATGCTGTGGCCGGAGTGCACCACGTCACGCGGGATGACGCAGACGTCGCCCTCGGAGAGCACCGTCTCCTCGCCGCCGACGGTGAACGCGATGCGGCCGCTGGTGACGACCATCGTCTGTTCCGCGTCGGGATGGGTGTGCGCCGGCAGCGTGGTGGGGTGGACCCACCGGATGCGGTTGACGCCCATCTCCTTGCCGGTCACGGCGGTGCGGAAGTTCCCGGGCAGGACCTCCCGTTCCGGCAGGTCCGACCAGCTGGCCCAGTAACCGGGCATGCCGCGTCACCGTCCCCTTCGACTGTCGTGAATGCACCGGTCGGCGGGCGATCCGGGCTTGGCGAGAGACGCTAGAGGCCCCCGCTGAAAACTGTCAACAGTCTTCAGTTGTCGGTTTGCAGTAGAGCGCCGTTCACGTGACGGTCGTGTTACGAGCGCGCACGGAGGGTGTTCACAGCGCGCCCACAGCGCCGCCACCGACCCGGCACAGCACCACGCACGAGCGTGTCGTCGTGACCACGACCGTGCCCGCGCTCCCCGCGGCCGACCCCGCCCCACCCCCGCTCCCCCGCACGCCTCGCCGAGGGGACAGGGTCGCCCTCGCGCTGCTGCTCGCGGGCACCGCCGCGCTGTACCTGTGGGACCTCGGCGCCTCGGGATGGCCAACGCCTTCTACTCCGCTGCCGCGCAGGCCGGGTCCGTGAGCTGGAAGGCCTGGCTCTTCGACGACCCGCGCCGTCGAGGACGGCCACACCCGCTGGATCGTGCTCGCCGGCGCCCTCGTCGGGACCGGGTTCCTCGCCAAGATGCTGCAGACATTCCTCGTCGTCCCCGCCTTCGCCGGCGTGTGGCTGCTCGCCGCGCCCGTCTCCCTCGGCCGCCGCATCCGCGACCTGGTCCTCGCCGGGGCCGCGCTCGCCGTCACCGCAGGCTGGTGGGTGCTCGTCGTCGCGCTCTGGCCTGCCGCCGACCGCCCCTACATCGGCGGCTCCCAGACCGACAGCGTCCTCGAGCTGACCCTGGGTTACAACGGGTTCGGCCGGCTCACCGGCGACGAGACCGGCAGCGTCGGCGGCGGACCCGGCGACGGCTGGGGCGAGACCGGCATCGGACGGCTCCTCGGCTCCGAGATGGGGGCCGAGGCGTCCTGGCTGATCCCGGCGGCGCTGCTGCTGCTCGTCGTGCTGCTGCGGCTCTCCCGTCGAGAACCACGCACCGGTCCGCTGCGCGCCGCCGCGCTGCTGTGGCTCGTGGTCACCGGGGCGGTGTTCAGCTTCGCCGCCGGGATCATCCACCCCTACTACACCGTCGCCCTCGCCCCGGCGATCGGCGCGCTCGTCGGCATCGGCGCGGTGGAGCTGTGGCGGCGGCGTTCCGACGTCCGCGCCCGCGCAACACTCGCTGCCGCGCTCGCGGTCACCGCCTGCTGGGCAGGAATCCTGCTGGGGCGCACCGACTGGCAGCCCTGGCTGACCTGGGCGTTCCCGATCGTCGGGGTCCTCGCCGCGGTGGCGCTGCTCGGCCTGCACCGGCTTCCGCGGCTCGTCGTCCCGGCCGTGGTGGTCGCGGCGCTGCTCGGCGGCGTCGGCGGGCCGGTGGCGTACTCGCTCGCGACGGCGACGACCCCGCACACCGGGGCGATCCCGTCGTCGGGACCCGAGAACGCGGGCCGGGGCTTCGGCGGCGGTGGCCGTGGGCCCGGCCAGTCCACCGGTCAGGGCGCGCCACCGAACGGCACCTTCGACGGGACGCGGCGCGGCAGCTTCGGCGGTGGCGGTGGCGGAGGCGGGCGTGGCGGCGGCGCGGGTGGGCTTCTCGGGGCACCGACGCCCAGCGCCTCGCTGACCGCACTGCTGTCCCGCGACGGCTCCTCTTACACCTGGGCCGCGGCGGCCGTCGGCTCCAACAATGCCGCCGGCTATCAGCTCGCGACGCAGCTGCCGGTCATGGCCGTCGGCGGCTTCAACGGCACCGACCCCGCCCCCACCCTCGAACAGTTCAAGGACCTCGTGGCGCAGAAGCAGATCCACTGGTTCGTGTCGGGCAGCGGCGGCTTCGGCGGTGGCCTCGGCGGCCGCACGACCGGCACCGACACCGGCGGCAGCGACGTGTCCGAACGCATCACCGCCTGGGTCGAGGCGACCTTCACCCCGACCACCGTCGACGGCACCACCGTCTACGACCTGACCGCCTCGGCGTCCGCGGTGACCTCGTGACCAACCCTGTGCGCGGTAATAGTCGCTATAGCGACTATTACCGCGCACAAGGGCTCTCGGCAGGCCGTTCTGCTGCGATTCCGCGCACTCTCGACGGCGCCGCCGCCCCGGGCCGCGACGCGCTCACAGCCGCCGCACAGGGCGACCACAAGGCGGCGACATCCGTCGGCGACATCGTCGTTCCCATGAGCCTCGACACCGCCGAGCCGGACGTGCTCGCGCCGCGTCCCCCGGGTCCCACCGGGCACCCTGTCCTCGACGTCGTCGTCCCCGTCTTCGACGAGGAGCGCGACCTCGAACCGTCGGTGCGGCGGCTGTACGCCCACCTGCGGGCCTGGTTCCCCTACGCGTTCCGGATCACGATCGCCGACAACGCCAGCACCGACGCCACACCCCGGATCGCCACCGCGCTCGCTGCCGAGATCACGGAGGTCGAGGCGGTCCGGCTGGAGCAGAAGGGCCGCGGCCGGGCGCTGCGGACAGTCTGGGGCGCATCGGATGCGCAGGTCCTCGCCTACTGCGACGTCGACCTCTCCACCGATCTCGCCGCGCTGTTGCCGCTGGTCGCCCCGCTGCTCTCGGGCCACTCCGATCTCGCCATCGGTACCCGGCTCGGCCGCGGCTCGCGGGTGGTCCGCGGCGCGAAGCGCGAGATCATCTCCCGCTGCTACAACCTGCTGCTGCGCGGCACGCTCGCGGCCGGGTTCTCCGACGCCCAGTGCGGGTTCAAGGCCATCCGCGCCGACGTCGCCGCCCGGCTGCTACCGCTCGTCGAGGACACCGGCTGGTTCTTCGACACCGAGCTGCTGGTGCTCGCCGAGCGGGCCGGGCTGCGCATCCACGAGGTCCCCGTCGACTGGGTCGACGACCCCGACTCCCGCGTCGACATCGTCGCGACCGCGAAGGCCGACCTGCGCGGCATCTGGCGTGTCGGCCGGGCCCTGGCCGCGGGCCGGCTGCCCGTCAGCGAGCTGCGCGCGAGCCTCGGCCGCGCGCCCCTGGAGGTGCCCGGCGTGCCCACGGGGATGACGGGCCAGCTGGCCCGGTTCGCGGCGATCGGCGTCGCCAGCACCGTCGCCCACCTGCTGTTGTTCGTGCTCCTGCGCGGGGCGATGGGCGCGATCGGGGCGAACCTCGTCGCGCTGCTGCTGACGACGGTCGCCAACACCGCCGCCAACCGACGGCTCACCTTCGGCGTCCGGGGCCGCGACGGCGCGGCGCGCCACCAGTTCCAGGGGCTCGTCGTCTTCGGGATCGGTCTCGGGCTGACCACCGGGGCGCTCGCCCTGCTCGACGTGCTCGTCCCCGGCGCGGGCCGGATCACCGAGCTGGTGGCGCTGGTCGTCGCCAACGCGCTCGCGACCGCGCTGCGGTTCGTCCTGTTCCGGACGTGGGTGTTCCGCAGCCCGCGACCTGCTGTTGCGTCCCCCGAAGCTGCTCCCGTCGATCGCGCCCCGGAGAACCACGCATGACCACCACACTCGACCCGGGGGCGCCTGCCACCGCGCCGGTCCCCGGACCTCCCCCGCCGCCGCGGCCCCGCCCCCGCTGGGAGCTGCCGGCACTGGCCGGGCTGCTCGTCGCCACGGCTGTGCTCTATCTGTGGGACATCACCGCGAGCGGCTGGGCCAACTCCTTCTACGCCGCCGCGGTGCAGGCCGGCACGCAGGACTGGAAGGCGTTCTTCTTCGGCTCGCTCGACCCCGGGAACGCGATCACCGTCGACAAGCCGCCCGCGTCGCTGTGGGTCATGGCGTTGTCGGGACGCATCTTCGGGTTCTCCTCGGCGAGCCTGCTGATCCCGCAGGCGCTCATGGCGGTCGGGACCGTCGCGCTGCTGTGGGCGACGGTGCGCCGCGTCGCCGGACCCACTGCCGGGCTCGTCGCGGGTGCGGTCTTCGCGCTCATGCCGGTCGCGGTCCTCATGTTCAGGTTCGACAACCCCGACGCACTGCTCGTGCTGCTGATGGTCGGCGCCGCCTACGCGACGACCCGCGCCATCGAGAAGGCCGGCACGCGCTGGCTGCTGCTCGCGGGCGTGCTGATCGGGTTCGCGTTCCTGACCAAGATGCTGCAGGGCTTCCTCGTGCTGCCCGCGTTCGTGCTGGCCTACCTGTGGGCCGCGCCGACGGGCATCTGGCGACGCATCCGGCAGGTGCTGGCGGCAGGTGTCGCGGTCGTGGTGTCGGCGGGCTGGTGGATCCTCGCCGTCGCGCTGTGGCCGGCAGCCGACCGTCCCTACATCGGCGGGTCGACCGACAACAGCGCGCTGGAGCTGGCCTTCGGCTACAACGGCCTCGGCCGCATCTTCGGCGGTTCGGGCAACGGCGGCGGAGGTCGGGCCTTCCCGAGCGCCGCCTCGGAAGGCGCCTTCCCCGGTGGTGGCCCCGGCGGGGGTGGCGGTGGCTTCGGTGGGGAGACCGGGCTCGGGCGGTTGTTCAGCGCCGAGATCGGCGGCCAGATCAGCTGGCTGCTGCCCGCGGCACTGCTGCTGCTCGTCGCCGGGCTGTGGTTCACCCGCCGCGCGCCGCGCATCGACCGCACCCGGGCGGCGCTGCTGCTGTGGGGCGGCTGGACCGTCGTCACGATGGCAGTGTTCTCCCTGATGGAGGGCACCTTCCACCCGTACTACACGGTCGCGCTCGCCCCGGGGATCGCGGCGCTGGTGGCGATCGGCGGCCGCGAGGCGTGGCGGGTCCGCGACACCTGGACCGGCCGCGGGACGCTCGCCGCCGCGACCGCGCTGACCGCGGTGTGGTCGTTCGTGCTGCTGGGCCGCTCGCCGGAGTTCCTGCCGTGGCTGCGGTGGGTCGTGCTCGTCGCCGGGGTCGTCGTGGCCGCGGTGCTGCTCGTGCCGGCCGGCAGGCCCCGATGGCTCGCAGCCCTGGCCGCCGCGGCCGCGCTGGTCGGGGTGGCCGGGCCGGCCGCGTACGCCGTCGACACCACGGCGACCGCGCACCAGGGGTCGATCCCGTCGGCAGGTCCGTCCGTCGAAGGCACACGAGGCGGGTTCGGGGGCGGCTTCGGCGGGCCGGCCGGGTTCGGCGACCGCAATGGGACGACCGGCCGCGCGGGGAGCGACGGCCGGGGCGGCGCCGGTGCCCCCCTGGGGAGGGAGGGCACCGGCGCAGGAACCGGCATGCCCGGCGGCATCGGCGGCGGTCCCGGTGAGGAGACCACCGACTCCGCGCTCGTCACGCTGGTGAAGGGCGCCTCCGGGACCCGGTGGGCGGCGGCGACGCTCGGCTCCCAGAGCGCGGCGTCGCTGCAGCTGGCGACGGGTGCGTCGGTCATGGCGATCGGCGGGTTCACCGGCAGCGACCCGGCGCCGACGCTGGAGCAGTTCCAGGCGTGGGTGGCTGCGGGCGACGTGCGGTTCTTCGTCTCCGGAAGCATGGGTGGCGGACCCGGCGGCGGTCGTGAGGGCCGCGGCACGGGTGCGCAGATCCAGGAATGGGTGGAACAGCACTTCACCGTGTCGACGGTCGGTGGGCGCACGGTCTACGACCTGAGCTCGCCGACCGGCTGACGCGGTCGCGGCGGCGACGCGGCGGGGACCGGGGCCCGCCGCGCCGCCGACCCCCTCACGGGGCGAAAGCGTTGTCCCACAACGACACGAACCGCTCGAATGCCGCGTCGACGGCGGCACGCTCGCCGGTGGCGAGCAGGTCGAGCAACAGCCCGCGGACGACAGCGACGCCGAGCCGGACGTCGGTGCGGGCCTGGTCGAGCGGCAGGCCGAAGTGCTCGCGCGCGGTCTGCGCCGACGGCTCGACCCAGCGCGCGATGTCGCCGTCGAGCAGCCGGGCCGCAGGCTCCTCGCCTGCCAGGCCGCGGGCGTAGAGGCTGAAGAACAGCCGGACGTTGGGCGCCAGGGCCGGCTGCGAGACCTGCGTCCACAGGGCGCGCATCTGGTCGGGTGCGGACATCCCGGTGTCGGCGGCCAGCGCCGCGGCCAGCTCCTGCTGCCCGCTCTCGACGGCCTGCACCACGGCCAGCACCAGCCCGTCGCGGGAGCCGAAGTGGTAGCTGAGCATCCGATGGCTGGTGCCGACGGCCTCGGCGACGGCGCGCAGCGACAGGTCGGTTGCGCCGGTGGCCGTCAGGTGTTCGAGGACCGCGGCGAGCAGTTCGTCGCGACGGTTCGCGTTCATCCCTGGACCGTACCAAGTGGTACATGTACCGTCTGGTACATGCGTACCGGGAGGATCGACGTCCACGCCGTCAGCGACGCACCGCCCTCGGCGGTCTTCGCCCTGCTGCACGACGTCAGCACCTGGCCCGACTGGGCCGACTTCGCCACTGCGCGCCTCGAACGCGAGGGCTCGCCCGACCCCGACGGCGTCGGCGCCATCCGGGCCTTCACGGGGCAGGCCAACACCCGTGAGGAGGTGGTCGCCGTCGAGCAGGACAGACATTTCGCATACGTCCTGCTCTCGGGCATTCCGATCCGCGACTACCGCGCCGACGTCCGCCTCACCCCCACCGCCTCGGGCGGCACGGAGATCTCGTGGCAGTCGTCGTTCACCGCGAAGGTCCCGGGGACGACGCGGCTGATCGAGAAGCGCCTCGGCGCATTCATCGACGACACCGCGCGCCGCCTCGCCAGCGCCGCAGCCCACGTGCCCTCGTGAGTGGCGATCATGGCTATGGCCATGATCGCCACTCACGGCCCGTGCGGCGCCGTTCCCCGTCCGCAAGACTGGCCGTGTGATCGACGTTCTGCTCTCCAGGATCGGGTCGGTGACCGGGACGGCGCGGGCGGTCGGCGCGCTCACCCGGTCCGGGGTCGTGCGGCCGGTCCGCCCGGACCGCCTGGCGGGCATGGCCTGCGGGCTCGTCCGCTACGGCATCGGCGTCGCCGCCGGCTACACCGCCGGCGCGGCGCGCCATCCCGGGCGCACCGCGATCGTCGACGACGCCGGCGCGCTGTCCTACGGCGAGGTGCACTGGCGCAGCGACCGCCTCGCCCGCGCCCTGCTCGCCCGCGGCACCGGCCCCGACGAACCGATCGCCCTGCTCTGCCGCAACTCGCGCCACCCCGTCGAGGCCGCGGCCGCCGCCGAGAAGGTCGGTGCCGACGTCGTGCTGCTCAACAACGGCATGGCCCCGACGCAGATCGCCGAGGTGCTCGCCGACCTGGGCGTGCACACCGTCGTCGTCGACGCCGACCTGCACGGCCGGCTCGCCGACGTCGCCGAGGAGGTCGGGATCGTCGTCGCCCGCGGCCATCTCGACGGGCATCCGACCTGCGAGGACCTCATCGCGTCCGCGCCTGCCGACGGGCGGCTGCCGGTGCGTCCCGAGCGCAGCCGCACGGTCGTCCTCACCTCCGGGACGACCGGTGTGCCGAAGGGCGCCCGCCGCCCCCACCCGTCGACGCTCGCGCCCGCCGCGTCGATCCTCTCCGAGATCCCGTTGCGCGCCGGGGTCCCCGTGCACATCGCCGCCCCGCTCTTCCACACCTGGGGCAACGCCGGGCTGCTGCTCGCCGTCCTGCACGGCTCGACCGTCGTGCTCCGGTCGCGGTTCGACCCCGCCGACCTCCTCGACACCGTCGCCGCCCACCGCTGCGACACCGTCTTCGCCGTGCCGGTGATGGTGCAGCGCGTCGTCGAGTCCGGCGCGCCGGGCTGGCGTGCGGGATCGTCGCCGCGGATCGTCGCCGTCAGCGGCTCGGCGTTGCCCGCCGGGCTCGCCGCCGAGTTCATGGACCGCTTCGGCGACGTCCTCTACAACCTCTACGGCTCCACCGAGGTCTCCTGGGTGTCGATCGCAGGGCCCGCCGACCTGCGCGCCGCGCCCGGAACCGCCGGCCGCGCCCCCGTCGGCACCACGCTGCGCATCCTCGACGACGACGGCCACCCCGTGCCGCCGGGCGTCGAGGGCCGGGTGTTCGTCGGCAACGACATGCCGTTCGAGGGCTACACCCGCGGCGACGCCGTCGAGATGCACGGCGGGCTGCTCGGCACCGGCGACATCGGCATCCTCGACGAGAACGGCCTGCTGCACCTCACCGGCCGCGCCGACGACATGATCGTCTCCGGCGGGGAGAACGTGCACCCGGGGCCGGTCGAGGACCTGATCGCGGCGCGCGACGAGGTGCGCGACGTCGCCGTCGTCGGGGTACCCGACGACGAGTTCGGCCAGCGACTCGCGGCCTACGTCGTCGCGGCGCCGGGGGCGAGCATCGACGCCGACGCCCTGCGCGACGCCGTCCGCAGCTCGCTGTCGCGGTTCGCCGTGCCGCGTGACGTCGTCGTCCTCGACGCATTGCCGCGCAACCAGATGGGCAAGGTCGCCCGTCGCGACCTGCCCCCGCCGACGTGACAGCCGCGCGCAACCTCATTGCTGTGTTTCGTGCCCCTGAACGACCCGTGAGGTTGCGCGCCGTCGGTCACGCGGGGGTACTGACGTAGCGTCGGGACGTGCCGACCGTCGAGGAGCTGTTCGCGCCGCCGCCCGAGGTCGCGGCCCATCCCGCCGTCATCGAGACGAACCGGTTGTGCGACGAGGTGGTCGGCCCGCACGCCCCGGCTGCCGACGATCCCGCCCACGGCGTCGACCCCGCGCACCCGCGAGCGCTGGCCGCAGCGGGGCTGCTGTCGGTGCGCGTCCCCGTCGCCGAGGGCGGACTGGGTGCGGCCCGACGCGTCGACGTCGAGACCGTCGAGCTGCTGGCGGGCACGTGCGGGGCGACGTGGTTCGTCGTGACCCAGCACCGCAACCCGCAGGCCGACTCGACGTCGCCGATCAAGGGCCTCGCCCCCGAGGACTACCGCCACGGTCCCGCCGCCGCGACGCATCGCCCCGGCCTCGCCACGGGCGCCACGCTCGCCGGGATCGCCGTCGCCCACATCCGCCGCCCAGGGGCCCCGGCCGTGCGCGCCGAACCCGCGCCCGGTGGCGGCTGGCGCTTCTCCGGCACCGCCGCCTGGTGCACCGGCTGGGGCATCACCGACCTCACGATGGTCGCGGCCACCACCGCGGCCGGCCGGTTCGTGTTCGCGCTGGTCCCGACGGCACCGCGCCCCGGGCTGCGCGTCGGCGCACCGGCGCCGCTGGCCGTCATGGGCGGCACCCGCACGGTCGGTCTGGAGCTCGACGACATGGCCGTCGCCCCCGACGAGGTGCTGCTCGACGTCGACGCCGGCGCGTGGCTCGCCGCCGACGCCCTGCGCACCGCCGACACCCGCCCCGCGACCCTCGGTCTGCTGCGCCGCGTCCTCGTCGAACTGGAACGGATCGGCCGGCGTCGCCCGGAGGCGGCCGACGTCGCCGGGACGCTCGGCGAACGTGGAGCGGCGCTGCGCGACGAGGCGCACGCGTTGCTGATCGACGTCCCCGCCGGCGAACGGACCGACGACCGGATCCGGCTGCGCGGCGAGATCGCGGAGCTGACCGTCCGCTCCGCGAACGCACTGGTGGCGGCCCGGTCGGGCAGCGCCACCCTGCTCACCTCGCCGGAGCAGCGCTGGGCCCGCGAGGCGATGTTCCATCTGGTGCAGGGCCAGACCGACGTCGTGCGCCGCGCGCAGCTGGCGGCGTTCTCGCGCTGACGAATGTCACCCTTCGGCGGGGACGGTCGAACCACACGGGGGGCGGACAGTCCGGGCACAGTGGGACCATGACCGCCGCCGTCGCGCTCCCCCTGCGCCCGCCCGCGCACCGCGTCGATCCCCGTGCAGTGCAGTGGTGGCGGCTGCAGGGGCTGGCCGCGCTCGTGGCGCTGGCCGGGCCGCAGCTCGTCGTGTGGCTCGTGCTCGGCACGGCGCCGTCATGGCTCTTGGTGACGACGATCGTCACCGCCGCCCTCGCCGTCGCCTACACGCTGGTGGTGCCGCCGATCCGGTACCGCATCCACCGGTGGGAGATCACCGACGAGGCCGTCTACACGCTGTCCGGGCTCCTGGTGCGGGAGTGGCGGATCGCACCGATCTCGCGGGTGCAGACGGTCGACACCGAGCACGGGCCGCTGCAGCAGTGGCTGAAGCTGGCGAGTGTCACGGTGACGACGGCGTCCGCGCGCGGCCCGGTCACGATCCACGGCCTCGCCGCGCCCGACGCCGCCGAGCTCGCCCGCGTCCTGACCGAGACGACGCAGGCCACCCCCGGGGACGCGACGTGACCACTCCTGCAGAGGTTCCCTGGCGGCGGCTCGACGGGAAGATGTTGGTCGTCGCCCCGCTGCAACACGTCGTCAGGCTCCTGCCGGTGCTGGTGATCCTGCTGTTCACCGGCCGCGGCGACCCCGTGCGGCTGTGGATCACGCTCGGCATCACGGTGATCCTGATCGTGCTCGGCGTGGTCCGCTGGAAGACGACGCGCTACCGGATCACCGACGACCGCGTCGAGCTGCACAGCGGCTGGGTCCGGCGCCAGCGCCGGTCGGTGCCGCGCGATCGGCTGCGGACCGTCGACGTCACCTCGACGCTGCTGCACCGCGTGTTCGGGCTGGGCGTCCTGCACGTGCGCGGGGCGTCGAGTGCGTCGGCCGACCATCACGGCCTGAAACTGGACGCGGTGAGCGCGACCGAGGCGGCCCGGCTGCGGACCGAGCTCCTGCAGGCCGGCCCGGCACCCGTGCGCATCGGCGGCCGCGCCGTCGGCGGCGTCCCGACAGCCGAGCCCGGGCTGCCAGAGGTCGTGAGTGGGAATGGTCGCCACAGCGACTATTCCCACTCACAGGTTCTGTCGGTGCTGCGGTGGCCCTGGATCCGGTTCGCGCCGTTGACCGTGTCGGCGCTGGCCGGGACGGGGGTGCTCGTCGCGGCGGTGTGGAACGTCGTCAGCGAGCTGGGGCTGCGGCCGCGGGACCTGCCGTTCGCCGCCGACGTCGAGGAACGCATCCGCGGCGCCGCGATCTGGCTGACCGTCGGCGTGTTCGCGCTCGCGCTGCTCGTCGTCGCGATCCTCGGGTCGCTGCTGATGTTCACCGAACGCTGGTGGGGCTACCGGCTCACCCGCGACGACGACGGCACCCTGCGCGTGCACCGCGGCCTCCTGACGAAACGCTCGCTCTCGGTGGCCGGCACCCGGCAGCGGGGCGCCGCCGTCAACGAGCCACTGCTGCTGCGGGCCGGGCGCGGCGCCCAGACCCGCGTCCTCGCCACCGGCCTGGGCCGCGGCAGCCAGCACGGGACGTTGCAGCCTCCCGCGACGCGCCGCGAGACCCATCTGCTGGCGGCCGCCGTCGCCGGCGAACCGCCCGAACGGGCGACGCTCGCGCCCGTCCTGCAGCATCCCCGCAGGGCGTTGTGGCGCAGGCTGACCCGGGCCGTCGTCCCGATGGCGGTGCTGTGCGCGGCGGGCTGGGTCGTCGCGGCGACCGTCCCGGGCTGGTACTGGCTCGGCCCGCTGGCCACGGTCCTGCTCGTCCTCGCGGTGCCGGTCGGGTTCGACCGCTACCGCAACCTCGGGCACCTGCTCACCGCCCGGCACCTCGTGACGCGCTGGGGGTCGCTGCACCGGCGCACCGTCGTCCTGGAACGCGACGGCGTGATCGGCTGGCGGATCCGGCAGAGCATCTTCCAGCGCCGCGCCGGCCTGGTGACGCTCGAGGCCGTCACCGCGGCCGGCGAGGGCGGCTACCCGGTGACCGACGTGACCGCCGCCGACGGCGTCGCACTCGCCGCGGCGGTCACCCCGAATGTGTTCGAGGCGCTAGCGCCGCTTCGTGCCGAAGAGGCCGCGGGTGATCTCGCGGCCCAGGGCGCTGGCCGCGGACCGCAGGAACGACTTCACCACCGGTGAGCCCAGCACCTCCGCGACCATCCCCGGCTCCTCCTTCTCCCGGCGGCGCGGGGCCTCGGGCGGCGGGGGCGGGGCGTCGGCGGGCGCGGCCTCCGGGGCCGGCGGCGCGGCGATCTTCGCGGTGAGCTTCTCGTAGGCCGACTCGCGGTCGATCGTCTCGCCGTACTTCGCGTACAGGGGCGACGTCTTCGCGGCCTCGGTGACGGCCTGCTCGCCGATGGCGTCCATCAGCGACCGCGGCGCCCGCATCCGCGCCCACGCCACCGGGGTCGGCGCGCCGCGCTCGGAGAGCACCGTCACGATCGCCTCGCCGGTGCCCAGCGAGGTCAGCGCCTCCTCGAGGTCGTAGACCTTCGACACCGGGTAGGTCTTGACCGTCCGCGACAGGGCCTTCTGGTCCTCGGGGGTGAAGGCGCGCAACGCGTGCTGGATCCGGGCACCCAGCTGCGACAGGACGGCGTTGGGGACGTCGGTGGGCAGCTGCGTGCAGAAGAACACGCCGACGCCCTTGGACCGGATGAGCTTCACGGTCTGCTCGATGCGCTGCAGGAACGCCTTCGACGCGTCGGCGAACAGCAGGTGCGCCTCGTCGAAGAAGAACACGAGCTTGGGCTTGTCGAGGTCGCCCGCCTCGGGCAGGTCCTCGTACAGCTCCGCGAGCAGCCACATCAGGAATGTCGAGAACAGCATGGGGTTGGCGGCCTGGTCGGCGAGCTCCAGCAGCGTGACGACGCCCTTGCCGTCGACCTCGCGGATGAGGTCGGAAGGCTCGAACTCCGGCTCCCCGAAGAAGTCCTCGCCGCCCTGCGCCTCGAGGTTGACCAGCGCCCGCAGGATGACCCCCGCCGTCGCCGACGAGACGCCGCCGATGCCCTTGAGGTCGGCCTTGCCCTCGTCCGACGTGAGGTGCTGGATGACCGAACGCAGGTCCTTCGTGTCGAGCAGCGGCAGCTGGTTCTGGTCGGCCCAGTGGAAGATCAGGCCGAGCGTCGACTCCTGCGTGTCGTTGAGCCCCAGGACCTTCGACAGCAGGATCGGCCCGAACTGCGTGAGCGTCGCCCGGATCGGCACCGCCGACGACGACCCGCCCAGCGACAGGAACTCGCACGGGTAGGCGGTCGGCGTCCAGTCGTCGCCGGTGTCGGCGGCGCGGGACTGGATCTTCGGCCCGTCGCTACCCGGGCGGGACATGCCCGACAGGTCGCCCTTGACGTCGGCGAGCAGGACCGGGACCCCCGCGTCGGACAGCTGCCCGGCCAGGCCCTGCAACGTCTTCGTCTTGCCCGTACCGGTCGCGCCTGCCACCAGGCCGTGCCGGTTCAGCGTCGCGAACGGGATACGGACCTTCGCCGTCGGATCGACCGCACCGTCGACGAGCACGGTGCCGAGCTCCAGCGCAAGACCCTCGGTGGCGTATCCGGCGGCGATCTGCTGGGCAGCGGTCACCGGATCGGCGTTCGTGTTCTCCCCCACGTCGGCGGACTCTAGCGCCTAGGGTGGCGGGATGAACGACCGTCTGGTGTGGATCGACTGCGAGATGACGGGTCTCGACCTGCAGCGCGACGCGCTCATCGAGATCGCCGTCCTCGTCACCGACGGGGACCTCAACGTCCTCGGCGAGGGCGTCGACGTCGTCATCCATGCCGACGAGTCCGCCCTCGCCGCGATGCCCGACGTCGTGCGCGACATGCACGCGCACTCCGGGCTCACCGAGGAGGTGCGGCGCTCGGAGGTCACCCTCCGGGAGGCCGAGGAGGCCGTCCTCGCCTACATCCGCGAGCACGTGCCCGACGCCGTCTCCGCGCCGCTGGCGGGCAACTCCATCGCGACCGATCGCGGCTTCCTCGCTCGCGACATGCCCGAGCTCGACGCGCACCTGCACTACCGCATGGTCGACGTCAGCTCGATCAAGGAGCTGTGCCGGCGGTGGTTCCCGCGGGTCTTCTACGCCAAGCCGGAGAAGGGCCTCGCACACCGCGCCCTGGCCGACATCCGCGAGTCCATCCGCGAGCTCGCCTACTACCGCGCGACCCTCTTCGTCGCCCCTCCCGGACCGACGTCCGAGCAGGCCCAGGCCGCTGCCGCCGCGGTGACGGGGTCCGGTGTGGGGGGCGGTCGGGGGGAGGGCTAGTATTCTTCCCGTCGCCGGTTGAGGCCGGTGCACATGGTGGGTGTAGCTCAGCTGGTAGAGCACCTGGTTGTGGTCCAGGGGGCCGCGGGTTCAAGTCCCGTCACTCACCCGGAGCGCGGTGCCCCCACCGCGAAGGGGCCGGAAAGCGCTGTGATAGCGTTCCGAAGGCGCCGAGCGGTGGGGCGCAGCGGGTCTCGGTAAGACAATTCAACACAATGCGCCGTTAGCTCAATTGGCAGAGCAGCTGGCTCTTAACCAGCGGGTTCGGGGTTCGAGTCCCTGACGGCGCACCATTCACCGCGAGGGTGGGTCTCCATTTCCGGAGACCCACCCTCGTCGTTTGTGCGCATTTCCGCAGACGCCACCGAGTTCGACGTCACACTGGCCTTGCCGGCCGCCGGAACAGCCTGCCGTCGAACTCGGCGCAGGGTTTGTGCTCGCCGAGGCTCGCTGCACCGGGCCTGCTCGATGGGTCAGCGGTGGGGCTCGTCGACGGTGCGGGGATCCGCTTCGCAGACCAGGCAGTCGAGTCCCTCGGCGAGGACGGGGACGGCGAACCGGACGTATCCCGCTTCCGCGGGCACCCCCTCGGGCAACCGCACGACGCGGCAGGCCGGGCCGTCGGCACCGAAGCGGTAGGCCGCGGGCCCGGCGATCTCGGCCTCGACCGGGAGCAGGGGCAGGGCGGCGCGGAACGCGGCGACCTGCGCGGCGCGGTTGTCCCGCCGGGCCGCGCAGTCGGCGGGCAGGGGTGCCGCGGCGAGGCCGTAGGCGTCGGCGGCGGCGAGGAGGGCCTGCCGGGCGCCGGGGACGTCGTCGAGGGCGAGGCGGTCGTCGGCGCGGCGCAGCGCGTCGTCGCCCCGGCCGCGCCAGAACCGCTCCCAGCCGGCCAGGTCCCCGACGCCGATCCGCGCCCCCGCGGCGACGACCGCGGCGGGGTCGGCGGCGCCGGGATCGCCGAGCAAGCGGTCGAACACCGGGTCCGGGTGCAGGCGCACGGCGTCAGCGCAGCCGGAACGTGGGCCGGCCCGCCGCGTCGGTTCCGGTGGGGAAGCCGTGCAGGCGACAGTGGTTGAGCAGGGTCAGTTTGAGGAAGGTCGCGAACACAGGGAACTGGAGCCCGGCCTGGACGGCGATCACCGAGCGGGGTTCGGCGCCGGTGACCAGGGTGGCGTACAGGTCGTCGATGCACAGGCCGTCGGGATGTGCGCCGAGGACGGCCGCGACGGCCTCGGTGAACTCGGCGGCGGTGTCGACGATCCCCTGCAGCCGCGCGCGGGCCTCCCCGCCGCGGGCGGGCAGCATCGGGAAGTGCCCGGCGCAGATGCCGTCGAGCAGGCCGTCGTCGATCAGGGTGATCGCGCGGGCGGCGGTCTCGACGGTGCGCCGCGGGTCGGAGTCGGTCCAGTAGGGCAGGGCGGAGGTCTCGTCGGCGAGCATCAGGAACCGGGCGCGGGGCAGGTGGAAGACCACCCCGCCCGCCGAGTGCCCGGCCGCCTGCAGGACGTGGACCTCGGGGGTGCCGGCGTCGTCGGCGAAGGTCCAGCCGGTCCAGCGCGTCGACCCGATCGTGATCTCCGCCGCCGGGCCCAGGTCCTCGTAGTCGACCATCGTCGCCACGCTCGGGTGGATCTCCGGGTAGGTGCGCAGCAGGATGTCGACGACCAGCGACGGCACGAACCCGCCCAGCGCCGGTGGGAGCCCGAGCGCGGCGATCCGCGAGCCGAGGTCGGCGACGTCGTCGGCGGTCAGCGCGGCCGGGGCGCCGAGGGTGCGGAGCATGTCGGCGAGGCGGTCCGGGTCGAGGTCGAGCCCGGCGAGGTAGTCGAACCAGCCCAGCCCGGAGCGGTACATGGCGGCGAAGAACGCGGCGTGGTCGAGGGCGGGGCGGGCGTCGCGGGGGATGTGGTGGCGCCGCTTCATCGCGGGGAGCTGGTGGAGGACGTGGTTGTTGCCGAGGTGGTCGACGTGGCCGTGGCTGTTGAGCAGCACGATCTCGTCGACGCCGGTGTGCCGGGAGGCGACGGCGTGGATCGCGGCCAGCTGCTCGGGTCCCACGCCGGTGTCGAGCAGGTAGAGCCGCGGCCCGCAGCGGTAGACGGCGATCGTCGGCAGGTCGGGGTCGCCCCACAGCGTGTGCGGGTGGCGGCCTTCGACGAGGACCAGGTCCGGCGTGATCTCGTGCAGCGTTCCGACGGACATGCCGGCCTCTCCTCGTCGCGGTGAAGGAGTGGGCCCCTCCCTCCAGGGGCCCACCGGGTCCCAGGCTCGCCCGCGGCGCTCTCACGGCGGTCTCACGAGCCGGTGCGACGTGAACTGCCCGTTCACGATCGGGTCTCCGAAGCGGACGAACCCACCGCGCTCGGCATACCGTGCGGCTCGTGCAGTTTCGCGATCTCGGGCCACTGCTGGTCGACGACGGGGTGGCCCGTCCGCCGGGTGGGGCGCGGCTGTCCACGGTGCTCGCGGTGCTGCTCTCGCGGGTCGGGGAGCCGGTCGGCACGGCGACGCTGGCCGAGGCGGTGTGGGGTGCCGAGCCGCCCGCCCGGGCAGGCAAGGTCCTGGAGTCGCACGTCTGGCGCCTGCGGAAGGTGCTGGAGCCCGACCGGGGTCCGCGCGCGCTGCCGACCGTCCTGCAGACCGATCCCCTCGGCTACCGGCTCGTCGTCGCCCCCGACCGGCTCGACTCGCACCGGCTGGCCACGGCGGCCGACGCGGCCCGCGCGTCGCT
>MEGH01000003.1:104184-261858 GCA_001725415.1 Pseudonocardia sp. SCN 73-27
GCCCGCGCGTCGCTGGCCGCGGGCCGCCACGACGACGTGGTGGCGGTGAGCGCGGAGGCGCTGGCGTTGTGGCGCGGGTCGTTCTGCTCCGACGTCGCCGACACCGGGTGGCTGGCGCCGGTCCGGGAGAGGTTCTCGGAGCTGCGGCTGGCGCTCGTCGAGCAGCGGGCGGCGGCGCTGGTCGCGCTGGGCCAGCCGGAGCGTGCGGCCCACGAGCTGGCGGCCGCGGTGGCGGAGCACCCGTTGCGGGAACCGTTGTGGGAGTTGCGGATCCTGGCGCTGTACCGGGCGGGTCGGCAGGCGGCGGCGCTCACCGCGTACGACACGGTCCGCCGGATGCTGGCCGACGAGCTCGGGGTCGATCCCGGGCCCGCGCTGGCCGCGCTGCACCAGCGGATCCTGGTGCAGGACGACGCGTTGACGCCTGCGCCCGCGGCTCCGGCACCCACGGTTCCGGTGCGGCTGCCGAGCAGGCGCGCCAGCATCCTGGGCCGGGAGGCCGACCTGGACCGGGTGGCCGCACGCCTTGCGCCGCAGGCGCTGGTCACGCTGCTGGGCCCGGGTGGGGTCGGCAAGACCCGGCTGGCGACGGAGGTGGCGTTCGCCGTCCGGGACCGGTTCCCCGCGGGGGTGTGGTTCGTCGACCTCGGCGCGGTGGCGGCCCCGGCGTCGGTCCCGGTGGCGGTCGCGGACGTGCTCGCGCCAACTCCGGTCGCGGGGACAACCCCGGAGGAGCTGGTGCTCGGCCGGCTCGCCGACCGGCAGGCGCTGCTGGTGATGGACAACTGTGAACACGTCCTCGGGGCCGTCGCGGACTTCGTCGGCCGGCTGCTCGACCGGTGCCCGTCGGCGGCGGTGCTGGCGACGAGCCGTGAACCGCTGGAGCTGCCGGGCGAGCAGCGCGTCCCGCTGGGGCCGCTCGCCACGGACGCCGCGGTCCGGCTGTTCCTCGACCGTTCCGCCGACGCCCGCCCCGACGACGACCGGGTCGACCCCACCGGCCCGGACCGCCCGCTGCTGCGACGGATCTGCGCGGCCGTCGGCGGGTTGCCGCTGGGCATCGAGCTGGCCGCCGCGCGCACCCGGACGTTCGAGCTCGCGGAGATCGCCGACAGCCTCGACCGTGCGCCCGGCAGGCTCTCGCGCAGCGGTCCCGGGCCCGACCGGCACGCCACCCTGTTGGAGACGGTCGACTGGAGCTACCGGCTCGCCGGCCCGGACGAGCAGATCCTGCACCGCAGGCTGGCCGTCCTGACCGGCGTGTTCACCGTCGACGCCGCCGCCGCGCTGTGTGCCGTGGAACCGCTGCATCCCGACCAGGCCCTCGACGTCCTGGGCGGGCTGGTGCACCGCTCGTTGGTCACCGCGCGGCGCACACCCGGCCGCGCGACGTCCTTCGCGCAGCTCGTGCCGATCCGGGCGCACGCCGACCACACCCTCACCCCGACGGAACGGGACGCCGTCGTCGCCGCCCGCGACCGGTGGGTGCTCGACCACGTCCTGGCCGGGCCGTTGCCGGGCGCCGCCGGACAGCGGGCGTTCTACGACTGGCTCGACGACAACCTCGCCGCTGTGCGCACCGTGCTGCGGTCGCTGCTGGTGGAGCGGCCCGCTCCGGCGGGGATCGAGCTCGCCGCGCGGCTGGTCTTCCACTGGCACGACCGGGAGCGGCTCGTCGAGCTCGTGCGCTGGGCGGAGCTGGTGGGTGACGCGTCCAGGGTCGTCGGTGTGACCGACGTGGCCCGCGCGGTGCAGGGCTGCGCGGCCGCCCTCGGCCACGACGCCGACGCCGCCACCGCGTTCTTCTCCGACGCCGTGCCTGCGCTGGCCGCCGCTCCGCCGCCGCGACGCGCCGATGCGGCCCGGCTGCTGTTCGTCGTCTCGGTCTGCGCATGGACCGGTGACCTCGTCGAGTGGGCGACGACGGCCGCGTCGGCCGCCGTCACGCTCGCCGACCAGGCCGGCGACCCGCACACCGCGCAGGGCGGGCGGGCCGTGCTGGCCGCATCGGCGCTGCTCGGCGGCGACGGCGACCGTGCCGTCGCGCTGGCCGATGCCGTGCTCGCCGACCCGACCGGCAACCAGCTCGCGATCCTGTTCGCCGAGGTCACGCACTCGATCACCGCCCAGTTCGGGGGCGACGGCGAGACCGGTCTGCGCCACGGCGATGCCGTGCTGCGCAGCCAGCTGCGGCTCGGTACCCGCAACTTCGCCGACTCGTTCGAGTCCCGCGGCGCCCACCTGCTGAACGCCGGCCAGCTCGACGAGGCCGCCCGTTTCTACGCGCTGTCGTCGGCGCTCAGCGCCGGCCAGGGCCGGGGATGGCCCTGGCACCCGGGCACCGACGAGCGGCTCACGACCCTGCGCGCGGCCCTCGGTCCGGCGGAGTTCGGCAAACACTGGGACAGCGGCCTGCGGATGGCCGGACTCGATCCCACCGAGCTCGTGGCGGGGCTGGTCGGTGACCTCGGCGAGCCCGCGCGGGAGGCACTGAGAGCGCCGTGAGAGCGGGCTCGGTGATCCTCGCCGACGTCAACGACGTCCCTCCCGAGGAGCCGCAGTGCCCGACCCGTCCCCCATCACCCCGAGCCGGAGGTCGGTGCTGCGCAGCACCGTCGCCGGTCTGACGGGTCTGGCCGCCGTCGCGACGCTCGCGGCCTGTTCGAGCGGGGGCGTCTCCGCCACCGCGGTGACGACCCCCACCGCGCCACCCGCACCCGACACCTTCACCGGGATCGCCTTCGCCGACGGGGAGTTCGACGGCCAGTTCATTCGCGCGCTCGACGTCGTCCCCTACGGCGGTGCCGACGTCGGCGAGTCGTTCATGGCCGCCCGCCGCATCCCGCCGGGCGACCGCGACGCGTGGTTCCGTGAGTGGCAGGCCCTCGGTGACCGGATGATGGCGGCAGCAGACACGAGTGCCGCCGCGGGCCGCCGCGTCAGCGCGTACGAGGGCTACCTGCGCGCCGTCACCTACTACCGGACGTCGGGGATCTTCCTGTACACGCCGCCGATGGACGCGCGGTTCGTCGACGCGTACCGCAAGCAGCACAACGCCTTCGCGAAGGCTGCCCCGCTGTCGGAGTGGCGGATCGAGCTCGTCGAGATCCCGTACGGGTCGACGCCGCTGAAGGCGTGGTGGTGCCGCCCGGCCGGCGACGGACCGCACCCCGCGATCGCGATGGCCGGCGGTTACGACGGCACGATGGAGGAGAACTTCTTCATGGGCGGGGTCGCGGCGCTGCGCCGCGGCTACGCCGTCCTGCTGATCGACGGCCCCGGTCAGGGTGGCGCGCTCGTCGAGCAGAAGCTGGTCTTCCGTCCCGACTGGGAGGCCGTGGTCACCCCGCAGATCGACTGGCTGCTGGCCCGGCCCGAGGTCGACCGGGAACGGATCGTCCTCATGGGACGCAGCTGGGGCGGCTACCTCGCCCCGCGCGCCGCGACCGCCGAGCACCGCATCGCCGCGCTGGTGGCCGACGCACCGCAGTACACGCCCGGCCCCAACGCCACGTTCCTGCTGCCCGAGCAGTACCGCGACCAGCTCTACACGGGCAACGCCGACGAGCTGAACAAGGTCCTGCGCGACGAGATGGCCGCGAGCTCGGCGATGGCGTTCACCCTGAACCGGGGCATGCTCACCCACGGTTTCGCGACGCCGTTGGACTACCTGCGGCAGACGAAGGACTACACCCTCGACGGGCTCGCCCCGAGGATCACGTGCCCGACGCTGCTGTCGACGGGCGAGAACGACCGCCGTGGCAACGACGCGCAGCCGCTCTACGACGCGCTGACCGTCCCCAAGGAGTACCTGCGGTTCACCAATGCCGAGGGCGCGGGCGAGCACGACGAGACGGGAGCCGAGCTGCTGTGGAGCCAACGGGTGTTCGACTGGCTGGACGGGACCCTGAAGCGATGAGGCGGCTCACGGTCCTTCCCGCAGCCGTCCTGGCGCTCGGCCTGCTCGCCGGCTGCGGCACCCCCGCGACCACGGGACCTGCCTTCGTCGCCGAGGTGCAGACGCGGATCGACGCGGCCATGCGCGACAACGTGATCCCCGGTGCGATCGTCCGCATCGCCTCCCCCACCGACGGCGAGTGGACCGGCACCTTCGGCACCGCCACCCTCGGCACCGACGACCCGATGACCGTCGACGACCACGTCCGCGCGGGCAGCATCACCAAGACCATGACGTCGACGGTGATCCTGCAGCTCCTCCAGGAGGGGAAGCTGGCGCTCACGGACCCGATCGGGAAGTATCGCGCCGGCGTCCCGAACGGCGACCGCGTCACGATCGCGCAGCTCGCCGAGATGCGCAGCGGCCTCTACAGCTACACCTTCGACCGCGGCTTCAACGAGACCCTCGACGCCGACCCCGGCAAGGCATGGACCCCCGACGAGCTGCTGGCGATCGCCTTCGCGCACCCGCCGAACGCCGAGCCCGGCACCACGTTCGAGTACAGCAACACCAACATCGTCCTCCTCGGACTGGTCATCGAACAGCTCACCGGGATGCCCGTCGAGAAGGCGTTCCAGGAACGCATCTTCACCCCGCTCGGCATGACCGGCTCCTCGCTGCCGGTGCGCACCGACGCCGCGATCCCCGGCCCGCACCCGCGGGGCTACTCGTTCGGCACCAACGTCTCGACGATCGACGGCTACGCCCTGCCCGAGGCCGAGCAGGCCGCGGCGAAGACCGGGACGCTCGAGCCGAACGACGAGACCGACGCCAACCCGTCGTGGGCCTGGACGGCCGGCGGGGCGATCTCCACCGTGCCGGATCTGTTCACCTACGTCGGTGCGCTGGTCGGTGGTGGGCTGCTCGACCCGGCGACGCAGAAGCTGCGGCTCGACAGCATCCAGCCGACCGACCCGGCCGAAGCCGGCGGCGGCGGCTACGGGATCGGCATCGCGAAGTTCGGGCCCATCGTCGGCCACGACGGCCAGATCCCCGGCTTCATGACGTTCACAGGCCAGGACCCCACCACCGGCCTGCGGATCACGATCGCCACCAACCTCGCCACCGTCCCGTCCGGTGAGGGGTCCGCGCTGACGCTGCTCAAGGCGATCCTGCCGGTCTTCTACCCCGACATGCGGCTGCCCGGGGACCCGGCCGCGGCGCCGACCCGATGAACCGCCGGTGGCTGCTCGCCGCGACACCCGTCATCCTGCTGGTGACGCACTACGTCGCGGTGCTCCCCCACGAGTTCTCGCACTCGATCATGGCCTGGCTCACCGGCATCAAGCCGACGCCGGGCGACATCGACTGGGGTGGCACTGGCCTGTGGAACATCTTCCTGCTCGCGCACGTGGACGAGAACGTCGACTACTCCGCCGCGCTCGCCGCAGGACACCACTGGCAGGTCGCGATGGCCGCCGCGGCCGGGCCGGTGATCGGCAACGCGCTGCCCTACCTGCTGGTGCGGCGGTGGCTGTTCCGGTGGCGGCTGCAGCCGGCCGGGCTCTACGTCGTGTTCTGGTACCTGTTCTTCAGCCTGGTGAACGTCTACGACTACGTGCCGCTGCGGACGTTCGCGCCCGACGGCGACGTCACCCACTTCGTGGAGGGCTCCGGGGTGTCGCGGTGGTGGATCTACGCCGTCGTCACGCCGCTGGTGGTGTGGGGCACCGCGGACCTCTACCGGCGGGTGCTGCCCACGGTCCTCGAACGCGTCGGATTCGCCCGGGCCGAACGCGCGGTGCTGCTGGTCGTGGCCACCGCGTCGTTCTTCGGCTACTTCGCGATCCCGGCGCTGGAGGAGTCCGACCCGGTCACGCTGTTCCTCGGCCGGACGTCGCTGCTGCTGATCCCGATCGTCGTCGTCGCGACGTGGAGGCGGGTGGTCGGGACGCCGACGGGAGACGACCCGGTCACGACGGTACCGACGCCCGCGGAGCCGGCGCGTCGGTGACCCGCCCCGGGCAGCCCCGTCCGGCCCTACCCGGTGGTGAAGGTGAGGGTCTGCGCGGCGGCGCAGGTCCCGTCGAGGGGCCGGTCGGGATCGTCGAGGAACGCCGTCGTGATCGTCATCGCGCACTCCGACCTGCCCAGGACCGAGTGGCCGGTGAACGGGAACTCGACGTACTGCGACCTCGGCAGTCCGGGCCGGACGATGTCGACCCATTGCGGCGCGGTCGCGGCGTCGAACCGGCCCTCGATGATCAGGACGGGCTGGTCGCTGCGGGTGGGCGCCGACGCGGCCGGTCGGGGCTCGACGTCCCAGGCCGGGCACTCGGCGAACAGCCGGCCCTGCTTCGGCTGCAGGCGCAGCACCTGGTCGGGGAACTGCGGCAGCGCGGCCTTCGCGGTCGCGAGGGCGGCGTCCTCCGTCGTCAGGTCGGCGTGCTCGCCGCAGAACACGCTGAAGGCGAGGGCGTCACCGGCGAGCCCGGCGAAGTCGGGTGAACCCTGCAGCGCCAGCAGCGCGGCGACGATCTCGTCGGACCCGCCGCGGGCGGTCTCGGTGATCATCTTCGGAACGCCGGAGGCGTCGCCGCGCTCGCTCGCCTGGATCACGGCGTAGGCGAGCGAGAACCCGTCGACGGTCACGGTGAGTGGGGCGCCGGAGTACGGGTCCTCGGACTGCACGACGAGCGGCGTCGTGGTCAGCCGGTTCACGGTCGCGAAGAAGTCGGCCTGCAGGTTCGGGTACGCGGCGGCGCAGGCGGGCTGCGCCGCGCAGGCGGCGAAGATCGCGGCGAACGAGCTCGCGGGCGCCTGCCACCACGTCTGCGCGATGTTGTTGGCGGGCGGCGACACCGAGTCGAGCACCATGCTGCGGATGCCCTGCGGGTGGTCGCGCAGAAGGCTGAGCGCGAGCTTCGTGCCGTAGGAGACGCCGTAGACGTTCCACTGGTCGATGCCCATCGCGACCCGCAGGTCGGCGATGTCGGCGGAGTTCTCGGCCGTGTTGTAGGCGCTGAGGTCCCAGCCCGCGGCGGTGAGCCGGTCCCGGCAGGTCCGGACGGCGGCGACGTCCCCGGCCGTGGTCGACGGAGCCGAGAACGGGAGGCTGATCGCCTTAGCGTCGTAGTCCTCGTACTCGGGGCAGCTCAGCCGCGGTTGCGAGTGGTGGGTGCCCCGCTGATCGAAGAAGATCACGTCACGGTCGGCGTTCAGTCCCTGTTCCGTCAGCTGGGCCGCCTGGAACGAGCCCGCTCCCCCGGGCCCGCCCGCGAGCCAGACGACCGGGTCGGGCTGCGGGTTCGGTGACCTCGACGGCACCCGGGCGGCGAAGACCTTGATCATGCGACCGTCGCGCTTCGCGCGGTCCTCCGGCACCGTGAGGTAGCCGCACACCGTGCCCGTGGGGAAGTCGAGCGATGGAGCCCCCGCGATGTTGGGCGACGGGCACGGCACGATCTCGTAGGCGCGGGTGGCTACCGACTCCCCGGCCGGCTCCCGCGTCGACGTGGCGGTCGTGCACCCGGCCGCCGCCAGCGCGAGCGCGGCGAGCACCACGATCCCGCTCATGAGCCTGCTCATGCCCTGAACTGCGTTCACTCCGACGGAACGAAGTGTTCCGTCGGCCAGGATCAGGATGGGATCAGGACCGGGTACGCGCAGGCGCCGCGGTGGCCCGCCGCAGGAAGTCGGTGACCCGCGCGCTCGTGTCGCGCTGGGCCGCGGCCTGGGCGGTGCGGCCGCCGCCGAGGGCGAGGCCTGCGGTCCACTGCGCGTCAGTCGGCAGGGCGCCGAGCCGGATCAGGTGCCCGGCCCCGGGGTGGGCGACGTGCTCGTCGTCGGGCCGGGCCCGCCGCGCCAGGATCTCCCCGGACATCTCGGTCGCCGGCCAGACCTGGTCGTCGGTGCCGCTGACCAGCAGTAACGGGCAGGCCACCCGTTCGGCCGGGAGGGCGCCGTCGGTGCCGTGGGCGAGCCCGGCCTCGTAGGCGGGACGCAGCCGCAGCAGGCTGGGGCGGTGGGCGGTGCGGTCGCGTCCCACGGTCCAGGCGTTGTGGACGAGCTGCCCCATCAGCTCGCCGCTGGGTACCGGCCGCCACGGCACGTCCTGGCCGTTCGACGTCCACGACGGGGTGTCGGGGATCTCCCCGCCCCCGCCGATGGCCTGCCACGACAGCGAGCTGGGGCTGACGAGCACGAGCCCGCGGACCGGGGTGTCGGGTTCGGCGGCGATCGCGGCGAGCAGCCCTTCTGCGCCGCGGGACACGCCCATCGCGGTGAGGCGTCCGGGATCGACCTCCGGGCGTCCGGCGAGCAGCCGGACGGCGGCGGTGAACCGTTCGAGCGGGATCGAGGCGATGCCCGCAACGGCGTCGGCCTCCGGGACCCAGCACGCGGCGAGGGCGGCGAAGCCGTGTGCGGCAAGGAGGTGGGCATGGGCGACCTGCGACTCGAAGCCGCCTTCGGACCCGCCGAAGCACACGACGCCGGGGTGCCCGGAGCCGGCCGGGGTGACGAGGAGTCCGGGGCGGCCGTCGACGTCGACCGCGACGGCGCGCAGCCCGGGACCGGCGGAGCGGGCGACGGTCCGCCGGGTCGTGCCGAGCCCGTCGACGCTCGCGGTCACGGTGACCTGCCACGGGTCGGGCGGCGGGACGAACAGGTCGGGGGTGGTGTCGGGTTGGGCGAAACGCATGTCGGTGAGGGTGTCGTCGGTGGTCCCGGCCGTGACCGACCCGGACGCCGGCACGTCCACCTCGGCGTCCGACGCCCACCGTCGGCCGAAGAGGTCCGCGGCCGTGGCGGTGAGCCGGACCCGCGACCCGGCCGGGGCGTGGACCACGGGCACGAAGGGGTCGTCGTGCCTGCTGACCGCCGGGACCTCGACAGCCAGCCCCGGCGTCTCCTGGTCGGGCGGCGCGGCCGGCTGCGCGACGACGGCCGGGGCCTCGTCGGCCTGCCGGGCGTCGACGAGCGCGGACTGCTTCTCGAACCACGGCGGGAACATCCCCGACACCAGCCCACCGACGCCGAGGAGCACGAAGGGCAGCACCCAGTAGCAGAGCACCGAAAGGGTGTCGCCCTCGTCGAGCAGCGTGGACGATCCGTCGACGATCGGCGGGAGCGCGGAGACGACCGTCATCGCCGCGAACACCCCGACCCACAGCCACGTCATCGAGCGGGTGATCGTCGCGAAGCCGTCGCTGCGAGCGGTGCGCTCGTCGACCGACGCCGCCGCGTACTCACGGACGAACGGTCGACCCACGAGCAGCCCGACGAGCGCGACGAGCAGGATTCCCAGGTTGGACAGGGGCTGCAGCCACTTCTCGAGCCAGGCGTCGTCGAACACGAAGGCCGCGATCGCCAGGAGCACGAACACGACGAGGCTGCCGACCTCGAGGCTGCGCGTGGGTCGGCGGCGCAGCCTGCCGAGGGCCTGGACGGCGAGTGCGACCACCAGCACGAGCAGCGTGACCCAGCGGAACGGCACGTTCCCGACGAGCGCCCAGTACAGGATCCAGGGCAGGAAGCCCAGTACGAAGCCCATGCGCACCCCCATCGGCGATCTCCGCCGATCCTGGCAGGGACCGGCGGAGATCCGGAAGGGTCAGATCTTTCGGAGCGGCGCGATCGTCCACCGGGTCCGCACCGCCACACCCATTCCTCGGCCCGTGCGCGTACGCGGCCGGCAACAGCCGGCTCCAGACCGCCTGGACGACGAGGACGCCGACGGTGAGCCCGACGATCGCGGGCAGGTCGTCGGAGGCCCGTCGCTGATCGGTTCCGGCCGCAGTCCCCGACTGGCCATGATCGCGACGTCACCCGCGAGACGCCCGGATCATCGGATGCATCACCGTGCACGGATTTCGCCGCGCGGGCTCACGCGGCCGCCGTTACCGTCGGATCGTGCCCGGCCCCGACCTGGTTGCGCTGAACGCGTCCATGATCGACAAAATCCTGAGCGGACCGCCCGACCCGATCGTCGACGGTGGCTACGCGCGTCGTGTGCTGCGCACCCGCGGCCGGCGCACCGGGCTCGTCCGCTCCACCCCGATGGGCGTCGTCGGCCTCGGCGGCAGCCAGTACCTCGTGTGCCCGGACACGCACCGCGACTGGGCCCGCAACCTGGCGGCCGATCCCGACTGCACCATCGCCTCCCGCGACGCCGAGCTGCCCGCCACGACCGTCCCGGTGCCCGACGACGAGGCGGCCCCCGTCGTCGTCACCTACCTGTCGGCGATGCGGAACCTGCCGTTCGCGATCAACTCGTTCCCCGTCGGGCCCGACGCGACCCCCGACGAGATCCGTCCGCACCTGCGGACGATCCGGGTGCTCCGGCTCGAACCGCGGGCGGCGGCGTGAGCACCGGCAGCAGTCCGGCGTGCATCGTCGTCGGCGGCGGGCCGGGGGGAATGCTCACCGCGTATTTGTTGGCGCGCAGCGGTGTGCGCGTCACCCTTCTGGAGGCGCACCGCGACTTCGACCGCGACTTCCGCGGCGACTCCCTGCACCCCTGGACCCTCGAGCTGCTCGACAGCCTCGGCCTGGCCGACGACCTGCTGGCCCTCCCCCACTTCGCCGCACGCTGGTTCCGCTTCCACACCCCGCACGGCACGATCCGCACCACCGACTACGGCGGCCTGGAGACGCGGTTCAACTACGTCGCGCTCATGCCGCAGGCCCGGTTCCTCGACTTCATGGCATCCCGGGCCGCTGAGCTCCCCGGTTTCGAGCTGCGCCTCGGCGCCAAGGTCACCGGCCTGCTCGTCGACGGCGAGACCCCGCAGGGCGCGCCCGCCGTCACCGGGGTGCGCTACCGCGACTCTTCCTCCGGCGCCGACCACGAGCTGCGCGCCCCGCTGGTCATCGGAGCCGACGGCCGGTTCTCCCGGGTGCGCCGCCTCGCCGGGCTCACGCCCGAACCACTCGGTGCGAGCAGCGACCTGCTGTGGTTCCGGCTCCCCCGCCGCGACGACGACCCACCCGAGGCCGACGTCGACCTCTACTTCGGCCGCCACCACTACGTCGGGCTGCTCGGCGGGCCGACCGACTGGCAGATCGGCTATTCGCTGCCCAAGGGCGGCTACCCTGCGGTCCGCAGCGCCGGCGTCGAACCCGTCCGCCGGTTCGTCGCCGAACACGTGCCGTGGCTCGCCGACCGCGTCGGGGCGCTCACCTCGATGGACGACACCACGCTGCTCTCGGTGGACATCTCGCGCGTCGGGACGTGGTGGCGGCCGGGGCTGCTGCTGATCGGCGACGCCGCGCACGTCATCTCCCCCGTCGGCGGCAACGGGATCCTGATGGCCGTGCAGGACGCGGTCGCCGCCGCCAACCGGCTCGTCCCCGCCCTGCGCGCGGGCTCGGCCGGGCCCGACGTCCTGGCCGCGATCCAGGCCGATCGCGAACCCGCCATCCAGGCCGTCCAGGCCCAGCAGGTGCGGACGGAGCAGCGCGTCGCCAGGGCCCGCGAACGCGGGAAGCCGATGTCGCCGCCCGCGATCCTGCGGTTGGTCACCTCGTTCCCGGGGTTCCGGGTGCGGGCCGCGCGACGCAACGCCTACGGCCCCAACCCGCCCGCGCTCGACCTGTCGATGCTGGTGGCGCAGCCTCAGTCGTCGGACTCGGCGGCGTAGTCGGTCTCCTTCTGCTCCACCTCGTGCGCCTCCGCCATCCGGCGCGTGCGGCGGCGGACGAACAGCGTCACCCCGATCCCGGCGATGACCGCGACCAGCAGCGCGACCCAGGAGAACCGCGACAGCCAGTGCTCCGCGACGACGCCCAACGAGTAGACGAGGAAGGTCGTCCCCGTCGCCCACACGATGCCGCCGAGCGCGTTGGCCACGAGGAACCGCGGGTAGTGCATGCCCAGCGCACCGGCGAGCGGGCCCGAGAAGATCCGCAGCAGCGCGACGAAGCGGCCGAAGAACACCGCCCACATCCCCCACCGGCGGAAGAACCTCTCGGCCACCTGCACGTGGCTCGGCCCGAAGTGCTTCGGGAACCGTCGGCCCAGGGTGTCGAACAGACCCATCCCGTAGCGACGGCCGATGGCATACCCGATCGAGTCACCGATGATCGCGCCCGCGCTGCCCGCCACCGCGATCCACGCCGGCGACACCGCCAGCTCGTGCCGCGACGACAGCAGCGCCGCACTCACCAGCACGATCTCGCCGGGCAGCGGGATGCCCAGGCTCTCGATCCCCACGACGAGCCCGACCAGCAGGTACACCGTGATCGGCGGGATCGTCTGCAGCAGGCCGTCGAGCCACATCGTCGTTGTCCCCCTGTCGCCGCGGCCCAGTCTGCCCCTACGACGCAGCCCGTGTGTCCCACCCGATCGGCGGATCACACCGGCCGTGTCCGTCACGGGCGGTTAGCGTGGATTCCGTGCGCATCGCAGCCCGGGGAGTCACCGCCGTCATCGCTCTCGCCCTCGTGGCCGTCCTCGCGATGGCCGCCTGCGGCAGCACCAGCCCGGCCCCCGTCGACGCCACCGCACAGGTCCCCACACCCGCAGCGACCTCCGACCTCGCCCCGCAGCGCACCCCCGGCGCCCCGCGCGTGCTGCTCACCGGGCTCGAGGTGCCGTGGGCGATCGCTTTCCTGCCCGACGGCAATGCGCTCGTCACCGAACGGGAGTCCGGCCGGATCGTGCGCGTGACCCCCCAGGGGGCGGCGACGCCCGTCGGCACCGTCGGCGGTGTCGCCGCCCGCGGCGAGGGCGGCCTGCTCGGCATCGCCGTCTCGCCGCAGTTCGCGACCGACCGCGCCGTCTACGTCTACTACACGTCGTCGCAGGACAACCGGGTCGTGCGGTTGCAGGTCGGCCCCGACGGCACGATCGACGGCAACGCCCAGCAGGTGATCGTCTCCGGCATCGGCGCCGCCTCGATCCACAACGGCGGCGGCCTCACCTTCGGCCCCGACGGCTTCCTCTACGTCGCGACAGGCGACTCCAGCCGCAGCGACGCCTCCCAGAACCGCGACGACCTGGGCGGCAAGGTCCTGCGCGTCACCCCCGGCGGCGCGCCCGCCCCCGGCAACCCGTTCGGCACCGCCGTCTGGACCTACGGCCACCGCAACGTCCAGGGCCTCGCCTTCGGCCCCGGCGACCGGCTCTACGCCACCGAGTTCGGCCAGAACACCTTCGACGAGATCAACCTGCTGACGCCCGGCGCCGACTACGGCTGGCCCACCGTCGAGGGCATCGCCGGGCGGGAGGGTTTCACCGACCCGCTCGTCACCTGGGCGACCGCCGCCGCCTCGCCGAGCGGGCTCGCCTACGCGGGCGGGTCGCTGTGGGCGGGTGCGCTGCGCGGCGAACGGCTCTGGCGCATCCCGCTGACCGCCGACGGCCGCACCGGCACCCCCGAGGCCCTCTACACCGGGGAGTTCGGCCGGCTGCGCGGCGTCGTCGCCACCCCCGACCGCTCCGCGCTGTGGGTGACGACGAGCAACCGCGACGGCCGCGGCTCCCCCGCCCCCGACGACGACCGCATCCTGGTGGTGCCCCTGTGAGTGGCGTTATTGGCTATAGCCAATAACGCCACTCACAGGCGCCGCAGGCGCCTCGCGTACGGTCGGCGCCATGAGCGGCGACAGGGTCGGGCGGTACGTGCGGATGGTCGCCGTCGAGGGGCAGGGCGCGGCGCTGGCCGACGGGCTGCTGCGCGTCGCCGAGGGCATGCGCGACGCGCCCGGGTGCGAGCTCTACGTCGTCAACCGGACGCCCGACGAGGACGACGCCGTCTGGATCACCGAGGTCTGGAGCGACGAGGCGGCGTCGGAGGCGGCGCTCAACCGCGACCTGGGCGAGGCCGGCCTCGGGTCGGTGCTGGGGCTGCTCGCGGGCCCGCCCGAGTTCATCGAGCTCTCCCCCGTCGGCGGCCCGGGCCTGTCCTGACGGGTCACGAGGGCTCGACCCAGTCGTAGCTGCGGTCGACCGCACGTCCCCAGTTGGCGTGCTCGCGGCGGCGCAGCACCGGGTCCATCGCAGGCTCCCACGCCGCGGCCCGGTGCCAGTTGGCGCGCAACGTCTCCAGGTTCGACCAGTGGCCGACGGCCAGCCCCGCCGCGTACGCCGCACCCAGCGACACCGCCTCCGACCCGAGCGGGCGTTCCACCGGCACGTCGAGCACGTCGGCGAGGAACTGCATGAGCAGGTGGTTGGCCGTCATGCCGCCGTCGACCTTCAGCCGCGTCACCGGCAGGCCCGAGTCGGCGTTCATGGCGTCGACGACCTCACGCGTCTGCCAGCCGGTCGCCTCCAGCACCGCCCGTGCCAGGTGCCCCTTGTCGATGTAAGAGGTCAGGCCGACCATGACGCCGCGCGCGTCGGGGTGCCAGCGCGGCGCATACAGCCCGGAGAACGCCGGGACGATGTAGCAGCCGCCGTTGTCGGGGACGGTGAGCGCGAGCGTCTCGATCTGCGGAGCCGTCTCGATGAGGCCGAGCGAGTCGCGGAACCACTGCACCAGCGAACCCGTCATCGCGATGGAACCCTCCAGCGCGTAGACGGGCGCCTCGTCGCCGAGGACGTAGCCCATCGTCGGGATGAGCCCGTGCGTCGACCCGGCCATCCGCGTCCCCGTGTTCATCAGCAGGAACGCGCCCGTGCCGTAGGTGCACTTGGCCTCGCCCGGTGCGAAGCAGGTCTGGCCGACGAGCGCGGCCTGCTGGTCGCCCAGCGCCCCCGCGACCGGGACGCCCGGCAGCACCGCCGTGCACGTGCCGTAGACCTCGGAGTTCGAGCGGATGCGCGGCAGCATCCGTTCGGGGACGTCGAGGGCCGCCAGCAGCTTCGGCGACCATTCCCGGCTGCGGATGTCCATCATCATCGTGCGGCTGGCGTTGGTGACGTCGGTGACGTGCATGCCCCCGTCCGGCCCGCCGGTGAGGCGCCAGATCAGCCAGGTCTCCATCGTCCCGAACAGGACGTCGCCACGTTCGGCGCCCGCCCGCGCCCCGGCGACGTTGTCGAGCAGCCAGCGCAGCCGCGGACCGGCGAAGTACGTCGCCGGGGCGAGCCCGCACACCGACGAGAACAGCTCGCCGTGCCCCTCGGCCGTCAGCCGGGCGACGATGCCGTCGGTGCGGGTGTCCTGCCAGGTGATCGCGCGGGCCAGCGGCAGGCCGGTGTGCCGGTTCCAGATGACGGTCGTCTCGCGCTGGTTCGCGATCCCCAGCGCGGCGATGTTCTCCGGGCCCAGCCCCGCCCGGCGCAGCGCCGCGGGGACGATCGACGCGACGTTGCGCCAGATCTCCTCGACGTCGTGCTCGACGCGCCCGGGCCGCGGGTAGTGCTGCCGGTGCTCGCGCTGGGCCACCGCCAGCATCCGGCCGGCGCGGTTGAACAACAGGCAGCGTGTCGACGTGGTGCCCTGGTCGATCGCGGCGACGACCCGCTCACTCATCGTGCCCCTTCCTGCACGATCGGGCCGCCCTCACGAGTGCCCCAGCGTCACCGAGATCTCCCCGGCGGCGGCGGTCAGCTGGTCGACGAGGCGGGGCCGCACGACACCGCCCGACCCGAAGAGGTGCTCCACCGGTCCGCTGATCCCGAGCGCCCCGACGGCGAGCCCGCCGGCCCCGCGCAGCGGCACCGCCGCCCCACCGACGCCGGGGGTGTACTCGGCGAACCCCGTCGCGCAGCCGCGCCGCCGGGCGACGACGAGCTGACTCTCCAGCGACGCCGGGGTGGTGGCGGTGCGGCCGGTGTAGCGCTGCAGGTCGAGGTCGCGGGCGGCGGGCGTCACGAGGGGGGCGAAGGCCAGCAGGCACTTGCCGAGCGCGGTGGCGTGCATGGGCACGGTCTCGTTGGTGCGCAGCCGTTGCGGGGAGCCGTCGGGCCGGAAGACGTGGTGCACGAGGCTGACGACGCGCCCGTCGGGAACCCCGACGAACACGGCGCAGCCGGTGCCGCCCGCCAGCGCGTCGGCCCAGTTCATGGAGCGCGACCGCAGGTCGTGACGGTCCCAGCCGGGGGTGGAGAGGCTGCCGAGCCCGGCGCCGACGGAGTACAGCGAGCTGGCGGCGTCCTGGTCGACGAAGCCCACCTCGCGCAGGGTGCGCAGGATGCCGTGGGCGGTGGGCCGGGGCAGGTCGAGAGCGGCGGCGAGCTCTGCGAGGGCGAGCGGGCGCCCGGTGTTGGCGAGCAGCCGCAACGCCGCGGCCGCCCGCTCGATCGACTGGATCGTGCCGGGCACGCCCCGAGCCTAACGCGCTGCATGTGACGGTTTCGGCAATGTCGATTCGACATTGACGAACACCTCAGGTTGCTCCTGTCACAGTAGGTTCCTAGCGTCCGTTCCCGCGCGCGGGAACGGGACCTTCAGAAGGGGCCCGGTGGGAGGGGTGTGGGCGACGCTCCCGGCGACGACACGGCAACCCCGAAGGAGGGCACTGCTATGCGGAAGACATTGCTCGGCGAGCTCAGCGCCGAGTTCGCCGGGACGATGATCCTGATCCTGTTCGGCGTCGGCGTGGTGGCGCAGGTCGTCACGTCACCCGAGGGGACCCTCGGTGACCACGACTCGATCGCCTGGGCGTGGGGTCTCGGCGTGACGCTCGGCGTCTACGTGGCAGCGAGGCTGTCCGGCGCCCACCTCAACCCCGCGGTCACCATCGCGCTCGCCGCGTTCAAGGGCTTCGAGTGGCGGAAGGTGCTGCCCTACATCGTGGCGCAGTTCCTGGGCGCCTTCGTCGCCGCGCTGATCGTGCGCGTGGTGTACGCGGACGCGATCGCGAAGGTCGACCCCGGCCACACCATCAAGACCCAGGGCGTGTTCTCGACGCTGCCCGGCAACGGCCTCGACGGCATCGGCATCCCGACTGCGTTCCTCGACCAGATCGTCGGTACCGCGATCCTCGTCTTCGTGATCTTCGCGCTGACGACGGCGGTCAACAACCCGCCGCTGGCCAACCTCGGCCCGGTCGTCGTCGGCCTGCTGGTCGTCGCGATCGGCATGGCGTGGGGCACGAACGCCGGCTACGCGATCAACCCGGCCCGTGACTTCGGGCCGCGGCTCGCGTCGCTGATGACCGGATATTCGACAGCGATGATGGACCAACACGGCAATCTCTACTTCTGGCTGCCCATCGTGGCGCCGATCATCGGCGGCCTGATCGGTGGTGGGCTGTTCATCCTGCTGATCGACCGCTACCTGCCCAAGGACGAGGAGTTCACCGGAACCCCGGCCGTGTCCGAGCCGCGCGCCAACACCTGAGGAGGGACGACCCATGGCTGACTACGTCGGCGCCATCGACCAGGGCACGACCAGCACGAGGTTCATGATCTTCGACCACTCCGGCAACGAGGTGGGCCGCCACCAGCTGGAGCACGAGCAGATCCTGCCGCAGGCCGGCTGGGTGGAGCACAACCCCGTCGAGATCTGGGAGCGCACCTCCGCGGTGCTGCAGAGCGCGCTCAACAAGACCGGGCTCTCGGCGAGCGACCTGTGCGCGCTGGGCATCACCAACCAGCGCGAGACTGCCGTCGTGTGGGACCGCAACACCGGGCGCCCCTACTACAACGCGATCGTCTGGCAGGACACCCGCACCGACCGGATCGCGTCGGCGCTGGAGCGCGAGGGCAAGGGCGACACCATCCGGCAGAAGGCCGGCCTGCCGCCCGCCACGTACTTCTCCGGCGGCAAGATCCAGTGGATCCTCGAGAACGTCGACGGGGTCCGGGCCGCGGCGGAGCGCGGCGACGCGATCTTCGGCAACACCGACACGTGGCTGATCTGGAACCTCACCGGCGGTCGCGACGGTGGGGTCCACGTCACCGACGTCACCAACGCCAGCCGTACGATGCTGATGAACCTGGAGACGCTCGACTGGGACGACGAGCTGCTCGGGTTCTTCGACATCCCGCGGCAGATGCTGCCGGAGATCAAGCCGAGCTCGTACACGGCCGGCTACGGCACGACCCGTGGCACCGGCCCGCTCGCCGGCGAGGTGCTCATCACCGGCGACCTGGGCGACCAGCAGGCTGCGACCGTCGGCCAGGTGTGCTTCGCGCCCGGCGAGGCGAAGAACACCTACGGCACCGGCAACTTCATGCTGCTCAACACCGGCACCGAGCTGATCCGTTCGAAGGCGGGCCTGCTGTCGACGGTCTGCTACAAGTTCAACGACGAGGACGTCGTCTACGCGCTGGAGGGGTCCATCGCGGTGACCGGTTCGGCCGTGCAATGGCTGCGCGACCAGCTGGGCATCATCTCCGGTGCGGCGCAGTCCGAGGCGTTGGCCCGGCAGGTCGACGACAACGGCGGGGTGTACTTCGTCCCCGCCTTCAGTGGTCTGTTCGCGCCGTACTGGCGCTCCGACGCCCGCGGTGCGATCGTCGGCCTGTCCCGCTACAACACCAACGCGCACCTGGCCCGGGCCACGCTCGAGGCGATCTGCTACCAGAGCCGCGACGTGATCGAGGCGATGGAAAAGGATTCCGGGGTGCACCTGGAGGTACTCAAGGTCGACGGCGGCGTCACCATGAACGAGCTCTGCATGCAGATCCAGTCCGACGTGCTCGGTGTCGACGTCAGCAGGCCGGTCGTCGCGGAGACGACGGCGCTGGGCGCGGCCTACGCGGCGGGCCTGGCCGTCGGGTTCTGGAAGAACACCGACGAGCTGCGGCAGAACTGGAACGAGGCCCGGCACTGGTCGCCGGAGTGGAACGACGAGCAGCGCACCGAGGGCTACGCCATGTGGAAGAAGGCCGTCGAGCGGACGTTGAACTGGGTGGACGTCGACTGACGTCGGCGGACCACGGTTCCTAGGGAAGGACACTCATGAGATCGGTCGCGCTCTCCCCCCAGGCCCGGGCGGACGCCCTGGCCGCCATGGCGGGGACCGAGCTCGACGTGCTCGTGATCGGTGGTGGCGTCGTGGGCGCGGGCAGTGCCCTCGACGCCGCCACCCGCGGGCTGACCGTCGGGCTCGTCGAGGCCCGGGACTTCGCGTCCGGGACGTCGAGCCGTTCGAGCAAGCTCATCCACGGCGGTCTGCGATACCTGGAGATGCTCGACTTCCGGCTCGTCGCCGAGGCGCTGCAGGAACGCGGGCTGCTCATCCAGACGCTCGCGCCGCACCTGGTGCGCCCGGTGCCGTTCATCTACCCGTTGCAGCACAGGGTGTGGGAGCGGGCGTACGCGGGCGCGGGCGTCGCGCTCTACGACACCCTCGGCCTGCTGTCGGGCCGGGCGCGTGGGGTGCCGCACCACAAGCACCTGACCCGGTCGGGCGCCAAGCGGATCATGCCGTCGTTGCGCAAGGACGCCCTGGTCGGCGCCCTGCAGTACTACGACGCCCAGGTCGACGACGCGCGGCACACGATGTTCGTCGCCCGCACAGCGGCGGCCTACGGGGCGCATGTGGCGTCGCGGGCGCGGGTCGTCCAGCTGCTGCGCGAGGGTGAGCGGGTCACCGGTGCCGAGGTGCACGACCTGGAGTCCGGCGAGACGTTCAAGGTCCGGGCGAAGCAGGTCGTCAACGCCACGGGTGTGTGGACCGACGACACCCAGGGTCTCGTCGGCGAGCGCGGCCAGTTCAAGGTGCGGGCCAGCAAGGGCATCCACCTCGTCGTGCCGCGTGACCGCATCCAGGGCGACTCCGGGCTGATCCTGCGTACCGAGAAGTCGGTGCTCTTCGTCATCCCGTGGTTCCGACACTGGATCATCGGCACCACCGATACGGACTGGTCGCTCGACAAGGCCCATCCGGCCGCGAGTGCGGCGGACATCGACTACCTGCTCGACCACGTCAACGCCGTGCTGGAGCAGCCGCTCACGCACGCCGACGTGGAGGGCGTCTACGCCGGGCTGCGGCCGCTGCTGTCGGGCGAGTCGGACTCGACGTCGAAGCTCTCGCGCGAGCACGCCGTCGCGCACACGGTGCCGGGCCTGGTCGTCGTCGCGGGTGGCAAGTACACGACCTACCGCGTCATGGCCAAGGACGCCGTCGACGCCGCGGTCCACGGCCTCGACGCCAAGGTCCCCGACTCCGTCACCGAGAAGGTGCCGCTGCTGGGTGCGGAGGGTTTCAAGGCGTTGCTCAACGCCCGGCACCGGCTCGCGGCGAAGCACGGGATCCACGTCGCCCGGGTCGAGCACCTGCTGAGCCGCTACGGCTCGATGATCGACGAGGTGCTCGCGCTGGTCGACGACGACCCGTCGCTGGGCGAGCCCCTCGCGGGTGCGCCGGACTACCTGCGCGCGGAGGTCGTGTACGGCGCCGCGTACGAGGGCGCCCGGCACATCGAGGACGTCCTGGCCCGCCGCACCCGCATCTCGATCGAGACGTTCGACCGCGGTGTGGGGTCGGTCGAGGAGGCGGCGCGGCTGATGGCGCCGGTCCTGGGCTGGAGCGACGAGCAGGTCGAGCGCGAGACCGAGCACTACCGCAAGCGGGTCGAAGCCGAGCGGGAGAGCCAGAAGATGCCCGACGACGAGACCGCGGACGCCGCCCGAATGGGCGCGCCGGAGGTCGTCCCGCTGGCCTGAAGGCGCCCCGGGGGGCGCTCGTGAGTGGCGTTACTGGCCCTGACCAGTAACGCCACTCACGACATCCCGGAAGACCGCCATCGCCCGGTGCAGCTCGGCATAGGACGTCGTGAGCGGGGACAGGCCGATCCGGATGCCGTCGGGCGGGCGGTGGTCGATCACGACACCCGCCGCGATCAGCTCGTCCGACAACGTCCTCGCGTCCGGGTGGGTCACCGTGACGTGCCCACCGCGGCGGGCCGGGTCGCGTGGGGACCCGATGCCGATGCCGTGGCCCAGGTCGTCGGCGAGCGCGACGGCCAGCTCGGTGAGCGCGACGGCCTTCGCGCGGATGCGGTGCATCCCGGCCTCGGCGACGATCCGCACACCCTCGTCGACACCGATGAGGCCGGTGATCGGCGGCGTCCCCGACAGCGCGCGGCGCATCCCCGCCGCGTGCGCGTAGTCCGTCGTCATCGCGAACGGGTCGGCGTTGCCCATCCAGCCCGTGATCGGCTGTTCGAAGGACTCCTGCAGCGCGGCCGCCACGTACAGGAACGCCGGCGCACCCGGGCCGGCGTTGAGGAACTTGTACGTGCAGCCGGCGGCGAGGTCGACACCCGCGGCGTCCAGTTCCAGGGGCACCGAGCCGACGCTGTGGCAGAGGTCCCACACCACCAGCGCGCCGGCGTCGTGGGCGGCGGCGGTGATCCCGTGCAGGTCGGCGATCCACGCGGACCTGTAGTCGACGTGGGAGAGGGTGACGAAGGCAGTCTTCTCGCTCAGGTTGTCTGTCACGTCGGGCAGGGTCACCCCGGCTGAGGGAGAGGGCCGGATCCACCGCACCGCCAGCCCGCACTCCGCCGCGACGGCCTCGACCACGTAGCGGTCCGTCGGGAAGTTGCCGCGGTCGGCGACGACCTCCGTGCGGCCCGGGCGCATCGCCGCGGCGGCCCGCATCAGCTTGTAGAGGCACACCGTCGTCGAGTCGGCGACGACCGTCTGACCTGCCGCAGCTCCCAGGACCGCCGCGCCCAGCCGGTCGCCGACCTCGAACGGCAGCTCCATCCAGCCCGCCGACCAGGACCGGATCAGCCGAGTGCCCCAGTCGTGCGCGACCAGACCGGCGAGCCGTTCCGCCGTCGCCTTCGGCGGGCGCCCGAGGGAGTTCCCGTCGAGGTAGGCGACCAGGCCGGGATCGTCGGGGACGACGAAACGGTCGCGGAACGAGGCCAGCGGATCGACGGCGTCGAGCTTCTCCGCGTCGGCGAGAGTGGGGGCCACGACGTCACCCTCCCAGCTCGGTGCGGACGGCCAGGATCTCCGGGAAGAACGTCAGCTCCAGCGCGGCCTTCAGGAACGCCGTCCCGCTCGACCCGCCGGTCCCCCGCTTCGACCCGATGATCCGCTCGACGGTCTTCAGGTGCCGGAAGCGCCACAGTTGGAAGCTCTCCTCGACGTCGACGAGCGCCTCGCACGTCTCGTAGGCGCCCCAGTCGCGGCCCGGGTCGGTGTAGACCAGCCGGAACACCTCGACCAGCTCCGGTGCGAACACGTGCGCCTTCGAGAGATCGCGGTCGAGCACCTCGCGCGGGACCGGGTAGCCGGCGCGGGCCAGATGGCGCAGGAAGTGGTCGTAGAGGCTCGGCGCGGCGAGCACCTCGCGCAGCCGTCGCGATACGTCGGAGTCGTCGGCGAACACCTCGATCGCGGCCGCGTTCTTGTTGCCCAGCAGGAACTCCACGGTCCGGTACTGCTCCGACTGGAACCCCGACGCCGTCCCCAGCGCGTACCGGAACTGCAGGTACTCCGTCGGCGTCAGCGTCTCCAGCACACCCCACTGCTCGAACAGCTGCCGCTGGACCGCCTTCACCCGCGACAGCGCCTTGAGCGCGGGCCCGAGGTCGTCGGCGTCCATCATCGCCGCGGCGTACCGCAGCTCGTGGATGACCAGCTTCAACCACAGTTCCGACGTCTGGTGCTGCACGATGAACAGCAGCTCGTCGTGGTGCTCCGGACTGCTCTGCGGACGCTGGGCGCCCAGGAGCTGGTCGAGGCGCAGGTAGCCGGCGTAGGTCTTGTCGACGGCGAGCCCGCGGTGCAGGCCCTCCTCGACCGTGCGCTCGTTCGTCGTCACACGCGCAGTGTGCACCGCGCGGGGTCGTGCGTGGCGATCTGCGGGACTCGCCGGATTCGGGTGCGCCGGCCGGCGCGTCGTCGGGACGAGACTGCCGCGATGACCGACACGACTCCCGCCTGGCGGACAGTCGGCGCCGGTGCTGCGCTGGATGCTGCCCCGGTCGAGCTGGTGCTGCTCGTCGTCGTCGCGGCGGTGATCGCCCGCGCCGTCGACGTCCTGGGCGGCTAGCGCGTGATGCCCGTGTGGCCGATCGAGTAGCGGCCCGGCTGCGGCCAGACGCACAGGCCGTGCGGGCCGTCGCCCACCCGGATGCGGGCGAGCAGGTGCCCGTCCGTGGTCGACAGCACGTAGACCTCGTGGGTGTAGCGGCCCGACAGCCACAGCTGGCTGCCGTCGGCGGTCACGTTGCCCATGTCCGGGCTGCCACCGGGGATCGGCCAGGTCGTCTCGATCGCGCCCGTGTAGGCGTCGAGCACGCTGACACTGCCCGCGATCCGGTTCGTGACGTAGAGCTTCTTCGCGTCGCGCGACAGGTACAGGCCGTGCGCGCCCGCGCCCGTCGGGATCTCGCGCAGCACCTTGGTACCGGCGCCGTCGATCACCCAGAGGCCGCCCTGCTGGCTGTCGGCGACGTAGAAGACCGAGCCGTCGGGGGCCATCTTGATGTCCTGCGGGCCCATCCTCATGTGCCGGACGGGCATGTCGATCGTGCGCAGGATCTTGCGGTCCACGAGGTCGACGACGGCGATCCGGCCGTCGAACTCGCAGGTGAACAGGGCCGTCCGACCATCGGGGGTGTAGTCGGCGTGGTCGATGCCTGCGCACTGCGGCGTCGGCAGCTCGCCCTGTACCTGCCACGTGTGCGGGTCGTAGAAGACCAGCTTGCGGCGGGCCTCGGCCACCGAGATCGCCGACTTCCCGTCCGGGGTGAAGTACATGTTGTACGGGTCCGTGACCGGGATGTTCTTGCCCGGCAGGCCCGTCGCGGGGTCGAACGGGGTGACCTTGTCGGTGGTGTCGTCGGTCGCGTAGAGCGTCTTCATGTCCCACGACGGCACGACGTGCTGCAGCTCGCCCCCGAGCCGGTACTTGCCGACGACCTGGAACGTCGCGGGGTCGATCGTCCACACGTCGCCCGACTTGGTGTGCGGGACGTAGACCAGCGGCTTCGCGCCTTTCACGGCGTCGGAGAGCATGTTCGCGCCGGCGTCGGCGTAGACGTTGTGCGGGTCTGTGACGGGCGGCATCCCGGGGAACGACGCCGGCTGCGCGCCGCCGGTCGTCGAGGTGGGGGCACCGCCGTCGGGCGCGGTCGATCCGCCGCCGGACGTGCATCCCGCCAGGCAGACGAGGGCGGCGAGCAGCAGCACGGCGATGCGTGCGCGCGGGACGGGCAACGACACGAGCGTCCTCTCAGGCGAACAGCTTCGACGCGGTGACGGGCCGCAGCCCGCGTGCCGCGAGATCGTCGAGGAGACCCGGGATCGCGTCCAGGGTTCCGGGATGGCCCAGGTGCATGCTCACGACCGCGCCCGCCTTGGCCGCGGCGACATTACGCCGGATCGTGGCCGCGCCGGGGTCGGTGAAGTCGCGCGAGTCGACGTCGTAGGACAACACGGTCGGATAGCCGGCCGCGGCCGCCAGCACCTTGACGCGACTGGTCGCGTGCTGGGCCTGCGACGGCCGGAAGAACGCCCCCAGCCCACCCGTCAACGCGGCGATCCGGTCACGGCACCGCTCGATCTCCGCGCGGGCCGCCGACTCCGACATCGCGTCGATGTCGCCGTGCGACCACGTGTGGTTGCCCAGCTCGTGCCCGAGATCGGTGACGACGCGCGCCGAGTCCGGCGACTGCTGCAACCACGTCCCGACGGCCAGCACCGTCACCGCGGCGCCCCGGTCGTGCAGGGCGGTGAGCACCTTCTTCGCGAGCACCGGGTCGCCGGCGCCGTGGAAGGTCAGCGCCACCTCCGGCCGCCCGGACGTCCCCCGCTCCACCTCGGGCGCGGGCGCTCCGGGGGCGAGGGTCGGTCGTGTCGACGGCGGCGCCGACGGCCGCGGCGCCGTCGTCGTCGGTGCCCCGGGGGTCGGGGCGGCACCGCAGGCCGCCGCGCCGGCGAGGCCGGCCCCGGCCAGGCCGAGGCGCAGTAGCGCGCGCCGCGGCATCCGCGCCGCGTCCTGGGACGTCACGCGGCGGAGCGTAGCGGGGCGCCTGACCTGGGCAATCCTTTACCCGAGCGACGACGCCGAAGCCGCAGGTCGGCGCCCCTGTGCGCCCGCTGTGCAGCACCTGTGCGGCCCCGCACCACCCCGCGCCCGGTTCGACAGGAGACTGCTCCCGACCATGATCGAACCAGTCCGGACGCGCTCGGCCCGGAACGCCGTTCAGACGTCGGGGCCGACGTCGACACATGGACCGTCAGGGCTTCCGGGGGCAGGCCGGTCGGCGGTGGAGATCGACGCCGGTGTGCTGCCGGTACCAGGCGGTGCGCTGGGACTCGTTGCGCATCTCGGCGACCTTCGCCCAGTAGTCGACCGCGGTTCGGCGAGCTCGCGTTGCTCGGTGGCGAGCAGGGCGTTGGCCTCACACGAACGAGCCTTGTCGTTGCGGATCGAGTAGATGGTCAGAACGCCCCGCGGATGAGCCCGCCATCGACACGGACCGTCGCGCCGCTGACGTAGTCAGCGTCGGCGCTGCACAAGTAGGCGACGGCGGCGGCGATCTCGTTCGGCCGGCCGAACCGCTTCCTGTCGTTGGGGATCAGCGCATCGACGGCGTTGGGCTGGATCTCCTCCCACGTCTCGCCCCAGCCCCGGGCCGGACCGATCTCGGTGACGAGGTCCTGAACGGCGTCGACGAGGATCGCACCCGGTGACACAACGTTGGAGGTCACGCCGGTGCCGGACAGGTCACGGGCGAGCGAGACGGCGAGGTTGTGTCGCGCGGCCAGTGTCGCGTTGTACTGCGGGTGAGTGTTCATCGGCTGCAACGCCAGGCCGCCGCCGATCGTGACCACCCGGCCGTAGCCGCGCTCGCGCATCGCGGGCACGAGCCGCTGGATCATGCGCACACCCGACACGACATTGATGTTGTACGCGTCGTTCCACTCGGCCGGCAGCGCGTCGACCCAGCTGACGTGCCTGTAGAAGCCGGCATTGTTCACCAGGATGTCGACATCGCCGCCCGCAGTTGCCGCCCTGGCGACGGCGTCAGCACCCTCGTCGGTCGAGAGGTCGCCGAGCGCGATGTCGGCGTTGCCACCCGCGGCCTGGATCGCTTTGGCGACGGCCTCGGTGCGGGCCACGTCGCGGCCGTGCACGACGAGATCGACACCCTCGGCGCCGAGGAACTTCGCGATGGCCTCCCCGAGTCCCGAGCTCGAGCCCGTCACGAGCGCGCGCTTACCAGCAAGACCGAGATCCATCACTACCTCCACAAGAGTTCGACGGCCGACGCCGTCACAGAAGGACACAGCGATCAAGTCCTATGAGCTAAGTATGCAGTTGTAGACTTAATCGGGGGAAGCCGGGCTGCTATGAGAAAGTAGACATCTAAACTGTTCAGGTAGACTGTATATTTGCCGGCATGAGCGACACCACCTCCGCGCTGGCCGTATCCTTGGCCCGCGCGATCCAGCGGCTGCGCGCGCGGATCCGCGCCGAGGCCGGGGGCCGGTCCTCGCCGTGGAGCCGCACCCAGCTCCTGGCCCTGGACCGGGTCATCACCGGCCCCCCGATGACTACGAGCGACCTGGCCGTGGCCGAGTACGTTCGGCCCCAGTCGATGGCTGCCACGCTCGCGCCGTTGGAGGAAGGTGGCTTGATCACCCGCCGCCGCGACCCGCAGGACGGGCGTCGGGTACTGCTGCTCCCCACCGACCGCGGACGTGAGCTCCTCCGTTCCGTACAGGAGCAGCAGGACTCGTGGCTCGCCGCCGCGATCGGGGCCGAGCTCGACGATGAGGACCTCGCGTCCCTCACCGACCTCGTACGTCTACTCGACCGGCTGACCGACAGCTCGGTTCGCGCGCCCGTTCCGCAGCGGCTGGGCCGATGACCGCGACCATTGTCGACGGCCGGCCCGGCCGGGCCGCGGTCGGGCGGTTCATGGCACCCCTGCTGCTGGGTGCGTCCTTGAATCCGATCAACAGCTCGATCATCGCGACGGCGCTGGTGGCGATCGGCCGCGACTTCAGCGTCGGACCGGCGGTGACCGCGAGCCTCGTCGCTGCGCTCTACCTCGCGAGCGCGATCGGTCAGCCCGCGTTCGGCACCCTCGCCGATCGGCTGGGACCCCGCCGGGTGTTCCTCGCCGGCTTGGTGCTCGTTGCGGCGGGCGGCGTTCTGGGAACGTTCGCGACGTCGATCCCGGCCCTCGTCGTGGCCCGCGTGCTACTCGGCCTCGGGACCTCCGCCGGCTACCCGACGGCGGTGCTGGCGATCCGCCGCTGGAGTACCACCCATCCGGGCGCGCCGGACGGCGGGATGCTCGGCAGTCTCGCGATTGCCGGCCAGGTCACCGCCACGATCGGGTTGCCCCTCGGCGGGCTGCTGGTCGCGCTCACCGACTGGCGGGTCACGTTTCTGGTCAACGTGCCGCTCGCCGTCGTGACTGCGGTGGCCACGATGCTGTGGGTGCCCCGAGACCAGTCAGGCTCGGCCGCGGACGGACGACGGGCGCTCCGGTCGGTACTGGCCGAGCTCGATCCGGGTGGCCTTCTCCTGTTCGGGGGCGTCATGGCGACCCTGCTGTTCTTTCTTGACGACCTGCAGCGTCCGAGCTGGCTGCTGGGAGCGGCCTTCGTCGTCCTGGCAGTCGCGCTGATCGTGTGGGAGCTGCGGATCCGGCGTCCGTTCCTCGACATCCGCATGCTCCTCCGCAACCGCGCGCTGACCGCGACCTACCTGCGCGTCGGGGCGACCTTTCTCGTCAGCTACTGCGTCCTGTACGGGCTCACGCAGTGGCTCGAGCAGAGCCGCGGGCTGAGCTCGGGCGAGGCGGGGCTCGTCATGCTCCCGATGTCGGTACTTGCGATCGTCGTCTCGGTGCCGTTCTCGCGCCGCAGGATGGTCCGTGGCGCGCTCGTCCTCACGGCCGCTGCGGCCGTGGTCGGTGCCGCCGGCATACTGCTGTTCGACGCGGCCAGCCCGGTGTGGCTGTTGACAATCGTGATCGCCGTCTTCGGAGTGCTCTCGGGGCTGGGCATGATCGGGAACCAGGCGATGCTCTACCAGCAGGCCCCGTACGAACAGCTCGGCGTCGCCGCTGGGCTGATGCGGACCTTCATGTACAGCGGCGCGATCCTGTCCTCGAGCCTGATCGCGGTCTCCTTCGACGGCCGGGCCAGCGACGGCGGCCTGCACGCGGTCGCCGTCGCCCTGCTGCTCATCGGCGTCCTGCTCGCCGTGGCGACGGCCGTGGGGCTGCTGTGGAGGCGGACGCCCGCTCCCCGGTCGCCGCGATCGGAACAGGTTTTGTGAGAACGTCTGTCGTCCCGGGCGGCCACCTGAAGGGTGATCGCCCGGGACGACACGCTCAGGTGGTCGCCCGCGTGGCCGGGAGGTCCGCCTGCTCGACAACCACTGCTGATGCCGGGTCCTCGGCGAGCGACGACCCGGCGGACTCCCTGCCGCGCCAGACGGCCACCGCTGCGACGACGCACATCCCGGAGATCAGTGCGACGACCCACCCGAGCCTGCCGGCCGACGCGGCGAGTAGCGATGCGCTCACGACTGGTGTGAAACCGGCCGCCACCGCCGCGAGCTGGTAGGACAGCGAGACGCCGGTGGAGCGCAGCTCGGTCGGGAACAGCTCGCTGAGCAGCGACGCGACCGTGCCCTGCGACGCTGGCGTCACGAACGAGAACAGCACGATGAACGCCACGAACAACAGCACCGTCGACCCGCTCTTCATGGCGAGCATGAACGGGTAGGTCAGGATCGCGACTCCGACGACCGACGCCACGAACACCGGCCGACGGCCGACGCGGTCCGACAACATGCCGTAGATCGGGGTGGTGAAGCTCCCGAGCACCCAGCTCGTCGCGAGTGCGAGCAGGACGGTCGACCGGGAGTTCCCGGCCTGCACGGCGTACCCCACCGCGAACGTTCCGAAGAACGCCGCCGACATGGTGGGCGGCAGGCTGGCGAGGATGCCCCGGCCGAGCGGACGGAGGTGGCCGAGCATCGCGGAGAGTCCGACCCGGGGCTCGGCCCGCTTCTCCATCTCGAGAAACAGTGGGCTCTCGTCGATCCGCAGCCGCAGGTAGATGCCGAGTGCGACTAGCACGAAGCTGAACAGGAACGGCATCCGCCAACCCCAGCTGAACAGCTGGTCCTCAGGCAGCGTCGTCACCAGCGCCATGACCAGCGTCGCGATGACCGCGCCCGCCGATAGACCGCCTTGGCCGAGACCGGTGTACATCCCACGCTTCCGAGGTTCGACGAACTCGGCGATCATCAGGACGCCACCACCCCATTCACCGCCGTGCGCGATCCCCTGGATCACACGCAGGGCGACGAGAAGGATCGGGGCCGCGACACCGATCTGCGCCTGAGTCGGGAGAAGACCGATCAGTCCGGTTCCCGCGCCCATGAGGATCACGGTGGTCATGAGGACCCACCGGCGACCCAACCGATCGCCCAGGTAGCCGAACAGCAGCCCGCCCAGCGGGCGCGCGAGGTAACCGGTGGCCAGGGTGGCGAACGACGCGATCGTTGCGAGGGCCGGGCTGAGGTTCGCGAAGAAGAGTGGACCGAAGATCAGCGCCGCCGCGGAGCCATACAGAATGAAGTCGTAGGTCTCGATGGCGGTGCCGATGAAGCTGGAGGCGACAACCCGGCGGATCTCTTTCTGGGGAACCTGCTGACCGGCATTGGTGCCGGCATCGGCGCTCATCTCTTCCGGTCCCCGCTACGAGGTTGGACAGGAGCGTCCGAGCAACAGGTTGATTCGAGCATCATCGCTTTTCACCTCGGATGCAGCTGTGCAACGGACTGAAGTCGCTCAAACTATTAACCTAGTTATGGGCTGCGTCAAGAACCTCGTGCCGGGGAGGCTCGGGTGATCCGGATATGGACCCAGCCGGTCTCCGACTGTGGGAGCGAGACATCAACAGGCACAACAGGTTCTGTGGCGGAGGGGGAACCGCGCCTGGCGCTCGACCCATTGATCCGACGTGGCCAGCTCGCCCATCGCGAATGACGACTGTCCCCGTTGGACGGCATGCCAGAATGCGTTACGGCAATGACGTCGAAATCGTGTCGACCAGGTGGTCGAGGGTACCGGCGGCGCGCTCTCCGATTCTGGACGTGCCGCCAGGATGGTGACCCTCTGGAGCGGACGTGCACTCGACAAGAGGTTGGCGCCGGCCGCCTTTCGACAAGTGGTCGGGGGCAGAGTCTACACCCGTAGACAGGAGTGGTCTACGCTCGTCTACATGAAATCCGAGGGAGTCGTGCAACGCCGCCGCGACGCCGCCGCGACCCGGGCCGCCATCCTCGAGGCAGCCATCGCAGAGTTCACCGAGCACGGCTACGCGGGCGCCGGGGTCCGCCAGATCGCGGAGCGTGCGGGCGTCACGGCGATGCTGATCAATCGCTACTTCGACTCCAAGGAGCGCCTGTTCGCAGAAGCTGTGGACACCTCTTTCGCGCCGCCCACCGTCGTCACCGACAGCGGCGAGGACCGGCTCGCGGCCACTATCGGCACCGTGCTCGCCCAGCGAACCGGGCTGTCCGCCGGGCAACTCGACCCGTTCCTGCTCACTTTGCGGTCAGCGGGCGATGCCCGTGCAGCCGAGATCGTCCGGCACGGTATCGAGACGCACGTCGGCGCGCGCCTTGCCAGCCGGCTCGCCGGCTCGGAGGCGGAGGCCCGAGCTCAGATCGCCCTGGCGCTGATCGCAGGTGTCTGGCTGATGCGACGGGTGATCGGGCTGCCGGCTCTTGCGGCAATGGCCGACGAGACCCTTGCGGGCTTGCTGGGCGCCATGTTCGACGCCGTCCTCGACCCGGACTAGCCCCGGTGCGACGTCGCGACCGTCTGAGACTGGCTGCCGGCTCCGATTGACACTATCATTATCCTTGATGGCTGCGCGCAGTCGTCACCGCGCACTCAGTCCGGGCCGACCGGCAGCACATCGCGCCTGCCCCGACCGCTCAGGAGTCCAACGATGGACACGTCGATCCGCCCGGAGTTCCGGCGCAAGCTGAACTCCGGCACCACACTCTTCGCGCCGCATTGCCCCGATCCCCTGGTCGCCAGGCTGTGCGAGCGGCTCGGGTACGACGCCGGCTACCTCGGCGGCGCCGGGCTTGGGCACCGCCTCGCCGTGTCCGAGGCGCTGCTCAACGTCAGCGACCTCGCGTCCGCCACCTCCGCCGTACGGCTTCGGTCGGACCTGCCGCTGGTCGTCGATGGCGGGGTCGGGTTCGGCGACGCGATCCACGTCCAGCGCATGGTCTGGGAGCTCGAGCGGGCCGGCGCGAGCGCGATCGAGCTGGAGGACCAGGTTGCGCCGAAGCGCGCCAGCCACCACCGCGACATCGAGCACCTCGTTTCAACGGCGGAGATGGTGGGCAAGGTCCGGTTCGCCGTCGAGGCCAGGACCGATCCCGACCTGGTGCTGATCGCCCGCACCGGGGCGGTGCAGAACGAGGATTTCGACAGTGCGATCACCCGGCTCGAAGCCTACCTCGACGCCGGCGCCGACGCCGTGATGTTGCTGCCGGCCGACGAGGACCAGCTCGCTGAGGCCCCCCGACGCCTCGGTGCGCCCCTCGCCACACTCACGTCGTTCGACAGCCAGTCGCAGCGGCGTTGGCAGGAGCTCGGATACGCCCTGGTGATCGACCCGATCACCGGCGAGACCGCCGCGTTCGACGCACTGCGCCGGGCCTATGACCGCCAGCGCCGCGGCGAGCCCAGCGGTACCGGCCCCGCGACGGCCATGGCCCTCTTCCGCGAGCTCCACGAACTCGCCCGCTTCGAGGAGCTCTACGAGGTCGAGCGGGCGACCACCGAGCCGGCCGGCTGAGGCCTGTACGGGAGGACGAAGCATGAGCGATGAGATTGGTCCACAGCCCTCGCGGGCCTGGTCGCAATCGTGACGATCGCGGGGCCCGGCATCGGCCGCACCGAGACGCTCGCCCTGGCCGCCGCAACGGCGCTTCGCCCGTCGGCTGGTGATGGCCGAACGCGTCGTCGACCGCCGTCGGGACGTTCGGCCGCCTGGACATCGTCGTCCAGAACGCGGGCATCGTCCGGCACCAAGACGATCGCGGAGATCGGCGAGGCCGGCTTGGGCGTCACTGATCGCGACGAACCTCACGGGGCCTTCCGGGCGGGCGGGCGCGTGCTCGCCACCGTCCTGCCAGTCGACGGCGGCCTCGAGATTCTGTACGGCCCCGAACCCCGAGAACACGACCGGGACCCGGTCGAAGAGGAGGACACGATGTCGCCCGAGGCATCCGCGACAGCCGAGCCTGTCATCAAGCTGGCCTACCTGGCCCGGCGCAACCCGGCGCTGACCGTCGAGGAGTTCGCGCTTCGCTGGCGCCAGCACTCGCTGCTCGCCGGCTCGATGCCGTCGATCCGTCCCGGCGTCGTGCAGACCGCGCACTGCCTCAACCACTACGACCGAACCCTGTTCGCACGGGCCACGCTCGAGTACGACGGTGTCAATTTCCTGACTCTGACCAGCGCTGACATTGCGCTCTCGATGTGGCAGTCCGACGAGGCGCTGGAGCTGCTGCAGCCCGACGAGCTGGCAACCTTCTCCACCTACGCCCGCCACTTCACCCTCACCACCCACGAGCACCTGGCCTCCCCCGGCCCGATGCGTCATCACAACCTGATCTTCTTCCTCAAGCGCGACCACCGCACCAGCCCCGCCGACTTCACCGCGACGCTGGTCGAGGCCCAGGCCGAGGTGGCCGGCGGCCGACGCGCCGTCGTCAACGTCGTGGTGGATCGCCAGCCCGGGTACAACTTCGACGCGGTGACTGAGCTCTGGTTCGACAGCCCTGACGAGCTGCGCGACGTCGCCGGCTCGCCAGTGTTCGCCGACACCTACCTCGGCCGCCGCGCGGAGATCTGCGACGAGATGCGGACGGTCGCGATGACGACTCGGCTGAGCCACGCGCGGCCCGCGATCAGCGAGCAGACGGCAGTCGACCGGCCGGTGCGCGCTACAGCCACGGCCATGGGCTGAGTGGTCGGTGAGCCAGCCGGGACCCGCCGCCGCCCCGTTGCGGGTCGGCCTCGTCGGGGCGAACTGGGGCCTGACCCACCTGGCGGCGTGGCGGGCGGTGCCCGGCGTCGACGTCGTCGCGGTCTGCACCGGTCACCGGGACAGCGCCGCGCGGGTCGCGGCCGAGCACCGCGTCGGCACCGCCTACTGGGATGCGGCCGACCTGATCGCCGACCCGCGCCTCGATGTCGTGGACGTGACCATCCGCCCGGCCCTACGGACGGAGATGGCGCCGGCCGCGATACGAGCCGGGAAGCACCTGATGGTGCCGCTGCCGTTCGCGACCGACGATCGGGCCGCCCGCGCCCTCGACGAGCTCGCCCGCAGACATGGCGTCGTCGCGGTTGTCGAGAACCTGCACCGCCATGAGCCTGCGCTGCGCCAGCTGCGCGACCTGGTGACAGCCGGTGAGCTCGGCCGGGTGAGCATGATACGTGGGCACGTCCGCAGCGACTTGCTGCTCAACCCGCCCGACCCGTGGCCGTACGAGTGGATCCTCGACCCGGTCAACCACGCCAGCGCGCTGCGCAACTTCGGCGCCCACCTGCTGCACGCCGTCGTCGACCTCGCCGGGCCGGTCGCTGCCGTGGCCGCGACGCTGCGCCGCGATACCCGCGAGGTCCGGCTCGTCGGAGGCCGACGCGTCGGCTGCGGGGTCGTCGACGGCGCCGCTCTGTTGCTCCGGACCGTGGCGGGCGCCGACGTCGCGCTCGACGTGTCGTGGTGCGCGCCCGCGGCGGAGGGGTTCGCCGTCGAGGTGGTCGGCGACCGCGGCCGGGCCCGCGTCACCGCGGAGCGGCTGGGCCCGCAGCACGCTCGTCTGGAACGGGCGGGCCCCAGCGACGCCGCGATGACACCGGCCGTCATCGAGCAGCGGTACCGGACGATCCCCGGCGTGCCGGGCGTGGAGCCCGACCCGCTGCGGCCGCAGCTGTTCCCCATGGTCGCCATGTGCCAGAGGTTCGCCACCGCCGTGCGTGGGGACGGCGATGGCGCCGCTCCGACGTTCGCCGAGGCCGCGCATGTGTCGGCCGTGGTGGAGTCCGCCTACGACGCCGACGCACGGCGCACGTGGGTCGACGTTCCCCGCTGACCGGGGCCGGGCCCAGGCGGACCAGCCGTTCGGCGGCGTCGGCGAGGGAGCGTCGCCCGCCTGCGACGGCGCAGTGAAAGCAACAAGCGCCCGGCGCAGACCGTCGCGACCGGAAGTCCGAGGCCGACCACGATCGGTCCCGACACTGACCCACCACCAACGCCGTACAACTCCGGCGACCCCACCACGAGGCCGAGAGGCTCGGTGGGGCGCCGCGTCGGCGACGGCCCCGGGCTCCCTCCGAGGCCGACGTTGCCGGAGCGGCCAGAACCGAGTGGAGGCAGGAGAGCTCCGGCCGCGACGACGCAGTCGCCGTGAACCGCTCCTCGAACCCGCCGCGGTGTGGCCACTTCGGGCCGACCGAGTGGGCTGAAGGGTCGAGTCGTTCTCCGGCGAGCATCCGCACCGCGTCAGCCAACCTGGTGATGTTCCACGTCGAGAGAACGAGTCTCCGATGCTGCAGCCGCAGCTATCGCCAGCTCGGGGACGTTTCTCCACGAGGCCCGTCAGCCGTTACCCCCCCAGTGGGTCGAGATCGGCCGCCGTGGACTCGTCGTGGTCGGTCGAAACGCTGAGCTCCCGCAATGTCCGATCAGTCACGAGCCGGTCCTCTGCGGCCTTCGTGGCATATGTGAACGCGTCGGTGCCGACAAGCAGCCGGAGCGGCGGGTCAGGCATTGCGACGACGTGCAGGACGACCTGGGCGACCTTCGCCGGGTCGCTCGCGAGTGCAGACTTACCCTCACGAATCATTCGGGCCCGTGCTCCCACTGTTGCCTCGTAGGGCTGACTGATCGGCGGTATGGACATCGACGAGCCCGCCCAGTCGGTTCGCATGCCGCCAGGCTCGAGGATCGTCACGGCGATGCCGAGCTGTGCGACTTCCTTCGCAAGCACCTCCGAGAATCCGCCGACGGCCCACTTCGCAGCTTGGTAGGCGCCCAAGCCGACGCTGGCGACCCGGCCGCCGACCGAGGAGATCTGAACGATGTGTCCCGACCCCTGCACGCGTAGCACCGGTAATGCTGCCTTGGTCATCGTGACGACGCCGAACAGGTTCGTCTCGACTTGCGCCCGAAACGATTCCAGAGTGACGTCCTCGATGGAGACCAGATCGGCGTAACCGGCGTTGTTGACAAGGACGTCGAGACGTCCGAACTCGTCGACTGCCGTCCGGACCGCAGAAGTCGCTGCGATTGGGTCGGTGACGTCGAGAGGGACGGTTCGCACGGCGTCGCCGAACGTGTCGACGAGGTCCTGCACCTGTTCGGGGCGTCGTGCAGTAGCAACGACCCTGTTCCCGTCCAGGAGTGCGGCTCGGGCGATCTCGCGTCCGAGACCTCGTGAGCTACCCGTGATGAGGAAGACCTTGCTCTCCGTGCTCACCTTGCTGCTCCCCTCTGGGCCAGCCGATGACCCACCTGATGTCTACGACTGTAGATATTCGTTAGCCTACGCCCGCCCATCGACTCCGTCCTCCGAGCGGGGGGACGAGGCGCGAGCGCCTCGCCGGCTCGCCCGGTATCGGTGTGTGCGTGCGGCGAGGCGCTCCCCTGCAGGTCGTCGCCCGGTCCACTCCCTCTTCCTCTCCACGCAGCTACTGTCGATCGACGGCAACGATTGCCCCCAACCGTCAAAGAAGATAATGTTAGGAGCAACCTTACTGGAGGTGTCTGTGGCCATGGACGTCGTAGTCCTCGGATGCGGTGTCGCTGGGCTCTCTGCGGCGGTGTCGGCCGCGGAGCACGGCGCACGGGTCATCGTTCTTGAACGAGCCCCGGCGCGGGACCGAGGCGGGAACTCCAGGTACACCAGCGCCTGGATGCGCATGTCCAGCCCTGACGATGTGTCCGACGACCTCGTCGACCTACTCGTCGAGCGTGGTCACGGTGCCATCCCGCCGGACTATGTCGACACGACCACTCGCGACGTCGCCGCCTGGCCGCCCAACGTGCGGTCCTACCCGTTCAACGACCCCGAAGTGATCGACGCACTCGTCACGAACGCGCCGCCCACCATGCACTGGCTCGCCGGCCACGGAATCGGGTTCACTTACTACGAGCCTGCTCTCCTCGAGACGGGCTCGGTGCGGATGGGGCCGAGCGGCGGCGGGCTCGCGATCGTCGAGACGCTCGTCGGCGTGGCAGAACGGCTGGGCGTCGAGGTTCAGTACGAGACGACCGGACGTGGACTGCTGTTCGACGACACGGGGGCGATCCGTGGCGTGCGGTGCTGGTCGCGTCACCGCGGAGGATTCGACATCGAGGCGCCCAACGTTGTCGTCGCCTCCGGCGGATTCCAGGGGAACGTCGAGATGATGACCCGCTATGTAGGACGTCATGCACACTTCGCCCGCCCGGTGTCCGCTGGTGGTCGCTACAACAAGGGCGAAGGTATCGACATGATGCTTGCGGCAGGGGCTGCACCAGCCGGGCAGTACGACATGTTCCACGCCTGCCCCATGGACCCCCGGTCCACCCATCCCGAGCCGATGGTCGGGGTCGTCAATTTCGGCATCCTCGTCGACGACCGAGGCCATCGGTTTCTCGACGAGGGCACCGACCGCTACGAGTTGTTCTACGACGAGGTCGCCTGGACCGTCATGCGCAGGCGCAACGGTCTGGCGTGGTTCTTGTTCGACCAGCGACTGCTGGACGTTCCGAACGTGCGGTCGCGAATCCACACGGACGTCGACCCGGTCAGGGGTTCGTCGATCGCCGATCTCGCCGCGCGAATCGGCGTGCCGACGGGCGCCCTCGAACGCACCGTACGCGCCTACAATGCGGCTGCCGGACCGCCCGGGCCCTATGACGTCAGCCGGCTCGACGGCGTCGGCACCGAGGGGCTCGTCCCGCCGAAGTCCAACTGGGCCCGGCCACTGGACGAGTCGGATCTCTACGCCTACCCGATCATGTGTGGCAGCACGTTCACCTGCGGCGGGGTGAAGATCACCAAGCATGCCGAGGTCGTGAACAACGACGGCGACGTCATCCCCGGCCTCTTCGCCGCGGGAGAGACAACCGGTCTCTACTACAACCTCTATGTCGGTGCGACGTCCGTGCTTCGGGGGCTGGTCTTCGGCCGCGAGGCCGGGCGCCGCATCGGGGAGCTGCGCGCGAAGCGCTGATCCACACCCGAACCCACCCCGACATCTCCCGCTTCGGGTCAGCGCCGTCTCGTGACGAGGGTCGATGGCCGGCCGGGGGCCCTGCACACGACTCCGTCGCCGATGTCGACGAAGGGAAGTCTGACATGACTGGTTGCCTGGAGGGCAGGACTGCCCTCGTGACCGGCGCAGCGCGTGGCCAGGGGCGCAACCACGCCATGCGGCTCGCTGCCGAAGGCGCCTCGGTGATAGCCGTTGACCTGTGCCGATCGGTCGACTCGGTCCGCTACGCAATGCCTACAGCGGCCGACCTGGCCGACACCGTCGAACTGGTCGAGAAGATCGGGGGTCGAATAGTCGCCGCCGAGGCCGATGTCCGCGAGTTCGATGCCTTGTCTGATGCGGTGCGCAAGGGGGTCGCCGAGTTCGGGGGGCTCGATGTGGTCAGCGCGAACGCAGGGATCTTCTCGATCGGCGGGCCCACCGAATCAATCCCGGAACCGACGTGGTCCGACGTCATCGACATCAACCTGACCGGTGTCTGGCACACCGTCAAAGCGTCGGTACCGCACCTTCTGTCGACCGGTCGCGGCGGATCGATCGTCCTGACGAGCTCGGTAGCCGGGCTGAGGGGACCCGCCAACGTCTCTCACTATGCGTCGGCCAAGCACGGCCTCGTCGGCCTCATGCGGTCGGCAGCCCTCGAACTCGGACCGCACGGCATCCGGGTCAACAGCCTGCACCCCACGCAGGTCGGCACCGAGATGATCCTCAACGACGACACATTCCGTCTCTTTCGGCCCGACCTCCCGCATCCCACAGAAGCTGACATCCGCGATGTGTCCCAGCAGATGCACGTGCTCCCGGTCCCCTGGGTCGATTCCGAGGACGTGTCGAACGCGTTGCTCTTCCTCGTCTCGGATGCTGCACGCTACGTCACAGGTGTCGCTCTGCCCGTCGACGCAGGAGCGCTGCTGAAATGAGCGACGGCCTCGCGGCGATGCTTGCCCCCGGGTCGGTGGCCGTCCTGGGTGCTTCCAGCGATCCGCACGCCTTCGGAGGCAAGCCGATCCGCTACTTGCGGGAGTTCGGTTATCGGGGCTCCGTCTACCCTGTTGCGGCGAACGCCGCAACGGTGCAGGGCTTCCGCGCCTACCGGTCGGTCGCGGACCTACCCGAAGTGCCAGACGTCGTCCTGTTCACACTGCCAGGTCCCGAGATGGCCGCCGCTGTGACCGAGTGCGCCGCGCTCGGCGTTCCGGCCGGCATTGTGTTCGCGACGGGCATCGGCGACGAAGACGCCCATCACGACCTGCGGCGGCGGATGCGCGACGCCGCGGCGCAGGGGATGCGTCTGGCCGGCCCCAACGCTCAGGCCGTATCCAACTTCGCGACCGGCGCCGTGTTGACGCCCTGGGGCGTCTCGGACGAAGAGCCTGCGGCTGACGGGCCTGTCGCGGTGATCAGCCAGAGCGGCGCGATGGTGTCGATGATCTACGGCGTGCTGCGTCGCCGTGGAGTCGGTGTCCGCTATGCGCACGGCATCGGCGCTGCTCTCGACGTGTCGGTGGCCGAGCTGACCGCCGGGGTCTTGTGGGACCCCGGTGTGCGGCTGGTGTTGCTCTACCTGGAGGACCTCTCCGATCCGGCGGGCCTGGAGCGAGCCGCTGCACTCGCCGCGAGCCAGGGGGTTCCCGTCGTGGCGCTGACCGGTGGGCGTACTACCGCAGGTCAGAAGGCCGCCCTGTCCCATTCGGGGGCCCTCGCGACCGAGACCCGTGTGACCGACGCCTTCTTCCGGCGCATCGGCGTCCGGCGGGTCACCAGCAGCAGCGAGCTGATAGCGGCCACCGACCTGTATCTGCACGCACCCGTCCCACGTGGCCGACGGTTGGCCGTCGTCAGCAACTCCGGCGCCGCGTGCGTACTCGCAGTCGATGCTGCTGCGGACCACCGTCTCCCTCTGGCCCGCCCGGCTGCCGAGACGGTCGCACGACTCCACGAGCTGCTGCCGGCGTCAACCATGAGGGACAACCCCGTCGACATCATGGGGCTCCCGATCGCCGACCCAGGGCTGCTGGCAAAGGTCTTGGCGCCGTTGGCCGACGACCCCGACTCGGACGTCTGCCTCCTGGCCCTCCCGGTCGCAGGACCTGCCTACGACGTCGGTCGGTTCGTCGAGGATGCGGCCTCGTTCGTCACCTCTGCGGGGAAGCCGCTCGTCGTCGCGGCGCCACAGCCCGACATCCGCGCACGGTTCCGCCGCGCGGGAGTGCCGGCCTTCGTCGACGAGACCGCCGCCGTCGACGCGATCTGTGCGGTGCTCGACCATCACAGCGAGATTGCCGCCGCCCGGCTTCGCCCACCCCGCCCACGCCGCGTCGCGATCGCTCACACCAACGAACTGGTTCTCGACGAGGACGAGAGCCTTCGACACGTGCAGTCCCTCGGCCTGCCCGTCGTGGCACGCGTGCTCTGCGCGGACCCCGGCTCGGCGGAGGCCGCCTTCGAGCAGCTCGGAGGTGGCCCCGTCGTGGTCAAGGGCTGCACCGCGGAGGTGACGCACAAGTCCGACCTCGGGCTCGTGCGGCTGGGGGTCCGCACCCGATCACAGGCCGGCGACGCAGCCCGTGAGGTGCTCGCCCGGATGCACGACCGCGGCCTCTCCGCACCACAGGTGCTGGTCGCGTCCATGGTCGACGGCCTCCGAGAGGTGATGGTCGGGGCCCATGTCGATGCGACCTTCGGGCCCGTCGTGCTGGTCGGGAACGGCGGCAAACACGTGGAGACGCTGCCGGACATCGCAGTCCTGCTCCCCCCGTTCGCGGGACAAGACGTCGAGGCCGCGATCCGTCGGCTCGCCTGCGCACCGCTGCTGGACGGCGTGCGCGGCGAACCTGCGGTCGACGTCAGCGGCTGGGTCGACATCGCCGTGCGGCTGGGTGCGGCGCTCGTCGAGCCGGGCTCGCAGCTCCTCGCTGTGGACGTCAATCCACTGCTGCTCGGCCGGGACGCAGGAGCCGGCGTCGCGGTCGACGCGACGGTGGTGCTCGGCGCAGCTCGTCATTGCGCGCACGCCCCTCCCGACAGGGCGCGAGGCGTTTAGCCGCAACGGATGAACACACGGCACAGCAGTACGGCAGTCCGGAACAGCACGACAGCACGGCATGACGGCACGTGAACCCGACCGCTCCGCAGAACCAGGCAACACGCCTGCCCGTCCACCGACGCCGGTACCTCGAAAGGGCACAACGATGCGTCTCACCGCCGGAAGTCACCACGGCCGCACAGGCCACCGGGTCGCATCCGCGATCGCGATCCTCGGCTTGGCCGTCGCCGCCGCCGCCTGTGGTAGCCCATCGAGCTCCACGAGCGGCGCCACCGGCGCCACGATCAAGCTAGGACTCGTCAGCTCGATCACCGGGCCCTTGGCCTCGACCTTCGGGCCCGACGTTGAAGCCGGCTTCAACGCCCGAGTATCCCGCGAGAACGATGCCGGCGGCGTCAACGGTCGCAAGCTCGAGGTGACCGTCGCCGACGACACCTCGACAGCCCCGGGCGCGGTCACCGCCGTGCAGAACCTCATGCGACAGGACGTCTTCGCGGTCGGTTCGTGGAGTGCCCTGATGTTCAACGCCTACAAGCCGCTCAACCAGGCCGGGATCCCCTTGGTCGGAGGCGCGTTCGGGGCCCCGCAGTTCGGTGATCCCAGCCTGACCAACCAGTTCTCGGTCTTCGGACCGCTCGATCCGGCATTCCCGGTCTACGACAGCTACGGCAAGCTGCTGAAGTCGCTCGGCGTCACCAAGTTGGCGAGCCTCGGATACGGCACCGTCCCGTCGTCGAAGAACTCGGCCACCGCGTTCGCCGCATCCGCCAAGGCCGCGGGCATCGCCATCTGCTACGAGAACTACGGACTGCCGTCCGGCGGTGTGGACTTCACCCCGGTCGCCCTCGCGATCAAGAACGCCGGCTGCGACGGCATCTACGCGTCGATGGTCTCGTCGTCGCAGCTCGCGCTGGCGCAATCCGTCCGCGATTCCGGCGTGACCCTCAAGGGCATGGTCTCCACGCAGGGCTACGAACAGCGGACCCTCGACGACCCACGCGTCCGGGAAGCCGCGCAGGGCATCACCTTCGTCAACCCCATGAGCCTCGTGGCCGAGCCGAACGCCGGGATGAAGACCATGCTGGGCGACCTGCAGAAGTACGCGAACTCAACAGGGATCCCCTCCTTCGGCGAGTTCGGCGGATGGCTCACCGCGGACGCGCTCATCGCCGGCCTCGAGGCGGCCGGAGCCAACCCGACCCGAGAGTCGTTCATCGACGGACTGCGCAAGGTCAGCGACTACGACGCCGGCGGTGTTCTCGCCGGACCGACGGACTTCACCGTCGGCCAGATCGGCAAGGGCGACAGCATCCTGTCCGGCTCGCGGTGCTGGTTCGCCCTCACACTCGTCGGCGACAGCTTCACACCGGTCAACGGTACGACCCCGTTCTGCGGTGACCCGGTCGCGGGCGCGAAGTGACCGGAGCCCCGTCATGATCCAGTACGTGATCGCTGGGCTCGTCCTCGGCGGCATCTACGCGATCGCCTCAGCAGGGTTGGTGGTGACCTACCGCGCAGCGGGCATCCTCAACTTCGGCTTCGGGGCCATGGCCTACCTCATCGCGCGGTTCTACTACTTCTTGCACAGCCAGCTGGGGTGGGGGATCGTGCCCGCAGCGTTGGTCGCCGTCGTTCTTGCCGGCCCGCTGCTCGGGACAGGCCTGTACTTCGGCCTGTTCCGGCTCCTGCGGCTGTCCTCCCCGCTGGTGAAGGTCGTCGTGACGATCGGGGTCTCGGTCTGCATCCCGCCACTGGCGGCGGTGCTCTTCGGTACCGAACCGATCCTGAGGGCGCCCGGGCTCGCGCCGGAACCGGTGCAGGTGTTCCTTGTCGCCGGAGTCCCCGTGACGATGGATCAGTTGATCGTCTACGCCGCCGTCATCGTGGTTCTCGTCGTCGGGGCATTTGTCCTGCTCCGCACCGACATCGGCCTGCGGGTGCGCGCGATGGTCGACTCGCCGGCCATGACCTCGCTCTCGGGAACCAACCCGCGCTGGGTCGCAGTGGGGGTGTGGGCCACCAGCGCATTCCTCGCCGGTCTCGCCGGGGTGCTCTCGGCGCCGATCATCGGGCTCGCCCCGACCGACTACACCCTGCTCATGGCAGCGGCATTCGCGGCTGTCATTGCGGGCCGGCTCTGCAATCTGCCGATGGCCATGGCCGTCGGCTTCGGGATGGGCATTCTGAGCAGCGTCCTGCAGTTCCTGCTCCCGCCCGGCAGCGCTCTGACCGCCGCCGTCGTGCCGAGCGTCCCGTTCGCGGTCGCCGCGATATTCCTCGTCTACAACCTGCTGCGCTGGGGCTCGGTCGATGAGAACGACGGCGTCGGCGGTGCCCTGGACCTGGCGATCACCCCCCAGGGCGCCGAGAGCCTCACCGGTACCGCCACGTCGGCGCCGCCGGGCGGAGCAGCGCGTCGTCGCTGGTCGGGAGCAATTCCGAGCGGGGCAGTGCTGGTGGTCGTCGCGCTCCTCCCACTCGTCCTGCCGAACTTCTGGGTAGGGCTGTTGGTCGCAGGCATCGCGTACGCCGTCGTGTTCCTGTCGATCACCCTCGTCAGCGGGGAGGGCGGCATGATCTGGCTCTGCCAGGTCACGTTCGCGGGCATCGGTGCGATCACCTCCGCCCAGCTGGCGTCGGTGTACGACTGGCCAGTGCTGCTCGCTGTTCTCGCGGGCGGCGCGATCGCCGCTCCGGTCGGCCTGCTCATCGGCGTGCTGACCATTCGGCTCGGTGACCTCTACGTCGCCCTCGTGACCCTCACCTTCGGTCTGCTGATGGACCACCTCGTCTTCTCCCGCGACGTGTTCGTCAATGGTGGACTCGGCGTGCCCGTGGACCGGCCCACGTTCGCCACGGACGATCAGACGATGACCTACGTCGGCCTCGCGGTGTTCGTCGTCGTTGCGGCGGCGATCCTCAACCTCAGGCATTCCACGACCGGCCTCGCGCTCGGTGCCGTGCGAACCAGCCCGGCCGGAGCAAAGACCGTCGGCGTCCCGGTGGTGCGGATGAAGGTCGTGGTCACCGGGCTCGCTGCCGGTGTCGCGGGCATCGGCGGCGCGCTGCTGGCCGTTGTCGCGGGATCGGCCCTTCCGGAGAACTTCCTCACGCTCGGCGGCATGGTCTGGCTCGCGGTGCTGGTCACAGCCGGTTTCCGCTCGGTAGCCGCCGCGCTCATCGCCGGCGTCGCGTTCGCAGTCGTACCCGGTTTGGTCCTGGTCAACCTGTCCGCGAGCTGGAACCAACTCCCACCCATCCTGTTCGGGCTGGGCGCGATCGCGCTGGCGAAGAATCCGGAGGGCTTCGTGCTGCAGAACGGGCGCGCGCTGCGGGACATGGCCATGCGTTCGATCGGCCGTTCGCCCGCAGGCCACCCACGACACCCCGCCATGACCACTGCCTCTCGGGCAGCGCCCGTCGCCGAGGGTCCTGGGCCGGTCCGCGTCGCCACCGAGGGGCGCCGGTCCGTGCTGACCGAGACGGGTGAGCGGCCTTGACCGCGCATGCAGCCGTCAGACACCCGGACAACATCGCCGCCTCCCCGGCCTTGTCCGCGACCGGTGTCACCGTCCGGTTCGGAGGGCTCGCCGCGTGTGCGGATGTCTCCATCGTCGTCCCCCAGGGCGCAATGGTCGGGCTCGTCGGGCCGAACGGAGCCGGAAAGTCCACGCTGTTCAGCGTGCTCTCGGGCCTCAGACGGCCGACGGCTGGACAGGTCTTCATCGGTGGCCGCGACGCGACCCGCGTGAGCGCACGAGCCCGTAGCAGGCTCGGTCTCGCCCGAACGTTCCAGCAGCCCGAGCTGTTCACCGGGCTCACGGTGCGCGAACACCTCGTTCTCGCCCATCGCAGCCGGCACGCGGCCGCACGCCTGTGGGCCGACCTGCTCGTTGCAGGTGCGCTGCGTGGGGGGACCGGCCCCGAGGACGAGCGCGTCGACTATCTGATCGATGCCCTGTACCTGCGCGACGTCGAGCACCAGCTCGCCGGGACGCTGCCCCTGGGGACCAGCCGTCTCCTCGAAGTAGGCCGGGCGCTGGCCACCGACCCATCGGTCCTCCTGCTCGACGAACCGCTGTCCGGGCTCGACGAACACGAGGCCGAGGGGCTCGCTCGCACGCTGCGCCGGGTCAACCGGGAGGAGGGCGTCGCGATGTTGCTCGTCGAGCACGACGTGGCAATGGTCCTGAGCACCTGTTCGTCGATCGTCGTCCTCGACTTCGGCGTCGTGATCGCCACCGGCACACCGGAGGAAGTCCGCACGGACCCTCGCGTCCGCGCCGCCTACCTCGGCGACGAGCCCATCGACGTTCCCGACCCGGACGGTGCCACATGACCTCGGCAGTGACGCCTGCGGACCACGACCACGCCGAACCCGACGCCGTCGCGCGCAGCGCCGACGGTGGGCTCCTCGTCGAAGGCCTCGGCGTCGACTACGGGCAGTCCAGAGCGCTGTTCGGTCTCGACCTCGCCGCACGGGGCGGTTCTGCGCTGGCCGTGCTCGGGCCCAACGGTGCCGGCAAGTCCACTCTCGGGCGAGCGGTGGCCGGGCTCGTCCCCGTGTGTTCGGGGCGGGTGTGGTTCGACGGGCAGGACATCACCGGCTGGGCGGCCCACCGCGTCCGCCGCGCCGGGCTCGCCTACATCCCGGAGGGCCGGGGCATCTTTCCCGGCCTCTCGGTCCTGGACAACCTGCGCATGGCCGTGCGCCAGCTGCCGTCCAAGAAGGCGCGCGAGACGGCGATCGACGCGGCCTACGGCCTGTTCCCGGTCCTCGAGCAGCGCCGGGACCAGCGGGCGGGCAGCCTCTCCGGCGGCGAACAGCAGATGCTCGCGCTCGGCCGCGTGCTCGTTGTCGGGCCGAAGTTGATCGTCGCCGATGAGATGTCGCTCGGGCTGGCTCCGCTGATGGTCAACGCGGTCTTCGACGGCCTTGCGACAGCACGCGAGGATGGCGTCACGGTCGTCCTGATCGAGCAGTTCGTGCATCGGGCCCTTGCGTTCGCCGACGACTGCGCAGTGATCTCGCGAGGGCAGGTGACCTGGTCGGGCCCGGCCGCAGAAGCCGGTCCGCAGGTCCTGGAGCAGTACCTCGGAGCTGCGGCCGGCCCAGCCTGACGCCGTGGATACGACACCCGTTCCGACACCGCTGTTGAAAGGGAACTCATGACATCGACCACGCCGGATCTCGCCGACCAGCTCCAAGAGTTCCGCGACCACCGAGAGATGACCGACAGGCTGGCCACCTGGTGCCGGTGCGTCGACACCCGTGACATGGGGCCCATGACCGACGTGTTCGACGAGGACGTCGTCTGGGACTTCGGCGGCGGCACCGTCGACCGTGGTCTCGCCGCGGTCGTCGAGCGGATCACCGCACACGTCGTCGTCGCCACCTACTGCGGAAATCGCCAGATCCACCTCGCCAATGTCCGCATCGACATCGACGGGGACACCGCCCGCAGCAGCGCCTACTTCTTCTCGACCTCGGCCGGGATCCGCGAGTACGAGGGCCAGGCACTCCTGGAGTGGGGCACCTACGACGACACCTGGCGCCGGGGGTCGGCCGGGTGGCGGATCGCGCACAGGAACTACGAGATGCGCATCCAGAGCGGGCCGCTGGAGATCGTCTACGGCAGCGCTCCCGCCGAGATGTGGCAGGAAGGCGACCACCGCCGCCTCGACCACTGAATCGCGACGTGACCGAGGAGTGAGGATGACTGGACGGGTTGCTGGCAAGGTCGCGCTGGTCACCGGCGCGGCGCGTGGCCAGGGGCGCAGCCACGCGGTGCGGCTGGCCCAGGAGGGCGCCAACATCATCGCGGTCGACATCTGCGCCCAGATCGACACGGTGCCCTACCAGATGTCGACCCCGGAGGACCTCGGCGAGACGGTCAGCGCCGTGGAGGCTCTGGACCGACGCATCGTGGCTGCGACAGCCGATGTGCGCGAGCTCGACGCTCTCACCGAGGCGATCGACAAAGGTGTGGCCGAACTGGGCCGACTCGACATCGTCAGCGCCGGCGCCGGGGTCGCCGATTTCGGTCGTGCCGAGGAGCTCACCGCAGCCCAGTGGGAGCACATGATCGGCACAAATCTGACCGGCGTGTGGAACACGGCCCGCGCGGCGATCCCGCACCTGGTCGCCGGCGGAAGGGGCGGATCGATCACGATCACCAGCTCGGCAGCAGGCCTGCGTGCCTTCGAGAACATGGTCCACTACGTCGCCGCCAAGCACGGCGTCGTCGGCGTGATGCGGGCACTCGCCCTCGAGCTGGCGTCTCATTCCATCCGTGTCAACACGATCCACCCCTGCACCGTGAACACGGCCATGACCCACAACAAGGTCACGTACGACCTGTTCGCGCCGGACCTCCACGACCCGACGGCGGACGACCTCGCCGGCAGATTCCGTGCGCTCAACGCGTTACCCGTGCCGTGGATCGAACCGATCGACGTCTCGAACGCACTACTCTTCCTCGCTTCCGACGAGGCGCGCTACATCACCGGGGTGACCCTCCCGGTGGACGCAGGCCTGCTGGGCATGTGAGAACCGGGCTCAGGCCGACCCGTTCCGACAAAGACAGATGGAGAGACGAGATGAGCGGTGTCCGCACGACCCCAACGGTGACACCTCATGGGTGACGCCGGGGTACAGGCCGATCTGGAGGCCACCACCAACCGACTGATGCTCATCGGCGGAGAACTCGTCGCCGCGGGGTCGGGAGCGACGATGCCCGTCGTGAGCCCCGGCGACGGGCGCTCGCTCGGGGAAGTCCCCGCAGCCGACGCGAGCGACATCGACAAGGCTGTCCGAGCCGCTCACACTGCGTTCGAGTCGTGGCGGTTCACCGACATTGCCGTGCGCCGGCAACGCATTCTCGACCTGGCGGCCGTCGTCCGGGAGGACGCAGCCGCGCTGGCCTACCTCGATGCCGTCGACTCCGGCAGCCCGATCCGGTCGATGCGCCAGGACCTCGGCCACGCGAGTTTCGCCGCGGAGTTCTTCGCAGGCCTCGCCTTCAGCTGGGGCGGCCGCTCGGTTCCGGTGATGGGGCGAGCCGTGGATTACACGGTCCGGGAGCCCTACGGCGTCACCGCGCGGATCATCCCCTTCAATCATCCGCTGGTCTTCGCGGCCTGGAAGATCGTGCCGCCGCTGCTCACCGGCAACACCGTGGTGATGAAACTGCCGGACCAGACGCCGCTGTCCGGGCTGCGGCTGGCGGCGCGCATCGCCGCTCTCTTCCCGCCAGGTGTTGTGAACTTCGTGACCGGCCGCGGCGCCGAGGCGGGCGCGGCGCTGGTCGAGCATCCGCTCGTGCGGAGGGTGGCGTTCATCGGCTCGGTGCCCACCGGGACGGCTATCGCGAAGGCCGCAGCCGCACGGTTGGTGCCCTACACGATGGAGCTGGGTGGAAAGAACCCGATGGTCGTCTGCGCCGACGCCGACCCTGCCCAAGCGGCACGGGCTGCGGTGCGCGGCATGAACTTCTCGACCCAGGGCGAGTCCTGCGGTTCCTACTCGCGGCTGTTCCTGCACGAAGACGTCCACGACGACGTCGTGGCGCGGATCGTCGACGAGGTCCGTGCGGTCCGCGTCGGTCACCCGCTCGACGAGGAGTCCGACATGGGTGCCCTCATCGACGCCCCTGCGGTTGACCGAATGGCCGAGCACGTGGCGGGAGCCGTCGCGGCGGGCGCGTCGGTGGCGACCGGAGGGAACCGGCTCTCGGGCGGGCGCCTGGCTGAGGGGTTCTACTACGAGCCGACGGTCCTGACGGATGTGCAGCAGTCGATGCCGGTCGCCCGCACCGAACTGTTCGGTCCGGTGCTGTCGGTCCTGCGTTGGAAGGACCCGGCGCGGTTGCTCGAGGAGGTCAACGACACCGACCTCGGACTGACCGCGAACGTCCATACCAACGACCTGCAGCTGGCCCACCGGCTCGCCGAGCGCATCGAGTGCGGCTCGATCGCGATCAACGGCGACGGAGGTCAGCACTGGTTCGGTGCGCCGTTCGGCGGCTTCAAGTCCTCCGGATTCGGCAAGGAGGACACCGTCGACGAGCTTCTCGACAGCACTCGTGAGAAGAACCTGAACTTCCGCCTCGTTCCCTGACGGCCGACGAGCGGGGGGCCGCCGCTCGGCCTCGTCCCCCGCTCGCCGAGCCGGTCACGGAACGGTCAGCGCCATCAGACCGCCGACCCCGTCGACATCGCCGAGGGTTGCGACGGCGTCGCGGATCTCCTCGGCGGCCTCGGGATCGAGCACTCCTGAGACGTTGGCCAGGAACTTGGTCACGACGTCCCGATCGTCGGTGTCGGCGTGGTCGGGATGACCGCGGAAGCCGTGCTGCACGTGTGACAGGCACCGCCCGCCATCGAGCTCGATGTCGATCCGGCAGCTCAGGGGCGGCAGGTCTGCCTCGAACTCCGTCGCGTAGAACTCGATCCGGTCGAGAATGTGAGTCACGTCGGGATCGGTCCACAGCTCGGAGGCGAAGTAGTCGGCCGGTCTGTTGCCCCCTCGTGCGAGCAGAAGCGCCACGCTGAACGCGGTACTGAACTGCGCAGACACAGCATCGGTGGGCCGCCGTGACGCCAGCGCGCCCTCGATCGCGAAAGAAGGCACCCCGAGCCGGATCCGCCTGATCGTCTCCGGCCGCAGGTCGTGGTGGGCTACGAGACGGCCGACGCCGTCCAGGGCCGGCGCAGCCGACCCGATCGTCGGATACATCCGGAACACGGTGTCGACGATGTGGGTCCGGTCCCACGTGCGCTCGACGGCCCCGAAGTCCACCGTGTCACCACCGAACATGCGGAACAGGCCGTGCCGGCCCTCGATGGTCGTGGCCGGCCCGGTCATGCCACCGGCAGCGAGCTGCGCCGCTTGGATGCCATTGCGTCCGGCCGATCCCGGGTGCAGGCGTTTGACCTCGCCGCCGGAGAACTCGCACTCGACGGTGCCCGACACGTCGCTGCCCGCGATGCCGAACGCGTGGGTGAGCCGCTGGGGATCCAGCCCGAGCAGCCGGCCGGCGACCGCTGTCGCGCCGAAGGTCCCGAAAATCTTCGCGACATGCCACCCGCTCGCCATCGCCGGCCGCAGCGCGGCGCTGCCGAGCAGCGCCATCACCTGGACCCCCGCGATGATCGCGGTGACGACCTCACGGCCGGATGCGCCGGTACTCTCCCCCAACGCCAGCGCGGCAGGAACGACATACGAGCCGGGATGCGACGCCGCCATGTGGGCGTCGTCGAACTCGCATGCGGCGGCGAGGGTGCCATTGGCGTAGGCGGCGTACGCCGCGATCGTCCGCCCGTCGGACCCGACGATCGTTGCGTCCGGGCGAGCCCCCATGGCGGCGACCAGACGGGGTACCGCCGACACGTTGGCCAGTGTGGAGCCGAGGACCTGCACCCCGAGCTGGTCGAGAACCTGCAGCTCGGCCACCTCGACTGCTCGGTCCGGGAGATCGTCGAGGTCGAGCCCGACGACCATCCGGGCCAGCCGCAGCGCCAGCGACTCCTCGGACATGAGGGCCTCCTCCGTCGATCCGCCACGACGATCGGGGCGGCCGGATGTAGGGATCAGGTCAGAAAGCCGCCGTCGACAGCCAGGTGCGCGCCCGTCACGTACGACGCGTCGTCGGAGAGCAGGAACGCGACCGCCGTCGCGATCTCGACCGGTTCCCCGACACGCCGGGCCGGGATCGTCGGGAGCATCGCCTCGACCTCCCCGGGCTCGCCGGCCTCGTTCGTCATCGGGGTGTTGATGACACCGGGCTGCAGCTCGTTGATGCGGATCCCCCTGGCGCCCCAGTCGTGCGCCGCGGAGCGGGTGAGGCCGCGGATACCATGCTTACTCGCGGTGTAGGCCGCTCGCATCGGGAGCCCGCGGTCACCGAACACACTGGACACGTTGACGACGGCGCCGCCGCCTGCCGCAGCGATGGCGGGCAGCTCGGCACGCATGCAGTAGAAGACGGCTGACAGGTTGGTCGCGAGGGTCGCCTGCCAGACCGGGACCGGGAGATCAGGTACGTCGGCATGCACGCTCGCGATGCCGGCATTGTTGACCGCTAGATGCAACGCCCCGAACGTCTCGACGGTTCGGTCCACCGCGAATTGCACAGCGGCGGGGTCGGTGACGTCGGTGGGGACGACGAGGGCGCGGCCGCCGGTCGCCTCGATCTCTTCGCCCACGGCCCGCAGGGGGTCTTCGTGCAGCCCCAGCAGGGTGACCACGGCACCACGTTCGGCGAGCAACGAGGCCGTCGCCGCTCCGATCCCGGTTCCTGCTCCGGTGACGAGCGCGACCTTCCCGTAGAACTCGGTGCGTGTGGACATCTACGTCTCGGCCCTTCTGCTCACGTGGTTGCCGAGTGCCGACGCGGCTGCGCGGACAGCTCGGTCGTGCGCGGTGACGCCCGGCGTAGACAGCGACGTCGATCGGCCGACAAGCGGTGAGGACGCTGTCAGCGGGGCACGTGGCGCAGATCGGGAGACGCGTCCCATGCCGGGCGGACTGGTGCCCATCATACAGTAGAGGATTATCATTAGCCTAGTCATGGCGTCACTGGCCTACGACAGGGTCGACTTCCTCACCCACGCCGACGCGGATCTTCCTCCTCGAGCGAGACCGCCGACCGAGCCTCGACTGCTCTCACGAAGGTCCCCCCGACGTCCACGCAGGCCTGACCGGCCGCCCACGTGTGGGTGATCGACGGGGTCGTCGACCACCCCCCGGGCGATGACTTCGACGCGGTGGCAGAACTACGGTTCGACAGCGTCGACGACGTGCGGGCCTTCAGCCGCTCTGTTCGTGACGACCTTGCTCATGCGGCGCGCAGGATTGTGCGACGAGACCAGCACCGTCGCGATGGCGACTCGACTCAGCCATGCCCGTCCGGCGGCCCGGACTGGCGCAGCTGCACGGCGGCTTCCCGGATGTCGATCACATCGGCGTAGCGGTCCTGGAGATCGGCCAGCGCGACCGGCCCGGACAGCTGCCGTTGATCCGCCACACAGTCGGCGACGACCTGCATCCGTAGGCCGAGGGCGGCGCCGTCCACCGCGGTGGCCCGTACGCACCCGCTGGTCGTGAGCCCGCACAGAAGGACGGTGTCGACATCGGTGGCCGCGAGCCGTTCGGCGAGATCGGTACCTGCGAACGCCGACGCGTGATGTTTCTCGACGATCACGTCGCGCCCGTGAGGACCCAGCCGTGGGTCGAACTCCGCCGTCGGCCGACCACGTCGAAGTGGCTCCAGGTCGAACCTCGCCGCCCACGCCGGGTCCACATGTGTCAGGTCGTCGTGGACCACCCGCACCAGATACACGGGCACACCTGCCTCCCGCGCCTGGGCCAGCAGCCGAGCGGTCGCCGCCACAGCCGCGTGAGCCGAGTCGCCTGCCCCCTCGACGAAGAGAACCTGCATGTCGACGACGACGACGCACAAGCGCCTTCCGGGTCCGTGCCGGGGCCCGCGGCGTATCCCGGCGAGCAGTGCCGCCAGCGCAGCCTCGATCGTCACAGGAACGGCGTCAGAGGAAGACATGTCCGCCGTCGACGACGATCGTCTGGCCGGTGACGAACGACGCCGCTTCCGAAGCCAGGAACAGCACGGTCCCCACCAGATCCTCTGGCACAGCAGCACGCGGAATCGCCCGCGCAGCGACCGCGGCCTCGAGCACCGCGGCCGGATAGCGCGCGCGCACCCCTTCCGACTGGGTGCTTCCAGGAGCGACTGTGTTGACCGTGATGCCCAGCCCGCCGACCTCCCGCGCGAGGGCGCGGGTGAAACCGATCACGCCGGCCTTGGACGCCGCGTAGTGCAGCCGTTGGTGGCCCCCCACATGCGCCGTTGTCGAGCTGATGTTCACGATGCGCCCGGCACCGGCACGTTCCATCCCGTCGACGGCGCGGCGTGCGCACAGGAACGGCCCACGTAGGTTGACCCCCATCACCCGGTCCCACGTCGCGACATCAATGTCGCGCCATTTGGTGAAAGGGAGATCCACGAACAACGCTGCATTGTTGACCAGCACCGAGACGTCGCCGAGCTCAGCCTCGATACGCGCGAAGCCTGCGTTGACGGACGCCTCGTCGGAGACGTCCATGACGACGCCCAGCAGCCCGGCGGCGATCCCACCGACCTCCTCGGCCACCGTCGCCACCCGTTCGGCCCGGTCGCACAGCGCGACACGGCGCCCCTGGGCGGCGAAAGCTTTCGCGTAGGCAAGACCGATGCCGCCCGCAGCTCCCGTGACGACGACGACACCCTCGGCGAGACCGGGCTTGGTCATGCGACACGCTCCGTCAGGCCGTGCTGGAGGCTGCGCACGTCAACCGTCCGCTCGGGCCCCAGTCGTTCCAGCGCGGTAGCGCTCTCGTCGGCGACGACGAGCGTGACGCCGGCAGCACGCAGCACTCGGAAGTAGTCGACGAGCTCGTGCACCACCTTGGGGGCGAGTCCCATGAAGGGTTCGTCGACGAGCAGTACCGTGGGACCTCCCGCCATGGCTCTGGCCAGGGACAGCATCTGTTGCTCGCCGCCGCTGAGCATCCCGGCCGCGACGGCGCGCCGTCCGGCGAGGCTCGGGAATCGCAAGTAGACCTCCTCGATCGCGTCGTCGATGGCTGCTCGCGGCATGCGAAGAGCCTCGTGGGCAAAGCGCAACGTCTCCTCGACACTGAGCCGGGGAAAAATTCGGCGACCCTCCGGGACGAGAGAGACTCCGGCCGCGCGACGTGCCTCAGGCCCGGCCCTGGTGAGGTCGACGGGTGACCCGGCCGCATCGACACCCGTGACGGACCCGCTCCCTTGGTCCGAGCACCCCCGCCATGCAGCTGAGCAGCGTCGTCTTGCCGGCGCCGTTGGGGCCCAGAACCCCGAGGCACTCCCCCGGGCGAACAGTGATCCCGACTCCCCGCAGGACGGTCATCTGCCCGTACCCGATGTCGGCGTCGGCGAGGGTGAGCGCACACACCATCGGAATCGGCCGGTTTCTGCCCTGCATACCGCTCAGCCCCTCGATCCAGATCCGATGACGTCGCCCAGCTCGCCTCGGTCGCGCAGTTCCGCCAGCGCACCGACCCCGACGACTCGTCCGCCCACCATGACGACGGTGTGGTCGGCGACCCGTTCGACCAGATCGTGGTTGTGCTCCACGAGCACGATCGCGCAGCCATCGGCCTTCCATCGCAGGAGTGCCTCGACCAGCAACTCGACCTCGTCGTCGGTCAGCCCGGCGGCGGGTTCATCGAGTAGGAGCACCCGGCAACCACCGAGGTCGAGACGTGCCAGCTCGACCCAACGCCGCACTCCGTGCGGCAGCACCGAAACCGGCCGCTCCAGCCACCCGGTGAGGTCCCACCGCTCGAGAGTCTGTTGCAGGCGTGCATCGTTCGCGCCGTGTCCCCAGCCGTCACCCGCCAGACCGACGTTGTCGCGCACGCTCAATCCGGCGGCGAGCCGCGGAACCTGGAAGCTCCGACCCAGGCCGTGGCGCGCGAGTCGGTGGACCCGAGCTCTCCGTAGCGGCCGATCGACCCCGTCGGCCCACCGGAGACCGATCGAGCCCGCACCGGGCTGCCATATTCCGTTGAGGCAGTTCAGCAGCGTCGTCTTGCCCGACCCGTTCGAGCCGATGATCGCGGTGATCTGGCCCGGCTCGAACGCCACCGACACTTCGTCGAGCGCCACCACCGAGCCGAAGGTCTTCCGGACCCTGCACGCCTCGATCCCAACGATGACCGGGCGTTCGGAGGAGCGGCTGCGCCGCAGCAGCAGCGGCGACCGACGTCGATCACGCAATGGTTCCGGGAACAGCCCGTCCGGTCGCCGCACCACCACGACGATCACCAGCAGCGCGAACAGAATCGTCAGCAGGTTTCCGTCGATGCCACCGATCCAGCCCGGCACCCCGACGACGACGACACTCGCAGCCACTGGTCCCCAGATGCTGCGCCGGCCGCCCACCATCAGGACGAGGAAGATCTGGATGAGCATCGGGAGCCCATAGGTCGTGGGCACGACGACGGCCTGCTGCTGCACCCAGATCGCGGTCGCGCTGCCGGTCAGCACACCGCACAGGACTGCGACGACCACCCGGACCAGGACCACATTGGTACCGACGACCCTGGCCAGGAACTCGTCGTCTCCGATCGCGACGCTGAGTCGCCCAATCCTGCCGGACATGATCAGCTTCACCAGCAGGCCTGTTCCGACGAGCACACCGAGCCCCAGGAGAAGCGCCGCGCGCGTCTCGAGCGCCGAGAACTCGAACCAGCGCGGAAATCCGGCGATGCCGGACGAACCGCCCGTCAGGTCGGTGAATGTGGTGAGCGCAGTCAAGAAGACCGTGCCCACGGAGATGGTCACCAGGCCCAGTTGGAAGCCGGTGAGACGCGCGCTCAGGCCCGCTACCGCGGCCAGCACCGCGATTGCGCACACACACGCCACGAGCACGGCGAAGAGGACCGAACCCGTTGCCACCGCCGTGATCGCGAAGCCGTACGCGGCAATGCCGATCACAGCGTGCTGGGCGAAGTTGAACACGTCCAGGTAGCCCAGAACCAGGGAGTACGCGACGGCCAGGGCCGCGGTGAAGGTCACTGTCGTCAGGGTTGCCTGGAAGCCGTAGCTTCCGCCGAACACGCCGTAGGCGTAAAGAGCGACGACCAGGAGCTGCACGATGCGCCGCCAGGTTCGGTCGTCCCGAATCCGTTGCCGCACAGTCGCCTTATCGACGATGCTCATCCGACGGCCCTGCTCGTCCGGTCGGGGAACAAGCCGCGCGGTGCCACGAGCAGGATCACCAGCACCAGCCCCAGCTGCGCCACGGTCGCGGTGAACTGTCCGCCGCGGGCATTGACGACCGACTCCGTCAGCCCGACGATCAACCCGCCGACGATCGGCCCGACGATGCGATCCCCACCACCGATGACCAGCCCGAACAGCGCCCCCACGATGATGTGGAAGACATTGTCCGGTGTGACCCCGACGACCTCCGCGGCCACATCGCCGACGAAGAAGCACAGGACACCGAGCAGGGCATAGGCCAGATAGGCCATCGTGGACACGCGGACCCCGGACAGCCGTGCCGTCGTCGCGTCGTCGGACACTGCGCGCAGCGCACGGCCGAGTCCGGACCGTTCCAGCACGAACCAGCTGGCGACCCCGCCGAGCGCCACCGCGGCAACGAGCAGGATGGTGCCGGTCGTCACCGTGATCCCGCCCCCGAGCGACAGTGTCGCTGCGGGGACGACCGAGGTCGCGTAGCGCAGGTCCGATCCGAACAGGAGATACCCCAGTCCCTGCAGTGCCGTGGCCAGCGCGACGGTGACCAGCACGCCACCGAGGTCGTGTTCCTGGGGCCGCTGCGATCGTCCCTCGAGCCAGCGTGTCGACACGAGGTGCACGAGCACACCCGCCGGTGCGCCGACGAGGAGAAGAAGGATCAGGCGCAGGGCCGGGGGCAGCCCCGACGAGGAGGCGGCGAACAGCCCCGCCAGGACCACGATTCCGCCGACGGCAAAGTTCATGATCTTCGTGACCCGCAGGACGAATGCGGCCGCAAGGCCGACCAGCGCGTACAACGCGCCCAGGCCGACTCCGTTGACCAACGATTGAAGTTCTCGCACCGTGCTCAGCCGCCCGCCGGCGTCGTCGTACCGTCGAACGTGAGCTCGAAAGCCTTCGTCGTCGGGTTCCAACGGGAGAACGCGAACCACCCGTTGCCCCGATCCGGCAGCGTGCCGTTGTGGGTCTTGCCGAAGTTGTAGGTCAGCATGGGCGTCGGGATGTCCTTACCCGACCGGAGGAACGAATAGACCGCGGCGGCAGTCTGCCCGCCACCCTGCAGGGCCTGCACGACGATGCGCGCGCTGGAGTATCCGATCGCGTTGTTCGTCGTCAACGCCGACTTGCCGGCGTTCTTCCAGCTCGTGGCGAACGGGGTGATGACGGCTCTGGCGGGGTCGGACTGGGAGATCAAATCGGCGACGACGACCTTCGGCAGCCCGAAGTTGGTGAAGGGCGCTGCCGGTCCAAGCTGGTCAAGAGTCGCGGCGGTCGCGTTCGTCGGCTGCGTCATCAGGACCTCGTCGGTCATCCCGAGGTCGACCATCGCTCGGGCGATGACGAGCAACGACGATCCGGTACCGCCGGCGAACACCGCCGTACAGCCATCGCTCTTGAGCTGGGTGACCTGTGGAGTGAGCGACGTAGCCGCTCCGTCGAAGGGAATCCGGGTGCCCATGGGAAGGTCGGCCTTGGCCGCGGCGGGCTCGAGCACCTTCTGCAGCGACTCGAACGATGCCCCGCTGATCCCCATGTCGCACAACGAGGTCGCCCCGCGGCTCTTCGCGAACTGGGCCGCGAGATCGAAGTAACCGCTCAGGGGTTGGACACTGAAGCTGTACTCCCCCTTGGGGTCGAGGCCGGCGCCGGAGATCATCGGTACCTTGGCCGATGCCATCGTCGGGTCGAGGACGACCGCCGAGGTGCTCGTCTCCGGCCCGATGACCGCGACGACGCCGTCCTGCAGCAGCTCGTTGGCGAGGCTGACGACGTGACTTTGGTCGGACCGGTAGTCCTTGACCTCGAGTTCGACCTTCCTGCCACCGATGCCACCGGAGGCATTGATCTCGTCGATCCCGAACTTGACACCGTCGAGCGTCTCGGTGCCGATGGCGCCGTAGACGCCGCTGAGCGCGAAAATGGCCCCGACCTTGATCGGGTCCCCTCCCGAAGCCCCACCGGAACCGCATGCGCTGCCGAGCATCGCCACGCCGAGCATCAACGACAGGAGGACGCCCGCGCGCCCACCGTGTCCACCACGTCTCTGGACGAGTCGCATGGTTCCTCCCTGGGCCGAACACATTTGACTGACAGGCGCATGAGCGCTGTCAGAGGTCTGGGTTGTAGTGATCGGGGCTACCGTTCCGAGGTGCCAGGCCCGGGTCCGGGGATGTCAGCGACCCTCGGCCGACGTCTCGGGAACGACGGACACATGGACCGCATCCGAGTGGGTGAGCATCTCGATCCCCGCGCGCACATCGCTCAACGGCACGGTGTGTGAATGCAGCAGCTCCAGCGGAAGGCTGCCCGAGCCGAGCAGCCGCAGCGCCTGGCCGTAGCCCCACGACTCCACGCTCACGACACCACGGACATCTGCCGCCTTGAGCACGAGGGCGTCGGCGTCGACACCGGCCATGTCACGCCCGCCCTTCAAGCCTGCGACGACGACCACGCCACCGGGGCGCACGAGTGCGATCGCGTCGGAGATCGACGAGACGGCGTGTGGAGTGGTGTCCACGACGCGGTCCGCCTCACCACCGAGTGCCTCGCGCACGGCCGTCACGACGTCGGCCGAACCAGCAGGCAAGCTGTCGACCTCGACGGTGGCGTCGGCGCCGAGCTGGGTCGCGATGTCGAGCTTGTGCCGGTCACGGGCGAGTCCGGTGACGACGACACGGTCGGCGCCGGCAGCGCGGGCTGCCACGACGCACGCGAGCCCACGTTGGCCGCAGCCCAGCACCACGACGGCGTCCCCCGCGACCATGCCCCCCCGCCGAACGGTCCAGTCGAAGCCGGCACCGAGCGGGTTGAAGAGTGTCGCGACCTCGGCGGATATGCCGCTGGGGACGGGATGCACCCGACTGTTCGGGCGCAGTACGAGGTACTCGGCGAAGCCTCCCCACAGCCCGGCACCGAAGGTCGTGGGGGTGAACCCGTAGGAGAAGCGGTTGCGGCAGAACTTCACCAGCCCGCTGGTGCACCGGTCGCAGACGTGACAGGGCACGACAGACTCCACTGCGACCAAGCTGCCCTCGTCGACACCCCAGAGCCTGCGCGCCTCGGGCCCGATCTCGACGATCCGCCCCACCGGCTCGTGGCCCGGGATGACCGGGTAGGCCGACCATCCGCTCTTTGCCAGTCTGCCGTCGAGCTGCTCCTTGTCGCTGCCGCAGACACCGGTCGCCTCGATCCGCAGCAACGCCTCGCCGTCGCCGATGACGGGAACCTCGAGCTCCTGCTCGTCGAGCTCACCCGGTCCGAGCTGGACCATCGCCCGCGCACGCATATGTGGTCTCCTTCCGGCGTCGACGCGCCGGTCGCGGCGCCTGGGCGCCGGGAATCGTTGAGTGTTGCGACGCCTCAGAGCGCCGAAAAGCGGACGGGGAACGACTCGTACCGGTCGTGCACACTTTCCGGACGTACCGGCGGATTGTCAGGATCGCGTTCCACCCCCGCGCGCAGCAGCGCCCCGAGTAGCAGCGCGAGCGTGCCGTCTCTGGACTCCGAGCGCCGGCCGGCGGGAGTACCGAGCACCAACGGCTTTCCCAGGCACTGGTGTCGGCCTGCGCCGAAGCTCAGCCCGTAGGGGAACGTTCCTTCGGCGACGGTCCGGTACGGATTGAACTTGTCGACCTCACCGCCGTATGCCTCCTCGTCCATGTTCGCGTGGAACTTGTCGACCAGGACGATCTGCCCGGGCTCCACCGGCGTGCCGTCCGGCATCGTCGTCGCCTCCGCAGCCGCGCGCATCAGGACATGCCGGCCGGGGTGCAGGCGAAGGGTCTCCATTCCCACGATACGAAGGAACGCCGGATCAGTCAGCCGCTCATGAGCCTCGGGATGATCAGGCAGCCAGTCTGTCAGCTCAGCGACGGCGTGCGTCACCGCTGTCGCCGTCGTGAAAGCTGCCGCTGTCATGTGCAGCAGTGTTTCCTTGAGGATCTCGTCGTCGGACCACGTCAAGGTCGTGTCGTTCATGATGACCGAGATCAGATCGTCGTCGGGCAGGGCGCCCGCGGCATGTTGGTCTTGGCGCTTGCGGAGCGCAGGTTCGACGAAGTCGGCCCAGAACTCCTTCTTGCACGCCATCGCGTCGCGCATGACCTCGTCGTGATCGCGGGTCGTCCACTGGATGAGGATGCCGTCGCCGAGCCGGGCGACGAGCCCGGTCAGCTGTTCCAGTCGCCCGGCGTCGATGTCGTCGAGCCCTACGAGCGCGGCGGAGATGCGTAGCGTCATCCGTCGCATGAGCGGGATGAGGTCGGCTCGTGGGACGCCGTCCGCCGACGGATGTGCCGCGATCGCGGCCATCTCGTCCTCGACGACGTTGGCCAGCACGGACTGCTCGTACTTCGAAAGCTGGGTGGCCCCGAACAGCGCACCCTCGATCCGCTTCAGATGGCGATGCCGTTCGCCGTCCGAGCCGAGCAGCGTGCCGTCGAGCAGAGCTGCGTTCTCGTGGTACACGTCGACGCTGAACGAGTTCGACCGCAGCACGCTGGCGCCGTCGGCGTATGTCGCCGTGCGAGGAACCGTGGGGTCCAGTGGCAACGGGACGCGCTCCGGATCGTGAGCGGGGCATGCGTTGGACACGGGATCCTCCTCGATACCGGTCGGGGCGAGTCGTGCTACAACGCCCACCTCACTAGAGGTTAATTTTAGGAGCGATACACGTCAAGCACGACCACCCGCGAGCTTTCGACAGCGTCGTGGTCGCGGGGTCCTAATGCCCTCGGACGTCGGCCTGGTAGGCATTGAGGTTAATGGTAGGTTCGCACTGTGTCGGAGCTGTGCCTGCAAGTGTGGGCCGGGCGAAGGTGAGGCGCCGTGACGATCTTCGGGGCGGACGAGGACCTGACCGCGGTGGGCGCACCGGAAGTGAATGCCGGCCAATTGTCCCCGGGCGCATCCCCGGTCGATCGGCTCCCCAGCAGGCGGCCGGCTGCGCGCAGGTCGCAGAAGGCCGCCCTCTCCATCGCCCAGCGCATCGTCGACGACATCACCGACGGTGATCTTGACCGCGGAACCAAGTTGGCCAGCGAACGTGAGATGCTTGCCCGCTTCGAGGCCGGGCGCGGCACCCTTCGGGAGTCCTTGCGTTTCCTCGAGATGAACGGTGTCTTGACCGTCAAGCCCGGCCCACGCGGCGGTCCGGTCGTCTCCGCCCGCTGCGGGGAGGATTTCGCTCAGATACTCGGCCTGTTCATGCAGATGCGCGGCGTGCCGTTCCGGGCCTTGGTCAGCGCGCGCGAGATCCTGGAACCCGAGCTGGCTGCCCTCGCGGCCCTGTCCGCGACCAAGACCGACGACGCCCGCATCAAGGATTCCATCGACGGCATGCGCGCCTTCCTCGACGACGACCAGAACTTCCTCGCAGAGAACGACAGGTTCCATGTCGCTGTCGCCCGCGCATCGGGCAACGACCTGTTCGCTCTTCTGATCTCGTCGCTTCACGCGATCACAGACGGGGTGCCCCTTGGACTGACCTACTCCCGCTCTCGCCGTGAGTCCGTGGCGCGCTCCCACACCGAGATCTATGACGCCGTACACGCCCGCGATGCAGAAGGCGCGCGCTGGGCGACGCGCAAACACTTGCGCCATTTCCGCAGCCGGGTCCAGGCCGACGTACCTGGAGCCATGGACCGGCCGGTCCGTTGGCGTGACCTGCTGACCTGACCTGGTTGGGCAATTCCCGGTTGCGGCTGCCCGGGGCCGACCCGGGCAGCCGCAGTGAGGCATTCAGGACTTGCGCAGGCCAGCGTCGACCATCAACGGGACGATCTGTTCATTGAACTGCTCGATGCCGGCCGCATAGTCGAGCCAGCTCAAGGCGACCCCATCCACGCCGATGGCCCGGAGCTCCGCAAGCTTCTCGACGATCATCTCAGGCGTACCGATGAGGGGGTAAGCACCCCAGGACGCGGTCAACCCGCGTGCCATCGCCCGATACGCATCGGTTGGCCACGACTTTGCCACGCCACCGATCAGCTGTTCGATCAGATTGTCGGCAGCGACGACATCGCCGAGTTCGTCCACGAAGTGGTCGTGGAAGCGATTGGCCTCCGCCTCGGTGTCGGCACACACCACGTACGCGGTGGAGATGACGCCGATCTCCCGTCCGTGTCCTTCTGCGAGTCGCCGCAGGTCTGCACCCATCTTCGCCAGCGGTCCGATCTCGGGATAGGCCTGGAACCCGAAGTCCGCGTGCCGCGCTGCGAAGGCCATCCCCTCGGGGGACAGGCCCGCCTGAACAATCACCGGCTGGTGAACGGGCATCGGCGACAGCGACGCGTCTTTGGCTGAGTAATGATCACCGCTGAAGTTGAACGGCTCGGGCTCCGACCACAACCGGCGGACAAGCGTCGTCCACTCGTCCGCCATCGCGTACCGCGCGTCGTGATCAGGGATCTTCTTACCGAACATGGCCATCTCGGCCTCGTTCCACCCCGCGACGATGTTCAGACCGAACCGGCCGCCTCCGATGTTGTCGATCGTCGCACCCTGCTTTGCCGCGACCAGCGGTTCGAAGAGTAATGAATGCGCGGTCGCGAGGACGTGAATGTGCTCGGTCACCGCGGTGAGACCGGCCGCCCAGGTGAAGACCTCGTATTGGGCTCCGACCGGGTCGCTCGCCCCGCCCAGACCCCTCCACCGCCCGAGGGGGATCAGAAACTCCCAACCAGACCTGTCCGCTGCCTGTGCAAGTGCGACCTGCTCCTGCCAGGTCGGGACGATGCGGTTGTGCGGATAGGTACTGAGCGAGGGCCCGCCTTTGCAGTTCATGGCGAACAGGCCGATCTTCATCGCGTTCTCGTTGCGAAGCGGGCCACCCATGGGTGGGGCCTTCGATTCGGCCGGTGCGGACGACGTCATGGTGGTCTCCCTCGCCTCCGTGAACTGTCGCTCCTATAATTAGAGCGCCCGGCAGATTGAAGCATGAAGCGGCCTCGCGCTCAACGCCTTCCCCACATGTGCTGTTCCGAGCCGTGTACTTTACGCTCCTAAGATAGACCTGGTTCTAACCATGAGGGGTCGCCACCGATGAGCACTGCCGTAGCGCGTGATCTGTTCTCCGTGTCCGGAAAGGTTGTTGTCGTCACCGGAGGCGGACGTGGGTTGGGCGAGATGATCGCGCGCGGTTTTGTCGAGCGCGGCGCCCTGGTCCACATCGTCGGCAGGGATGCGGACCGGCTCGCTGCGACAGCCGAACGCCTCGCCGCACTCGGCAGCTGTCGCGCGATCGCTGCCGATCTCGCGACCCCGGCGGGCATGGACGAGGTGGCCGCCGCACTCGCTGCCGAGGAGCGGGTGCATGTCCTGGTCAACAACGCCGGGGCGAACGCACGCGGAGAGGTCGACACGTACCCGGAGTCGGCCTTCGACGATCTCTTCGCTGTGAACGTCAAACCCGTTTTCGGTCTGGTACAGCGCTTGCTGCCCGCACTTCGCGCTGCCGCGACGCCCGACGAGCCAGCACGCGTCATCAACATCGGCTCGGTCGTCGGGCTCAAGCCGTCCGGTCGCGGCTTCGCCTACTCGACGACGAAAGCAGCCGTCCATGCGTTGACCCAGCACCTCGCCCTGGTTCTCGGCCCCGAGTCGATCACGGTCAATGCGATCGCGCCCGGACCGTTCGAGACCGACCTGATGGCCGGCCGGATGGCTCCGATCGTCGAGCGCACCGCGCTGAGGCGAGCGGGTACCGATGCCGACCTGATCGGCACGGCCGTCTTCCTGTCGTCACGAGCCGGCGCGTTCGTCCACGGTGTCGTCCTCCCCGTCGACGGAGGCCTGGCGATCGCGTGACCAACCGGCGACCCCGGCGTCATGCCGGCGGCCTGCGGGGCGCGAGCCCGTGGCCCAGTTGGAAACGGCCTTTCCGCGGCTGCCGGATGCCTGCTGGTAGGCCGGCGGCCGGTCGATCCAGGGCGGTGTCGCGCCAGGCCGGCTCCCTCGTGACGCCGGGCCGCACCCCACCGGCTGGGTGGACCGGGGGGCGGGCCCGTCCTTCACGCTGCCGGATCACCCCAGGGGGAAGACCTTCTGAGCGTTCCCCGACAGCACGGCTGCCTTCTCGTCATCAGACAGGAAGTCGAATCCTTCGATGACAGGCCGGATGTCGTCGAAGTCCCGACCGGTTGCCGGGTCCGGCGCAGTGCCGCTCCCCGGGCGTTCGGTGCCGAACAGGCACCTGTCTGCGCCGACCGTGCGCAGCAGCAACTCCAGCGACAACGGACTGTGCAGCACGGTGTCGAACCACAGCCGTCGAAGGCTCTCGTCGAAGGTCTCGTTGAGTCGCTGGCCCTTGTTGAGATTCGGGTGCGCACGCGCCGCGCGCCAACGGCCGATCTGATAGGGAACCGAACCGCCGCCGTGCGCCACGATCAGCTTCAGCTCCGGGTAACGGATGAAGACCTCGGAGTTGAGCAGCGACAGGATGGCGATGCTTTCCTCGGTCACGAAGTGCTCACTGTAGGTTTCGCGGCCGTTGCGGCATGCCCCGGAGTGGATCAGCGCCGGGATACCGAGCTCGATCAGTGCCTCGTACACCGGATACCAGAAAGGGTCGCCCAGGGGTGGAACGGTGCCGATGCCCTCTGCCGGATCGGGGTTCAGGACCGCGCCGACGGAGCCGAGGTCGGTGACGGTCTTGCGCAGGTTGTCCGCCCAGTCCTGCGGGGTCAGCTCGAGGGACTGGGGCATGGCCGCCACCCCGGCGAGGCGACCCGGGAACTGGGCCACCTGCCTGGCGATCGCATCGTTCACCGCGGCAGTCCACCACTCCACGACTCGGGCCGGCGTCGCCGAGTGAGCGGTGTGGTACGGCCTGGGCGAGATCAGCTGGACATCGGTGCCGACCCCGTCCATCACCGCGATCGTCCGGTCCCCGAAATCCTTGAGACGGGAGTCGGTCAGACCGGCACCGTTGTGACCGTGCGCACCGCCCGAGCACATCAATTGGGCCTGGTAGGCGTACAGCTCCGCCGGTGCGTTGACGTGGGCGTGCGCGTCGATGATCATCTTGTCTCCTGAGGGGATGAGGCCGGAAGGCCGACCTGATGGCGGAGGACGACCGGCCCACCCGTAACGGCTGATCGCCGCACGGCCAGACACAGCTCCAGGGTCGCGACCCCCCACTCGCCCGAGTACGCGATCGAGGGCTCGCCGGTGAGGGCACGATCCAGTTGGTCGAGGACGGCGGCCCAGCCCGAGGGCTCGGCGGTCACGTCGATCTCGGAAACCCCGTCGGCGTCGAGGACCAGCAGCCCACGAGGTGTCGTCTGCGCGCCACCGCGTTCGAACGTGGCCACCGTTCGGCCGAACATCGGCGCCGGGTTCGGCGGGGCACCACTGCCGGGCAGGACGAAATGATCGGTCAGCGGCCAGGACGGGGAGATGTCCACCGTGCCCGTCTCGCCGACGCCCCATGACGACAGCCGGCTGTCGAACCCGCCGTTGCCCGAGTAGTAGGCAGAGGCCGAGGTCCCGCCGCCGAATATGATCTGGGCGCTGAACCCGAGCTCGTGTCCCGGGTCGCCGGGGCCGAACAGACTGCCCGCGACAGAGCGCGCATCGCCACCGCAGATCAGCCTCAGCATGTCGAACTGGTGAGCGCCCTGACGGAGCAGCAACCCGTTGCCGGAGCTCAGATCGAGATCCTCGGGTGTTCGCCGGCGCTTGTGCCAGTCGGTGTGGCAGCTCGATTCGACGCTCAGCAGCTGGCCGAGCGTGGCTTCGGTGACCAACCGGCGAAGTGCGCGGACCGGCGCGTCCAGCGCATGGGTCGCCCCGACGATCAGGACGACCCCGGCAGCCCGCGTGGCATCGACGGCTTGTTGCGCAGTCTCCACGTCAGCAGCAAGCGGTTTCTCGCAGACGATGTGCTTCCCGGCCCGCGCGACGACGATGACACCTTCGAGGTGGTGGCGTGTCGGGGTGGCGAGGTAGACGGCGCCCACAGCAGGGAGGGCGGCCAGCTCCTCGACGTCGCGGACCACGGCCGCGGTGGTGTCCCGCGCCGCTCTCTCCCGCGCCGCGGCGTCGCGGTCCGCGACGCCGACCAACTCGAACCGAGGATCGAGCGAGACCGCGTCGGCCATCAGACGCCCCGCGACGCCCCATCCGGCGATCCCGACCCCGATGCGGGCGTTCATGCGAAGCCGTAGATGTCGAGCGTCGACTCGCCGGCTGCGATCCGCTCCAGGATCCCGCGTTCCGAGTCCATCCGCTGGGCGGCGCGGTCGCCGACGGCTGCCGCCTCGTCCTGGGCGACGATCACCACTCCGTCGGCGTCTCCGACAACCACGTCGCCGGTGTGGACCTCGACTCCACCGACCGTGACAGGCTCGGCAGTACCGCCACCGGCTGGGTCCTTCGCCGTACCCCGCACGCAGAGCCCGCGTGCGAAGACGGGGAACCCGAGTTCGACCAGTTCGCGACGGTCGCGCACGGACCCGTCGATCACCAGCCCGAGCACTCCCCGCACCCGCGCTGCGGACGCGAGGATTTCTCCCCAGTAGCCGTAACCCTGTCCGGTGCGGACGCCGCTCACCTCGGCGACGAGGACATCGCCCGGAGAAGCCTCGTAGACCGCGCGATGCAGCCAGATGTTGTGCCCCTCCGTGAGGCGCACCGTGAAAGCCCGACCGCACAGCCGTGCCGCCGAGTCGAGAGGACGCACCCCCGGGTCCACGACCGTCGCTCCCGATTCGAGGAGCGTAGCGGCGCTGAACGCGGACACGGCCTCGACCTGCGCCGCCACCGTTGGGGGGGTGCTCATCGCGCTGCCGTCTGGAGCTGGTGGTATCCGAGGCGGCGCCGCACCTCGTCGAGGCGCTCACCCGTGGCGGCCGCTTCGCGGATGGCGGTCTCAGCGTCCTCGATCGCGATCGCGACCGCGAGCACCTCCTCGGCCTCCCCTGCTGCAATCACCACGACCCCGTCCGCGTCGCCCAGGACCAGGTCGCCTGGATGCACGGTCACCGAGCCCAGCGTCACCGGCACCTGCGTCGCGGACAGCCGCACCCGGTCCTTGCCGGTCTGCATGTTCCGGCCCCGGGCCAGCACCGGGTAGCGGAACTCGAGACTGGCGGCGACGTCCCGGCAGACACCGTGCAGGACCGTCCCCGAGATCCCGCGACGGCTGGCGACCGACGTCAGGATGTCTCCCCAGATCGTGCAGTCCAGCCGGCCGTCGTTGCTCAGAACCACGACCGAGCCCGGGTCCACGTCGTCGATGAAGTCGCCGACGGTTCCGCCCTGCTCGTCGACAGGTTCGTACTGCCCGGTGTAGGCCGGGCCGCAGACCCGGAAGGACGGGTCGAACGGGATGATGCCCGGCACCGCTCCTGCACGTCCCAGCTTGTCGAGCGCGTCGGACACCGCTGCCGTCGTGAGGCCGGACAGCTGGTCGACCGCCTTCTTCGTCGCCTCAGCGTCCATGGAGCATCTCCTCGTAGTTGCGGCCGAACACGACGGCCAGGGAGTCGCCGTTCTCCAGACCCCGCACCATCGCAGCCTCCTTGTCCGCCAGCGACTCCGCTACCGACAGCACTTCGTCGACCCGGTCCGACGGCACGACCACAGCACCCGTGCCGTCGGCGAGGACGAAGTCCCCGGTACGCACGGCGAGCCCGCCGACCCGAATCGGCTCTCCGACGGTGTCCTCGACGAACCGGCCGCGGGCGGTGAATGGCACCACTGCGCGAGCGGAGACCGGAAGGCCGAGCTCGCGGATCTCGTCGACATCCCTGCACGCGCCGTCGATCAGGACCCCTCCCAGCTCCCGCAACGTCGCCGCCCGCGCCAACAGGCCGCCCCAACTCGCGGAGGCAGGTCGCCCTTCGGTCTGCTGCTCGACGCAGATCACCTCTCCCGGCAGCGCCCTGTCCAGCGCCTGCGCACCGAGATGGCGGGTCGACGTCCGACCGTCGGCAGGCACCGTTCGCATGGTGATCGCGCGCCCGGCGAGGCGGCTTCCCTCCCATATCGGCAGGATTCCGGCCACCGCGCCGGCCAGCCCCAGAGAGTCCAGCGCGTCGGAGACCATGCAGGAGTCCAGCGCGAGCAGACGGTCTCGCGTCGTCTCGCTCATTCCGGCCTCGCCCAGGTGAAAAAGCCCATCCCACAGCCCGAACCCGCAGTCGAGCGGTAGGCCGGAACGTAGTCGACGACCTTGCCGGGGATGTCCTTCATCGCGGCGCCCACCGCGACCCAGTTCCGCAGTTCCGAGCTGCCTTCGGTGAGGCCGGCGTAGGGCAGAGCCGCCAGGTCGTCGTCGTCCTGACGCTCCAGCGCCCGCAGGACCCGGCGGTCCAGCTCCTCGTCGATGATCGGGTGGGTCATCCCACCCGAGGCGATCAATGCGACCCGCAGGTCCGAGTCCCATGAGTCGATCGCGGACCGCAGCCCCCGGCCGAGCCCGACGCAGCGGCGTGGGGTCGGCTGGTTGGGCGGATAGTAAGTGTTGAGCATGATCGGAACCAGCGGGATGCGGGGGTGGCCCTCGAGCAACCGCCGATACACGAAGGTGAACGCGTGCCCCAATGAGCGGTCCTGGGGCTGCTCCGTGAACTGCCCGACGTCGAACTCGTCCTCGATCAGGCTCTCGACGAGGTGACGGCCCAGCTCGGGATGCGTGACGTAGGTATCGGTGTCGTCGGCGTGGTAGTAGCGGTAGGCGGACTCCATGGTGGGCGGGTAACTCTCGGCGCCCGGCGGACGGTCGTCGAGTGAGGCCCCCCAGAAGATCGCCATCGCCGGCATGATGTCGTCGAGGAAGAGTTCGCGCTGGTCGTCGCCGATGACCACGAGCACGTCAGGACGCAGCGCCAGCAGCGCGTCCCGGGACTCCTCCAGTGCGTGTTGACACGCCTCGTACCGGGCCGCCAGCACAGGCGGGACCAACTCGGTCTCGAGGTCGTCGACCTCTCGCGAGGACGGGATGACGTCAAGCTCGGCGAGACGGGGCTGCTCCAGGTCGCCGTGCGCTCGCCAGCCGCCCGGCTCGATCGAGAGCTGGGGGCTGTGCGACACGGCGACCCCACCCACGAGTAGCGCCATCTCAAGTCCTCCTCAGGACGTCCGCGCGGTCGCCGAGGGCGAGGCGGTAATGGTCGAAGGTCCATTCGGCGTAGACCCGGGAGCCGTGCTGGTTGTTCACGAAACCGCCGACCTCCTTGATCTCGTGTTCGTCGAGCTCGATCGGGCGCGCGCCGGGCACGGAGTGCAGGCCCAGCGTCAGATCGGCGAGGGCCTCGAGCTTGATTGCACGCACGGTGGCTTCCTGGACGCTCGCACCGACCGCCACGACGCCGTGGCCCCGCAGCATGCAGGCGTCGGTGTCACCGAGGGTTGCGACGACCTGCTGGCCGAGGTCGGCGGTGCTGATCAGCACGGAGTTGTCGAACACCGGGACGCCGCGGACCGTGAGTTCCAGCATCCCCGGGTCGTAAGCCCCGACCACCGGACGTAGGGGCAGCGCGAGGATTCCGCAGATGAGCGACGAGCGCGGGTGACCGTGCACCACGGAACTGGTCCCGGGACGGGCACGATAGATCTCCGAATGGATCGGCCACTCTCCCGGGAGAATGTAACCGCCCTCGAGATCGTCATTGGTCGTTTCGAGGTTCACCCGCTTGACGTCGTCGGAGACGGTGAACTCGACCCCCGGGTCCTGCGGCGGGCGGCAACGGACGACGAACTCGTCGGTTCCCGGGATTCGGGCGCTCACGTGCCCGGTGATCTCCCGGACGCAGCCGGTCCTGGCGAGAATCCGGCACGAGAGAGCGACGAGCTTGCGCAGCTCCTCGACCTGGGCGTCAGCGCTGCCGCTCATTCGTCCTCCCCGTTCGGGTCCGCCTCGTGACCGGCCGGACCCCGCTCGACCAGTGCCGCAGCGACCTCGGCCATGTCGGCCGGCTCGGCGAACACCCGCAGGCCATTCCGCGCGAGGACCGCCATACCGTCCTCTGCGGCCGCGCGGGCAACGAGCCAGGACACCAGCACCGGGACATCCGACCGCGCAACGGCATCGACGATCTCCGAGGCCACGCGGACAGCCTCGTCCCCGGTGATGCTCGTGAGCACCACACAGACCAGGTCCACTCCGGGGTCACCGGCTACCGCCGTCACCACCTGACGCAGGGCTCCCGGCGTGAACGCACCCTCCGCGGTGACGTCGAGCGGGTTGTCGACGTGCGCGAATGAGGGCAGCACGTCAGCGACAGACGTCACGGTGTCGGCTCCGAGCCGGGCGACCTCGACGCCGCTACCGGACAGAAGATCCGCGGTTGCGCTGCCCGCGCCGCCCGATGTGGTGACCACCGCGGCCCGGTTTCCCCGGGGCACCGAGGTGTTGCCGAGCGTCCAGGCCGTGGCGAGCAGGGAAGACATCCGGTCGACCCGGATCGCGCCCTCCTGCCGCAGCACTGTGCGGTAGACCTCCTCGCTCCCGGCGAGTGCCCCGGAGTGCGACGCAACCGCACGGCGCCCGACGTCGGTCGTCCCGGTCTTGAACACCACCACCGGCTTGCCGGCGTCCCGAGCCGCGCTGAGTGCGGCCCGGAACCGCTGACCGTCCGGCACGCCTTCCAGGAAGATCGCCAGTGCCGCGGTGGACTTTCGGGCTGCGTAGTACGACAGGTAGTCCGCCACGTCGAGCGTCGCCTGGTTACCGACGGTGACCCAGTCCCCGATCCCGTATCCCTCGGCCAGCTCCCGGGAGACAAGGCTGCCGGCGACCGCACCGCTCTGCGCGATGAGGGTGGTGCCGGCCGGGACCAGACCGGCCACATCGACGGCCTGGCTGAAGGTCGCGGCCATCGGAAGGTGCGCGTTGACCAGACCAATCGTGTTGGGCCCGCACAGAACGGTCGACGAGCCCGCGACGGCCTCCCGCAGGTCCGCTTCGAGGGCCTTCCCGCCAGGGCCGGCCTCGCCGAACCCCGAGGCGAACACGATCACAGCAGGGACACCCAGCCGGACGCAGTCACGGACCGCCTCGACGCTCGCAGCGGCCGGGAGCGATACGCAGACCAGATCGGGTACGTGGGGCAGGTCGGTGAGCGACAGGTAGGTCGGCAGCCCACCGATCTCGCCCCCGGACGGGTTGACCGGGTAGACCTCGCCGGGGAATGCGTGGTCGACCAACGACCGCAGGATGCGCCCGCCAGGGCGGGTCGGCGTTCGTGACGCTCCGACGACTGCGACGCTGCGAGGCTCGACAAGTGCAGAGAGTTCCGGTGGGGGGCCGGACGGTGCGGCGTCGGCAACCGGCCGCACACGCCCGGCCGCGTCGAGCACGACGCAGCTGCCGTCCGCCAGTACACGGACGGGGTTGAGGTCCAGCTCCGCCAGCTCTGGCACCAGTGTCACCATGTCACCCACGGCTGCGACAAGTTCGCAGAACGCGGTGGTGTCCACCGCGGCAGCACCGCGGAAGCCGTCGAGCAGGGGCGCGCTCCTCAGCGACGAGAGCATCGCGGCGACGTCGGCAGGCGTCAACGGAGGCAGGCGGCGTGCGACGTCGCGGAACAGCTCCACAGTCGTCCCGCCGAGGCCGACGACCAGCATCGGACCGAAAACGGCGTCGCGGTCACTGCCCAGGAACAGGTCCACCCCCGGCGGTGCCATCGGCTGGACGACGACGACGCCGTCCGTCAGGTTGTGCCCGACAAGGCGTGTGGTGAGCCGGTCGTAGGCCGCGGACGCCTCCCCGGCCGAGGTCACGCCGAGTTCGACGAGGCCGAGCTCTGTCTTGTGCAGCGCACCGTCGGACACCGCTTTGAGGACTACGGCTGCGCCGGCGCCCAGGGTCTCCTCGGCTGCGGCGGCCGCTTCCACACCGGATCCGACGATGGTGCTCCGCACGAACGGCAGCTCCAGCGGCGCCAGGAGCGCCCGCATCGAGTTCTCGCCGAGCTGAGCGGTGCCGAGCCTCGTTGCGTGTTCGCGAATGCCGGCCGGCACCGGGCCGTCGTCGAGCAGAACCTTCATCGGGACTCCACGTTCACTGTCCTGCCCTGGCTTCCCGCAGGGCGTTGCGCGCGATCAGCACACGGTGGATGTCGTTGGCGCCCTCGACGATCTGGAACACCTTCGCGTCGCGGTAGGCCCGCGCGACGGGGTATTCCTCGGAGACGCCGTACGCCCCGTGGATCTGGATGGCGTCCGTCGCGACGGACTGTGCGGTGTCGCTGGCGAACATCTTCGCGATGCTGGACTCCTGCCGCGCGCGCTCTCCGCGTTCCATCGCGTGTGCGCATTGCTCGGTCAGGAGCCGGGCAGCGCGGATCCCGACCACCATCGCGCTGAGCTTGTCCTGGACGAGCTGGAAGTCTGCGATCGGCTGGCCGAACACGATGCGATCCTGCGCGTAGCCGAGGGAGGCATCCAGGCAGGACTGTGCAAGGCCTACGGCCCGCGAGGCGACGGAGAGGCGGCCTCGCTCGACTGCAGTCATCGCGATGGCGTAGCCCTCCCCCTCCTCACCCAGCAGAGCGTCCGGGGCGAGCTCGACGTCATCGAAGAGCAACTCGCCCGAGCACAGTGGGCGGAATCCGAGCTTGTTGCGGAAGGGCGCGGTTCTGACACCGGGAGCATCAGCGGGAACGATGAAGGCGGACAGGCCGTCGCGTCCGAGCGATGGGTCCCGCGTCGCGAACGTCACGAAGAACGATGCGATGTCGAGGTTGGTGATCCAGGCCTTGGCTCCGCTGAGGACGAAGCCGTCCGCCGTCGTACGGTACCGCGTCTGCGTCCCGGCCACGTCACTGCCGGACCTGGGCTCCGTGACGCCGGCCCCGCCGAAGATTCGGCCTTCCGCGAGTGGAGTCAGCCAACGGTTCTTCTGGGCGTCGGTCCCGAAGCGCAGCAGGCCGGAGCCTACGAGCGCGGAGGGCATGCTCATCAGGACGCCGAGGCAGTGATCGACCCGCGAGACCTCCTCGATGATCCGCGCGAACGTCGGATGGTCCAGCCCCAGGCCGCCCCACTCGAGCGGAACCGTCCCGCCGAAGAAGCCCAGGTTCGCCATCTCGGCCAGCAGGTCTCGCGGCAGCCGCTCGGCGGCGTCGTAGTCACGCACGAGTGGAGCGACACGCTCACGGGCGAACTCACGCACCAGCGCGACGAGCTCGTCGGCGTCGGCCTTGCTGCCGCTCCCGACCTCGGCTTGGGCGGTGCTGGTCACGAGGCCGACGCGGCGGGTTCGGTGCCGGCAGCCCGCTCGAGGTTCCGGCGAAGCCGCGGGTAGATGTCCAGGGCCGTGTCGCCCAGCATCAGATCGAGGTCCTTCTCGCTGTTGGCGGGATTGGACCGCAGCACCGCTGCGATGTCGTCCGCCCAGCCCTCGGCCGGCGTCTTCTTGTGCGAACCGTCGCCCGGCCGCTCGGTGCCGAGTACCACCCGGTCCGCGCCGATCGCCTGAACAAGGAGTTCCAGCGACTCCGGTGTGTACAGACAGGTGTCGTAGTAGAGCTTGCGGATCGCGTCGTCGAAGGTGCCCGCGCGACCCGTGCCTTCCCAGTAGGTCCCGCGGAATCGGCCGATCTGGTACGGAATCGCGCCACCGCCGTGCGGAACGACGACCTTGAGATCCGGGAAGGCGTCGAAGACCTCGGACTGGGCCAGCGACATGACCGCCGTGCTCTCCTCGGAGATGAAGTGCAGGCTCTGGTTCTCCCGCAGCGACACACAGCCCGTCGAGTGGACCAGCATCGGGAGCTCGTACTCGACCAGCTTCTCGTACAGTGGCCACCAGAACTCGTCGCCGAGGCCCGGTACGTCTTGCGGGGCTCGGCCCTCGCTGGGGTCCGGGTTGACCAGAACCCCGACGAAGCCGAGCTCGGTGACGCAGCGCTCGAGCTCCTCGAAGACGACGGAGATCGGTTCGTTCCACACGACGGGCAAGTTGGCGATGCCCTGGATGCGCTCCGGGTAGAACTCCGACTGCACGGCGATGCAGTCGTTCACGGCCTGGGCCCACCAGTGGACGATGCGAGCCGGCTTCTCGGAGTGCATGAGGCTGTAGGGCCTCGCCGAGACCAGCTGGACGTCGGTACCGACCCGGTCGAGCCAGGCGATGTGTTCCTCGGCGAAGTGCTTGAGCTCCTCGGGCGGGATCACCCCGGTGCGCCCGTAGCTCATTCCCTCACGGTGCTCCTCGAAGCCCTTCAGCCTGCGGCCGTAGTGACCGCGCGTACCGATCAGGAACTCGCGATAGGAGTACAGCTCTGCGGGGGCGACGATGTGACCATGGACGTCGACGACTTTGCGCGGCATTGCTACGGTCCTGTCCTCGTGTGAAGGGTGGAGCGAGGGGCGCTGGGTGAGCGCTCTCGCCGGACGTCAGTTGACGATCACTCGGATGGAGTGACCTGTGGCGATGTGGTGGTCTACCGCCTCCTGCAGTGTCCGTTCGCCGTTGGCGGCGACCCACGCACAGGAGCCGGCACGACAGGTCGCGACCGGGAGCCACTCTCCGCAGAGCCCGCAGATCCCACCGACGTCGAGATGCCCGTCGGCGCAGGTCCGGGCCGTCGGATCCACGGACTGGCGGTCCATGACGGGGCTCAATGGGCCGAGGTGACGGCGTCTTGCCCGTCCGCGATCACCGCGTCGATACGACGCACGAGCTCGGGCAGGCGTTGGCTGTAGCGCGACTGCAGCCGCAGGAAGGAGGCGAACGGGTTGGCGCCCGTCCCGCTGTCGAGACCGAGCTCCTTCTGCTCCTGGGGAAGGTTGATGACGTAGTCGTCCTCGGGAGCGAGCACGTTCATCACGCTCTCGCCGTTGGCGTTGGCGTCGAGCTGGGCGCGCAGCAGGTTCCGGTACATCGCGATGCCCTGGTCGGACGAGCTGAGATGCTCGTCATCGCGCGAGGTCCTCCCGCCCTGGGTCACCCATACCATCGCGTCCTGGGAGTCGATGGTGTCCATCAGGAAGGATCCATCGGGCCCCTGCAAGGTGACCGGATAAGTGTCGGGCAGGTGCAGGATCTCGTCGACCTGGTCGGCGAAGCGCTCGGGAACCTCGAACCATTGGTACCAGAAGTGAAGGGTGTGGGTGTCGTCCATCGGTACCCGGATCTGGAAGGAGGCCAGGCCGTTCCCGCCGACCTTGAGGATGTTCGGGAAGACGACCGGGTGGCCGACACGCCAGTCCTCGTCCTCTTCACTCTGTCCTTCGCGCAGCCGCCGCTTGATGATCCCGTACTCGACGAGGTCGAAAGCGATCTTGACGTGGTGGCCACCCAGAACGGTGGGTTCCTTGCCCTCCCGCCCCAGGTGGTAGTTGTAGAGCCGCCCGTGCAGCCACTCGACATGTGTCGGGTCGAACGAGTTCTCCATGATCTGGAGCCAGTTGCAGGGAATCACCGCATGACCGATGTCGCGGAACTTGCCCTCGCCTTCCTGCCAGGTGAACAGGTCGAAGCGGGGAAACGCCGGCGGCGGCGCCTCCCCCAGATAGGCGAACACCAGTCCTCCGAGGGCGCGGACCGGGTAGCCCTTGATGCGGGAGCGCTCGCGCAGCGACGGCGAATCCGGGGTCTGGTTCGGCTGCTCGAGGCACGTACCTTCGCCGTCGAACAGCCAGCCGTGATAAGGACACCGCAGCCCGCCGTTCTCGGGAAAGCCGTATCCGAGTGACGCCCCACGGTGCGGGCACCGCTCGCTGACGAGGCCGAGGCCGCCGGTGTCGTCGGCGTACAGCACGAGGTCTTCGCCGAGAATCCTAACGCGCTTGACCGGATTGTCATGGAGGTCGGTCTCAGTGGCCACCGGTAGCCAGTAGCGCCTGTACAGCTCTCCCATCGGCGTACCAGGGCCGACCTGTGTCAGTCGGTCGTTGAGGTCAGCACGCAGCATCGAGACTCCTCACGCGACGATCGCCAGTGGCCGGTCACGACAGGCATCCGCGCCATCGGCCACTCTACTGCTAGAGGATAATCATAGAACCAACGTCGGTCAAGGCACTCCTCCAGGGCGACCACGGAGCCCTCCGTCACCCCAGTGGATCGTCGTGAACATGCGCGAAGGTCCTCGTGCGTGCGCCGCGGCCGTGTACCGGAGTCCGCCGTTGGTCCGTCGTTAGCGCGCTACTGCGCGTCGGCCATATCTAGGTTAATATTGGGAGCGGCCTAGCGCCGTACGTGCCGGCGACCCGGGACACGCCCTGGAACTCCTCGGGGCGGCCCCGCTCCAGTGCAGCGCCGGTGGACATCGCCGCGCAGCGTTCGCTGGAGCTGTGCACACCTGCCATGCAGGCCCGACGCTCGGAACCGGCTCGTTCGCGACCCCTGCAGATGCTGCTACTGGCTCGCAGGCGACCACAGACGGGGGTGTGCAGCGTTCGACCCCACGTCTCCCGTACCAGGAGGTACCCATGCCGTATGTGATCACCGAAGCCTGCGTCGACGTGATGGACCGCAGCTGCCTGCTGCAGTGTCCGGTGGACTGCATTCACGAGGGGGTGCGGATGCTCTACATCGACCCGGGCGCATGCATCGACTGTGCCGCGTGCGAGCCGTCGTGCCCGCAGGGCGCCATTCACCTGGACGAAGCGATACCGGCGAACCTCACCAAATACGTCTCGGTGAACGCCGAGTTCTTCGGATCCGACGAGTTCGGACCGGCCGATCCTCGAACAGGCTGCCCAGCCGGGGACCATCCGGTCGTCGCTGGACTCGCGGCGCGCTGATCGCTCGGGGACGCATCCTCTCCACCCCCGCCACCCGTCGGCACGCATGAGGGGACGACACCTCGGTGCAGCCATCTCCCGTTCCCGGCAGCGCATTCGCGTCGCTGCACGTTCGCAACTTCCGCCTGTACGCGGGCGGTCAGTTCGTGTCGGTGACAGGGCAATGGATGCAGATCGTCGCGTTGACGTTGTTCGTCCTCGACACGACCGGCAGCGGCACAGCGGTCGGTCTGGTCGCCTTGTTGCAGTACGGTCCGCTGCTGTTTCTCTCGCCGTGGGCAGGCGCGCTGCTGGAGCGGAGCCGGAAGTATCGCCTCCTGCTGCTCACCCAGGCGGGCATGGGAGTACTGGCTGCAGGCTTGTGGGTCCTGGCCGCGATGGGAGGGCTTTCGCCGGGCGGAGTCCTCCTGTACTCGGGACTTTTCGGGCTGCTCCAGGCTTTCGACAACCCGACGCGCCGCGTCTTCGTCTTCGCCATGGTGGGCCCAGGCCTCGTTGCGAACGCGGTTGCCCTGAACTCGGCGGTGATGGTCTGTGCGCGGTTGGTCGGTCCCGCTGCCGGCGGACTCCTGATCGCCGCCGCCGGGGCACCGTGGTGCCTGTTCGCCAATGCGGTGTCCTACGTCGCGATCGTGGGCGCCCTCCTTCTCATGCGCCGGGCAGAGCTGCACGAGGACCGGCCCTCGGTCGATCCGGACACCCGAGGACCGGGCGCGGGGCTTCGATACGCAACAGGGACGCCGCACGTGCTCTGGACCCTGGCGATGACCGGCGTGGTGTCGCTCCTGCTGCAGAACTACCCGGTGATCATCCCGCTCATCGCTGCTCACGGAGGCTTCAGTGGCCCCGAGGTCGTCGGCCTGCTGTTCAGCGCACTCAGTGTCGGCAGCATTCTGGCGTCTCTCGTCGTCGCCAAGCTCAGCCGCACCGGATTCCGGTTGGTGACGAGGGTTACCGTGGCGTATGGAGTGATCGCCGTAGGAGCCGCGATCGCCCCGGGGATCGCGGGCCTGATGGGGGCCCTGGTACTGCTGGGGGCCGTGGACCAGGCGTTCAGTTCCGGATCCAACGCCACGCTGCAACTTGTCGCCGCGCCCGCGTTCCGGTCCCGGGTGCTCGCGCTGTACTCCGCGCTCTTCCTCGGGGTTCAAGGCCTCAGCGGACTGGGCACCGGTGCTCTCTCGGATCTGATCGGTCCGCGAACGGCATTGCTGTCGGCCGGCGTCGCGACCGTCCTGATCGGCGCTGTAGCCGCCTGGGCAGACCGTCCAGCTTGACACAACGCGCACTAACATTATCCTCGATCTGCGGGCCTGGCAGCGCTGTCTGCGTGGAGATCGCCCCCTTGCTCCCGCTCGGCTCCCGCCATCGTCTCGCACCCCTCTCAGCGAAGTGGGAGTCCAAGAATGCCGGCCAGCCCTACCCCCGCCCCGGGCACTGCAGTCGTCGGCACCGGCGCCGGTCGCCCGACCTTCGGCCTCTTCCCACCGGTGCTGTACCCCATCAACCTGCGCGACTGGGAGATCGACGCCGGACCCGCCGAGGTCAGCGAGATCGGCCGGCTCGCTGATGAACTGGGCTATGCGTTCATCGCCTGCGGCGACCACGGTGCGCTGGCGACGAGCGAGCTCGCGCTGTACGGACGTGCTCGTTTTTACGACCCGATCGCCACCCTTGGCTATCTCGCCGCGGCCACCTCGGCCATCAAGCTCGTGACGCTCGTGTATCAAGCCCATCTCCGGAGCCCGTTGGTCGCGGCCAAAGAGCTCGCCACCATCGACCATCTCTCCGGGGGCCGACTCATCGCCGGTTTCGGTGTCGGTAGCCGCAAGTACGAAGCGGATGCGGCCGGAGTCGACTTCTCCCGACGCGGCGCGATCGTCGACGACCACGTTGCGGCGATGATCGCCCTCTGGTCGAACGCAGTGGCCAGCTACGACGGCGAGTACGTCCAGTTCCGAGACCTGATCTGCGAGCCGCGTCCTGTCCAGCTCCCGCGCCCACGGATCTGGGTGGGCGGGAATCGGGGTGTCGGGCTGCGCCGTGCCCTGCGACTCGGGGACGGTTGGGCTCCCTTCGGTGCGACCGCCGATCAGATCACCGGAGTGATCGCAGACGCGGCGGAGACCCCGGAATGGCGCGACCGCGCCGCTGGATTCCAGGTGATTGTTCCGCTCACCCCACTCGGTGGGCGAGCCCCGCGCGGCGAACCCGCTCCTCTTTTCGACGAACCCAGCGACGAGGCCGCCGAGCGCGCCGCGGAGCGCGTCGCATGGTGGCGCACTCGGGGCGCGACCGACTTCATCGTCGACCTTCCCGCTCCGTCACGCGCCGGATTCGACGAGGCGCTGCGGTGGTTCGCCGAGCAAGCCGCTCCCCTCGCCGGCCTGGTGGCCGCATCCCCGTTCGTCGAAGGAGACAAGCAATGAGCAGCCCCGATCCGACCAGGCCACTAGAAGGGCGCGTCGCACTCGTGACGGGTGCAGGTCGCGGCATCGGGCGGGCCGAGGCGCTGGCACTGGCGGCGGCCGGTGCTCGGGTCGTCGTCAATGACCTCGGAGGCGCCGAGGGCGGCGTCGGCAGTTCGCAAGGCCCAGCCCAGGATGTCGCCCAGGAAATCCGGGAAGCCGGTGGCGAGGCCGTTGCGAACACCGACTCGGTTGCGGAGTGGGCCTCGGCCCAGCGTGTCGTCGCGAGCGCCGTGGAGTCGTTCGGTCGGCTGGACATTGTCGTCAACAATGCCGGGATCGTCCGCCACCAGATGATCGAGGAGATCGACGAGGCGGACTTCGACGCCACGATCGCGGTGAACCTCAAGGGCACGTTCGCGATCTGCCGGCACGCGATCCCGGTGCTCCGTGCGGGAGGCTACGGACGAATCATCAACACCGCATCGAATCAATGGGCTGCCCCGATCGGCAACGCACACTACGCGGCGTCGAAGGGCGGGGTCACCAGCCTGACCTATGACCTGGCCTTCGAACTGCAGCCGGACGGGATCACCGTCAATGCCGTCGCCCCCTTCGCACTCACCCGAATGACGGCCGATGCGGGCGCCCGCGACGCCGATCTTCAAGCACGTGGCTTGATGGGAGCCACCCGCGCAGCGGTGAAGGAACCGAGGGCCGATCCGTCGTTGGTGGCACCCATGGTCGTGTACCTCGCGTCCGACGCTGCGGCTGAGATCTCTGGGCGTGTGTTCCGCGTCGGCGGGCCCAAGATCGGCATCTACGGACATCCCAGCGAGGAACGGACCGTGTTCCGCGACGAGACGGACGGCCCATGGCCCTACGACCAGCTCGCGGCGCTGCTCCCACGGACCCTTCTGGCGGGCGGGGCGTCTCGAGCGCCGCACCTGCGTTGATCCAGGACGGGATCAGGCGGGCCCAGAGGCGCGAGCTCGCTGCGCCGTCATGCGGCTGCCGCCTGAACTTGCAGCTGGTTGCCTCGCTTCGCCATCCAGTACGCCTCGCGACGAGAGCCCGCAGTGGCCTGCACGAACGGGAGCTCGAGAAGCTCCTCGGCGGCGTCCCGCCGAGCGCCCGCTCCTGCTCCGGCGACAGCCGGGACACCATGCGGTGACCGGCCATGCTCGCGACGACGACCCCCGAGCCCCCGGACGAGATGACGGCTGCGAACTCGTCGAGCATGTGCGAGACCCCGAGCGCCCGGACCCCGTCCGGCGGGCGATCGCCGCCCCCATTCCCCCGGCACCGATGATGACAGCGGCATCCCTTTGCACCACACCATGCTCGGTCAGGACTCGGCGCAACGCAAGCGGTTGAGACCAATGATGAACCTGAATCGCGCACGTTCCATCCACCGTCGACCCGCAGGCCCGGCCTCGGCCACGATCACGGCCGTTCACGACGCTCTCGCAGCGCAATCAGGACCCGATGCGGCGTGAGAGGTACGTGGCGGACCCGGGCACCAGTGGCCTCCGCGACGGCGTTCGCGACGGCCGGAGCGACCCCGACGTTGACCAACTCACCCACCGAAAGCGGGCGCTCACCGGTACTGGGATGCGGAGGGAGCGACCGAACTTCCAACGGCGGGACGTCCGCCGCTGAGGCCAGCTTGTAGTCACCGAGGCTGACCGTCGTCACGACGCCGTCGTCAACAACGAGGTCCTCGATCAGCGTCTGGCTCAGGCCATAGACGAAGCCACCCTCGAGCTGCCCGCGGTGAGCCACCTCGTTGATCACCCGACCCGTATCGGCGATGACCGCGGCTCCGAGCACGTCCAGCTCACCCGTCTCGCGGTCCACGAGCACCTCGACCGCGACGGCTCCATGGCTGCGCGGGTCGGGTGCCGCCGGCGTCCGCCACCCGACCGCGACCGTGCCCTCGGCCTTCACCGCCTCACCGCCTTGCTCGGCGATGCGTCGGAGGATCCAGTCGTCTGGCGGCGAGTCGGGCCGCCCCCCGAGCCGGCGTTCGAGCTCCGCGCAGGCCTCGACGACGGCCTGACCCGCCACGGCCGTGACGCGGCTGGCCCCGGCTCCCCCGTCCACGAGTGCAGGGTCCGCGCCGGCGGAGACCGCGCGTACCCGAACGTGACCGGAGGCGATCCCCAGCGTCTCTGCGGCGAATAGGCGAAAGACCTCGTAACTCCCTGCGCCCTGGTCCGCGACTGCCATCTCGATCTCCACCCCCGAGGGGTGTGCGGTCGCCCGAACCGTCGTGTGTCCCGGCCCCGTGTCACGAAAGGTCAGCGCGACACCGATCCCGGAACCGGGCACCTTCGTACTGCGCCAGCCGGTGACAACGTCGGTCAGCTCCTCGACGACGCGCCGAACGCGATCGTCGGCTGCATTGGCGCACGAAGGTCGAGTGGATCGACACCGATACGGGCGGCGATCATGTCGATCTGGGATTCGGCCGAGAAGATGGCCTGGAACTCGCCCGGTGAGCGTACGTGCCCGCCCGGCAGCGTGTTGCTGTAGTAGCTGGTGCATATCTCGCGGCGGTTGGCTACCGCGTACGACGCGAACGGGGCGTGCACGACCGGGACGACGATCATGGGCGCGGCCTTGACCCCACCGAACGCGCCGCCGTCCAGCTCGCTGTAGGCATCCAGGGCGGCGAGTGTCTTGCCGGACACCGCCGTGCGGAGCCGGATGCGCATCGGGTGCCGGGCGGAGGTGGTGGCGAGCTCGTCGTCATAGGTCATGGTGTGCCGCACGGGACGCCCGGTCCGGGCGGCCAGCAGGTAGCAGGCCACCTCCGCGAACGCGAAGCCCTTCGACCCGAAATCCCCACCGATCGGAGCCAGGTGCACCCGGATCTGCTCGACGGGCAGTCCTGAGACCGCAGCGATCCAGCGCCTCAGCCCATAGGGCTCCTTGTGGGTGGCCCACACGTCGACGTGGTCCGGGCCGACGGCGACGATGCACGCGTGGGGCTCGAGCGGTGCGGCGTGGCTGCGGCCTGCGGTGAACTCGTCCTCGAAGACGGTCTCGGCCTGCGCGATTCCCGAAGCCGCGTCCCCCTCGGCTGAGCGCCACACACCTTGCGCATTCGGCGCGGGCCGGTCCGGCACGGCACCGACGTACTCCTCGTAGCGCGGATGGATCGCATCACCGGGTGCGGCAGCTGCCGCGTCCAGGCCCAGAAGGGCCGGTCGTTCCTCGTAGTCGACGTCGATGAGCAGCGCAGCCTCCCGCGCCGCCGCACGGGTCTCCGCCGCGACTGCCACCCGCTGCCCGGCGAACCGCACCTCGCCTGCAGCCAGGACCGGATAGTCGAGCAGCGCCCGGCCGACCAGGATCTCGCCGATGTCATCAGCAGTGATCACATCGACAACCCCGGGAACCTGCCTTGCCGCAGCGGTGTCGATCCTGGCGATGCGGGCCGACGGGACAGGTGAGTAGGTGAACGCCATGTGCAACGCGCCCGGGACCCGCACGTCGCCGACGTAGGTCGCTCCTCCGCTCACCCGACCCCAGCCGCCGGCGGTCGATCCGCGCCCAGGGGTACGGCTCATCGCAGTCCTCCGACCCGTGTGTCGGCGGCCAACGCCCGGTCGAGGGCGCGGCGCACCATCACTCCCGCCATTTCGCGTTTGTAGTCGGCATCGCCACGGTGGTCCGTACTCGGTGAGAGGGTCGCTGCGACCGCGTCGGCCACACCCACATACCGGTCGGAGGCCGCGATGGGCCTGCCCACCAGGACATCCGCTGCGCCGGTGCAGACGACCGGAACAGGTCCGACGGCGCCGCACACGACGCGGGCCTGCGATGACCGCGTTGTCCCCCGACCCCTCGACCCGCAGGCGCACCCCGGCGCTCACCGTGGCGTAGTCGTCCGCGGTGACAGGCAGAAACTTGATGTAGGAAGCCCGCTCGTTCGGGTCGAGGGCAGGGACCACGATGCGGGTGATCAGCTCGCCCTGCTCGAGGACGGTCGACATCGGACCGTCGCCGAGGTCGGTCACCGGCAGCCGACGGCTCCCGGCGGGGCCTACGGTAAGGACATCCGCCCCGAGCGCCGCCAGCAAGACGGGGGGTCCTGCGCCGGCTCGGCGAGCGCGAGGTTGCCCCCGACCGTGCCCCAGTTCCGGACCCGGACGTTTCCGATGTGGGCGAACATTGCTGCTGCTGCCGGGAGTTCGTCGCGCAGCAACGGGTCGGCGGCAAGCCGGGCGTGTGAGGTCGCAGCCCCCAGCTCCAGGGTTGCGCCGTCCGTTCCTCGCGTGACGCCCCGTAGGCCCGGAACGTCGCCGATCGCGATCAGGTGCCGCCCGGACACCAGCCCGAGGTTGCTCTCGGGACGCCGTTGACGGTCGCGGTAACGGGGACCACCCCGACCGACCGTGGGGCAGCGTCGTCGCTCATGCTCCGCCTCCTTTCAGCCATCGCTGGTCCCAACATTATCCTATTCACGGCTCCAGCGGTGGGGACGGGAAAATCAGGAACTGGTCCGGCGGGCCGCACGTCATGACGGGTCCTGCAATGACGAACCGCCTCCGCCGGGAACGTCGAGCCATTCGAACGGCACCTCCGAACGCCGGCTGGACACCATCGCCTGCGGTACAGCGGTCCCTCCCACCGGCCGCCCCCACCCGGAAATGTCTGGATCAAGTGGGGAACGGTCGCCGGGACCGCTGTTCCACGCGTGGGAGCCTTCCGCCGCCAGCAGGAACCGCGCCAGAGCGCGGGCCTGCACCGGATGGTGCGAACACGCCGACACGGCCAGGTAGAGCACCGCCGCAGTGAAAGGCTCGGGCTTCGTCCAGGCGATCGCGGCACCGGCGGCCTGGAACGGCAGAACGGCCTGCAACGGCATGCATGGAGCGGCGAGCGCCACCCCCGCTTCGACGGCCTCCGCTGCGGCCCTCCCGTCGGGAACGACAACGGACTGCCCGGCGAGGCGACGGAGATAGCTCTCCCCGAAGGCCGCCGCGAGCGTCTCCCTGAGCTCCGAGGATGCCTGCCCTGTCGCGCGTGGGTCCTTCACGGCGACCTTCCCGGCGAACACCGGGGTGATGAGGTCCGCCCAGGTCGGTGGAGCATCGAGGGTCGCCGTCGAGTAGCAGATCCCCAGCACGCTCAGCCCGACCGCAGCGAACCCTGCGGCGTCATTCCCCATCGGTGTCAGGCCAAGTCCGGCACGTCCCCACGGAAGAAGCAACCCTCGACGGGCGGCATCGACGAGGAATGCGGGATCAGGGTCGACGTAGACGTCGAACCCGTCAGGGTCGTCGGCCAGGGCGGCCCGTGCACGCACAGGCGGCAGGGACACGCATTCCACGGGTAGGCCCGTCACCAGGGTGAATATCGCGCAGGCACGGCGCGCAGGCGCCACGGGTGTCGTGGTGAGTAACCGCAGGATCATCGCACTCGGTCCCGACCCGTGCCGTCGACAACAATGGATTCACCCGTGCGTAGGGCCGCGAGCCGGTCGGGGTCGATGCAGAAGCCGAACCCCGGGCCATCCGGAACGGTCAGTTCGCCGTCCGAGACCTGCGGCGGATCGACGACGATGTCCTCGGCCATGTCGTCGAACATCAACAGCTCGGCCGGGTGGCGGACCGTCCACGCACCCGACGCGGCAACCGCCGCCGTCGCGAACGTTCCGGCCGCGCCCTCCCCGGACGAGCCGACGAGAACCTCGGCGCCGAACGCTTCCGCCACGTCGCGGATTCGTGACGAGCCGCGCGCGGCGGTTCGGGCCGGTTTGATGCTGATCATGGTCGACGCACCCGCGAGCAGCGCACCGAACGCAGACTCGGGGTCGGCGCACGTCTCGTCGCCCAGGACCGGGATCGGGCAGTTCGCCACGAACCGGGTGCGGCTCGGCCGGCCGCCCGCATCGCAGGGCTCCTCGACCCACGCGAGCTCGGCGTCGCGAGTCCGCTCGATGAAGCTGCGTGCCTGTGCTGGCGAGTAAGCGCGATTCGCGTCCGCGTACAGCAGGGCCGTGTCGCCCACGGCGGACCGGACGTGGTTGGTGATCGCGGCATCGCGTGCCAGGTCGACTCCCACTTTGAGCTTGAACGCATTCACCCCGAAGCGTTCGCGGGCCTGTACGGCCTCGGCAGCGACTGCGGCGGGTTCGCCCCAGCTGAGCAACGCCGCACAGGGAACCCGCTGCGCGAACCCACCGAGCAGCCGATAGCACGGCTCCCCGAGAGCGCGGCCGTACGCGTCGAGGACTGCGAGTTCGACCGCACTCCGCGCGGCAGGGTTCGCCGCAGTGAGCCGGACTCGGTGCAGCAGCTCGTCGAGCCGACCTGGGTCCGTGTCCACGACCTGGACCGCGAAGATGTCGCGGACAGCGCAGAGCACCGACGTCATCGTCTCGCCACCGGGATTCCACGGTTGTGGACTCGCCTCCCCGTAGCCGGTGAACTCGCCGTCGATCGTGACCGCGACGAGAAGATGTTCGTGCTCGGTCACGGCCCCGTAGCGGGAGACGATCGGTTCCTTGCGCGGCAACGCGAAGGGGGTCAGCTCAACGCGGGTCACCCTCATTCCGGGATCAACGCCGTGCCGAGCCCACCGTCGACGGTGAGCGTCTGTCCGGTGATGTAGGAAGCGAGGTCGGACGCCAGGAACGTCACTGCGTGGGCGACGTCCTCGGGAGTTCCCGGCCGGCCCAGCGGTGCGACGCTGAACCGGGTCCGCGTGTTGTGTGCCTGCTCCGGCGGGGTGCTCGGCGCTTCGGCGTTGCGTGGGGTGAAGATCATCCCGGGGCACACCGCGTTGATCGTGATCCCCGACCTGGCGACGTCGATCGCGACATTGCGGGTGAACCCTATGATCCCGGCCTTCGTCGCAGAGTATGCCGAGCGATGCCGCACCCCGCGGAACGCGCCGATCGACGCGATGTTCACGATCCGGCCCCAGCCGGCGGCGCGCATGTACGGGACCGCCGAGCGCGTCATGAGGAAGGTCCCCAGCAGGTTGGTGTCCTGCTGGAGCGCAAACGCCTCCGGCGGGATGTCCGCGATGTCGACTCCCGACGCGCCGTGCGGTGCCGCCGCATTGTTGACCAGCACGTCACAGCTCCCGAGTTCTTCGACACACAGCGCGACCACGGCGGCACAGGCCTCCGGATCGCGGACGTCGGCGGCGGCAGTGAGCACCGTCCCGCCCGTCGCGCGTACCTCGCGGGCCACCGCCTCGACCTCATCGGCGGTTCCACCGGTCGGCGCCGCCAGGTCGATCACCGCGACCGCGGCACCGGCACGAGCGAGTTCGCCGGCGATTGCGGCGCCGATGCCTCCGAGGCGGCCGGCGCCGGTGACGACGGCGACGCGGCCGTCGAGCGACAGGGTGGGACGCACGGTGTCTCCTCGCGTTGGTGGCGCGGTCATGCCCGGGTATCGAGGCTGTCCTCGAGCAGCCGGAGATTGCCGAGGCGGTGCCAACGCTCACGCGAGGTCGACCGCAGACAGGCCTGGCATTTCACGACGAGCTCCCAGCCGTTCTCGGCCAACACCGGATAGCGCGCGAGTCGCGCGGCCCCGCAACGCCCGCACGCACCGCCGACCGGTTCGCGCTCGACGTGACGTGCCGATGCAACCGGTGCAGTGGTCACCTGGGCTGAAGCCGGCTCGCGCGGGGCCGAGCGAAGCTGCGCGGTGCGCTCCTCGTCGACCCGAAGTCCTTCGGGGTCGCTCTCGACGTCGCCCACGACCACCACGCGATAGTCACGAGCAGCCCCGTCGACGCTCACGTAGCCGTCCCGCACGTCACGCAGGACCCGCTCGGGTTCCCGGTCCAGAGGATCACCCCAGCCGCCGCCGCCACAGCTGACGAACCGCGTCACGACATCCGCATCCGCCCGCCATGCTCCCCGCGCTCCCCAGTGGACATATGTTCCCGTCGGGTGCGGTCGTGACGTCGTCGGGTCGACCATGCCGGTGATCGGCACACTGCCGTCGAAACTCGTGGCACCCGTGCCGGCGCGCAGGGTGTCGGCATCGAGCGACCTGCCCTCCCACATCCACACCCCGGCCAGCCCGCCGTCGCCGCCACCGTGCACTCCGCGGCCGTTCGGCGTGCGCGTCCTGGGCACGCACACGTGGTGCTCGACACCGGTCGCCCAGTAGGAGTCCTTCACGAGCCCGGTGCCGCCCCGGTTCTGCCCTGCGCCGGCCGAGTCGATGAGGTGCTCCTTGCGCAGCACGAAGACGGGTGCGCCGGCCTCGACCGACTCCACAGGCGGGTCGTAGTAGTTCGTCCAGTACCCCAGTTGCGCGCTGTCGGCATCACCCACGTCGCAGGCACCCCACCCACCAGACGGACTCATGGTGGTGACGAACTGCTGCCCGCCGGCACCCCTCCCGACGGCGTCGTGAAGGTAGGGACGGGTCTCGCCCGCCACGCCGCGGGCGCCGAGGGCCGGATTGAGCGCCTCCCGGATCGCGGCGAAACCACTGGACATCGGCTCGTAGTACAGGTGAACCGGCCCCTCCGGCGGCTCAGCGCTGGCGATCGTGCCTGACGGGAGGACGATGTCGACGGATCTGATGGTCGCCGACGTCGACGGGGCGGATGGCGCAAGCAGGTACTTGAATGCGAGCAGCACGATCGTCTTCACGTCCGGCCACGCGCAGTTGATCGACGTCGCGGCCTGACGGGACGTGCCGCTGAAGTCCACCTCGGCGTGGCTGCCGACCTTGCGGATCGTGACTGCGACGCGGTAGGCGGTGTCAGGGTCGACGCCGTCGCAGTCGATGTCGTCGAAACCCTCGTACACCCCGTCGGGCAGCTTCTCGAGCGCAACCCGGACGGACTCGTCCGCGGCGTCGCAGCGGTAGCGGATCGCTCCTTCGTAGGCTGCTCGTCCGTACCGCTGGACTGTCTCCATGATCAGGGTCTCGCCGAACGACAGCGACTGATGGATCGTCTGCATGTCGGGTAACAGCAGCATCCCGTGACGGGCGTTGTCGAGGATCAGCGCGAAAGTTGCACGGACCGGATGGTCCGCCGCGTAGAGCAGCATCGGTGGGACGACGAGCCCGTTCTCATAGACGTCACGCTTCATGCCGGAGAGCCCGCCGGGCACGGACCCACCCATATCGATCATGTGGGCCCTAATCACCAGGGTCGACACCAACCGGCCGTCCACGAAGACCGGTCTGATGAAGCAGATGTCGTTGACGTGTGTGCCCGCCCGATAAGGGTCGTTGCTGATCAAGACGTCTCCGGGCTGCAGCCGGTCCGCCCCGAACTCGTCGACGATGTTCGCGGCGGCCTCCCGCATCGTTCCGATGTACACCGGCAACGTCTTGGACACGGCAGGCGTCGCGAAGACCAGGTCCGGACCCGCGGTCAACGCGGCGGAGAAGTCCATGTAGTCGCGGAAGCTGGGAGAGAACGCGTTCGTCATGAGCTTCTCCGAGACGTGGTCGATCACGTACTCGAAGCGGCTCACCAGCACAGTGGCCGTGAACCGGTCCGTGCTGTAGCGGGCCGCGAACTCCGCCTCCGACAGGTCGCGGAGCCGGGTTGTGCCCTCCGTGCGTGCCATTGCCGTCCCTTCTCCTCCTCGGTTCACGTCAGGCGATCCGCAGCTCACCGACAGGACCGACCCGGCAGGTCCGACCGGCCGGCACGAAGGTGGTCGACATCGGCTCCCGGACGACCGCCGGGCCGCTCAGGACGTCACCGGGTAGCAGCTCGGAGCGCGCAAAGATGTGTGCGTCGACGTCGGTGTCGTACATGTGTCGCAACGTCGTGACCCCGATCGGGATCGGGCCGGTACCGTCCATGCGCTCGGGGAGCAGCGGGAACTCGATCTTGTCCACGGGAACGGTGACCTGAACCCGCAGCGTCACGACTTCGACCGGGATCTCCGGGAACGAGTTCCCGTTGCGGCGGGCGTACTCCGCGTGGAACCCGGCGATCAGGCCGGCTACCGCCCCAGCGTCCACCTGCCCGTCGACCGGGACGAACGGCGTCTCCCAACTCTGCCCGTGGAGCCGCCCGTCGAATGCCCTTGTGACGGTCCTGTTCGACTCGTCACCGCCGATCCGGTCGAGCAGGGCGGCTTCCATCTCGGTGAAGGCTTCCTCGATCCCGTCGGCCGAGTCCGTCGAAAGGAGCCGGTACGCCGAGCGGCTGTCGGAGTACACCGTGTCGGTGCTCAACAACCCCAGAGCGCTGAACGAGCCCGGGTGTGGAGGCACCACGACACCGCGCAAGCCGGTTCGTCCCAACAGCGACGGGAGGATCATCGGGCCCGCAGCGCCGTAGGCGAACAACGTGTAGTCCCGCGGATCGACGCCGTGCTTCAGCGCGATCGTGAAGATGCCTTCCTCGACATTGTGCAGTCCGATCTCCCATGCCGCACGAATGCGCTGCGAGAGGTCGAGCGGGGTGTCGAGCTGCTCGAAAGCCTCGACCGCCCGGTCGGGCGCGAGCTTCACCTGACCGTCGGCGAAGCCGCCGGCATCGATCAGCCCCATGAGCAGGCACGCGTCCGTCGTCGTCGGCAGCTCGCCTCCCGCGTCGTAGCAGGCGGGGCCCGGCACCGCTCCTGCGCTGTCGGGCCCGACGCAGACCTCACCCAATGCGTTGATCGACACGACGCTGCCGCCTCCGGCCCCAAGGGTGGAGATGTCGGTCGTCAGAGAGTTGATGACCAGGTCGTGCTCGATCTCGAACGACACATTGCGATACGCGGCGCCGCCGGTGATCACGCTGATGTCACACGAGGTGCCGCCGACGTCGGCGCAAAGGATGTCCTGGACGTCGATCACCGCACCCAGGGTCGCGCTCGCGGCGGTCCCCGCAGCCGGACCGGCGAACACGATGCGGAAGGGCTGGCGCATGGCGAAGTCGGCGGAGACCAACGTCGCCGCCGAGTCGGCGTAGTTCAGCACGCCGGTGAATCCGAGCTCCGCGAGGCCCACCCGGAGCCGATCGGTGTAATCGGTGTAGATCAGCTTCATCAGCACGTCGACCACGGTCGTCGACGCCCGTGCGTACTCCTTCGCCAGCGGGGAGACGTCCGAGGAGATCGAGACCGCGACGTCGCCGAGCCGCTCGCGCACCAACTCCCGCAGCCGGCGTTCGTGTCCGCCGTCCGCATACGCATTGAGCAGGCAGATCGCCACGCCCTCGACCCCGCACCGGCCGAGGACGTCGATCTGCGCACGGGCCTGGTCCTCGTCGAGTGGGACGACGACACGGCCATCAGGTCCCCGACGCTCGATGACGCCCCGCCGCAGGTACCGGGCGACAAGCGGGTGCTGGGAGTCGGAGAAGGCCCGACGCCACCGCGGATCGGTCACGGCCTCGCGCGGCCGGATCAACCGGCCATGATCGAGCATGTCGCGGTGGCCCTGTGTGGTGAGGAAGCCGACCTTGGGCAACCTGCGAGTGATGATCGAGTTCAGACCGTGAGTGCTCGCGTGCTGGAACGCCGCGGCGTCCTGCACCCCGATCCGGCGTGCTGCCTCGAGTACCCCGGCATGGGGTTCGTGAGTTCGCGTCGCCACTTTGGCCACGACGATCCGGCCCTCGCGCAGGGCCACAACATCGGTGAAGGTGCCACCCACGTCGACTGCGATGGTCATCGTTCTCCTCGTCCGTGGGTGCAGGCCGTCACGACCATGCACCGACCATCCGTGCCATGTACTCGATCTCGTCGTAGACGCTGCGCACGACGACGTGCTCGTCGGTCGCGAGGATGTCCGTCATCCGCGCGGCGACGTCCTCGACCTCGACGCCGTACGGCGACGGGGCGATCCAGCCTCGCGTCTCGATCATCAAGACACGCGCGAACCGCCCGCAGCCGGCCGCGAAGATCTCTCCCGACGTCGCACACGCTGCGCTCGCCAGATGGACCACGAGCGGAGCCACCGCCTCGGGCGGTTTGATCTCGCGGACCGCCGCGGCCACACCTGGCGCCAGCCGCGCAGCGTGCTCCGCCGCGGCGGCGGAGACGGCGGCAGCCCTGGCCGGGTCCTCCGCCGCGCTCGGGTCGGACTGTCGGATGTCCGTGGCCGCCTGGGGCAACACCACGTTGACACGGATCCCTGACGGCTCGCCCTCGCACGCCAAGGCACGACCCAGCCCGACGACCGCGGCCTTCGACGCAGCGTAGTTGGCCGCGGCCGCGATCCCGAACATCGCCGATGAGCCGGTCAGCACCACCCGCCCCCGACCGGTTGCACGCAACAACGGCCACGCCGCGCGCGTGATGTGGAACGGCCCTGCCAGGTGTAGCGCGACGAGATCGTCGAGCGTCTGAGCGGTCTGCTCGGTGATCGCGCCGTTGCGCATGGTCCCCGCGTTGTGGACCACGGCGTGGACCGTGCCGAAATGGTCGACCGCGGAGCCGATGAGGCGCTCGGCATCGTCGGGGTCGCCGACGGGGACAGCAGCCGCCACCGCCTCCCCGCCTTGGCTGCGGATCTCCGCGGCCACGCCCTCGGCGTGTGCGGGCCGTCGTGCGTTCACCACGACACGGGCGCCCCGCGCTGCCAGCGCGAGCGCATAGGCGCGCCCGAGCCCCCGGCCCGCCCCGGTGACGACGATGACGTCGCCGTCGAGGCGGACCGGTGGTGGCGCCGGGGAGTCGATCACGCCGCGCCCGGCACGCGCCAGACGGTGCGGAACAGCTGCTGGTAGTTGGTCGGGTAGTCCGGGGTGGAGGTGATCGAGGCGGTGTTGTCCTTGGTGAACACCGAGACGCCTGCCACCTGCGGCTGGTCGACGGGCTTGCCGGTGTCGAGCGCACGCAGCGCGGAGTCGAACGCCGACCACGCCAGCACGACCGGGGAGCCCCCGGACCACATGGAGTTGGTGCCGTCCTTCAGGCCGGCAATCGCGCCGGCATCGGGCCCGACGCCGAAAATCTTCACCCCGGAAAGGTTCGCCTGCTTGATCGCGGTGGCGAGTCCCTTGTTCAGGCCGCTGTTGTTCAGGTAGAGGTACTTCGTCGTCGGCGAGGACTGCAGGGCTCCGATGATGCTGCCCGTCCCCTGGGTGGTCCCGATGTCCTTGGGCTGGATCTCGCTGTAGGTCACCCGGCACGACGGGCACTGGGACTTGAAGAGCTCCTGCATCCGGTCGGTCGTGACCTTGAGGATCGGGAAGCCGGCCAGGTTGACGATGAGAACGTCTGCTGTGCAACCGGAATCCGCCATCGCCCACTGCGCGGCGATCTCGCCGTTGAGCTGCTGCGGCTTCACGTTGAGTGCGCCGGCGCCGAAGCCGGGCACCTCCCGCGGCGGGCTCACGGTCGAGTTGATCTCGACGAGGATCCCGGCGGCCTTCGCTGCGGCGATCTGCTTGTCGAAGGTCTCCGGCTCCCGGCCCGCGGCCATGATCACGTCGGGCCGGGCGGCGATGGCCTGGTCGAACTTCTCGGCGAAGTCCGGAGGCGTGCCGTTGAACGAGATTCCTTCCGCTGTCCACCCGACGGCCTCCGCTGCGCCCTTGGTCGCTTCGAAACCGAGGACGTCGTTCGGAATCTGAGCGTTGAAGATCTTGATGACCTTGCCGCCGGTCTTGGGGGCCTTGCTCAGCGGGGTGAAGTCCGGCGGCAGAGTCGTGGGAGGGCTCGCGTAGCCGGCCATGAAGCTGCGTGCCGCCGAGACGCACTCAGGTGAGCCGGTCGCGCCCCCCGACGGCGCCGACGAGGGTGCTCCGCTGCACGAGGCCAGCGTGATCGCGCAGACGCCGATCGCGGCTAGGGCGAGACGCAGCCTGGCTGGTGAGGAGGACATCCGCACGTCCTTTCTGGGGGGAACAACAGTCGCCGATGCGGTACACGGCGGCCGGTGGGAACGATCGGAGGTGACTTGCCCGGTCATCGTCGGGCGCGTCGGCGCAGCGCGCGCTGGGACAGGCCGACTGCGAGGATCAGCGCGATTCCGTTGAACAGGTCGCTGATCCACGGGTTCCCGGGGAACTGCAGCTGGAGGCCCTTCACACCGATCGCCAGCAAGTAGATCGCGACCAGTGTGCCGATCACGTTGAACCGGCCCGGCTTGATCTGGGTCGAGCCGAGGAACGCCGCCGCGAACGCGGGTAGCAGGAACGGGTCACCTGCGCCGAACGACGCCGCACCCTGTTGCATCGTGTAGAGAACCCCGGCCAACGACGCGACCACGCCCGAGATGATCAGTCCGATCCACTGGTAGCGGACGATCTTGATACCGGCGAGTCGGCACGCTTCCGAGTTGGCGCCGATGGCGTAGAAGTAGCGCCCCAGAGGTGTGTGCTCGAGTACGACGTAGAGGACCGCCGCGAGCGCGATGAGGTAGTACACCGACACCGGGACCGTCAGCACCGTTGCCGAGCCGACGGACTTGAAGGTCTCGTCGATGCCGTCGTAGATGTCCTCGCCACGCACGAGCAGGAAGCTCAATGCGGCGAGGATCGACATCGTGCCGAGGGTTCCGATGACCGCCTCGACATGCCAGCGGGTGACGATGACCGCATTGACCACGCCGATGAGCCCCCCGACCAGGAGGGTCGACGCGACGGCAAGGACCCAGTCGACGTCATGGACAGACTGAAGCCAGCCGACGAAGCTCGCCGCGAACGACATGTTCGCCGCGATAGAGACGTCGAAGACGCCACAGATCAGGGCGGTCATCAGCCCGAGGGTGAGGATGCCGGTGATCGCCTGGCTGGAGGCGATCACCCGTGCGACGTCGACGCTGCGGAAGACGGGAACGGTCAGGAGGTAGGCGATGATGAGGGCGACCGCGACGTACACACCCGAGAAGCGGGCGAGCCCGAAGTCCGTGCGGCGTTGTTGCCAGGTTGCCTTCTCCCCCGGCGGCACCCGCGTCGGGGGGCCGGAGGGGAGAGTGGTCATGGACGAGCCGTGGGGCGGCAATGCGTCACCTCGCGTCCTTGCGGTCCGGAACGGCCGACTCAGTGCCGAGGCTCTCCTCGGTCAGGCGGCGCAGATTCACATCAGGTCCGAGCAGTTCGGCGACGACCTCGCCGTTTCGCAGCACGAGCACCCGTCGGCACAGGCTCTCGAGCTCCTCGTTGTCCGAGGAGCACACGAGCACCGTGCCGCCCGCTTCGCTGTAGCGGGCGATCTGGCGATGGATGTCGGCCTTCGCGGCGACGTCGACGCCTTGGGTGGGCTCGTCGAGCAACAGCACGTCCGGCTCGATCATCAGGCACTTGGCCAGGACGACCTTCTGCTGGTTCCCACCGGAAAGGGTTTCGACGCCGGCCTCGAGCCCAGGGGTCTTCACCCCGAGCCGTTCGATCCATGCCTGCGCGGTCCGCCGCTCCGCGTTGCGGCGGACCAGCAGGAACCGAAGCAACGTCCGCAGGCTCGGCAGGGTGAGGTTCTCCCGCACCGACAGATCCCGGATCACACCACGCCTGAGCCTGTCGGCGGGAACGAGAGCCAGGCCCTGCCGCACCGACTGATCCGGCCTACCCGGCGGAAGCCAGCGGCTGCCGACCGTGATCTGCCCGGTCCGCGCCTTGCCCCCGAAGACGAGGTCGCACAGCTCTTCGCGACCCGATCCGGCGATTCCCGCGACCCCCAGCAGCTCGCCCTTGCGGACCTGCAGGTCGAGACCGGACACGGTGTGTCCACCGACTCCGATCAGGTCGAGCACGACTTCCGCGGCCGACTCGGCGTTCGTGTCGGTGTCGGTGTCGGTGTTCGTGGCGTTCAGGACGTCGTCGACCTGGGCGATGTTCGTCATCTTCTCGACGATGTCGCGCCGGGTCAGGTCCGCGACCGGCCATGGGCCAAGGGCAGCCCCATCACGTAGCACCGTCACGCGATCGGCGATGCGGAAGATCTCGCCCAGGCGGTGCGACACGTACAGGACCGCAGTACCCCGGGCACGGACCTTCGTCACCAGGTCGAGCAGGTGCTCGACGTCGGGTGCGGGCATGGCGCTGGTCGGCTCGTCGAGGACGAGCACCGATACGGCCGTCTCTGCGCCTTGGAGCGCCCGCGCGATCGCCACGACCGTCTGCTCCACCACCGACAGGTTGGCGACCGGTTCGCGCACGTCGAAGTCGTGGCCGAACGAGCGGATCGCCTCCTTCGCCAGCGTCTCGTGCTCGCGCCAGTCGATGAGACCGAGTGGCGTTCGTGAGTAGCCGAAGCCGAGGCTGAGGTTCTCGACCGCGCCGAGCTGGCCTACGAGGCCGAGATCCTGGTGGACGAACCGCAGCCCGGCACGGTGCGAGTCCGCCGCGTCACCGAGCCGCAGGGGCTCGCCTGACACGGTCGCGGCGCAGCCGGGGTCAGGCGTGTGGAATCCGGCGAGTACTTTGATGAGGGTCGACTTACCTGAACCGTTCTGCCCGACGAGCGCGTGGACCTCGCCGGGGCGGATATCGAGGTCGACCTGGCGCAGCGCACGGGTCCCGCCAAAGGTCTTGCTGAGCTGCTGGATGGCCAGAGCGTCCGGAGAGTCCACCGCAGTCGCCGGCGATCCGCCTGCGGGTGTCACGGCCCCGCTCCGGTGCGGGTGCGCGAACGCATCGGCGCGAACACGTCAGGATCCGCCCGTCGCGGGGTCGTAGACGACCGGAAATGCGGGGTGGTCGAGCGGCTTTCCGGCGACGAGCTCGCCGCTGGCGACGTACTCGTCGGTGTAGACCGACGGGATGCCGAGCAGCGGAGCGTCGGCGGGTAGATAGGCACAGATGTAGGCCCAACGCGGGTCCTGGCTGAGGTTCTGCGGCGCACCGTGGACAGCGAAGGAGACGTGTGCGGTCGCGTCACCCGGCTGATAGGTCAATGGCTCGGAGAGCGGAAGTCGGTTGATCTGGGGCCAGTCCTCCAACGGCTGATAGAGCTCGCCGAGCTTGTGCGAGCCGTCCCGGTACCGCATCGTGCCCATCTCAGGGGTGTTCTCCGTCAGCGAGATCCAGAAGCTGACGCAGTTGGTGCGCACGAGTCGGACGTCCTGATGCCAGACAGTCACGTCGTTTCCGGCAACGGTCGTCTCCATGTCCTTCGGGAGCTTCACCGCGATGAGGTCACTGTGGTACCGCATCCGCATGTCCCTGCCGAGCAGCAGGGCCGCGTTACGGCCGAGCTGCGGGCAGAGCGCTACCTGCGCGCAGATGTCCGACTCGAACGCGCCGCGGTAGTAGTTCGCGAAGTTCGCGTTCTCGCGCCGTGAGTAGCCGGCGCGCCCGGCTTCCTTCTCGGTACCCTCGAACGCTGGTCCGACGAACGACCGTCCAGTCTCGAGCAGCCGCTCGACAACATCCGGCGGAACGAGGCCGGGCAGGAACGTCCAGCCCCGTTCCTCGATGTCGGATACCTCGTCGGGAGTGACCTCCCGGATGCCGACACCAGTACGCGTGTCCGCAGTCATCCGTCCTCCGAAAGCTGGGGGGATCCGGCTGAGGCCGTCACCACCGTGTGATTGGGTTCATGATTATAAGGAGGTATATAGTCCGGTTTGCAAGCCCGGTCAAGGACGGCGCGGAGTAGTGGCCCTCAGCGAATCCGAAGGCCGGCGGCCCTCCCGGAGCGCAGGGCACCATCGAGATCCCGGCTGTCGGCGGCGTCTCCGACAAGGACGCCGGGCAGCGACCTGGCGGTGAGCGCCTCGTGCAGCAACCGGCGCGGAGCGCGGACGCACACAGCGACGACGCGGTCCGCCAGGGCCCTGTGGCTGGTGCGGTACTCGCCGTGCAGAGCCGCGGTGGCGAGGTCCCCGTACTCGACGATGTCTGGCAGGACCTGGTTGATTGTCCGGCCACCGGCGAAGGTGAGAGCCGGCGACGACCGCATCCGCCGCCACAGTGCTTCACGTTGCAGCGTGCCCGCGATACGCGGGGCCGGATCGTCGAAGCTCGACAACCACAGGACCGTGGAGCCGCCCGCGAGAAGATGCTCCACGACGCCGACAGCAGACATGTCGCCGACATCGTCGAAGACGACGACGCGCTCCGGTCGGCCGGCGGGCGTCGCCAGTATCCACTCACCGGTGACGACGTGTGGCGACTCGGCACCGGGCACGACGAAACCCGGGCGTCCGCGCTGCGTGAGAACGCCCGCAGACGACCCCGTGGCCAGCACCACGGCGTCCGTGTCGAGAACCGCCAGGTCCCGATGCCCGACCGGTGATGACAAGGCGACGTCGACGCCCGTCCGTGCCAACTCGTCGCGCAGGTGCTCCACCAGCGCCGCGATCTCCGAACGACCGGGGGCCAGGGCGGCGACGCCGGCCTGACCCCCCAACCTGTCCGACCCCTCGAGCAGCGTCACATCATGACCCCGCAACGCTGCCGCTCGAGCCGCCTCCATCCCCGCGACGCCGCCACCGATCACCGTCACACGCCGCCCGTGTCTCGCACGTCCCGGCAACGCGCGAGAGTGCGACCCTTCCGCTCCGGCCGCGGGATTGACGGTGCAGCCGACCAGCCCGTCGTTGAACCGGCCGCCGATGCACGCCTGGTTGCAGGCGATGCACGGCCGAACCTCGTGGGAACGGCCCGCCAGTGTCAGCGTGACCAGCTGCGGGTCCGCGATCTGTGCCCGCACCATCGACACGAGATCGCACGAGCCAGAAGCAAGCACCGCCTCGGCACGGGCGAGCGTCGGGATCCGGCCGCCGACGACCACCGGGACACCAACGCCATGCGCGACGGGAAGTGCCAGCGGCAGCTGATATCCGATCGGCTCGTCCATCGGCGCAGAGATCTTCTCGGGCGCGTAATAGGAACCGAGGGAGAGATTGACCAGGTCGACGACACCGCGCTCCGCGAGCCGGCGCGTGACATGAGCGGCATCCGCAGGGGTCGCGCCGCCGGTCACGGACTCGGAGACACTGAGCCGCACCGCCACCACGAACCATGATGGCACCGCGGCCCGGACCGCTGCGAGCACGTCCGTCGCCATTCGTGCACGCCGGTCGGCGTCACCGCCGTAGTCATCGGTGCGAAGGTTCGTGAGCGGGGAGAGGAACTGGCCGAGCAGGAACCCGTGCCCGAGCTGCACCTCCACGCCGGCGAGACCGGCATCTGCGCAGCGCGCCGCCGCGGTCGCGAAGGCGCCGACGACGTGGTCGATCATCGCCGCGGTCATCGAGGTGGGCGTGCGTCCGTCGGGGGCGACGACCCCGGACGGAGACCAGGATGGTGATCCATCGCGCATCGTCCGCAGAGCACCCGGATGATAAAGCTGCTGCAGGACCGGAGTGTGGTGCCGGCCGCACGCATCCGCCAGCCGACCCCAGCCCTCGCCCGCGTCAGGCCGGTCCGCATACAGCGTCGCCGAGACATCCGAGGTCACGGCGGCGGCCTCGAGAACGGTGAGACCGGTACCGCCCCGAGCCCTGGCCTCGTGGTAAGCCACGAGTCGGTCGCCGATGCCGTCTCGTGCGAAGCCGGTCACGTGCGCAGAGAACACCACCCGGTTGCGCAGGGTCATCCCTCGCACCGTCAGCGGCCGCGTCAACAGAGGCGTTGCGACCGCAACACCGGGCGACATCGCCTCTTGAGCCATCGCCGCGATACTAGTCTAATGATGATCCTGTTGGTAGCGGTCGCTGCGCTGCATGGAGAAAGGGGGCCGCATGGGCCTTCTCGATGATCGGGTAGTCCTCGTCACCGGCGCCGCCCGAGGACTGGGACGGGCCATGGCCGAGCAAGTGGTGGCTGAGGGTGCGCTCTGCGTCGTCACCGACGTGACCGACGAGGCCGGACAGAGCGCGGCGAACACGATCGGGTCGCAGGCGCACTACTACCGACTCGATGTCACCCGCGTCGACGAGTGGCACGCTGTCGTCGCCGACGTGCAGGACCGTTTCGGCCCGGTCACCGGACTGCTCAACAACGCCGCGATCTCCTCGGTCGACGGGAGACCGTCCGATTTCGCGACCGTTCCGCTCGACGACGTACGGCGGGTCCTGGAGGTCAACGTGCTGGGCGCCTGCGCAGGTATCCAGGCGGTCGTCCCGTCGATGACCGCCGCGGGGGGTGGGTCGATCGTGAACCTGTCCTCCACGGGCGGTCTCCGCGCAGTCGGCGGATTCGGGCCCTATGCGACCAGCAAGTTTGCCGTCAGGGGGATGACCAAGGCATTCGCGGCCGAGCTCGGAGAGCGCGGGATCAGGGTCAACTCGCTGCACCCCGGCCACATCGACACGCCCATGCGGCGCGCCGCGATCGAGAAGGATCCGTCGATCGGGCGAGCCCGGCTTTCCAAGCCGCTCGCGCGCGATGGGATGCCTGTGGAGATCGCACACCTGGCTACGTTCCTGCTCTCCGACCGCTCCGGCTACTGCACGGGAGCCGAGTTCGTCGCCGACGGCGGCCTCCTCGCTGGAACAAGACCGGCTGCATCGCCGGCGAGCACCCTGTGATCGTCACCGAGGTCGAGATCGTCCCCTGCGCCGTTCCGCGCCGTGAGCCGATCAAGACCGTCTTCGGGACACTAGCCGCGCACGATCACGTCGTCGTCGCCGTGCGGCTCGACAGTGGAGAGTGCGGCTACGGAGAGGCCAGCCCACTGCCCTGGAACGGCGGCGAGACCGTCGCATCGGTGACCGCGATCCTCGGCCAGCATTTCGGGCCCCTCGCGCTCGGCCATGACGTCCGACGCCCGGCGCAGTTGCAGGATGCCTTGGACCGCACCACGTTCACTGCCAATCCCTCCGCGCGGGCAGCACTCGAACTCGCGCTGCTGGACGCCCGAGGTCGCGCCCTGCGCGTCCCGTCACGCCATCTGCTCGGAGGGTTCGCAGATTCGGTCCGAGCCACGGCCATCCTCGGATCCGGCAGCCCGAGCGTGGTTGCAGAGGAGGCCGCGACCTACCAGGCGACGGTCGGCGTCACTTCCTTCAAGATCAAAGTCGGTCTCGGCTTGCGAGCGGACGTCGAGCTGGTGCGGACCGTCCGCGAGGCGGTCGGGCCCCGTGCGGTGATCTATGCCGACGCCAACCAGGCCTACACCGCGCAGGAGGCGCTGGCGTTCCTGCAGTCGCTCGGCGACGCCAGGCTCGACTGGTTCGAGGAACCGTGCCCGGTCGCGGCGGCTTCGGCCCGGAGAACCCTCGTGGCCTCGTCGCCGGTACCGGTCCTCGCCGACGAGACATGCGGCGACGTGGACACCGCCGTCACCTCGGTCCTCGGCGGCCTCTCGACGATGCTGTCGGTGAAGCCCGCTCGAACCGGCGTGTCCCGGTCTCTGCAGCTGGCTGAGTTCTGCCGGTCGACCGGCACTCCTGCCATCATCGGCTCGACCGGAGAGACTGCCCTCGGTGTGTACGGGTCGGCAGCCGTCGCGGCGTCGTCGGGCTGGACGGCGGCCAGGCCCGCAGAGCTCCTCATGCATCGTGACCTTGCCGTCGACCTCGCACCGCGGCCTGTCGTCGCCGACGGCGTCCTCCATCTGCCCGATTCGAACGGTCTGGGCCCCGACGTCGACCGGGCGGCACTCGACGCGGTCACGACCGCCGCCCCGACCGTGTTGCAGCATTGAGGTCAGCGTTCCCCGTGACCGCCGGTCAGCCGACGACGTACACCGCGTCCTCGCCCGCCTCGAACTTCGTCTCGAACCCGACTTCGGCGCTGATCCGCTGCTGGTAGCCGGCCACCTCGACGAAACGTGGGTCCCCGCTCCGCAACGGCTCGGGCTGGCCGGAGGGATTGATCAGGCACGGCACGAACGAGGTCGCGACGACCTGTCCGTTCTCGATCCGAGCCTGCGCAATCACGGTCTGGCGGGCCGCCGGGTGATAGGGATACGTCGGATAGTCCGGGTAGTAGGTGATCGCGTACTCGGGGTTGTGTCGCTTCATGTCCTTGACGCGCTCGGTGCTGATCGTCGGTAGGTGCACGTCCATGACGAAGTTCCCCAGCCCATGGAAGATCGTCTTCCCGCGATAGACCTCGATCCCCTTGAGAATGTGCTGGTGGTGGCCGACCACGAGGTCTGCCCCGGCGTCGATCGCCGCTCGGCCCCACTCCGACTCGTAGTCGGCCACGATCGCCGGGGTGAAATGCAGACCCCAGTGCGGCGTGACGATCACGACGTCGGCCTGCTCACGGGCCCTCGCGATGTCCTCACGAAGCATCTCGAGCGACGAGTGCTCGACATATGTATTCATACGCGCGGCGCATCCGGGCTGTTCACCCTCGGTCATCGCATAGTGCGTGGCGACGCGCAGTGGCACGCACCCGGGCTTGCCAGGGCCTGCCTCGTACCCGGGGAACAGGATCGACGAATAGCCGAGGAACGCCACCCGCGTCCCGTTGCGTTCCACGACCGCCGGCTTCCGGGCGGCCGCGAGATCCTCCCCCGCCCCGCAGGTTGCGATCCCGTGCTCGTGCAAGTGGCGCATCGTCGCGCGGAATGCGTCGTAGCCGGCGTCCATGTGGTGGTTGTTCGCGTAGGACATCACGTCGAAGCCGGCCCACGCGAGCCCGTCCACCTGCTCCGGACCAGCCCACACCACGCCCCTCGTCGCGGGATTCGGCGACCCGATCTCGGAGTAACTCGATTCGCAGTTGCCGAAGGTGATGTCGGCGGCCCGGAGAATCGGCTGGACCAACTCGAACGCCGTCCGCGGTTCCTTCCTGTCAAGGATCACGTCCCCGACAGCACAGACGGTCAGTTTGTCGCTCATAGACGGAGTTCCTTTCTGCGTTCAGCGCGGTTCCGAGGCGTGTACGAGAACCCCGGAAGCCCGGGATGCACTACAGTTATCATTGTTGCCCTACTAGGAAGGCTCGCTCGTGGAACGTCAACAGCAGAGCGGCAGCTCCGAAGGGACGGCCGAGAGGACGCCCCGCCGCCGCCCCGAGAGCCGTCGGGCACACAAGGTTGCGCTCACCATCGCGCAGCAGATCGTTGACGACATCACCGAAGGCGATCTCGGTCCTGGCACGAAGCTCGCCAGCGAGCGCGAGATGCTCGAGCGGTTCTCCGCCGGGCGTGGGACATTGCGCGAATCGCTCCGCTTCCTCGAGATGAGCGGCGCCATTGCTGTCAAGGCGGGTCCTCACGGTGGCCCCATCGTCGGTGATCCTGACGGCGAGGACCTGGCCCGCGTCCTCGGTCTCTTCCTCCAGCTGCGGCGTGTCCCGTTCAAGGCGATCGTCGACGCCCGCGAGATCCTCGAGCCGGAGCTCGCCGGGCTCGCCGCCGAGCGAGGCTCGGACAGCCAGCTCGCCGATATCGGGGATTCGATCGAGGGGATGCAGGCATTTCTCGACGACGAGCGCAACTTCCTGGCGGAGAACGATCACTTCCATGCCGCGGTCGCGTCCGCCGCTGGCAACGAGCTCTTCGCGCTGGTCATTGCCTCCATGCACACGATTACCGACGGCGTCCCGCTCGGCCTCAGCTACGAGCTGTCCCGGCGGGAGTCCGTCCTGCGCTCCCACGAAGAGATCTTCGAGTCCATCAAGACTCGGGATGCCGAGGGGGCGCGATGGGCGATGCGCAAACACATGCGGCGTTTCACTGCCCGTGTGTCGACGGACTTCCCGGCGGCCTACGAGAAGCCCCTTCGCTGGCGTGATCTGGCCCCGTGACTGCTGGCACCCTGCCGTATCCACCTTGGTGGTGGCGACGGTCCACGCGGGGAGCGATGAGCGGCCGACGGGGGCCACGGATGCAGCCGCGTCCAGCCCGCCCATCGAAGTCACCTCGATCCATCGCCCGCTCTAACTATTACCCTATAAGAAGCAACTGTAGATGTGGTGCCGACGGCCCGGTGTGTCCTCGCGGGGCCCGGCCACGGCGCCGGTCCACGCAGACGGACACGTGAGCGGCTTGTGAGACCGGGCTCCGAATGACTGGCCGAGCTCGACCGGACATCCGAGACCCACGCGCACCCGCTCCGGCGCCCGGTAGCGCGCACCGGCCCACCGGCGACGCCGGTGGTCACTGATGCGCCCTGAATGCCCTCACCATCGTCGGCGACGGCGCCGCGTTCCCCACGCCGGCCACCTCGCCGCCTACACAGGCGTGGCCCCGGTGACCCGCCGCTCCGGCGCTCGATCAAGGGCGAGCCGCGTTCCCGGCGCGAGAACCACGCGCTGAAGTCCGCGCTGTTCTTCGGCCTCGCAGTCTCGCCCACCCGACCAGATCACGCCGTTCACGACCGTCGTCCGGACCTCAGCTCAGGGCGCAGGACGCGGTGCCGCGGTAATGCGCCTGGTCCCAGGTCGTGGCGTCGAAGGTGATCTCCAACCGGCCGTCACGGACCGTGGCGACCGCGGTGGCCTTGCCCGTGCGGCCGTCGGAGGCGGTGTAGTCGGTGCCGTAGTCCGAGCCGGCCTTCGTCGAGTTCCAGCTCATCCGGACCTCGCCGGGACCGTCGCCGACCGGGGTCTCGATGAACAGGCCCTCGATCGTCTCGGCGGCCGCGTCGGCGGGGCCGAAGGAGAGGGTGGCGCGGCCGGCGTCGCTGCTGCATCGGGTGACGTCGGCGGCGGTCGTCGCGGTGATGGTGTGGGTGCCGACGCGGGTGGCCATGCGACCGTCGGTGACGACGTCGATGGTGGCGGTCGCGAGGGCGGCCGGGGCGGGCACCGGGGCGGATGCTCCGGCGGTCGGGGTGGAGCAGGCGGCGGCGGAGGCGGCGAGGATCAGGGCGGGGACGACGAGGAGCGTCTTCTCGGCGGTGCGCATGGGAGGAACGCTACGAATCCGGCGGTCCCAGAAGCAGGGTGCGGACAGGCAGGTCGGGGGTGGTGTCCACACCCGCGTCCGGTGCGGACAGTACGAGCGGCGGGGCCGCACGACCCGACGTACGTCGGTTGTCGACGCCAGAGACTTCTCCGGACGACGGCCGGTACAAGTGGGGCCGCCCTCTCCACCACCACGCTGGGCGTCACGCCCGCGCAGGCCTCGACCCTCGCCGGACGGGAGTTCTTCCCGCAGCTCATCTCCGGCCCGTTCGCGCACGGCCTCACCCCCGCGCTCGGTTTCGCCGCCGCCGCGTGTCTGGTCGCGGCCGTCGCGTCGGTGCTGCGCGGCGGGAGGTACCACTGGAGCGAGCCCGACCCAGCTCCGCGGGCCGCCGCGAACGTCTGACACGCTGCGGAGGTGTTCGGCTTCCACGCCTCGACGATCCGTCTCGACAACGGCTGGTTCGTCGCATTCGTGCTGGTCGTGGCGGTGTTCCTGGTCGCGCTCGTGCCGTGGCGCTGGGACGCGTGGCGCCGCCGCCGCACCTGGCGCAGCGTCACGACGGTCGTCGCCGTCGTCGGGGTCGTCGTCGCCACCGCGGCGGGCGCCAACTACCTCGGCTCCTTCTACCCGACGCTCGGCTCGCTGCTCGGCTCGTCCGGCAACCCCGGCGAGGGCACCCACGCCGACATCGGACCCGACGGCGTCGACCTCGCCGCCGCCATGCCGGTCATCGCCGCCCGCAGCGCCGAGGGCCACGGCACCGTCCTGCACATGGTCTTCCACGGCGACCGCTCCGGCATCACCCGCGACGCCGACATCTACCTCCCTGCCGGCTACACCGATCCCGCCGACGCCGCCGTCCACTACCCCGTCGTCGAGTGGCTCCCCGGTTTCCCCGGCGAACCGCGCGAGGTCGTCGCCCTCTTCGGCGTCACCGACCTCATCGACGCCGCCATCGCCGACCACCGCATGCCGCCCGCGATCGTGCTCGTCCCCGACATCAACGGCGAACCCCGCTTCGGCCACGACGAGGAATGTGTCGACGCCCAGCGCGGCGCCGCCGACGACACCTACCTGACGACGGACCTGCGCGACTGGGCGCAGAAGACGCTGCGGGTGCGCCCGGAGCGGGAGGCGTGGGCGCTGTCGGGCTGGTCGTCGGGCGGGTACTGCGCCATGAACCTGGCCCTGCGCCACCCCGACATGTACTCGATCGCGATCAGCCAGTCCGGCTACGACCGCACCCCCGACGACATCGTCACCGGCGACCTCTTCGCCGGCCGCGCCGACCTGTCGGCCGCCAACGACGTCGTCGCCCACCTGCGCGACCACCCCGCCCCGACCGCGATCCTCGCCACCGCGGGCGCCGACGAGGCCGACGAGCAGGCCGCCCTCGCGCGGCTCCGCGCCGCCGTCGTTCCGCCCGTCACGCTGACGACGCACACCTTCCCCGGCGGCGGGCACAACCAGGTCGCCGTCCGCGCCCAGCTGCCGGCGCTGGTCGACTGGCTGGGCCGCCGGCTCCCCGCCCCCGTCGCCCCGAGCAGTCCCCCCGACGGCACCCAGGTCCACCCGCCCGCCGCAGTGGACCCGCCCACACTCCCGGTACCCGACCCACCCCTGTGAGCGCCCCGCATTCATGCGGGAAGACCGGCGCCGCCGCTCATGGACGGACGGCAGGCCTCCGGCCCTCGTGAGTGGCGTTATTGGCCATAGCCAATAACGCCACTCACGGGTTCAGTCGGTGCGGACCTCGGTGCCGTCCTGGGCCCAGCGTGTGTGGAAGGCGCCTTCCTCGTCGATGCGCTGGTAGGTGTGGGCGCCGAAGAAGTCGCGCAGGCCCTGGATGAGGTTGGCGGGGCCGCGCTCGCGGCGGTAGCCGTCGTAGTAGCTCAGGCTCGACGAGAACGCCGGGATGGCGACGCCCTGCTCCGTCGCGGTCACGACCACCCGCCGCCAGGCGTCCTGCGCGTCGGCGACGGCCTCGGTGAAGTACGGGACCATCAGCAGGTTGTCGAGGTCGGGGTGCTCGGCGTAGGCGTCACGGATCCGGTTGAGGAACTGCGCCCGGATGATGCAGCCGCCCCGCCAGATGGTGGCCATCTCGCCCAGGTGGAGGTCCCAGTCGTTCTGCACCGATGCGGCCCGCATCTGGGCGAAGCCCTGGGCGTAGGCGACGACCTTGGAGGCGTAGAGCGCCTGCCGGATGTCGTCGACCAGGCTCTCGTCGACCTTCCTGCTGGGCGTCGGGCCAGCGAGGGTCTTCGCGGCGGCGGCGCGTTCGCTGCGCAGCGCGGAGAGGCCGCGGGCGAAGACCGCCTCGGTGATGCCGGTGAGCGGGATGCCCAGGCCGAGGGCGTCGATGGCGGTCCAGGTGCCGGTGCCCTTCTGCCCGGCCTGGTCGACGATGACGTCGACGAGGGGGCCGCCGGTCTTCTCGTCGACCTTGGCGAGGACCTTGCCGGTGATCTCGATGAGGAACGACTCGAGGTCGCCGGTGTTCCATTCCTCGAAGATCTTGCCGATGGCGGGGGCGTCGAGCCCGACGACGTGGGTGAGCAGGTCGTAGGCCTCGACGATGAGCTGCATGTCGGCGTACTCGATGCCGTTGTGCACCATCTTCACGTAGTGCCCGGCGCCGCCGGGTCCGACGTGGACGACGCAGGGCGTGCCGTCCACCTTCGCGGCGATGGCCTCGAAGATCTCCTCGACCTCGGCGTAGGCCTCGGGGTCGCCGCCAGGCATGATGCTCGGCCCGAGCAGCGCGCCCTCCTCGCCGCCGGAGACGCCGACGCCCATGAAGCGGATGCCGTTGGCCTCGCACTCGGCGGTGCGGCGGACGGTGTCGGGGAAGTGGGAGTTGCCGGCGTCGATGATGATGTCGCCCTTGTCGAGCAGGGGCGTGAGCTCTTCGATGACGCTGTCGACGGGCTTGCCCGCCTTGACCATGACGATGATGCGGCGCGGTGTCTCGAGCGCGTCGACGAACTCCTCCAGCGACTGGGTGCCGGTGAAGTCGCCCGCGCCTCCGAACTGCTCGATGAACTCAGTGGTCTTCGACCCGGTGCGGTTGTGGACCGCGACGGCCACGCCGCGGCTCGCGATGTTGCGGGCCAGGTTCGCGCCCATCACCGCCAGCCCGGTGACCCCGATCCGGCTCTGTCCCGCCATCGTTCGCTCCTTGTCCGTCGGTACCCCTGCGTCGTTACCTGCCGATCATCCTGCCCGTTCCGCAGCCCGGTACGAACCGCCGTGTGGCGTCCGCGACGCCGGTAGCGTCCGGCGGTATGTACGAGGTGGTGCTGCTCCGGCACGGCGAGACACTCGGGTACGACGGTGATCATGGTCTGACGCCGCGGGGTGAGGAGCAGGCACGGGCCCGGGGGAAGGCGTTGGCGGCGGAGATCGCGCCGGGTGCGCGGGTGCTGATGCCGCATGCGCGGACGTCGCGGGCGACGGCGACGGCGGTGACGTTGCGGGCGGCGCTGGTGGCCGAGGGTGTCGACGAGTCGGTGCTGGGCGAGCTGTACGCGGAGCCGCACTTCGACAACCTGCGGTTCTCGCTGGACGGGGAGGTCGTCGACACGTCGGTGGCGGTGGCGGCGCGGCTGGCGCTGCCCGAGGGGCACGACGACGACTGGGTCCGGGAGTACGACCGGTTCGACAGCGACTACCGCGAGGTCGCGGCCGCGGGTGGGCCGATCGAGTTCTGGGTGCACGAGCCGACGGTGTACTTCGAGCCGCCGCAGCTGGCGGTGCTGCGGACGTGGCTGGGGATCGAGGCGCTGGGCGCCCGTCTCCGCGACGCGGGGGCGGAGCTCGCCCTCGTCTGCACCCACTCGGCTCCGATGCGCGCGTTCGCCGCGACGACGTTCGGGGTCGACCTCGGCGAGCCGGAGAACCTGGAGCCGATCCGCATCCGGGTCGAGGAAGGCGTGGACGACTGCACCGCACGTGTCGACTACCGCGACCGCACGGTCACCACACGGATCCCGCAGCCGCCCGCCTGGATCGACCGCGCGTGGCTGGACTCCTACGGACGTTGACCCAGGAGCGCTGAACAGCACCCTCCTAGAACGCCGGCCACGGGATCGCCGGCCCGTAGCCCGAGGGCTCCGGGTACCGCGGCGCGGCGAGCAACCTGTCGACACGTGAGGTCAGGGCCGCGACCTCGCTGAGCGTGATGTGCTCGTTGAGCGTGTCGGCCAGCCCGCCGTCGAGCGCGCTGCGCAGCTTCTCCAGACCGGCCACGACCGCGCCCGGCAGGTCGTCGCCGACCCATCCCCACAGCACGGTGCGCAGCTTCTCCTCGACGTGCATCGTCAGCCCGTGGTCGACGCCGTAGACGCGACCGTCGACCCCGGCGAGGACGTGCCCGCCCTTGCGGTCGGCGTTGTTGGCGACGACGTCGAAGGCGGCCATGGCGGCGAGCTGCGGGTCGTCGGCATGGACGAGAACGGCGGGGTCGCCGGCGCCGTCGCGGGCCCGCAGGACGCGCTTCCACCCCTTGGGCACCTTCTTCGGCGCGCAGACGTCGATCAGCTCGCGCTCGTCGGTGTCGACCCAGACCTGCAGCATGCCGGGGCCGAAGGGGCCGTTCTCGCGCAGGATCGTGGGCGGCACGACGTGCAGCTCCGACGCCTCGGACACCAGGAACGCGGCGACCTCACGGCCGGCGAGGGTGCCGTCGGGGAAGTCCCACAGCGGGCGTTCGCCCCGCACCGGCTTGTAGACGCACTCCAGCTCGGTGCCGTCGAGCGCGATCGTCCCGAACAGGGTGGTATTGGAGGCGTCGACGAGGCGGCCGGTGATGTCGATCTTTCCGACGGTGAGCACCTCGTGCACCGCCGGGTCGCGAAGGTCCACGTGCGGGCGTCAGTCGGTCATCGGGGAACGCTGGTGGAACCCGTTGAGCCGCACGCACACGTGGCCGGCGGGGTCGAGCGGTTCGGCACACAGCGGGCAGGGCGCCCGCCCGGCCGAGACGACGAGCTCGGCGCGCTCGGCGAACGCTTTGGCCTGCGGCGGCGAGAGGAACACGCGCAGTGCGTCGGGGCCCTCGTCGGTGTCGTCGAGGACGACCGACTCGTCGACCTCCTCCTCGGTCACCGCGAGCAGCTCGACGACGATCGACCGGGTGTCGGCGTCCCAGCCCAGGCCCATGGTGCCGACGCGGAACTCCTCCTCCAGCGGCACGGCGAGCGGGTCGGTGTCGGGGTCCCCGCCGGTGGGGGCGGGCAGCTCCTGGCCGAAGCGGCGGTTGACCTCCTGCAGCAGGGCGGCGATGCGCTCGGCGAGGACGGAGACCTGCTGCTTCTCCAGCAGCACGCTGATGGTACGGGCCTGCTCGGCGGCCTGGAGGTAGAACGACCGGTCGCCGGGCTCGCCGACGGTGCCCGCGACGAAGCGCTCGGGCCGGCGGAAGACGTGGATGACGCGTGACATGGCACCTCCGAGAGTAGGCCACCTGCCCACGGCGGGCACACCCGTGACGGGACGGACACCCGCCGGTGGGTCAGGTGGAGCCGCCGACGACGGCGTCGGAACTGCGCTTGGTGGACCTGCGGCGCCGCGGCTTGGGCGGCACGATGCCTGCGAGGTCGCCCCCGAGGTCGTTGACCTTGGCGACGAACGGGCGGGTATCGGTGTAGTGCACGACGCTCACCGAGCAGGTGTCGACCATGATCCGCTGGAAGTTGTCCAGGTGGGTGGCCAGGGCGTCGGCCAGCACGGACTTGATGACGTCACCGTGGCTGCACGCGAGCCACACCGCACTCGGGCCGTGCTGCTCGGCGATGCGGGCGCCGTGCGCGCGGACGGCCGCGACCGCCCGGGCCTGCATGCCGGCGAGGCCCTCGCCGCCGGGGAACACCGCCGCCGACGGGTGGGCCTGCACGACCTTCCACAGCGGTTCCTTGGCCAGCGTCTTGAGCGAGCCGCCCGTCCAGTCGCCGTAGTCGACCTCGGACAGCTCGTCCTCGACGGTCGGCACGAGCTTGCGGTCGATCGCGAGCGGCTCGACGGTCTGGCGGCAGCGGGTCATCGGCGAGGTGACGATCTCGGCGATCGGGATGCCCGCGAGCCGCTCCACCACCTTCTCGGCCTGACCGAGGCCGGTCTCGTCGAGCTCCACGCCGGGGCTGCGCCCGGCCAGTACGCCGGCCGCGTTGGCCGACGACCGGCCGTGCCGCAGCAGGATCAAGGTCGTCACCGCACCGACCCTACGTGTGCCGGGCGGGCCGGCGCCCTTCTAGGTCGCGGAGACCGCGCCGATCGCGAGTGCCGCGAAGAGCGCCACACCCAGCGCGATGCGGTAGGCCACGAACACGTACACGGTGTTGTTCTGCACGTACTTGAGCAGCCAGGCGATGATCACGTAGCCGACGGCGAACGCGATGATGGTGCCGACGACCATCTGCGGGCCGCTCGTCAGGCCGGACTCCGTGACGTCGCCGATCTGGAACAGGCCCGCCGCGACGACCGCGGGGATGGCGAGCAGGAACGAGTAGCGGACGGCGGCGGGCCGGTCGAGGCCGAGCGCGAGGCCTGCGGTGATCGTGCCGCCCGACCGTGACACCCCCGGGATCAGCGCCAGCGCCTGCGCGAACCCGAGGACGATGCCGTCACGGACGGTGAGCTGGCCGAGCGGGCGGTTCTGCTTGCCGTAGCGCTCGGCCAGGCCGAGCAGGATGCCGAACACGACCATCGTCGTCGCGACGATCCACAGGTTGCGGGCGACCGTCTCGATGGAGTCCTTGAACAGGAAGCCGAGGATGCTGATCGGAACGGTGCCGATGATCACCAGCCAGGCGAGACGGTAGTCGTTGGTGGCGCGCACCTCGGCGTTGGTGAAGCCGCGGAACCACGTCTTCACGAGGTTCCAGATGTCCTTCGCGAAGTAGATCAGGACGGCCGCCTCCGTCCCCAGCTGGGAGACGGCGGTGAACGCGGCACCGGGGTCGTTGCCGAAGAACGCCCCGGACACGATCCGCAGGTGCGCCGACGACGAGATCGGGAGGAACTCCGTCAGCCCCTGGACGACGCTCAGGACGACGACCTCGAACCAGCTCACGAACCTGCTCCACACCGGTAGGACGACACGGCGAGGCACCGTACCGGGGGCTCCTGAGGAGGCTGCCAATAGGCTGACCCGGTGCGGCGCAGACAGGTCGGGACCAGCGGCCTCCAGGTGTCCCGGATCGGCCTGGGCACGATGACCTGGGGCGACGACACCGACCTCGAGGCTGCGACCGACCAGCTCGTCACGTTCGTCGACGCGGGCGGCAGCCTCGTCGAGACGTGCGACGCCTACGCCGACGGCGCGGCCCAGGAGATCCTCGGCGAGGTGATGACGGACTCGGTGCCGCGCGAGGACGTGGTGATCTCCGCGCGGGGAGGGCTGCCCGGCGGTGCCTCCGGCGACCTCGGGGCGCGCGGTGCGCTGCTCGACGCGCTCGACGCGTCGCTGCGCAGGCTGCGGGTCGACCACGTCGACCTGTGGCAGCTGCCCGGCTGGGACGCCGCGGTGCCGCTGGAGGAGACGTTGTCGGCGGTGCAGGTCGCGGTGATGTCGGGCAAGGCCCGCTACGCCGGGCTCGTCGGGCCGTCGGGCTGGCAGCTGGCGACGGTCGTCGAGAAGGCCCGCACGACGTCCGGTGTCGCGGTCCCCGTCGCGGCGCAGGTCGAGTACTCGCTGCTCACGCGTGGCGTCGAGGTGGAGCTCGTGCCCGCCGCCGAGCACCACGGACTCGGGCTCGTCGCCTGGGCGCCGCTGGGTCGTGGCGTCCTCACCGGCAAGTACGTCGAGGGCACCCCGGCCGACTCGCGGGCCGCGTCGGCGGTGCTGGCGCCCTACGTCGAGGCACGCCGCAACGAGCGGTCCGCCCGCATCGTCCAGTCGGTCCTCACCGCCGCCGACGGGCTCGGCACCTCCCCGCTCGCCGTCGCGCTGGCGTGGGTGCGTGACCGGCCCGGTGTCGCGTCCGCGGTCGTCGGGGCCCGCGACGGCGCCCAGCTCGCGGCGTCGCTGGCCACCGAGAAGGTGGAGCTGCCCGCGGAGATCCGCGCAGCCCTCGACGACGTCAGCATCCCGATCTGACGGCCCGTGCGGACCGAATCGACCCTGGCCGCGGGTGCTCGTCCGCGCATATGGTGAACAGCACGTCATCCGGCGTTCACCCGGTGGAGACGTCGTCGGGCAGGGCCCGGCGTGGGCACGACCGGGCAGTCTGTCCGAGGGCAAGGAGGTGGGCCGGTGGCGTCGACCGGCACGGCTGCGCAGGAAACAGGAGATGCCGACGGGGACTGGGAGTACCGCCCCGTCCATCTGCCCGGGGACGTGACCCGGCTGACGGCGGCGGTACGACTGGCCATCCAGGCCGAGTCGGGCGGCTGGGAGCTCTCCCGCGTCAGGCTCTACCCGGGCGGGGTGCGGAAGGTCTGGCTGCGGCGCAAACGCTCCCTGTCGATGCTCCCCGAACCCACGTTCTGACCCCGGTTGCGGCGGAGTTCTCACCCGTGCGGGGCGCACGTCGTCTGTAATACATGCTTGCCGTGCGCCGATGATCCTGTGAACCAGCTGTGTGTTCAGGGGGATCACATTGGCACGCACCACCACCGGGGGCGGGCGTCCCGGCGCCCGGGCGCTGCTCGTCGAGTTCAACGAGCTCAGCCCGACCCTGCTCGAGCGCTTCATCACGGCCGGGTACCTGCCGCACTTCCGGGCGTTCCGCGACTCCTCGGTCGTGTACACCACCGACGCGGGTGAGGACGCCCCGAACCTCGAGCCCTGGATCCAGTGGCCGACGGTGCACAGCGGCGTGCCGTTCGCCGAGCACGGTGTCTTCGCCCTCGGCGAGGGCCGCGAGAAGCTGACGCGGCCGCTGCTCGGCGACGTGCTGTCGGCCGCCGGCATCCCCGTCGGCGTCTTCGGGTCGATGAACACCGGCTACAGCCGCCGCCCCGGCGAGGCCGGCTACGTCGTCCCCGATCCCTGGGACGTCGACGGTGTGGCGTTCCCGCAGTCGCTGCAGCCGTTCTACGAGACGGTGTCGTGGGCGGTGCAGGAGTCCTCGCGCAACGGCCTGCCGGGCGCCGGGCAGCTCGCCCGGTTCGCCGCGTTCCTGGTGCGCAGCGGCCTGCGTCCCGCCACCGTCGCGGCGGCGGTACGCCAGCTCGTCGACGAGCGCCGCGTCGGCGGCGTCGCCTGGCGACGCGCCTCGGTCCTCGACGACCTGTCGTACGACGTGTTCCGCACCCTGAACCGCCGCCACGGCGTCCGGTTCGCGACGTTCTTCTCCAACAGCACCGCCCATTACCAGCACTACTACTGGCGCGACATGGAACCGGAGCTGTTCGAGGAGGTCGGCGACGGCGCCCACGCCGACGCCGTCCTGCACGGCTACCAGCGCATGGACGCCCTGCTGGGCCGGATCATGGCCGACGAGCCCGACTCGCTGCTCGTCCTCGCCACCGCGCTGTCGCAGGAGCCGTGGGCCGAGTCGGCCAAGCGCACCTTCCGCCCCCGCGACTTCGACGCGCTCTTCGCCTTCGCCAGGATCCGCGGCGCCGTCGCGAAGCCGATGATGGCCGAGCAGTTCGTCGTCGAGCTGCCCTCCCCGGAGGCCGCGGCCGACGCCCGGCAGAAGCTCCACGCGTTGACCATCGACGGCACCCGCGCGCTCAACGCCGACCTCGACGGCCGCCGCCTGCAGGTCGGCTGCCGCAGCGACGTCGGCCGCGAGGGCGCCACGCTCGCGGGCGGGGCCGGAGGTACCTCGCGATCGTTCGACGAGCTCTTCTACCCGATCCACACCACTCGCAGTGGCCGGCACAGCCGCGACGGCGCCCTGTGGTTCCGCACCGGCGCGCACCGCGTCGTCGAGGGCCGGGTGGCGCTCACCGACATCGCGCCGACGATCCTCGACCACTTCGGCGTCGCCGCCCCCGAGCACATGCGGGGCGACGTGCTGCCGCTCTACCGGACCCCCGAGGTCCCGGCCCAGCGCACCCGCCCGCTCTCGTCGCTGCGCGGGTCCCGGCCGGTGGGCGTCCCGCAGCCCCGCTGACCGCGACGGCCCTGTGAGCGGCATGGTCGCTATGACGACCATTGCCACTCACGACCTCTCCGGCGCGCCTAGGGGGCCAGCACGACCTTGCCGACGGTGCCGCGCGACCCCAGCCGCCGCAGCGCCTCCTTGACCTCGGTCAACGGGAGCTCGGCGCCGACCAGGGGCTCGATGAGCCGCTTGCCCCACAGCTCCTCGATCTCGTCCTGCCACGGCTGGATCAGCTCGGGCTTCATGGTCCGGTAGTAGCCCCAATGCACGCCGACGACCGAGTAGTTCTTGATCAGGACGTGGTTGGTCGGGGCGTCGGCGATCCGCCCGCCCGCGAAGCCGATCACCAGGATGCGGCCCTCGAACGCGGCGATCCGTCGCGACGCGTCGAAGACGTCCCCGCCGACGGGGTCGTAGATCACGTCCGCGCCGCGCCCGCCGGTGAGGTCCTTCACGGCGGCGACCAGGTCGACGCCGCGGTAGTCGACGACGTCGTCGCAGCCCACCGATCTCGCGACCTCGCACTTCTCCGCGCCGCCCGCCGTCCCGATGACCCGCGCGCCCAGGGCCTTGCCCAGCTGCACCGCCGCGGTCCCGACACCACCCGCCGCCGCGTGCACGAGCAGCGTCTCGCCCTCCTGCAACTGGCCGCGGTGCTTCAGCGCGCACCAGCCGGTCTGGTAGGTGATCAGCAGCCCGGCGGCCTGCGCCGGCGTCATCCCCTCGGGCCAGCGGAACGTCGCGACGTCGGGCAGCAGCGACACCTCCGCGTAGCCGCCCTGACCCAGGACCGGGAGCCCGACGACGCGGTCGCCCACCGCGAACCGCGCGCCCTCACCCGCGGCGACGACCTCGCCCGCGACCTCCATGCCCGGCACGAACGGCAGCGGCGGCTTCTCCTGGTACTTGCCCTGGCAGGCCAGGATGTCGGGGAAGTTGCAGGCCGCGGCGTGCACGCGCACCGCCACCTGGCCGGGCCCGGGGACCGGTTCCGGGATGTCCTCGTGCCAGGTGAGGACGTCGTCCGGGTCACCGTTCTCGTGGACCTGCCAACCGCGCATCAATGCTGCTCCCAACTGACCTCGGGGGCCCGGCGTCCGCCCGCCGGGCCGGGGACGCCACGGAACCCGTAGGCCCCGGGCTCGCGACCGGGCTGGACGAACCAGCACTCACCGGGCGCGCCGTCTTCGATGATTGCCGCGACGGCGGCGGCGACGTCGGCGGCACCCAGGAGCGGGAAGTCGCCGAAGTCGTTGCGCGCGTTCGCGATCAGGGCCGTGTCGGTGTAGCCGGGGCACACGGCGGCCACCCGGATGCCCTCCTGCGCGAGAGCGGGCGCCGCGGCGCGGACGTAGCCGACGACGGCGTGCTTGGTCAGCGTGTACAGCGGATCGCCCGCGTGCGGCACCAACCCCGCCAGCGACGCCGTGGCGACGACGACCCCGCCGCCCGCCCGGCGCAACGCCGGCACCGCCGCGTTCAGCCCGAACACCACGTGGTCGACGTTCACGCCCACGATGCGGCGGTAGGCGTCGACATCCAGGTCGGTGACACCGTTCTGCCCGGACGTCATGCCCGCGTTGAGCAGCACGACGTCGAGCCGGCCGAACGCGTCCTCCGCCGCCGCGACGGCCTCGGCCATCGCCGCGGGTGCCGACACGTCCGTCGCCCACGGCAGCCCGCCCACCTCGTCGCTGATGCGGCGCGCGCCCACCTCGTCGCGGTCGACGACGGCCACCCGGGCGCCCGCACCGGCGAGCATCCGCACCGCGGCCTCGCCGATGCCCGACGCACCGCCGGTGACGAGCGCGGCCTTTCCTCCGAGATCCACGTCGATCTCCTCCGGCTCAGCTGTTCTGCAGGAACGTGTCCAGGACGCGGGTACCGAACTCCAGGGCGTCGATCGGGACGCGCTCGTCGATGCCGTGGAACAGCGACGCGAAGTCGAGGTCCGGGGGCAGCCGCAGCGGCGCGAACCCGTAGCAGCGCATGCCGAGCTTGAAGAAGGACTTCGCGTCGGTCCCGCCCGAGAGCATGTACGGGATCGCCTTCGAGCCCGGGTCCTCGGTCTGCAGCGCGGCCGCCATGGCCTCGACGAGCGGGCCCTCGAACGGCGTCTCCACCGGCGGCAGCTCCGTCACCCACTCACGCGTGACGTCCGGGCCGATCAGCTCGTCGACCTCCCGCAGGAACGCCTCCTGCCGGCCCGGCAGAACGCGGCAGTCGATGACCGCCTCCGCCGTCGACGGGATCACGTTCGCCTTGTAGCCGGCGTGCAGCATCGTCGGGTTCGCCGTGTCGCGCACCGTGGCGCCGACGATGCGCGCCAACGGCCCCAGCTTCGCCAGCGACCCTTCCAGGTCGTCCTCCGGGAACTCGAGCCCGGTGATGTCGCGCATCGAGGCCAGGAACTCCCGCACCGTGTCGGTGAGCACCAGCGGGAACGTGTGGTTGCCCAGCCGTGCAACGGCTTCCGCGACGCGGGTGACGGCGTTGTCGTCGTGGAGGAACGAGCCGTGCCCCGGCCTCCCCCTGGCGCGCAGGCGCATCCAGGCGATGCCCTTCTCCGCCGCCTCGATCAGGTAGACCCGCTGGTCCTCCCCCAGCGTCAGCGAGAACCCGCCCACCTCACCGACCGCTTCGGTGCAGCCCTCGAACAGGTCGGGCCGGTTCTCGATCAGCCACTGGGCCCCGTACTTGCCGCCTGCCTCCTCGTCGGCGACGAACGCGAACACGATGTCGCGCGGCGGGACGACGCCCTCACGCTTGAACCGGCGGGCGACGGCGATCGTCATCGCCACCATGTCCTTCATGTCGACGGCCCCGCGCCCCCACACGTAGCCGTCCTGCACCGCACCCGAGAACGGGTGCACCGACCACTCGCCGGGGTCGGCCGGCACGACGTCGAGGTGGCCGTGGACGAGCAGCGCGCCCCGTTCCCGGTCGGCACCCTCCAGGCGACAGAACACGTTGCTGCGGCCCGGGGCACCCGAGTCGAGGACCTCGACCTCGTAGCCGACCTCCGACAGCTTGGCCGCCACGTACTCGGCGGCCTGCCGTTCCCCGACGACCGTCGCCGGGTCGCCGGTGTTGGAGGTGTCGATCCGGATGAGTTCGGAGGCGAGCTGGACCACCTCGTCGACAGCGGAGTTCTGGCCGGTCATGGCGATCTTCCTACCATCGCCGGTCCGGTGACGGGGCCCGGATGTGGGTGGTCTATCCTTTGCTGCGTCGCGGTGATCGCGGCGGCAAGTCCGAGTGGCGGAATGGCAGACGCGCTAGCTTGAGGTGCTAGTGCCCTTTAACGGGCGTGGGGGTTCAAGTCCCCCCTCGGACACTTTCAGAACGACTTCCCTCCGGCTCATCTGAAGCGGCCGAAGCTGGTCGAGGATCCCTCGATCGTCATCGTGGTGGGGATCATGGCCGTCGGTACCTGGGGCCAGCCCTTGGGCGAGTCCTCCCATTCCTCCCCGCGACCCCACGCCGTCAGGTCGAGCACGCCCGTCGTGAAGGTGAGGCCGTCGATCCCGCGCGACGTCGTCGCGTAGGTGAGGTGGACGGCGTCGTCGACCCTCAGGAACGCCGAGAGCTGGAACCCGCCTCCGGCCCCGGTGTCGGAGGTCCAGCTCGTCCCGTGGGACGACGCGTACGGCAGCGTCCAGCCCCGCCGTGCCCAGTAGGCGTCGAGCTGCGGGAGCGGCATGTCGGACACCACCCGGAACGCGACGCCGTTCTCCGCCAACAGCTGCGGCGCCGAGGCGGGCATGTTGTCGGTGAACCAGGTGCAGCCCGGGCAGAAGTGGTCGGGGCCGTTGTCCATGAACTGGTAGACGACGAGCCGGTCGTGCCCGTCGAACAGCTCGGCGAGTGTACGGGGGCCGTCAGGTGTGGCGAAGTCGCAGGAGGCGACGGGGGTCATCGGCAGCCGGCGCCGGCGGGCGGCGACGGCGTCGAGCGCGCGGCGCACCTCCTTCTCGGCGACGAGCAGCTCCTCGCGGGCCGACGCCCATTCCTGTGGGTCGACGATCGTCGGTGTTGTTGTCATCGTGGGTCTCCTCGGTTCTCCAGGTGCTCCTTGAGGGCGGCGAGCGGGCCGTCCCAGTCGCGGGCGAGCGCAGCCAGGAACTGCTGCGCCACCTGCATCGGCGCCGATCGCAGCCGATACCGGACCCGGCGCCGCTCCCCCGGCTCGGCCGTCACCAGACCGGCGTCGGCGAGCAGGCCGAGGTGCTTGGCGATGGCCTGCCGCGAGATGGGCAGCCGCGTCGCGAGGTCGGTGGCCGTCGACGGGCCCTCCGCCGCGAGCGAGGCCAGCAGCGCGCGGCGGCTCGGGTCGGCCAGGGCGGCGAAGACCTGTTCAGCGACCGCCTCGGCGTCGTCGTGCAGTCTCATGCGGCCAGGTAGTCGACCAGCTCGCCCAGCTCGGCGGCCCAGCCCTTGGTGTGCTCGTCGTACTCGGTGCGGCGGACGTCGTCGGGGAGCTGCGCGAACCCGGTCTCGACGACGGTCAGCCGCGTCCCGGCGCCCGCCGCCACGAGGGTGAACTCGACGTAGGTGCGGCGCGGGTCGTCGACGCCCAGGCCCTGGTTGCTCCAGGTGAAGCCGAACACCGCCGGCTCCTCGACGCGTTCGACCCGCATCTCGGTGTGGTGCCCGCCGTCCCAGCCCATCGACGCCGCGCCGCCGGGCCGCAGGTCGATCTTCGCCTCCTGCCCGAACCAGGCGGCGAGACCGTCGGCGGTGGTGAGTGCGGACCAGACGTCGGCGGGCGGGCGCGAGATGTCGACGGTGCGCTCGATGCGATCGGGGAATGCCATCGTTCCTCCTAAGTAGCAACTGAACGGTTGCAATATTATGGCAACTGTTGAGTTGCGTCAACGGAGTCGAGGGTCGTGAGCGGCAATGGTCGCCATCGCGACCATTGCCGCTCACGGGTGTATGGGCGAGACTGCCTACCAACCGTCCGGAAGGTGTATCGATGCCCGCGACCACGCTCGGCGAGCTGCTGGAACGTCGCACCGCCGAGCGGCCCGGAGCCGAGGCGGTGGTCTTCCCCGACCGCGCGACGACCTACGCCGAGCTGGCCGAACGCACCCGCCGGTTCGCGCGTGGGCTGGCAGGGCTCGGGGTCGGGAAGGGCGACCGTGTCGGCATCCTGCTGCCGGCGTCGGCAGACCTGCTGGCCGTCCTGATCGGCGCGACGCACCTCGGCGCGATCGCGGTGCCGATCAATGCCCGCTTCCGGGCCGTGGAGCTCGCAGGGATCGTCGTGCACTCGGGGATGCGGGTGCTCGTCACGGACGCCTCGCACGAGCACTCGCTCCCCGCCGACGCCCCCGAGCTGGAGCACGTCGTCGTCCTGGGCCGCGACGAGCTGCCGGATGCCGACCCCGGCGACACGACGATCACGCCGGACGACACCGCGGTGATCGTCTACACCTCCGGCACGACGGCGGCGCCCAAGGGCGCGATGCTCCCGCACTCGGCGCTGACCGGGCTGGCGGGCGGCATCGTCGAGCGGATGCGGCTGACGTCCGACGACCGGGTGTGGACGGCGATCCCGCTGTTCCACGGCGGCGGCCTGACGTTCGCGTTCTCGTGCCTCACCGCGGGCGCGCCGTTCGTGCATCCCGGCCACTTCGACCCGTCGACGACACTGGAGTACCTCACCGAGCAGCGCGTCACCGTCGCGCTCGCGGCGTTCGAGACGATCTGGATGCCGGTGCTCGACCGGCCCGACTTCGCCGACTTCGACCTGTCCCGCGTCAGGGTCGTGATGGCCGTCGGCGTGCCGGAACGGTTGCGCGACATGGCGTCGCGGCTGCCGCAGGCGGTGCACGTGTCATGTGTGGCGATGACGGAGTCGTCGGCGTTCCTGACGCTGAACCGGCTCGACGACCCTGCCGACGCCCGCGCCACGACGGGCGGGCATCCGATGCCGGGCATGGAGTGCCGCGTCGTCGACCCGGAGACGGGTCGCGACCAGCCGCCCGGCACCCCCGGTGAGCTGCTGTTCCGCGGCCCCAACGCCTTCACGGGGTACTTCCGCGATCCGGAGCACACGGCGTCGGTGATCGACGCCGACGGCTGGTTCCACAGCGGCGACCTGGTCGTGGCCGACGACGAGGGCCGGTTGACGTTCCGGTCGCGGCTCAAGGACATGCTCAAGGTCGGCGGGGAGAACGTGGCGGCGGCCGAGGTGGAGGACCACCTGCTGCGCCATCCCGCGGTCGCCGTCGTCGCGGTGGTGGCGGCACCGGACGCGCGGTACGTCGAGGTCCCGGCGGCGTACGTGCAGCTTCGCGACGGCGCGGAGGCGTCGGAGAAGGAGCTGATCGACTTCTGCCTCGGCCGGATCGCGACGTACCGGGTGCCGCGCTACGTCCGGTTCGTCGACGGGCCGGCCGACTGGCCGATGTCCGGCACGAAGATCAAGAAGTACGTCCTCCGGGAGCGGATCGCGGCCGAGCTCGACGCCGCGGGGATCACGGAGGCGCCGAAACCGGTCGTCGCCTAGCCTCCGCGGCCGTCGCCGGCGACTCGACGGGAGTCGTGCGACTGCGGCACCCCCACGATCGCGACCCGCACGACGACGCGCCGCGGGCTGTCCAGCAGCGTCAGCAGACGTTCCTGCCCGGTCGGGGCGAGCCGCGCGGCGAGCAGGGGCAGCACCCGGTCGAGGGTCTCCCGGTCGCGGTGCACGGTGGCGCGCCCCTTGATGCGAACCATGCGCCGCCCGGGCAGGTCGGTGCCCGCGTTGCTGATCACCATGCCGACCCGCGGGTCGCGTTCGACGGCGGCGACGTGCGCACGGCCGGTCACCGCGGTCAGCCAGAAGCCGTCGTCGACGTAGAGGTGGCTCATCGTGACACCGGCGGGCCAGCCGTCGGCGTCGGTGAACAGGAAGGTGCACTCCCGCGCGGCCGTCGCCAGTTCCTCCAGCCCGGAGTCGGCGAGCCGGGCCTGCCGCATGTCCTCCAGGTCGGAGACGCCGACGCGGTCCGCCATCACAGAAGTGTCGAGTCGGGGCCGCCCGCGTCGACCTGGATCCGCTGGCCCGTCAGGTAGTCGGCATCCGCCGACGCCAGGAAGGCCACGACGCCGGCCACGTCGTCGGGACGCGCCACCCGGCCGAACGGGTACGAGGGGTCGAGCTCCTCGATCGTGCGCCCCGCGGCCGCGGCGGCGAGCCGTTGCCCCATGTCGGTGGCGACGAGCCCCGGCGCGACGATGTTGACCCGCACCCCGTGGCCGCGTTCCTCGCGGGCGAGGGTGCGCGCCGCGGCCTCCAGCGCGGCCTTCGCCATCGTGTACGCGGCCCCGTTCGGCGGCGTCTCGCCGACGATCGAGCTGGAGATGACGACGACGTCGGACCGCTCGCACGTCCGCATCCCCGGCAGCAGGAGCCGGATCAGCTCCAGCGGGCCGAGGGTGTGCACGCGCAGCAGCCGCAGGTACTCCTCGGGGCCGGTGTCGGCGATCGCGGTGCCGCGGCTGGCGGTGCCGGCGTTGGAGACGAGGAGGTCGACGGTGCCGAGGTCGTCACCGATCGCACTGAGCATCGCGGCAACGGCGTCGGTGTCGTCGACCGCCGCCTGGTAGGCCTTCGCACACCCACCGGAGGCGGTGATCGCGGCGACGACCTCGTCGGCCGCGGCGGCGTCACGGCGGTAGTTGACGGCGACCGTCGCGCCGTCGTCCGCGAGCCGCCGGGCGATCCCGCGGCCGACGCCGCGGGATCCCCCGGTGACCAGCGCGACCCGGCCCTCGAGGTCGGTCACGACGACGGCGTCAGGGCCGACTGGAACAGGAGCGGATCGAAGAACTCCGCCACCTGCGTCAGCTCGCCGTCCCGGACGGAGAAACGGGAGATGTAGGTGTTCCGGTAGGGCTTGCCGGTGGGCAGCATCGTGCAGTCGCTGCGGTACTCGGCGACGAACTCGCCGTCGTCGGCGAGCGGGCTGATCACCACGTCCTGGAATGCAGGCGGCGTGATCAGGTCGGGGAAGCCCGCATACAACGCGAGCGCCGCGGCGCGCCCCTCGGTGCGTTTCGGCACCGGGTCGGGGGCGAACGGCAGCCGGATCACGACGTCGTCGGCGAACAGGTCGCCGAGCGCGTCGATGTCGAGCCGGTTCATGATCTCGATGTAGCGCTCCACCTCTTTCACGCGTCGAAGCCCTCCATCTCCGGCGCGGTGAGCGGGGAGATGGCGCGGCCGGCGATCTTCCAGGTGTCGCCGGTGCGCCGGTAGACGTCCTCGTTGAGCGCGATGGCCCGGATCGAGGCGCCGCTCTTGGTCTTGCCCTCGGCGAAGACGTAGTTGGTGCCGTGGGCGTCGTCGGGCCCGTCGAACTCGATGACGTGGTTGGTGATGATGTGGAACTGCTCGGCCATCGAGGCGGAGTCGGCCTCGAAGAACCCGAGGATCTCGGCGGAACCCTCGAACCGCTTGAGGCCGACGGCGGTGGCGTCCCAGTAGGCGTCGTCGGTGTAGGCGGACAAGGCTTCCTGCGGCCGGAAGAGGTCGAGGCCGCGGGCGTAGAGGTGGGTGGCGTGGATGATCTGCTGGATGTCCGTGGCGCGGTCGCTCATGGCAGGGCCTCTCAGTCGTCGTACATGATCACGCCGCGGAGGTTCTTGCCCTCCTGCATGTCGACGAACGCCTGGTTGATGTCGTCGAGCGTGTAGGTGCGGGTGATGAGCTCGTCGAGCTTCAGCTGCCCGGAGCGGTAGAGCTCGCAGAGCAGCGGGATGTCGTTGCGCGAGTTGGTGGTGCCGTAGAGGGAGCCCTGCAGGCGCTTGCCCGACATGGCGAACGTGAACAGGTCGAACTCGACGTCGCGCTGCAGGATCGGCGCCGCCGAGGTGAGCACGATGACGCCGCCGCGACGGGTCATCTCCTGCGCAGGGTTCATCAGGTTCCCGTGCGCCACACCGACGGTGATGATGACGCGGTCGGCGCCCTGGCCGTTGGTCAGCTGCGAGACGAGCGTGGCGGCCTCCTCGTAGGAGCCGACGGCGTGGGTCGCGCCGAACTCCTGGGCCTGTTCCTGCTTGAACGGCACCGGGTCGACGGCGATGATCGTCCCGGCGCCCTTGAGGCGCGCCCCCTGCACGGCGTTGATTCCCACGCCGCCGATCCCGACGATCACGACGATGTCGCCGAGCTGCATGTCCGCGGCGTACACCGACGATCCCCAGCCGGTGGGGACGCCGCAGCCGATCAGCGCCGCCTTGTCGAGCGGGATGTCCTTGTCGATCTTGATCGTGGCGTCGACCGGGGCACAGACGTAGGGCGAGAACGTCCCGAGGAACGACATGCAGCCGACGCCCTTGTCCCCCGCGTGGACCCGGTGGGTGCCGTCGGGGGCGTAGCCGGCGAGCACGCCCGCGCCGAGCTCGCACATGTTGGAACGGCCCGAAACGCACATCTTGCACTTCCCGCACGAGGGCAGGAACGAGAGCACGACGTGGTCGCCGACATCGAGGTTGTCGACCTCCGGGCCCACCTCGGTGACGACGCCGGCGCCCTCGTGCCCGCCCAGTACCGGCGCCCAGGGCAGCGGGATCACCCCGTCGTCGAGGTGCTGGTCGGAGTGGCAGACCCCGGACGCCGCCAGCTTGACCATCACCTCGCGGCGTTTCGGCGCGTCGATCTCGATCTCCTCGACGCTCCACCCGGAGTTCGTGCCGGGCTCCCAGAGCAGTGCACCTTTGGTCTTCACGCGCGTTCCTTCCCGTCGACGAGCTCGGCGGTGATCCGCTCCCGCAGCGGACCCTTCTGGATCTTGGTGGCGGACATCGGCCACTCCGTGACGAAGCGGACGTGGCGGGGAACCGTGAACCGGGCGGGCACCGCGGCGCAGTGCTCCTGGAGCTGCCATCGGCGCCGGCGTCCGCGGCGGCGACGGCCGCGATCAGCCCCGCCCCACCGGTGCCGAGCACACAGACACGGGCGGCCATGGCACACCTCCGGGGACGTCATCGTCTACCGGTCGTTTGGTAGTGACGAGGTTAGCAAGCCCTCTGCACGGAGGCCACCCCTTCGACGACCCGCACCCGCGCGCCGCCACGCACGACGTCGAGCCACACCGCGCACTCGACCGCCCGGTGCCGCGTTCGGGATCGGCCGGAGCGCCGACGACGTCGCGCACCAGGTGGTCGACGTACTCCTCGACACGGAAGCAGCCGCCGGGGAAGCGATGTCCCACTCCTGCCGACATGCCGGCTCCCTTGCCGTCCGAGGACGCTCCACGATAGCTTGTCAAACGATTGGTAGACAGCCGGAGGCCGCGCATGACGACCGTCCCCGATCTGCTCGACCGCCGTGCCGTCGACAGCCCCGACCAGGGCGTCGTCTTCCCCGACGCGCGCATGACCTACCCCGAGCTGGCCGTGGCGTCGCGCGTCGCGGCCCGCGCCCTGCACGCCCACGGCGTCCGCGCGGGCGACAGCGTCGGGCTGCTGCTGCCCGGCCGGCTCGACAGCGTCCTGTGGTGGCTCGCCGCCGCGCGGATCGGCGCCGTCACCGTGCCGATCAACGTGCGGCTGAAGGCCCGCGAGCTGGCCTACATGATCGAGAACTCCGACATGGTCGTACTGCTGGCCGCGGCGGAGTTCGCGCCCGTGCTGGCCGACGTGGCAGCCCCGCGGCTGCGCACGATCGTCTCTCTCGACGCCGACACCCCGCCGGGCTGGACCTCGCGCGCCGAACTGGAGTCTCGGCTGTCGCCGGAGGCGGATGCTGCCGGCAGGGTCGCATCCGAGGACCCGGTCGTCATGCTCTACACCTCCGGGACGACGTCGCGTCCCCGCGGCTGCCTGCACAGCCACGCATCGCTCGTCGAGGAGGGCGAGGCCGTCACCGAACGCCTCGGCCTGCGACCCGACGACCGCTTCTGGACCCCGCTGCCGATGTTCCACTGCGGCGGCTTCGACGTCGCCGTGAGCGCGATGGCCGGACGCTGCGGCATGGTCCACGTCGGCACCTTCGAGCCCGCCCGGGCCCTGGCCCAGCTCGCCGACGAACGCTGCACCGTCGGGTTCCCGGCCTTCGACACGATCTGGGTGCCCGTGCTCGACCATCCCTCGTTCCCCGACACCGACCTGTCCGCGTTGCGGATGGTCCTCAACGTCGGCAGTCCCGAACGGATGCGGTCGATGCAGGCGCGGCTCCCGCACGTCGTGCAGATGTCGTGCACCGGGTCGACCGAGTCGTTCGGGTTCTGCTGCATGGGCTCCCCCGACGACCCCGCCGAGGTCCGCGCCACCACCTGCGGGCGCCCGTTGCGGCACATGCAGGCGCGGGTCGTCGACCCGGAGACGGGCGTCGACGTGGCGCCGGGAACGCCGGGCGAGTTCCGGTTCCGCGGCGGCTCGCGCTTCATGCGCTACCACCGCGACGACGCACTGACCGCCGAGCGGATCGACGCCGACGGCTGGTACTCGTCGGGCGATCTCGTCGTCGCCGACGCCGAGGGCCGCATCGCGTTCGTGTCGCGGCTCAAGGACATGCTCAAGGTCGGCGGGGAGAACGTCGCCGCCGCCGAGCTCGAGGGCTTCCTCAGCGAGCACCCGGCCGTAGGGCTCGTCCAGGTCGTCGCCGCCCCCGACGCCCACTACGGCGAGGTGCCCGCCGCGTTCGTCCAGCTCCGCGTGGGCGCGACCGCCACCGAGGACGAACTGATCGACTTCTGCCGCGGCTCCATCGCCGGGTTCAAGGTGCCGCGCTACGTGCGGTTCGTCGACGAGTGGCCGATGTCGGGGACGAAGGTCCAGAAGTTCCGACTGCGCGACGCGCTCGCCGCCGAGCTCTCCGCCGCCGGCGTCACCGAGGCCCCGCGTCCCACCCCGGCGTGACCGGCACCCGCGTGACCGGCGTCCCGGGCCAGGCAAGCTCACGGCAAACAGTTCGGAAGCGACTGTCCAATCACAGCCCGGCATGCCGTTGACCGGGCGATGACCCGGTAGCGTCATCCCCATGAACGACGCGACCGTGCCCCTCCGAGCGGCGACCCCCCGGCGCAGCCCCGCCTTCGCCATCGCCGTCACGTGGGCCCTGGCCGCGATCGTCACCCTCTGCGTCGCCGCCGAGACGCGCATCGGCCCGGTGATCCTGAAGCTCACCCCGAAGCACGGCGTGCACATGGGCGACCTCGCGGTGTTCTTCGGCTGCACCGCGATCGCGCTCGTCGTCACCGCGGCGCTCCTGTCCCGCCCACGCCGCTGACCGCCGGACGCTGATCGTCTCCAAACGAGACGTCACCCGGCGGGAGTTCCCGCTACGGTGCCGCTCATGGCGGCCGACATCGACGTCCTCGACGCCCTGAACAACGTCCCCGCCCTGCGCGGCGCGCAGGTGTGGGAGATCGTCCGGTGCTGCCGCGCGTTCCGGGAGCATCCCGACGGGGGTGACCAGACCGTGGAGATCGAGATCAGCTCCGACGGCGCGGGGCGGTACATGGTCGTCGCCACCGACATCGCGCGCGGCCTCACCGCCCAGGGCGTCCCCATGCCCGGACTGAACGGCGCGGTCAACATGGTGCCCTGGTACATGCTCGACGACCCCGCGTCGTGACAGCGGGCAGACAGCCCGCCGCTGCGGGAGGATCACGACCATGAGCGACCGCCGGCTCGTGATCCTGCGACACTCCAAATCGGACTGGTCGGTGGACGCACCCGACCACGCCCGCCCACTCAACGTGCGCGGGCGCCGCGACGGCCCCGAGGCCGGGCGCTGGCTGCGGATGAACGTCGGCACCCCCGACGCCGTGATCTGCTCCTCGTCGACCCGGACCCGCCAGACCTGGGAGCTCGCGTCCGCCGCGCTGCGCGAACCGCCGGAACCGGAGTTCACCGACGACGTCTACGACGCCTCCGCCGTGCAGTTGCTCGAGGTCGTCCGGGGCCTGCCAGACTCGGCCGCCTGTGTGCTGCTCATCGGCCACAACCCGGGCGTCGAGGACCTGACGACGCTGCTCGCCGGCGAGTACCTGCCCATGACGACGTCGGCCGTCGCGGTGCTGGCCTGGCCCGGATCATGGAGCCACGTCGGCCTGCACCCCGCCACGCTCGAGGCGCACGCCGTCCCCCGCGGCTGACCCGGACGAGGACGACCGCCAACCTCACCCCGGTGACGTTCACCGAGACCGTCGTCGCCCCACCTGCCACGGGCTGCAGCCGCGCCGACATCTCCGTCACCCTGACCGCGCCGGCGACGGTCGCCCCGAACGGCACCGTCCAGGCGGTGGTCACCGTCCGCAACAACGGTCCGTTCGACGCGACGAGCGTCACCGCCGCGCTGACGATGCCGAAGGCGCTCCCGATGATCGCCGCTCCGGGCGGGATCGCGCCGCGCAACGGCCACGACGTGGCGTACCTGATCTCGTCGATCACGGCATCGACCCAGGTCACCTACACCGTCACCCTCGAGGCCGACGCCCGGACGACCGGCCCGCAGGCTCTGCGTGCCGCCGCCAACCACGCGGGTGACCGACCCGAACCTTCTGAACAACGCCGCAGTGACGACGATCACAATCAAGAAGTAGCCCTACGATCGGCGCAGGTCAGTACCGACCGCACCCCCATGAGGAGGTGCGGCCGGTGCTGCATCAGGGTGAGCGGACGCTGACTTGCGGGCGGTGCTGAACATCTGACCGCCTGTAACGGACCGCGAGGCGCGGACGAATCACCATGAGCCCGTCGGGGAAGGTCCGCGGACCCGCAGGAGGTGAGCACGTGCACGAGTCGGATGGCGGCGACGAGCCCGTCCGCCACCGCCCGAACCCGGACGACCCTGCCGCACCGCTGCAGCTGGGCGACATCCAGGCCGACGACGCGCTCATCGACGCGCTCGGCTCCGGGTCCCTGCGTGCCACCGACGAGTTGGCCGGCAGCGACGACGTCGACGACCGGCTGGCCGCGATGCTCGCGTCCTGGGTCGCCGCCGTGCAGGAGCCCGCTGCCCCGCGCGATGCCGCGATCGCCGCCGCCGCGGCCGCCGCACCTCGTCCCGAGACCGTCGACGCTCCCACTGGCACGACGGGCGCACGGGCTCCGCGTCACCGGCGCCGTCGCGACCGCCCCGGCTACGTGATCCGGCTGTCCGCCGCGGCCGTCGTGGCCATCGCCGTCACCGGCGGGGTCGCCGTCGGCAACGCCGACACCGCCCGCCCCGGCGACGTGCTGTGGCCGGTGGCCAAGGTCTTCTACCGCGAGCACGCACGGTCCGTCGAGGCCGCCGACACCGTGAGCGTCCACCTCGAACGTGCGCGCACCGCGCTGCGCGAGGGCCGCACGGCCGACGCCGCCCGCGAGGTCAACGACATGCAGGCCGCGCTCGCCGTGGTCCTCCCCGCCGACGGCCGCGCCGACCTCGACGCCCAGCACACCTCGATCGTGGCGATCGTCGCCGCGACCCCCGACGCCGTCCTGCTCGATCCGCAGCTGCGCGCCCCCGTCGTCCCCGACGTCGCGGGGGCCAAGGCCCTGGGCCTGCCGCAGGCTCCCGGCCTGCCCGATCCGTCGACGACCGCGCCGTTGCCGACCGAGGCCCTGCAGTCCTCGGTGCCCCCCGCCACCAGCGCTGGGCCGACGACGAGCGGGACGAGTGAGGTCCCCCCGGTCGCGGTGACCCCACCGGTCGAGCCGCCCCCGGCCACCGTGCCGCCGGCCGAGCCGCCGACGGACACCGTGCCGGTCGAGCCCCCGCCCTACATCCCTCCGCGCACCGACCCGTCGGCCGTCGACCCGGGCACCGACTCCGGCGGCGGGAGCACCGACACCGGCATGCAGTCCCAGGCTCCCGCCGAGCCGCCCGCGACGACCGAGGCCGCAGCCGTCGAGCAGCCTGCCGCCGCCGGCACGGACGCGGCCGACACCACCTCGACGGACGGTGGCGCCGGCTCCGGCGGAACCCCCGCCGACGCCCCCGCGGGCACCGCAGCGGCCGAGGACGCGCCCGACACGAGCTCCGGCGACCAGGGCGGCGCGCAGAACCAGGACCAGAACTCGCAGGGCTCCGGCTCGGGGGACTCCCAGGGCCAGGACGCGGGCGGCTCGCTGCTCACCGTCTCCGCCGACGCCTCGCTCGGCATCGGGGGCGCCCCGGTGTCCGGGACGCTCGGCCTCAGCCTGGGCTGACCCGCCCCGGGTCGGCCGCGCCCGTACGCAGCTTGTCGCAGAGCATGCGCAACGCGCGCAGCTCACGTTCGTCCAACGACGTGCCTACGACGCGGCGGATGCTCTCCGCGTGCCGGGCACCCACCCGTCTGCGGGCCCGGTCACCCGCCTCTGTGAGCACGACGACGGTGCCGCGCCGGTCGTCGGGATCCGGTTCGCGCGCAACGAGTCCCGTCTCGGCCATGCGCTCGACGAGCCGCGACAGCGACGGCTGACTCAGCAGCACCTCGCGATGCAGGTCGCGGATCCGGGCACGGCCCTCGGCCGTGCGGTGCAACGTGTGCAGCACGTCGTACTCGTGGACGCCGACGGTGTCCCACGCGTCGTCGGCCTGCAGCAGCCGCCAGATCGCGACCTGGCTGCGCAGCAACGACTCCCAGGCCTCGACGGCCGGGCCGGCCCCGACGGGGGCCGGCCCGGGACGTCGGTCAGCCCGCGGCGACGGCGACATCGTCACTCGCCGCGGCCTCCGCGGCGGCGCGGGCCGCGACGCGCGAGGCGTGCGAGGGCGGGTCCGACGGGACACCGGGCGCGCGCAGCTCGTCGAAACCCTTGCGCAGGTCGGGCAGGATCGCGCCGAGCAGGTCGAGCTGCTCGAGGACCGTCTTGAGCGGCAGTCCCGCGTGGTCGACGAGGAACAGCTGGCGCTGGTAGTCGCCGAAGTGCTCGCGGAACGTCAACGTCTTCTCGACGACCTCGGCCGGGCTGCCGACGGTCAGCGGCGTCTGCGACGTGAAGTCCTCCATCGACGGACCGTGCCCGTAGACCGGGGCCTCGTCGAAGTAGGGCCGGAACTCGTTCCACGCGTCCTGCGAGCGCGGCCGCATGAAGAACTGTCCGCCGAGCCCGACGACCGCCTGGTCGGCGCGCCCGTGGCCGTAGTGCTCGAAGCGCTGCCGGTACAGCCCGATCAGCTTCGTGTAGTGCGACGGCGGCCAGAAGATGTTGTTGGCGAAGAAGCCGTCGCCGAAGTAGGCGGCGATCTCCGCGACCTCGGGCGTGCGGATCGAGCCGTGCCAGACGAAGGGCGCGACGCCGTCGAGCGGGCGGGGCGTCGACGTGAAGCCGTGCAACGGCGTGCGGAACCGGCCCTCCCAGTCGACGACCTCCTCGTCCCACAGCCGGCGCAGCAGCTGGTAGTTCTCGACGGTCAGCGGGACGCTCTGGTCGATGTCCTGACCGAACCACGGGTATACGGGTGCGGTGTTGCCGCGGCCGAGCATGAGGTCGACGCGACCGTCGGCCAGGTGCTGCAGCATCGCGTAGTCCTCGGCGATCTTCACCGGGTCGTTGGTGGTGATCAGCGTCGTGGACGTCGACAGGACGAGCCGTTCGGTGCGCGCCGCGATGTGGCCGAGCAGGGTGGTCGGCGACGACGGCACGAACGGCGGGTTGTGGTGCTCGCCGGTGGCGAAGACGTCGAGACCGACGGCCTCCGCGTGCTCGGCGAGGGTGACCATTGCCTTGATCCGCTCGTGCTCGGTGGGCACGCGGCCGGTCGTCGGGTCGCGGGTGACGTCACCGACGGTGAAGATGCCGAACTGCACGGCGGGCCCCCTTCCGGAGCTCTGGTCCATGCGTTTGCATGGACTTCTGCGTCAACCTCGCGTTCACCCCGGGTGTTCCCGCCGTGAGGCACAGCACGTCCGCTCGCCGCGTCCGTCGACGAACCCCACGGTCACGGGGCTCGCCATCACCTACGATGGTGGCGGCACGGGTCCACGGCGACGGCCGGAGCGGGCGCCGGAGGCGAACGCACGGGAATTCAGTTCACCGACTCGTATCGCATCCGACACCTCACCTCCTATAGTGGACGGAACTGCTCGCTATCCCGAGGTGGTTGTCGTATGACCGACGTGCTGGACTCCGCTCCCGCGCGGCCGAGTTCCGAGGTTCCGACCCCGGTCGACTCGACCGACTCCGCAGCCGTTGCGGAACTGATCATGGAGCTGCAGTCGGTGGGACTGCGGATCGAGACGCGACTGGAGACCGGCCGCCAGGGCGGCGCAGGCCCGTCCGACTCGGGGTTCCTCTGGATCGAGGGCGTCCCGGTCACCGTGCCGCCGAGCGAGTCGTCGCCCTACGCGCTGCGCGCCGAGGACGAGGGCCAGGGCATCTACCGGGGCGAAATGAAGATCGCCAACGTCTCCGGCACCCGGCGTCCCAAGTTCTACGACCTCACGACCGCCGACGGTATCCCCTACGAGCAGATCGCGCTGCTGCACCTCGACTCCCTGGCGTCGACGGTCGTGCAGGCCTGCAACTACTGGGGCAACTCCGACCAGTGCGGCTTCTGCGGCATCGGCCTCTCGCTCAAGGCCGGGCGCACCATCGCCAAGAAGACCCCCGAGATGCTCGCCGAGGTCGCCCTCGCGGCCAAGGAGCTCGACGGCGCGGTCGACGCGACGCTCACCACCGGCTCCTCGGTGGCGCCCGACCGCGGCGCGCTCTACGTCGCCAAATGCGGCCAGGCCGTCAAGGAGAAGGCGGGCCTGCCCGTCGAGGTCCAGTTCGAGCCGCCGCGCGACCTCACCTACATCGACCAGGTCCACGACATGGGCGTCGACGCACTCGGCATCCACATCGAGTCGTTCGACCCCAAGGTGCTGGCCAAGGTCGCCCCCGGCAAGTTCCGCACCGGCATGGACACCTACTTCCGCACCTGGGAGTACGCGGTCGAGCTGTTCGGCGAGGGCCGGGTGTCCACCTACGTCATCCTGGGCCTGGGCGAGGACCCGGAGCTGACCGTCGAGATGTGCCGCCGCGCCGTCGACATCGGGGTCTACCCCTTCGTCGTGCCGCTGCGTCCCGTCGCCGGCTCGCTGCTCGAGGACCTGCCCGCGCCGTCGCGCGAGTACACCGAGCCGATCTACCGCAAGGTCGCCGGCTTCCTCGAGGAGAAGGGCCTCGGCGCCGACACCGCCGTCGCCGGCTGTGCCCGCTGCCAGGCGTGTTCCAGCCTGAACCTCGTCCAGCAGGCCGGCAACGCGCCCGCGTGTGGCTCCTTCGGCGCCCCCGCAGGCGGCCCCACGGCCGCGCCGCTGCTGCAGATCGGCAAGCGCCCCGGCGCCTGACGATCACCGCACCACGAACGAGGGGCGGGTCCGCGATCGCGGGCCCGCCCCTTTCCACGTTCCGGCCGCTGCTCGACCGCTCCCCGCCTACTCGACGGTGACGCTCTTCGCGAGGTTCCGCGGCCGGTCCACGTCCCGGTCCAGCGCCACCGCGGCGTGATAGGCCAACAGCTGCAACGGCACCGACTGCAGGATCGGGTCCAGCTCCGGCTCGTTCGCCGGGATCACGATCGTCCTGTCGGCGATCTCCACCGGCAGCTCCCGGTTCGCCACCGCGTAGATCGGGCCGCGCCGGGCCTTGATCTCCGCCAGCGTCGACGTGTTCTTGTCGAACAGGTCGTCGTCCGGCACCACGGCGACCGTCGGCAGCTCCGGGCTCACCAGCGCCAGCGGCCCGTGCTTCAGCTCCGCCGACGCATACCCCTCCGCGTGGACGTAGGAGATCTCCTTCAGCTTCTGCGCACCCTCACGCGCCACCGGGAACCCGCGCCGGCGGCCGATGAACAGCACGCTCTCCCGCTCCGCGATCTCCCGCGCGACGGCCTCGATCGCGCCCGTCTCCTTCTCCGCGTCCAGGATCGCGGTGATCTGCTCCGGCAGCTTCGCCAGACCCGCCAGGATGCGCGCACCCTCCGTCGGCGACAGGTCCCGAATCCGGCCCAGGTGCAACGCCAGCAGCGCGAACGCCGCCACCGTCGACGTGAACGACTTCGTCGCCGCCACCGACATCTCCGCACCCGCGTGCAGGTAGATGCCGCCGTCGACCTGACGCGCGATCGTCGAGCCCACGACGTTGATCACGCCGATGACCTTGCCGCCCTTGCGCTGGATCTCCTGCACCGCCGCAAGGGTGTCGCTCGTCTCCCCCGACTGGCTCACCGCCACGTACAGCGTGTCCGGCTCCACCACCGGGTTGCGGTAACGGAACTCCGACGCAGACTCCGCCGACGCCGGCACACGCGCCAGATCCTCGATCAGCTGCGCACCCAGGTCACCCGCATAGCAGGCCGACCCGCAACCCAGGATCTTCACGCGCCGGAACTCCCGCGCCTCCCGGACCGTCAGGTTCAGCCCACCCAGGTGCGCCGTCGAGAACCGCTCGTTCAGACGACCCGACAGCGCCCGCTCGATCGACCGCGGCTGCTCCAGGATCTCCTTGATCAGGAAGTGCGCGTGGTCGCCGATCTCGGCACCGATGATGTCCCAGTCGATCGTCGACGGGCTCTTCGCCGTCGACCGGTCGTCGATCGTGAACGTCCGGTAGCCCGACGCCGTGATCGTCGCCAGCTCGCCGTCGTCCAGGTACACGACCTGCCGCGTGTACCCCACCAGCGCCGCCGCGTCCGACGCGACGAACATCTCCTTCTCACCCACGCCCAGCAGCACCGGCGAGCCGTTGCGCGCCACCACGATCCGGTCCGGGTGCTCCGTGTCGAGCACCGCCAGCCCGTACGCGCCGACGACCTGGCGCAGCGCCAGCCGCACCGCCTGCTCCAAAGTCTCCGCGCCCGCCGCGAACGCCGCCGCCACCAGGTGCGCCACCGTCTCGGTGTCGGTCTGCGACGTGAACTCCACGCCGTCCGCGGTCAGCTTGGCCCGCAGCTCCTCGGCGTTCTCGATGATGCCGTTGTGCACCACCGCGATCCGGCCCGCCATGTCGGTGTGCGGGTGCGCGTTGTCGACACTCGGCTCACCGTGCGTCGCCCACCGGGTGTGCCCGATGCCGGGCGAACCCTTGAACCGGGCGGGAAGATCACCCGCGAGGTCGGCCACCCTGCCGCTGACCTTGCGCACCTTCAGCGCACCGCGGTGCAGCACCGCGAGGCCGGCCGAGTCGTACCCGCGGTACTCGAGCCGGCCCAGGCCCTCCAGCAGGACCGGGGCGGCGTCCTGCGCCCCGACGTATCCGACGATCCCGCACACGTGCGGCTCCTATCCGTAGACGATCCGACGCAACTGGCGGGCGGACAGCGCCGGAGGCGTCACCCTGCGGGCCGCCAGCTCGGCGCCCACCCGCTCGAAGATGCGATCGTTGGTCATCCCCCGACGTTGCAGCTCGCCGTGCCGACGCCGCACGAAGTGCTCCGTCGACTCGGCGAAGTAGCCGAGAACCTCGGCCACCACCCGCTCCGCCTCCCCCGCCGACAACGGCGTGCTGCGGACGAGATGCGTCACCAGCTCGGCGTGGGCGTCGGGGGGTCGAGCGGGCACACCGCGATCGTGCCCGATCCCCACGCGAATCGCCAAAATCCTGCCCGAATTCGGGCAGACCCACGCCGTTCCACGCGCGGAAGCCGCCGCTCACCCGATCCGAGCGCCGACGCCCTACCCCAGACTTCGCCCCGCACCCCGCACGCGTTTCGCCGCGCCCGTTCCCTGGCCCCGCCAGGATCAGCGTTCGTGGTGTCTGAGCGACGCATTCGTCGGCCATCCGCCAGAACCCACGATCACCGGGGTTGGGCCACTCCCCCGCGATCGGCGCGACAGCCTGCCCAGCCCCAGGGCCATGATCGGCGTTTCTGGTGCTGGAGCGACGTGTCCGTCGTCCATCCGCCGGAGACGGCGATCACCGGGGGTGGGCTCGCTTCTCGGACCGGTGCGGCCTGAACCGGGCCGCCCCGCCGCGAGCCCAGGGCCCCTGATCGGCGTCTGCGGCGGATCAACGACCTCCGTCGCCCACCCGCCACAACCAGCGATCACGGAAGGGCCGGCTGCCCGCCGCCCCGCCCAGGCTCGCCGGGACCCGGCCCAGCCCCGGGCGTGATCAGCATTTGCGGCGCCTCGGCGACGGACGCGTCGCTGAACCGCCGCAACCCGTGATCATGCGACTCCTGTTTCGCGGAGGGACGGGCCCGTGTTCGGCCCGGCCGCAACCCTCACGAGCACGATCACTGTTCCTGGCGCCTCGGCGACGCCTCCGTCGCTCAGCAGCCACAACCGACGTCACCCCGGTGGGATCGCACACAGGTCGCCCGCATCGCCGCGCGGGACGGGCTCCGGACGGCAGCCTCCGCGCATGCTCGACGATCTGCTGCGCCGCCAAGCCGGCCTCGTCGCGGTGCGGCAGGCGCAGGCGCACGGGGTGTCGCCGCGCACCCTGCAACGCCGGGCCGCCGAGGCCGGGTGGGAGCGTCTGCACCCGGCGCCCCGACGCCCGCGTCGCGGTCGAGGTGGACGGCTGGGCCCGGCACGTCGACGCCCGGCGGTTCGGCACCGACCGTCGAAAGGGCAACGCACTCGTCGGCCCGGGTTGGACCCTGCTCCGCTTCACCTGGCACGACCTGGCGGCCGCCCCGGAACGCGTCCTGTCCGAGATCCGAGCCGCGGTGGCCCGCGCCGCGGCGTGAGCGCGCAGCGGCGCGATCAGGCGGAGCGGGGCTCGGCGGGGTCGGGGGCGGCGGGGTCGGGGGCGGCGGGTTCCAGTTCGCCCGCGGCCCAGAGGGCGGCGTAGCGGCCGCCGGCGGCGAGGAGGTCGGCGTGGGGGCCCTGCTCGACGACGCGGCCGCCGTCGAGGACGACGATCCGGTCGGCGCGGGCGGCGGTGGCCAGCCGGTGGGCGACGACGAAGGCGGTGCGGCGCGCGGTCACGTGGTCGCCCGCAGCGAGGACGGCGGCCTCGGTGGCGGGATCGAGGGCGGCGGTGGCCTCGTCGAACACGAGGATGTCGGGGTCGACGAGCTCGGCGCGGGCGAGGGCGACGAGCTGGCGCTGCCCCGCGGAGAGGCCCTGGCCCCGTTCGCCGACGGGGTGCCGGAAGCCGCCGGGCAGCGACTGGACGAGTGGCAGGGCGCCGACGGCGCGGGCAGCGCGTTCGACGTCGGCGGGGGTGGCGTCGGGGCGGCCGTAGGCGATGTTGGCGGCGAGGTCGCCGGTGAACAGGTGCGGTTCCTGGGGGACGACGCCGAGGCGCTGCCGGTAGGCCGAGAGCGGGTAGCGGCGGATGTCGACGCCGTCGACGAGGACGGCTCCGGCGCGGACGTCGTAGAAGCGGGTGACGAGCTTGACCAGGGTGGACTTGCCGGCGCCGGTGGCGCCGACGAGGGCGACGGTCTCCCCCGGCCGGACGTGGAGGTCGATGCCGACGACGGCGGGGTCGGCGCCGGCGTCGTAGCGGAAGCAGATGTCGCGGAGCTCGACGTCGCCGCGCAGCCGCTCGGGGACGGTGACGGGTGCGCCGAGGCGTTCGTCGGGTGCGGCGGGGACGGAGGTGCGGGTGCGGAGGAGCTCGGAGATGCGGGTGAGGCCGACGCGAGCCTGCTGGTAGCCGTCGAAGACCTGGGAGAGGGCTTGGACGGGGGCGAAGAACATGCCGAGGTAGAGCAGGAACGCGGTGAGGACGCCAGGGGTGAGGTCTCCGGCGGCGACGCGGGCGGCGCCGACGCCGAGGACGGCGGCCTGGGCGATGTCGGAGAGGTAGGCGACGCCGGGGAAGTAGGTGGCGATGTAGCGCTGGGCGCGCAGGCGGGTGCGTCGGTAGGCGTCGCTGCGGGCGCCGAAGGCCTGGGCGCTGTGTTCCTCGCGGACGAATGCCTGGGCGACGCGGACGCCGGAGACGTTCTCCTGCATGTCGGCGTTGACGGCGCTGACCTTCTCGCGTGCTTCTGCGTAGGCGCGGGAGGACAGGCGTCGGAACACGATGGTGGCGGCGATCAGCAGGGGCAGGACGGAGAGGGCGACGAGGGCGAGCTGGGGGTCGGTGACGAGCAGGGCGACGGCGACGCCGACGACGGTGAGGAGGCTGACGACGGCCTGTGTCAGGCCGGTCTGGAGGAACGTCGAGAGGGCGTCGACGTCGGTGGTCATCCGGGTCATGATGCGGCCGGAGAGCTCGCGCTCGTAGTAGTCGAGGCCGAGTCGTTGCAGGTGGGCGTAACTGCGGACGCGCAGTGAGTAGAGCAGGCTCTCGCCGGTCCGCGAGGTGATGAGCGTTTCGGCGGCGACGACGAACCAGCCGACGGCGACGAGCCCGATCCCGAGGAGGGTGGCGACGAGGACGGCGTGGGCGGAGCGGGCGCTGATGCCGTTGTCGACGGCGTAGCGGGCGACGGTGGGGAACGCCAGCGAGGTGAGGGCGTCGAGGGAGACGAGCACCAGGCCCAGGGCGAGCAGGCCGCGGACGGGCCGGAGGATGCGGACGAGGCGGGCGCCGTCGAGCGGGGTGGTGGGGTCGGTGTCGCCGAGGCGGGGTTTCTCGGTGGCGGCTGGGAGGGCGTCGACGCGGGCGAGGAGTTCGGGGGTGGCGGGGATGCCGCCGACCATCGCGGTCGCCCCGGCGCTGCCACGCATCCCGCCGCCGGACGCGGCGGCGGCGCGGACGGCCCCTTCGGAGCCGCCGGCGGGTCCGGTGACGGGTTCGGGCCACAGCTCGGGGGTGACGCCTTCGACGTCGAGCGAGCCCTCGACGAGAACAGCGGGAGGCCCGTCGGTGGTCGCGAGATCGGGCCCGTCGGCAGCGAGCAGGCTGCGGAACAGCGGGCTGCGCGCGACGAGCTCGGCCTCGGTGCCGACGTCGACGACGCGGCCGTGGTCGAGGACGGCGATGCGGTCGGCGAGGGCGAGGGTGGAGCGGCGGTGGGCGACGAGCAGCGTCGTGCGGCCCTCGGTGAGCGTGCGCAGGGTGCCGTGGATCGCGGCTTCGGTGGCGGTGTCGACGGCGGAGGTGGCGTCGTCGAGGACCAGCACCCGGGGCGCGGTGAGCATGGCCCGGGCCAGGGCGATGCGCTGGCGTTGGCCGCCGGACAGCGTGAGGCCGCGTTCGCCGACGAGGGTGTCGTAGCCGTCGGGCAGGGCCTCGACGAACCCTGCGACCTGTGCGGCCTCGGCGGCGGCGCGGACCTCGTCGTCGCTCGCGCCGGGGCGGGCGTAGGCGATGTTGGCGCGGATGGTGTCGGAGAACAGGAACGCCTCCTCGAACACCACCCCGAGCTCGGAGCGCAGGTCGGCGAGCCGCAGCCGGCGCAGGTCGACCCCGCCGAGGCGCAGTGCCCCGCCCTGGGGGTCGTAGAAACGTGGGAGGAGCAGGGCGACCGTCGACTTCCCGGAGCCCGCGCCGCCGACGATCGCGAGCGTCTCCCCTGGCGCCACGGTGAGGGAGACGCCGTCGAGTACGGGGTCGCGGCGGGTGTAGCCGAAGGAGACGGCGTCGAGCTCGATGCCGAGGGGGCCGTCGGGGAGGGTGGCGGGGTCGTCGGGGTCGGTGACGTCGGACGAGGTGTCGACGAGGTCGTAGACGCGTTCGACGCCTGCCCGGGCGAGCTGGGCGGACACGATGAGCGACCCGACGAGCCGGGCGGGCCCGACGAGCTGGGCGACGTAGGTGGTGAACGCCAGGAAGGTGCCGATGGTGATCGAGCCGTTGAGCGCCAGCGCCCCGCCGACGCCGATGACGGCGACCTGGCCGAGCGTGGGCAGGGCGAGCAGCGTCGGGTTGAGCCGGGCGGTCATCCGGGCGGCGCGCATGCGCTCGGCGAACAGCCGCCGCGAGATGCGTTCGAGCGTCGCGACCTCGCGGTCCTCCTGCCCGAACCCCTTGACGACGCGGACGCCGGTGACGGTCTCCTCGACCTGCTGGGCGACGTCGGCGGCGCGCTGCTGGGCCGACCACGTGGCCGGGAAGAGTGTGCGGCGGGTGCGGTTGGTGACGAACGCGGCGAGCGGCAGCATGACCAGCGCGACCACGGTGAGCAGCGGCGACAGCCACAGCATCGCGCCGACCGACGCGACGACGAGCACGACCGTCCCGGCCGCGAGCGGCACCATGGACAGCAGGCTCTGCACGAGCTGCAGGTCGGTGATCGCGCGGGAGACGACCTGGCCGGTGCGCATCTGGTCCTGCCGCTGCCCGTCGAGACGCTGGACGGCGGCGAACACCTGACGGCGCAGGTCGTGCTGCACGTCGAGCGCCATCCGGCCGGCGAGGTAGCGGCGCAGGAACGAGGCGCCGAACCGGATCGTGGCCAGCACGAGGATGGCGACGACGACCGGGACCAGGACGTCGGTGATGCCGCGGACGGCGTCGTCGACGGCGACGCGGGTGAGCAGCGGGCCGACCGCGTCGAGGCTGACCCCGCACACCGACGCCACGAGCGCGCCGATCGTCACCCCGCGGTGCCGCATGCAGGCGCGCACGAGCTTGCGGATCCAGCCGGGCCCGGTGCGCGGTGCGTCACGCTCGACAGAGACCGCTACCACCCGAGCAGGTTATGCCCGCCCACCGACATCCCGCCCGCCGCCGACGGTGAGCAACCGCACGATGTGGAAGGCACGTGGGTGCGCGGGTGTTGGGACGACCCGTGACACAGGTACCGCACATCGCACTGAACGACGGCGTCGAGATCCCTCAGCTCGGGTTCGGGGTGTTCCTGGTCCCGCCCGGTGAGACGAAGGCGTCGGTGGCCGAGGCGCTGCGCGTCGGCTACCGCCACGTCGACACCGCCCGCATCTACGACAACGAGCGCGAGGTCGGCGAGGCCATCGCCGAGTCCGGCGTGCCCCGCGACGAGCTGTTCGTCACCACCAAGGTCTGGAACGCCGACCAGGGCCGCGACGCGACCCTCGCGGCGCTCGACGCGAGCCTGGCGCGGCTCGGCCTCGACACCCTCGACCTCTACCTCATCCACTGGCCGACGCCCGCGCGCGACCGCTACGTCGACACCTTCCGCGCGCTCGTGGAGCTGCGCGACTCCGGACGGGTGCGTTCGGTCGGCGTCTCCAACTTCCAGGTCCCACACCTGCAGCGCGTGATCGACGAGACGGGGGTCGTGCCGGCGGTCAACCAGGTGGAACTGCACCCGAACCTGACGCAGGAGCCGTTGCGCGCCTTCCACGCCGAGCACGGCATCGCCACCGAGGCGTGGAGCCCGCTCGCGCGCGGCGGGCTGCTGGAGGACCCGGTCGTCGGCAAGATCGCGGCCGCGCACGGGCGCACCCCGGCGCAGGTGATCCTGCGTTGGCACCTGCAGCTGGGCAACATCGTGATCCCGAAGTCGGTCACGCCGTCGCGGATCGCGGAGAACCTCGACGTGTTCGGCTTCGCGCTCTCCGACGACGACGTCGCCGCCCTGTCGGCGGTCGACACCGGCAGCCGCATCGGCCCGGACCCCGACGAGTTCAACGGCAGCTGATCCGCTGACCCGACCACCCCGGCGCGCGTGCGCGCCGGGGTAGTTTCGCGCCCGTGCGCGAGTTCGTGATGGGACTGCCCAAGGCCGAGCTGCACGTCCACGTCGAGGGCACGATCGAGCCGGCGACGGCGTTCGCGCTCGCCGAGCGCAACGGCGTCACGCTCTCCTGGCCGACGCCCGCGGCGCTGGCCGGGGCGATGGAGTTCGACGACCTGCAGTCGTTCCTCGACGTCTACTACGCGGTCATGGCGGTGCTGCGCACCCCGGCCGACTTCACCGACATCGCCGACGCCTACCTGGAACGTGCTGCGGCACAGGGGGTCCGGCACGTCGAGCTGTTCTTCGACCCGCAAGCCCACGTGGCCAGGGGCGTGCCGATCGAGTCGGTGATCGACGGGCTGTACGCGGCGACGTCGACCGCGCGGGGCCGCTTCGGTGTCAGCGCCGGGCTGATCCTGTGCTTCATGCGCGACCTGCCCGTCGACGACGCCGCGGCCACGCTCGCGGCGGCGCTTCCGCACGTCGACAAGCTGGTGGGTGTCGGGCTGGACTCCGCCGAGGTGGGGTTCCCGCCGGGGCTGTTCGCCGACGTCTTCGCCGATGCCCGCGCCGCGGGGCTGCACGTCGTCGCCCACGCCGGTGAGGAGGGCCCGCCCGAGTACGTGTGGGAGGCGCTGCGCGCGTTGCAGGTGGAGCGGGTCGACCACGGGCTGCGGTCGCTGGAGGACGAGGAGCTGGTGGCGCACCTCGTCGAGACCGCGACACCGTTGACGGTGTGCCCCTTCTCGACCGTGCGGCTGCGCGGCTGCGACACCCTTGCCGACCATCCGCTGGCCCGGATGCTGCGCCTGGGGCTGACGGTCTCGGTGCACTCCGACGACCCGGCCTACTTCGGCGGGTACGTCGGCGACAACCTCGACGCGGTTCGCGAGACCCTCGCGCTGAGCGAGGACGAGCTGTACACCCTGGCCACCAACTCGTTCCGCTCGTCGTTCCTGCCCGAGGAGGAGATGCAGGAGCACCTGCGCGCGCTCGACGCATACGTCTCCGACGCCCCGAACGTCCGGTTCCGGTGACCGCGCAGCGGCGCTAGCGTGGCGCAGGACACTTTTGTCGCTGCACACCGGGAGCGCCGATGACGCCGCAGTTCTCCGACATCCCCGCGCTGCTCGCGCACTGGGCGACCGAGCGTGCCGACGACGAGATCATCCGCGCCGACGGCCGCCCGCGCACGTGGCGGGAGCTGCAGGAACGGGTGCAGCGACTCGCGGGGGCGCTGCGCGCCTCCGGAATCGGCCCCGGCGACCGGATCGCCGTCCTCGACCTCAACCACCCGTCGTGCATCGAGCTCACGCTGGCGTGTGCGCACATCGGGGCGGCCAACGCCGTCGTCAACTTCCGCCTGGCGCCGCCCGAGATCGTCTACGTGATCAACGATGCCGACGCGAAGCTGCTGTTCGTCGGCCCGGAGTTCGCGGGCGCCGCAGAGTCGTTGCGCGACAAGATTCCGAGGGTCGAGCGGATCGTCCGGATCGGCGGCGAGGACGACGAGTACGAGCCCTGGCTGGCCGCGCACGAGCCCGACACGTACGTGCACCCGCCCGCCCCCGACGACTGCTTCGTGCAGCTCTACACGTCCGGCACCACGGGTTTCCCCAAGGGCGCCATGCTCACCCACCGCGGGATGCTCGCCCACGCGGCCAACGTGCTCGCCGACATCCCGATGCCGGCGGACGCGGTCGTGCAGGTCGCGATGCCGCTGTTCCACGTCGGCGGTACGAGCTACGCGTTCGTCGCGCTCACCGCGGGCGCACGGATGATCCTGATGCGCATCCCCGACCCCGCGGCCGTCCTCGACATGCTCGCCGCCGAGCGCATCACCCACACGTTCCTGGTGCCGGCGCTCATGGCCGCGCTCACCGCCGTCCCGGGAGCCGCCGACCGCGATTATTCGTCGCTGAAGATCCTGTCCTACGGCGCCTCCCCGATCCCGCTGCCCGTCCTGCGCGCGTGCGCCGCGCTGTTCCCGGGCACGTTGCAGCAGGTGTACGGGATGACCGAGGCGTGCGGCGTCGTCACCACGCTCGGGCCGGCCGACCACGAGAACCCCGACGTCGTGCACCGGCTCGTGTCCGCCGGCACCCCGATCCCGGGGGTGGAGATCGAGATCCGCGACCCCGCCACCGGCGACCGGGTGCCCACGGGTGAGCCCGGCGAGGTGTGGGTGCGCACCGAGCAGCTCATGTCGGGCTACTGGCACAAGCCCGAGGCCACCGCCGACGCGATCACCGAGGACGGCTGGCTGCGCTCCGGCGACGGCGGGCACATCGACGCCGACGGGTACGTCTACGTCACCGACCGGATCAAGGACATGATCATCAGTGGTGGGGAGAACATCTACCCCGCCGAGATCGAGCGCGTCCTGGCCGAGCATCCCGACGTGGGCGACGTCGCCGTCATCGGGGTGCCCGACGACCGCTGGGGCGAGGTCGGCAAGGCCGTTGTCGTCGCGCGGCCGGGGGCGACCGTCGACCGTGAGGCGCTGCTGGCCTACTGCCGCGACCACCTGGCGTCGTTCAAATGCCCGAAGAGCGTCGACGTGGTCGCCGAGCTCCCCCGCAACCCGACGGGCAAGATCCTGAAGAAGGACTTGCGCGCCCCGTACTGGGAGGGCCGCGACCGGCAGACGGTCTGACGCTGCACAGAAGAGTCGCGTGACCGGTGTCACATTTCGGTAGCGCGGCGCGCTTTCGGAGCGAGCCGACCTTCGGTGCTCCACGACCGAGAGGTGGTTTTCGTGCTCGTATCCACGGTGAAGCACGTCGTCCGCGGCGCCGAGGACCGCGCGTTGCGCATCCTCACCGCCGCTGGCGTCCGGCGGTCCCAGGAAACACTCGCTGAGCAGGCCCGTGACTACTGGGTCGGTGGGGGCGGTGACCGCTGGCGGTCGGACTCGCACTGGCGTGACGCCGACGTCTTCTCCGGCACCGACCTCTGGTCCGATCTCGGCCGCCGCCACCTGGAGATGGTCGAGCGGGCCGGACGCGCCCTCGGAGGGCCCACCGACCACTGGGGACGCGTCGTCGAATGGGGCTGCGGCGGCGGGGCGAACGCCGTCCACTTCGCGCCGCGCGCCGGCGAGTTCGTGGGAGTCGACGTCGCCCCCGAGAGCCTCGTCGAGTGCGGGACACAGGTCGAGGCCGTGTGCGACACCCCGTGGAAGCCCGTCCTCGTCGACGTCGCCCACCCCGAGGCCGCGGCGGCGGGCATCGGATCGTGCGACCTCTGGCTGTCCTACTACGTGTTCGAGCTGCTGCCGTCGCGCGAGTACGGCGCGCGGCTGCTGACGCTGGCCCATCGGATGCTGCGCCCGGGCGGAATCGCGAGCATCCAGATCAAGTACAGCGACGGGACGTGGGCGACCCGCCCGCGGCGCTGGGGCTACCGGTCGTCGGTCGCCGGCATGACGGCGTACCGGATCGAGGAGTTCTGGGAGCTGGCCGCGCGCGTCGGCTTCGTCCCCGAGCTCGTGGAGCTGCGCCCGCGGGACGACCTCGACCGCCGGTACGCATACTTCACGCTGCGACGGCCCTGACCCGCCACGCGCACGGCGGGCCCGACGGACGGAGACCGCCGTGGCACTTCGGGTCGGCGAGCACCTCGCCGCGAGCCTCACCGGGCTGCGCTGGGAGCCGATCGAACGACGGGCACGCGCGTGGGCGGGCGACCGGCTGCTGCTCGACACGAACCACGCCCTGCCGGTCCGCCACTACCTGCCGCGCGAGGACGTCGTCGCCGACCTGCACCCCAGCGACACGGTGACGACGTGCGCCTACAAGGGCAGGGCGTCGTACCTGTCGTCGGCGACCCGGCGCGACGTCGCCTGGACCTACCCCGCTCCGCTGCCCGACGCCGCCCAGCTGACCGATCTCGTCGCGTTCTTCGGCGAGCGCCTCGACATCGAGGTCGACGGCGTGGTGGCCGAGCGCCGCCCGACGCCGTGGTCCTGACGGGTGACCGACACGAACTTGACCCACGAGTAACTTTGGGGCTGACTGTCGACCATGCCGGCGATGAAGCTCTCCACCCAGGTCTCCTACGGCGACGACCCGCGCAGGACGGCCGAGTCCGTGGTCGAGATGGAGAAGGCCGGGCTCGACGTCGTGTGGGTCGCGGAGGCCTACAGCTTCGACGCCGTCTCCACGATGGGATTCCTGGCCGCGCGCACCGATCGGATCGAGATCGGGTCCGGCATCCTGCCGATCTACAGCCGCACCCCCACGCTGACGGCGATGACCGCGGCGTCGCTGGACGCGCTGTCGGGTGGGCGGTTCCTGCTGGGGCTGGGCGCGTCGGGGCCGCAGGTGATCGAGGGCTTCCACGGCGTCGCATACGACAAGCCGGTGGCGCGGACCCGCGAGGTCGTCGAGATCTGCCGCAAGGTGTGGGCGCGCGAGCGCGTCGAGCACCACGGCCTCTACGAGATCCCGCTGCCCGAGGAGCAGGGCACCGGGCTGGGCAAGCCGCTGAAGCTCATCAACCACCCCGTCCGTGCCGACATCCCGGTGTGGATCGCGTCGCTCGGCGAGCGCAACGTCGCGATGACGGCGGAGATCGCGCAGGGCTGGCTGCCGCACGTCGTGATCCCGGAGAAGGCGCACGAGGTCTTCGCCGACGCTCTGCAGAAGGGTTTCGCCAGGCGTGACCCGGCGCTCGGCCCGTTGCAGATGACCGGCGGCGGGTTCCTGGCCGTCGACGACGACATGATCGTCCACGCCCGCAACGCCGCCCGCGCGATGTTCGCCCTCTACATCGGCGGGATGGGTGCGCGCGGGCGCAACTTCTACAACACCGTGTTCTCCCGCCAGGGCTGGACCGACGAGGCGAAGGTCGTGCAGGACCTCTACCTGGACGGCCGCAAGGAGGAGGCGGCCGCGGCCCTGCCGGACGAGTTCATCGACGGCATGACGCTCACCGGCCCGCCCGGGAAGATCAAGGAGCGCATCGCGTCGCTGGCCGAGGCCGGGGTGACGCACCTGCACGTGTCGCCGGTGTCGAAGGACCCGGTGGGACTGCTGGGGCAGGTCAGGGAGTGGCTCGACCAGTAGCCGCCCGTCTCCCCCGGACGGGGGTGATCGGCTCACCCCCGTTCTCACCCGTCCGGGAGGCGCGTACCCGGACGCTCCCGCGCTCGTTCGTCCTGATCACGGCCCTGACCACCGACGAGAAACGCCGGAAGCGACGAAGACGACACCCAGAGGTACCTCCATGCGGTACCTCCCCCTCCGGGGGAGGACTACCGTGGGAGGGTCCCGGCGGAGTGACGACGATCGAGCGAACCGAGGCGATTCAGCGTGTCCACCAGCAGTACCTCCGATCAGGCGAGCCAGTTCGGCCCAAACGAATGGCTCGTCGAGGAGATGTACCAGCGATTCCTCGACGATCCGGGCGCCGTCGACGCCGCCTGGCACGAGTTCTTCGCCGACTACCGGCCGCCGGAGGGCGACGCCGCGGCGAGCAACGGATCCACCGCCACCCCCACCACCACGAAGACCGCTGAGGGCCCGGCCGCCGGCTCGACGCGTTCCGCCGCCGCCTCCGGGACGGCCGCGACGGAGCAGCGCCCGCCCACCGCCGCCACCACGTCGACCTCCCGGTCGACGGCCACGAACAACCACGGCGCCGCGACGAAGGCCCCCACCGAGGCCGCGCCGAAGGCCACCCCCGCGAAGCCCGTCGCCGGCACCACGTCGCAGGCCGCCGCGAAGCCGGCCCCCGCGGCCGCCGCCGGCGCCCTCACCCCGCTGCGCGGTGCGGCGAACGCCGTCGTCAAGAACATGAACGCCTCGCTGACGGTGCCCACCGCCACCAGCGTGCGCGCGGTGCCGGCCAAGCTGCTGGCCGACAACCGCATCGTCATCAACAACCAGCTCAAGCGCACCCGTGGCGGCAAGCTGTCGTTCACGCACCTCATCGGCTACGCCGTGGTCAAGGCGCTGGCCGACTTCCCGGTGATGAACCGGTACTACACCGAGACCGACGGCAAGCCCGCCGTCGCGCAGCCCGAGCACGTCAACCTCGGGCTCGCGATCGACCTGCAGGGCAAGAACGGGCAGCGCTCGCTCGTCGTCGTCTCGATCAAGGGCTGCGAGGAGATGACCTTCGCGCAGTTCTGGTCCGCCTACGAGAGCATCGTCTTCAAGGCGCGCAACGGCTCCCTCACCGCCGAGGACTTCGCGGGCACCACGATCAGCCTCACCAACCCCGGCACGCTCGGCACCAACCACTCGGTGCCGCGGCTCATGCAGGGCCAGGGCACGATCGTCGGCGTCGGCGCGATGGAGTACCCGGCCGAGTTCCAGGGCGCCAGCGAGGAGCGGCTCGCCGAGATCGGCGTCAGCAAGATCATCACGCTGACCTCGACGTACGACCACCGCATCATCCAGGGCGCCGAGTCGGGCGACTTCCTGCGCCGTGTGCACCACCTGCTGCTCGGTGGCGACGGCTTCTACGACGACATCTTCCGCTCGCTGCGGGTGCCGTACGAGCCGGTCCGCTGGGTGCAGGACATCCCCGAGGGTGCGGTCGACAAGACCGCCCGTGTGCTCGAGCTGATCGAGTCCTACCGGACCCGCGGCCACCTCATGGCCGACACCGACCCGCTCAACTACCGTCAGCGCCGCCACCCCGACCTCGACGTCCTGTCCCACCGGCTCACCCTGTGGGACCTCGACCGCGAGTTCGCCGTCGGAGGGTTCTCCGGCCAGTCCCGGATGAAGCTGCGCGACGTCCTCGGTGTCCTGCGCGACGCCTACTGCCGCACCATCGGCACCGAGTACATGCACATCGCCGACCCGGAGCAGCGGGCCTGGCTGCAGGAACGCATCGAGGTCCCGCACCAGAAGCCCGCGGTCGTCGAGCAGAAGTACATCCTGAGCAAGCTCAACGCCGCCGAGGCGTTCGAGACCTTCCTGCAGACCAAGTACGTCGGCCAGAAGCGGTTCTCCCTCGAGGGCGGCGAGACCGTCATCCCGCTGCTCGACGCCGTCCTCGACAAGGCCGCCGAGCACGAGCTCGACGAGGTCGTCATCGGCATGCCGCACCGCGGCCGGCTCAACGTTCTCGCCAACATCGTCGGCAAGCCGATCAGCCAGATCTTCCGCGAGTTCGAGGGCAACCTCGACCCCGGCCAGGCACACGGCTCCGGCGACGTCAAGTACCACCTGGGTGCCGAGGGCAAGTACTTCCGGATGTTCGGCGACGGCGAGACCGTCGTGTCGCTGGCGTCCAACCCGAGCCACCTCGAGGCCGTCGACCCCGTCCTCGAAGGCATCGTCCGCGCCAAGCAGGACATCCTCGACCAGGGCGACGGCGCGTTCACCGTGCTGCCGCTGATGATGCACGGCGACGCCGCGTTCGCCGGGCAGGGTGTCGTGGCCGAGACGCTCAACCTGGCGCTGCTGCGCGGCTACCGCACCGGCGGCACCGTGCACGTCGTCGTCAACAACCAGGTCGGGTTCACCACCGCGCCCGAGGCGTCGCGCTCCTCCCAGTACTCCACCGACGTCGCGAAGATGATCGGCGCGCCCGTCTTCCACGTGAACGGCGACGACCCCGAGGCCTGCGTCTGGGTCGCCAAGCTCGCCGTGGAGTACCGCGAGCGCTGGCACAACGACGTCGTCATCGACATGATCTGCTACCGCCGCCGCGGCCACAACGAGGGCGACGACCCCTCGATGACCCAGCCGGCCATGTACGACGTCATCGACGCCAAGCGCAGCGTCCGAAAGATCTACACCGAGTCCCTCATCGGCCGCGGCGACATCACCGTCGACGAGGCCGAGGCCGCGCTCAAGGACTTCTCCAACCAGCTCGAGCACGTCTTCAACGAGGTCCGCGAGCTGGAGCGCACCCCGCCCACCGCGTCGCCGTCGGTCGAGGACGAGCAGCACGTGCCCACCGACCTCGACACCTCGGTACCGCTGGAGGTCGTCCACCGCATCGGTGACGCGCACGTCCAGCTGCCCGAGGGCTTCACCGTCCACCAGCGCGTCAAGCCCGTGCTGGCCAAGCGGGAGAAGATGTCGCGCGAGGGCGGCGTCGACTGGGCCTTCGGCGAGCTCCTGGCCATGGGCTCGCTCGCGATGGACGGCAAGCTCGTCCGGCTCTCGGGCCAGGACTCGCGGCGCGGCACGTTCGTGCAGCGTCACTCCGTCCTGATCGACCGCAAGAACGGCGAGGAGTACTTCCCACTGCGCAATCTCGCCGAGGACCAGGGCCGCTTCCTGCCCTACGACTCGGCGCTCTCGGAGTACGCGGCCGTCGGCTTCGAGTACGGCTACTCCGTCGCCAACCCCGACGCCCTCGTCATGTGGGAGGCGCAGTTCGGCGACTTCGTCAACGGCGCTCAGTCGATCATCGACGAGTTCATCTCCTCCGGCGAGGCCAAGTGGGGGCAGATGGCCGACGTCGTGCTGCTGCTGCCGCACGGCCTCGAGGGCCAGGGTCCCGACCACAGCTCCGGCCGCATCGAGCGGTTCCTGCAGCTGTGCGCCGAGGGCTCGATGACGGTCGCCATGCCGTCGGAGCCGGCGAACTACTTCCACCTGTTGCGCCGGCACGCCCTCGACGGCGTCCGCCGCCCGCTCGTGGTGTTCACGCCGAAGTGGATGCTGCGCGCCAAGCAGGTCGTCAGCCCGCTGTCCGACTTCACCGGCGGCCGCTTCCGCACCGTGATCGACGACCCCCGCTTCCGCGAGGGCGACGGACCGGCGTCGAGCGTCCGCAAGCTCCGGCTGTGCTCCGGCAAGATCTACTGGGAGCTCGCCGCCGCGCTGGAGAAGAAGGGCAACCCCGACGACATCGCCCTCGTCCGGGTCGAGCAGCTCTACCCGGTGCCGCACCGCCAGCTCGAGGCGATCCTGGACCGCTACCCCAACGCCACCGACGTCCGGTGGGTGCAGGAGGAGCCGGCCAACCAGGGCGCCTGGCCGTTCTTCGGGCTCCTGCTCCCGGAGAAGATCGAGCGCCTGGCCGGGCTCAAGCGGGTCTCGCGACGCCGCATGGCCGCCCCGGCCGCCGGGTCGTCCAAGGTCCACGAGTTCGAGCAGACCGCGTTGATCGAGGAAGCGCTGGCCTGACCCGGCCACCTCGGTGGGGTGCACGCCTGCTTCCTAGGATGCAGGCGTGTACTTCACCGACCGGGGTATCGAGGAGCTCGTCGACAGGCGCGGCGAGGAGCAGGTCAGCGTCGAGTGGCTGGCCGACAGGTTGCGCGCCTTCGTCGACCTCAACCCCACCTTCGAGGACGCCGTCGAGCGCCTCGCCAGCTTCCTCGCGCGCGACGACGAGGACTGACCTCTCCCCGCCGAGTTCGACATCGGGCTGGTCCCGATCATGATCGAGCCAGTCCGGCGTCGAGTTCGGCGTGGGTGGGTGGCGGCTTCTCAGCGGCGCAGGCTCAGGCCGCGGCGACGGACCGCCTCGGCGAGCTCGGCGAAGCGGGCGGAGACCTCGGCGTCCAGCTCGTCGAGATCAGGTGCCTTGCGCAGGCCCGTGGCGGGCTCGGCGGGGTCGGGCGAGGGCATGGGGCGCAACGTCATCCACGACTCCGACCACAGCATCTCCAGCGCCGCCTCCCACAGCAGCTCGACCCCGGCGCGGGAGAGCGCGACGCGGTCGCCGACGCGGGCCATGGTGGCGTCGAGCGTCGACAGGGTGTGGGTGAGCTCGGCCGCGCGGGCGAGGTCGCGGTCGCGCAGGGCGTCGACGGCATCGGTGACCGCGGCGGTGATGGCCTTGTACTCGCGGATCGGGTCGGTCACGGTGCGGCCTCGCCAACGGGAACGTCGAGATCGGGCACGATCACGACCTGCGGGCGCGCGTGCTGGGTCCGGTCGAAGAACAGGCCGCGGCCGGGCCGCGGCGCCCATGCGACGACGCCGGTGCCGAGGGCGCCGAGCTCGGCACCCTGGACGTCGAGGGCGACCCAGGCGCCGACGTCGTCGGGCGAGGCGCCCAGGGTGAGCAGGGTCTTGAGCCGGGCGACGCTGCGCCACCAGCCGAGGACGTGGACGCCTGTCTCGGGGCCGAAGTGCAGGACGCGGCGCAGGGCCTCGGTGCCGGGCCGGTCGAGGACGTGGTCGGCGGCGTCGGCACCGAACAGGACCAGATGGATGCGACGCCCGGGGCCACCGGAGAGCCGGGCGGTGACCTCGGCCGCGAGCTCCTCGACGCGGGCGCGGACGTCGCGGATCCCGATGGTCTGTACCGAACATGAACCGGGAACGTGGGCGGCGACGGCCACGGCGATGTCGACGGCCTCGGCGACCAGCGGCGCGAGGATCACCTCGTCATCGTCGGCGATCACCGACAGGGCGGCGGCGCCGACGACGGACAGGGCGTCGCCGGAGCCGGCCCCGAGGACGGCGAGGTTGCGGCCGGGGGCGTCGGGCAGCGGGACGGTGGCAGAGCTGCCGGCGACGTCGATGACCTGGCCGAGCAGCGCGTGCGGCACGGCACCGCGCGCGACCCCGCGGGCGAGCGCGGAGTATCGCGGCGCGCGCGAGCCGTCGAACAGCGTGGGCGGGGCGAGACCGGCCGGGCGCGCCTCGAAAGCGTTGCGCTGCACCACGTCGACGGTGCCGGGTGCGGTGGCGTCGGGGATGCGGACGGTCTCGTTGCCGTGTCGGATACCGGACTCGTGGTTGAGGACGGCGTGCCAGCGCGGGAGGTCGAGGGCGGCGTCGTTGAGGTCGGCGAGGACGCGGCGGGCGCGGGGCAGCGCGATGCGCAGGACGAACTGTTCGAAGATGGCGGGCCGGCCCCAGAAGGCCTCGATGCCGGACACGTCCTGGCTGGCGAGGACGAGGTGGATGCCCTGGGAACGGCCGCGGCGGGCGACGTCCTCGAGCAGCGCGGTGGCAGCGCGGGTGACGTCGTCGCGTTCGGCGAACAGGTACTGGAACTCGTCGACGACGGCGACGATCCGCGGCCAGCGGCCCTCGGGGTCGTGGCGGCGCAGCTCCTCGAGCTTGGTGACCTCGTGGCGTTTGGCGGCCTCGGCGCGGCGGCGCATCTCGTCGGACAGGAAACGCAGCAGGGCGAGGCCGAACTCGCGGTCGGTGTTGACGTTGACGCCGATGAGCCGGGCGTGCGGCAGCCAGGAGGGGTCGCGCTGCCCGGGCGCGAACTGGGCGAACGAGACGCCCTCCTTGAAGTCGAGGAGGTAGAACTCCAGCTCGTCGGGGCCGTACTTGGCGGCCATCGAGCCGATCATGGCGAGCAGCAGGTTGGTCTTGCCGGTGCCGCTGGGCCCGCCGACCAGCGCGTGGGGTGAGGCGTCGGCGAGCACGAGGTCCTTGGCGACGCCGTCGGCGAACCCGATGGGCGCGTGGACGCCGGCGTGGGTGGTGGGCGGGCGGCCGTCGGTGGCGTGCCGCGGCAGGAGGTCGGCGAAGGTGCCGACGCGGCTGCGCCAGTCCTCGTGCTCGCGGCTGATCTCGTGGCAGGCGGCCACGACGCGGTCACGTTCGAGCGGGGCGTCGAGGGCGACGTCGACGTGCGGGCCGGTCATGGAGCAGCGGACCCGCTCGAACGCCACGTCGACGGTCTCGACGGCGGCGCTGAGGGTGACGGGCACGTCGAGCAGGACGAGGGAGATCCCGCAGGCCAGGCCACCGCGGGCGACGCGCTGGAGCTGGCGGTGGTCGTCCTCGGACAGCGCGGACCGGTTGCCGACGAGGACCGCGACGACCCACGGTTCGGTGCGGGGGTCGCCGGTCTCGCGGGCGAGCGCGCGCAGCGACGGCTGGCCGTCGACGAGGACGCGGGTGTGGACGCGCCGGATGCGGTCGGAGAGCTCCTCGAGCAGCGCAGGCAGCCGGGTGGGGTCGTGGACGGTGAGCAGGCCGCTGCCGGTGAGCGGGTAGAGGCCGGGCAGGGAGCCGGTGAACTGGCCGACGTCCCAGACGTGGACGGTGACCAGGCCGGGCCGGAAGTGCGACAGCACGCGGACGAGCAGTCCCTCGACGAGGGCCTCGGCGGCGCCGCGGGTGGCGTGGTCGGAGGAGATCTGCAGGTGGGAGTCGTCGAGCAGCGGGACGCCGACGGGGAACTCGGGCCCACCGGCGACCGACGCGCTCCCGATCCGCCACAGCCGCGGGACGGCGCCGGCGGCGTCGTCCTTGCCGGGGTCGCCGAGCCAGCGGCGCGGGTCGTCGCCGGCGACACCGGGTGCGGCCGAGGCGAAGACCGCGCGCAGGTCGGCGGGACCGTCGGCCTGCCAGCCGTCGAAGGCGGCGGCGCGGTCGGCCTCGACCCGTTCGACGACGGACGCGAACGCCGGCGAGTCGAGCGCGGCGGCGAGGCCGGGGTCGGCGCGGGCGGCGTCGATGCCCTCGTCGCGCAGCCACAGTTCGAGCATGGTGCGGGCGTGGGCGTGAACGGCCTCCTCGCGGGCGCCGCTCGCGGCGCGCAACGTGGCCTCGACGGCGTCGACGAACGCGTCGAACGCCTCGTTGATGCGGTCGCGACGACCGCGGCGCGCCATCACCTCCGCCGCCTCACGGGTCTGTCGCCGGCCGTCATCGGCTACAGCCGCGCGTCGAGGTCGCCGACGGCCTGCAGCGCGCCTGCGACATGGTCGTGGCAGCGGTCGAGCTCGTCGGCGGCCCGCGTCAACGTCGAGGGCACCAACGACTCCGAGTGCTGACGGCTGAGGTCGGCGAGGATGCGGACGGCCTCGGCGACGCCGTCGCCCGCGCGGCGGACCAGCTCGGCGGCCGTGCGGGTCTGCTCGGCGACGTCGGCGACGACGGCCTTCACCTCGGCGAGCGACACGTCCCGCTCCCGTGTCCTGCGGTCCCGGCCCTCACAGCCGGGCCGCGACGCCCTCGGACTCCTGGATCGCCGAGGCGACGGCCTGCTGCACCTCGGAAATGCTGCGGGCGGCCTCGGCGTAGGCCGAGTTGGCGGAGTCGACGTCGGACTGGCTGCTGCCCGCGGTGACCTGCTGCAGCGCCGACTGGGCCTGCTCGATGCACGACTGCGCCTGCTGCAGCGCCCCGAGGCTCTCGGAGGCCTTGTCGTTGGCCAGTGCGATACCGGCCCGGACCTCTTCGATGCTCGCCATTGCGGGGTGCCTCGCTTCCGCTCGTTCCACCGCGCGGTCGGGGTCCGCCGGTGCAGGCGTGAAATCTAGCGGCCCCCCGCGGCCGTACCCGTCCGGGTCATCCCCTTGCGATGCTACGTGTCCGGGTGCTCGTGGGCAGGTTCTACAGCATCCCGAGACACATGACGGTCATGGCCCCGGCCATGGCGATGTGGGCGCCGGTTGCGGTGCGCGCGGACCGGAGCCGGGCCAGCCGTCCGGGTTCGACGGCGGTGTCGAGCGAGCGGGTCGCGACGGGTGACGCGACGGCGGCACGCAGGCCGTCGGTGGCCGGTTCGCACGCACAGTCGGCCTCGCCGCGGGCCGCGGAGAACAGTCGGTCGCCGCAGCGCAGCGCGTGCCACGCGAAGAAACCGGCGAGCAGCAGCGCCGCGACCGGGAGCAGCCCGACGCCGCCGTGCCCGCCGTGGCCGCCCGCGGCGTCGTGACCGCCCATGGTGAGCATGAACAGCATCGCGACGGCGCAGACGACGTGGTAGCCGGCGTCGCGGGTGCCGAGCCCGGCACGGACGGCGAGCGCCGCGAACCACAGCCCGGTCGCCGCGAAGACGACGAGCCAGACGGCGTCGGGCACCGGGTCGCCCAGTGGTGAGTACATGGCGGCCATGCCGACGCCCATGGCGGCGTGCGACGCCTCACCGACGCGGTCTCCGCGCATGAGCAGCAGCCGGGCGAGGTGCAGCACGCCGAGGGCGAGACAGCCCACGGCGAGGACCACGTGCACCCACTCCATTCGCGGGGACCCCCTCACCCGTCCAGGCCTGCGTCGCCCAGAACGGTAAGGGACCGTCACGCTCCGAATCCATACGGTGAGGGGGTAGTGACTTCCCGGCCCGGACGTGCAGTGACGTCGTCGGGGCCGGTGTCAGACGGTGCGGATCGTGGCCATCATCGCCATGTCCTCGTGCTCCAGGTTGTGGCAGTGGAAGACGTAGCGGCCGGCGTACTGCGTGAACCGCACCGCCACGTCGACGATCTCGGCGGGCAGCACGTCGACGGTGTCCTTCCAGCCGGCGTCGGCGGGGCGTGGTGGGCGGCCGTCGCGGGCGAGCACCTGGAACTGGTCGAGGTGCACGTGCACGGGATGGTGGACGTCGGTACGGAAACGCCAGGTCTCGACCTGGCCCAGCGGGACATCGGCCAGCGAGACGTTCGGGTCGAAGGAGCGGTCGTTGATGGTCCAGCCGCGGGTGCCGCCGACTGCGCCGCGGCTGAACGAGAACTCCCGCATCACCGGGCCCGGCACGAGGGGCGTGACGTCGTCGGCGAGCCGGTCGGGGACGCGGCTGTCGTCGCGGGCGGTGCGCACGACGCGGAACCGCAGGACATCGGCGGTGGAGCCGGTGCCCAGGGTGTTGACCAGCGTCACCTCGGTGCCCACCGGGACGGCGGAGAAGTCGACGACGACGTCGAACCGCTCCCCCGGTGCCATCGCGATGCTGTCGAGGCGCTGCGGCGCGGCGAGCAGGCCACCGTCGGACCCGATCTGCGTGAACGGCATGTCCGGCCCGCCGGGGACCGTCAGGGCGAGGACGAAGCGACGGGCGTTGGCGGCGTTGAGGATCCGCAGCCGGTAGCGCGCGGCGTCGACGTCGTGGACCGGCCACGGCGCCCCGTTGACGAGGACGACGTCGCCCAGCACGCCGGGCATCCAGTGGTCCTCGACGCCCGGCACGGTGCGCAGGGTGCGGTCGAGCGACGGGTAGGAGAGCGCGGCGTCGGCATCGAAGGCGCGGTCGCAGATGACGAGCGGGAGCTCGCGGTCGCCGTGGGGGAGGCCGAGCGCGTCCTCGGCGTCGTCGCGGACGATGTGCATCCCGGCGAGGCCGCGGTAGACGGCCGGACCGGTGAAATCCATGCGGTGGTCGTGGTACCAGAGCGTCGCGGCGCGTTGGGTCATCGGGTAGCGGTGCTCGCGGACACCGGCGGCGAGGTCGCCGGTCATGGTGGTGCCGTTGTGGGAGTGGGCCCAGTTGGAGCTGTCGCCGACGGGGAGCACCAGGTCGAGGGGCCAGCCGTCGGAGTCGGCGGGGGTGTGGCCGCCGTGCAGGTGCGCCACGGTCGGTACCGGCAGCCGGTTGGTGTGGCGGACCACGACCGGTCGACCCGACCGGGTCTCGAACGTCGGTCCGGGGAAGGTGCCGTCGTAGCCCCAGATCGCGGTGCGCCGGCCGGGGAGGATCTCGACGTCGGCGGCGCGCTGGGTGATCTCGTAGAGGTCGGCGCCGTCGAGGGTGCCGGTGGGCCTCGCGACGGCGGGGATCGGGAGCGGGACCGTGTACGGCGCGGGGAGCGGGACGGCGCTGGTGAGGGTCTCGCCGGTCTGCCCGGCGGGAGTGTCGAGGCCGACGGCGCCGCAGGCCGAGAGCCCGGCGACGGCGGCCGCGCCGCCGAGCACACCGAGGAACCCGCGCCGTGACATGCGCGGGGTCACGACCGGCTCCGGCGCGGGCGGGTGGCCGACGGGCTCCACGCCCAGATCGCGAGCAGCACCGACGTCACGACGATCGCGACGCCGAGCGGGATGTGCACCTGCAGGGTGCGGGCGTAGCCGATCCCGATCTGGAAGCCCTCGACCAGGAAGAGCACCACCGCGACGGGCAGGACCCACAGCCGGCCGCGCCCACCGGTGACGTAGGCGATGGCGACCGCGATGGTGCCGATCGTGAGGAGACCCACGATCGACCCGACGAGGCCGTGGATCTCGATCGCCTCGACGTCGCCGGTGAGGAAGAGCCCGGCGAGGATCGGCTGGCACAGCACCGCGAGCAGGTGCAGCGTCACGACGATGCGCACCAGCCAGAGCGTCACGTGAGGGCCCCGGGGCGGCGCATCGGGTTCGGGTGGGGCGGGTGCGACGGTGTCCACGGGCACCAAGCTATACGTTGCCTGTCTACATATGCATCAGGGATGTCCCTGATGATTCACTGAGACAGCCTCGGGATCGCTACGTAGACTCGCTACTCGTGAGACCCGACAGCGTGCGCGGCCACCTCGACGGCCTGATCCTCGCGGTGCTCGAGGCGGGCCCCCTGCACGGCTACGCGATCATCGAGGCCCTGCAGGCCCGCAGCGGCGGCGCGCTCGACCTGCCGACGGGCACCGTCTACCCGGCGCTGCGCCGCCTGGAGCGGGCCGGGAGCCTCGCCGGGTCGTGGAGCACCGTCGGTGGGCGGGAACGTCGCACCTACAAGCTCACCCGTGCCGGCAAGCACGCCCTCGCCGCGCAGCGCGGCGAGTGGGAGGAGTTCCGCGAGGTCGTCAGCCGCGTCCTGAGCGCCGACCCGTGGCCGGCGACGGGATGACCGCCGCGACGGTCGATCCCGTCGACGCGCACGTCGACGCGCTCGGCGCGATGCTGCGCGGGCCCGCCCGGCTGCGCGCGAGCATGCTCGCCGAGGCCCGTGACGGCTTGGAGGACGCGGCGGAGTCGTTGTGCGGCACCGGGGTCGAACCCCGCGAGGCCCGCAGCCGCGCGGTCGCCGACTTCGGCGCCGTCGACGAGATCGCGCCGCGCTACCAGGAGGAGCTCGCCGCGGCGCAGAGCCGGCGGACCGCGACGCTGATCGCGGTCACCTTCCCCGCCCTGATCCTGGTCTGGACGCTGCTCAAACAGGACAGCCCGGGCTCGCCGGTGGAGCTCACCCTCCTGTTCCACGTCGAGGCGGTCACGACGGTCGTCGCCGCGATCCTCGCCCTGGCGACGCTCCTCGCGGTGCGGCGGGCCCATCCTGCCCGGGCGCTGCGGGCGATCACGCTGGTCGGGACGCTCGCGCCCCTGGTCTGCGTCGTCACGGGGCTGACGATGGCGCTGCTCGGCCCGTCGCATGGCAGCGCGCACCTGCCCGCCGCCTACGCCGCGACGGCGGTGGTGCTGGTCGCGCTGATCCGGTCGGTCGGCCGCGCCCACCGGGTACTGGTCCGCACCCGACGAATCCCCTGTGAGCGGTGATGGTCGCGATAGCGACCATCACCGCTCACGACCCCTGATCAAGCCTGACCCGCCGCCTGCTTCTCCGCCGCGTACTTGTCGGCCCACGCCTGGATCGCGGCACCGTTCTTCGCGTCGAGCTCACCGTGACGGCTGCGCGCCCACTCCTCCGCGGCGAGCAGCCGGCGCTGCGACGGCTGGAACGCGGGGATGACGTGGCGGGCGAACAGCTCGTAGTGGCGCTGCGTCGCCTCCCAGTTCGCCCAGTCGTGCTGCATCATCATGAAGCAGCCGAACCCACCGTTGGACTGGTCCATCAGCCGCTGGATCTGGGTGATCGCCTCGTCCGGGGTGCCGATGACGCCGAGGCCCGTCTCGTTGATCCACGCCACCCGGTCCTCGAAGGTGTCGCCCTCGGCGCGGAACGTCGGCAGCGCGAGCGTGCGCTGGGTGTAGTCGCAGAACTTGTCGAAGCCGTAGCGAACGTCCTCGATCGCCTGCTGCTTCGTCTCCGCGATGTGCATGGGGCCGACGAGGCGCCACCGCGACCGGTCGGGCGTGCGGCCGTGCTTCGCCGACTCGGCCTCGACGACGTCCCAGTGGTGGGCGAGCACGTCGAAACCCTCACGCGTGGTCGCGCCGATCGACAGCAGCGACAGCCCGTGCGTGCCGGCGAGGATCGGACCCGCCGGCGAGGCCGTCGCGGCCACGGCGACCTCGAAACACGGGTCGGAGTACGGCGCGAGCTGCGTGCGGGCGTCGACGACCTCGTAGCGGTCGTTGCGATGGGTGACCCGCTCGTCGGTGCGCAGCAGCCGCAGCAGGACGTCGAGGTCCTCCCCGAGCGCCGGACGCAGCTGCGACGGCTCCAGCCCGATCATCGCCGCGTCCGTGGGCAGCGACCCGGGGCCGACGCCGAGCATCAGCCTGCCGCGCAACAGGTGGTCGACCAGGATCGCGCGGTCGGCGATCCACAGTGGATTGTGGTACGGCAGCGAGACGACACCCGTCCCCAGCGTGATGTGGCGGGTCAGCGCGCCGACGTGCGCGATGAACGTCAGCGGGTCGGCGATGATCTCGGTGCCGGCGCTGTGGTGCTCACCGATCCAGGCCTCGTCGTAGCCGAGGCGGTCGAGCAGCTGGATGGTCTCGACGTCGCGCTGCAGCGACGTCGTCGCGTTCTGGGTGGGCGGGCTGTTGAACGGGGGCATGAAGATGCCGAACCGCAGCTTGTTGACGACGGGGTTCGCGGGCATGGTTGTCCTCCATCTCGTCGGCGGTCGCGACCGCCGGCCTACAGCGGGCGGCGCGCGCCGCGCGTCGGCGCGGCCGTGAGGTGATAGCGGCGGAGCTTCGCGTAGAGGGTTCCGCGGGAGATGCCCAGCCGGGCCGCGGCCGCGGCCTTGTTGCCGCCGCACTCGGCCAGCACCCCGGCGACGACCTCGGCCTCCGCGTGTTCGAGCAGGCCGAGCCCG
>MEGH01000004.1:0-59504 GCA_001725415.1 Pseudonocardia sp. SCN 73-27
GCGGAAGTAGCAGTCGGAGCCTTAATTCCGGCCGTGGTCGAAGGCCAAGCCCTGCATGTTGGGCGAGGGCTTGCCGATGTTCTGTTTGTACTTTTGCACGACGAAGGTGAAGACGCGGTGAGGCCCTTCGGGAATCTCCAGGGCCAGCTTGCTGCCCCAGCGCCAGGTTTCGATGAACGTGGGCTGGACGCAGGACGTGATGTCCCGGGCGGTGGAGGCGTCCAACGCGCCGTCCTTCACGCGGACCAGCGCCACCCGCTCGATCTCGTCGGCCCGGACGGAGCCGAGCGGATTGCCCAACCCGTCGTCATAGGTGATGAGGATGTCCCTCGAGTCGATCGCCCCGGCGCCCGCCGGCACGATCTCGTCGGCGTCCCCGGGCGCGCCCTTGCCGAAGTGGAAGACCGCGTTCGGATCGGTCGCGCTGCCGTTGATGACGAGCACGTCATAATCGGGGAAAGCGGTTCCGGTCTCGCTGCCGCCATCGACATGGTCGAAGCCGTCGCCGACCGTGTGGACGAAGGTGTCGTTGCCGGCGCCGCCGATCATCACGTCGTCGCCGCCGCGGCCTTCGATGATGTCGTCGCCCGAACCGCCGTTGAGAACGTTGGCTCCGCTCGTTCCGCGGATCACGTCGTCGCCGACGCTGCCGATGACGTTCTCGAAGCCGGTGATCGCGTCGGTCGCCACCGGCGCGCCGCCGAGCGTGGTTCGCACCGCCACGCCGGACTGCAGGTCGATGTCGATCGCGGCCGTGATCTGGCTGAAGTCGAACGTGTCGACGCCAGCGCCGCCCTCGACCGTCTGGCTGACGGCCTGGTTGCCGGCGACGAAATAGTCGTCACCGCCCTTGAGGTCGGCCACCAGCTTCGTGGCCGAAGAAACGCCTTCGAACCAGAGCGCGGTGCCCGTGTCGTCGCCGGTCACATTGACGTTCGTCACGCCGGCCGCAGCGAGATCGCCGCCGTGCTGGCCGATGACGAGCGAATGCCCGTTGGTCAGGTCGAAATCGAGCGTCTCGACGTTGCGGATCGTCAGCGTGCCTTCATAGGCCGAATCGCCGGGCAGGTTGTCGTTCGGCTTCATCACGACGGCGTCGCCGACCTGGTTGACGTAGTTCCAGATGTAGGAGGCCGAGCCGTCGCGAATCTCGATCCGGTCGTCGTCTGCGCCGCCGTCCACGGTGTCGGAGCCGTCGCCCAGCGTGTACTTGATGAGATCGTCGCCATCACCGCCTTCGATGATGTCGTCGCCGGCACCGCCGATCAGCGTGTCGTCGCCGGCACCGCCACGGATCGTGTCGTTGCCGTCGCCGCCCCAGATCTCGTCATTGCCGTCCTCGCCCTCGAGCGTGTCGTTGCCGCCGAGGCCGGAGATCAGGTCGTCGTCGGCGCCGCCGCGGATCGTGTCGTCGCCCGCGCCGCCGCCGAGATAGTCGTTGCCCGCGCCACCCTCGATGGTTATGCCGCCGCCGGCGGCGTCGCTCATGTAGCCGGCGGAGACGGCGATGAAGTCGCCGCCGTCGGTGCCGACGATCTTCTCCACGCCGCTGATATAGGACGGCGCGCTGTAGGTGTCGTGGATGTAGCCCGCCTTCCCTTCGCGATCGAGCAGGATCGTGTCGGTGTCGGCGCCGCCGCTGACGACGTCCGAGGTGCCCGCCATGTCGGACAGGGCGATCGAGCGGGTCGTGCCGTCGCCGAGCTGCAGGTTGCGCGACCCGGTGAAGGTAACGTCGGCGCCGAGGCGGAAGGTGTCGTCGCCCGCCTCGCCATAGAGCGTGTCGGCGCCCTTGCCGCCGTCGATGTGGTCGGCGCCGGCATTGCCGTGCAGCACGTTGCCCTCGGCGCCGCCGACGATGATGTCGTCGCCGCTGCCGCCATAGGCATCGACGATGCCGGCAACGTTGTCGATGCCGACGATCGGGCCCTGGCCGGTGCGGTCGGTGGCCTTGTCGGCGTCGACCGTCTGGCCGTCGACCGTCACGGCGGAGCCGTCGAGATTGACGAACACGCCGGTCTGGAGACCCGAATAGTTGATCGACGAGATGCTGCCCGCCGGATCGATCTGCACCGAGAACTCGGTCGTGACGGGATCGAGATCGCCGTCCTGAGCGGTCACCGGGAAGGTCAGCGTGATCGGCGCGCCCGCCGGACCGGAGTGATCCAGCGGCTGGCGCAGCGTGAAGACGTAGGAACCGGTGCCGGCCGTGGAGAGCTCGACCGAGAAGACGACCTGTGCGTCGTCGATCGCGGTCGGCAAGGTGCTGCCGACATAGCCGACCAGCACGCCGCCGACATAGTCGATGGTGATGGCCTGGCCGCCGGAGCTCAGCGTGTCGCCGGAAGCGAGCCCGGTCACCACGACCGCCGTCGAGGCGGTCAGCGAGCCGGCGCCGTCGGCGCCCCAGTCGACCGTGAAGGTGCCGTTGGCGGTGATGGCGCCGTCGGCATCGCTGATGCGCGCATCCTCGTCCATCGTCGCCAGCGCGGGCGCCGCGCCGACGGTCGGCATGTCGTCCGCCACGTCGACCGTGAAGGTCTGCTGGATCGAGTCGCCGTCGCCGTCGAACGCAACGCCCCCGGGTTCGGCGCCCTCGTCCGGGCACGCAGCGTGGCCGGGCCCCCCGACCTGCAGGACCGCAACCCCAGCCTCGTCGACGGCGCCATCAACGCCGGTACGGCCGCGATCCACCAGCAGCTCGTGTTCCGGCCCGTCCCGGGGACCGCGCGCGCGGACACCCCGGTCGACAGGCTCTTCCTCGCCGGCGCGTCGGCGCATCCCGGCGGTGCCGTTCACGGTGCCCCCGGTGCCAACGCCGCCCGCGCGGCACTCGCCGCGTCGGGTGCCGCGGGCCCGCTCTACCGGGCCGCCGTGCGCGCGGTGCACCGCCGGATCCATCCGCCCGGCCCGGTTCGCCGCGCTGCGCAGCGGCCAGACCTGGAGTAACGTCATACGTTCGACCGGTGTACCCGGCCGTCGAGGTGCAAACGGTCGCCTCCCCCGCTCTCAGCGATGCGGAAGTGCCCCATGCCCTCACCAGCCCCTGTCCTATCCGCGGTCCCGCCGTCCGAGCACACGGACGGACCCTTCGCCGCCGAGATGGCGCAGCTGGAACGGCTCGCCTCGATCCCGCCGGACGACCCCGAGCACGCCGTCCTGCGTGCCGAGCTGATCGTCGCGTTCCTGCCGATCGCCCGCCGGATCGCCGGCCGCTACGCCGGCAGCCGGCCCTGGTCGCGGGAAGACATCGGGCAGGCGGCGTCGGAGGCGGTCGTGCGGGCCGTCGACAATTGGAGCCCCGACCGCGCACGCGGCGACGTCCTGGGCTACCTCGTCCCGTGCGTGCGCGGGGCGATCCTGCGCTGGTACCGCGACCAGTCGTGGAGCATGCGGGTACCGCGACGGCTCAAGGACGTGTCCGTCGCCATCCGCCAGGCCACCGGCCCCCTGACCCAGGAGCTGGGCCGGGCACCGAGACCGTCGGAGCTCGCCCGTCGCCTCGACGTGGACGTCGAGGAGATCGTCGACGCCCTGCACGCCGAGGACAACCACCAGGCCGCGACCCTCGACGCCCCCACCGGCGTCGACGACACCCCGCCCGGTGAACGGATCGGCGACATCGACCCCCGGCTCGGCCTCGTCGACGACATCGAGACGCTGCGGCCGCTGCTGGCCCGGCTCTCCGACCGCGAGCGGCGCATCCTCGTCCTGCGGTTCTTCGACGGCCGCACCCAGTCCCAGATCGGGGCGGAGATCGGCGTCTCGCAGATGCACGTGTCGCGGCTGCTCAGTCGCACGCTCGACAAGCTGCGCGCCGGGATGCTCGACGACGCGCCCCCGGCCGACGACCCCGCCTGACCGCGCACCTCACTCGGGGATGGGCGCGCACCCACCCCCGCGTACCGGGCACGAACCCCCACGTGTGGCCATCCACCGACGGGGTAGCCGACGTGCATCGGTGGGCCGTCCGGCCCGCCGCGGTACCGCGATGCGATGACGAGGTGACAGATGGCGGACACCGTCGGCGACGTGCTGCTCGCGCGGCTGCGCGACTGGGGCGTACGAGAGGTCTTCGCCTACCCGGGCGACGGGATCAACGGGCTCGTGACCGCGTTCGGCCGGGCCGACGACGATCCCGCGTTCATCCAGGTCCGCCACGAGGAGATGGCGGCCTTCGCCGCCGTCGGTCGGGCCAAGTTCTCCGGTCAGGTCGGGGTGTGCGCGGCGACGTCGGGCCCCGGCGCGATCCACCTGCTCAACGGCCTCTACGACGCCAAGCTCGACCACGTCCCCGTCGTCGCGATCGTCGGGCAGACCGAACGCAGCGCGATGGGCGGGGCCTACCAGCAGGAGGTCGACCTCCACACGCTGTTCGCCGACGTCGCGAGCGCCTACCTGGTGGAGGTGAACGTCCCCGAGCAGCTGCCCAACGCCGTCGACCGGGCGTTCCGCACCGCGCTGAGCAGGCGTGCCCCCACCGCGATCATCGTGCCCAGCGACGTGCAGGAGGAGACCTGGAGCCCGCCCGAGCACGAGTTCAAGCACGTCCCCGCCGGCGGCACCACCGTGCTGAAGGCGCCGACGACCGTCCCGCCCGACGACGAGCTCACCCGGGCCGCGGAGGTGCTGAACGCGGGCGAGAAGGTCGCGATCCTCGTCGGCCAGGGCGCCCGCGGTGCCGCGGCGGAGATCACGGCGGTCGCCGACGTCCTCGGTGCGGGCGTGGCGAAGGCGTTGCTGGGCAAGGACGTCCTGCCCGACGACCTGCCCTGGGTCACCGGCGCGATCGGCCTGCTCGGTACCCGGGCCAGCTACGAGCTGATGCGCGACTGCGACACCCTGCTCATGGTCGGCACCAGCTTCCCGTACAGCCAGTTCCTGCCCGAGTTCAAGAACGGCAAGCGGCAGGCCAGGGCCGTGCAGATCGACCTCGACGGCGGCCGCCTCGGCATGCGGTACCCGACGGAGGTCACCCTCGTCGGCGACGCCGGGGCGACCCTGCACGCGTTGCTGCCGCGGCTGTCCGGGCCCGCGGACCGGTCGTGGCGCGAGACCGTGGAGTCGAACGTCGCCCGCTGGTGGGAGACCATCGACGCCCAGTCGATGGTGGACGCGAAGCCGGTCAACCCGATGCGGATCGTCCGCGAGCTCTCGTCCCGGCTGCCTGCCGACGCGATCGTCGCCGCCGACTCGGGGTCGGTCGCCAACTGGTACGCGCGGCTGCTGAAGGTCCACGGAGACGTGCGCTGCTCGCTGTCGGGCACCCTCGCGACGATGGGTGCGGCCGTGCCGTACGCGATCGGCGCCAAGTTCGCCCACCCCGACCGGCCGGCGATCGCGCTCGTCGGGGACGGCGCGATGCAGATGAACAACCTCGCCGAGCTGCTGACCATCGCCCGCTACGCCGACCGCTGGTCCGATCCGCGGCTGATCGTGTGCGTCCTGCACAACAACGACCTCACCCAGGTCAGCTGGGAGCTGCGCGCGATGGGCGGGGCACCGCGGTTCGACGAGTCGCAGTCGCTGCCCGACCTGTCCTACGCCGACTTCGCCGCCCGGATCGGGCTGCACGCGGTGACCGTCGACGAGCCCGAGGCGCTCGGTCCCGCCTGGGACGCCGCGCTCGCCGCGGACCGGCCGTCGGTCATCGACGTGCACTGCGACCCCGACGTGCCTCCGATCCCGCCGCACGCCACCCCCGAGCAGGCGATCTCGGTGCTGCAGGCCGTCCTCAAGGGTGATCCGGACGCAGGACACCTCGTCGCCCAGGGGATCCGTACCAAGCTGCGGGAGCTGTTGCCGCGCAACGGGTGAGCCGCGACCGCCGAGCGGAGTCATGTACGCGCGCCGGCGGCCGGGCGCGTGAACCCCGCCCGCGGGGGGCAGACCCGGCCCGGGGGTGCGGCCGAGCTGATCCACCGCCTGGCCAGGACCCGTCTGCTGGCCCGCCTCGACGGGACCACGGACGGGCACGACGGACACGGTGACGCCGACGCCGCCGCCGAGTGCCGGGCCCGTATGGTCGACCGCCTGTGGGAGGCCGGCATCCGCAACCAGCGGGTCCTCGACGCGATGGGAGCCGCGCCCCGCGAGCTGTTCGTCCCACCCGCCTCCGCACCGCGACGGCGTCGTCGAGGAGCTGGCCCCGGTCACCTACGTCCCGCTCGTCACCGAGCCCCGGTGACGAGCGGCCCCTACCGCCGGCGCCGCCCCGCGGTCGGCGCCGCTGTCAGCCCAGCGGGTTCGTGCCGGCGGGACCGGACGGCGGCACGGCCTCGGGCACCGGCGGGCCACCCCCGCCGGGGCCCTCGCCGGACATCGCGACCCGGACCAGGCTCGCGGCCTCCACCTGCGTCCCCGCAGCGGGCACCTGCGCGACGACTCGCCCACCGTCGGCGAGCGCACCCTCCCGTTCGGCCACGACCACCACGCCGGCCTCCATCCCCAGCGCGATCGCCTCACCGCTGTCGAGCCCGACCAGTGCCGGGACCAGCGTCGTCCCCATCCGTACCTCCTCGAGAACACCTCACCCGACGTCTTTCCGGAGCCGGGCCCGTCGAACATCGAGCCCGGCCGGGTGGTGTCGTCGGCGATCCCGCGGGGTACCGCCGTCGGCATGAGCGAACCGGAACGCCCCGACCTGGACGACGTCGTCGAGACCCACGAGACCGCCCACCCCGACCGCCGCGAGCACGCCAAGATGCCGCACCCCGTCGACGACGACGAGCTCGAGGCCCGCGTGCAGCAGGAACGCGAGGAGACCGGGGCCGGCGGGCCCGTCGACAAGAACTGACGCGAGCCGGGTCCCGCACCGCGGCCGCGGTGCGGGACCCCGCCGATCAGGCGACGACGGCCGCCGTCACCTTCGAGACGGTGTCCGGGTCGGCCTTGAACTGGTCGAGGACCTCCTTGATCCGCGCCGCACCGGCATCACCCGCCGGGTAGGGCCGGTACTGCACCAGCGTCTGCGCCCACTTCTCGGCGTCGCTCACGCCGGCGTCGCGCAACGTGGCCGCAAGGTCCTTCTCCGACGCGTCGTTGACCGATGTCTTCTGCGGGGCCGCCCCGGTCGGCGTGGCGACGGCCGCCCCCGGGTTGTCGCTGCCGCTGCGCGAGCCGCCCTCGCAGCCCGCCACCACGACGGTCGCGAGCGCCGCCGTCAGCACGGCGGCCGCGACGCGGCGGGCGGGCCGGCGGTCCGTGTCGATGCCCATGTCGAACTCCCTCTCGTTCCGGACGGTGATCGCCGCCTACCCACCCCGGCGGGAGTCAGACCCTCGTGATCCGGCGGACCCGCTGCCGCGCACCCTGTGCCGAGCTCGACACGAGACCGGTTCGGTGGGGTCGTCGAGCCGCCTGACATCGAACTCGGCGGGCTGCGGCGCGTCGGTTAGCGTGAGCGGATGGTGGCGAGCGGTGCGCGTGTCGGCGGGCTCGTGCGCGCCGCGCGGCAGGGCCGGGGTGTCGGGCTCCGCGAGCTGGCCGCCCGGATCGGGGTCAGCCCCGCGACGCTCAGCGAGATCGAGCACGGCCGCACCCGGCTGACCGTCGACCGGCTCGGGCTGATCGCCGCGGCCCTCGACATGCCGGTGGGCGACGTCCTCGACGGCCGCACCCCGCGCGCGGCGGAGGCGTCGTCGGAACCGGGCCGCGACGCCACCGACTGGCGCCGCTACGACCCGCTCGATCTCGACCCGGTGCTCGACGCGGCCCGCGCCGAGTTCCTCGCCGTCGGCTACCACGGCGCGACCATGCGACGCATCGCCGCGCGGTGCGGGCTGTCGGTCAGCGGGCTCTACCACCACTACGCCGGCAAGCAGCAGATCCTGCTGGCGCTGGTGGAGGTCACGATGGCCGACCTGGGCCGGCGGTCCGACGCGGCGCGCGCCGAGGGCCGCGACCCCGTCGACCGGTTCTGCCTGCTCGTCGAGAACCTTGCGCTCTACCACAGCCATCGTGCCGAGCTGGCCTTCGTCGGCAACACCGAGATGCGCAGCTTCACCGAGGCGAACCGGCGCCGGGTCGCCGGGCTGCGGACGCGCCAGCAGCGGATGGTCGACACCGAGGTCGACGCCGCCGTCGCCGCGGGTGCGTTCCGGCCCGACCATCCGCACGAGGCGTCGCGGGCGGTCGTGACGATGTGCACGGCGCTGACCGACTGGTACCGGCCCGGTGGACCGTCGACGCCGGAGCAGATCGCGCGCCGCTACGTGGGGTTCGCGCTCGACATGCTGGAGGACGTCCGGGCGGCGGGCTGAGCGGTCGCGCCGCCGAGCAGGATCGCGAGGGCCGGCAGGTCGCGGGCGACGATCTCGTCGTCCGTCAGGTCGGCGGTGCCGCCGGCGTCCGTCGTCGCGCCGAGCCACACCTCGCCCGTCGTGCCGTCGATCGTGATGGTGTCGCCGGCCCCGAACAGCACCTCGCCCGCCGGCGTGCGGACGTCGGCGGCGCCGACGACCAGCTCGTGCGCCCCGACGACGGCCGGTATGCCCCAGCCGCGCGCGACGACCGCGGCGTGGCTGACGAGCCCGCCGGTGCTGGTCAGGATGCCGACGGACACGGCCATGCCGTGCACGTCCTCCGGGCTGGTCTCCGGGCGCACGAGCACGACGTGTCCCTCGGCGTCGGCCGCGGCGTCGGCGTCGAGGACGACCGTGCCGCTGACCCGGCCCGGCGACGCCCCCAGCCCACGGGCGACCGCATCGGCGGCCGCGCCCTGCCGTGCGGCGGCGACGACCTCGGCGCGGGCCCGCTCGATCGTCGCGTCGTCGAGCCGGGCGCGCGCCTCGTCCCGGGTGAGCGCGATGGTCGGGTCGGCGGCCATGTCGGCGGCGAGCCGGACAGCGGCGACCGCACCGCGCTTGCCGACGCGGGTCTGCAGGATGAACAGCGTCCCCGACTCGACGGTGAACTCGACGTCGCACATGTCCCGGTAGTGCCGCTCCAGCGCGCCGAGCCGCTCGGTGAGCTCGCGGTGCGCCGCGGGCAGCCGCTCGGCCATGTCGGCGAGCGTCAGGGTACGAGCGGTGCCGGCGACGACGTCCTCACCCTGGGCGCGGGGCAGGAAGTCGCCGTAGGGCCGGTTCTCGCCGGTCGAGGGGTCGCGGGTGAACACGACGCCGGTGCCGGACCGGTCGTCGCGGTTGCCGAACACCATGGCCTGCACGTTGACCGCGGTGCCGAGGTCCTCGTCGATGCCCTCGTGCACGCGGTAGGTGCGAGCCCGCGGGCTGTCCCAGCTGCGGAACACGGCCTCGACGGCGCCGCGCAGCTGCCGGGCCGGGTCCTGCGGCACCTCGGCGCCCGCGGCCGCGATGCTCGCCTTCAGCGCAGCGACCCGGTCCCGGAGTCCGCTCTCGTCGGCGGGTGCGGGTCCAGCAGGGAGATCGTCGTGGGCGACACCGAGGACGGTCGTCGCGTACATCGTGAGGAAGCGGCGGTAGTTGTCCCATGCGAACACGGCATCACCGGACACCGAGGCCAGCCCCTCGACGGTCGCGTCGCTCAGCCCCAGGTTGAGGACGGTGTCGAGCATGCCGGGCATCGACCGCGGCGCCCCGCTGCGCACCGCCACGAGCAGTGGATCCGCCGGGTCGCCCAGCCGCCTGCCCATCCGCGACTCCAGGGCGGCGACGTGCGCGGCGAGGGCGTCGTCGAGGTCGGCGGGCCAGCCGTCGCGGCGGTAGGCCAGGCACACCGGCAGCGCGACGGTGAACCCCGGCGGCACGGGCAGCCCGAGCACCGACGTCATCTCGGCCAGCCCGGCGCCCTTGCCCCCCAGCAGCCCGGCGAGCTCACGGGGCGCGACGGCGTGCGGGTGGTCGAACGCGAACAGGTGGCCGGCGGCGCGGAGGGACACCTCGACCGCCACCTCAGTGCCCGTCCGCTGCGGAACGCTCGCGGCCGAGCGTGCTCAACAGGTCCTGGTGCAGCTCCATCCAGGCGTCGTGGTAACTCTCCGACAGCGGCTTGGCGAAGGCCGTGCGGTCGCCCGCGACGAGCCGGTCGCGGGCCGCGGTGAACGCGCGCGGGTAGCGCCCGAACCGGGGCAGGGTCTCGGCGAGCCGCCCGGTGATCGCGACGACCTGCTCGTGAACGGGTGCGAGGTCGGCGACGACGGCGTCGTCGTGGGCGGGGTCGGAGTGGTCGTTGACGCTGCCGTCGGGACGCAGCTGCCAGCGCGCGCACAGCTCCTTGAACGGCTCGTTGAGCTGCAGGAACGCGGCGTCGGCCGTCTCGACGGCGGCACGGGCGTCGTGGCGGGCCAGCTCGTCGGCGAGCAGGACGGCGTGCGTGGCGCGTCCGTCCTTGGTGAGCATCCATCCGCTGATCCGGCCGGTGCGCTCGGCGGTGTGCCCGTCGGCGGCCGCGGCGGCGAGCGTGGCCCCTACGGTGTCCTCGTCGAGCCCGGTCGCCGTCGCGACGCGCTCGGCACCCGCGAACCCGGTGAGCCGCAACGCGTGCAGGACCAGCAGCCGGGCGTCGGTCGCCGTCGTCGTGTCGGATGTGGTCACGGTCGGCCTCTCGTTCGTCTCGGGCATCACGCGTGCCTCCTGTCGCGGCCGGCGTCGGTCTCGGCCGTCGCGGCGAGCTGCAGGTGGGTCGTCTCGTTGAGGGTGAGCAGCCGGCGTCCCCGCCCGGAGGCGACGACCCGGCACACCGACGTGTACTCGGGCTGGAAGAACATGCCCCGCGGCCGGGCCAGCACCCCGCCCAGGAAGGAGTTGATCACACCGCCGTGGCAGACGACGGCGACGGTCGTCGACCGGTTGGTCGCGATGATCTCGTCGAACACCGCGTCGACGCGGCGGGCGAACGCGTCGGGGTCGAACGTGTGCCGGCCCCACACACCCGTCTCCAGCGCGCGCCACATCTCGGCCTGCGTCTCGCCGGAGGCGGTGAGCTCCAGCGGTACGTAGCTCGGAGCGCCGTGGTCGAACTCGCGCAGCCGGTCGTCGACGCGCAGCGGGACGACCAGCCGTGACGTGATGGCCTCGGCGGTCTCCCGCGCGCGACGCATCGGGCTGGTGTAGACGACCGTCGGCGCCGTCGCGGGCTGCGCGGCGAGGTAGCCGGCGAGCAGGTCGGCGTCGGCACGGCCCTGCGGGGTGAGGTGCGGGTCGGCGCCGTCGCCGTCGGCCGCGTGCTGGCGGTGCGGCCGGCCGTGCCGGACGAGCAGGAGGTCCATCAGGTGGTCCGATCGGAACGGGCGGGCCGGTAGCGGTCGCGGAGCTCCTGCAGCCGGACCTTCCCGGCGTCGCTGCGGGGGAGCGCGTCGACGAGGTCGACCGAGCGGGGGCACTTGAAGCCCGCGAGCCGTTCCCGGCAGAACGCGATGAGCTCGTCGGCGAGTGCGGGGTCGGCGCCGGCCGCGGGGCTCTCCGGGACGACCACGGCCTTCACCTGCTCGCCGAACTCCGGATCGGGCACGCCGAGGACGGCGACGTCGGCCACCGCGGGGTGCGTGACCAGCACGTCCTCGACCTCGCGCGGGTAGACGTTGACGCCGCCGGTGATGATCGTCTGGCCGCTGCGGCCCGTCAGGTAGAGGTATCCGTCGTCGTCGAGGCGGCCGAGGTCGCCGACCGCGCCCCAGCCGGGGGTGGCGGCGAGGTCGGCGGAGCCGTCGTCGGCGCGGGCCGGGAGCGCGGCGCCGGGCTTGGCGAACCACACGGTGCCCACCTCGCCGGGCGGCAGCAGTCGGCCGGAGTCGTCGGCGATGTGGATCGTCGACTCGACCGAGCGGCCGACGGAGCCGGGGTGGGCGAGCCACTCGTGCGGGCCGATCGTGGTGCGCCCGTAGCCCTCGCTCGCGCCGTAGTACTCGTGGACGATCGGGCCCCACCAGTCGAGCATCGCCTGCTTGACGGCGGGCGGGCACGGCGCGGCGGCGTGCACGGCGACGCGGTGCGACGACAGGTCGTGGCGGGCGCGCACCTCGTCCGGCAGCCGAAGCAGCCGGACGAACATCGTCGGCACCCACTGGCTGTGGGTGACGCGGTACCGCTCGATCGCCGCGAGCGCGGCCTCCGGGTCGAACCGCTGCATGAGTACGACGGTCCCGCCCAGCTGGTGCAGCGACTGCAGGAACCCGAGTGGTCCGGCGTGGTAGGCGGGGCCGGGGACGAGCAGCACGTTTCCGGTGTCGTCGAACTCCAGCGAGCGCATGAGCCCGGCCGAGCGGACCGGCAGCTCGGCGGGGTGGACGTCGCTGGGCGGGACGCGGAAAGGCTTGGGGCGGCCGGTGGTGCCGGAGCTGAACAGCAGCCGCCCGCCCGCGGTCTCGACGAACCCGGGATCGCGCGGGGTGGCGGCGACCGCTTCGTCGAACCCGTCGTCGGTGACCAGCCACAGCACGGTGTCGGGCAGGGCGGCGTCCCGGGCGGCGGCGCGCAGCCCGGGCAGTAGGTCGGACGAGGTGACGATCGCGCGTGGGCCCGCGTCCTGCAGGATCGGGACGAGCTCGGCGCCGGTGAGGTGCCGGTTGGCCGCCCCCAGGTGGAGACCGCTGCGCCAGCACGCCCAGGCGATCTCGCCCCAGCGCACGTCGTTGCCGAGCACGACCAGTGCCGTGTCGCCCGGCGCGACGCCCCGCCCACGCAGGTGAACGGCGAGCCGGGCGCTTCGGTCGTCGAGATCGGCGTAGGTGCGGACCTCTCCCGTCTCGGCGACGATCATCGCCGGGCGCTGGGGGGCCAGCTCGGCCACGGTGCCGGGGTACACGCCACCTCCGGGGGTCGAGTCGCATCGGCGACGGGAACTGCGGGGAAAGGACGAGAAGCGACTGGAGCGTCACACGCCCCGGGCGGGTGCGCCGACGGTGCGGAGCGCGCCGAGCCCGCCGTCGGCGCGGACGTCGATGCCGTTGAGCCACGAGGCGCCGGGGGAGAGCAGGAAGTCGAGGATGGTGGCGATCTCGTCGGCGCGGGCGTTGCGGCCGACGAGATCGCTCGCGACGTCGAGCGAGGGCATCGTGGCGCGGAAGTCGGCGAGGATCGGCGTCTCCACCGGGCCGGGGCTCACGCTGAGCACCCGCACCCCGGCCGGGTGCAGCCGGGCGGCGAGCCGCGTCGTGTAGTGGTGCACGAGCTGCTTGGACAGCTGGTAGGCCTCCGGACCGTCGAGGCCGAGCGCGCCCAGCTCGGCGGCGAGGGTGTCGTCGTCGAGGTCGAGCAGGTGGGCGGCCTGGTCGTCGGTGGCCGTGCCGCGGTAGCCCGCCATCGACGACAGCAGCACGACCGCCCCACCCGGCCGGATCGACGGCGCGACCGCCTCGGTGAACCGGCGCAGGCCCAGCACGTTCACGGCGTGGACGACGGCCGCGGGTGCTGTGCCCGGGACGCCCGCGACGGCGGCCAGCCCGTCGATCCCGCCCACGACCGCGATCCGCTCCACGGCGGCGGCGGTCGCGGCCGGGTCGGTGAGGTCGCAGCGCACGGGCGTCGTGCCCGACGGCACGCCGTCGGTGTCGCGGTCGACGCCGAGCACCTCGTGCCCGGCGCCGGTGAGCCGCTCGGCCAGGGCTGCACCGATGCCCGACGCGGCGCCGGTGACGACGATCCGGCGTGCCGGTCCGGCGGAGGTGCTGGTCGCGTCCATCGTCCCCGTCCTCGTCGGCGGTCCCTGTCCGTCGACACTCTTTCATCCGTCGGCCGAGATGTATAGTCTCAGTCGCAAAACAGGGCGTCGTCGCTCCAGGGTATCGACGCCCCCGAACAGCCTCGCCCGAACGGACGGAGTCGGCGGATGGTCGCGACGAACGCATGCCCGGTGTCCCACCCCCAGGATGTCGACCTCCTCGACGTCGAGATGTTCGCCGCCGACCGCGACGGCGAGGCGTTCCGGCTGCTGCGCGACGAGTCCCCGCTGTTCTGGAACCGGGGCCCCGGTGAGGGCGAGGGGTTCTGGTCGCTCACCCGCTACGCCGACGTCGAGGCCGTGGCCAAGGACGCAGCCCGGTTCGGCAACGCCGACGGCACCCAGATCCCCAGCCGCCGTGCCGAGGGCGACGGGCCCCGTCAGATCCACAACATGGACGCGCCCGACCACGGCCCGATGCGCAGGCTGCTCACCACCACGTTCTCGCCGCGCGCGGTCGAGAAGCTCGCCGGGCGCGTCGAGGAGGTCACCGCCGCGCTGCTCGACGAGGCGCTCGAGCTGGGGGAGTTCGACTTCGTCAAGGTCATCGCGTCGCGGCTGCCGCTGCTGGTGTTCGCGCCCATGCTCGGCGTCCCGGTCCAGGACGCCGACCTGCTGCTGCGCTGGACCAACGAGTCGAGCAGCGAGGACCCCGAGTACTCGGCAGGCCCCGAGACGGCGGCGAAGGCCCGCGGCGAGCTGTTCGCCTACTTCGGCGAGCTCACCGCGCAGCGCCGCGCCTGCCCGCGCGACGACGTCGTCAGCACGCTCGTGCAGTCGGAGTTCCGTGGCGCCCCGATCACCCAGGACTGGCTCAACCCGTACTACATGGTGCTCACCGTCGCGGGGAACGAGACCACCCGCAACCTGCTCACCGGCTCGATCGAGGCCTTGGCCCGCCACGACCTGTGGCCTCGGCTGCGCGCGGGCGACGACGCGTTGCGGCGCAGCGCGATCGAGGAGATGGTCCGCTGGACCTCACCCGTCGTGCACATGCGGCGCACCGCGCTGACCGACGTCGAGCTGCACGGGACGACCGTCCGCACGGGGGAGAAGGTCGTCCTCTGGTTCGGCGCGGCCAACCGCGACGAACGCGTCTTCGACGCCCCCGACGAGTTCCGCCTCGACCGCACCCCCAACCGCCACCTCGGCTTCGGCGTCGGACCGCACTTCTGCCTCGGCGCCCACCTGGCCCGGATGGAGACGCGCGTCTTCTACGAGCAGGTGCTGGCCCGCGGTATCGACATCGAGGTTCTCGGCGAGCCGGACCGCCTGCGCAGCAACTGGTTCCGCGGCATCAAGCGGCTCCCCGTGCGCGTCACGCAGGGCCGCCGCGCGTGACCAGGGCACCCGCCCGGCCCGGCGCCGACCTCGTCCACGATCGGGCCGAGCACCTCGTCGGCGGCGAGTGGGTGCGCTCGCGCGGTGAGCCGATCGCCGTCGTCGACCCGGCCACCGAGCAGGTCGTCGCGCACGTCCCCGCCGGCAGCGCCGCCGAGGCCACGGCCGCCGTCGACGCGGCGGCCGCCGCGTTGCCCGGGTGGGCGGCCACCCCGGTCGAGGAGCGCATCGCGCTGGTCCGCCACCTCGCCGACGCCCTCGACGGCGACGCCGAGCGGCTCGCCGGGGTCATCGCCACCGAGGTCGGCATGCCGCACCACGTGGCCGTCCCCGCGCAGGTCCGGCTGCCCGCCGCCGTGCTGCGCACCACGGCCGACCTGGCCGAGCGCTACCCGTGGCGCGAACCGCTGGCCGCCGGCGAGGTGCGGCGCAACCCCGCCGGGGTGGCCGTCGCGATCACGCCGTGGAACATGCCGCTGCACCAGATCGCGGCCAAGCTCGGCCCGGCGCTGGTCGCGGGCTGCACGGTCGTCCTCAAACCGAGCGAGGTCGCACCGCTCAACGCCTTCGCGCTCGCTGAGCTGGCACTCGGCGTCGGCGTGCCGCCCGGCGTCCTCAACCTCGTCACGGGCACCGGTCCCGTCGTCGGGGAGGCGCTGGTGCGCGACCCGCGCGTAGCCGTCGTGTCGCTCACCGGCAGCGTCCGCTCGGGTGCGCGGGTCGCCGAGCTCGCCGCCGCGACGATCACCCGGGTGTGCCTGGAGCTGGGCGGGAAGTCGGCCAACGTCCTGCTCGACGACGCCCCGCTCGACGAGGCCGTCCCTGCCGCCGTCGCGCAGGCGTTCTTCAACTCCGGCCAGGCCTGCAACGCGTTGACCAGGCTCGTCGTCCCGCGCCGGCACCACGACGAGGTGTGCGAACGGCTCGTCGCCGCCGTCGCGGCACTGCGGGTCGGCGACCCGTTCGACCCCGCGAGCCAACTGGGCCCGCTCGTCGGCGCCCGGCAGCGCGAGGCGGTCCGCGGCCACATCACCCGCGCCGGTGACGGCGGGGCGAGGCTGCTCGCCGGCGGCCCCGAACCGCCCGACGACCTGCCCGTCGGCTTCTACGTGCGGCCCACCGTGTTCACCGACATCGACCCGGCGTCGGCGCTCGCGCGCGAGGAGGTGTTCGGCCCGGTCCTCGCGGTGCAGACGTACGCAGCGGACGACGACGACGCCGCCGTCGCGCTGGCCAACGACACCGAGTACGGGCTGGCCGCGGGGGTGTGGTCGGCCGATCCCGAACGGGCGCGGGCGGTCGCCGTCCGCATCTGGGCGGGGCAGGTGAAGGTCAACGGGGCCCGCACCCGTGACAGCCTCGACGCGCCCTTCGGCGGCTACGGCCGCTCCGGGCTCGGCCGTGAGCTGGGGAGGTGCGGCATCGACGAGTACGTCGAGATCACGTCGCTGCTCGGCTGACCCCACCCCGTCCGGAGAATCGCACCGGCCTGTCGCTCCGCCCCGGGGCGCTCTCGTCCGCGCGGACCGCCCGGCGCGGGCCCCGCGCGCTGCCGTGTGTCCGCGATATGGTGATGCCCGTTCACAAAGATGCGATCGACGAGGGGGCGCGCCATGTCCGACGACGCCGCGTCGGCGCCCGCAGGGTCCGACGACGAACGCCGCCCGGTCCGCCGTGGCAAGAACGTCCGGGGCCTACGGACCCGTCAGGAGCTGCTCGACGCCGCCCTGAGCTGCTTCTCCGAGTACGGCTACGCCCGCACCCGGATCTCCGACATCGTGTTCCGCGCCGGGGTGTCGCAGGGCAACTTCTACCGGCACTTCCAGAGCAAGAACGAGATCTTCCTCGAAGCCCTGCGCCCCAGCCTCGACGAGCTGCACGCCTCCACGGCCCGCGGCGGCATCGGCGACGGGGTCGACCTGGCCACCATGGTCGCGCTGACCACGTCGTACTTCACCTCCTACGCCCGTAACCGGCACATCCTGCGGGTGATGCGGGAGGCGGCCGCGACCAGCTCGGACGACGGGTTCGCCGAGCTGTGGCTGCGCCAGCGGGGCAGCTACGTGGAGCGGACGTCACGCTGGCTGCGCCGCCTGCACCAGCAGGGACGGCTCGCGGAGGCCGACTTCGAGCTGCTGGCCGACGTCCTGGGCTCGGCGATCGAGCAGACGGCGTACGTGCACATCGGCCTGCCCGCCGAGGCGCCGCGGCCGGAGCGGATCCACCAGCTCGCGGCCGCCGTCGCGCAGGTGTGGCACCGCTCGCTGCCGATCGTCGACGACGGCGCCCCGGCCCAGGACGCCGACCGGGTCGGCGCAGGCCCCGCCGCCGGCTGACCCGTCTCACGGCGAGGCTCGTTCGCAGCCGCCGGGCACCCTCCTGTGTGGCTTGACACACAGGGCTCCGCGCGCGACTATGTGACTCGCTCGTCGCAGAAACTGCCGAGGCAGGGCGCTTCGACGACTCGCGGGCCTCGTGCCCACGCTCCTGGTACGTGCTCGATCCCCGAGCCTCAGTGACGAGGGAGACCGATTCCGGTGACCGACTGGCCGATCTTCGACACAACCTCGAAGACGTTCCCGCTCTACTCGCGGGCCAACGTCGGGGAGATCTTCCCCGACCCGATCTCCCCGCTGAACGCCTCCGCGGGCTTCCAGGCCAACCTCGAACCCGGTTGGCGCGACGCGTTCGTGGCCTGTGGTGTCTGGGACCACGACCTGTACGACACCGCGGTCGACCGCAACATCCTCCCGGCGTTCGGCAGCTACCTCTACATCAACATGTCGCTGATGCGGCTGTTCGGCGTACGGGTGCCCGGCATGGGCGCCGAGGCGGTCGACCTGCAGTACTTCGGCGACATGCCGGGCATCCCGTCCTACGAGAGCGAGAAGCGCGACTTCGACGACGACCCGGCGTTCTCGGAGAAGGCGGGCGCCTGGCTGATGCAGGACGTCCTGCTCGCCGAGGACCTCGCCGCCTACGACGCCGACCGCGCCGAGGTGCTCGCGATCCGGGCAGCACGGCCCGACATCGCGTCGCTGTCCGACGCGGAGCTGGCCGACCGGATCACCGCGTTCGCCGACGTGCAGCGCCGGTTCTTCCAGCACCACATCGAGTCGAGCCTCAAGTCCGGCGTCGGCCTGGGCGCGATCGGCCAGCTCGCCGCGGCCGTCGGCAGGCCGGAGCTGGGACTCACGCTGGTCAGCGGCATCGGCGACGTCGACTCCGCCGGCCCGTCCAACGGCATGTGGGCGCTGAGCCGCACGGCCCGTTCCGGTGCGGTGGGCGCCCTGTTCGACGGCGGCGTCCCCGGGTTGTACGAGCGGATCACCGCGAGCACCGACGCCGAGGTCATCGCCTTCCGGGGCGCGCTCGACGAGTTCCTCACCGAGTGGGACTTCCGCGGCCCCGCCGAGTGGGAGCTGCGGGCGTCGACGTGGGCGCTGAAGCCCGAGCTGGTCCTGCACACGGTCGACCGGATGCGCGGCGTCAGCGACGACGAGGCCCCGTCGGTGAAGAACGCCCAGCGCGCCGACGACCGTGAAGCCGCGACGAAGACCGTCCGCGAGCTGGTCGCGGGCAACGCGGAGGCGGCGGGACAGTTCGAGGTCGCGCTGCGCGCCGCCGCGCTCTGGCTGCGCGGCCGCGAGCGGTCGCGGACCACGTCGGCGATGCTGGTGCACGAGCTGCGGCTGCCCGCCCTCGAGCTGGGCCGTCGCGGCGCCGCGGCAGGCCACCTCGACGACGAGAAGCAGATCTTCATGCTGTTCGCCGAGGAGCTGCCCGCCTACCTCGCCGACCCGGGGAGGTTCACCCAGGTCGTGCGTGACCGGGAGAAGACCTACCTGGAGCTGTTCGAGTACGAGCCGCCGTTCGTCGTCGTCGGCGAGGCGCCGCCGCTGTCGGAGTGGACGCGGCGTGCCGACAAGGCGCACACCGCCGCCGTGGCGGGGGAGACCATCCAGGGCGTCTCGGGCTGCACCGGCGTCACCCGCGGCCGGGCGCGGGTCCTGCACGACCCGAACGACCCGTCGGCGCTGGAGCCGGGCGACATCCTCGTCGCGCCGATCACCGACCCGTCGTGGACCCCGCTGTTCGTCGCGGCCTCGGCCGTCGTCGTCGACGTCGGTGCCCCGTTCTCGCACGCGGCGATCGTGAGCCGGGAGCTGGGCATCCCGTGCGTGGTCTCGGCGACCGACGCGACGGGCCGCATCCCCGACGGTGCGCTGATCGAGGTCGACGGCACCGCCGCGACGGTGACGATCGTCCAGGTATGACCGCCGCTGTCCCGCAGCCGCACGACGTGGACACCCCGGTCCACGTCGTGCGGCGCTACCTCGACGAGATCTACCACGACGGCCGGGTCGAGATCGTCCGCGAGATCTGTGCCGATCCGGTCGTCCGGCACGATCCGGGTCGCCGGACCGAGTTGTCCCATCAGGACCAGATCGACCGCATCGGCGCCGATCTGCCGCAGTGGCAGCCGTTCTTCACCGCCGAGGTCCTCGCGGGCGACGCGGAGTTCGCCGTGCTGGTCTGGCACGCCGCGGGTCGCACGGCCGAGCGGACGTTGTCGGGCATCGAGGTGTTCCGCGTCGTCGACGGCCGGATCACCGACGTCTGGAACACCCCCTACTCCACCGAACCCTGGGGCTGACGACGAGGTCCGCCCCGGACGGAGGTCACCCATGAGCACGGCCACCTCACCCCGACTGCTCGACCGCATCCACGAGATCACCCCCGAGTGGCTCGAATCGGTCCTGCCGGGCAGTCGGATCCGCTCGGTCACCGCGCGCCCGATCGGTGCCGGCAACGTCAGCGACACCGTGCACGTGACGGTCGAGTACGACGAGCGCGGCCCCGACGCACCCGACGCGGTGGTCGCGAAGTTCCGGCCGAGCGCACCGGAGATCCACCAGCACGGTCTGAACAGCGGCGCCTACCACCGCGAGATCGGCGCCTACCGCGCGATCACCGAACGGTCGGCCTGCCGCATCCCGATCCTGCACCACGTCGACGGCGACGAGACCAACATCAACCTCGTCGTCGAGGACCTGACCGGTGCCGAGCCGGGCAACCAGGTAGCGGGCTGCGACGCCGCGCACGCCGAGGCGGTGCTGACCCAGTTCGCGCGGCTGCACGCGACGTTCGCGCCCGTCGACGAGGCCACCGCGCCGGCGTGGCCGATCCGGATGCCCGCCGTCGCCGACTACTGGACGGGCCTGGCCCGCACCGGCGCCGAAGCGGCGGTGGCGCGCTACCGCGACCGGCTGCCGGCCGACGACCTCGCGGCCGTCACCGCGATGGCCGGTGTCGTGCACGCCTGGCACCTGATCCCGCACGCGCTGCTGACGCTCACCCACGGCGACCCGCGCGTCGACAACATCCTCTTCGAGCAGGTCCACGACGGCGCCACGGGTGGCATCGGCGCCGTGCTGATCGACTGGCAGGTCACCGGGCTGCGCAACCCGATGTACGACGTCGGGTACTTCCTGTCGGGGAGCATCCCGGTCGAGGAGCGCCGTGCCCACGAGGACCGGCTGCTCGACCACTACGTCGCCGAGTACGCCGAGGTCGCCCCCGGCTACGGACGCGCCGCCGCCCGTGAGGACTACCGCACCCAGGTGCTGTCCGGCCTGGTGATCACGACGGCGGCGATCGCGGTGCTGCCCGACAGCGAGGCCGTCAACACGCTGATCCTGGCGCTGCTGGAACGCAACTGCGCGGCCGTCCACGACTGGGACGCGCTGGCCGCCGTCCGGGCTCGGGTCGGCGCATGACCGGCGCCCCCGAGCTCGGTTTCTACACACTCGGCGGGCACGTCGAGAACCCGCGGGTGCTGCTCGACGAGGTGCGCCTGGCCGAGCGGCTCGGCTTCGGGACGGCATTCCTGTCGGAGCGGTTCAGCGTCAAGGAGGCGGCGTCGCTGACCGGGGCGATGGGTGCGGTCACCGAGACCATGCGGGTCGCGACGGCCGCGACGAACCACAACACCCGCCACCCGGCGGTGACCGCGGCGTGGGCGACGACGATGCACCGCCTCACCGGCGGCCGGTTCACCCTCGGCCTGGGCCGGGGGCTCGCCCCGCAGCTGCAGGCGTTCGGACTGCCGCCGGTGACGACGGCGCAGCTGGAGGACTTCATCGGGCTCATGCGGCGGCTGTGGCGCGGTGAGACCGTCGTCGACCACGACGGCCCGGCCGGCCGCTACCCGCGGCTGCGGCTCGACCCGACCTTCGACGAGGACGTCACGATCGGGCTGACCGCGTTCGGCCCGGCGACGCTCGCCCTCGCGGGCCGCGCCGCCGACATGGTCGTGCTGCACACCTACTTCTCCGACGAGACGGTGCAGCGCTGCGTGAAGTCGGTCCGCACCGCCGCGGAGCAGGCCGGGCGCGACCCCGCCGCGGTGCAGGTGTGGTCCTGCTACGCGACCGTGCCCGACACGCTCGACGAGGAGACCCGGCTGCGCCGCACGATCGCCCGGCTCGCCACGTACCTACAGGTCTACGGTGACCTGCTCGTCCGCACCAACGCGTGGGACCCTGCCGCGCTGCAACGGTTCCGCGACGACCCGGTCGTCGCGGGCCTGTCCGGCTGGGCCGACATCGTGGCCACCCGCGACGAGATCGAGCACATCGCGGGCGTGCTCCCCGAAGCATGGACGGAGGCCGCGGCCACGGGGTCGGCGCAGGAGTGCGCGCGCCGGGTCCGGGCCCAGCTCGACCTGGGCGTCGACGGGGTGATCATGCACTGCTCCACCCCGGCGGAGCTGGAACCGGTGATCGGCGCCTACGTGGCCGGCGGCTGAACAACAGCTCCCGCCGAGTTCGACACCCGACTGGTCCCGACCATGATCGAACCAGCGTGACGTCGAACTCGGCGGGGCCCTACTTGCTGAGCTCGTCGACGAAGAAGTCCAGCTCGGGGTCGTCGCCGCCGCCGTAGCCGGAGAAGTCGGTGACGCCGGCCTCGCGCAGGACGTCGACGTCGAGGAACACCTCGCCGGTGCGGTCCTGCGGCAGGTCGAGCAGCGCCATCGCGGCGTCGGCCATGATCCGCGGCTCCCGGCAGCGGGCGACGGTCTCGTCACCACCGAGGAGGTTCTGCACCGCGGCGGTGCTGATCGCGGTCTCGGGCCACAGGCAGTTGGCGGCGATACCGTCGGCGGCGAACTCGGCGGCCCAGCCCAGCGTCAGGATCGTCATGCCGAACTTGCTCAGCGCGTAGGCGGGGAACCTGCCCAGCCAGTGCGGGGCGGTGGTGATGGGCGGCGACAGCGTCACGACCCGGGCCCGGTCCGACTCCCGCAGGTGCGGCAGCGCCGCCCGGAACAGCAGGAACGTGCCGCGGGAGTTGATGTCCTGCATGAGGTCGTAGCGCTTGGGCGTCAGGTCGGCGGTGCCGGTGAGGTTGAGCGCGGAGGCGTTGTTGACGACGACGTCGATGCCGCCGAACCGCTCGACGGCCGACGCGACGGCCCGCTCGACGTCGGCCTCCTCGCGCACGTCCCCGACGACGGCGAGGCCGGCGCCGCCTGCGCGCTCGATCTCCTCGACCGCGGTGTGGACGGTGCCGGGCAGCAGCGGGTCCGGGGTGTCGGTCTTGGCCAGGATCACGACGTCGGCGCCGCGTCCCGCCGCGGCGACGGCGATCGCCAGGCCGATGCCACGGCTGCCGCCGGACATGAGGATGGTGCGCCCGGCCAGCGGGTCGGGAGATGTCACGTCGTCGTCCTCTCGAAGCGGTTGATCGGCAGAGAAGCCGCCGAGTTCGACGTGACGCGGGTCGGGCACCCATGATCGAACCAGTCCCACGTCGAACTCGGCGGGACGGGAGCGGCTACAGGCCCGCGAGGCCGCGGACGTAGTCGATCGCGGGCCCGGCGTCGAAGGAGCGCGCGATCTGCATCTTCTCCGCCTCCAGCGATCCCTCGGCGTGCGTGGCCAGCACGGACTGGTAGCCGCCGTAGTCGCGGGCGGTGATGTCGCCGACGAGGTTGAGGATCCGCAGCCGCTGCTCGGCGGGCACCGCGGCGGCGTAGTACTTCTCCAGGACCGGCCGGATGGTCGGGTTCTCCCAGTCCGCCACGCCGGGGCCGGTGGCGAGCAGGCCGCCCGCGAGGTCGACGAGCGTGGCCGCGGCCTCGTGGTAGCCGTGAGCGAAGGTGTACTTGGCGGTGTTGACCGTCAGCGGGTCGGGGAGCCACACCCCCTGTGCCCCTTCGCGGGCGCGCAGTGCCGCCAGCTCGGCGAGGCCGCGGACGGTCTCGGCCCAGGCGATCGACCGCGCGATCTTGTCGCGGACGTGGCCGGCGCGGGTGATGCCGTTGGCCTCGGCGACGAGGTGGGCGGCGCCGACGAGCAGGTCGAGCAGCGGCAGCTTGTAGTTGATCGCGGTGAACCGGTGGTAGTCGACGAACGCGATCGCGAGCGGCCCGGCGAGCTCGGGCCTGCGGTCGACGAAGACGCGGTCGCGGGGGATGCGGACGTCGTCGAACACCGTGAGCGACTCGAGCAGCTTGTGCCGCGACGAGATCGGGAAGCCGAACGGGTCGCGGTCGCCGGCGAGGTAGGGGGAGACGTAGAGGCTCAGCCCGGGGGTGTCGACGGGCACCGCGAACGACACGGCCCAGTCGGCGTCGCCGGGACCCATGGCGCGGGTGGGCAGGACGACGATCTCGTCGGCGTTGGCGGAGAACGACGTATGGGTCTTGGCGCCGCGCACGGTGATCGACTCGGCGTCGCTGTCGACGACCCGCAGGTACAGGTCGGGATCGGCCTGCTGCGACGGGCCGAGCGCGCGGTTGCCCTTGACGTCGGTCTGGGCGACGGCGAGTGCGAGGTCCTCGCTGCGGCAGCGGTCGTAGTAGGCGCGGGCGTTGTCCAGCCCTTCGCCCTCGGTGGCGCGCAGCAGCGCGAACAGGGCGTCGGAGCCGACCTCCTTGAGCACGATCGTGCCCGCCCCGCGCCGCGACACCTCCTCGATGAGCGCGCCCCGGGCGCGCAGGTCCTCGGCGGTGCGGGGAAGGTGGTAGAAGGCGGAGTGGTCGCCGATCTCGGCGTCCTTGCGCACCGCCAGGTCGGGCAGGTCGGTGGCGATGGAGAAGCAGTGCGCGGAGTGGTCGACGGCCGAGCGCAGGTCGGGGTGCGCGGTGACGTCGGTGACCCGCTCGCCCTGGTAGTAGACGCGCCTGCCGTCGACGAGCCCGTCGCGGTACTGCTGCGCGGTGCGCAGGGCCATGGAGTGTCCTCTCACGTCGGCGGTGGGTGAACGGTCGATCGGTCGCCGCGGCCGGGCGGCGCGGTCCGACTGTCACGTGGCCTCGGACATCTGGTTAAGCGGGTGAGACGTGGCCCGCGTCAGGGCGTTCGGAAAATCCGAACAGTGGCAGGACGACAGCGGTGGGCCGCGGCAGTCCGCGCGCCGGGCCGGTCGGACCCCGTCCGAACGTGTCGGCGCCACGGTCCGTGGCGCGGACCGGATCAGGCGAAGGCCCGGCGGTAGATGCGGCTCGTGCCGTGCGAGGCGCCGTGGGCGTGGCCCGGACCGAGCGGTCGAGCAGCAGCACCTCGCTCCCGCGGGCGGCCAGCTGCCAGGCCGCGGCAGCACCGACGACCCCGGCGCCGACGACGGTGCGCCTGTCAAGACGGAGAGGCGCGATGTGGCGGGTACCGCAGTCGTTCGGAACCGGTCGAATGACCGGTCATTCGTACTGATCGGACGGGGTGTCCGGACCGCTGCCGACCATGCCGAACGTGTCATGGGAGCGGATGCCGCGCGCCGATGACACGTCCGGTGCCGGCCCGGCGCGGGAGCCGGCCGCACGGGGTCGGCGGGCCCACAGGGGGGGTCAGTGGTCGAGCGAGGGCGGGTCGATCGGACCCCACTGGTTCACGGTGGCCAGATCGACCTCCCACGTCCTCGGGTACATCGGGTACTCCTCGTGCCACGGCCGCGGCTCCCAATAGCCCTTCGCCTCGTCGTGCACGACGTCGATCTGGGTGAACAGCTCGATGACGTTGCCGTCGGGGTCGCGGTGGTAGGTGAACAGGTTGTGGCCCGGCCCGTGCCGGCCCGGGCCCCAGTGCAGCCGGTAGCCGTGCTTGGCCAGGTGGTCGAGCATGCCGATCAGGTGGTTCGGGTCGCGCATCTCGTAGGCGATGTGGTGCATCCCGGAGAACTTCTGGCTGGCCATGAAGTTCGCGGCGTGGTGGTCGGCGTTGCAGCGCAGGAACACGAAGAAGTCGCCGACGGTGTCGGACCAGCGGAACCCGAGCAGGTCCTGGTAGAAGGCCTGCATCGGTGCGAGCTCGGGGGTGTAGGCGGCGACGTGGCCGAGTTTCGTCGGCCGCAACGGCGTGGGGGTGTCGCCGCCGCTGGGGTCCTGCGAGCTCATCAGGTGCAGCGCGGTGCCGGTGCCGGGCTCCTCCAGCACGAGCACGTCGGGCGTGCCGGGCCCGATGTCGCTGCGCCGCTTCACGACGTAGCCCGCCTCGGTCAGCCGCTGCTGAGCCGAGTCGAGGTCCTCCCACAGCTCGTAGCCCACGACCTGCCGCGCCTTCGCCTCCCCACGGGTGACGACGACGCAGTGGTGGTCGGTGCCCGTCGTCAGGAACGCGCCGGAGGCGTCGCCGTCGACGAGGTGGAAGTCGAGCACCCGCGTGTAGTACTCCACGAGCCGCTCCACGTCGGGTGTCTCGAACCCGACGTAGCCCAGCTTGGACACACGAACCGCGGACTCGTTCATACGGCGCCTCCCAGTCTGTTCAGGTCCCGGCGTAGACGGCGAAGCACTTGTTGGAGTTGAACACGTCGGACTCGACGAGCTCGGACCATTGCAGGTCGAGGCCGGCCTCGCGGACGGCGCCGAGCAGGCAGAACCAGTTGAGCATCTCGTGCTGGCCCGCGTCGACGATCTCCGCCGGAGTCGTTGCGCGCCAACGCTCCAGGTCGTTGCCGACGAGCGCCTTGTAGAGCGTGCGGTCGGCCTCGGTGTCGGGGCGCAGGTGCCAGAGCTTGTCGACGAGGAACGCGTGCGACCAGCTCGACGACGCGACCATCGCGACCCGCAGGTCGGTCCCGGCGTAGGCGCGCACGACGGCCGCGCCGAGGTCGAGGCAGCGGGCCGGGGTCGGGCCGATCGGGTCGAGCGTCTCGTCCTCGATGTCGGCGAACCGCGCCCAGCCGCCCCGGCGGGCGATCGCGTGCTGGCCGTAGCAGTTCACCGTGATCGGCACGAGCGGGTACGGGAACGCGCGCCCGGCGTCGTCGTAGTCGAGGAAGAGCTGGGTGTTCAGGATGGCGTGCGGGAAGTGCGCGCCCGCGCGTTTGCGGTACGAGTAGGCCATGTCGAAGCCGTCGCGGATCAGGTCGTCGGCGAGGCGTCGCGACACGGCGGCGTCGCCGTGCAGGACGATCGAGGTGTCGTCGGGCAGCCCCCACGCGTTGGGGGCGCCGCGGGCGTTCATGACCTCGAACGCCGGCACCTCCAGGTCGCCGTAGGCCAGCACGCAGAACGACGGCACGACCTCCTCGCGGAAGTTCTCGTACTGGTCGTCGCCCCACACCACGACGAGGTCGGGCTCGAACGCGTCGAGCGCCGCCCGGACGCGGTGCAGGTTGTCGACCAGCGCCGCACGGTGCCCGGCGGCCGCGGTGGTGCCGTCGTCGTCGCCCCACTCGGTGCGCATCAGCTCCGGCCACCCGGTGGGGTCCTTGGCGTGGGCGGGGATGTCGGGGTCGGTGAGGGTCCAGCGCAGGAGGCCGGCCATGTGCTCGTCGGTGCCCGCGAGCAACGGGTAGTGCGTCATACCGAGACCGCGGAACTCCGCCATCGCTGCCTCAGCCCGCTGCCGCGGCGGCGTCGGCGGGCTGCGGGGCGAGTGCGGCGAACACCGGCGCCATGTCGATGCAGAACCGCAGGTCGGACACCAGGCCGCCGGTGCGGGTGAGGAGGGTCAACACCGGCACGGTGACGTTCGGGCCGTTGCGCAGCAGGTAGCTGACCCGGGCGTCGAGGACGCCCACGGTCTCGCCGGGTGCGGAGCCGTCGACCTCCCACGTGCGGACGAAGGTGTGCCGCATCTCCCGCAGCAGTCCGAACAGCTGCTCCAGGCCGGCGCCGATCTCCGCCCGGCCCTGCATCGTCGGGCTGTTGCCGACGGTCGCCGTCGAGTCGGGGGTGTGCTGGGCGAGCAGGCCGTCGAGGTCGAGGGAGTCGACCGCCTCGTAGTAGCGGACCATCCACGCCGGCACGTCGGGCCGGGCGGTGCCGGGTCCGGCGGCGAGCACGTCGGCCTGCTCGGCGGCGGTCCGGCGCACGGCCGCCAGGGTCGAGGCGACCGCGCCCTCGTACATGCCGCGCATCGGTGCGAAATGCTCGGCCTCCGCGGCGGAGCCGGGTTCGAGGTCCTCGTGGCCGAGCGCGAAGCTGAACCGCAGCACCAGTTCGCCGTCGCCGTCGGTCTCGATGACGTTCTCGATGCGGCCGGTCTCGGCGCCGCGGATGCGCTCGAAGACGACCCGTTCCTCGGGCTCGAACGTCACGCGCTCGCGCAGCGGGACGCCCCCCAGCAGGATGTCACGGAGCAGCCAGTCCGGTCCGCGCTCGACCACGTGGCAGGACTCCATCTGCGGGACGAACGGCAGCGCGTCGTTCGCCTTGAGCAGCAGGCCCTTCCAGACCTGGGCCCGGTCGAGGCGGGGCGCGTCCGGGTCGTCGTTCACGGGCACGGTCTGGCTGACCTCGAACATCGCATACTCCGTTCAGCGGCAGTGATGGCGAAGTAAGTGAATGCTGGCGGGCGACGCTATTCGCACCTCAGAGCGTTGGCAAGACTTGTCTCGAGGTGAAGTGTTTGCTTCAGTACGTCGCTATGACGGGCTGGGGACTGTGCACCTACCGCATCGGGGCGGGGGTCGACACCCTCGGCGCGCTGCGCCACGACGACCGGGCCGTCGTCGCCGTCCCCGGGGCCGGCGAGGGCGGGCTGATCGCCGCCCTGCAGCGCGGCGACGACCTCGCCGGACGCCTCGCCGGCTGGGACCCCGAAGGCCTCGACGCCGTTCCCGGCGCGGTGCTCCTCGCGCCGCTGCGCTACCCGCGCAAGCTCATCTGCGCCGGGGTCAACTACGCCTCGCACATGGCCGAGATGGGCGCGGCGCCGCCCGGGCCCGACTGGAAGGCCTGGTTCTTCCTCAAGCCCCCGTCGACGACGGTCGTCGGCCCCGGCGATGCCGTCCGGATCGACCCCGACCCGGCCGAACAGGTCGACTGGGAGGGCGAGCTCGGCATCGTCATCGGCCGCGGCGGCCGCGACATCGCTGCCGCCGACGCCGGCGCCCACGTCGCGGGCTTCACCGTCGTCAACGACGTGTCCGCCCGCGGACCGCACCGCCGCGACGGCGCCCCGCACGACGCCTTCCGGTTCGACTGGCTCGCCTCCAAGGCGCAGGACACGTTCTGCCCCATGGGTCCCGCGGTCACCCCGTCGTGGGTGCTGCCCGACCCCGACGAGCGCCGGCTGCGGCTGTGGGTCGGCGACGAGCTGCTGCAGGACGAGCGCGTCGGCAACATGATCGTCGGCTGGCGACGGCTCGTGGAGGCCGCGAGCAGCCGGGTCACACTCGAACCCGGCGACGTCATCGCCGCCGGCACCCCCGCGGGTGTGGGCGTCCCGCGCGGGCGGTTCCTGCGCCCCGGCGAGGTCGTGCGTGTGGAGATCGAGGGGATCGGCACGCTGACCAACCCCGTCGTCTCCCGCCGGCCCGCCGCGGTCGCCGGGACGGTGTGACATGTCAGACGATCGGCTCCGCCTCCGGGTCGCCGAACGTCCGGTACTCCCAGAGGCGTTGCGCCCGAGCGGGATCGACGCCGTACGCGCCGCCGGGCTCCTCGGCCAGGGCCAGTGCGGCGGCCGGGTCGGCGGCGGCGACGACCGTCGCGTGGCCCGGCCGCACCAGCACGGCCCGGGCGCCGAGTGCGGCTGCGAGCGCGGCGGCACCGGCCGGGTCGGCGGGGGACTCGTCGCCACCGTGCAGGACCGCGGGCCCACCCGCGGCCGGCAACGCCCCCGTGGGCGCCGCGTCGAGCGTGCACACGGTGCCGACGTCGGGACGGCGCCGGTAGAGCTCGCGGTCGAGCACCACCTCGGGGCCCACCCGGTCGGGCAGCGGCCCGTCGAGGGCGACGACGACGCCGGGCTGGGTCGTCAGCACGCGCAGCGGGTGCGGCGGGGTCACCAGGAACCGGTGCGCGTCGAGACGAATCGAGCAGTGCCCGTACGCGCCGGCGAGCCCGGCACGGTCGAGGGCGCGGCCCAGCAGCCGCAGCCGCCGGTGCGCGCGCGGGTCGACCGGGTCGTCCGTCGTCGTGACGGGGGCGCTCCCACCGGTCGATCCGGTGATCGCCCGGCCCAGCGCGTGCAGGAACGCGTCGTAGCGGGCGAGGAACTCCGGCGACTCCGGCCGCTGCCCGGTGAGCAGCATCGTGAGCGGCCGGACGAACCACGGGAACGCCGCCAGCGCGGTCAGCGCGAGCACCAGCAGGTCGCTGTCGAGACCGTCGGGCAGGTGCCCGCGGTCGTGCCCCGCGTCGAGCAGCGCGATCTCGTCGCGGTAGAGCCGGCGCCGGTCGTCGGAGGCGAAGAAGTCGTCGACGTCGGCGTCGAGGTCCTCCGACAGCTCCTTCCACGCCATCAGCCGCACCCAGCCCGGGTTGTCGGCCAGCACGCCGCGGAACAGCGGGAACAGCGTCGCCGGGTCGCCCGAGCCGTCGAGCAGTCCCGCCATCGCCTCGACGAGATGCTCGTGGCGGTGCCGGACACTGTCGCCCAGCACGGCGTCGAACAGCGCGGCCTTGCTCTCGAAGTGCTGGTAGATCGACCGGACGTTGACCCCCGCGCGCTCGGCGACCGCGTCGATCCGGGCGCCCGCGAAGCCCTTCGCGGTGAACTCGGCCATTGCTCCCTCGAGCACGAGCTCGCGGGTGCGGCCGCCGTCGCGGACGCGCGAGCGGTCGCCCTCCGCGGCTGCGTTCGCCCCCGGGTTCGTCACCGTCATGGGCCGCACCCTATCGCTGAAGCCACTGTTTCCAGTAACTACTTCGGACGAGGGTGAGGACGGGTATGCGCGCGATCGTCATCCGCCGCCACGGCGGCCCCGAGGTGCTCGAACCCACCGACCTCCCGCGACCCGAACCCGCGGCGGGCGAGGCGCTCGTCCGCGTGGCGGCCGTGTCGGTCAACGCGTTCCTCGACGTCAGCAACCGGGCGGGCGCAGTCCCCTTCGCCCGCTACGACTTCCCGCACGTCCTCGGCTCCGAACACGCCGGCCGCGTCGAGGCCTACGGGCCGGCCACCGACGGCCCCGTCCCCGTCGGGACCGACGTCGTCGTGCGCAACACCGTCTTCTGCGGCGAGTGCGACATGTGCGCCGCCGGCACCGCCGAAGCCTGCCGGGCGCTCGGCATCATCGGCGTCACCCGGCCCGGCGCCTACGCGGAGTACACGACCGTCCCCGTCGCGAACCTGCGTGCCCTGCCCGCAGGCTGCTCACCCGTCGACGCCACCGCCATGGCCGTCAACGGCCCCCTGGGCTACGGCCAGCTCCGCTCGGCCGGGCTCGACACCACCCGCACCGTGCTCGTGCAGGGCGCCGGGTCGTCGTCGGGGTCGATGGTCGCGATCGTCGCCGCGGCGCTGGGCAGGACCGTCATCGGCACGGCCCGCGGCACCGAACGCGCGGCACGGCTGGCCGGGCTGCCGATGTACGACGCCGTAGTCGACTCCACCGCGCCCGATGCCGTCGCCCGGATCGTCGAGCTCAGCGGCGGGGGAGGGGTCGACGTCGTGATCGACAACCTCGCCGCACCGGAGCTGTGGCGCATCGGGATGGAGGCCCTCGCGCCGCACGGGCGGCTCGTCACGTCGGGCGCGAAGTTCGGGGGCACCGTCGAGATCGACGTGCGCGCGCTCTACACGCTGAGCAAGCGGGTCGTCGGGCTGCGCAGCGCCGCCGCGCAGGACCACGACGCGTTCTGGTCGCTGGTCGAGTCCGCGGGGGTGCGGGCGCTGGTCGACTCGGTGTTCCCGCTGGAGAAGGTGGCCGACGCGCACCGGCTGATCGAGTCGGGCGGCAACGTCGGGCGCGTGGTGCTCACCATCTGACGGGGTCATGCCTCCCACTGGTGCAGCGTCGTCAGCAGGACGGCGTTCACCGCCATGACCGCGGCGAGCACGATCGCGACGACCGCGGCGCGCACACAGCCCCCACACGGCGACGGCCGCGAGCGGCAGCAGGACCGCCGCGACGACGGACCAGACCCCGTCGAACAGGCGGGCCCCCGCCCAGGCCAGCGCGGCGAACGCGGACAGCTCGAGCAGGAACGTGAGCACGAGGTCGGCGGGACGCACCCCCCGATGATGGCGGGGGTCAGCGCTGGACCTGCGGCGCCGCGCCGAACCCGAACACACGGCCCAGACCGGCGGCCGCGGCGACGACGCCCTCGCGGAAGGACCGGTGCTCGCGGCGCTCGACCGGCTCTTGCACGGCGGGGCGGGGCTCCTCGGCGTCCGGGCCGTAGAGGGCGCGTAGTAGTCGTAGCCGATCCCGAAGCCGTAGCAGTCCATCGCGGCGAGCGTCGCGAACGCCTCGAGGCCGCGGTGCCGGCGGGGGCTCTCGCTGTCGAGGGTGTCGGTGGTGGGGGCGATGGCCGTGGCGTTCATGGGTCCTCCTCGGGGCGGACGGGGCACCCGTCGTGCTCCGATGCCTCGACACTGCTCCCGTTCGCGGCCCCCTCCCGTCGGCCTGCCGGACGATGCACCGGACGACGCCGGTGTCCCCCGATCGCCCGAGACGGTCAGTACATGACCGCGCCCGCCGAGACGTTGACGTCCTCGCCCGTGATGCCGGCGCCCGCGTCGGAGGCGAGGAAGGCGCACATGGCGGCCACCTCGTCGGCGGTCACCGCGCGGCCCATCGGCGAGATGCCGGTGAACGCCGCCCGGGCGTCGGCCTCGGGGATGCCGTCGCGGGCGGCGTTGCGGCGCACCAGGGTGTCGAGCCTGTCGCTGTCGACCGGGCCCGGGCACACGCAGTTCGCGCGCACGCCCGACGGGCCCAGCTCCGTCGCCAGCGTCCGGACCAGCCCGATCAGCCCCAGCTTCGACGCCGCGTACGGGCCGCGGTTCGCCATGGGGCGCTTGCCCGTCATCGACCCGACGGCGATCAACGACCCCGACCGGCGTTCGATCAGCCCGGGCAGGAAGGGGCGGAACGTCAGGAAGACACCGTCGAGGTTCGTCGCGAGGCAGTCGCGCCACTGCGCCGCGGTGACCTCGTGCAGCGGCGCCACCGGCCCGGGCACCCCGGCGTTGGCGACGACGGTGTGCACCACCCCGAGCGTGTCGGCCGCCGCCACCACCGCCGCGACGGAGTCCTCGTCGGTCACCTCGCACGCCACGGGTTCGACCGTGGCACCGAACGCCCGGAGCTCGTCGACGGTCGCGTCGAGCCGGTCCACCTCCCGGGCTGTCACGACGACCGCGAACCCGGTGCGCGCCAACTCCCGAGCGGTCGCCCGGCCGATCCCGCCCGAGGCACCGGTGACGACGGCGACGCGGTCAGCCATCGGCGTCACGCAGGTGCGCGCTGAACGGGACGTAGGTGAACCCGAACGGTGTCGGGCTCGGCTCGCGGCGCAGCACGTGCAGACAGTCGGGGCAGCGCGCGACCAGGCACCAGCCGCGCAGGTCGAGCATCGGGTAGCCCTCGACGCCGGTGCCGCCGCACTCCGGGCAGGTCTCGTGCAGCGGCGTCCGCGTGACCGACAGCGTCGGCTCCTCGGGCCGGCCGAACAGCATCGTCATCGCGTGCCCTCCCGCTCCTCGCGCGTCGCAGCCTCGTCGACCGCGAGCGCCTGCGGCGCCGCGACCGGATCTCCCGTGACAACGACACCGTAGTCACGGCGCGCCCCGTCGACGGTGACGTAGCCGTCGCGGACGTCGCGCAGCACCGCGGCCGGGTCGCGGCGCAGCGGATCACCCCAGCCACCGGCCCCCGGGGTGCGGACGCGGACCAGGGTGCCGGCCGTCGCATCGATGTCGGACAGGCCGTTCACCCAGGTCCCGGACTCGCGGTCGGTGGGGGACAGCGCGTCGTCGAAGTAGCCGCCGAGCGGGTGCAGCGGCGGGGTGTCGCCGTTGCCCGCGAGCCACACCCGCGCCACCTCGGTACCGGGCGGCGGGTCGTCGGGGCGGCCGACCCACGCTGCGCCCGGCCGCCCGGGCTGCGCACCGTCGGACCCCCACGGCAGCACGCGCAGGTGCAGCAGCAGCGGGTAGACGTCGGCACCCGAGACGACCATCCGGTCGTAGACCACGGCCGCGCCGCCGCGGTGCTCGCCCGGCCCGCCCGAGTCGGCCGCGAACTCCTTGCGCAGCACCATGACCGGGTGGTCCTCCTCGATGGCCTCCGCCGACATCTCCATCAGGTTCTGCTGGCTCATCGACACGAAGTTCTCGCCGTCGCCCTCGGCCGAGGCGCCGAACCCGCCGAGCGCGAACAGGGGCGCCACGAACAGCCGCCGGCCCGCGGCGTCCGGGTCGTCGAGCGTCGCGGGGATGGACTGCGTCGCCGCAGCCAGCTGTTCGGCCACCGCCGGCGGGAGCCCGCGGCGCGGCCCGGCCGGCCCGGTGCCGACCGAGCCGGTGATCAGCAGGCCCATGTTCGTGCCGTAGTGCCCGCCGAACCCCGCCTCGGGCGGGGCGCCGGACAGGAACGCCTTGGTCACCGCGTTGAAGACGGCCTCGGCCGCGTCGAAGTACATCGTCGTCGCCGCGGGCGGACGCGCGCTCACGAACGTCCCCTCCGGGATCACGACGCTCACGCACCGGAACGCCCCCGAGTTGTTCGGGTTGTGCGGGTCGCACAGGAACTTCACCGCGGTGAACACGCCGTTGATCGCGTCGAACACCGAGCAGTTCACCGACGACGCCGCCTCCCGGCTGGTGCCGCTGAAGTCGACCTCCACCTCGTCGCCCCGTTTGCGGACCGTCGTGCGGATGACGTACGGCTCGTCGTTGTAGGCGTCGGCGTCGATGCCGTCCTCGCCGACGAAGTCGCCGTCGGGCAGGGCGCGCAGCCCGTCGCGGGTGGAGCGGTCGGCGTAGTCGAGTGTGTAGGCCATCGCGTCGTGGACCGTCTCGACGCCGTGCTGCTCGGCCAGCGCCAGCAGCCGCTGCTCGGCGAACGACGCCGCGCTGTGCAGCGCCTGCAGGTCGGCCAGCATGTTCTGCGGCAGCCGCGAGTTGTCGAAGTACAGGTTGAAGCCCGGGACGAACGGCTTGTCGTCGCGGTACACCTGCACCCCGGAGATGACGACGCCCTCCTCGAACACGCTGCGCTTGCGCACCGAGTAGCCGCCCGCGGTCAGCCCGCCCATGTCGACGAGGTGCGCCTTCACCGCGACCCCGCCGATCATCTCGTCGCCGACGAACACCGGGCGGAAGAACCCGTTGTCGTAGACGTGGTTCCCGCCCTTGAACGGGTTGTTGTACGCGATGAGGTCGCCGGGGCGCAGGTTCTCGGCGCCGTACTCCCACACCAGGTTGCGCACCATGTAGGGCATGACGCCGGAGAAGTGGGCGAGGCTCTCGTTCATCGCGACGATGTCGAGGTCCAGCCGGGGCGGCGCGATCGGTCCGACGAGCGTCACGCAGAAGTCGAACGCGTCGCGGATGATGGGGGAGAAGCTCGACCGCAGGATGATCCGGCCCGCCTGGCGGACCGTCGCGTAGAAGGCGTTGCGGACGATCTCCAGCTCGACGCTGTTGGTGTCGCTGCTCATCGGGTCCCCCAGGTGATCACGAGGTGCCCCGAGGGGCGGACCTCGGCGGTCTCGCCGTCGTCGAGGACCGTCGTGGCGGTCGGCTGCACGACGAGCGCCGGGCCGGTCACCCGCGCCCCCGCGCCCAACGTGGACCGGTCGACGATCGGGGTGTCGTGCCAGGCGCCGTCGCGGAAGATCCGGGCCGTGCCTGTCTCCTCCGTGCCGCCGCCGGTGCCGAGGTCCGGCGGATCGGGCGTACCGAGCGCGACCGTCGCCGTCACCCGGGCCATCGTCGCCTTCACATCGGCGTGCGCCACCGCATAACCCCAGGTCCGGCGATGGGTGTCGTCGAAGTTGGTGCGCAGCCGCGCCATCGCCGGCGCGTCGAGGTCACCCTCGGGCACCGGGACGCCCGGGGTCTCCCACGTCTGGCCCTGGTAGCGCCCGTCCAGCCAGCGGGTGATGTCGGCGTGGTCGCCGAGGGTGCGGCGGGCGTCGCCGGACAGCCGGGCGTAGGCGTCGTCGAGCGCACCCGCGGGAAGCGAGCCGAGCTCCTTCACCACCGGCTCACCGACGTCGCAGCGCAGGTCGGCCAGCGCGAGGCCGTAGGCGGACTCCTCGCCGGGCTGGGGCGGGACGATCACCGACTCGCAGCCCAGCGCGCGACCGATCCGCGCCGCGAACACCGGCCCGGCCGAGCCGTACGCATACAGCGCGAACCGTCGCGGGTCGACGCCGTTGTAGACCGACACCTCCCGCGCCGCCTCCACCATCGCCGCCGTCGCGACGTCGACGATCCCTTGCGCCGCAGCCGGTGCGTCCAACCCGAGCTGCTCGCCCAGCGGGGCGACGGCGGCCTGCGCCGCGTCGGTGTCGAATGTCGCCGCGCCGCCCATGAACTGCGCCGGGCCCAGCACCCCGAGTACCGCGAGCGCGTCGGTGACCGTCGCGTCGGTGCCGCCGCGCCCGTAACAGGCCGGGCCCGGGTCGGCGCCCGCGCTGTGCGGGCCCACCCGCAGCGCACCGCGGGCGTCCACCCACGCCACCGACCCGCCGCCGGTGCCGATGCTGTGCACGTCCAGAGCCGGCAGCGCGATCACGACGTCGTGCTCCAGCTCCAGCTCCGTCGTCACCACCGGCGTCCCGTCGGCCACGATCGCGCAGTCCGCGCTGGTCCCGCCGATGTCGAGCGTGATCAGGTTCCCGGCCCCGATCCGCCCGCCACCGCGCTGCGCCGAGATCACCCCGCCCGACGGGCCCGACTGCAGCGTGTACGCGGGCCGGTCCCGCGCCGTCGTCGCCGGGAGCACGCCGCCGTTGGACTGCATCAGCATCAGCGGCCCGGCGTAGCCCATCGCGGCCAGCCGCTGCTGCGCCCGGTCGAGGTAGCGCTGCACCAGCGGGCCGACATAGGTGTTCACCGCGGCCGTCGAGAAGCGCGGGTACTCCTTGAAGCACGGGTGCACGGCCGTCGACGTCCAGCACGGCAGCCCGGGCGCCACGTCGGCGACGATCCGCGCCGCCTGCCGCTCGTGCTTGTCGTCGGCGTAGGCGTTGACGAAGCACACCACGATCGCCTCGACACCCTGCTCGACGAGGAACCGCACCTCCCGCTCCAGGCCCGCCTCGTCGAGCGGGACGACCTCCCGGCCGTCCCGGTCGATGCGGCCCTGCACGGTGCGCCGCAAATGCCGTGGCGCGAACGGGCGCCGGGCGTCGCCGAACTCGCGCTGCCAGCGCGGGTTGAACTGGTCGCTGCCCGGTCGCTGCCCGCGGCCCATCGCGAGGACGTCGCGGAACCCGTCGGTGGTGACGACGCCGATCCGGCACCCCGTCCGCGTCAGCACCGCGTTGAGCCCGACGGTGCAGCCGTGCAGCACCAGCGAGATCTCCTCCATCGGGATGCCGAGGGCCTCGATGCCGGCGACGAACCCGTCCGACTGGTCCGCTGGCGTCGTCGGGACCTTGCAGGTCCGCACCTCGCCGGTGTCCTCGTCCACCGCTACGCAGTCGGTGAACGTGCCGCCGACGTCGATCCCGATCCGGTACATGCGCCCTCCGCTCCGCTGCGGCCCTCATCGTCGCGGGGTCGGTGTGACGGGCGCCATGGTCGACGGGCCAAAGCGAGCCTCGATTCCTGTGCCCCCGACGCACCCTGCGCATCCCGTGCCTCGACCCACCACGCGCGTGTCGTGCCCTGATGCACTGCTCACGAGGTTGTCGCCGCCTGCTGGACGGCGCGGACCACGAGAGCGGCGCGCAGCTCGAAGACGTCGTCGGCGCGCTGCGGGTCGAGGCCCGTCAGCTCCGCGACCCGGCGCAGCCGGTAGCCGACCGTGTGCGGGTGCACGTGCAGCTCCCGCGCCGCCGCGCTCGTCGAACCGCCCGCGTCGAACCACGCCCGCAACGTCGCGACCAGCTCCGTCGAGCGTTGTGCGTCGTGGTCCTCCAGCGGGCCGAGCCGGCGGTCGGCGAGGCGGCGCAGGCCGTCCGGAGTGCCCGTCTCCAGCAGGAGGCTCGCGACGCCGAGCTCCTCGAGGTCGACGACCTTCGCGTCGGTGAGCGCGGCCGCGGTCCGCGCGATCCGCCACGCCGCCGGGTACTCGCCGGTGTCGGTGACCGTGGGACCGACCACCACTCGTACTTTCCTGCAGATCAGAGCCGCGACCAGCGCCGACCGGTCCGCGTCCGGGACCAGTGCGACCACCGCGCCGCTGTCCTCACCGACCAGGACCCCGTCGCCGAGCGCCCGTCTCGTCTCTGCGGTGACCGTGTCGAGGAGGACGACGGTGTGCGGGCGCGTCAGGTCGCGGCCCAGCGCGCGGGCCCGGTCGCGCAGGTCGACGTCCCGACCCGCGCCCGTGACCAGATCCACGGCGAGATCGCGGGTGAGCCGCAACGCGGTGTCGGCGGCGTGCCCGCGCTTGTGCAGCTCCAGCGCCACCAGCGGCGCGAACCGCTCGATCACCGGACGGACATCGGTGCCGGTGTCGGTGTCGGCGTCGCGCGCCACCCACAACCGGGCCACCGGCTCGCGGGCGATCGACAGCGTCAGCACCCACGCCTGCACACCCGGGAGACCGACCCGGACCGCGGACCCCTCGTCCGGCACCGCGGCCCCCGCGATCGTCAGCGGCGGCCCCTCGCCCGCCTCCGCGAGCACCGACCCGTCGTCGACCGACTCCAGCACCACCCGCGCCGCCAACGCCTCGCCCAGCGCCCCGAGCACACCGTCGAGACCCACGTCCTCCAGCAGCAGCCGCACCAGCCGACGGTCCTGCGCCTCCGCCCACTCACGTTGCGCGCGTTCACGATGCAGGCTCGCGACCACCCTCGTCAGCTCGGCATTCGTCTTCTCCAGCTCCCGGATCGTCGCCCGCTGCACGTCCTTGATCCGCGACGCCCGCAGCACCGTCGCCACGTACTCGGCCATCAGCTCCGCCAGCGCGATCTCCGACCCCGCGAACCGGTGCGCCCGCCTCGAGTAGCCGACCAGCACCCCCGGACACTCGTCGCCCGTCGCCAACGGCACGGCCAGGATCGTCCGGATGCCCTCCCGGCCGGCCGCCTCCCGCCACGGCCCGTCCAGCCCGGCGACGTCGGCGAGCACCACCGTCCGCCGCTCCCGCACCGCCTGCGCCGCAGGCACGTCGAAAGCCGCGCCCGTCGGATGCACCAGCAGGGGCCGCAACGTGTCCAGGTCGTGGCGGTACGACTCCGTCAGCCCGTGCGAGGCCCGGACCGCCAGCCGCCGACCGGACTCGTCGAGCAGCATCACCGCGCAGGAGTCGGCACCCGTCAACGCGCACGTGTGGCGAGCGACCCGGCGCAGCAACGTCGCCGGGGACTCGTCGGCGTCGAGGGCGCGCAGCACGTCCGCCGCGGCGTGCAACCACTCGGTCCGCGGACCGTCCGGGTCGGGCATCGCCACCTCCGCGTCGTCGCGCCCCGGCGGCACCGGGTTCGGTCAGCCTCCGCGTCGTGACCGTCCGGTTCAAGGACCTGTGTGCCGACGCTGCCGATCCGGCCCGGGTGGCCGCCTTCTGGGCCGACCTGCTGGGGCTCGTGGCCGAGCCGCGCGACGGCGGCCTGCGCAGCGTCGAGAACCGGTGGCACTGGGACGTCGATGCCGCCGAGGTCGAGGGCGCGACGACCCTGCGGCCCCCCGGCGCCGGTCGCCCATGGACCGTCATGGCCGACCCGCAGGCCAACGAGTTCTGCCGTTTCCCGTGAGCCGCTGATCACCGGTTCCGGCGGATGAGCGCACCAGGCGACGCTCATCCGCCTGCAACGGCGACCAGCCGCGGTCAGCCCGCGCTGTCGACGGCGACGATCGCGTCCTCGGCGATGTCGGTCGGGAGCCGCGGCGGCGACGGCTTCAGCCCCTGGACGACGCGTGCGTAGAACGCCTCGACCGCATCGTTGACGCTCGGCACGAACGCCTTGCGGACGCCGTTTCGCTTCGTGCCCATGGGGGTCGTCGCCGTCAGCCGGAACGACTTGATCTCGCCGCCCGGGTCGGTCAGCAGGACACCGGAGTCGGCACGGATGTCGCGAAGCGTCTCGCACGCCGTCTGGTCCCGGCGCGCGAACAGCGCCTCGACCGTGAGCGTCTCGGGAGCCTCGGGCAACTGCCGGACGATCCAGTTGACGCGGCGCGCGCCGCCGCCGTCCCGAGGCGCGTCGATCGTGATCGACGTCCGGACCTGGCCGGTCCGCAGGTCGGCGGCGACGCCGATGTTCCCCGAGGCGCCCGGGACCCGCAGCGTCGCCGAGAGCGTGCCCGCTCCGGCCAGTTCGGCCGCGGCCGCCTGGGCCCGGGCGGCGTGGTCGCGCGCGAGCCTGCGGGGCTGCACCGGCGTCACCGTGACGCCGAGCGTGCTCGTCATCGTGAGCGACAGGTGCCGGATCAGCTTCTCCCACGCTGTCGTCACCGTCACGATCTTGTTGTCGGCCGGCCGCAGCGTGCCGGCGGCGACCGCGTCGCGGACCGGGACCCACGCCGCGCCCATGTCGTCGAAGCCCGCCGCGCCCGAGGCCGGGTGCTGCAGGTAGCGGATCAGCTCGGCCAGCACCCATGCCTGGAGCCGGTCAGCGAGGCCGCGGTGGGCCAGCTGCATCTGCGCCTCGTGCAGCACCTCCGACCAGGAGATGTGGTGCAGGCTGACCTTGCGGAGCTTGCGCCCGTCGATCTGCAGCGGGTGCACGTCCCCGACCGGAGCGAGGTCGTTCGACAGGGTCACCACGGCGTCGTAGCCCTGCTGCCGGGCGAGGTCGAGGTAGCGCTCGATCTGGTCCGTCCGCAGCGCCGCCGAGCCCGTCTTCACCTCCAGCAGCGCGGTCCAGATCCGGCCCGCGCGAGCCACCCGGATGACCCCATCGGGGATGACGGTCCGGTCGTCGAGCGTGAACGGCACCTCGAGGTAGGCCTCGACCGAGCCCGCCGGACCCCCGAACCGCGTGACGAGGGCACGGCCGAAGTCGCGGACGGCCATCATGGTCGACAGGAGCGTCGAGGTGGCGCGACGTTCCTTCTCCTCGGCGTTGCCGACCCCAGTCACCGAGAACAGGCGAGCGGGCTGCCAGCTCGGGTCGACCGCGAGGGACAGGGCAGGCAGCGTCGCCGCGGTCGCCTTCTTCTTCCTGGTCCGGACACCGGCCCCGGACGGCTTCGGCCGCGGCGCCGGCACGGACGCCGCCGGGGTCCGGGGTGCTTGGTCCTCGACAGTCGCGACCGCCTCCGACACCTCCGACGCGTCGACGCTGGGCGGCAGCTCGGCGATCATGTCGCCGTCCTCGACGACGGCGACGATCTCCTGCATGGCGTCGTCGGCGTCGACGGTCGTCGGATCGACGACCTCCACATGGGCCTCGACCGCCCGCACCTGCGCGACCGGCGGGTCTGCTGGGGCATCCGGGGTCTCGTCGACGGTGATGCCGTAGTCGGTCGCCAGCCCCGCGAGCCCGGAGTCCCAGCCCTGGCCGACGGCGCGGAACTTCCACTCGTCGTTGCGCAGGTACAGCTCGCCCAGCACGATCGCGGTCTCGGAGCCCGCGTCGCCCACGTCGAAGCGCGCGTGCGGAGTGCCGCTCGCATCGAGGATCTCGACGGACAACTCGCCGAGGTCGCCGAACCCGGAGCCGTCCGAGTCGAGGCTCGCGGCGATGACGACGGTACCGACCTCGTCGGACAGTGCTTCGAGGTCGACGGCGACCCTGTCCTCGGCGCGCTCCTCGGCGGACCGCTTGCCCAGCAGCCGGACCGCCCCGTCGACGCTGCTCGGAGCGTTGTAGAAGACGAAGTCCTCGTCGTGGCGGACCTTCCCGTTCTCGCCGAGCAGCAGTGCTGCGACGTCGACGTCGGCCACGCCGCGGGGATCGGACCATCGCACCACGGCATGGAGCCGGCCCTGTTCGACTGCTGATCGATGAACCAGCGCGACGTTCGCGCCCTTGCTGAGAGATCCGTTCGCCACGACACGAAGTCGTTGCGCGGGCCGTCCGAGTTACACCCCGTGTCCAATCCGTGACTGCTCATCCGGTCCTGTCGGGATTGCGCCCTCGGGCCACTCAGCCGTACCCGACCGTTCCCGGGCTCCCTACGCTGCAGCGATGGCAAGGACGGCGTTCGTCACCAGCGGGTCGGGGTTCGTCGGCTGCCATCTCGTCCGACGGTTGTGCGCCGACGGCTGGGCCGTCCGGGCGCTGACCCGCTCCGGCGCCGCGGCGGGCAGGGTCGCGGAGCTGGGCGCGACGCCCGTCGCCGGGGAGCTGACCTCGGTCGGGGACGTCCGCGCGGCCGCGGACGGCACCGAGGTCGCGTTCCATGTGGCGGCGGCGGTGGGGGAGTGGGGGCCGCGGGCGGAGTTCGTGCGCGCGAACGTCGACGGCACCCGCGCGGTCGTCGAGGGCTGCCGGACCGCAGGCGTCGCGCGGCTCGTGCACGTCAGCACCGAGGCGGTGTTGAGAGCCGGGCGTCCGCTGGGCGACGTCGACGAGACCGCGCCGACGCAGCACGAGTGCTCGATCGACATCGCGAAGGCGTGCCGTGAGCTGGGGTACGCGCCCGTCGTCGATCGGGAGGAGGGTCTGCGCGAGCTGCCGGGCTAGGGTTCAAGCAGCTGCATCGACGCAGCCGGACGGACGGGGGATCACGTGACCACGACCGCGGGCGGGCTGCGCCTGGAGCATCGCGACGAGTACCCGCACCCGCCGGACGACCTGGTGAACTTCAACGAGAGCGTCTACGCCAGCGGTTGGGACGCGCGGTCGCGGATGGGCGGCTGGATGCGGCTGGGCAACCGCGTCAACGAGGGGTACGCCGAGCTGTCGGTGTGCCTGTACCTGCCCGGCGGCCGGGTGGCGTGCGCGTTCGGCAAGCCCTCGATCAGCCACAACGACGCCTTCGACGCCGGCGGGCTGCGCTACGAGGTCGGCGAGCCGTTCGCGGCCGTGACGATGGCCTACGACGGTGAGGTGTTCGTCCTCGACGACCCGGCGGTCCTGCGCGACCCGCGCCGCATGTTCGCGGACGCGCCGCGGGTGCAGGCGTCGGTGCGGTTCGACGCGCGCGGGGTGTCGCCGATGCACGGCGGCGAACCGACGGCGCCCGAGCACGAGACGCTCATGTACTACGGCGACCAGTTCTCCCGCGGCCACTTCAACCAGCACACGGCGGTGACCGGGCACATCACGGTCGGCGACGAGGACTTCCCGATCGACGGCCACGGCTGGCGCGACCACTCCTGGGGCCCGCGGTACTGGCAGGCGATCTGGGCGTACCGGCTGTTCATCGCCAACTTCGGCGACGACCGGGCGTTGATGATCCTCAAGAACATCCGTGCCGACGGGACGTCGCGCCGGCGCGGAGTGCTGCTCGTCGACGGCGAGTACCACGAGGTCACCGACCTCGACGTGTGGACGGAGTGGGACGACAACCAGGAGCCGGCTGCAGCCCGGCTGGGGGTTCGCACCGCGCAGGGCACGGCGGTCGTCGACGCCCGCACGCTGACGCTGGCGCCGCTGCGCAACCGACGACGGACCGAGGACGGGACGGAGTTGCGTTCGCGGGTGGCGGAGGCGTTCAGCGAGTACACCTGGGACGGTCGCACCGGCTACGGGATCATGGAGTACATCGAGCGCGTCGAGGACGGTGGCGCAGTGGGATTCCCGCTGTGAGCTTCTGGTGGCCCGACGCGCCGGGACCCGAGGAGACCGTCCCCGAGCTCCTGGCATCGAGGGCGTCGCAGATCCCGGACGCTGCGGCGTTGATCGCGCCGAGCCTCGTCACCGGCGGCGAGGTCGCCTGGACCTATCGGGAGCTGGCCGACCGGGCCGAGGCAGCCGCCGCGTCCTTGGCCGCCGCCGGGGTCGGGCCGGGAGACCGGGTGGGCCTGCTCGTCGACAACGACGGTGCCGCCGAGGCCCACGTCGCCTACCACGCGGTGCACCGCCTGGGCGCGATCTGCGTGCCGCTCAACACCCGCTACGTCGCGCGCGAGCTGGCCTATGTGCTCGGGTTCGTGAAACCGGCGGCGATCGTGCACGGGCCGCGGTTCCTCCCGTTGCTGCAGCAGGTGTCCGCCGGTGGGGTCCTGCTCGACGTCTCCTCGGGGCTGTTGGAAGCGTCGCACCCGAGTGTCGGCGCGGTCCCCGTCACCGGTGACGACGACGCCGACTGGCTCTTCACCTCCGGGACCACCGGCCGTCCGAAGGCCGTCGCGCTGAGCCATCGCGGGTCGGTGGCCTGCGGCTACCAGGGCGTCGGCGCGTGGGGGGTGCGGCCGGGCAGCGTCTACCAGTCGTTCGCGCCGTTCTTCACCAGCACGGGCAGCCACACGAACCTGCTCGGCTGCCTCGCCGCCGGGTGCACCTACGTCGTCGAGCCGGAGTTCGACGTGCACGGCACGCTCGATCGGATGCAGCGGCACCGCACGACGTCGGTCTTCCTGATCTCGACGGTCCTCGCGCTGATCCTCGACCGCCGCACCCCCGCGGAGCTCGACGCCTACGACTTCTCCGCGCTGGAGCGGGTCTGTTACGGCGGACAGCCCTCCAGCCAGGCGTTCTACCGGCGCATCCGCTCGGAGATCGGGGAGCGGTGGGGTGTGGAGCTGGTCAACATCTACGGGCTCACCGAGGGCGGGACGTCGGGGATCATGCTGGTCGACGACGACCATCCCGAGGCGTTGGACCGCATGGGCGACAACGGGTTGTCGATCGGCCGCACCGGGTTCCGCGAGTGGGTGAGCTTCGAGGTACGCCGCACCGACTCGGAGACGACGACCGCGCCGGGCGAGGTCGGGGAGCTGTGCCTGCGCAGCCCGTCGACGATGTCGCGCTACGTCTCCGACCCGGCCGCCACGCAACGGGCCCTGCCGGGGCAGGGCTGGCTGCGCACCGGCGACATGGCCACCACCGACGACGCCGGGTTCGTCTACTTCGTCGACCGCAACGCCGCGCTGATCCGCCGCGGCGGGCTCAACGTGTCGTCGGTCGAGGTGGAGGGCGTGCTGCTGGAGCACCCGGGCGTCGCCGAGGTGGCGGTGGTGCCGCTGCCCAACGAGGTCCTCGGCAGCGACGTCCGCGCCGTCGTGGTCCCCTCGGACCAGGCACCCACCGCCGACGAGCTCATCGCGTGGTGCGCGGACAGGCTCGCCGACTACAAGGTCCCGGTGCGTGTCGACTTCGTCGAGTCGTTGCCGCGCAACGGGATGAACCGCGTCATCAAGGGCGTCCTGACCGGCGACGCCGACGCCCTCACCTGACCGCCGAGTTCGACGGACTGGTCCGCACCATGATCGAAGCAGGCCGACGTCGAACTCAGCGGGGGTTCAGGGACCACGACGCCAGCGCGCCTGCCGCCTCGCGCCTGCTGCCGACGCCCAGCTTCTGCAGCACCGCCGACACGTGATGGTCGACCGTCCGCACCGACAGCACGAGCCGCGCCGCGTTCTCGGCGTTGGTCGCACCGGCGGCGAGCAGCTGCAGGATCTCCAGCCGCCGGTCGGTCAGCCCGGCCGGGTTGGCCCGCGTCGCGGGCTTCCGCCCCCGGGGGACGGCGGCGGCGCCGCGGTCGCGCAGCCGCCGCCGGACCAGCGCGGCGGCGGGGCGGGCTCCGAGGTCGTCGAGGATCGCGAGCGCGTCGAGGAGCGGAGGCACCCCGGGGGCATCGGCCGGCTCGAGCGCCTGTTCGTAGCGGTCGCCCATGCGCGCCCACGCCGCGGCGGCGCCCTGCCAGTCACCGGCCAGACCGGCGGCGAACTCGTCGGGGCAGCCGGGGAACATCTCGGCGGGCAGGCCGAGCCGGCGCAGCCAGCGCTGCAGCTCACCGCGCTGCCGTTCGGCCCCGGGCCCGGCGGTGCGCTCGCGCAGCAGCTCCACCGACGCGAGCGGCGCCGGCTCCCCGCGCAGCCACGCGTGCTCGATCCGCGCCAGGTGCGCGGGGACCAGCTCGTAGCGGCCGTCGCTGCGACCGGCGTAGTCCGCACTCCACGCCAGGAAGGTGTCGACGTCGTCGACGCCGCGGCGGACGAGCAGCCGGGTCAGGTCGAGCATGCTGTAGCGGATCGCGCCGATCTCGGAGCCGGGCTCGCCCGCCAGCCCGCGCAGCCCGGCCTCGGCGACGTCCCAGTTGCCGCGCATCGCGTCGAGCCGGAACCGGTAGGCGGCGAGGTGGTCCTGGTAGAGGCCGAGGTCGCGCTCGTCGGTGTAGCGGGCGGCGGCGTCGAGCGCGGCCGCGGTGTCGGTGAACCTGCCCGCGTGCCAGAGGTCCTGGACGAGCAGGACGTGGCCCATCGTCGCGAAGACGTGGTCGCCGGCCGCGGTGGCCCGGGCGATGCCGGTGCCGAGCAGGGCCTCGCCGGGACCGGACCAGCGACGACATCGAGCTGTTCACCGCGATCTCCGGAGACCGCAACCCGCTGCACCACGACGCCGAGGCCGCCGCCGCGTCGCGGTTCGGCGGGATCGTCGTGCAGGGCGGGGTCACGACCGCGATCCTCAACGCCGTGGTGGCCGAGGAGCTGCCGGGCCCCGGGAGCGTGTTCCTGCAGCTCGACGTCGCCTTCAAGGCCCCGGTCCGCCCGGGTGACGTGATCACCGGGTCCGTCGAGGTGACGGCGGCGCGGGAGGACAAGCCGATCACGACGCTCGCCGTCCACGTGACCCGTGACGACGGCGTCGTCGCTGTCGAGGGGACGGCGGTGTGCTGGACGGAGCCGCTGAGCTGAATGGCAGGACCGGGGTCGCTCACAGAGTCCTGTGCCGGTGTGCGACCCGGCGGGACCGGGCGGCGTCGTGGTCTGAACGGCCCCCGGTCCGCGCCGAGTTCGACCTGTGACTGGTCCCGACCCGACGGGTCAGTGCGAGTCGCGGCCCACGACAGACCCGCTCGAACCGACGAGGAAGTCCAGGTCGGCGCCGGTGTCGGCCTGCAGGACGTGGTCGACGTAGAGGCGTTCCCAGCCGCGCGCCGGGTTGGCGAACGCCGCGACCGTCGCCGGGTCGGCGCGGCGGGCGGCCAGCTCGTCGGCGGGGACGTCGAGATCGAGGCGGCGGCCCGGTACGTCGAGGACGATCACGTCACCGGTCCGGACCAGCGCCAGCGGACCGCCCGCCGCGGCCTCCGGTGCCACGTGCAGCACGACGGTGCCGTACGCCGTCCCGCTCATCCGGCCGTCGCAGACGCGCACCATGTCGCGTACCCCGCGGGCGAGCAGCTTGGGCGGCAACGGCAGGTTCGCCACCTCCGGCATCCCGGGGTAGCCCTTGGGGCCGCAGCCGCGCAACACCAGCACGGAGTTCTCGTCGACGTCGAGGTCCGGGTCGTCGACGCGGGCGTTGAAGTCCTCGATCGAGTCGAACACGACGGCCCGGCCCCGGTGCTGCAACAGGTGCGGGGACGCGGCGGCCGGCTTCACGACGGCGCCGTCGGGGGCGAGGCTGCCGCGCAGCACCGCGATCCCGCCCTCTGCCACCATCGGGTTGTCCCGCGTCCGGACGACCTCGGGGTCCCAGATCGTCGCGTCGTCGAGACCGTCGACGAGCGGGGTGCCGGTGACGGTCAGCGCGGTCGGGTCGAGCAGGTCGCGCACCTCGCGCAGAACGGCGCGCAGGCCGCCGGCGCGGTGCAGGTCCTCCATCAGGAAGCGCCCTGCCGGCTGCAGGTCCACGAGCATCGGGACGCGCGAGCCGATGCGGTCGACGTCGTCGAGGGTGAGCTCCACACCGACCCGCCCGGCGATCGCGAGCAGGTGCACGACGGCGTTGGTCGACCCGCCGACCGCGGCCAGGGCGACGATCGCGTTGTGGAACGACGCCGCCGTGAGGAAGGTGCTCGGCCGCCGGTCCGCAGCCACCATGTCGACGGCCAACCGGCCCGTCATGTGGGCGGACTCCAGCAGCCTGCTGTCGGGCGCGGGTGTCCCGGCCACCCCGGGCACGACGGTGCCGAGCGCCTCGGCGACCAGCGCCATCGTCGACGCCGTACCCATCGTGTTGCAGTGCCCGCGGCTGCGGATCATCGACGACTCGGAGCGGGTGAAGTCGTCGGCCGACAGGGTGCCGGCGCGGACCTCCTCCGAGAGCCGCCACACGTCGGTGCCGCAGCCCAGCGGCTTGCCCTGGAACGTGCCGGTGAGCATCGGGCCGCCCGGCACGACGACGGCCGGCAGGTCCACCGACGCGGCCGCCATCAGCAGCGACGGGATCGTCTTGTCGCAGCCACCGAGCAGCACGACACCGTCGATCGGGTTGGCGCGCAACATCTCCTCGGTCGCCATCGCGGCCATGTTGCGCCACAGCATCGCGGTGGGACGCACGAGCGTCTCGCCCAGCGACACCACCGGCAGCTCCAGCGGCGTCCCGCCCGCGGCGTGCACGCCGTCGCGCACCGCCGCCGCGACCTCGGTGAGGTGCCGGTTGCACGGCGTCAGGTCCGAGGCGGTGTTGGCGATCGCGATCTGCGGGCGCCCCGTGAACGCGTCACCCGGTGCGCCGCGGCGCATCCAGGCGCGATGGATGTAGGCGTTGCGGTCGTCGCCGGAGTACCACTCGGCGCTGCGCAGTGCGGGCTGGGCCGTCATCGATCCCCCGTGATGGCGTGGCCTCGGGACCTCGCGTGGGAGCGACGGCCACGACGCCGCCCGCCCGGCATCGTGTCCACGCCGGGCGCGCGCCGTCAACGCGGACCGAGCGCGCCCGCCTGCATCAGCCGTCCCAGCTCGTCGGCGACCATGACGATCCGGGAGGTGCGGCCCGTCTCGTCGAGGGTCAGCACGTCGATGACGGTGGCGGAGATCCGCCGCCCGGTCGGTTCGAGGATCCCGAGGGCCGTCTCCCCGTTCTCTTTGCCACGATCGCAGGATGGATCTGCTCGAGCGCGACGCCGAGCTCACGAACCTGGAGGCAGCCCTCACCGACGCGGGGTCGGGCGAGGGTTCGGTCGTGCTGGTCCACGGCGAGGCCGGGATCGGCAAGACCAGCCTGCTCAGGGCGTTCCGCCGGGGCACCGCGGGCCGCGTCCGGCTGCTCGCCGGAGCGTGCGACGACCTCGTCACCCCACGCACGTTCGGGCCGCTGCGCGACGCCGCGGCCCCGCGGCGGCACCCTCGCCGCGGCGCTGGGCGGTGCCGATCGCGACGCCGTCTACGACGCGGTCCTCGACCTGCTCACCGAGCCGGGCGCCCCCGTCGTCCTGGTGATTGGAGGACCTCCCCTGCACGCCGCGGTCCTGGCCGCGAAGCAGGCTGCTGCGGCGGGCGCGCACCGACAGGCCGTCGCCCTCTACGCGCACGCGCTGCGCATCGCTTCGACCGCGGGCGAGCGTGCCGAGCTGCAGGAGCACCTGGCGTGGACCCATTTCCACGGCAACGATCGGCACGGCGCCGTCGCGGCGGGGGAGGAGGCCGTGCGGCTGCGCGCCGAGCTCGGCGACCCGGTACCGCTGGGCAAGGCGCTGTCGACGCTGGCGCTGCAACTGTGGTCGATCCTGCGCATCGACGACGCGCTGGCCGCCGCGGGCCGGGCCGTCGACACCCTGCGCGACGCCGGCGACATCCCGGCGCTGGCCTACGCGCTGTGCTGCCGGGCCGTCGTACTGGTCAACCTCGACCAGGAGGTCGAGGGCCTCGTGTGTGCCGACGAGAGCCTGACGCTGGACGTCGAGCAGCTGCGGCCCCTGGGCCTGATCTACCGGGGCCGCGCCCGGTGGCAGCTCGGCGACCCGGACGGTCGCGCCGACATCGACGCCGGTGTCGCGCTGGCCGAGCGGATCGACCGGCTCGACGACGTCCTGCTCGGTCACGTCAACCTCGCCGAGCTGCTGTGGCGCTACGCCCGCCACGACGAGCTGCGCGGGGAGATCACCCTGACCCGGGGGTACGTCGACGGCACCGAGCACGAGACGCACCTGCGCGTCGAGTCGTTCGACGCGCGGCTCAAGGCGCTGCACGGGCGGTGGGCCGAGGCCGACGCGGAGCTGCGCTGGGGGCTCGACGGGGACGGCGGTGGGATGGTCGGCCGCCATGCGCTGCCGACGCCGGCCCAGCTCGCGGTGCGCACCGGCAGCCCGGAGGCGCCCGAACTGCTGGAGACGGCCTGGTCGAACGCGGTCGCGGCGCATGCCCTGCCCGCGCAGGTCGTGGTCGCGTCGGCGGCCGCCGAACAGGGCTGGCTCATCGGCGACGCGGCTCTCGGCGCCCACGCCCGCGCGCTGTTGCCCCGCACCGAGGGACCGGGGCGGGAGCGTGAACGCGGTGAGCTGTCGCGCTGGCTGCGCCGCCTCGGCGAGCCGGTGGCCGACTTCCCCGGCTGCCCACCGGAGTACTCGGCGGGCCTGCGCGGCGACCGGAGCGCCGCGGCGGCCGTGTGGCAGGAGATCGGCGCCCCCTACGAGCGGGCGCTGGAGCTGGTCGAGTCGGGCGAACCGGCCGCGGCGCTGGAGGGGCTGGCCGTGCTCGACGACCTCGGCGCCCGCCCCGCCGCGGCCTGGGCGCGGGCGCGGCTGCGGGCCCTCGGCGTCGACCGGGTGCCGCGCGGACCCCAGCAGACGACGCGGGCCAACCCCGCGGGGCTGACCGGTCGCCAGCTGGAGATCCTGCAGCTCGTCGCCGACGGGCTCACCAACGCCGTGATCGCCGCCCGGCTCGTGCTGTCGGTGCGGACCGTCGACCATCACGTGTCGGCGGTCCTGCAGAAGCTGGGGGTGGCGTCGCGCCGCGACGCGTCGAAGGCGCTCGCGGCGCCGGCGGGCTGACCCCGCGCGCAACCTCACGGTCGTCCCCGGGGCCGGGAACAGCCGCGAGGTCGCGCGCGGGTCTGGCCGGCCGCAGCGGCGCGATGTCGCGGACGGCCCGCCGGTCGACCAGGGGGCGGGCGAGGGTCGGGGCGCTCATGCGGCGTCCCCGCCGACGGCCGGGACCCGGCGGGGCCGCAGGGTGGTGACGAGCGGTCGGCGGGGCCGGCGCTTCCGCGCAGCTCGGGCGAGGCGGTGGGCCTGGGCGGCGGCCAGCAGCTCGGCGCGGTGCACCTCGGCAGAGGTCTGGGACGGTGTCATCGGAGGAGTTCCTCTCAGGCGGGCGGTCACGCACGTCTCGGGACCGTCGGTCCGGGTCGTGCGGTCGGGCAGCAGCGCGGCGAGCAGCCGCAGGATCGGGCCGTTCTCGGACAGCACGTCGGCGACGACCTCGTCGAACCCGGCGTCGGCGCCGAGCGCGAGGACCGCGGCGACAAGCCGGGTGCCGACGCCGCGTCCCTGCCAGGCGTCGACGACCTCGACGGCCAGTTCGGCGCGGCCGGCAGGTGCGCCGCTCGTGGAGACGAGCCGCGCGATGCCGATCGGCTCGTCACCGGCGAAGGCGGCGACCGCCAGGTGGCGGCGTCCGTCGACCGCGGCGAGCACGGCCCGGGTGCCGGGGGACAGGCGCGGCACGCCGCCGTGGAACCGGCGGTAGCGGCTGGTCTCGGACAGCCCGGCGAACACGGTGTCGAGGACGTCGACCTCGCCGGGGCCCAGCTCGCGGAGCGCGACGCTCACGGCTCGTCCCTCCCCAGGATCTCCGCGGCGAGACGGCGCGGCAGGCCGTCGCGCCCGATCCGGTGGCCGAAGTCCTGCCAGGCCATCAGCTCGCGGTGGATCAGCTCGCCGACCGGGCCGGGGTGCGTCGACAGGGCGCGCAGCGCGGCGTACCGCAGCCGGGCGCTCTCCGTGGGGCCGAGGCGGTCGGCGCTCCGGGTGCTGGTCATCGTGGGCTCCTCCGTCGTCGGATCGGACGAGAAGGAGCGTCGGGCCGTGAGCGCCTCCGGCTCATCGGTGGGCGACCCCCATTTCGGGGCGTTGCCTACCCACGTCGACCGGCATGGGTAGGCACGCACCCGAGATGGGCGTCTGTTGCGATGGGTGGGGGCTCCGCTGCGGCGCACGGTGTGTCACGTCGAAGCCGGAACCGCCGGCCACACACCACGAGGAGCCCGACATGACCGAGACCGCCACCGACACCGTCCGCAACGGCGTCGACACCGCGACCATGTTCGCCACGCTCGACGCCATCAAGGCACAGCCCGAGATCGCGCGGTTCCGATTCCGCGCCTCCAACACGTGGATGGGCGGCTCGCACAACCGCTCGTCGATCAAGGGCTTCTACGCCGCCTGCGCCGAGGACTCCTCGCGCAGCTCCGGCTGGACCCTCGACGCCGGCGAACCCGCGATCCTGCTGGGCGCCGACGAGGGCCCCAACCCGGCCGAGTACCTACTGCACGCGCTCGCCGCGTGCGTGACGACGTCGCTCGTCTACTCCGCGGCCGCCCGCGGCGTACGGCTGACCTCGGTGACCTCCGAGCTGGAGGGCGACCTCGACGTGCAGGGCGCGATGGGCGTCGACACCGAGAACTTCCGCAACGGGTTCGAGCGCATCCGGATGACGATCACCATCTCCGGCGACGCCCCGGCCGAGAAGCTGCGCCAGGTCGTGTCGCGCGGCCGTGACCGGTCGGTCGTCTTCGACTCGATCTCGGGCGGTGTGCCGATCGAGCTGGACATCGTCACCGCGTGACACCCGGTCGCGGGTGGCCGGTCGCGCCCACCGTGCCGGCCGGCCACCGTCCCCATCCCGAGGGAGACACCCGATGGACCGGGACTCGGGCGTGACCGTCCGGACCGGGGTCGACGTCACCGGCCTGCTCGGGGTCGGCGGGCACGTGACCGGCGTCGCCGCCCGCATCCGCGGCGGTGGGACGATCCGCGCGTCCGCGCCGCTGACCGTCGGCGCCGACGGCATCCGCTCGACGGTCGCCCGGCTCGTCGGCGCCCCGGTGCTGCGGCTGGGCCGCACCGCGAGCGCGATCGTCTACGGCTACGCCCCGGCGCCCGCCACCGGCTACGAGTGGTTCTACGTCCCCGGCGCGACCGCGGGCGTCATCCCGACCCACGACGGCCTGGCCTGCGTCTGGGCCGGGATGCCCGCGGCCCGCTTCGCCAGCGACCGTGGCGACGGCGTCGACACCCTGTTCGCGCAGGTGCTCGCGGAGGCAGCGCCCGGCCTGGAGCTGGGCGACCGCGTCGGTCCGCTGCGCGGTTTCCCCGGCGTGCCCGCGGTGCTGCGCCGCCCGGCCGGGCCGGGCTGGGCACTCGTCGGCGACGCCGGGTACGTCAAGGACCCGCTCACCGCCCACGGCATCACCGACGCCCTGCGCGACGCCGAACTGCTCGCCCGGTCCGTGCTCACCGGTAGCGCGTACGGCCGCATCCGTGACCTGCTGGCCCGCCCGCTGCTCACGGTCGCCGAGGAGATCGCCGGCTACCGCTGGGACCTTTCGCGCGTCCGGACGCTGCTGCGTGCCGAGAGCGCGGCGATGAAGGCCGAGGTCCGGATGCTGCGTCGGTTGGACGAGGCGGACCTGCTCGCCGCGTGAGACGACGTCGGGGTGGTGAGCGGTGATGGTCGCTCCAGCGACCATCACCGCTCACAGGGTTCACACGGTCGCCGCTGCGGTGCGCCAGCCCTGGTGGTAGGTCTCGCGCGCCATGGCCGCGAACGGCGCCGGGCTCACGATGGCGCGCACCGCGAACTGCTCGTGCGGCTCGACGGTCGTCTTGCGCGACCCGCCGTTCGGCTCGCCCCACAGCACCCGCACCTCGGCACCCAGCGGCACGTCCGGGTCGATGGTCGCGAGCGAGAGGGCGCGCTTCTCGTTGGCGCTGTAACCGGTGAACAGCGACAGCCCGATGATGCGGCCGTCGGCGTCGACGATCGAGTCGTAGTTCGACGAGCCGTAGTTCGCATTGGGGATGTCGAAGAACTGGTACTCGGGCCCGTCGAGGTCGAACGGCGAGGCCAGCAGCGTCGTGACGTCCTCGGCGTTCCAGGCCAGGGTCACCTTGCGGCGCTGGGTGTCCGGGTCGATCGCGGCCAGCGCGTCGCGGCCGACGAAGTCGTGGTCGAACTTCACGAACGAGCCGTAGCCCAGCTCCCACGGGTTGAGGTAGTAGTCCTCGATCCGGTCGGACACGAAGCTGCCCGCCAGCGCGTTGGTCGACTCGTAGCCGACGGCCGGCAGCCACTCGCGGTAGGCGCGCAGCCCCTCACCGGTGTAGACGGCCGGCAGCGGCGAGGGGATCCAGCCCGACTCCAGCGTGTTGCACGAGTACGCCCGCGCCCCGGCCGGCTCGATCCCGAACTCGGCGCCTGCCTCCAGGATCGTGTCGCGGACGCGGTCGTAGTACTCGTACGGGCCCCACAGCTCCAGGCCCGGGGCGCCGGCCATGCCGTGGCGCAGCGTGCGGACCTGCTGTCCGCCGACGTTCATGTGCCCCATGCGGAAGAACCGCACCTGCTCCAACGGGCCGCCGTGGACCTTCTCGATGACCTCCCACGCGCGCGGGCCCTGGATCTGGAACCGCCACACGTCGCGGGTCACCGGCTTGCCGTAGGGGCGGGAGGGGGAGCGGTCGTCCTTGCGGACGTCGACGTCGTAGCCGGTGGACGCGGTGAACGTCAGCCAGTTCGCGACCGGCGCGCGGCCGACGAACACGAACTCGTCCTCGGCGAGCCGGAACAGGATGCCGTCGCCGATGACGCCGCCGTCGGGGGAGACGGGCACGAACTGCTTGGCCGAGTCGACCGGGAACGTCGCCGTCGAGTTGATGCCGGTGTCGATGAACAGCTTCAGCGCGTCGCGGCCCGAGACCCACAGGTTGACCATGTGGTGGGACTGGTCGAACAGCACCGCCGTCTTCTGCCACGCCTTGACCTCGCGCCGGAAGTTCGTGAACTCCGCGGGCACGACGGGGTAGACGTACGCCCCGATCTGCGAGTCCCGCAACAGCCCGACGGTGTCGCCAGCGGCGTCCAGCACGTCCTGCAGGTTCTTGGCGCTCATGTCCGTCCGTTCTCTCGAGATGCGCGCCCGGCGCGCCCGCTGTCCTCACGCTAGGAGCCGGGTACCCCGGGCGGGACGGCTCGATGGCGGGGCCGCGACGGGTCATTTGACGTACCCGACCAGCGTGGGGGTACGTCATTTGTCCCGCAGCACAACGGTCGGGTGCGTGATGGCCCCGGGCCCCGGCGGGAATTACGGTCGGGGGACGACGGTCGCCGGCGTCCGTCCCACATCGGAATGCCGGCCCGAGCTTGGGAGCGGCCAGATGACGAGCCGGATCAGTCCGGACCTGCCGGGGACCTATGTGTTCGACGGCCCCACGAGCCGCCGGGGGCTCCGCATGAACAAGCTGTTCATGTCGCTGCGTTCCGAGGCGGCCCGCGCGGACTTCCTCGCCGACGAACCCGGCTACTGCGCCCGGTTCGGGCTCACCGACGACCAGACCGAGGCCGTCCTGGGCCGCGACTGGCAGGCGATGCTCGACCTGGGCGGCAGCATCTTCTACATCTACAAGCTCGCGATGATGGACGGGCTGTCCATGCAGTACCTCGGCGGTGTCTTCACCGGCATGTCCGAGGCCGACTTCAAGGCCGCGATGCTCGCGGGAGGGCGCACCGATGTCTGAGGTGATCTGGGGGCTGGCGACGTCGCACGTCCCGTCGATCGGGGCCGCGATGGACCGCGGCATGACGGCCGACCCGGTGTGGGCGCCGCTGTTCGAGGGCTACGGCCCGGCCCGGGAGTGGCTGGCCGACAACAAGCCCGACGTCGCGATCCTGATCTACAACGACCACGCCAACGGTATCGACCTCGACATCGTGCCGACCTTCGCCATCGGCACCGCCGACCGCTACGAGGTGGCAGACGAGGGCTTCGGGCGCCGCCCGGTTCCCGACGTCATCGGCTCCCCGGAGCTGTCGTTCCACCTGCTGCAGAACCTGATGGACGACGGCTTCGACCTCACCGTCTTCCAGGAGCTCGACGTCGATCACGGGTTCACCGTGCCGCTGTCGGTGTGGACGCCCGATCCCGGCGACAAGTGGCCCTGCCCGGTCGTGCCGCTGCTGGTCAACGTCATCCAGTACCCGCAGCCCACCGCCGCCCGCTGCTACGCCCTGGGCAAGGCGCTCGGGAGGGCGATCGCGTCGTTCGAGGGCGCGCGGACCGTCGGCATCCTCGGCACCGGTGGCATGTCCCACCAGCTCGCGGGTGCCCGTGCCGGGTTCATCAACCCCGAGTTCGACGCCATGTTCCTCGACGCCATCGAGAACGACCCGGAGAAGCTCGCGGCCCTGACCCGCGAGGACTTCATCCGCGAGGCCGGCTCGGAAGGCATCGAGCTGATCATGTGGCTGGTCATGCGCGGGGCGATGAACGCCGAGGTCCGCAAGGTGCACAGCGTCTACCACGTGCCCGCGTCCAACACCGCCGCCGGCCTGGCCCTGTTCGACAACCAGCCCGCCTGAACCGCTGTGAGCGGTGATGGTCGCCACAGCGACCATCACCGCTCACGACCGTCTACGTCAGTTGTCGCGGTCGGGTCCGGTCATCCGCGTCATCCGGGGGTCCCCCTCGCCTCCTTACCGTCGAGGAAGGCCAGGGAAGGCACACGAGCACGCGCTGCTGTCGCTCGCGACCCTCGACACCGCGCACGCCGCGCCGGGCACCGAGGTCACCGTCGTCTGGGGCGAGGACCCCGTCACCGCGAAACCGCAGGTGGAGGAGCACACCCAGCGCGAGATCCGGGCGACGGTCGCGCCCGCCCCCTACGTCCAGTTCGCCCGCACCCGGTATCGGAGCAGTTGATGACGACGAGGCCCACCGATTCCCGCACCGCGTTCGCCGACGCGATCCGCCGCGCCGGCTACGAGGTGCTGCCCTTCCCCAGCGCCCACGACAAGGTCCTCGCCCACGTTCCGGCCGAGGTGCCGCTGACCGTCACCACGACCGAGGCCAAGGGCCTGGAGCCGACGCTCGACCTCGCCGTCCGGCTGCGCGCCGCCGGCTACCGGGTGGCACCGCACCTCGCGGCCCGGCTGGTCCGCGACAAGGAGCACCTCACCGACATCGCCGCCCGCCTCGGCGAGGCCGGCGTCGACCGGCTGTTCGTCATCGGTGGCGACGCCGCCGAGCCTGTGGGCGTGTTCCCCGACGCGCTCAGCCTGCTCGAGGCGCTGGGGGACACCGGGTACTCGTTCGAAAGCGTCGGCATCGGCGGTTACCCCGAGGGCCACGGCCGCATCCCCGACGCCGCCCTGTCGCAGGCGTTGCGGGACAAGGCCCCGTACGCGACGCACGTCGTCACCCAGCTGTGCTTCGACGCCGCGACGACGACGCGCTGGGCTGCTCGTGCCGGCCTTCCCGTGCACGTCGGGGTGCCCGGCGCCGTGAGTCGGCAGAAGCTCATCCGCGTCTCCGCCGGGCTCGGCCTCGGCCAGTCGGCGCGGTTCCTGGCCAAGCAGCAGAGCATGTTCTGGCGGTTCTTCCTTCCCGGCGGCTACCGCGCCGACCGGCTCCTCGACCGCCTCGCCCCGGGGTTCAACGGTCCGCTGGCGGGCATCCACGTCTTCACCTTCAACGACCTGGAGGCGACGGAGGCGTGGCGAGAGCAGCTCCTGGCCCGGCTGTCGTGACCGCGCATCGCGGCGTGCTGCTGCTGTCCTGCCCGGACGCCCCCGGCATCGTGTTCGCGGTGTCGGAGCTGCTCGTCCGCGAGCGGTGCACGATCGTGCAGAGCCAGCAGTTCGGCAGCGCGACCAGCGGGACGTTCTTCATGCGGGTCGAGTTCGCCCACGTCGACGGCTCGTCGCTCGACCTCGACGCCCTGCGCGCCGCGGTGGCCGTCCTCGCCGACCGGTTCGACATGACCTGGCAGCTCGCCGACGCCGACCGCAGGCTGCGGACCGTCCTCATGGTCAGCCGCTTCGCCCACTGCCTCGACGACCTGCTGTTCCGCACCGAGATCGGCGAGCTGCCCCTCGACGTCGTCGCCGTCGTGTCCAACCACCCCGACCTGGGCCGCGTCGCCTCGCGGTACGCCATCCCGTTCCGGCACATCCCGGTCACGCGCGACACCAAGGCCGACGCCGAGGCCGCGCTGCTCGACCTCGTGCGGGACGAGGGCGTCGAGCTGGTCGTGCTGGCCCGCTACATGCAGATCCTGTCCGACGGGCTGTGCACGCAGCTCGCGGGCCGCGCGATCAACATCCACCACTCGATGCTGCCGAGCTTCAAGGGCGCCAAGCCCTACCACCAGGCCCACGCGCGCGGGGTGAAGTTCATCGGCGCCACCGCGCACTACGTGACCGCCGACCTCGACGAGGGGCCGATCATCGAGCAGGAGCTGATCCGTGTCGACCACTCCCTGACGCCCGACCAGCTCGCCGCCCGCGGCCGCGAGGCCGAGACGCGCGCGCTCGCCCGTGCGGTGCGCTGGCACTGCGAGAACCGGATCGTCGCGCTCGGGAACCGGACCGTCGTCTTCTCCTGACCGGGCTGGTCAGGTGTTCCACTCGCGGATCAGCCACGTGCAGATCTCGGCCTCGGACATGTCCGGGAACGAGTTCTGGAAGGCCGCGAGCGTGTGTGCCGCGTCCTCGCGGTCGAGGCCGCGGGTCGCCGCCGTCGCGTAGTACTCGCGCTGCAACGCCGTGGGCCTGCCGCCGCCCGCACCCCGCCCCGGGAGCCCGTCGCGCCAGCGTTCGATCTCGTCCACCCTGTCCTCCGCCCAGCCGGGAGCCCCGTCGATCTCGACGTCCGGTGCCGGGAAGGGATGGGCCGATCCCGTGGGGTGGCGGCCTCGCCACTTGTGGACCGCGTGCCGGCTCACCCCGAGCGCCTCGGCCAGGCCGATCACCCCGAGGTAGCGCCGCGTCATGCGCGCACGATCTCACGTCCGAACATCGTCTCTGTCGGCGACAAGGTAAACGGCCTCGCGGAACCTCGTCAACATTAGAGACGACGATCCGTCGACGCCGCCCCGGGAGTACGCTGCACCCACGGCGATGGGGCTCGCCGTCGACCGCCCGGGCTCGTCCGGGCTGATAGCTCCTACCAACCGGGTTCCGGCATGGGTAGGAGGTGGTCGCGAAAGCCTTTCCTCTCCTTTTCCTGCAGTCGTTCCCCGGGCACCGGGCGACGACATTTCCGTGCTGCCCGAATTCGAATTCGACGGAATTCTTACCACCCTTTCGGGCTATTCATCGGCAATCGGACGGCGTCTACTCTCGACTCCGGTGATGGGGCTCACCTCCAACCGCGGCAACGACGCCGCTGACGGTCCCTGGTCGATCTCACGATCAGGGGTGTGTCATGCGAGTTCCACCTTCTCCCACCGGACGGGGTCCGCCGAGCGCGCCGAATTCGCGCACGGACATTCCACGCCGGAATACGAACGAGGAGAAGCCATGAAGCTCGGAAAAGCACTCGCCGTGGGATTCGCCGCCGAGTCCGGTGCCGACGACAGCGCACCGGCCGACCGGATCGGGCGCGTCGAGCGGCCGATGGTCGTCCCCGACGCAGCGGACGCGGTCCGGGAGGCGGCCGACGAGGTCCCCGTGACCGCCACGTCCGTGATCACCGCGTTCGGGGCTCTGCACACCCTGCCGTCATGATCCGGGCGACACGGGAACTGTCATCGACGCCGCTTACCGGGTTCAAGGCCGCCTACCCGATGATCTCGGCCGACGGCGCCCGCACCGGGTTCAGCGGGCTCGCCGCCGGGGGCCGCCACGTCTACCTCGCGACCGACAAGGCGGTGTGCCTCAGCAACTCCGGGCACCCCGTCCCGAGCCGGATGTGTCGTTGCGGCTTCTACTGCCTGCACACCCTCGACGCCGCCCGCGACCTCACCTGCGCACCCGAACACCGCGACGCCGTCGTCCTCGAGGTCGCCGCCTCGGGACGCTACCGGCGCCACGAGCTCGGACTGCGCTACGAGACCCAACGCGTGCGCCGGGTGTGGACCGGACGCTGCCGGTGCGGGCGCTCGGCGTCGGCGTTCGTCGACTCCGGGACCGGCCGCACCGGGTGGCGCCGGCTCGTCGGCTGCTGCGCACGGTGTGCCGACGGCCGGCCGGTACTGGAGCGCGAAGCCTTCGCCCGGCTCAGCGGGCAGGACGGTCTCGACGTCCGCGGCGACCCGGAACCGTTGGCGCACTTCGTCACCACCTACTCGGCGGCACCCGTCGTCGACGCGGAGCTCGCGATCCTCAACGCGCGGGTCGACGAGCTGCGCCATGTCGTCGACGGGCTCGTGCGCCGCGAGTGAACGCTGCGGCGGCGGCCGGGCCGGTGCGACGTCACCGGCCCGGCC
>MEGH01000004.1:59544-99925 GCA_001725415.1 Pseudonocardia sp. SCN 73-27
CCGGCCTGCCCGCCCGGTCCCGGGTCGCGACGAATGACGTAGCGCGCCGGGTACCCGTGCCCGATGGCCCCCGACCCGCCGACCTGCTTCGATCGCCTCCGGGACCTCGAACACCGGCGGGAGGGCAGTCGTGACACCGACCGATCCCGTCGTCCGCGCGCTCGTCGACGTCTCCGCCGACGGCCTCGCCGTCCTCGACGCCGAGGGCGCCTTCACGTTCCTCAACGACGCCGCGTCGCACCTGCTCGGCGCCGACCTCGGCTCCGCGGGTCCCTTCCCCCGCACCCCCGGCGAGGGCAGTGTCCGCTGGGCCCCGCCCGAGGGGCCGATCCGCGAGCTCGACTACCGCGTCGCCGCGTCCGGGACCGGTCACGTCGTCTGGTTCCGCGACGTCACCGACGTCCGCCACCAGCAGGAACGCCTCACTGCCATCGCCCGCGTCGCCGCCGGCGTCACCGAGTCCGCGTCGTTGCCGCAGACGCTGGAGGCCGTCGCCCGCGAGATCGTCGCCACCGCCACCATCGCCGCCGTGCAGATCCTGGCCATCGACGACCCCGCCGCCGACCTGCGCATCCTCGGCATGGCCGGGTTCGGCGCGGCACCCGACTTCGTGGAACGGTTCGCGCAGTGCCGCCGACTCGGCGCCGACGTCCGCTTCCTCGACGCCTTCGCCGCAGGCAGGCGCGTCGTGGTCCCGCACCGCAAGGCCGTCATCATGGCCGACCCGCTCTGGGCGCCGCTGCATGAGATCATGGACCGCCCCGACTGGGACGGGTTCGTCGCCGTGCCGATGACCGTCCGCGGCCGGACCCTCGGCGTCGTCAACGCCTACTTCGTGCCCGGCGAGGAACCCGGGCCGCTCGCCTTCCTGGAGGCGATGGCCGACCACGCCGCGATCGCCGTCGACACCGCCGGGCTGCTCGCCCAGACCCGCACCCGCGCCCGGTCCGACGAACGTCGCCGCCTCGCCCGCGACCTGCACGACTCCGTCGTCCAGCAGCTGTTCTCCATGCGGATGCAGGCCCGGGTGCTGCGCAACCAGCTCGACCGCGACCCCGCCGGCGGCGATCCCGCCCGGCTGCGCGTCGCGGCCGAGGAGCTCGCCTCGCTGTCGTCGACCGCGCTCGCCGACCTGCGCCAGCTCGTGTTCGAGCTCCGGCCCCTGGAGCTGGAGGAACGCGGCCTCGTCGAGGCCATCCGCGGCCAGGCCGCCGGCGTCCAGGCCCGCACCGGGCTCACCGTCGACGTCCACGCCGACCGGGACCGCATCGAGGGCGAACTCGACCTGCAGGAGGATGTGTACCGGATCGTCTCGGAGGCGGTGCACAACGTGGTGAAGCACGCGGGAGCGGCGACGGCGGAGATCGCCATCGCCGTCGACGACGGGGACCTCGTCGTCGAGGTCGCCGACGACGGCGCCGGCACCGGCCTCGGTGGGAGCGGCGGCCTCGGCCTGGTGTCGATGCGCGAACGCACCGAACGCTGGGGCGGCCGCTTCCACGCGGGGCCCCGCCCCGGCGGGGGCTGGACGGTCAGGGTCGCTGTGCCGCTGCCCGGCCTGGCGGCGTCGTGAGCGACCCGATCCGGATCCTGCTCGTCGACGACCACGTCGTCGTCCGGCGCGGGCTGCGCGCCTTCGCCGAGACCGAACCCGACCTGGAGGTCGTGGGCGAGGCCGACGACGGCGAGGCCGCCATCGCGCTGCTGCTGGAGTGGGCGACCCTCGGTGAGCCGCTGCCCGACGTCGTCCTCATGGACCTGCTCATGCCCCGGATGGACGGCGTCGCCGCCACCGCCGCCATCGCCGCCGCCCACGCCGAGGTGAAGGTCGTGGTGCTCACCAGCTTCGGCGAGGTCGAACGCGTCCACGCCGCCCTCGCCGCCGGCGCGGCCGGCTACCTGCTCAAGGACGCCGAACCCGACGAGGTCGCCGCCGCGGTCCGGGCCGCCGCGGCGGGCGAGGTGCACCTCGACGCCGGCGTCGCCCGCGAGCTCACCCGCCGGATGACGGCCCCGCACACCGGCATCGGCTCGCTCACCCCGCGCGAACGCGAGGTCCTCGCGCTGGTGGCGCAGGGGCACGGCAACCGCGAGATCGCCCGCCGGCTGGTGATCAGCGAGCGCACCGCCCGTACCCATGTCAGCAACGTGCTGGCGAAGCTGCAGCTGACCTCCCGCACCCAGGCCGCCCTCTACGCGATCCGCGAGGGCGTCATCGCCCCGCCCGCGTAGCGCGCCGGGGTCCGGCCCCCCGGGCTGCCGACTGCAGGAACGGCACTGTCCCGCAACTGGGCTGCGGAACAGTGCCCTTCCTGCAATGCGGGAGGTGCCGAACCGCGGGGGCCGGGTTTCGGGAGGGCCCGGTCTCGGGAGCGCAGCCCCGAGCTCGTGAGTGGCGATAGTGGCTATAGCCACTCTCGCCACTCACAGGCCGGGGCGGGGCGGGGGTGGACGGCGCCGTCGGCACCTGCGGGCAGGGTGCGCTGGACCCGGCCGAGGACCACCAGCAACACGACCATCAGCACCGGGAAGATCGCGAACACGTAGAACGTGCCCTGGGCCGAGAGGCCACCGTCGAGCAGCACCCCGGCGAGCCAGGGGCCCAGCATGGCGCCGAGCTTGGACACCGACGTCGCCCAGCCGCCGCCGCTGGCGCGGATCGCGGGGCGGTAGAAGATGCTCGAGATGCTGATGATCCCGCCGTGCCCGCCGATGATGAAGATGTTGGCCAGCACCAGGATCACGACGTACCCGGCGGGGCCGAGCGGTGCGAACCCGATGATCAGCAGGCAGGGAACCGCGAGCAGCGGCATCCAGGCGATGGTGCCGGCGCCGCGCTTGTCGATGAACCGGCTGATGAGGATCTGGCCGACGGCACCGGCCACCGAGGTCCCGGCCGCCAGCAGCGCGGCGGAGGAGACGCTGAACCCGATGCGCTCGTTGAGGATCGGGCTCCAGAACGTCAGGTAGAAGACGATCGCTGCCGAGCAGAAGTACGCGACCCAGATCAGCGGGGTGATCAGCGCGAGCCGGTTGCCGCGGAACAGCGATGCCGGCGTGAACTTCGTGCGGTCGACGGCCTGGGTGCCGACGGCGAAGCGGGTGCCGGGCGGGACGGCGATGTCGGGGGCGATGCGGCGCAGGATGGGCGGGATGCGGTCGGTACCGATGTCGCGCTGGGCGAGGAACTTGATCGACTCGGGCAGGAACACCAGTACCAGCGCGAGGACGACGAGCGAGGCGAGACCGCCGGCGAGGAAGACCGACTCCCAGCCGTGCTTCGGGATGAGCGCGTTGGAGACGGGTCCGCCCGTCGCGCTGCCGAGGCTGTAGCCGACCATCACGATGACGATCGACGTCGACCGCAGCCGGGCCGGTGCGAACTCGCTGACCAGGGCCCACACCAGCGGCAGCGCGCCGCCGATGAACAGTCCCGTGAGCAGCCGCAGGACGATCAGCTGCGGGTAGTCGGTGGCGAGGGCGAACAGCACCATGAAGATGCCGAAGCCCGCGACGGACACGGCGATCGACGGCTTGCGGCCCCCACGGTCGCCGAACCACGCCATCGCGATGCCACCGATCAGGGTGCCGACCACGCCGACGGTGCCGAGCGTCCCGAGCTGGGTGTTGCTGAGCGCGAAGTCCTTCTGCAGGTAGCGGCCTGCGAACGAGATGATCTGCAGGTCGAAGCCGTCGAGGAACGTGACGAGCCAGGCGACCGCGAACAGTCCGATCCAGAACCGCCCGATGCGCTGGTTCTCGATGACGGGCACCACGTCGAACACGGGACCGTCCGACCGCGACGCGTGCGAGGAATTCGACATGCACACTCCCTCGTGCGCTCCGGGACCGGAAGGCGTCACCGGTCGAGTCGGATTCGGAGGCTACGTCGAATGCGACGGGCCTCGGAAATCACGAGTCGAAATGCTCGGCATCATCGCCGTGTATGGCGTCCGGGTCGATGTCGGAATCGGGCCGCAGCGGCGCCGAGACGTGGCGCAGCAGGGTCCGGAACCAACGGTGGCCGGGGTCGTCGTCGTTGCGCTGGTGCCACCACAGGATCTCCGTGAGCGGCGGGACGTCGACGGGGCAGTCGAGGAGCCGCAGGTCGGGACGGTCGGCGAACTGACTGGCCAGGCGCTGTTGCATGACGGCGACGCGGTCGGTGCCGGCCACGAACCACGGGGTCACGTGGTAGCTGTCGACGCGCACCGCGACGCTCGGCCGGCGGCGCAACCCGGCCAGTACCGGCCCCAACGGGGAGCTCGCCGGGTACTCGCCGTCGGGATGGTTGGGAATGACCCACGACATTCGTTCCAGGTCGTCGACGGTGATTGCGTCGGAAATGTCGCTTTCGGCGTCGATGACGCATACCCAGCGGTCCCGGAACAATTCCGTCCCACGCAGTTCCGACGCCTTGAACTCGGCTTTCGGCGCCGAGACGATGGCGTCGACGCGGCGGAGCGTGTCGGGCAGGTCCGCAGGCAGGGACCCCTTCACGACGTCGACGTACAGCCGGATCGACGGCGACGCCGCGTACATCGCCCGCGACAGGTCCTCGCCGATGACGGCGAGGACGTAGTCGGTGGTCATGAGCACGAACTCGCGGTCGGACGCCTCGGGGCGGAACGCCGGGTCGGGGGAGAACAGCCGCTCCAGGCCGAGCGCGAGCGGTTCGATCTGCGCCGCCAGCTGCTGGCCCAGCGGCGTCAGCAGGTAACCGTTGCGGTTGCGTTCGAGCAGGTCGTCGTCGAAGTGTCGGCGTAGCCGGGCCAGGGCGGCGCTCGCGGCGGGCTGGGTGACCCCGACCCGCTCGGCGGCCCGGGTGACGTTCTGCTCCCGCAGCAGCTCGCGCAGCACGACCAGCAGGTTCAGGTCGATGTTGGCGAGTGAGGGGACGCTGCGTCGGCTCACCCCGTCCTCCCCTCGCGTGGACGTCCCGTTCCGACGAGAGCTTAGGTGCGACCCCAGGGCATAGACGTCCCTGATACTTGCCATCCCGAACTTTGCTTTCCGCGCGGCCGGCGGCCCGGCCTACCGTCCGACCATGCGGATCGTGGTGTCGCGACTCGACGACTTCCCGCCGGGGACCCGCCGGATCGTCACCGAGGGCAGGCGGTCGATCGGTGTGTTCCGGGTCGGTGACCGGTTCTTCGCCGTCAACAACCACTGCCCCCACCTGGGCGGACCGTTGTGCGAGGGCCGGACCCAGTCGGAGCTGCGCTCGTCCGCGCCCGGACACTACGACCTCGACGACGGACCGACGCTGCTCGCCTGCCCGTGGCACGGCTGGGAGTACGACCTGGCGACGGGGCAGTCGTGGTTCGGCCCGGAGGAGAAGCCGGTCCGCACCTACGAGGTGAGCGTCGAGGCGCCGGAGGGTGAGGGTCCGCAGGGACGCCGGCCCGGGCCATACGTCGCCGAGACCTACGACGTCGCGATCGAGCGGCTGGGCGCGGACGCGCACGTCGTCGTGGACACGAGCGCGCGGCCCGGCGGGGACACCAGGGCCCGACCCCCAGCCCGGCCCGCCGCCGCCGTCACCACCGCCGCCGCCGGACCCGAAGGCGCTGTCACGGGAGAACCACGATGACCCAGACCCTCGACGCACCCGCCAGGGCGGGACGCCGCACGACCCACACGATCGTCGACACCGACATCCATCCCGTCGCGACGCAGGCGAGCATCCTGCCGCGGCTGTCTGCGGGCGCACGGCGCCGCTTCGAGACGTTCGGCAGCCGCGTGCCCGCGCCGCCGGAGATCTACCCGCGCGTGCGCAACTCGGGGTTCCGGCTCGACTCGTGGCCGGAGTCCGGCCCGCCCGGCAGCGACCTGGAGCTCGTGCGTGAGCAGCTCCTCGACGGGTTCGACGTCGACCACGGCGTGCTGATCCCGCTGCAGGGCCACCAGTGGGGCGCCGAGGCGCCGGAGTACTCAGCGGAGCTGTGCCGGGCGCTCAACGACTGGATGCTCGAGGAGTGGCTCGACGTCGAGCCGAGGCTGCGCGGGTCGCTGGTGGTGCCCTACGAGACCCCGGACCTGGCGGTCGAGGAGATCCGCCGGCACGCGGGCGATCCCCGGTTCGTGCAGGTCCTGCTGGCGACGGGCGGCGAGTCCGGGTTCGGCCGCCGTCGCTACTGGCCGATCTACGAGGCCGCCGTCGAGGCGGGCCTGCCGATCGGCGCGCACACCGGCGGGCTCGAGCAGCACCGCGGCGCCGGATGGCCCTCCTTCTACCTGGAGGAGCACGTCTGGAACGGCAACATGATGGGCGCGCTCATCACCAGCTTCCTCACCGAGGGCGTGTTCGCGCACCTGCCCGAGCTGCAGCTGGTGTGCGTCGAGGGCGGCATCGCCTGGGCGCCCGCGCTGTTCTGGGCGCTCGACGACGGCTGGTCGCTGCTGCGCGACGACGTCCCGCACCTGACGCGGCCGCCGTCGGAGCTGCTGCGCGAGCGGCTGTGGTTCACCACCCAGCCGATCGAGGAGCCCGCCGACCCCGCCGAGCTGGCGACGGTGCTGCGCCACCTCGGGATGGACGACCGGATCATGTTCGCCTCCGACTATCCGCACTGGGACTTCGACTCGCCGCAGCACACGCCGCGGCTGTTCCCGGCCGGGTCGCGCGAGCCCATCATGGGCGCCAACGCGTGCCGCCTCTACGGGCTGCCGCTGCGGGGTGCGGCATGAGCGCCCCCGCCCGGACGCTGGTCGTCGACGCGGACGTCCACTGTGCACCGCGCTCGCTCGAGGACCTGTTGGCGCACATGGACCCCTACTGGCGGACGTACGTCGTCGAGGCCGGGATCGGGCTGTCCCCGACGCAGGGTGGCGCCTACCCGGCGCGCATCCGTCCCGGCGGCGAGCCCGCCCATGCCGTCGACGAGCTCCCCGTCGACGCCGCCGTGGCCGTCCTCACGTGCACGTCGACGTTCCAGTCCAACCGCAACCCGTACTACGAGGCGGCGTTGTGCCGGGCGGTCAACGACTGGCTGCTCGAGCAGTGGCACACCCGCGACGACCGCCTGCGGGTCGCGATGGTCGTCCCCACCCTGCACACCGAGGCGGCGGTCGAGGAGATCGCGCGGATCGGCGGGCACCCGGCCGTCGTGGCGGTGCTGCTGCCGGTCCGCAACGACACCCGCTGGGGCACCGTCGGCAACAGGGCGGTGCTGCGGGCAGCGGCCGAGCACGGGCTCGTCGTCACCCTGCACGCGTGGGGCCGGGCGGGCAACGCCCCCAACTCCAGCGGCATGACCCACAGCTACCTCGAGGACTACCTCGCCAACTCCCAGCTCGTCGCGCAGGGCCAGCTCACGAGCCTCGTCGTCGAGGGGGTGTTCGCGCAGCTGCCCGACCTGCGGGTGACGGTCGCCGAGTGCGGCTCCACCTGGCTGCCGACGATGCTGTGGCGCTTCGACAAGGACTGGAAAGGGACGTGGCGCGAGGTGCCGTGGCTCGACCGGCCGCCGTCGGAGATCGTGCGCGAGCACGTCCGGTTCACGACGGCGCCGATCCACCTGCCGCCCGACCCCGGCGCCGCCCGCGAGACGCTCGACCTGCTCGACCCGGCGCTGCTCATGCACGCCAGCGACCACCCGCACGACCACGGCGACGGTGCCGACCGGCTCGCCGCCGTGCTGACCGACGACGAGAAGGCCGCCGTCATGGGTGGTACGGCCGCGGAGTGGTACCGGCTCGGGCTCTGATGTTCGCCGACGTCGGTACGCCGTCGGGCGGGCGCGTCCGGACGTGGACGACCGGGCCGTCCGGCACGGGGCCGCCCGTGCTGTTGCTGCACGGCTGGCCGCAGACGTCGGCGGCCTGGCACCTCGTCGCCCCGGCGCTCGCGCGGACCCGGGCCGTCGTGTGCGCCGACCTGCCCGGATACGGCGACAGCCCGCTCCCGGCCGACGCCGACGTCGCCGTCTCGGGCAAGCGCACCATGGCCGCCGACCTCGTCGCCGTCATGGCCGAGCTCGGGCACGCGCGGTTCGCGGTCGCCGGGCACGACCGCGGCGCCCGCGTCGGATACCGGCTCGCCCTCGACCATCCCGACCGGGTCACCGCGCTCGCCGTCATGGACATCATCCCGACCCTCGACGTCGCCGAACGCGTCGACGTCGCCTTCGCCCGCGCGGCCTGGCACTGGTTCCTCCTCGCCCAGCCCGTCGACCTGCCCGAACGCCTCCTCGCCGCCGACTCCGACGCCCTGCTCGGCCGCGGCCTGCACGTCTGTGCCCCCGATGCGCTCGCCGCCTACCGGGAGGCGTGGTCGCGGCCCGAGGTCCGCCACGGCATGTGCCAGGACTACCGCGCGGGCTGGGACGTCGACGTCGAGACCGACCGCGCCGACCGCGGCGTCCGCACCATCGACTGCCCGACGCTCGTGCTGTGGGGCGAGCACGGCCCGCTCGGCCGCGCCCCCGACGTCATGGACGTGTGGCGACGCTGGGCGCCCGCCGCGCAGGGGATCGTGCTGCCGTGCGGGCACTTCGTGCCCGAGGAGCGTCCCGACGACGTCGCCGCCGCGATCCTGGCGCTGCTCGCGGCCTGAGAGATCCGCGCGCAACCTCATGGTCGTGCGGCCGGCCCGGGACAGCAACGAGGTTGCGGCCGGGTCGTGGGTCGCCGGGTTAGGGTCGTCCGTGATGCGCATCGCCCTCGCCCAGATCGCCGCCGGCACCGATCCCGCGGCCAACCTCGACCTCGTCCGCGACGGGGTCCGCCGCGCCGCCGACGCGGGCGCCCGGATCGTCGCGTTCCCCGAGGCGGCCATGTGCCGCTTCGGGATCCCGCTCGGCCCCGTCGCCGAGAAGCTCGACGGCCCGTGGGCCACCGCCGTCCGCGAGGCTGCCGCGTCCGTCGGGATCACCGTCGTCGCCGGGATGTTCACCCCCGCCGACGGCCGCGTCCGAAACACCCTGCTCGTCACCGGCGGCGGGGTGGAGGCGTCCTACGACAAGATCCACCTCTACGACGCGTTCGGGTTCGCCGAGTCCGACACCGTCGCCGCAGGCGACACCCCGGTCACCGTGACGGTCGACGGCCGCACGATCGGCGTCGCCACCTGCTACGACGTGCGGTTCCCCGCCCTGTTCCAGCGGCTCGCCGCCGAGGGTGCCGATGCCGTCGTGCTCCCGGCGTCGTGGGGCGCGGGGGAGGGCAAGGTCGCGCAGTGGGAGCTGCTCGTGCGGGCCCGGGCGCTCGACTCCGGCACGTTCGTCGCCGCCTGCGGCCAGGCCGATCCCACGACCGTCGGCGGGGAGCACGGCAAGGCGCCGACCGGGATCGGGCACAGCCTCGTCGCCGGGCCGAACGGCGCGGTCCTCGACGCACTGGGCCCCGAGCCCGGACTGCTCGTCGTCGACGTCGACCTCGACGCCGCCGTCCCCACCCGCACCGCGACCGGCGTGATCGCCAACGCCCGCGACGCGCGTCAGGGGGCGTCGGCGACGTTCGGCTGAGACCCGACGAACGCGTCGACGGCCACGATCCCGGCCGCGACGTCGCCGGCCGGCGCGAACGACGCGGAGAAACTGCTGCGCGCCAACGCGGCCAGCTGTGCCGTCGACAGACCGAGCGCGGTGTAGTTGTCGGCGACGTACCCGCCGAAGCAGGGCGGGTCGTCGGAGTTGACCGACACGACGACGCCCTCGTCGTGCAGGCGCATGACCGGGTAGTCGTCGAGGGTGTCGACGACGCGCAGCCGCAGGTTCGACAACGGGCACATCGTGAGCGGCACGCCCTCGTCGCGCAGCCGGCGCACGAGCGCGGGGTCGGCGGCCGCGGTGTAGCCGTGGTCGATGCGCTCGACGCCGGCGTCGAGGGCCTCGCGCACGTACTCGGCCGGGCCCTCCTCACCGGCGTGGCAGGCCAGCCGGTAGCCGCGGCGGCGGGCGTCGGCGAAGAACCGGGCGAACTTCGACGGCGGGTTGCCCACCTCCGCCCCGCCCAGCCCGACCCCGAGCAGCGACTCCCGCAGCGGCGCGATCACGTCGAGCAGCTCCAGCGCCTCGGCCTCGGTGCGGTGCCGCTGCGCGATCACCAGGACAGCGCCGTCGACGCCGAGGTCGGTGCGGGCGTCGGCGATCGCGTCGAGCACGCCGCCGAGGACGTCGGCGACCGGGACGCGGCCCATGAACGACTGCGGGCTCACGAACATCTCCGCCCGCCGCACCCCCTGCGCGGCAGCGCGATGCAGGTAGGCGGTGGTGAGCTCGTGGAAGTCGGTGCGCGAGGCCAGGACGGTGCAGCCCATGTAGTACAGCTGCAGGAACTCGCCGAGATCGGTGTAGGAGTAGGCGGCCCGGACCTCGTCGGGGGTGCGCCACGGCAGATCGACGCCGTTGCGCGCGGCGAACCGCATCAGGTCGTCGGGCTCGAGGGTGCCCTCGAGGTGGACGTGCAGCTCCGCCTTGGGGAGCGCCTCGGCGAACGCGGCGCTCATCCGGCCCCGACCGTGCTGCCCGACGCCGCTGCACTGCCCGACGCCGCCGCGTTGTCGATGTGGCGCTCGCACAGGGCGATCGCGGCCGCATCGTCGCCCGCCGCGAGCGCCGCGACCAGCGCGCCCAGCTCGGCCGCCGCCTCCGCCGGGCGCCCCGGCCGCGACAGCGACCGCGCCCGCAGCAGCCGGACCCGCGCCTGCAGCTGGCCCAGCAACGTCCGGATCGCGGAGCTCCCGGCGCCGTCGAGCAACGCCGCGTAGAACACGTCCTTGGCGCGCAGCAGACCCAGGATGTCGTCGGGCCGGTCGCGCGCCGCGTCGTCGAACGCCTGGTGGGCGGCGGCCAGCGCCACGTGATCGGCGGGAGAGGCGTGCGCGATGAAGCGCCGCGCCGCGAGCCCCTCCAACGTTGCCCGCACCTCGTACAGCTCGGCGGCCTCCGCGGGCCCCGGCACGTCGACCACCGCGCCCCGCTGCGGCACGATCCGCACCAGCCCCTCACCCTCGAGGCTGCGCAGCACCTCACGGATCGTCGCCCGCGACACCCCGGTGACCTCCATCAGTTCGCGTTCCACCAGCCGCTGCTCCGGCGCGAACCGGAACTCCAGGATCGCGCGCCGCAGGGCGTCGGTGATCTGCTCGCGGAGCGGCGCCGCGATGCGACGCCCGCCGACCGGGCCGAGCACGTCGGCGGGCAGGCCGGCAGGGCTCATCCCGTCACCGTACTTCACCGGACGTGCCCGGCAGGAGGGTCAGGACAGGACGAGATCCTGCGGCTCCTCGTGCGGGCCGACCGCCACCGTCGCGACCGCCGCCCGCGCGTCCGAGCGCAGCGTGTACGCCCCGGCGGGGACCGCGTCGAAGCGGTAGCCACCGTCGGCACCCGTGCTCGTGGACGCCACCGGCCGGCCCGTCCCGTCGAGCAGGAGCAGGCCCAGCCCGGCGACCGGACCATCGCCGGACACGGTGCCCCCCAACGACCCCCGCGTCCGGACGGGCAGGTCCACGACCTGGTCGCTGCCGTCCAGGCCGGCGTCACGGTCGATGCCGCGGGCCACCGGATCGGCACCCGGCGCGGCCACGACGAGCGTGATCGCCGCATCCACGCCGCCGAGCCGGTAGGTGCCGTCGGGGTCGGAGATCGTCGTCGCGACGACGTCACCACCGGCGTCGAGGGCCACCACCGCCGCGGCCGCGACCGGGGCGCCCGTGTCGGGGTCGCGGACCACACCGCGTACCCCGGCGATCGGCTCCAGCGCGACCGACAGCGGCGACGTCGAGTGCCCGGCCGCCACCCACACCGTGAGCGCCCGGGGCCGGTGCCCCGAGTGGTGCACGATCAGCACGTAGCGGCCGGGGGCGACGTCGTCGAAACCGAACCGGCCCTCCGGTGTCCGTGCGACGCGGCCGACCTGCGTACCCGCCCCGTCGGTCAGGGTGAGGACGGCGTCGCCGAGCGGGGTGGTCCCGGAGCGGACGACGCCCGTGACCGCACTCATGACAGCTCCTTCGCGGCTACGACCGGTGCCGCGTGCGCCGGTGCCGACGGAAGCGCCCCGGGGAGGACGACGTCGTGACGTGTCTCCGCGGCCCGGACCGTGACGACCTCGTGCACGGCGGGCAGCCGCGTCGCCACCAGGGTGAGCGGTTCGGCGGGCACGTCGGTGAGGCGGTAGCGGCCGTCGGCATCCGCGCGGGTGGTGCCGACGACGCTGCCGTCCGCCGCGTGCGCGGTCACCGTGACGACACCAGGCCCCTCGGCGCCGACGACCCGCCCCTGCAGGGTGCGCCCGAGCCGGGGCGCGGCCTCGTGATTCGTGCGAACCGTCTGCGCGACAACGGGTTCCATCGGTGCGGCACGCTTCGCCGTCGCCCGTCGCGGCAGGAAGATCGCGACCGCGAAGGCGATGACCGCGGCCGCGGCGCCGATGGCCAGCACGACGCGGAAGGCGTTCTGCGTCGGCAGCGCGACCGGGCCGAACGACATCGTCATGTGCGCGAGGATCACGCCGGCAACGGCGCTGGCCACCGACGTGCCGATCGACCGCATGAGCGTGTTGACGCTGTTCGCGGACGCCGTCCCCGACACGTCGACCGCGCCCATGATCAGCGCGGGCATCGCGCCGTAGCCGATCCCGATGCCGGCGCCGATGACGATCGAGACGATGATGAAGTGCCACACGTGCGACATCAGCAGGATCGTCAGCACGTACCCGACCGCCACGATCAGCGCCGCGACCATCAGGGTCGTCCGCGGCCCGTAGGAGCGCGACAGCTTGGCCGACAGCGGAGCCGTCGCGATCATGACCAGGCCGCTGGGCGCCATGATGAGGCCGACGTCGAGCACGCTGAGCCCGAGGCCGAACCCGGTCCGGGTCGGCAGCTGCATCAGCTGCGGCAGCACCAACGACATCGCGAACATCGCGAACCCGAACACCGCGGACGCGACGTTGGTCAGCAGCACCTGCTTGCGGGCGAACGTGCGCAGGTCGACCAGCGGCGACGGTCGGCGCAGCTCCCAGAACGCCCACGCCACGAAGACGACGACCGCGCCTGCGAACAGCCCCAGCGTCGCACCGCTCGCCCCGCCCCAGTCGCCGCCCTTCGAGATCGCGAGCAGCAACGCCATCAGCGCCACCGACAACCCGAGCGCGCCGACGAGGTCGAAACGACCACCCGCGCGCAGCGGCGACTCCGGGACCAGCATCAGCACGAGTCCCAGCGCGATCACACCCAGCCCGGCGGACACCCAGAAAAGCACGTGCCAGCTGGCCTGCTCGGCGATCAACGCTGCGAGCGGGAGGCCGAGCGCACCACCGATGCCCAGCGAGGCGCTCATCATCGCGACGGCCGAACCGAGGCGTTCCGACGGCAGCTCGTCGCGCATGATGCTGATACCCAGCGGGATCACGGCCGCCGACAGGCCCTGCAGCGTCCGGCCGATGATCGCGGGCAGGAGGCTGTCGGCCAGGGCGGTGACGACCGATCCCGCGACGAGGACGACCAGGCTGATCAGCAGCATCCGGCGCTTGCCGAACATGTCGCCGAGCCGGCCCACGGTGGGGGTGGCGACGGCGGCGGCGAGCAGCGTCGCGGTGATCACCCAGGCCGTGTCGGCGCTCGACGCGTTCAGCAGCGTCGGCAGCTGGGGGACCAGCGGGATGATCACCGTCTGCATCAGCGCCACGACGATGCCGGCGAACGCCAGCACGGCGACGACTGCGTTCGGTCGGACGGTGCGGTGTGCGGTCACGGAAACTCCGGGGACGAGGCCGGTTCAATCAACTGATTGAGAGAAGGCTGTCACCGGAAAGGAGGTGCTGTCAGTGTCCGATGGGTTAAATCACTCGGTTGACTCAATCCGTGCGGCACGGGTTCACTGGACCGTGACGTGGAGGTGACCATGACGGTGAAGACACAGGGGAGGACACCCGCCCGCTCCGGCCGCGCCGACGCGACCCGCGAGGCCATCCTCGCCACCGCCGAACGGCTCTTCGCCGAACACGGCGTCGTCGCCGTCTCCAACCGGCAGATCAGCGAAGCCGCAGGCCAGGGCAACACCGCCGCCGTCGGCTACCACTTCGGCACCAAGGAAGACCTGGTCCGCGCCATCGTCCGCAGGCACACCGCCGACGTCGACCGCCGCCGCGAGGAACGCGTCGCCGCTGCCACCGGCTCCACGAACGTCCGCGACTGGGTCGACTGCCTCGTCTGCCCGATGACCGAACACCTCGACGCCCTCGGCAGCCCCACTTGGTTCGCCCGCTTCGCCGCCCAGGTCATGACCGACCCCGTGCTGCGCGAGACCGTCGCCGAGGAGTCGCTCGTCTCCACCTCGCTGCGGCGGGCCCTCGACGGCCTCGAAGCCTGCCTGCCCTCGCTCCCCGCCGCCGTCCGCGCCGAACGCGGGGCGATGGTCCGGCAGCTGATGATGGTCATGCCCGCTGAACGCGAACGCGCCCTCGCCGAGGGCATCCCGACCCCGCGCTCCTCCTGGCGCGACGCCACCACCGGCCTCGTCGACGCCATCACCGGCATCTGGCTGGCCCCGGTCACCCCGACCCCCTGACCGGTCGACGTCGCAGGCAAGAACCGCGCGCAACCTCACGGTTGTCGCGGTCGGGCCGGGACGGCGACGAGGTTGCGCGCGGATCGTCGGGCGCGACCTCACGGTCGTGGCGGAGCGGCTCGGCAGAAGTGAGGTTGCGCTCGGTCTCACCGAGGGGGCTCTGTCAGGCGGAGGGCCAGGGCGGGGCAGGCGGCGACGGCGGCGGCCGCGGCGCGGCGGAGACGGCGGGGGACGGGACCGGTGACGATCGGGTAGCCCCACTCGTCGAGGTCGACGAGCTCCGGCAGCAGGTCGGCACAGAGGCCGTGGCCGTCGCAGGCGATGGCGTCGACACGCAGGTGACTCACCACGCGCTCCTGCCGGCCGGGAACAGCGACGGCGCGCCCGCGGCCCGGCACGGGAGCCCGCGCAGGTGCATGGCGACGTCCTCGGCGAACACGTGCAGGGCGCTCGCGACGAGGCGGACCGCGCCGTCGGGGTGGGAGCAGGCGCCGCGGCCGTCGACGACCCCGAGCCGCTCGGTGAGCCGGGCGTAGGCAGCGGAGGCGTCGGGGCGGCCGTCGACGATCTCGGTGAGGTCCCCGGCCATTGCGGGGAGCCCGAACCGGCAGGGCCCGCACTGGCGTGCCGACTCACGGACGAGGAACCGCAGCAGGTGCAGTGTCTGGGTGGGGCCGCAGGCGTCGGCGGGGAGGGCGAGGAGCACCCCGGCGCCGAGGGTGGCACCGGCGGCACGGAACGAGTCGCGGTCGACGGGCAGCCCGAGGTGGTCGCGCGCGGTCAGCCAGGTGCCGCCGTAGCCACCCGTGAGGAGGGTGCCGACCTGCGTCGACGGCCCGCCGGCGAGGTCGAGCACCCGACTGAGCGGCGTCCCCGCGGCCACCTCGACGACGCCGGGGCGGGTGACGGCGCCGCCGACCGTCAGCAGCAGGGACTGGGCGTGGGGGCCGTGGCGGGCGAGGAGCGCGAGTCGGGCGAGGGTCTCGACGTTGGCGACGAAGGTGGGCCGGCCCGCGACGCCGCGTTCCGCGGGCCGGGGCGGGCTGGTGGTCGGGAGGGCGGGGCCGCCGCCGAGGAACCGGACGAGCGCGGTCTCCTGGCTCGCGACGAACCGCTCCGGCACCTCGACGACCTCGACGGCGACGGGATCGGCGCGCCCGGCGAGGGCGGCACGCAGGCCCGCGGCGGCCGGTGCGGCCGTACCGACGCAGAGCACGACGCGGCTGCCATCGAGGGCGAGCGCGGCGAGCACGGCACCGTCGACGACGAGGTGCGGGGCGAGGGCGAGCAGGGTCGCGTCCTTGTGACTCGCGGGTTCGCCCTCGCACCCGTTCGCGACGACGACGGGCTGCCCACGTCGCCGACGGTCGGGGCGGGAGGCGGCGTCGAGGACGGCGCGCATCTTGGCCGCGGTCGGGAAGCCGGCGCCGCCGCGCCCACGCAGGCCTGCGGCGTCGACGGCGTCGACCAGCCCGTCGACGGCGGGCAGCGGGAGGTGCACGTCGGGCCGGTCGAGCGCCCGGGACGCGGCGGTGGGTGAGGTGAGGGCGGCGGTCATGAGCGGCTTCCTGTCGTCAGCGGAGCGGGTTCGGCGCCACGGGTGCCGCGCCACACCACGGCGGCGGCGGCGATCGCGATGCAGCCGAGGGTCACGGCGAGGACCCAGCCGGTCGTCGAGTCGGTGCCGACGCCGAGTCCGTGGATCACGGCGAGCGGCCAGGCCAGGTAGGCGCCCCAGTGCACGGCCCGCCAGGTGCGCAGCCCGATCCGGGCCCGCAGCAGGCTGGTCACGATCAGGGCGAGGACCAGGTCGGCGGCCGCGGTACCGAGGCCGGTCGAGAACGGGTGGTAGCTGGACACGAACGGCACGAGCGCGTCGATCCAGCCGACGTCGACGTAGCCGTCGACGACCACCGTCACCACGTGCAGCACGAGGAAGGCGACGGCGAGCAGCGACACGTCGCGGTGCAGCCGGCCGAGGGCGAAGCGGGGCCAGTGCGCGGTCGCCCACCGGGTGACGCCGGCGATGCCGAGCAGCAGCGTCGCGGTCAGGAGCACGAGGGCGACGAGGCCGGTGGCGCGGGCGATGTACCACGTCCACATCAGACGGTCCTCCCGTCGGGCCAGGCGGCGACGACGTGCACGGCACCGTCGTCGTCGGTGAGGCGGGCGGGCAGCCCGCGTGCGGCGAGCCAGGCGGGTGCGTCGGCGCCGAGGACCATGGCCGCGGTGGCGGCGGTGTTGGCCTCCAGGCACGTCGCGGCGGCGACGGTCGCGGTGCGCAGCCCGGTGGTCGGCTCGCCGGTGCGCGGGTCGACGAGATGGTGGACGTGCGCGAGCCCGTGCCGCCAGCGCCGGACGGCGGTCCCGGACGTCGCGATCCCACCACCGTGGATGGTGACGATCGTGTCGCCGGGTTCGGTCCCGCCGCGGTGGTCGTCGCCGACCGCCACGCGCCAGCCGCCGGCGGGAGCGGGCCCGCGCACGGCGATGTCGCCCCCGAGGTCGACGAGCACCCCGCAGCCCAGCTCCGCGGTGAGCCTGCGGGCGGCCCGGTCGGCGGCGAAGGCCTTGGCGGTGGCGCCCAGGTCGACGCGGACGCCGCGGGGGACGACGAGCGTCCGACGCGAGCGGTCCCAGCCCAGCCGCCACCAGCCGGGCGCCGGCCCGGGCGTGCCGGTTCCGGTCCACGGGGTGACGTCGGCGAGGTCGCGGTCGTAGCCGAGGGCGTCGAGGCAGGTGCCGACGGTGGGGTCGGCGAGCCCGTCGGTCAGCGCGGCGGCCCGTAGGGCGGCGTCGAGGGCGTCGGCCAGCAGGGGAGAGACGACGACCTCGCGGCCGGCGGCGCGCTCGACCGCGCGGATCTCGGAGTCGGCGCGGAACCGGCTGGCGGCCCGGTCGAGCGCGGCGAGGTCGGCGTGCAGGGCGGCGGTGGCCGCGCGCAGCACCTCGGGGTCGGTGACGACGACGCGGGCGGTCGTCCCGAGGGCCGGGAAGGAGTCGGCGGCGGGCGCGCGCAGCGTCGCCGTCACGACGCACCCGACCGCGCGTGCGAGCCCGAACCGCTCGTCGAGCCGGGCGCCCGGGCTGATCCGAAGCGGTCGGAGGACGACGTCCCGGAGCCGGAGCCGGTGGTCGACGAGCCCGAGTCAGTGGTGGAAGCGCCCGGGTCCGGGGCGGAGGCGTCGGAGGATGCGGACGCGCTGGTCGCGAACACGACGGCCGCGATCCCGGACAGGGCCGTCGCCGACACCGCCGTCCAGGCGGTGGTCCGGCGGACGCGCCGCAGCATGCGGCCGCGGCGGCCGGCCCGGTCGGTGCGGTCGGTCGTCCTCGGGTCGTTCGTCATATCCACGAGGATCGGCACGCACCCTGGGAGCGAGCTGTGCGCCGCCCATGAGGCACGTGTTGCCCTGGGGAACACAGTGCGTCGACAAATCTCAACGTCGGGCCCCACGACCCGCCGATAGCGTCGGAGCAGGCGGTCGGCCGACCGGCACCGCCGGATCGACGGGGAGGACCACCGGTGGCGGGTATCGAGCTGACCGACGAGATCATCGAGCGGGTCGACGGCGCGCTCGCCGGCCGCAAGCCGATCACCGTCAGCTATGTGGGCCTCGACGACCGCCCACACATGTCGTTGCGCGGTTCGACGCACGTCCACGGCCCGGACCGGCTGGCGATCTGGGTGCGGCACGCGAGCGGCGGGATCGTCGATGCCATCGCCCGCAACCCCGCGGTCGGCCTGCTCTACCGCGACTCCGAGGCCCGCACGACGTACGTGTTCTCCGGCCGGGCCTCCGTCGCGGCGGACGAAGAGACCCGCAAGACCGTCTTCGACGCGTCCCCGGAGGTGGAGCGCGACCACGACCCGGAGCAGGCGGGCGTCGCTGTCGTCATCGAGATCGACGAGGTCAAGGGCGGGACCGTGGGCGGCACCCAGGTGTCCATGACGCGCGACTGATCCGGTCAGCCGGCCTCGGCCGCCGCGGTGAGCTCGGCGCCCAGCCACCGGCGGAACGCCACCACCGGACGCCGGTCCGTCCGTTGCGACGGCGAGTACAGCGAGAACACGGCGACCGGTCCGGCGGGCGCGCGGGAGGCGCAGACCGGCTGCAGCAGGCGACCCCCGGCGAGCTCGGGTTCGACGAGCGTCGCGGGCAGCAGCGCGATGCCCTGGCCAGACATCGCGGCCCGGCACGCCAGCGCGGCGTCGCCGTAGACGGGGCCGGCCGTCGCGGCGACGTCGGTCAGCCCGGCCGCGGCGAGCCAGCGCTCCCACGCGCCGGGGGCGTCGAGGCTGCGCAGGAGGTCGCCCGCGCGCAGGTCGGGCATCGGATGGCGGGACGAGTACGCCGGGCTGCACACGCACACGAGCGGTTCGGTGAGCAGCGGCACGACGTCGTAGCCGGGTGCGGGTGCGCTGCCCGGCCGTACCTCGACGTCGACGTCGCGGTGACCGAAATCGGCGGCGCCGCCGGATGTGGTGAGCTGCAACGCGACCCACGGCTGGCCGCGGTGGAACCACGGCAGCCGCGACACCAGCCAGGCGGCGACGAGCGGGTCCGCGCGCACGGTCAGGGCCGTCTCGTTGCGCCGCGGGCAGGTGAGCCGGTCGGTGGCCGCGACGAGGCCGTGCAGGTGTTCGGTGACGGCGTCGAGGTAGCTGCGGCCCTCGGGCGTCAGCCGGATCGAGCGGGCCTCGTGCACGAACAGCGCCGCTCCCAGCGACGACTCCAGCTGCCGCAGCCGGCGGCTGACCGCGCCCGGGGTGACGTCGAGCTCCGCCGCCGCGCCGCGGACGCTCTGCAGCCGCCCGGCCGCCTCGAAGCTGCGCAGCGCGTCGAGCGGTGGGAGCCGGTGCAGGGCAGGCGACGTCGCATCCACGCCCGGATCGTCGGGTGGCCGGCCGGAGACGTCAACGAAACCTGTGCGCGACGACAGCCGGCCCGTGGACCGGCGCACCCCACGCCCAAGAGGCCGCGCGCGAGCCTCCTAGGCTGGGCCGGTGCCGATGACCGCGAAGTACGCCACCACCTGTGGCGTGTGCTCCTCCTCCATCTCGCCCGGCGAGCAGATCGCCCGGTCCGGTGAGCGGTGGGCGCACGAGGCGTGCGCGGCGTCCGGCGACCAGCCCGCGAGCACGGCGGCGAAGCCGGCCGCCGCCGAGCGGTCCAGGCCCGTCCGCCCCGACATGCCCGCCGCCGATGGCGCGCTCGAGGTCTGGACCGACGGCGCCTGCTCCGGCAACCCCGGCCCCGGCGGCTGGGCGTGGGCGACCCGCGACGGTCGCAGGGCGAGCGGCGGCGAGAACCCCACCACCAACCAGCGCATGGAGATCCGTGCCGCGCTGGAGGCCGTGTGCGCCCTCGACGGGCCGCTCGTCGTCGTCAGCGACTCGACGTACGTCGTCAACTGCTTCCGTGACCAGTGGTGGAAGGGCTGGATCGCGCGGGGCTGGGTGACGAGCGCGCGCAAGCCCGTCGTCAGCCGGGACCTGTGGGAGCCGCTCGTGGAACTGGTGAACGAGCGCGGCGACGTCTCGTTCCGCTGGGTGAAGGGCCACTCGGGCGACGCGATGAACGACCTGGTCGACCAGCTCGCCGTCGAGCAGTCCAAGGACGTCGCCACCGGCTGACGGCACCCGTCACCGAAAGTAGTTTTGCGGCTCTGAGCTGCGGGGACACGGACGAATCCCGGCCGAGATGTTTGCACCTTGCGCGGGCGGAGGTAACCCGAACGTGTCGGCCAGGCCGCGCCCCACCAGGGTCGCAGCGGCCGGCCGCCGTGCCCGGGCTCCCTTCCCGGGCACGACCGCTCGTCCGTCACTGGGGAGTTGGTCGAGCGAGCGGCAACAGCGGCGGGCGTCGGGACTCGGGGGTTCCGACCCCGCCGCTTCCGCATGTCCGGGGGTCGGTCAGCCGCCGCGTGGCCACGCCGGTCGGGCGTGCCCACGCCGGCGCCGGTCGATCTGCGAGGCGCGGCGGTCGACCAGCGCCAGCGAGGTGTGTCCGCGGCGCGCGCGGCCGGGTGTGTGCCGGGCGCGGCGGCGGAACGCGGTGAGCAGGAACGCGAGCAGAACGGCGAGGCCCGTGCCGAGCACGACGATCTGGCTACTCATGGCTGGTCCCGTGTTGTCCGAGGCGTGGGGCGATGTTTCCCTGCGCGAAGGTCTTCGTCGAAGGTCACGCCCGGCGTTACAGGCCCGGCCCTGAGAGGGGTGGGCCGGTGGGGGCGAGCGCGGGCGGCGCGACGGGACTGTCGATGGTCGCCTCCGCCGTGCGGCTTGTCCGGGCGGGCGACGCACGCGCACAGGCTCTACCAGGTCAGGGACGTCGACTGCCGGCGCGGGTCCGAGGCCGAGAACGGCGGGCGCCCGGGGGAGGACCCCGCCGCGACGACCGAGCCGAACACGCCGGCGCCGAAGGGCCGCGCCACGACGCGGTGCCCGCGCGCGGCCAGCGCGTCCGCGAGCGGGTGCCCCGTCTCGACGAGCAGGTTCCCGTCCTCGCAGCGCCAGCGGTAGGCGGCCAGCGCAGCCTCCAGGTCGGCGCCGGCGCGCAGGTGCGAGACGACCTGCAGCAGCGTCTGCACCTGGCCGTCGGCACCCGGGGTGGACATGGCGAGCGTGGACCCGTCGGGGTGGGTGGACAGCATCGGGGCGAGGGTGTGGACGGGGCGGTGGGCGGGGCGCGGCGCGTTGGCGCCCGCGGTGAACCCGTCGGCCCGGTTGTTGAGGTAGAGCCCCAGCTCCGGGACGTGGATCGCGGAGCCGAAGCCGTCGAACACCGACACCAGCGACGACACGACCCAGCCGTCGGAGTCGGCAGTGGCGACCCCCGCGGTGTGCAGGTAGGAGCGGGGCCCCCCGGCGTGCACGCCGGCCCGCTCGGTGTCGACGTCGAGCGGCTCGGCGAGCAGCGCGGCGCCCCGGCCGCTGTCGTCGCGATGGGCGAAGACCTCGCCGATGATCTCGGCCATCACGTGGTCGCGCCGGTCGGCGTCGAACTCGTCCCAGCGGCAGTCGAGCCACTGCAGGGCCATGGCCAGCAGGACGCCCTGGCTGTTGGGCGGCTGCACGTGGACCGTCGCGCCGTCCCAGCCCACGGCGACGGGGTCGCCGATGATCGACGCGTGTTCGTGCAGGTCGGCCGCCGCGAGCGAGCCGCCTGCGGCGGCGACGGCCCGGGCCACGGCGTCGGCGCCCTCACCGCGGTAGAGCGCACCGGGCCCGATCTCCGACGCCCGGTCGAGCAGGGCGGCGAGCGCGGGCTGGGTCCACCGGTCGCCGAGGGACACACCGAGCACCGGCGCGTCGGGGGACACCGTGGCCAGCCGCTCTCCGTGCGCGGCCACCGCCGCGACCAGGTCGTCGTCGACGATCAGCCCGTCGCGGGCCAGCCGGGCCGCCGGGCCGAGCACGTCCCCGAAGGGCAGCACGCCGAGCCGCTCGTTGAGGTCGGCCCAGCCGCCGAGCGCGCCCGGGACCGTCACGGAGTTGCCCGCGCCGGGCCCGCCGAGCGTCGCCCAGTCCCTGGCGGCCCGGCCGGTCCCGGTGACGGCGGTGACGGTGCCGTCCGGGGTGCGGACCAGCGCGAGGACGTCGCCGCCGACGCCTGCGGCGTTGGGCATGGCCACGCAGATGACGGCCTGGGCGGCGACCGCCGCGTCGACGGCGTTGCCGCCGTTCAGCGCGACCTCACGCGCCGCCGCGGCGGCGAGGGGATGGGCGGCGGCGACAGCACCCGATCGGCTCACGCCGTCAACCCTACGATGATCACTTGCCCCGCAGGCCCAGGAACTCCCGTGCCTCGGCGGGCGACGCGGGGGTGCGGTCGAACAGCGCCGCGAGCTCCACGACCTTGACGACGAGGTCGGCGTTCGACTTGGCCTGCTCGCCGCGGCGCACCCGCAGGTTGTCCTCCAGCCCGACGCGCAGGTTCCCGCCCATGACCAGCGCCAGCGCCGCGACCTGGTACTGCCCGGGGTAGCCGATGCCGGCGGCCGACCACGTGAACCCGCCGACGCCGAACAGCCGTTCCGCGGTGCGCACCATGTGGACGAGCTGGTCGGCCTCGACCGCGTTGGCGCCCAGCACCCCGAGCACGAACTGCAGGTTGAACGGCGCCTCCAGGATCCCGTCGGCCACCAGCCGCCGGACGTTGTAGAGCTGTCCGACGTCGTAGATCTCGATCTCCGGCCGGGTCCGCGCCTCCTTCATCAGCCCGGCCAGGTACTCCATGTCGGAGAACGTGTTGCGGAAGACGTAGTCGCGGGTGCCCTCCAGGTACTCGCGTTCCCAGTCCTGGAAGTCCAGGTCGCGCCGGGCCACCGGGTAGAGCCCGAAGTTGAAGCTGCCGGCGTTGAACGTCGCCATCTCGGGTTCGAGCGCGGGCACGACGGCCGCGCGTTCGGTGATCGTCATGCCGCGCCCGCCGCCGGTGGTCGGCTGCAGGACGGCGTCGGTGCGTTCCCGCAGCCCCGCGACGACCCGGGTGAACAGCTCGACGTCCTGCACCGGGCGCCCGGTCGCCTCCTCACGGACGTGCAGGTGCAGCACCGCGGCGCCCGCCTCGGCGGCGGCGACGCCCTCCTCGACGATCTGCGCCACCGTGATCGGGATGGCGGGGCTCTGCGCGGGCACCGTCATCCCCCCGGTGAGCGCGCACGTCACGATGACCTTGCCGGAATCCACGGCTGCTCCTTCGACGACTCAGACGACGGCCAGCGGGTCGACCATCGACCCGGTCGCCCCCGCGATCTTCAGCGGCAGTGCCACGAACAGGAACTCGTACACCCGCGCCGCGGCGAGCTCCTCCAGGTCGAGGCTCTCCATGATGTAGACGCCGTTGTCCACCAACAGGTGCACGTGCACCGGTTGGGGGTTGGCGGGCGAGCCGGGATCGGGCGCGGGCTGGACCTCGAAGGTCTCGGTGTCGCTGCCCGCGGCGATCACCCCGCGCTCGGTGAGCATCCGCGCCACCGAGATGTCCGGGCCGGGTGTGAGGTGCTCGGCCATCCGCGCGCGGTCGGGCCACAGCCCCATGTAGCCGGTGCGGAACAGCACGACGTCCCACTGCTCGATCGTGACCCCTTGCGCCGCACAGATGTCCTCGACCTCCGCGGCGTCGACGACCGTGCCCGCGGGCAGGCAGTCGACGCCGCGGTGGCCGGCCAGGTCGAGCAGCACACCGCGGGTGAACATCGCGGGCATGTCGGCGGCGTCGCCGACGGTGGGGCCGAAGTCGCCGAGGTGCTCGCGCGCGTTGGCCCCGCCGTACCAGCGGCCCTCTTCGCCGACGGTGATGTGCGCGAGCGCGTCGACGTGCGCGCCGGAGTGCACGGTCCCGGACACGACCTCGGTCATGCAGCCCAGGCCGATCTCGTTGGGGTTGGGCGCCCACAGGTTCTCGTCGGCCTGCCGCAGCCCCTGCGGCGTGCGGTAGGAGAGCACCTGGAACTGCGGGTGTCCCGGGAACAGCGGCATCCCCGGAAACCGGGTCGCGGCCAGCGAGAACGACCGGCCGGTCCGGGCCAGGGCTGCCGCGCGGGCCCGCGCCGCGTCGGGGACGTCGGCGGCGGGCCCGGCAGCGGGTGGACGTGTCGTGGTCACGAACCGCCCCCGGCCCCCTGGACCAGGTTCACGACCCGCTCCGGCGTCATCGGGAGCTCGTCCACCCACACCCCGAGCGGCTTGAGCGCGTCGTCGACGGCGCTGGCGATCGCGGTCGGCGCCACGAGCCGGCCGCCCTCACCCGCACCCTTCACCCCGTACTCGGTGAACGGCGACGGCGTCTCCAGGTGCTCGACGACGATCTCGGGCACCTCGTGCATGCTCGGCATCAGGTACTCCCGGAACGTCGGGGTGTCGAGCGCACCGTCCTCGCCGTAGCGGTACTCCTCCATGAGCGCCGCGCCGATGCCCTGGACGATCCCGCCGACGATCTGGCCCTCGACCAGCGTCGGGTTCATGACGGTGCCGCAGTCGTTGACGGCGTAGTAGGCGCGCAGCGTCACCAGCCCCGTCTCGACGTCGACCTCGACGATCGGGATGTGGCAGGCGTGGGACACCATCGGGTAGAAGGCGCCCATGTCCTTGCGGTCGTCCGACGGCGGCGTCGAGTAGGGGTGGTCGTAGGTGTGCACCGCGACCAGGCCGCTCGACTCGTCCTCGGGCGTGGAGTGGAAGAACAGCGCCGCCCGCATCCCGATGTCCGCCATCGACATCGACGTGCCGGGGGCGCCCTTGGCGCGGAACGTGCCGTCGACGCACTCGACGTCGGCGGGGTCCATCTCCATGGCGTGGGCAGCGATCCGGATCATCTTGTCGCGGATGGTCCGGGCGGCGCCGCGGGTGGCGCCGGACAGCATGATCGTGAGCCGGCTGCCGCCGGGCCCGGCCGACATCGCGCCGGTCGTCGAGTCGGCGTAGGTGACGGAGACGTCGGCGGGGTCGATGCCGAACTCCTCGGCCACGACCTGGCTGACGACGGTCTCGGGGCTGTTGCCCCACAGCGGGCAGCCGACCTCGACCCGCACCCCGCCCATGGCGTCGACGTCGATCTTGACGCTCTCCGGCGTGCTCGTCGCGGGCAGCGGCGGGTTGTCGTAGAGGAACCACCACTCCGATGCGTTGTAGCCGGTGCGTTCCTGACAGGTCGCGAGCCCGATGCCCAGGTAGCGGCCCTCGGCGCGCATCCGTTCCTGCTCGGCGCGCCAGTCGTCGATGCCGGCGAGCTCGAGGGCCCGGTCGAGGACTGCGGCGTAGTTGCCGGAGTCGTAGACGTTGCCCGGCGGGGTCTTGAACGGGAACTGCTCGGGGGCGATGAAGTTCCGCCGCCGGATCTCGGCCCGGTCGATGCCCATGACCTCGGAGGCCTTGTCGACGAGCCGTTCCAGCACGAAGTTGCCCGGGTCGGCACCGGCGCCGCGGAAGAAGCCCTGCTGCACCTTGTTGGTGAGCACGCACGACACGTCGTAGCGCAGGCTGCCGATCCGGTACGGGCCGGTGGGCTGGGCCATCGCGTTGCCGTGCTGGCCGTGGGCGAACTGGAAGTAGGCGCCGTAGTCGTCGACGATCTTCAACGTCAGCCCGAGCATCTCGCCGTCCTCGGCGAGGGCGAGCTCGGCGTCGTAGATGCGGTCGCAGCCGACGTTGTCGTTGGCCGCGATGTTGTCGACGCGGTCCTCCATGTACTGCACCGGCTTGCCGGTCGCCTTCGTCAACGCCCCCGCGATCGCGAGCACCTTCGTGATGAAGTGCTTGGACCCGAAGCTGCCGCCGACCGCGCACGGGATCATCCGCATCCGGTTCGTCGAGACCCCGAGCATTCCCGCGAACGCCCACGGCAGGAAGTTGTGGAAGTTCGAGTTGGAGTAGACGGTCATCGACTTGTCGAACGGGTTCCACGACGCGACCGCACCCGCGGTCTCCATCGGTGACGCGCACATCCGGTGCCAGCGCGCCCGCGTCCGGACGATCGTGTGCGCCCGTGCCAGGTCGCCCTCGACGTCACCGAAGTCCAGCACGCGGTGGAACGCGACGTTCGAGTCGAGCGTCTCATGGATGCGGGTCGCGTCGGCGGCCATCGCGGCCTCGGGGTCGACGACGGCGGGCAGCACCTCGTACTCGACACGGATCGCCGCGCACGCGTCCTCGGCGATGTAGCGGTCGGTGGCGGCGACGATCGCGACCGCCTCGCCGGGGTAGCGCACCCGTTCGATCGCGACCGCGGTCTGCGGCACCGGTTCGGCACAGAACGCCGGCATCGGGTTGACCAGCTCCGCAGCCTGCGCGCCCGTCAGCACCGCGGCGACACCGGGGATGGCCTCGGCCGCGCTGGTGTCGATCGAGACGATGCGGGCGTGGGCGTGCGGGCTGCCCAGCACCGCGCCGTACAACATCCCGGGCAGCATGACGTCGCCGACGTAGGTCGCGCGCCCGGCCAGCAGCTTCGGGTCCTCCTTGCGGGCGACGCTGCGCCCGATCCAGCGGCGTTCGCCCTCGCGGGGGGAGCCGGTTGTGGCGGTCGTGGGCCGGTCCTCGACGGTGCTCATGCCTGCCCGTTCCTCTCCGTCGCCAGTGCCGCCCCGGCGGCGCACACCGACTTCACGATGTTCTGGTAGCCGGTGCAGCGGCACAGGTTGCCGCCCAACGCCTCCCGCACGTCGTCGGGCTCGGGTGCGGTGGTGCGTTCGAGCAGCTCGCAGGCACCCATCAGCATCCCCGGCGTGCAGAACCCGCACTGCAGACCGTGGTTCTCGTGGAACGCCTGCTGGATCGGGTGCAGCGTGCCGTCGGCACCCGCCAGGGACTCGACGGTCCGCACCGTCGCGCCGTCGAGCTGGGCGGCGAAGACCAGGCAGGACCGGGTCGCGGCGCCGTCGACGAGAACGGTGCACGCCCCGCAGACGCCCTGCTCGCAGCCCACGTGCGTGCCGGTCAGCTCCAGCTCGCCGCGCAGCAGGTCGGCCAGCAACGTCCGCGGCTCGACGAGCAGGTCGTGGGCGGTGTCGTTGACGGTGATCCGGATCCGGACCTTCTCGGGCGTGACGACCTCAGACATCGTTGGCCTCCCCGGCCGCTCGGTCGATGGCGGTGCGCAGCGCGCGGCCGGTCAGCACGCGCGCGAGGTGGCGACGGAAGTCGGCCGAACCGTGGCAGTCGGCGATGGGGGACAGGCCCTCCGAGGCGCGTGCCGCGGCCTCGGCGACCGCGTCGGTGCCACCGTCGGACCCGGTGAGCGCGTCCTCGGCCGCACGGGCCCGGACCGGCCGCTCGCCTGCCCCGCACAGCGCGATCCGGGTCGCGCCGACCCGCCCGTCGTCGCCGCGGGTCACGGTCGCCGCGACCCCGCACACCGGCAGGTCCCCGTGGCGGCGGGCGACCTCGACGAACGCGGTGCCCGTTCCGGCCGTCGTCACCGGCACCTCGACGGCCACCACCATCTCACCCGGCGCCAGCGACGTCGTGAACGGGCCGGTGAAGAAGTCGTCGGCCTCGACCGTCCGTTCCCCGGAGCGGCTGCGCACGACGACACGGCCGTCGAGGGCGAGCAGCGCCGTCGGCAGCTCGGCCGACGGGTCGGCGAACGCCACGCTGCCGACGACCGTCCCGCGGCTGCGCACCGGCGCGTGCGCCACGTGGGCGCCGGCCTCGGCGAGCAGGGGGGCGTGCGCGGCGACGTCGGGGGAGAGCTCGCTGGTCCGCTGCCGCACGGTCGCGCCCAGCCTCAGCGTGCCGTTGTGACGTTCCAGGGCGTCGAGCCCGGCGACCCGGTTGATGTCGACGACCACGGCCGGTGACGCCAGCCGTGCGTTCATGAGCCGGACGAGACTCTGGCCGCCGGCGAGCACGCGCGCGTCGGCGCCGTGCTCGGCGAGCTGGTCGAGTGCCTCGTCGAGGTCGCGCGGTGCCAGGTAGGCGAACGCCGCAGGCTTCACTCCACACCTCCTTGTGCGGGGAACTGCTGTGCGACCGGTGGGACACCGGTCAGTCGGGACGTGCGGGACTCTCGTCTTCTTCACGGGCGGTGAACGCCAGCGCGCCGAAGTGCTCGATGTGGTGGCGCATCTCCTTGCCCGCGAGGGCGGGATCGCGCTGGCGGAGTGCCTGCAGGATCGGCACGTGGGACTCGACGATGTCGGCGAGCCCCACCCGGACACGGGTGTAGGTGACGAGCGCGCGGATCTCGGCGTGCAGCGACCGCCACACCTCGAGCAGCAGCGCGTTGTCGGCGGCCTCGAAGACGATCTCGTGGAACCGGGCGTCGTGCACCAGCACCGCGTGCACGTCGTCGTCGCGGGTCGCGGCCCGCATCGCCTCGATCTCGTCCTCGAGCAAGGCGAGCACGTCGTCGGTGACGACGGGTGCCGCCGCGCGCCCCGCGACCTCCTCCAGCGCGGCCCGGACCGGGTACATCTCGGCGAGCTCGCGCTCGGAGATGAGCCGGACCCGGACCCCGCGATGGGGGAAGCTCTCGACGAAGCGCATTGCCTCCAGGTCACGCAGCGCCTCGCGGACCGGGGCCTGGCTGACCCCGTACTCCTTCATGACGTGGCTCTCGACGATCCGCTCACCGGGAGCGAACTCCCCGTCGAGGATGCGGGCGAGCAGCCGTTCCCGGAGCTGCTCGCGCAGTACCGCGCGAGCCAGACCACCGGTACCGTCGGCCACCCTGCCTCCCCGCACCTGTGTTCGCCGTCACGTCCGTCCTCGATTATCGATAATCGAGGAAGCGGGTCAAGGCGCTTTTGTCCGGCCAATGAAAGCGGTGACGCGGACGCGGAGCGAGGACCCGATCCACGCCGCAGATCGGGAACGCCGTGCGGTGAGTGGTCAGGCCTGGCGAGCGCGGCGGCGTTCGGCCTCACGGCCGCGCACCCGCAGCCAGGTGAGTCCGCCACCGATCAGCGCGCCGGCCAGCGCCACGATGATCAGTATCTCGGTGCGCGGCTTCTGCTCCGGCACGGCCGTGCCGTCGGGGGAGTTGGTCACCTGCACCGCGTAGGAGCCCGCGGCGGCCCGGACCGCCGGACCCGCCTTGTCGATGACCGTCGCGGCCACCGCCTCGGCACCCGAGGCCGACGGTGCGGTCGACGAGATGTCGATCAGTGCTGTGTTGGAGCCCGTGGCACCCGCGGTGCCCGGCGCGACCGTGACGCGGACGCGGTCGACCGGCACCCCCGCGGCCTCCGCCGCCGGGATCAGCCACTGCCCCTGCCGGAACACCACGATCGCGACCGACGTCGCGCGACCGCTGTTGATGTCCTTCCACGCCTCCGACGCAGCCTGCGGCGTCAGCCCCGGCGCCGGGACCAGCGCGACGGTGGCCGAGGCGTCGTAGGCGGGGCGGGCGGCGCCGAGCGCCACGAACGTGGCGACCGCGGCGACCACCGCCGTCACGACCGCGGCCAGGGCCACGACGATTCGCGACCGCCGCGACAGGGGCACGCGGCCCCAGCGCATCTGCGGGCCCGAGGTGTCGGGGCGCGCGCCCGCGGGGGCGCTCACGCGGGCACCTTGTCGGGAGCCGTGGTCAGTCGCAGCACCCGTCCGAGGGTATTCGCCCTACCCGACGGCCCCCGCCCGGCCCCTGCTCAGCGGGTCCTCGAGTCCGCCGCTCACCGGGCGTCCTGCTGGTTGAACCGCGCCGGCCGCTTCTCGACGAACGCCGCCACACCCTCCTTCACGTCCGGGCCCGCCTGCAGCCCGACGGCCGCCCAGTAGTTCGTCGCGAGGCTCGCGGCGAGGTCCTGCTGCCACGCCGCGCGCAGCGACTGCTTCGTCATCTGCACCGCCCGCCACGACCACGCCGCGATCCGCGACGCCGTGCCCACCGCGTCGTCGATCAACGCCTCCGGCTCCACGACCCGGTTGACCAGCCCGATCTGCAGGGCGCGCGCCGCGTCGATCACGTCTCCGGTCAGGGCCAGCTCCGCCGCGAGACCCGGCCCGACCAGCCGCGGCAGGAACCAGGTGCCGCCGTTGCCCGGCGGCAGGCCCAGCCTGATGTAGGTCTCGCCGAACTTCGCCGCCGTCGACGCAACCCGGATGTCGCACGCCAGCGCCAGGTCGAACCCGCCCGCGGCCGCGCCACCGTTGACCGCCGCGATCACCGGCAGCCGCGACCCGACGACCCGCTCGATCACCGGGAAGATGACCCGCGCGTTGTACGGCTCGCCGGTCCGCGGCATGTCCTCGGCGAGGTAGCGGTTCATCTCCTTCAGGTCGGCGCCCGCGCAGAACTGCTTCCCGGCGCCGGTCAGCACGAGCGCCCGCACCGACAGGTCGGCCTCCAGCGCGGTCAGCGCCTCGACCATGTCGCGGGCCAGCTCGGGTACGACACCGTTGGCCCGGTCGGGCCGGTTCAGTGTCAGCAGCACGACGCCGTCGGCGACGTGCTCGGTGAACAGGGTCTCGTAGTCGACGCGCGCGGTCATCGCCGCAGGCTACGAGGCCGGCGTACTCCCGGCGCGGTACGCCGGGTGTCGACGCCGGTCGGATGCCTGGTGTGCCTCCGGGGCGCGACCATCTCCGCCATGAGGATCGCCGACATCGCGGTGCGGGCGCGGCCCGTCGAGAAGATCGCGTACGTGGTGGCCGCGGCGCTCGTCGTCGCCGGGCTGGTGCACGTGGCGATCCTGCTGGCGACGGGCGCCTCCTGGACCGGGCCCACCTCGCTGCGCAAGGCCGCCACCTTCGGGCTGTCGTTCGGCACGACACTCGCCTCGGTCGCGTGGGTGACGTCATTGCTGCGGGTGCGGGCCCGGGCGCTCTGGCTGGGCCTGTTCACCGCGGCGTGCGTCGTCGAGACAGTGCTGGTGTCGCTGCAGGCCTGGCGCGGCGTGCCGTCGCACCTGAACTTCGCGACGCCGGCCGACGCCGCCGTCGCCGCCACGCTGGCAGGCGGGGGAGCGGTGATCGTCGTGACCGGGATCGTGTTCGGCGCCGCCGGGTTCGCCGGGGCCGCCGCGCTCGCCCCCGACATGCGGCTGGCCGTGCGGACAGGCCTCGTCGTCCTGCTCGTCGCGTTCGCCGCGGGCGCGGTGATGATCGCCCACGGAACGGTGATGTTGCGCACCGACGGCCCCGCCGTCGCCTACGCCACGACCGGGTTCCTCAAGCCGCTGCACTTCGTCGCCATGCATGCCGTCCTCGTCCTCCCCGCGCTGGCGTGGCTGCTCCGGTCCACGGGATCCGACGATGCGCGCCGCCTCGCCGTCGTCCGCGTCGCCGTGGTCGCCGACCTGCTGCTCACCGCTCTCGTCGCCGTCGAGGCGTTCGCCGGGATCGCGCCGCTCGCGCCACCGCCCGCGCTCGGCGCCGCGACGGCGCTGGCCCTCGCCGTCCTCGTCGCGACCGGTGTGCTCGGCGCCGTCACCGCGATCCGCCGCCCGGCGCGGACCTGACACCGGACGGCCCGTCTACGTGGCGCGGCGGCCCCGCCGCTTGTACGGTCGCGGCAGCACGACCCGATCCCAGACTTCCGAGGTGCAGCCAGTCGCCTCCCACGTCTTCGAGACGAGGGGGAGCCAATGGCCATCACCGACGAGATCGCACCGGCACCGCCCCCCGGCGACCCGCCCGAGCCCGCGCAGCCGCCGAGCGAGTACGCGAGCCTGGTCGAACCGATGAACCGCATGGTCGCGCTCGACCCGGCCGATCCTCTCCGTCGCGAACTGCGCGACGAGATCGTCGTCTCGCTGCTCCCGCTCGTGCGCCATCTCGCGCAGCGCCACGCATCGGGCCATCCCGCCGGTGTCGAGGAGCTGGTGCAGGTGGGCAGCGTCGGGCTGCTCGGCGCCGTCGACCGCTGGGACCCCGACCGCGCGGGCGGCGACCTCCTCGGCTATCTCGTCCCCTGCATCCGGGGCGAGATGCTGCGCTGGTTCCGCGACCGCACCTGGGCCACGCGGGTGCCGCGTCGGCTCAAGGACCTCAGCGTCGCCATCAACAAGGCCACCGGTCCGCTGTCGCAGAAACTCGGCCGCTCTCCGCGCCCCAGTGAGCTCGCCGCCCACCTCGGTGTCGACGTCGGTGAGGTCGTCGAGGCACTCACCGCCAAGGCCGGGCACCACGCCGACGCTCTCGACCCGGTGGACCCCGACACCGGAACCGGTGTGGGACAACGCCTCGGCGACGTCGACGCCGAGCTCGACCACGTCGAGAACCGGCACGCACTGCGCCCGCTGCTCGACTCGCTCCCCGAACGCGAGCGCACGATCCTGGTGCTGCGGTTCTTCAAGGACATGACGCAGACCCAGATCGCCGAGGAGGTCGGCATCTCCCAGATGCACGTCTCCCGGCTGCTGACCCGCACCCTCGCGACGCTGCGCAAGGGCTTGTCGGACAACGACTAGAGCGCGTCCTCCAGCGCCTGCTGCACGACCTCGGTCAGTGCCGGATGGATCCAGTACGGCTTCTCGGCGAGCGTGCGTGCGTCGAGGTCCAGGGTCATGGCCAGCACGAGCGGCTGGATCAGCGTCGAGGCCTGGGGGCCCAGGACGTGCGCACCCAGCAGCCTGCCGGTGCCCGGGTCGACGAGGACCTTCGCGAAGCCCGTCGTGTCCTCCAGCGCCCAGCCGTAGGCGACGTCGGAGAGCCGCGTCAGCCCGACGCCGAACGCCGTCCCGGCCTCCGACAGCTCCTGCTCGGTCGCACCGACGGCCGCGATCTGCGGGCTGGTGAAGATCGCCGACGGGACGGGGGCGTCGCCGGTGGTGTGCAGATCGTCGGGGTGGCGCAGGTTGTGGCGCACCACGTCGGCCTCGCGGTTGGCGACGTGCTTGAGCGGCACCGGCGTCGACACGTCACCCAGGGCCCAGACCCCGTCGGCGGTGGTGCGCTGGTACTCGTCGACGACGATCCGGCCGTCGTCGTGGACGTCGATCCCGGCGGCGTCGAGGTCGAGCCCGTCGCCGTTGGGGACGCGGCCGACCGCGACGAGCAGCATGTCGACCTCGACGGTCGCGTCGTCGTCGAGCGTGAGCACGAGTGCGCCCGGCGACCCCGACACCGCGGCGACCTCGCGGCCCAGCCGCACGTCCCACTCCTTCGACACGAGCTCGGTGAACTCGCGCGCCACCAGCACGTCCTGGCCGGCGAGCAGGGTGTCGGCCATGTCGATGATCGTGATCGCGGTGCCCGCCGAGGAGAACACGTGGGCCAGCTCGGCCGCGATGTAACCGCCGCCCAGGACCGCGAGGCGCCGCGGCGGGTCGTCGACGCGCATGACGGTGTCCGACGTCTCGTAGGGCAGGCCGGAGTCGGTGACGGGCGGCGGGATCAGCGGTCGGGACCCGGCGGCGACGACGATCCGGTCGGCGCTCACCTCGGTACCCCCGATGTCGAGGGTGCGGGGGCCGGTGAACCGGGCGTGCGCGTCGTAGACGGTGATCCACGGGGTGTCCTCGCGGCCGGCCTTCCCGTCGCGGGCGATGGGGTCGAGCCGGCCGAAGACGCGGTCGCGCAGGTCGCGCCAGCGGACCCCGCGCAGCTCGGCGTCGACGTCGAGGCGGCCGGAGTCGGCGACGTCGTCGGCGAGGTCGGCGGCGCGGACGAGCATCTTGGTCGGGATGCAGCCGACGTTGAGGCATGTGCCGCCGAACCGGCTCTCCTCGACGATCGCGACGTCGAGACCGGCGAACGAGTCGTCGACGACCGAGTTGCCCGACCCGGCGCCGATGACGAGAAGATCGTGGTGCCTCATCCACCGGAGGCTATGGCCGCCCGTGCGCCCCCACCACCGGAAGCGCCACCGTCGCCTGGCTTCGTGCGTTCCGCTGATCCGAACGCGCGTCTTCCCAGCACGCCGTCGCCGGTGCCACGGTTCGGGGCATGAGCGAACGGTTCGGGCACGTCATCGACGGTGAGGAGCGCGCGTCGCTCGACGGCGCGGAGTTCGACACGGTCGACCCCTACACGCAGCAGCCGTGGGCGTCGGTCGCCCTCGGCGGGGCACCGGAGGCGGACCTCGCGGTCGCGTCTGCACGACGCGCGTTCGACGAGGGCCCCTGGCCGCGGATGGGTTTCGCCGAGCGCGGGGCGCTGCTGCACCGCTTCGCCGACCTGATCATGGCGAACCTCGACGAGCTGGCCCTGGCCGACACCCGCGACATGGGCAAGCCCGTCGCCGACGCCAAGGGCAAGGACGTCCCGCGGACCGCGCAGAACATCCGGTTCTTCGCCGACCACGCGCGCCTGTCCGCGGCCGAGACCTATCCGACCGACACCGGCCACCACGCGTACTCCCGCTACGAGCCCGCCGGTGTCGTCGCGGCGATCGCGCCCTGGAACTTCCCGATGATGCTGGAGAGCTGGAAGTTCGCGCCCGCGCTGGCGTGGGGCAACACGGTCGTGCTGAAGCCGGCGGAGGACTCGCCGGTGTCGGCGACGCTGATGGCGCGCCTCGCGCTGGAGGCGGGCATCCCGCCCGGCGTGTTCAACGTGCTGCACGGCTACGGCCCCGACTCCGCGGGCTCGGCGCTGACCGAGGACCCGCGGGTCGACCGGATCACCTTCACCGGCGAGTCGAACACCGGGCGGGCGATCACCGCCGCCGCGGCGCGCAACCTCACCCCGGTCAGCCTGGAGCTGGGCGGCAAGGGTGCGAATCTCGTGTTCGCCGACGCCGACCTCGGCACCGCCGTCGACTGGTCGATCAAGGCGATCTTCACCAACGCCGGGCAGGTGTGCCTGGCCGGGTCGCGGCTCTACGTGCAGCGCCCGGTGCTCGACGAGTTCCTCGCCCGGTTCGTGGCCGCGGCGGAGGCGCTGGTCGTCGGCGACCCGAAGGAGGCCGGCACCCAGATCGGTCCGCTGTCGTCGAAGACCCACCACACCAAGGTCACGAGCTACCTCGACGATCCGAGCGGCAAGGTCCTCACCGGCGGCCGTGGTGACGGGCTGTTCGTGCGCCCGACCGTCGTCGTCGACGCCGCGCCGGACTCGCCGATCCAGTGCGAGGAGATCTTCGGGCCGATCGTCACGGTGACGCCGTTCGACACCGAGGACGAGGCCGTCGCCGCCGCCAACGGAAGCCGCTACGGGCTCAACGCGATGGTGTTCACCGAGAACCTGTCGCGGGCGCATCGGGTCTCGGCGCGGCTGCGGGCGGGCACGGTGTGGACGAACTGCTTCTTCGTCCGCGACCTGCGCGCCCCGTTCGGCGGGTTCGGCGACTCCGGGTGGGGACGCGAGGGCGGCACGTTCAGCCGCGAGTTCTTCACCGAGCCCAAGGCCGTGGTGATGGCGATCGACGGCGGCTGACGTGCCGATCTTCGAGGTGCACCTCGTGGCGGGCCGGCATCCGCCCGAGCGCCTCGCCGAACTGTTGAGGGCGCTGTCGGCCCGCTACGCCGAGATCCTGGAGTCGCCCGTCGAGCGGGTGCGCGGGTTCGTCACCGCGCACCCGGCGGCGCACGTCGTCGCCGGTGGGGAGGTCGGCGTCGAGGCGCCGTACGTGACCGCCCTCGTGCTGCGCGGGCGTCCCGTCGAGCAGCGGCACCGGCTCATCGCCGCGTTCACCGACGTCGTCGTCGACGTCCTGGGCGCGGCGCGGGCGTCGGTGCGGGTCCGGATCGAGCAGGTCGACCCCGACGAGTGGGGCATCGCGGGAGTCCCGGCGTCGGCGGCGCGCGCGACGGAGATCGCCGCCCGAGCGGCCGGATCAGGGTGAGCAGAGCGCGACCCCGGCCTGCCGGCCCGGGGACCGAATCCCGCGCCGGGTTCGACACAGGACCGGTTCCGACCATGATCGAGCCAGTCCGTGGTCCAGGTCGGCGCGGTGGTGAGGGCCGGTCAGAACAGCCCGCGTCGGGCACCGGCGTCCAACGCCAGGGTGGCACCGTGCAGGGCGTCGGCCTCCGGTGCCAGCAGGGTCGCGACGGTCCAGGCCACCTCGGCGGGCGCCACGAACCGGCCCAGGGGTGACTCGGCAGCACGTTCGGCGAGCACCTCGTCGACGTCGACGCCCCGGCGTTCGGCCGCTGCGGCGGCCAGTCCCCGCATCCGCGGGGTGTCGACGGGACCGGGCGCCACGAGGTGCGCGGTGATCCCGCGCGGGCCGTACGCGGTCGCGAGCTGGCGGACCAGGTTGGCGAGCGCGGCATTGGTGACGCCCGCGGCGCAGGCGTCGGGGGAGGGCTCGCTGCCGAAGTGCCCGCCGAGCGCGACGATCCGCGACCCCCTCCGCAACCGGTCGTCGACCGCCCTGACCAGCCGCAGCAGCCCACCGACCTTGAGCGCGACGGTCGTGCCGAGGGCGTCGGGGTCGATCGACGCGAGTGGCCCGGTGCGCGGGAGGCCGGCGGCCTGCACGACCATCCGCACCGGCGCACCCAGCTCCGCGACCGTGGCTGCGACCGCGTCCTGTCCGAGTACGGTTCCGACGTCGGCGGCGACGCCCGTCGTCGCCGCGTCGTCGGCACCGCCGTTGCGGGTGACCGCGACGACGTGCAGCCCGGCGGCCCGCAGCGCGTCGGCGATCGCGGAGCCCAACGCCCCGGACGCACCGGCGACGACGGCGAGCTCGGCCGTCACTGCGCCGACCCGAGCGGCGCCAGCCCGAGAGCCGAGCGGGCCTGCGTGAACGCTGCGTCCGGGTCGCGCAGGTCCAGCTGCACCGCGTGCAGCCCCGCCGCCCGGCCACCCTCGACGTTCCACGGCATGTCGTCGACGAAGACGATCTCACCCGGCGCCACCCCGAGGCCGTCGATCGCGGCGGCGTAGCTGCGCGGATCGGGCTTGAGGATGCCGGTCACCGAGCCGTCGACCAGCACGTCGACGTCCCCGAGTGCGGAGAGGTCGCCGAGCGGGCCGTCGCCGTGGAATGCCGCGAGGTCGTTGGTCAGCACGCCCAGGCGCAGGCCCCCGGCGCGCGCGTCGGCGACGAGGCGGCGGGCCACGGGCCGGATGATCTCCACGCCGGGCTGTTCGTAGAGCTCGACCATGAACTCGTGCGTCGACCAGTCCGCGCGGCCCAGCACGGCACCGATCTCCGCGGCCCGCAACGCCCAGTAGCCGCGCTCGGTGACCTCGCCGCGCAGCATGCGCTCCCAGTCGGGATCGGGCTCGGGGCCGAGCGGGCCCCGGCGGGCGGTCACCGACCGGGTCGTGGGTTCGCGTTCGCCGAGCAGCGCCAGCATCTCCGACCCGGACCGGAACACGACGCCGCCGACGTCGAGGAGCAGAGCCTTCACGCGCTGACCCTACGGACGGGCCACCGCGCCGTGGAAGCCGCGCGTTCCCCCTCGCGAAACGGCTGCTCACCGGGGTGGCGGACGGGACGGAACGTTCGGCAGGGGAGAACGGCCGGGTTGCCGCGGGGTGTGTGCGCTGTCACGGTCCGAGCCAGCGTCCCGATCAGAGGAGATCCGATGGCGAACGTCGTCCCCGTCGAGGAGTACACCGGCGAGTGGTATCCGGGCTACAAGCCGGAGCACTTCGACTTCCCGTACGTCGTCGACGCGCCGTCGCCGTTCAAGCCCGGCGACGAGAACGCGTTCTGGTTCCTCGACTTCCACTGGTCGCGCGGCCTCACCCCGCTCGCCGCGACGTTGTGGAGCGCCGACGGCTACTGCGCCGGCACCCAGAGCGCGTCGGAGAACCTGCCCCTGCCGCCCGGACGCGGCGTCACCTGCCGGTTCGCCGGCACCCACCTCTACGGCTCCCCGATCCCGGAGGAGGACCCGCGCGAGATCGGCGCGCGGGCCAACCGCCTGGGGACGAACCTGCCGCACTTCCTGCAGAACTACCGCTCGATCTGGGAGGCGGGCCGCGACGAGCTCGAGGCCACCTGGGACTACTTCCAGGGAATCGACCTGACGACGGTCCCGACCGCCGACCTGGGCACCCTGATCCGCCAGGGCCGTCGCTATCACAAGCGCGCCATGGAGATCCACTTCGCGGTCATGTACCCGATGCTGGTCAACTTCCTCGGCTTCTACGGTTCCTGCGCCGAGATGGGCATCGACACCAGCCTCGTCGGCAAGTTCCTGCAGGGCGAGGAGACGAAGATCATGGAGCTCGACCGCGAGCTCTACGCGCTGGCCACCAGGGCCCGCCAAGCCGGGCTGTCGCAGGTGTTCGCCGACAACGAGCCCGGCGACATGCGTGCGGCGCTGTCGGCACACGGTGGCTCGGCGTCGCAGTGGCTCACCGACTTCGACGACTGGCTGCAGGTGTGGGGCCACCGCACCGACGCGACCTGCGACGTCGGCGTTCCCAGCTGGATCGAGGACAACACCAACGCGTTCGGCAACATCAAGACGTTCCTGATGAAGGACACCGACCACGACTTCGCGGCCGCTGCCCGGAACGCCCTCGAGGAGCGCGACGCGGCCATCGACGCCGCCCGGTCCGGCCTCACCCGCGAGGAGCAGGCGGTGTTCGACGGCGGGCTCGCCGCCAACCAGGCCGCGAACTTCCCGTGGTGGCAGGACGACCACAACTACTACATCGACCTCAAGGTCATGCTGCCGCTGCGGCAGGCCTGCCAGGAACTCGCGACCCGCGTCGACGCCGACCACCGCGACGACATGCTGTACCTGTTCTGGCCCGAGCTGCTCGACGTCGCCGCAGGCAAGCCCTACGCCGGTGAGCTGAGCAGCCTCGTGCGCGACCGTCGCCAGTACTTCGACCACTGGCACGCGAAGCGCTCCGACATGCCCAAGGTGCTGGGCACGGTGCCGGACTCGGTCGAGGACCCGGTGCTGATCGAGATCTTCGGGATCAACCCGGGCTCGCTGCGGGCGGTGCAGAACCCCGATGCCGCCAACGAGACGACCCTGACCGGTGTCGCCGCCGCGCGCGGCACGGCCACCGGCATCGCCCGGGTCCTGCAGAGCTCCGACGAGCTGCACCGCGTCGCGCCCGGCGAGATCCTCGTCTGCGAGTCGACGTCCCCGAACTGGACGCCGGCGTTCGGCAAGATCGCGGGCGCGGTGTGCGACGGCGGTGGCATGCTCAGCCACGCGGCCATCGTCGGCCGCGAGTACGGGGTCCCGACCGTCACCGCCGTCGGCGTCGCCACGCTCGCGATCGGCGACGGTGACAAGATCGAGGTCGACGGCACCAACGGCAAGGTGACCATCCTGAAGCGGGCCGCCGAGCTCGTCGACGCCGACCCTGGACAGCCGTGACGGGGGTACTCATGCAGAGCGTGGTGTGGGTCGACGCGGTCGAGCCGGACGAGGCGGTCGCGGCCGCCGGGTCGAAGATCGGCAGGCTCGCCGACCTGCACCGTGCCGGGGTCGAGGTGCCGCAGGGCTTCGCGGTGAGCGTCGACGCCTACCGCCGGCACTGCGGCGAGGCCGGGCTCGACCCGCGCATCGACGAGGTCATCGGCAGGCTGGGCGCCGACCCGTCGGAGGCCGACGTCGAGGCGGCGTCGGCGGAGATCCGGGAGCTGTTCGTCGCGACCCCGATGTCCGACGCGCTGGCCGCCGAGATCACCGACGCCTACGAGGAGCTGTGCGTCCGCTGCGTCGACGTCAACGTCCCGACGGCGGTCCGGTCGAGCGCGACAGGTGAGGACGCCGCCGACGCCTCCTTCGCCGGCATCTTCGACACCTACCTCGGGGTGTCCGGGGCGCCGCGGGTGCTCGACGCGATCCGCGCCTGCTGGGGGTCGCTGTTCACCGGCCGCGCCCTGGCCTACCGGCTGCGCAAGGGCATCAGCCACCACGACATGCCGATCGCGGTCGGCGTGATCGAGCTGATCCACGCCCGCGCGTCCGGGGTGGCGTTCTCGGTGCACCCGGTGACGGGCAAGCCGGACCGCGTCGTCATCGAGACGTCGTGGGGGTGGGGGGAGGCGATCGTGCAGGGCGTCGTCGATCCCGACCACATCGAGGTGGGCAAGGCCGACGGCCGCGTCCTGCGCTACGACGTCGCGCACAAGGCGATCGTCTCGGCGTTCGACTTCGCCGACGGCCGGGTCACCGAGGTGGAGATGCCGGCGCGGCTGGCCGACCGCAAGGTGCTGGACGAGGAGCAGATCGGGGCGGTGGTCTCCGCGGTCACCGCGATCGAGGAGCACTACGGCTACCCCGTCGACGTCGAATGGGTCATCTCCCGGCACCGCCGGGCCGGTGACGGGATCTGCATCGTGCAGTCGCGGCCGGTCACGGTCACTGCCGAGGAGTCGGCGCCCCTGGCCTACGACCCGGTGGCGCTCGCGCAGAAGTACGTCTTCAGCGGGAAGCCGGTCCCCGGCCGCTGAACCATGCCGGGTGGGCCGCCCGCTCGCCGGCGCCGGATCGGGTCGACACCCCGCCGCCGGGCGACTGGCAGCAGCCAGCCGCCCGGCTCGTCCCTCCGCCGAGTTCGACGTGAGCCTGGTCCGATCATCCCGGGGACC
>MEGH01000004.1:99963-287376 GCA_001725415.1 Pseudonocardia sp. SCN 73-27
TGCCGGTCAGCTGGTGAGGCTCGTCTGAACCGGGGTGGGGTTGCGGAACAGGTCGAGCACAGGGCAGTGCTCGTCGACGGTGTCCTTGAGGCGCTGGTAGTCCTCGGCCGAGGCCGGGCCGCGCAGGTCGACGGCGAGGCGGACCTCCCCGAAGCCGGGGCGGACGGCGTCGTCGAGCCCGAAGAAGCCCCGGACGTCGAGGTCGCCCTCGGTGCGCACGCTCACGTCGTCGAGGGGGATGCCCAGCTTCGCGGCCCAGAACCGGTAGGTCACGACCTGGCAGGACAGCAGCGCGGCGAGCGCCGACTCGACGGGGTTGATGGCGGCGTCCTGCCCGCCGAGCGCGGGCGGCTCGTCGATGGTGATCTCGTGGCGGCCGATGCGGATCTCGGTGCGGACGCCTTCGCTCCCCTCACCGTCGGCGCGGAAGAGCGCCGTGGCCTTGGCCGGGTCGTCGGCGACGGCGGAGGTGGTGGAGTCGACGATCGCGCGCAGGTCGTCGTCGCGGCTGGTGGCGGTGGTCATGGAAGGTCTCCGGGGGGGTCGGTCCCCGCGCGGCTCCCGCGCGGGCGGCACGGCACGCCGGTGGTCGGCTACCGGCGTGCCCGTCGACACAGCGCGGCCCCGGTGCGGCACAGGTCGACGTGGCGGCGCTCGGTGAGGCGCGCGTCGGTCGGCCGGGTGCACACGAAGTCGATCACAACCGCCGCCGGCGCAGGAGTCAACACCGGTCCCGGATGGCGGGCCCGGGCCGCGAATGTCCGCTCAACCGCCCCGGTCCCGGTGCGTGAAGGACCCGCCGAGTTCGACAGGAGACTGGTTCGATCATGAGATCGACCAGTGTCACGTCGAACTCGGCGAAGGGGGTGGGGCGGTCAGGCCGGTGCGTCCTCGGTGCGCAGCAGGGCTCGGGTGCGGGCGCGGACCTCGGGGTCGGGGGAGAAGGGCAGTGCGACGAACTCGTCGACGCCGACCTCCCGCAGCTCCGCGATCCTGGCCGCGACCTGTTGCTCGTCGCCGATGATCGCGGCGTCGTCGGGACCGGTGTAGCCCTCGCGGTCGAGCATCGCCCGGTACGACGGGAGCTTGCCGTAGACGGCGAACTGCGTCGCGGCCTCGGCGCGGGCGGCGGCGAGGTCGTCGGTGACGGCCACGGGCAGCGACGCGACGACCCGCGCCGTGCGGCCGGCCTCCGCGGCGGCGTCGCGGATCGTCGGGATCACGTGCTCGGCGAGCGTGCGGGGTCCGGTCATCCAGGTGACGGTGCCGGCGGCGCGCCGGCCGGCGAGCCGCAGCATCTGCGGGCCGAGCGCGGCGAGGTACACCTCCGGGGTGGGTGCGTCGGGGTAGCGCAGCGACCCGCGCGCGGTGACGGTCTCGCCCTCGGCGGACACGCTCCGGTCGGCCAGCAGCGGCAGCAGCGCGTCGAGGTACTCCGACATCCGGCGCACCGGCTTGTCGAACGGCAGCCCCCAGGCACCCTCGACGACGGGCTTGTGGCTCAGCCCGAGCCCGAGCGTCAGCCGTCCGCCGCCGATCTCGTTGACCGTCAACGCCCGCTGGGCCAGCGAGTACGGGTGCTGCGGCTGGATCGGGACGACGCCGGTGCCGACCTCGATGTCGGGCACCTCCCGGAGCGCAACGGCGAGGACGGTGAGCAGATCGGGGTCGGTGGGCAGCTGGGCGGTCCAGTAACGCCCGAAGCCCTCGTCCCGCACCTGCGCGAGCTCGGCGACGTAGGCATCGGTGACGGTGCGTCCGCCGCCGGCGGCGAGGTATCCGAAGAGGCTGATCCGCATGCCGTCAGGTTAGGCGTGGCCCAGCCGCCGGGACAGGACCGCCGCCGCCTCGACGACGGCTTCGCGGATCCGTTGCAGTGCAGCGGGTGCCGCCCGCGCGGTCGGGGCGGCCACCGACAGCGCGGCGAGGACGACGCCGTCGCCACCCCGCACCGGCGCCGCGCACGACACGACGCCGACGCGGCTCTCCTCCCGGTTCTCCGCCCAGCCGCGCTCACCGATCTCGCGCAGCCGTGCCCGCAGGACCTCGACGTCGACGATCGAGTACGGCGTCGGACGCTGGGGGCGCCAGCCGTCGAGCCGGGCGTCGAGCTCGGTGGGGGAGAGCGCGGCGAGCAGTGCCTTGCCGGTGGCGGTCGTCGTCGCCGGCAGCCGGGTGCCGACCCTCGAGAAGATCCGCACCGTGTGCGGGCTCTCCAGCCGGTCGACGTACACCGACTCCAGCCCGTCGAGCACCGCGAGCTGCACGGTCTCGCCGGTGGTCTGGCGCAGCACCGCCATCACGGGCAGGGCGGCCTCGTGCAGGTCGAGCCGGGGTGCGACGGCGGCGCCGAGGTCGAACATCGCGAGGCCGAGCCGGTAGGACCCGGCGGTGGTGCCGCGGTCGAGGAGGCGTTCCGCGGCGAGCGTCGCGAGCATCCGGTGGACGGTGCTGGTCGCGAGCCCGAGGCGCCGCGCCAGCTCGGAGACTCCGAGCTCGCGGTCGGTACGGGAGAACTCCTTCAGCAGTCGGGCGGCGTTGCGCACCGACGTCAGCTCCCACGACGGCCGTGGCTGGCGGTTTCCCTCCATGCGGGAAGGATTCCTTGTCGGGCCCCCCGGCGCCACCTACGTTTCGGCCACCACCACGAGCAGGGGGAGCACCGATGCTGACCGCCGAACAGAACGACGAGCTCACGCAGGTCGACGCGGGCACGCCGATGGGCGAGGTGCTGCGCCGCTACTGGTACCCGGTGGCGTTCACCCGCGAGCTCGCCGAGTTCCCGGTCAAGCGCGTCGAGCTGCTCGGGGAGTTCTTCGCGCTGTGGCGCTCCCCGTCCGGTCGATACGGCATCGTCCCCGAGGCGTGCCCGCACCGGAAGGCGTCGCTGGCCTACGGCGTCGTCGAGTCGAACGGCCTGCGCTGCCCGTACCACGGCTGGGTGTTCGACGAGGCCGGTGCGTGCGTCGACCAGCCCGCCGAGCGTGACGACACCCGCTTCGGCGACCGCGTCTCCGCCCAGGCCGGTGTGGCCGAGGAGATGGGCGGACTGGTGTGGGCCTACGTGGGTCCTGCGCCGGCGCCGCGACTGCCGCGCTTCGACACCTACGTCATGGAGGGGTTCCGCGACATCGGCTGGGCCGACCTGCCCTGCAACTACGTCCAGATCATGGAGAACGCCGTCGACCCGCACCACGTCGAGTGGCTGCACGGCCGGTACTTCCAGTTCATCGGACGCCACGAGGGCTTCACGTCGCCGGCGTCGTTCGCGAAGAAGCACCAGAAGGTGGGCTTCACACCGTTCGAGTGGGGGATCATCAAGCGCCGCGTGCTCGAGGGCGCGAGCGAGGAGAACGACGACTGGAAGGTCGGCCACCCCCTGGTCTTCCCGTACAACATGCGCGTCGGCGGCGGCGGGGTGCACCAGATGCAGATCCGCGTCCCGATCAACCGGACCACCACCCGGTTCATGCTCTACACCGTGCACCGCCCCGACGAGGGCTACGAGCACGTCGAGCAGCCGGTCGTGCCCGATTACCGGATCCCGGTGGTCGACGCGGACGGCCGCCACGTCGTCAACTACGTCGAGGGCCAGGACATCATGGCCTGGGTGACCCAGGGGGCGATCACCGACCGCACCACCGAGCACCTCGGACGCTCCGACATCGGGGTTGCCATGCTGCGCAAGATGTTCCGCGAGCAGATGGACCGGGTCGCCCGTGGTGAGGACCCGTTGGGCACCATCCGCGAGGAGCACGAGCGCATCGACCTGCCGTGCGAGAAGGACAAGTTCCACGCCGGTGCCCAGTTCGCGCTCGACTTCTGCGACATGGGCTCGACCCGCTTCTCCCCGATGCTCGACGCGATCAAGAAGATCCACGTCAGCGCGGCGGAGCGGGTGGCGTCCGGGTCGTCGTGATGCAGGCGCCTCCGGATCGGCGGTTCGCGGCCGACGCCGAGGCCCATCGTCGTGACGCGCCCCGGCACTGCCCTGCCTGTGGCGCGCCGCCCGCGATCGCCACCGAGTTCTGGGAGGGGACGGCGCGGAGGTTCTACTGCTCCTGCTCGGCGTGCGGCTGGACCGGGGAGATCACCCCGACCGGCGACGTCGCCGTCGGGCACGAACCGGAGCACTGACCCCGGCCTTGATCCGAACGTGTCATCAGCGCGGTGAGCCCGCGCTGGTGACACGTCCGGTTCCCGCGCCGCGCGCGAACGTGTCGTGGGAGCGCTCCCCGGGCGCTCGTGACCCGCTCGCTGCGGGACGGGTCTCGGACCCCTGCCGCCGAGATGCACATCAGGGTCGTGCGCCGGCGCGTCGGCGACGCTCATGTGCATCTCGCCGAGTGTGTGTTCTCAGGGGGTCTCGCCGCGGGCGTGGGCGCGCAGGCGTTGCGACATCGACATCGCGACGGGCTTCTCCCCGACGTCGGCGACCCAGCCGTCGCCGTCGCGCCGCACCGGGTACACCGCGAGGCGCAGCGTGGGCTGGGTGAGGCAGGCGCCGGTGGACAGGTCGAAGCGGTACCAGTGCCAGGGGCAGCGCAGGATGTAGCCGTCGACCTGCCCCTCGACCAGCGGGCCCTTGTTGTGCGGGCACAGCGGGTCGGAGACCGTGTAGGACCCGTCGACGACGTGCACCGCGAAGGTGCGCCCGTCGTCGGCGCGCAGCAGCCGCGCCCCCTCGCCGGCGACGGGATCGCCGCCGAGGGGGAGCAGCGTCATCGGCGTCCGCTCGCCCGCAGGTCCGCGAGCGACTCGCCGCCGACGAACCACAGCTCGGGCTCGCACTCGTTGACGACGACGCGCACGGCCTCCTTCGGCGCCCCGATCGACTCCTCGACGGCCGCGGTGACGGCGGCGCCGAGGGCGGCGAGCTGCTCGGGGGTGCGGCCCCGGGCGAGGGTGATCTGCACGAGCGGCATCTCTTCTCCTTGAAATCTCAGCGGCAGCCGAGCTCGAGCGACCCGATGCGGTCGATCGAGGCGACGACGACGTCGCCCGGTACGACCGGCACCGCGGCGGTGAGCCCGCCGGACAGGACGACGTCGCCCGCGCGCAGGCCCTCGCCGTCGGCGGCCATGCGCCGCACCATCCAGGCGACGGCGGCGGCCGGGTGCCCGAGCGAGGCGGCGCCGGAGGCCGTCGCGACGACCTCGCCGTTGTGCTCGAGGACGACGCCGACGACGCGCAGGTCGATGCCGTCGAGCGGCACGGGGGCGCCGACGACGAACCGGGCGGCGGAGGTGTTGTCGGCGACGACGTCGGCCATCGTGAACTTGTAGTCGCGGTAGCGGGAGTCGAGCACCTCGATGCCGACGGCGACCCCGGAGGAGGCGGCGATGACGTCGGCGGCGCCGACGTGCGGCCCGGCGAGGTCGCGGCCGAGGACGAAGACGATCTCGGGTTCGCAGCGCGGCTGGATGAGCTGCGAGGTGTCGAGGGGCTCGCCGATGTCGAGGGCGCCGCTGCCGGGCAGGAAGCCGTAGACGGGGCTCGACACCCCGACCTGGGCCTGCTTGGCGCGCGAGGTGACGCCGAGCTTCCACCCGACGAGTGGCCCGGCCGCGTCGCGCAGCACGCGCTGGACGGCGTAGCCGGCGTCGAGGTCGAGATCCGGGAACTCCGCGTTGAGGGAGTCGATGGCGGTGCGCTCGGCCACGGCCTTCTGCAGCCGCGTCGCGAGTTCCGTGGTGTTCATGCGCTCTCCTCCGCTCCGACGAGCTGCCCGACACGCGCGGTGACCGCGCCGAGCCGGTCGAACTCGGCGCGGAACACGTCGCCGGGCTTCATGGGGACGGCGGCGTGCAGTGCCCCCGTCATGACGATGTGTCCCGGTTCGAGCGCGACCCCGTTGGCGCCCAACACGTTCGCGAGCCACCCGACGACGGCGACGGGGTCGCCCAGCGCCGCGGCCCCGGCCCCGGTGTCGACGAGCTCGCCGTTGCGGGTGAGCGTCATCCCGAGCAGCCGGGTGTCGACGCCCTCGATCGGCACGATCCGCGACGACGTGACGACGGCGCCGCAGGAGGCGAGGTCGGCGACGGTGTCGGCGAGCTTGATGCGCCAGTCGGCGATGCGGGAGTCGACGATCTCGAAGCCGGCGACGGCCCCGGCGATGGCTTGCCGGGCCGCGGTCACGGTGACGCCCGGGCCGGCGAGCCGCGAGCCCATGACGAAGACGATCTCGGCCTCGGCCTTGGGGGCGATGAAGCTCGACGGGTCGATGACGTCGCCGTCGGCGTAGACGGTGGAGCCGAGGACGGGCGAGTGGTCGGGGGAGTCGACGCCGATCATGCGCTGCATGGGTTTCGACGTCAGCCCGACCTTGTGCCCGACGATCGTGTCGCCGTCGGCGAGCAGCAGCGGGACCAGCTCCTGCTGGATGGCGTAGCCGTCGGCCATGCCGAGGTCGGGTTCGGCGTCGGTGAACGGCGCGATGGGCACGCGGGTGCGCCGGGCTTCGTAGAGCGCCCGGGCCTTGGCGGGCGCGTCCGTCACGGGCATTTCTCTCCCTCGTGCTGCTGTCCGGGTTTCGACGATCGTCGCGGCGCGGCCGAGGTGTGTCAGCCCGCCCGTTCCGCTCAGTGGACCGGCGCCACCGCCCGTCGTTCGCCTTCGGGCACCCACCCGAGCCGCCGGGACACGGCCTCGCCGGCCTCGACGAGCAGCCGTGCGTAGCGACGTCTGGCGACGGCGCCGAGGCGGGCGGAGGGGGCGCCGATGCTGACGGCGGCGACGACGTCGCCGTGGACGTCACGGATCGGGGCGGCCACCGAGGTCACGCCGATCTCGCGCTCGTCGACCGACCGGGCCCAGCCCTGCGCGCGGACGCCTGCGAGCTCGGCGCGCAGCAGGTCGGGATCGGTGACGGTGTGCGGGGTGTAGCCGGGCAGCCCGGCGTCCAGCACCCGGTCTCGCTCCCGTCCGCTCAAGAACGCGAGCAGCACCTTGCCCGAGCTCGTCGCGTGCGCCGGCACGCGGCGGCCCGTCTCGGTGAACAGTCGCAGCGAGTAGGCCGACTCCAGCCGGTCGACGTAGACGACCTCGGCGCCGTCGAGCACCCCGACCTGCGACGACTCGCCCGTCTCCTCGCGCAGCCGGACCAGGACGGGCCCGGCGGCGGCGTGCAGGTCGAGGTGGATCTTGACCGCCTCACCGAGCTCGTAGACGACGATCCCGAGCCGGTACCCGCCGGTGCGCGGGTCCTGCTCCACCAGCCCCTCGCCCGCCAACGTCGTCAGCAGCCGGTGGACGTTGGACTTGCCGATGCCGAGGCGCCGCGACAGCTCGGAGACCCCGATCGACTCCTCGCGGGTGAGGAACGCCTTGAGCAGCCGGGCGGCGTTGGTGACGGTGGAGAGCGGGGCATCGGTCACGACGTGGGTCTCCATTCGCTGCGGCCACCCACCGACGCGAGCAGAGCCTTGCGGATGGCGTCGGGGTCGAGGCCGGCGGCGGCCTCGGCGACGCCGTGGTCGTGCGGCGAGATCGCCCTGGCCAGCAACGCCTGCGCGTGCGGCAGGCCGGCGGTCGCGGCACCGGCCAGCTCGTCGACGAGGTGCTCGCGGCCCCGGACGCGGCTGCGGATCGTCTCGAAGTCGCGCGCCGCGGCGGAGTGTCCGCTGGCGAGCCCGGACCCGACGTGCCCGGCGTGGTGCGGCGTCAGCCCCGATCCGGGCTGGGCGACCACGTGGTACACGACGGTCCCGATCCCGAGTGCGGCCTTCACCCCGTCGTAGGCGGGGGCGTCGTCCTCGTCGAGGGTGCCGAGTGCGGGGACGACGACGGGGTCGTAGAACCGCAGCGTCCAGGCCAGCCCGTCGAGCGTTCCGGGGACCTCGACCTCCTGGCCGCGCAACGGTCCGAGCCCCTCGCGGGTGGCGAGCACGTGCAGGTTGCGCACCCCGACGGCGGCGACGGTGATCGGCGGGCCACCCGCGAGCAGCGGCATCGCCCCGCGCACGGCGGGGGCGAACGTGTCGGCCTGGGCCAGGTAGGCGCGGTGCAGCGCCGTCACGTAGTCGGCGACGGCGGCGCGCATGGTCTCCGGACTGCTCATGACCTCGCTCCGGGCAGTGACCTGGTGGGAGTCCTGGTCGGACAGCGTTCCGGTTTCCGGAACGGCAAGTCTGTTCTCCGGAACGCTAAGGCGGCTAGCGTCGAACCGTCAAGACGCCCCGCCATCCCAGGGAGCTTGCACCGTGGGGATCCTCAGACTCGCTCACATCGATGTCCGTACGCCGGACCTCGACCTGTCCGCCGCCTACTACGCCGAGGTCATGGGCCTGCAGCAGGTGATGCGGACCGACGACACCGTCTACTTCAAGTGCTGGGACGAGGAGGACCACCACTCGCTGCGGATGCGCTACAACCCCCGCACCGGGCTGGACTCGTTCACCTTCCGCGTCGAGTCCGAGGACGACCTGCACGACTTCGAGAAGCGCGTCGAGGCCTACGGCTGCCCGACGACGCGCGTCAGCCGCGGCGAGGCCGTCGGCCAGGGGGAGTCGCTGCGCTTCGAGGTCCCGAGCGGACAGATCATGGAGCTGGTCTGGGACCTCGAGAAGACCGGCAACATCCTCGGCAAGCACAACCCCTCGCCCGTCCCGCCGCCCGACCTGCCAGGCATCGCCCCGCCCCGGATGGACCACATGCTGGTCAACGCGGAGGAGGTCGCCGAGGCGGCACGCTTCTTCATCGACGTCCTGGGCATGCGGCTCACCGAGCAGGTTCTCGACGGCAACGGCCACCAGCTCGGGGTGTGGCTCGCCGGGCGTACCAACTCGCCGCACGACATCGCGATCGTCAACGGCCCCAACGGTGCCCTGCACCACTGGGCCTACTGGCTCGACGACTGGGACCACATCCGCAAGGCCGCCGACACCCTGGCCTACAACGGCGTCCAGATCGACCAGGGCCCGACGCGCCACGGCGTCACCCGCGGCAACACCATCTACTTCTTCGACCCGCTCGGGATCCGCAACGAGGTGTTCACCGGCGGGTACTGGGTCGATCCCGACCACGAGATCATCACCTGGACCGAGCAGGAGTTCGGGAAGGGGCTCTTCTACTACGAGAACGTCATCAGCCAGCGCTTCCTGCGCATGCACACGTGATCGGGGAGTGACATGCCTGACCGAATCCTCCGCCTCCAGCACGTCGAGATCCGCGTCCCCGACCTCGAACTGTGCACCGCCTACTACACCGAGGTCCTCGGCCTGATCGAGACAGCGCGCGACGTCCGCGACGGCGTCGACCGCGTCTTCCTCAAGTGCTGGGACGAGCAGGAGCACCATTCCGTCGTCCTGCGCCAGGCGCCGACCTACGGGCTCGACCACATGTCGTTCAAGGTCGCCGAGGCCGGTGACCTCGACCACTTCACCGAGAAGCTGGAAGCCGCGAGCGTCCCGGTCAAGCGGTTCGCCTCCCGCGAGCTCGGACCCGGCTGGGGTGCGGCGATCCGGTTCGAGGCGCCGTCGGGGCACCTCGTCGAGCTCGTCCACGGCATGGAGCGCGTCGGCAACATGCTGCCGATGACGAACCCGCCGCCCCGGCCGCAGGACCTCGTCGGCATCGCGCCGCCGCGGCTGGACCACGTGTTCGTGATGGCCGAGGACGTCGAGGCGTTCACGGCGTTCTTCACCGAGCTGCTGGAGTTCCGGCTGACCGAGCAGATCCTCGCCAACGACGGCCACCAGCTCGCGACGTTCCTGGAGCGCAGCCACACCCCGCACGACGTCGCCGTCATCACCGGCCCCAACGGCGGGCTGCATCACTTCGCGTTCTGGATGGACGACTGGAACGGCATCCGCGACGCGGCGGACACGCTGGCCTACCACGGCGTCCAGATCGACGTGGCGCCCACGCGTCACGGGGTGACCCGCGGCTACACGACGTACTTCTTCGACCCCGTCGGCAACCGCAACGAGCTGTTCACCGGCGGCTACTGGGTCGACCCGGACTTCGAGCCGATCACGTGGACCGAGGAGGAGATGGGGCGGGCCATCTTCTATTACCACCGCGAGGTCAACGAGCGCTTCTTCACGGTGCACTCATGAGTGCCGACGTACGTCCTCCCGCGGAGGCACAGTCATGACCGACGCCCGCAAGCTCGACCGCTACGAGGCGCCGAACTACTTGGCGAAATACCGCGAACGCCGGGGTGGTGGCGCCGCCCCCGAGCAGAACGGCTCGGACGGGACCCCGCTCTATCTCCGCCGGTTCCGTGAGCGCGGCGCGACCGCCACCGTGGCCCCGCCGGCGCCGACCGTCGAGTGGGAGGGCGCGACGTTCACCCCCGCCCTCGCGGAGGCCACGCGCGGCAAGGAGATCGCCGCGCCGGTCGAGCGGAAGGCGTCGGAGAAGGTCGCCTGCGAGATCTCGATCATCCGCCACGGTGTCACGCAGGGCTACTCGACCGACGCCGGCCTGACGCCGATGGGCGGCTGGCAGGCACACCGTCGCGGCCACGAGCTGGCCCGGCGCTGGGACGCGGGTGACAAGGTGCGGCTCGTCTGTGCGGCGACGAACCGCGCCCGGCAGACGGCCGAGCAGATCTACCGCGGCGCCACCGACGGCATGCAGATGTGGGGCCACGACGTCGAGCTCACCGAGCCCGAGGCCATCCCCGAGCTGCGCAACTTCGGCGTCTGGACCCCCGACGGCCTGCGCGACGTGACGTCGGCGTTCCGGCAGTACCAGGCCACCATGGAGAAGCTGGAGCGGATGGCGGTGGGGGACCGGCCGCGCTGGCTCGTCGAGATCGACCGCTTCTACCGGACTCAGCTGGGCGGGGCCGACCCGATCCAGATGTGGCTGACGATCCCGATGATGTACTTCGAGCCGCCCGCGCTGTGCGTGCGCCGGTTCTGGCGGGGCTTCCATCGGCTGATGGCCGAGAGCCCCGACCACAAGCGAATCGTCGCGGCCACCCACTCCGGCCCGATGCGCGCCTTCGCGACCTGGGCGCACGGCTACGACCCGGGCGAGCCGCTCAACACCGAGGAGATCCGGGTCAAGCTGCGCGAGGGCGGCCGGACGGCGTTCGTGTCCTACCGCAACCGCGTCACCGAGGTGCACGTGCCACCCGCCGACGAGTTCCCTGCCTGGGACGAGGTGTGAGCCGATGACGGTGCTCGACGGACGCCCGGTGATCGTCGACGACACCGATGACGACACCTCACCGCTGCGGTCGGTCGCGATCGCGATGGCGGTGCTCGACTGCTTCGGCGAGGAGCCCGAGCTGGGGGCGACGAAGGTCGCGCAACGGCTCGGCGTCGCCAAGAGCACCGCGTGCCGGATGCTCGCGGCGCTGGCGTCCGGCGGGCTGCTCGAACGCAGCGGTGCCGGCCGGTACCGGCTGGGGCTGCGGCTGTTCGAGATGGGCCAGCTCGCCGTCGACCGGTTGATGCTGCGCGAGGTGGCGCTGCCGGTGCTGGGCGAGCTGCGCGACGTGCTGCGCGAGACCGCTCAGCTGGCCGTGCCCGTCGGTGCCGACGTGCTCTACGTGGAGCGGCTGGAGAACTCCGACGTCGGGATCATGTTCCACACCGAGCTGTACCGGCGCGGGCCGGGCCACTCGTCGAGTGCGGGCAAGGCGATGGCGGCGGTGAACCCGGCGATGGCGAGGGCGATCCTCGACCGCGGGTTCGTGCGCCGGACGCCGTTCACGATCGTCGACCCGGGCCGCTACCGGCAGGTGCTGCGGCAGGTGCAGGTCGACGGGTTCGCGGTGTCGCGGGAGGAGCACACGATCGGCATGTCGTCGATCGCGGCGCCGGTCGTCGTGACGCGTGGCGAGCGGCGGGTGGCCGTCGCCGCGATCTCGGTGGTCGGGCGGACGGCGAGCATCCTGGGCACGCGCAAGATGGCCGTCGTCCAGAACGTCCGCCGGGCCGCGGCCGCGGTGTCCGCCGAACTGGACCGCTCGATGTCATGAGCCTGTGAGACGGGCGCGGTAAGGGCGGAGCCGGACGAGCGTGATCCGGCGCCGCACGCCGGCCTGGTACTTGTCGTACATCCCGCCGATGGCGCGGAACCGTTCCCACGCCGCGGCGTGCTCGTCGTCGGACACCGGTTCGGCGACGACCGCGCGCCGCTCGCCCCGGATCTCGATCTCCGCGTACGGGCTCGCCAGCAGGTTGAGCCACCACTGCGGCTCGGTGTCGACACCGCCGTTGGACGCCGCGACCAGCACGTCCTCGCCGTCGCGCACGTAGAGCAGCGGGACGGTGAACTGTGTGCCGCTGCGGCGTCCGGTGTGGGTGAGCAGCACGACGTCGCCGCCCCGGAACCGCCACATCGCCTTGCCCCGGAACGCCCGCAGCACCGCGGTGTGCACGGGCCCGAACCGGCGCATGACGGTCGTCGCCCGGCGGTCCTTGGACGTCATGGTCGTGGTGCTCATGGCTCCTCCTCAATTCGCTGTAGTTGGAACTCTATGAATTGAGCAGTGCTACAGTCAAGAGGTGGCTACGCGTTCCTACAACTCCGCCCTGCGCGACGAGCAGGCCCGGCGTACCCGCGCCTCGGTGCTCGATGCGGCGATCCGCTGCTTCGAGCGCGACGGCTACGCGGCCACCACGATGAAGGCCATCGCCGCGGAGGCCGGCGTGTCGGCGCAGACGGTCTTCACCCAGGGCGCCAAGCCCGCGCTGCTGCTCGCGGCCGTCGACCGGGGCCTCACCGGCGACGACGAGGAGGTTCCGCTCCTGGCGCGGGAGGGCTTCCGCGCGTTCATCGCCGAACAGGACCGCCCCCGGAAGCTCGCGATGCTGCGCGAGCTGGCCGTCGCCTACTACAGCGGTGCCCGGTCGATGCTGCGCGTGTTCCGCAACGCCGCAGGCGGCGACCCGGAGCTGGCCGCCGCGTGGGAGGAGTACGAACGACGCCGTTACCAGGACATCCGCGCGATCACCGAGTCGTTCGCGCCGATGCTGCGCCTGGACCTCGACGTCGCCACCGACGTCTGCTGGTCGATCGCCGGCCTGGAGTTCGTCGACGGCCTCATCCGTGTGCGCGGCTGGACCGTCGAGGAGTACGCGGACTGGCTGGCCGACGCGGTGGAACGCCTGCTGTTCGAGGAGTCGTGAGTGGCGTTGTCGGCCGGGGCCGACAACGCCACTCACGACCTCAGTACAGCCGCTCCGTCGCCAGGCGGGCGCCCTCCGACAGCGCGCGGAACTTCTCCCACACGACGGTCGGGTGCACCTCGGGATGGAACGACGCGCGCGAGGAGAATCCGCAGTCGGCGCCCGCGATGACGTTCTCCTTGCCGACGATCCCCGCGTACAGCTCGATCGTGTCGGCGATCAGCTCCGGGTGCTCGACGTAGTTGCTCGCGTGCCCCAGCAGTCCCGGGATCAGGACCTTCCCGTCGGGGAGCTTCACGTCGCGCCAGATCTTCCACTCGTGCTGGTGGCGAGGGTTGGCCACCTCGAACGAGTAGGCGCCCGCGTTCACCTTGAGCATCAGCGGCGCGATGTCGCGGAAGGCCAGGTCGTGGATGCGGGGGCCGTGGTTGAGGCCGTAGCAGGTGTGGAGGCGAATCTTCTCCGTCGGGATGCCGCGCAGCGCGTGGTTGAGGATCTCGATGTGTTGCTCGGCGTCGCGTACGCGCTGGTCCGGGGTGGTCGCCGGGTTCTCCGACAGGTACTCGATGAGCCACGGGTCGTCGACCTGCAGCACGAACCCGGCGTCGATGATCGCCAGGTACTCCTCGCGCAGCGCCTCGGCGACGGCGGCCAGGTACTCGCCGTGGGAGCCGTAGAACTCGTTGCGCCCGAACCCACTCGGACTCGTCGACGGCAGGAACGCCTCGGTCACCTCACCGGGTGCGGCGGCGATCGCGGCCCGGAGGTTGTCGACGTCGGTCTGGAGCTGCGCGTGGCCGTCGTAGGCGATGGGCCCGGTGCACACCATCGTCGTCATGGGGGAGACCTGGTCCTTGTACTTGCCCAGGTAGTCGGCGTAGTAGCCGGGGAACGCGTCGATCTCGACCTGCCACGACGGCGGCATCAGCTTCTCGCCGGTCCCGGTGTCGAAGCCCGTCAGCCGGTCCTTGACGTAGGTCAGGAAGCTGACCTTGCTCATCTCGCCGTCGGTGACGACGTCGATCCCCGCCGACACCTGTTCGCGGACGACCTCGTCGACGGCCGCGGTGACGCGCTTGGCGTACCCCTCGACGTCGTAGGGGCGGCCGTGCTCCTTCTCCCGCATCACCTCGAGCAGGTCGCGCGGCCGCGCGAGGCTCCCGACGTGCGTGGTGAGGATCCGATCGTCGCTGCGCTGCATGGTCGCGACGGTAGGAGGGGGCTCCCTGCCCGACCAGGGCGTTGTTCCCGCTCAGAGAACGCCGCCCGCGTTAGGCTCCCGGGATGCCCCGTCCCAGTCGTTGGTCGGAGATCCTCGTCGCCGCGGGTGAGGAGTTCCGCGAGCGTGGCTACGAGACGGCGACGCTGGAGAGCATCGGCGCGCGCGTCGGGATCCTGAAGGGCAGCATCTACAACTACGTCGCCAGCAAGGAGGAGCTGCTGCTGGCGGTGGTGGAGCAGCCGGCCAAGCAGCTGCTCGCCGAGCTCGACCGGCTCAACCAGGACACCGGCAGCAGCGCCGCGGTGCGGCTGCGGGAGCTGATCCGCACGCAGGTCCGCATCTTCAGCGAGTGCTACCCGGCCGCGTTCGTGTACCTGCAGCACATCGGCCGGATGGGCGGCGAGCGTTTCGACGAGTTCCGCGCGATGGACGCCCGCTACATGGGCGCGGTCGAGGAGCTTGTCGCCGAGGGCGCGCGGTCGGGGGAGTTCTCCCTGGCGGGCGACGCGCGGACGACGGCGCGCGCGATCGTCGGCATGCTCGACTGGATGCAGCACTGGTTCACCCCGCGCGGGGCGAAGGCCGACCGCGAGCTCGCGGACCAGCTGTTCGCGATGGCGCTCGGCGGCCTCGCCGCGGGCGGCGGCATGCACGCCCTGGCCCGCGACCTGGCGTGACGGGGTCGTGAGTGGCAATGGTCGCTATGGCGACTGTTGCCACTCACAGGGCAGTTCGACCAGGCCGCGCGACAGCAGCACCGGGTGCCAGCTCAGCGGTGCGTCGGTCAGCGCGAGACCTCTCAACGAACGCATCACGGCCGGGATCGCGACGGAGCCCTCCAGCCGGGCGAGCGGCGCGCCCAGGCAGTAGTGCAGCCCGACCCCGAACCCCAGCTGGCGGCCCGTGGGCCGGGCGGGGTCGAAGCGGTCGGGGTCGTCGAACACGTCGGGGTCGCGGTTGGCCGCCGACGGGCACAGGAACACCCGGTCGCCCTGGCGCAGGGTCCGGCCGCGGACCTCGACGTCGGTGGCCATCAGCCGGGCGATCGTCTTGGCGGGACCGTCGAAGCGCAGGACCTCCTCGACGAGCCCGGGGGCCTCGGCGCTCACGCCGGGGTGGCGCAGCAGCGCGAGCAGGCCGTTGCCGATGAGGTTCGTCGTGGTCTCGTGGCCGGCGAACAGCAGCAGGACCCCGGTGGAGACGACCTCGTCGTGGGTGAGGGCGTCGTTGTCGTCGCGGGCCTGGATGAGGGCGGTGAGCAGGTCGTCGGCCGGTTCACGCTCGTGGGCGGCGACCAGCTCGGTCAGGTAAGCGGTCAGCTCGGCCATCCCGGCGGCGCCGGCGGAGTGCCGCTGCGGGTCGCCCATGCCGCCGAACACCAGGCCGGCGATCGCGTCGGACCAGTCCTTGAACAGGTCGCGGTCCGCGCGCGGGACGCCCAGCAGCTCCGCGACGACCGATGCCGTCAACGGGTAGGCGAAGTCGCGCACGAGATCGGCCCGCCCGTGCGACGCGATCGCGGCGAGCAGCTCGTCGACCAGCTCGACGACCCGCGGACGGACCCGCTCCACCGCGCGCGGGGTGAACGCACGCGAGAGGAGCTTGCGCAGCCGGGTGTGGTCGGGCGGGTCCTTGAACACCATCCAGTCCTCGAGCACCCCGAACGCCGCACGGACGGCGGGGTCCGCGCCGTCGCGGTCGAGCCGGGCCCGGCGGTAGGGAGCGATGCGGTCGGAGGAGAACCGGGGATCGCGCAGCGCGGCGTCGACGTCGTCGTAGCGGGTGAGGAACCAGGAGCGGTAGCGCTCGTTCCAGTGCACCGGGTCGTGCTCGCGCAGGCCGGCGAGCAGGGGATAGGGATCGGCGACGGCGTCCGGCCCGAGGATGTCGGGCACCACGAAGGTCACGGTGCCTCCAGCACGGCGACGACGCAGGCGTTGCCGTCGAGGGCGCTGACGCCGCCACCCATGGTCTCGACGAGCCCGATCCGCGCGCCCTCGACCTGCCGGCCGCCGGCCTCGCCGCGCAGCTGCCACACGATCTCGGCGAGCTGGGCCAGCCCGGTGGCGCCCAACGGGTGCCCGCGGGAGAGCAGCCCGCCGGACGGGTTGACCGGGTGCGCGCCGCCGAGGGCGGTCACGCCGGTCTCGGCGGCCTTGCCGCCCTCGCCGGGCGCGACGAGGCCCAGCGCCTCGGTGGTGACGATCTCGCCGATGGTGAACGCGTCGTGCACCTCGACGACGTCGACGTCGGTCGCGGCGTGCAGGCCGGCGGCGGCGAGGGCGTCGGCGGCGGTCTCGGCGACGATGTCGTAGCCCCACACGTGCGGGGACCGCCGTCCCCACGGTGCGCCGGAGCGCAGCGCGACGCCGCGGACGCCGACCTCGCGCGGGCCGCCGGTGGCGGGCCCGATCACGGCGGCGGCCGCCCCGTCGGAGGTGGGGCAGCACTGCAGCAGCGTCAGCGGGTCGGCGATCATCCGCGACGCCAGCACCTCGTCGACGGTGTAGCGGCCGGAGTACTGGGCGCGCGGGTTGTGCAGGGCGTGCGCGTGGTTCTTCACCGACACGGCCGCGAGCTGGGCGGGGGTGACGGCACCCTCGTGCAGGTAGCGGGTGGCGGCCATCGCGTAGAGGGCGGGCAGGGCGAGCCCGGTGGCGCCCTCGGGGTCCGTGTCCTCGGGGGTGATGGCGCCGTCGAACGCGGTGCTCATCTGCTCGACACCGAGCGCGAGGACGCGGCCGTAGCGGCCGGTACGGACGGCCTCGCACGCCTCCGCGAAGGCGGTGGTGCCGCTGGCGCAGGCGTTCTCGACGGTGACGACGGGAACCCGGGTGATGCCCATGGCGCGCAGGACCCGTTGCGCCACACCGGCCGGGGCGAACACGGTCCCGACCCAGACGGCGTCGACGGGCTCGGGACCGGCGTCGGCCAGTGCTTCGGAGACCGCGTTCCAGGCCAGGGTGACCAGGTCGGTGCCGGGGGCCCGGCCGAAGTGCGAGGTCCCGACACCGTGCACGGCGACGTCGCTCATCCGATGACCTCCACATGCGGGTCGGGAGTGTCGGTGCGCAGCCTGACGCGCGCGCCCACGGCGGGAGCGACGTCGTCGAGGTGGGCGAGGACGCGCGGGCCGTCGTCGAGATCGACGTAGGCCAACGCGTAGGGGGGCGTGCGGTCCGCGACGGGGATGCGGACGACGGTCGCGCTCCACACCACGCCGTCGGGCCCGAACTCGGCCGCGACGACCGGTCCGCCGCACTCCGGGCACGCGGGCCAGGGGTAGGCGACGGGCTCGGCGCACGCCTGGCAGCGGACACCGGCGACGCGACCCGTGCCATCGGGCGCGACGACGATGCGCGGTCGTGGATCGGCAACGGTCACCTGCACATGAAACCAAACGACGGGTCGGCTATCAACGACACACTGCGTAGTCAGTCTTCGGGGCGACCGTGCACCGGAGCACGATGAACGCGGAGTCCTTGACACCTGGCAGCCCCTCGGGACACAGTGACCTGAAGCACCTTCAGCAAACCGGCGTTTGTCATTCATCGACCGGAGCCGTCGGGCGAACCGCCCGAATCCGGACGACCGGAGCCGTCGAAAGGACCCCGACCGATGAAGTTCGGCTTCTTCACCATGCCCGAGCACCCGCCTCGCGAGAACTGGACGCTGTCCTACGACCGCGACATCGAGAACATCGTGGATGCCGAGCGGCTGGGCTTCCACGAGTTCTGGGTGGGTGAGCACCACACCGGCGGTTACGAGAACGTGCCGGTGCCCGAGTTCATGATCGCCAAGGCGTCGGCCCTGACCAGCCGGATCCGGCTGGGCACCGGTGTGGTCAACCTGCCCTACCAGGACCCGTTCATGGTCGCCGAGCGCCTGGCGTTCCTCGACCACCTCACCCACGGCCGCCTCGAGTACGGCTTCGGCGGCGGTGGGCTGCCCACCGACAAGGAGCTGTTCGGGCTCGAGCCGTCGGAGGCCGCGCCGCGGACCAACGAGGCGCTGGAGATCATCTGGGAGCTGCTGACCTCGGACGACCCGGTCAGCTACGAGGGCCAGTACTGGAAGTACGAGAACCGCCAGCTGCAGGTCGGCCCGTACCAGGACGTGCCGCCCTTCGCGATCGCCGGCCTCACCGGCACCCACAACTACGCCAAGTGCGGTGAGCGCGGCTGGAAGCCCCTCTCGGTGCACTTCGCCCCGATCGACAACGGCTCCTACGAGATCGCGCCCGACCTCAAGGGCATGGGCAAGGCCATGCTCGACGCCGGTGCCGCCGCGGGCATCGACCCCGCCGTGACCCGCGACAACTGGCGGATCGTGCGCGAGGTCTACGTCACCGACGACAAGAACCAGGCGCTCAAGGACATCCGCGAGGGCGTCAAGCTCTCCTACGACTACCTCTTCGGGCTGGGCCTCGGCGCGCTGATGAAGATCGGCGACGGCATGGAGGACTCGGACCTGTCGTTCGAGTGGATGGTCGACAACATCCCGTGGATCGTCGGCAGCCCCGAGGAGTGCACCCGCCAGCTCAAGGAGCTGGAGGAGGAGGTCGGCGGCTTCGGCACGCTGCTGATCAACGTCCGCGACTGGGTGACCTCGGACAAGTGGAACCGGTCCAACGAGATGTTCGCCCGCTACGTCATGCCGCACTTCACCAAGCGTGAGCGCCTCGACCGGCGACAGAAGATGGCCAACCGCGCGCTCGGGATCGACTGATGGAGGCGGGACTGTCGTCACCGGTCCCGCACCTCGACGGCCGGACGGTCGTGGTCACGGGCGGGGGCAGCGGCATCGGCAAGGGGATCGCCGCCGCCCTGCTCGAGAAGGGCGCGAACGTCGTCGTCCTGGAGATCGAGCCGGCCAACATCAAGTCGGCCTCCGAGGAGCTCGGTGGCGGCGACCGGATCGCGTGGCACGAGGGCTCGGTGTCGGTCGCGGCCGACGTCGAAGCGGCGTTCGCGCTGGCCGCCGACCGCTACGGGCAGGTCCACCACCTGGTCAACAACGCCGGTACCGCCGCGTTGTCGCTGGTCGAGGACACGACGGAGGAGGACTGGGACCTCATCGTCGACACCCTGCTCAAGGGCACGTTCCTGTGCACGCGGGCGTTCGCCCGGCAGGCGGCCGACGACGGGGAGCCCCGCTCGATCGTCAACATCTCGTCGTTGAACGCGATCGCGGCGACCGACGGCCTCGGCCACTACTGCGCGGCCAAGGCCGGCGTCATGCAGTTCACCCAGACCTGTGCGGGTGAGCTGGGCCGGCGCGGGATCCGGGTCAACGCCATCGGCCCCGGCACGGTGAACACCCCGCTCGGCGCGGGCTTCACCGTCGGGCAGATCGGCAAGGAGTTCCTCGACCGGACGCTCGTCGAGAAGCGGCACCAGGACCCGTCGGACATCGCCGACGTGGCGCTGTTCCTGATGTCGCCCGCGGCGCAGCGGATCACCGGTCACTTCGTCCCGGTCGACGGTGGGCAGCACGTCCGCGGCCTGCACTCGTACTGGGACGTGGCGCTCGAGCAGGGCCTGGTCGAGAGGCCGTCCTGAGAGGTGCGCACGACTCTGCGTGAGGAGTTCGACCACGCGCTCCGGCGGTACCGGGCGCGGGTCGCGGTGGAGCACGCCGGCCGGCGATGGACGTACCACGACGTCGACCGCTGGTCGGCGGCGGTCGCCGTGCAGCTCGCCGACCACGGCGTGCGCGCGGGCGACGCCGTCGCGCTGCACATGGGCAACTGCGTCGAGTTCGTGGTCGCCGACGTCGCGGTGGCCCGGCTCGGGGCGGTGAAGGTGCCGGTCAACCCGCTGCTGCCGCCGTCGACGGTCGAGCACGTGCTGCGCGCGTCGAAGGCCCGGGTCGTCGTCCGGGGCACCAGCCTGCCCGCGACGGCCGGCGTCCCGTCGCTGGTCGTCGACGACGGGGGAGGGCGGCCCCGCGCCCGCGACGAGGTCCTCGTCCCGTCACCGCCACCCGGCAGACCCGCGCCGGGGCCGGCCCCGGCGCCGCCCGATCCCGGTATCGGCGCGGGCGACCGCGCCGCCATCTACTTCACCGGCGGCACGACGGGGCTGCCGAAGGGCGTCGTCCACACTCAGGCGTCGGCGGTCGCGGTGCACCGGGCCCAGCTGCTCGAGGCCGAGATCACCGCCGACGACCGGTTGCTGCTCACCACGCCGCTCGCCCACGCCGCCGGGCTGTTCGCCCAGAGCGCGCTGATCCGCGGCGCGACCTCGGTGATCGAGTCCGGCTTCGACGCTTCCGCTGTGCTGCAACAGTTGCGGGACAACGGGATCACCTGGATCTTCCTGGTGCCGACGATGATCTACCGGCTCCTCGACGCCGCCGGCGGATCGGCGGCCCACGTGCTGCGGACCGTCGTCTATGGTGCAGCACCCATCGCGCCGAGCCGCCTCGCCGCCGCGCTGGAGGTGTTCGGGCCGGTGTTCGTGCAGCTCTACGGGCAGACCGAGTGCCCGAACTGGGGCACCCGGCTCGCCAAGTCCGACCACGACCCCGCCCGCCCCGACCTGCTGGGATCGGCCGGGCAGGCGTCGATCGACGCCGACGTCTGTGTGGTCGACGACTCGGGGGCCCCTGTGGAGAGCGGCGAGACCGGCGAAATCTGCCTGCGCTCGCCGTACACGCTGGAGTGCTACCTCGACGACCCCGCAGCCACCGCCGCGAAGTTCCTGCCCGGCGGGTGGATCCGTACCGGCGACGTCGGCTTCCTCGACGACGACGGCTACCTCCACCTGCGCGACCGCACGTCGGACATGGTCATCTCCGGCGGCATGAACGTCTACTGCCGCGAGGTGGAGGACGTGCTGGTCAGGCACCCCGCCGTCGCCGGCGCCGCCGTCATCGGCGTGCCGCACGACGACTGGGGCGAGGCCGTGCACGCCGTCGTCGTCCCCGGCCCCGGTTTCGACGTCGCCGAGCTGCTGGAATGGGCCCGCGGCGAGCTCGCCGGGTACGCCCGGCCCAAGACCGTCGAGATCCTCGACGCGCTTCCCGAGACCCCGTTCGGGAAGATCGACAAGAAGGTCCTGCGTGCCCCGCACTGGGCGGGCCGGGACCGCGCGATCGGATAGGAGCCCTCATGTCCGGACCCCGCTCGGTCGCTGTCGACGCCCGCGGCTGGCCCCGCTTCTGGGACGAGGAGCGCGAGACCCTCGAGCCCGCCGAGCGCGACGCCCTGATCCTCGACCGCATCCGCCACCAGCTCGCCTACGCGTGGGCCGAGCTGCCGTTCTACCGGCGGCACTGGGAGGCCCACGGCTTCCACCCCGACCAGGTCACCGCGCTGGAGGACTTCACGACGAAGGTCCCGGTGATCACCAAGAAGATGTTGGTCGCCGACCAGGCCGAACACCCGCCGTTCGGCAGCTACGCCCGCGAGCTGCCGCCCGGTGGGATCGCCCGCATCCACGGCTCGTCGGGCACCTCCGGGACGCCGACGATGTACGCCGTCTCGAAGGCCGACTGGGACCGCGCCGGCGACGTCCACGCCATGGCGCAGTGGTGCGCCGGTGTCCGCCCCGACGACGTCGTGCAGATCGGCTTCCCGTTCGGGCTGTTCTTCGGCGGCTGGGGCGTCGTCCAGGGCGCGGAGCGCATCGGCGCGACCCTGTTCCCGCTGGGTGTGACCGACTCGGAGAAGCACCTGCAGCTCATCGCCCGCCTGGGGTCGACGGTGTTCAGCGCGACGCCGTCGTACTGCATCCACCTGCTGTCCGTGGCGGAGAAGCTGGGTATCGACCTGCGCGCGTCGACGATCCGGCACCTGCTCGTCGGCGGCGAGCCCGGTGGCTCCCTGCCCGGGACGCGGAAGATCATCGAGGAGGGCTGGGACGCGATCGTCTCCGACGCCGGCTCGACCTCGGAGATGTACCCGTTCCAGACCAGCGTCGGCTGCGAGGCCGGCACGGGCACCCACCTCTACACCGACGAGGTCTACACCGAGGTCGTCGACGGGTCCGACCTCAACGCGCCCATCCCCGCCGGCGAGCGCGGGGCGGTCGTCTACACCCATCTCTGGCGCGACTCCCAGCCGATGATCCGCTTCGCGCCCGGCGACGAGACCTACCTGGCGACGGACCCCTGCCCCTGCGGCCGCACCTACCCCCGGCTGCCCGAAGGGGTCCTCGGCCGCCTCGACGACATGCTGGTCATCCGGGGTGCCAACGTCTTTCCGTCCGCGGTGGAGACGGCTCTGCGCAGCGTCCCCGAGCTCGGCCCGGAGTTCCGCATCCGGGTCTCCAAGCGCGGCGCGCTCGACGAGCTGACCGTCGAGGCCGAGGCCGACCCCGGTGACGACGCCCTGCGCGCCCGCACCGAGGAGGCCCTGGCCCGCGTCCTGGGCATCCGCACCGGCGTCACGCTCCTGACGCCCGGCACGCTCCCGGAGACGACGTTCAAGGCCCGCCGCGTGGTCGACGAACGCTGACCCCGTGACTGGCGCCTGTGAGCGGTTCAGCGGGGCCGTTCGACCGGCGTGTTCGGTGGGAGCGGCGCGCACCGCGGCCAGAGCGGCTCCGTCGCGGCCTGTTCGGCGTCGTGCAGGACGCGCAGGACGTTGCGGCCGGTCAGAGCCTCGAGGTCGGCGCGCGACCAGCCGCGCCCGGCCAGTTCCGCGAGCAGCCGCGGGTAGCACGACACGTCCTCCAGGCCGCTGGGCTGCACGTCGACACCGTCGTAGTCGCCCCCGATCCCGACATGCGCGACGCCCGCGACCTCCCGGACGTGGTCGACGTGGTCGGCCACCTGCGCGACGGTGACCTCGGGGCGGGGGTGCGCGGCGACCCAGGCCGCGAACCGGGTGTCCTCGCTGCCGGCCGCGCCGAACTCCGCGGCCACCGCCGCGGCGGACTCGCCCGGGCGCGGGGCGCGGGGCCAGCGCCACAACGGATCCGTGATGCCGAGCCGGGTCCGCTCCGCGCTCGCCGCGCGACTCCAGTCCGTCATCTCCGGCGACACGAAGTAGGGAACGAACGTCACCGACACGACACCGCCGTTGCCGGGGATGCGGGCGAGGACGTCGTCGGCGACGTTGCGCGGGTGGTCGCACAGCGCCCGCGCCGAGGAGTGGCTGAACAGCACCGGCGCGGTCGCGACGTCGAGGGCGGCGTGCTGGGTCGTCGCGGCGACGTGGGAGAGGTCGACGAGGATTCCGAGGCGGGCCATCTCGGCGAGGACGGCGCGGCCGGTGTCGTCGAGCCCGCCGACGCCGGGTTCGTCGGTCGCCGAGTCGGCCCACGGCGTGTTGTGGTTGTGCGTCAGCGTCATGTAGCGGACGCCGAGGCGGGCGAACGTGCGCAGCACCCCGAGCGACGAGGCGATGCTGTGCCCGCCCTCGACGCCCAGCAGCGACGCGATCCGCCCGGCGCGGCAGGCGGCGCGCACGGCGTCGGCGGTGCAGGTCAGGGCCAGGTCACGGGGGTAGCGGGCGATCATCCGGTACACCGCGTCGATCTGTTCCAGCGTCGCGACGACAGCTTCGGACTCGGGCAGGTCCGACGGCACCCACACCGACCAGAACTGGGCTCCGACGCCGCCGGCGCGCAGCCGGGGCAGGTCGGTGTGCAGCTCGGGGCGGTGGTGGTCGAGGCCGTCGACGGCGTAGCCCGCGGCACCGCGGAGCGCGGCGGGCAGGTCGTTGTGCCCGTCGATCACCGGTACGTCGCGCAACACCGTGGCCACCAACGACTCCGGGGGAACGGTCCCTGTCATCGGGCACCTCCTCGCCGCCGACGGTGCCATACCGTGGGACACCCCACGACCCGGTCACCGACGGTGGCGAGGGCGGCGGGTGGCGCTACGGACAGTGACGCCGCCGACGGCAGGTTTACTGCTGACGTTCGGTCCCGTGGCTTTTCCAGGTGAGTGTGGGCCGTTCGGGTCTTGTGTCGTTGCCGTTGCGGTGCATCATGTTCCGATGCTGTTCACCGGGACGATGCCCGGAGTGGAAGGGCACGTCGGATACCTGGCCGGTCGGTACCGCAACGGAGCGCTGAGCGACGTGTGGACCGACGTGTCCCGCTGCGCCGAGCGCACCTTCACCGCATGGGCGGCGGGGTGTTCGTGCGGCTGGTACGGCCCCCTCCAGCCGCTGACGACGGTGGGCCAGTACGGCGCCCGCCGTCAGTGGGCCGGCGAGCACATCCCGGCGGTCCTCGCGGGCGTGTCGGCCCCGGCCACGTCGACGACCGTCGCGGCCGGCTGAGCCCGCACCACCAGTCGCGCCGCTCACCACGGGCCGCGGCGCCGCGCCCGGGCCGGCATCTCCTCCAGCGCGACGCCCGCGTCGACCTCCGGGTCGACGGGCCCGTGCGCGGTGGACGAGGTGGCCGGGGCCGACGAACAGGTCCACGGCCACGGGACCCACCTCCTCGTCGCGGGAGGCCGGGGAGGCGTCCGCGTCGCGACGGGTCGCACCCGGACCGCACCCGCCCCCGAACGCGCGGTGAACGGACGACGTCCGCGGTACCTACACCGCGGGCGCGGCCACCCGGGCGAGGCGGCGGTCGCCGGCACGCTGCAGCAACGGGACGGCGACGGCACCGATCAGACACGCGACGGCCCCACCCCACGCGGCGACGTTCCAGCCGCTCACGAGGCTCGCGACCGGGTCGGGGGAGTCGGGGCGGATCGCCAGCACCGTCGCGATGGTGACGCCGAACGCCGCGCCGACGTAGCGGGCGGCGTTGTTGATGCCGCTGCCGGTCGCTGCCCGCTCGGGCGGGACGGCGGCGACGGCCTCCCGGCCGAGGGTGGCGTTGGCGAGCCCGGTCCCGGCGCCGGACGCGACCAGCCCGGGCAGCAGCGCCCAGAGCCCGCTCGCCGGGGTGAGCAGCGCGAGCGGCACGAACCCGGCGGCGGAGACGGCGAGCCCGATGGCGAGCCGGGCGCCGCCCGACAGGCCGGCGGGCAGCCTCCGGGCCGCGAGGGAGGCGAGGACGCTCATCAACGACCAGGCCAGCAGGATCGCCGACGCCGCCACGGCGGTGTGGGCCATGCCGCGTTCGAGGACGGTGCCGATGAACGACATCAGCCCGATGATCGCGCCGCCGGTCACGAAGGCCGCGAGGGTCGCGCCGACGAGCGCGGGCCTGCGGAACAGCGACGGCGGGAACAGCGGCTCGGCGCTGCGCGCGAGGTGCACGCCGGTGGCGACGAGCGCGACGACGGCCGCGGCGGCGAGCACCGTGACGAGCGGCTGCGTCCAGCCCTGGCGGCCCTCGGTGAGGGCGGCGAGCAGGCAGCCGAGCCCGGCGCCGAGCAGCAGCGCGCCGACGACGTCGATGCGCCGCGCGGTGTCGCCGCGGGACTCGTCGAGCCACCGCTGCCCGGCGACCGCGATGCCCGCTGCCAGAACCGTGAGGACGAGGTAGCTCCACCGCCAGCTGTCGAGGGTGTCGCTCACCGATCCGAGCAGGGGGCCGACGGTGGGCCCCGCGCCCATGGCCGCACCCCAGACCGCGGTCGCGCGGGTGCGGGGTGGCCCGGGGGCGAACGCGGCGCTGATCAGGGCGAGTGCGCAGGCGACGAGCGCGGCGCTGCCGAGGCCCTGCACGACCCGTCCGGCGACGAACACCGCGGTGGTGGGTGCGACTCCGGACAGGGCGGCGCCGACGGCGGTGAGCACGGCGCCGACGACGAACACCCGGCGCCTGCCGACGACGTCGCCGGTCGCGCCGGCGCTGAGCAGCGCGACCGCGAGCCCGAGGCTCATGGAGCTGAGGATCCAGGCGGTGCCGACGGGTCCGGCCCCCAGGTCGCCGGCGACGGCGGGGACGATCGAGAGCGGCGCGGTGAACGCCGTCATCGCCACGAGCGTGCCGCCCGCGGTGATGGCCAGGCAGCGCCCGGGAGCCCCGTCGGGTGCGGTCATCGTTGCTCCTGGCGTCGGCGGCGGGTCGGCGCGGACGCTACCACCGATGGTTCGGTGAACGAACTGTGTGCGACGATGGTCGCATGGCGCTGCCCCGCGAGTACCCCGGCCAGTCGTGCGCGATGGCGCGTGCCCTGGAGATCGTCGGGGAACGCTGGACGCTGCTGATCCTGCGCGACGCGTTCTTCGGCGTCCGCCGCTTCAGCGACTTCTCCCGCCATCTCGGCGTCCCGCGTGCCGTCCTCACCGAGCGGCTGGAGTTCCTCGTCGCCGAGGGCGTGTTCGACCGCGTGCGCGGGCCCCGGGGCCGCGACGAGTACGTCGTGACCGACAAGGGGATGGGCCTGTGGCCCGTGCTGCGTGCCCTGGGCGCGTGGGGCGACGCGCACTACTCGCCCGCCGGCCCGCGCCGCACGTTCCGGCACGAGGGGTGCGGGGGCGCCGTCGCACCCGGCGGCCGCTGCGCCGGGTGTGGCGCACAGGTGCCCGTCGGGGCGACGGTGCTGGTCCCGGGGCCGGGCTACGAGGGCCCGGCGGAGGGTGACGCCATCAGCGCCGCCCTGGCCGAACCGCACCGCCTACTGGAAGCACTGCCCTGAGCCCCGGGGCGGCCCGGCCGGGTGCTGCACGAACGGCACAGTCGCGCAATTGGGTTGCGCCACTGTGCCGTTCGTTCACGGAGGGCGGAGCTGCGGCCGGGCTACTCCGACAGGAAGCCGCCCGACTGCCGCTCCCACAGCCGCGCGTAGCCGCCGCCGCGGGTGAGCAGCTCGGCGTGCGTGCCCTCCTCGACGATGCCGCCCTTGTCGAGCACCACGAGCCGGTCCATACCGGCGACCGTGCTCAGCCGGTGCGCCACCGCGATCGCGGTGCGCCCTTCCATGAGCCGCCAGAGCGCCTCCTGGATCAGGGCCTCGCTCTCCGAGTCGAGCGCACTCGTCGCCTCGTCGAGCAGCAGGATCGGCGCGTCGCGCAGGACCGCACGCGCGATCGCGACCCGTTGCCGCTGTCCGCCCGACAGTTTCACCCCGCGCTCACCGACGAGCGTGTCGAACCCGTCGGGCAGGCCCTCGACGAACTCCAGCACGTGCGCCGCCCGCGCCGCGTCGACGATCTCCTGGTCGGACGCCCCGGGGCGGCCGAAGGCGATGTTCTCCCGCAGCGTGCGGTGGAACATCACCGGGTCCTGCGGCACCGATGCGATCAGCCCGCGCAGGTCGGCCTGCGACAGCTTCGTGACGTCCTGGCCGCCGACGAGGATCCGGCCGCCCTGGACGTCCATCAGCCGCAGCAGCAGTCGCACGATCGTCGTCTTGCCGCCGCCCGAGCGGCCGACCAGCCCGACCCGCTCGCCGGGCGCGATCATCAGGTCGAGCCCGTCGAACAGCGGCTCGTCCTTGCCGGCGTGGGTGAACCGGACGCGTTCGAACGCCACGCCCGCGGGCCCACCGGCGACCGGTTCCGGATCGGGATCGTCGACCACCGTCGGATCGTCGAGCAGCAGCTCGGCGAACTGGGCGGCCTCGGTCAGCGATCGTTCGAGGTGCCGGTAGGTCTGGTTGAACTCGAACAGGATCCGGGTGGTCTGGGTGAAGTACGCGACCGTCACGACGACCGCGCCCACGCCCGGGCCGCCCTCGCGGAGCGCGACCAGCAGCGCGAGCACGAGGCCGGCGGCGTTGGTCAGCACCGACATGGGGGCGACGACGGTGTCGATCCGCAGGTTGTTGTAGTCCCACGCGCGCAGCGTCAGCCGCTTGTGCTCGGCCACCCGGCGCCGGTGCTCCGCGGCCTCGCGCAGCTCGGAGGCATACGCGCGCACGGCATCCATGTTGGTGAGCGTGTCGGCGACGTGCCCGGACAGGCGCGTCCACGACGCTTCGCGGGCATCGACGAGCACCTGCCGGCGGCGGATCAGCGGGACCACGACGACCGCGGTCACGACGATCATCCCGACCAGCACGACGACCAGCCACGGGTCGTAGCGCCACAGCACCACCGACGCGAACGTCAGCGGCAGCACCTGCGCCACGATCTGGAACGCGAGCGTGTCGACGAAGTCCTCGTACTGGGAGGCGAAGCTCAGCACGCGTTTGGTCAGCGACCCGGAGAAGTTCTCGTGGAAGAACGACGCGTCCTTGGCGAGCAGCGCGTCCATACCGTCGACGTAGAGGTTCTCGATGCCCCGTGCGTCGGCCCGGTTGAGGCAGTGGATGCCGGCGCGCCAGAACGCCTGGCCGGCCAGCAGCGACGCGAAGAAGCCGAGCACGAGCGGCGCCACGGTCGCCGTCGTGAAGGCTCCGCCGGTGGCGAGCTCGTCGACCAGGGCCGCGACGGCCAGCGGCGGGAGGTAGGACAGTGCGATGTTGCCCATCGCCGGCAGCAGGAGTGCGGAGCCGGTGAGCAACTTGTGGCGAGCGAGCTCGCGTCCATAGATGCGGGTGGCCAGGCGCAGCGCCGCCCCACGGCGCGACCGGACCTCCGAGTCGGCAGGGGTGCCGGTCGGTGGTGCGGCCGCGGCCGCGGGGCGTGCTTCGGCCAGAGCGGACACAGGTCTCCTCACGGAAGGTGGGTGGGGGAACGAAATATTTTCCGCCTCCCGCGCGGCCGGGTCCACCGAGTTTCGCGACGATGTCGGGCAGAGGTCCGCTCGGCGCCGAACGGCCCGCGACGTCGGCGTCCGGCACGGTGTACACGACGAACGGCGGAGTCTAGGGTCATCGTTATCAGTCATTGCCGACTGAAAACGAGGAGGCACCGCGTGGCCCGGATCCGGATGCTGTCCGCCGAGGAGTTCCCCGAGGACCTGCGTGACATGGCGGAGTCGCGGACCCCGCTCGAGCTGGGCAACCTACGCTTCTACGCGCACCGCCCCGAGCTGGCCCGCGCCTACGCCACGTACATGGCCGAGCTGCGCAAGCCCGGGCTGCTGTCGCGGCGGCTCGTCGAGCTGCTGCGGCTGCGCGTGGCGTTCCACAACCAGTGCCGCAGCTGCATGGCCGTGCGCTACGCCGACGGCGCCGAGGACGGCGTCGACGAGAACCTCGTGTGCCAGCTCGCGAGCCCCGACGACCCGACGGCCGCCCCCGACCTCACCGACGCCGAGCGGGCCGCACTGCGCTTCGCCGACCTCATGGCGACCAACCACCTCGCCATCGACGACGCCGCGATCGCCGACCTGCGCTCCCACTTCTCCGAGGCGGAGCTGGTCGAGATCGGGATGAACGTGGCCGCATTCGTGGGATACGGCCGGCTGTCGATGGCCCTGCACATGGTCGACGAGCTGCCCGAACGGTTCCGCTCGGCGTCCGGGGCGGTGGTCACGCCCTGGAACTCCGAGGGCGAGGACGACGCCGTCCTGATCGGCGGTGCCCGATGACCGCGCAGATCGACCTCGCCGGCCGCGTCATCGTCGTGACCGGGGCGGGGCAGGGGCTGGGGGAGTCCACCGCCCACGTGTGCGCCGGGCTCGGGGCCTCGGTCGTCGTGCTCGACGTCGACGGCGCCGCCGCGAAGCGGGTCGCTGACGCGATCGGGGACGCGGCCCTGGCCGTCGAGGCCGACGTCGCCGACGAGGACCAGATGGCCGCGGCCGCCGCCGCGACGGTCGCGCGCTTCGGGACGGTGCACGGCCTCGTCGCGAACGCGGGCGTCATCAGCTGGACGCCGATCGAGGACCTCGACGTCGCCGAGTGGGACCGCGTCATGGCCGTCAACGCGCGCGGGCTCTTCCTGGGCGCCAAGCACTTCGGCCCGCCCATGCTGGAGCAGCGCGACGGCAGCGTCGTGACGATCAGCTCGGTCGCGGGCACCGTGCCCGAGGCCCGCGCCGGCGCCTACGCGCCCAGCAAGGCCGCTGCGATCATGTTCGCCCGCCAGCTCGCCGTCGAGTGGGGCCCGCGTGGGGTGCGCAGCAACTGCGTCAGCCCCGGCATCATGCGCACCCCGATGTCGGAGAAGTTCAACTCCGACCCCGACGCGCTGCGCCGCCGGCTGGAGATGATCGCGAGCCGTCGCATCGGCGACCCCTCCGAGGTCGCCGCCGTGATCGCGTTCCTGCTCTCCGACGCGTCGAGCTTCGTCAACGCGCAGAACCTCGAGGTCGACGGCGGCATGATGCAGATGCTGATCGACGTCCTCCCGAGGCCGGGCGTGCCGGAGACCAAGTCATGACTGCGGATCCGCTCTTCATCGAGGTCCGCTGCAACGAGTCGACGATGCGCGGCGCCAACCCGCACCTGCCGTACTCGACCGACGAGATCGTCCGCGAGGCCGTCCGCGCCCACGTCGCCGGCGCCGCGATCATCCATTGGCACGGCCGCGACCCCGACACGGGTGGGCCCGACAACAGCGTCGAGACCTACCGGGCGGCGCACGAGGGCATCCGCGGCGCGACCGACCTCATCACGAAGCCGACGCTGGGCTACATCAGCCAGACCGGCGTGGAGGACCGGGTCAAGCACCTCCGGGCTCTCGCCGACGACCCGTGGCTGCGCTTCGACGCCGCCGCTGTCGACTTCGGGTCGCTCAACATCGACACCTGGGACGGGCAGCGGTTCACCCCGGGCGACGGTGTGTACGTCAACAGCCGCAACGACATCGAGGCCGTCCTGCGGATCCTCGACGGCATCGGTACCTACCTGACGACGGTCGTCTGGGACATCGGCCAGATCCGCACGGCGAAGTGCTTCCGGGAGATGGGGCTCGCGCAGGCGCCGACGTTCTGGGAGCTGGTGTTCACCGGCGACTCCCGCCCGTCGGGAGCGGGGACGAACCTGCTGGCGCTGCAGGCGATGGTCGCCGAGCTTCCGCCGGGGGAGCCGTGGCAGCTGATGTGCTATGGCGGCGACGTGCTCCCGCTGGCAGCGGCGGCGATCGTGCTGGGCGGGCACGTCGCGATCGGGCTGGGCGACCACGACTACGCCCGCTTCGGCACCCCGCACAACGGCGAGCTGGTCGCGCGTGTCGCGGCGCTGGCGGAGACGATCGGACGCCCCGTCGCCACCCCGGCCCAGGCCCGCGAACTGCTCGGCATGCGGCCGCTACCCGAGAACCTGTGAGCGGTGACAGTCGCTACAGCGACCGTTATTGCTCACGACCCCCGACCGGCCGTCGGGCTGCGGCTCACAGGGCGGTCAGCAGCACCGGGTAGCTGTCATGGCGGCGCTGCGCCGTCGGGGCGAGGACGGGTGGGCGGTCCGGGTCGGGCCGCACGCCCAGCTCCCGCAGCCGCGCCAGGATCCGCAGGTGCACGCCCGGCGTGACGGCGGTGCCCGTCACGACGGCCCGGCCCAGGCACAGGTGCGGCCCGCTGCCGAACGTCAGCCCCCACGGCCGGGCCCGCTGCGCGATCGCACGGCCGGGCCGGAACTCGTCGGCGTCGGCACCGAAGACGGCCGGGTCGCGGTTGGCGGCATGCAGGTCGACGGCGACGTACCCGCCCGAACGAACCAGCCGGCCGTCGCGCAGCGTCACGTCCTCGAGCGCCCGGCGCAGCAGCGCGACCGTCGGCGGATAGAGGCGCAGGGTCTCGGCGAGCGCGTCGGCGAGTCGGTCGTCGGGCAGGGGACACCGCGACAGCTCGTCGACGACGTGCACCAGCAGCGCGGCGTTGTTCAACGTCGACGCCGCGAGGAACAGCACGACCTCGCGGACCGCGGCCTCGTCGTCCCACTCGCCGGGATGGACGGCCATGATCGCCGCCAGCGTGTCCTTGTGCTCGTGCAGGGGGAACTCCGCGACGAGCGCCTCGCGCGCCGCGAGACCCTCCGCGAGCACGACCTCGTGGTCGCGCGTCGACCACTCGACGGTCACCGCCTCCAGCAGCGGGCCGAGCAGGGCCAGCAGCCGCGGCGTCCGCGCGCCCAGGTCGCCCAACCCGATCATCGACGCCGCGAGCTGCAGGAACACCGACCGACCCAGCGGTACGAGATCGTCGGCATGTGCGCGAACACAGGAGTCCACGGTCGCTGCCACCACCGAGTCGTAGCCCGCCAGCGCCGGCCGCGACATCAAGGGCGCCAGCAGCCGACGACGACGCAGGTGGGCGGGACCGTCCATGACCAGGACGGTCCCGCCCACGAGCGGCGCGCTCTCGTGCTTGGACTCCTGCGCGAACCGGCGCGACGTCAGGATCTCGTCGGCCTCCGCGAAGGACGTCACGCGCGCGAGGCTCACTCCTTCTCGATCACACCCAGCAGCTCGAGCATCCGGGTCGGGGTGATCGGGGTCTCGGTGACCCGAGGCCGTCCGACCTGCGCGAGTGCGTCGTCGATCGCGTTGAGCAGCGCGGCCGGCGCGAGCACCGTGCCGCCCTCGCCGACGCCGCGCGACCCGACGACCTTGTCCGACTCGAACTCCAGGTGCTCGATCTCGATCTCCGGCAGCTCCGGAGCGCTCGGCATCAGGTAGTCCATGAACGTCGCCGTGAGGTACTGGCCGTCGTCGGAGTACGCCGAGTGCTCCAGCAGCATGCCGCCGACACCCATCGCGATCCCGCCGATGACCTGGCCCTCCACGACAGCCGGGTTGATCATCTTGCCGCAGTCCTCGACGACGAGGAACCGCTTGATCGCGATCTTGCCGGTGTCCTGGTCGACCTCGATCCAGCAGGCGTGGCTGGCCTGGGAGAACCCGCCACCCTCGCCGTCGTAGTTGGCGACGAACTCCATCTCGGTGTTCGTGCCCGGCGGCATCTGCTCGGGCGCCAGCCAGCAGCCCATCGCGATCTGCGCCATCGGCACCGAGGCGCCGGGGGCGCCCTTGACCGACACGACGCCGTCGGCGATCTGGAGGTCCTCGACGCTCGCCTCGAGGATGTGCGAGGCGATCTCCAGGACCCGCTTGCGCAGCTCCCGCGACCCGTAGACAACGGCACCGCTGGCCATCGTCGCGGCCCGGCTGCCGCCCGTGCCCAGCATGGAGAACGGGGTGGCGTCGGTGTCGCCGTAGACGATGCGGATGTCGTCGAACCCGACGCCGAGCTCGTCGGCGATCAGCTGCGACAGCGTCGTCTCGTGGCTCTGCCCGTGCGGGGTCTGCGGGGTGAACGCGGTGACCTTGCCGTCGATCTCGATACGGATGCGACAGGGCTCGGAGCCGAACGGGAAGCCGACGGCCGCCCAGAACTCCTGCGTCCCCGGCGCCGGCTCGATGAACGTCCCGACGCCGAACCCGAGCAGCCTGCCCTCCCTGCGGGCGTCCTCCTGCTCGCGCTTGATCTCGTCGAGGTCGACCATCTCGACCAGCTTCTGGAAGGTCTCCGCCGCGGTGACGTTCTCCAGCGTCACGTTGGTGATCATCTTCGTGGGCTGGTCGTCGAGGGTGATGAGGTTGCGGTTGCGCACCTCCACCGGCGAGATGCCGCACGTCTCGGCGATCTTGTCCATCAGCCGCTCGCGCACCAGCGTCTCGACGGCCCACGGCCCGCGCAGCGAGATGTAGGACGCCTTGTTGGTGGCGACGATGTGGTGCTGGAAGTGGTACGCGGGCAGCTTGTACGGGCCGGGCAGCGTGGTGCGGACGAGGCCGGCATACACCGTCGACGGCGGGTTGATCGGGTACGCACCCGCGTCGAGCTTCATGGTGACGCGCAGCCCCAGCAGGGTGCCGTCGGCCTTGACCGCGGCGGTGAGCGTCAGCTGCTCCTCCCGGGCGGCGCCGGCCGCGACGAGGTGCTCGTTGCGATCCTCCACCCACTTGACGGACCCACCGATCGCCTTCGCCGCCGCGCAGACGGCGACGTCCTCGCGGTAGGCGGAGAACTTCAGCCCGAAGCCGCCGCCGATGTTGTTGGCGGTGACCCGGAACTGGTGGATGGGCTGACGGATCCAGCCGGCGAGCAGGAATCGCAGCGTGTGCGTGGTCTGCGTCGACGCCTCGTAGGTGAGCTGGCCGCTGCCCGTCTCGTAGGTGGCGACGCCACCCCGGGTCTCCATCGGGTTGCACGCCCAGCGGTGCTGGTCCAGCGACTGCTCGACGATGTGGTCGGCCTGCGAGAACGCCGCCTCGATGTCGCCGAACAGCTGCTCGTCGGTGTGCACGACGTTGCCGGGGACGACGTCGCCGAAGATCTCCGGCGCGCCGTCGGCGAGCCCCGCGGTGGTGCTCATGACCGGTTCGAGCGGGTCGATGTCGATCTCGATGAGCCCGGCCGCGTCTTCGGCGATGTAGCGGCTCTCGGCCACGACCATCGCCACCGGTTCGCCGACGAACCGCACGACGTCGTGCGCGATCGCGGGGTACGACGGGCTGTGCAGGCCGGGGATCGGCTGGGCGAAGCTCAGGTCCTCGGTGATCGCGCTCATGTCGGCGCCGGTGAAGACGCGGACCACGCCCTCGACCTCGCGGGCCGCGGACGCGTCGATCGACACGATCCGCCCGTGCGCGACGGTGCTGCGCAGGAAGTGGCAGTGGAGCATGCCGCGTTCCTGCACGTCGTCGATGTAGCGACCGGTGCCGGTCAGGATCGTGCGGTCCTCCTTGCGGTGGACGCTCGCCCCGACGAGCCCGGAGATCGCGCTGCCGCCGGCCATCAGGAATCCCCTCCATCGGCGCCGGCCAGTGCCGCCTCGGCGCCGTCGACGATCGACTGGTAGCCGGTGCACCGGCAGATGTTGCCCGAGAGCTCCTCGCGGATCTCCTCGCGCGAGCACGGCACCGGCCGGCCCGCCTTCTTCTCCTCGCACATGCCGTAGATCGACATGACGAAACCAGGCGTGCAGAACCCGCACTGGAAGGAGTGGTTGTCGCGCAGGGCCTGCTGCACCGGGTGCAGGGTCCCGTCGGCGGCGGCGAGGCCCTCGACGGTGGTGATCTCGCGGCCGTCGGCCTGCACGGCGAGCTGGGTGCAGGAGCGCTCGGTCTGGCCGTCGACGACGACGGTGCACGCGCCGCAGACGCCGTGCTCGCAGCCGAGGTGGGTGGCGGTCAGTCCCAGGTCCTCGCGCAGGAAGTCGGCCAGCGTGCGCCGGACCTCGACGTGGACGGTCCGCTTCCGCCCGTTGACGGTAACGGTGATCTCGCGGGTGCTCATCGGTTCTCCCGGGCGCGGGCGGCGGCGGTGGCGACGGTCTTGCGGATCAGGACGCCCGCGACGTGCTTGCGGTACGCGGCCGATCCGTGCAGGTCCGACGAGGGGGAAAGGTCGGCGACGGCTGCCTGGGCGGCCTCCTCGAGGATCGAGTCGTCGACGGTCCGTCCGGCCAGCGCGGCCTCGGCCCTGCTGGCGCGGACGGGTGCGATGTCGACCCCGGACAGGGCGATCCGGGCCTCGGCGACGACGTCGCCGTCGAGGCGGACCTGGGCGCCGACACCGACCATCGCGAAGTCGCCGTGGCGGCGCGCGACCTCCTCGTAGGCGGCGCCGGTGCCCGGGCCGGCCGAACGGACGCGCACCGCGGTGAGGATCTCGTCCTCGGCCAGCGCGGTGGTGAAGAACCCGGTGAAGAACTCGGCTGCCGGGATGGTGCGCTCCCCGCCGGGGCCGCGGGCGACCAGTTCGGCGTCGAGGCACGCGGCGACCGTCGGGAGCTCGGCGGCGGGATCGGCGTGGGCGATGCTGCCGCCGATGGTGCCGCGGTTGCGGATCGCCGTGTGGCCGATGAACGGGAGGGCCTCGGCCATCAGGGGGCAGGCCTTCTTCACGACGTCGGAGTGCTCGGCCTGGCGCTGTCGCACCAGCGAGCCGATCGTGAGGACTCCGGCTTCCTCGGTGATGGAGGCCAGCTCGTCGATGCGGTTGATGTCGACGACGAGGCTCGGCTGCGCCAGGCGCAGGCTCAGCAGCGGGACGAAGCTCTGCCCGCCGGCCAGCACCTTGACGTCGCCTGCGTCGGGTGCCGAGAGGGCAGCGATGGCGTCGTCCAACGTCGCCGGTGACACGTACTCGAAGACGGGGGGCTTCATGGGCGCCCTCACCTCTCTGTGAGATCGTCCGTGGCTGGGGGATATTGTTATCAGAGATTGGCGTGGCGGGACAGTCCGGGGGTGGTATTCCGGAGTCACGGCGAGAGCTTCGAAATTCTTCCGAGAATGCGGATTTCTCGCCTCATGCAGGTGCTCGACCACCATAGGATCAACGCCGGGACGAGGGGAAGTGCCGCCCGTGACGAGCACGCAGGACCTGCAGACCGTCGTCGCCGAACACGATCGCGGACGCGTCGTCGCGATCGACTCGGCCTACGACGTCGACGACCGCAACACCGGACGCGACGTCGTCGTCTCCGCGTCGTACTCCGGTGTGCTGCCCGCCCGGTTCGTCGCCGACCGGCGGCCCCGCGCCGCCATCGGCCTCGACTGCGGGATCGGCCCCGAGGGCGCCGGGATCGCCGGGCTCTGGTTCTACGAGGCGCTCGGCATCCCCGCCGCCACCGCCGACGTCAACGGTGTCCTGCTCGGCGACGGCGTCGACGTCCACACCCACGGGCGGGTCAGCCGGGTCAACGCCGTCGCCGCCGCGTGCGGCGTCACCGTCGGAATGCCGGTGGCCGACGCCGCGATGCTCCTGCTCACCACCGACCCCACCGCGAAGGCGCCGTCGGAGATCACCAACCGCACCGTGATGGAGGAGGGTCCCGGCGGGCGCGCCGTCGTCTGCACCGACTCCATCGCCTTCGGAACCCCGGCCGACCGTGACACCAACGTGCTCGTCACCGCCGGGCACACCGGCCGCTCCAGCGTCCCGTACCTGCGGAAGTTCCGGCCCTACGGCTTCATCTGTTCCGACGGCGGGCGCGGCCGGGACGACTCCGGCGTCGCCGGGCTCGCGATCGTCGAGGCCGACGGGCTCGCCGGCGCATGCGTCGACGCCCGCACCGCGATGATGGGTGACGGACTGTCCAGCTACCGCGACGGCGTCGTCTCCGCGCGCAACGCCCTCGCCGCCGCGCGCGGGGTCGAGGTCGGGATGGCCGCCCGCGACGCAGCCCACCTGCTGCTGTTCCGGTGATCACCCGGTTCGGGCTCGCGCCCCGGCTCGCACCGCTGTCGGTGCCGGCGTTCCAGGACCACTGGCGCGACCGGCACGGCGCCGTCATCGGCGTGCTGCCCGGGCTGCGCCGGTACTGGCAGAACCACGCCCTGGCGTCGACGCTGCCGTGGCCGGGTTTCGACGCCTGCTCCGAGATGGACGCCGACGACGTCGCCGCCTTCGACGCCGCCTTCGAGCACCCGCACTACCTCGATGCGGGACGGGCCGACGAGCGCCGGTTCGTCGACCGCAGCGGCGGCGGAGCGGTGCTCACGGAGCGGGTCGCGGGCGCGATGTCCGAGCCGGTCGGCGTCCGGCTGCTGACGTTGATGCGCAGCGCACCCGGCGTCGCCACCGGGGACCTGGCCGCGGTCCTCGCCACCCCGGGGCGCGGTGGCGCCGCGACGGCTGTCGAGGCGTTCGTCCGGCTCCCGCAGCTGCCGGGGATCGTCGACGCCGTCGAGGCGCTCTGGTTCCCGTCCGCCGACGAGGCGCTCGCCCACCTCGGCTCGGAGGCCGCCGAGGCCGACCGGCGCGCGCTGTCCGGGCGGGTGGCCGCGACGGAGCGGGTACTCGCCGCGGTCCACGTCGTCCCGCTCGGTCAGCTGCGCGAGTAGGCCTGCCACGTCGGCAACGACTCGGGGATGTCGGCGGGGGCCGGCTCGGTCCCGGGCCAGCGCCGGCGCAGTGTCCCGGCCAGCACGTCGGGAAGCTCCGCCAGGGGAGCGGCGTAGAGCTGCAGCGCCCGCCGCGACACGAACCGCCAGCGGCCCTCCTCGCGCCGGTACACGTCGAGATAGCGCAGCGCGACCACGAACGGCGTCGGCAGGATCGCCAGCTCCGCGTGTGCCGAGACGACGCCCGTCGCGTCGTCGGGGCCGGTGAACTCGATCGTGTGGCTGTGCGGGTAGTGGTAGGTCATCCCGTAGCGGTCGAGCTGGCCGCGGTAGTAGTCCATCACCGCCGCGCGGCCGGTCATCGGGCCGTCGGTCGAGTCGAACACGGCGTCCTCGGTGTAGAGCGCGACCACTCCGTCGACGTCGCGGTCGTCGAGCAGCCTGCCGTAGACGGCGACCAGCTCACCCAGCTCGGCGCGGTCCTCCAGCCGCCGGATACGTGCTTCGAGGTCGTCGTCGCGCATCGTTGCCCGCTTCCGTTGTCCGGCCGAATCCAGGGTGATAGTAATCAGTGTATTGGCGAGCCAGCGAGCGAATCATCGGCACAGCGCCCGCGCGCGGCGCCGAGCTCGCGCAGCGAAGGAGAGCGATGAGCGACGGTTCCGGAGATGTGACGGTCGAACGACGAGGCGACGTGACCTGGATCCGGCTGAACAGGCCGGACCGGATGAACGCCTACGACGCCGCGATGGGCCGCGAGCTCACCGACGCCGTCCGCGACGCCTCCGACGCCGGGGTGATCGTCCTGACCGGCAGCGGCCGCGCCTTCTGCGCCGGCGGCTACCTCGCCAACCTCACCGACCCGGACCCCGAGGAGCTGCGCGGCATGTTCTACGCCTCGCTGGAGCTCTTCGACGTCATCCGCAACTCGCCCCGGCCCGTCATCGCCGCCGTCAACGGAGCGGCCGCCGGCGGGGGCAACGAGCTCGTCGTCGCCTGCGACCTCGCCATCGCCGCCCGCAGCGCCAAGCTCGGCCAGACCGGCCCCCGCGTCGGCAGCGCACCGGTCCTCGGCGGGACCAACCTGCTCGCGATCTCGGTGGGGGAGAAGCGCGCCAAGGAGATCTCCATGATGTGCCGGCGCTACACCGCCGAGCAGGCCATGGAGCTGGGCTGGCTCAACGCGGTCGTCGACGACGACGAGCTCGAGGCCGAGGTGACCCGCTGGGCCGACGAGCTCCTCGCGCTCTCCCCGCGCTACCTGGAGATCGCGAAGATCAGCTCCAACGTGTGGTGGAACGCCTGCCGCGACAACTACGTGTCCGGGCTCGGGATGCTGGTGCAGGCCATCGGCTCGCCCGACATGCGCGAGGGCGCGTCGGCGTTCATGGAGAAGCGCGCACCTCGCTTCCGGGACCTCTGATGCAGACCTACCGCGACCTGCGCCTGACCTTCCCCGACCGCGCCACCTGGACATTGCCGTCGGTCCTGCGCCACCGTGCCACGACCCACGCCGACGCCGTCTTCCTCGACGTCCCGTTCCAGGACACGAAGCTGACCTACGCCCAGACCCTCGACGCGGCCGAACGCGTCGGCGGGGCGCTGCTCGCGGGCGGCTGCGTCCAGGGCGACCGGGTGCTGATCATGGGCGCCAACAGCGTCGAGTACCTCCTCGCGTGGATGGGCGCGTCCGTGGCGGGGCTCGTCGAGGTCCCGATCAACACCGCCTACCGCGGCACGTTCCTCGAACACCAGGTCCGCACGGTGTCGCCCAGCGCCGCGGTCGTCGACCCGGAGTTCGTCGAACATTTCCTGACGCTCGACGCCGCGCGTTCGGTGAAGACCTTCTACGTCACCGGAGCCGCGGGTCCCGCGATCGCGGCGCTCCGGGAGGCCGGCTGGTCTGCCGAACCGTTCTCCGCGCTCACCGGCGCCGACCGCCCCGCATCGCTGCCCGGGGTCGCCGCCTCCGACCTCGCCGCCATCCTCTTCACCAGCGGCACCACCGGCCTGTCCAAGGGCGTGATGATGCCGCACGCCCACTTCCACTTCTTCGCCGACGAATGCGTCTCGCTCTGCCGGATCACCGACGCCGACGCCCACATGGCCGTCGGCCCGCTCTTCCACGGCAACGCCCAGTTCCTCGCCTGCTACCCGGCGATGATCGTCGGCGCCCGGTTCGTGCTGCAGCAGCGGTTCAGCGCCTCACGCTGGGTCGACCAGCTGCGCGACTCGCAGGTGACCGTCACCAACTTCATCGGCGTGATGATGGACTGGGTCCACAAACAGCCCCGCCGCGACGACGACGCCGACAATCCCCTGCGCTGCCTCTACGCCGTCCCGCTCGCCACCTCGATCGCCCCGGACTTCAAGGCGCGCTTCGGGATCGAGGCGTTCGTCGAGAACTTCGGGCTCACCGAGATCTCCATGCCGATCCTCACCCCCTATGGCGCGGAGCGGCCTCCCGGCGCCGCCGGGGTGCTCGTCGAGGACTACTTCGACGTCCGGCTCGTCGACCCCGAGACCGACGAGGAGGTGCCCGTCGGCGAGGTCGGCGAGCTCGTCGTCCGCGCGCACCTGCCGTTCACGATGACGTCCGGCTACTACGGGATGCCCGAGCGCACCGTCGAGGCCCAGCGCAACCTGTGGTTCCACACCGGCGACGGCCTGCGCCGCGACGCCGACGGCTGGTACTACTTCGTCGACCGCCTCAAGGACGCCCTGCGCCGCCGCGGGGAGAACATCAGCTCCTTCGAGGTCGAGCAGCCGATCCTCGCCCACCCCGGCGTGGTCGACTGTGCCGTCGTCGGCGTCCCCGCCGACTCCGAGGCGGGCGAGGACGAGATCCTCCTCGTGGTCGTTCCCGAGGAGGGCGTGACCCTGACGGCGGCGGAGGTGTGGGAGTGGTGCGAGCCGCGGCTGCCCGCCTTCGCGATCCCGCGCTACGTCAGGATCGCCGACGCCCTCCCGATGACGCCGTCGGGAAAGGTTCGCAAGCTGGAGCTCCGCGAACAGGGCGTCGACGCCGCGACCGCGGACCGCGAGACCCGGTGAGCAGGCCTGCGGCCCTCGTGAGTGGCGTTATTGGCTATAGCCAATAACGCCACTCATCCGTGCGGGCGCGAGGCGCGCTCACGTGCATGTCGGCGCCGCCCCACCATCGCGCGCAACCTCATTGCTGCAGGGGGTTACGAGGCGACCCAGCCCGCGTCGACGGGGAAGACCTGGCCCGTGATCATCCTGGCCTCGTCGGAGGCCAGGTAGACGACCATCGAGGAGATGTCGTCGACGGTCACGTGGCCGCGTTCGCCCTTGAACATGTTGTTGGCGTTGAAGTCGACGAACGCGGCGTCGGAGTCGACGCCGAGCTGCCCGGCGATCCCGGTGATCATGCCGGTGTAGATGGTGCCGGGGGCGATGCCGTTGACGTTGATGCCCCACTCGGAGAGCTCGTTGGCCCAGCTCCTGGTCGCGAGCACGACGCCGCCCTTGGCCGCGGCGTAGTGCGACACCTGCGGCAGGGCCTTGAGCCCGCCCGCCGACGACGTGTTGATGACCTTGCCCGATCCTTGTGCCTTCATGATCGGCGCGATGAACCGCATGGTGTTGAAGATGCCCTTGAGGCAGACGTCGATGACGGCGTCGAGGCTCTCGTCGGAGATCTCGTCGACGGCTTCGACGATGCAGACGCCGGCGTTGTTGCAGAGGATGTCGATGGTGCCGAAGCGGTCGACGGCGGTGGCGACGGCCTCGCGCATCTGGGCCGAGGAGCGGACGTCGGCCTGGATGGCGATGGCCTCGGAGCCGATCTCCTCGACGGCGGCGACGGTGGCGTCGAGCTCCTCGCGGGTGGCGAGGGGGTAGATGGGTTTGATGTCCTCGCAGATGTCGACGGCGACGATCTTCGCGCCCTCACGGGCGAGGTACTTCGCGTGCGAGGCACCCTGGCCGTGTCCGGCCCCGGTGATGAAGGCGACCTTGTCCTTCAGCTTCACTGTGTTCCCCCTGTTCAGAGTCGTTCTGCCACCAGCAACCCCAGCGTGATGGCGCGGCTCAGTGAGAAGCCGCTGTTGTAGGCGGTGCCCGACGACGTGAACGCCGCCGCGGCGCCCGCCGCGTGCAGACCCTCGACCGGCTGTCCGGTCGAGGTGAGGACCTGGCCGCCGGGGTCGACGGCGATGCCGGTGAGCCCGATCCCGGTGCTGACCATGGTGAGCCGCATGCCGAAGAAGGGTGGCTCGTCGACGGGTCCGAGGTTGGGGTGCGCCATCGACGGGTCGCCCTGGAAGCGCTGCCACGTCGTGTTGGTGCCGCGCCCGAACTCCGGATCGGACCCCGATGCGACATCGGCGCTGAAGCGGGCAGCGGTGGCCTCGAGTGCGTCGCCGTCGATGCCGAGTGCCGTGCCGAGCTCCCGCAGCGAGGGCGCCGACGACACGACCTCCGGCGGGTAGGTCCCGCCGGGTGGGGTGGGGCCGAGGCCGTAGCGCTGGTGGTGCCGGGAGTCCCAGATCATGAAGCAGGGCAGGTGCTCGCTGCCGGGCTCCAGGGTCGACTTGGCGATCTCCCAGTAGACGGCGTCGTCGCAGAACCGCTTGCCCGTCCGGTCGACGACGAACGTGTGCGGCAACGAGTGCTCGCGGGCGACCTGGAACCCGGGGTAGCCGTCGACGGGGTAGCCGACCTGCACGGGCACCCGGTTGGCCGGGATCTCGACGACCGCGCCCCCGGCCTGGCGGGCCAGCCGGATGCCGTCACCGGTGAGCGTGCGGGGTGCGACGCTGCCGCGGTCGGCGGGCTTGAGGCCGAGGAAGTCGTGGGCGAGGTCGTCGTCCCAGTCGTAGCCGCTGGTGGCGAGGACGACGTCGCCGTCGAGGATGCGCCGCGCCCCGTCGGCGGTGGCCGCGACCACCCCGACGACGCGGCCGTCGTCGAGGCACAGCTCGACCGCGGTGTGCCCCAGCAGGATCTCGACGCCTCGTTCGAGGGCGGCGACGAGGAACCCGGCGACGACGCCGGTGCCGAAGGTCAGCCGGTCCTGGGGTGGCGGCGAGGATGCGGAGGAGGCGCCGAACGCCGACGCCCGCAGCCCGGCGCCCAGGATATCGGCGTAGGTGGTGCCGACGGGGAAGTGCGGTGAGACGCGCAGCCGGTCGCGCCAGGGGCCGAGGCGCCGGGCGTCGTAGGTGGCGGTGAGGTAGCGGCCGGTGGGCCGGGAGCCCGGCGCGTCCTGGTGGTAGTCGGGGTAGTCCGGGATGATCTCCCAGGTCACCGCGCCGGCGTCCTCGAACCAGCGTGCGGCGCGCGGTGCCTCGGTGAGCCAGCGGGCCAGGGCGGCGTCGTCGATGAGCTCGGGGTGCGAGGCGCCGACGGCGCGGACGTACTGTTCGGCGGCGCCGAGGTCGTCCTGGATGCCTTGTGCCGCTTCGAGATGGTTGGCCGCGACCCAGACCTGACCGCCGGAGAAGGACGCCGCGCCACCGGCGAGGTCGCCCTTCTCCAGCACGGTCACGGCGATGCCGCGGTCGGCGGCGGCGACGGCCGTCGCGAGACCGGCGAGGCCGGCCCCGACGACGACCGCCGTGCGCGCACCGGGGGAGTGCGTCACTGGCAGACCGGGTCGCCGTCGGACTTGAACACGCCCTGGGTGACCTTGGCCAGCTGGATGCAGGTGCTGGCGGTGCGGTCGGTCGCGGTGATGGTGATGGGCGGCATGATCCCGCCGACCTGCAGGTCCTTGGTCTCCTGCAGCGCGGCGAGGAACGAGTCACGGGTGACGTCCTTGCCGGCCCGCTGGAGCGCGTCGACGATGATCTTGCCGCCGACCCAGCTGTTGAGCGCGTACATGCTCTGCGACTTGCCGGGCTCGTACTTGTCCATCGCGGCGCGGAACTCGGCGGTGCCGGGCACGTCGGACTGCGGCGGCGCGTACGGGTTGACGGTGACGACGCCCTCGGCGAGCGGGCCGGTCAGCTTGGCGAGGTCGGGGCTGGTGTTGCCCAGCGAGGAGTACCACTGCGGCTTGTAGCCGGTCTGGTCGGCTTCCTTGAGCGCCACCGAGATCTGGTTGACGTTGCCGATGAACACCAGGTCGGTCACGCCGGAGGCCTGCAGCTTCTGCAGCTGGGTGGCGTAGCTGGTGGTCGTGCGCTCGAAGCTGACGTTCTCGGTGAGGGGGGTCTTGCCCTTCTTGAAGCCGTCGGCGACCTCGGAGGACGTGCCGTCGTTCTGGTAGAGGATGCCCCACTTCCCGGCGGCCAGGTTCGGCTGCGTGGCGACCCAGTCGGAGAGCAGCTTGAACTGCGCCGACAGGGGCAGCATCGAGGCGAAGGACCGGTCGTAGGTGGCGAGCTGGGTGCTCAGCGCCATCGGGAACAGCAGGGGCACACCGGCCTGCTGCAGCGTCGGCATCCCGGCCAGCGTGGTGGCGGTGCCGTTGTTGCCCCACACGCCGAGGACGGGCTGCTGGGTGGCGAAGTAGCGGGCACCGGCGACGGCCTGCTTGGGGTCGTACTGGTCGTCCTGGACGGCGAGGGCCAGCTTGCGGCCGTTGATGCCGCCGGCGGCGTTGACGGTCTGGACCAGCGCATCGGCGCCGGCCTGGCCGTCGGTGCCCAGCGCGGCGAAGGGGCCCGTCATCGGGCTGACCATTCCGAGCGTGATGGTGTCGGCGGTGATGCCGGGGGACGCCGCTCCACCCCCGCCCCCGGACTCCGACGACGACACCGTGGCGCCGCCGCAACCTGCGAGAACGGTGGCGGCGATCGCTGCCACGGCAACGCCCACTACTCGACGCATGGGTCGTCCTTCCCCGGCGGCAGCACTGCCGCCTCGGCGGAGAATCTATGTTAATAGTGTGGCGACATTAGGTCCCGTCGCCGTCGTGCGCAAGATGCCCGGGCGGGGTTCCCTCGGGCCCAATCCATGTATATCTTTATCAGTTGAATCGGCCGGCGCCCGCGGTGGACGCCGCCGGAACGGGAGGTCGACGATGACCGCGCGCGTTCCGTCCGACCAGGTCGGACGATCCACGTGAGCGCCTTCCTGCAGGCGATCGTCAACGGACTCATGACCGGTGGCGTCTACGCCCTGCTCGCGCTGTCCATCGCCCTGATCTTCAAGACCATGGACGCGGTCAACTTCGCGACCGCCTCCATGGGCGCCTTCTGCGCGTTCCTGTTCTTCCAGGTGGGGACGATCCTCAACCTCGGGTGGGGTGCCGGGCTCGCGGTCTCGATCGTCGGCGCGGTCCTGCTGGGCTGGGCCGTCGAGAGGGGGATCGTCCGGCCGCTCGGCTCGGGCGACCTGTTCCGGCTCGTGCTCGCCACGATGGGGCTCGACATCGTCCTGAACAACGCGACGCAGATCTTCTTCGGCTCCGGCGTACAGAACATCAACGCGCCGTTGCCCGCCGGCGGTGTCGCGATCGCGGGCCTCAACATCGACCTGACCCGGCTGGTCATCCTCGGTGTCGCCGTCGCAGGCGCGATCGTGCTCGGTGTGGTGCTGCGCTACTCCAACCTCGGCGTCGGTATGCGCGCCTACGCCCAGGACCCGCAGGCCGCGACGCTCATGGGCGTCCCCGCCCGCACCGTCTCGCGCTGGACGTGGATCATCTCCAGCCTGCTCGGGCTGATCGCAGCGATCATGGTGGCGTCGGTGTCGGTGCTGTCGGTCGGCTTCCTGCAGGGCACCTTCATCTCCGCGTTCACCGCGGCCGTCCTCGGCGGGCTCTCCAGCCTTCCCGGCGCCGTCGCAGGCGGGTTCATCCTCGGCGTCCTCGAGGCGCTCTCGATCGCCTACGCCCCGCGCGCGGTGACCATCGCGCTGCCCGTCCTGATCATCCTGGTGGTGCTGCTGATCCGGCCCGCCGGTCTGTTCGGCCGACTCTCGGCGTCGCGGGCATGAGCGCCCCCGCCCCCGAGCGCGCCCGGCCGGTGTGGGCCCGCATCCCCGGCCGCGACGTCCTGCTCGCGCTGCTCGCGATCATCGTCGTCTTCGGCATCTCGGGGATTCTGACCGGCTACCAGGCCTACGTCGTCACCGTCGTCGTCATCTTCACGATCATCGGCGCCAGCCACACAGTCCTCTTCGGCGCGGCGGGCCAGCCCTCGGTCGGGCACGCGGCACTGCTGGGTGCCGGCGTCTACGCGACGATCGCCATGTCCCGGATCACGTCGTTCGGGATGGAGGGCGAGCTCGTCGCGGGCATCGTCATCGGCGCCCTGATCGGGGTCGTGATCGGCCTGCCGTCGTTGCGGATCGGCAGCCTCTACCTGGCGATCGCGACGCTCGCGCTGTGCATCGTCGCCCAGCAGATCTACTTCGAGTGGACCGGCCTCACCGGTGGCGGCGCGGGAACGCAGGTGCCGCCGCCGACGCTGTTCGGCACCGCCTACACCCCGCTGGGGCTGCTCTACATCGCGCTGGTCGTGATGGGCGTGGCGATGCTGTTCGCGCGAAACCTGTTGCGCGGCAGGCAGGGTCGGGCCTGGAACGCGGTGCGGACGAGCCCGCTCGCGGCCTCGAGCCTCGGGATGTCGCTGGGCTTGCAGAAGGTCGGCGCGTTCGGCGTCTCGGGCGCCATGGTCGGCTGCGCCGGCGTCCTGTACGCCCACACCGTCAACTACGTCTCGCCACAGGACTTCTCGCTCGAGCTGTCGATCGTCACGCTGGTCATCGCGATCATCGGCGGCCAGCGTTACCTGTGGGGTGCCGCGCTCGGCGCGATCTTCGTCGAGGGCCTGCCGGAGATGCTGCGCACCACCGGCGAGTTCCGCTACGTCATCTACGGCGTCGTGTTCGTCGTCATCATGATCTTCTTCCCGGGCGGTTTCGCGGGCGGGATCGTCGCGCTGTGGCGACGCTTCGGTCCGGGCCGCAGGCGCGCCGCGCCCGCGGAGATCGAGCTCGCGCCGACGGCGACGATCGTCGAGGCGGAGCTGGCCCAGAGCACGGCCCGTGGAACCGAACCGGCGTCGCCCACCGCCGTGGGGGAACGCGGCATCGGGCTCTCGATCCGCGACGTCCGCGTCGCGTTCGGCGGCGTCACCGCCGTCGACGGGGTGTCCGCCGAGATCGTGCCGGGCACGGTCGTCGGGCTCGTCGGCCCCAACGGCGCGGGCAAGACCACGCTGCTCAACGCCGTGTCCGGCTTCGTCGGCCTCGCGGGCGGCGAGATCGCGGTCGGCGACACCGTGCTGCGCCCGCGCCGCCCCGCGCAGCGTCGCGCCCTCGGGGTGGGCCGCACCTTCCAGAACCTCAGCCTGCACGAGGGCCTGACGGTCATGGACCATCTGATGATCGGACAGCACGCCGTCGCCGGGTACGGGTCGGTGAGCCAGGTGCTGCGGTTGCCGCCGTTCGTCCGCGGGGAGCGGCGGATGCGCGCCGACGCCATCGAGACCGCGGAGATGCTCGGGCTGGCCGATCTGCTCGACGAACGCGTCGAGAACCTCGCCTACGGCGTGCAGAAGCGTGTCGACGTCGCCCGGGCCGTCGTGGCCCGGCCGCGGCTGCTGCTCCTCGACGAGCCCGCCGCCGGCCTGACACCCGACGAGGGCGACGACCTCGTCGGCCGGGTGCTGGTGCACAGCCGGCACGTGGGCGCGACGGTCGTGCTCGTCGAGCACAACATCGAGCTGGTCATGCGGGTCACCGACCGGGTAGTGGCGCTGAACTTCGGCCGGGTCATCGCCGACGACGTCCCAGACGTCGTGCGGCGCCAGGACGACTTCGTGGAGGCCTACCTTGGCGGCTGAGACATCGGGCGACGGGCTCGTCCTCCGCGGGGTCACCGGCGGCTACGGGCGCTCCACGGTCCTGCACGGCGTCGACATCGAGGTCCGGCCCGGGCAGAAGGTCGCGATCCTCGGCCCCAACGGCGCCGGCAAGACGACGATGCTGCGCGCCGTGTCCGGGCTGATCGACGTCCGGGCGGGGGAGATCCTGCTCGGCGGCGAGCCGCTGACCGGGCTGCGCCCCGACCAGGTCGTCGCCCGCGGCGTCGCACACGTGCCGCAGGGGCGCCGGGTCTTCCCCGACTTCACCGTCGTGGAGAACCTGCGTGCCGCGGCCTACACCCGGGGCGGGCGCGACGTCGACGACGACATCGCCAAGGTCCTCGAGGCGTTCCCGCGGCTCGGGGAGCGCAGCGGGATCCGCGCGGGCTTCCTGTCCGGGGGCGAACAGCAGATGCTCGCGATCGGCCGCGCCGTCGTGCAGCGGCCGCGGATCGTCCTGATCGACGAGATGTCGCTGGGGCTCGCGCCCATCCTGATCAAGGAGCTGTACGGGCGGTTCGACGTGCTGTTCGCCGACACCCCCGCGGTGATCGTCGAGCAGAACCCGTCGGTCGCGCTCGAGCACTGCTCCTACGTCTACGTCCTGAGCAACGGCCAGGTGAAGGCGTCGGGTCCGGCGTCGGAGTTCACCTCGCACGAGCGCCTGATGCAGGCCTACGCCGGCGCTGTCGACTGACGCGCGCCGACACACGGAAGGGGGTTCGAACGCGATGAAGCTCGGTCCGGTTCTCCCGACGATGAGCAACGGCTGGGTGATCGAGGACCACGAGACCGTCGCGGGACTGGCCGGGCGCGAGTGCGGCGACGGTGACGACGAGGCCACCACGAACATCTACGACAACTCCGACACCGTCATGCTCGGCTTCCCGACGACCGTCGGCGATGCGGAGACGGTGGCGGAGAAGCTGCGTGTGCTCGGCGGCGTCGAGGGCGTCTCCGGGATCCTCATGACCTTCCAGGACTACACCACCGACATCGACCGGTTCGGCCGCGAGGTCGTCCCGCTGCTGCGCAAGTAGCGGGCGAGAGGGGGAACAGATGGACGAGCCGCTCCTGATCGACGCCGTGCGGTCGCCGATGGGCAAGGGCAAGCCGGGGGGTGCCCTGTCCGGGCTGCACGCCGTCGACCTGCTGGCGCAGACGATCGCTGGGCTGGTGGCGCGCACCGGGATCGACCCGGGGCGCGTCGACGACGTCGTCACCGGGTGCGTGAGCCAGGCCGGTGAGCAGTCGGGCAACGTCGGCCGGATGGCGTGGCTCGCCGCGGGGTTCCCCGAGCACGTGCCCGCCGTGACGGTGGAGCGCAAGTGCGGGTCGAGCCAGCAGGCCGTGCACTTCGCCGCGCAAGGCATCATGGCCGGCGCATACGACCTGGTGATCGTCGCGGGTGTCGAGTCGATGAGCCGCGTCCCGATGGGCGCGGCGAAGCTGGGGGCCGACTCCGCCGGGCCGTCGGTCACTGCGCGGTACGCGCCGGGGCTGGTGTCGCAGGGGGTGTCGGCCGAGCTGGTCGCGGCCCGCTGGAAGCTCTCCCGCGAGCAGCTCGACGACTACGCCGCCCGCTCGCACGCCCGCGCCGCGGAGGCCGCCGACAGCGGCGGGTTCGACGGCGAGATCGTCCCGATCACCGTCGACGGCACGGTCGTCTCCGCGGACGAGTCGATCCGCCGCGGCACCACGCCCGAGAAGCTCGCGGGCCTCACGCCCGCGTTCACCGACGAGGCGATGGCCGCCCGCTTCCCCGAGATCACCTGGTCGATCACCGCGGGCAACTCCTCGCAGATCACCGACGGTGCGTCTGCGCTGCTGCTCGCGAGCGACCGCGCCGCCCGCGAGCTCGGCCTCACCCCGCGCGCCCGGTTCCGCGGGTTCTCGGTGTGTGGCGACGACCCCGTCGAGATGCTCACCGCGCCCATCCCGGCCACCCGGCGGCTGCTCGGCCGGGCCGGGCTTGGCATCGGCGACGTCGACCTCTACGAGGTCAACGAGGCGTTCGCGTCGGTGCCGCTGGCCTGGCAGTCGGCCTTCGACGCCGACCCCGACCGGCTCAACGCCCGCGGCGGCGCCATCGCGCTCGGCCACCCGCTCGGCGCCTCGGGCGCTCGACTGGCGACCACACTGCTCGGTGCGCTGGAGGCGCGCGGCGGCGGGCTCGGCCTGCAGACGATGTGCGAGGCGGGCGGCATGGCCAACGCCATGCTGCTCGAGACGGTCTGATCCGGTCGAACATAGGGCAGGGCCAGGAACCATCCGAAAGGAATCACGTGGACATCGCAGGCATCTCGGCCGTCGTGACCGGCGGCGCCTCCGGGCTCGGGCTGGCCACCGCGCGCCGGCTCGTCAAGGCGGGGGCGAGCGTCGTCCTGCTCGACCTGGAGTCCTCGCCCGGTGCCGAGGCGGCCGCCGAGCTGGGGGACCGCGCGCGGTTCGTCGTCGGTGACGTCCGCACCGAGGAGGGCGTCACCCCGGCGCTCGACGCCGCCGCCGAGCTGGGGCCGCTGCGCGCGGTCGTGCACTGCGCGGGCCGCGGGCACGCCATGCGCGTCCTGCAGCGCGACGGCAGCCCCGGCTCGCTCGAGGACTACGCGTCGATCATCGAGCTCAACCTGGTCGGCTCGTTCAACGTGCTGCGCCTCGCCGCGGCGCGGATGGCGCAGCTCGACCCGGTCGACGGCGAGCGCGGCGCGATCGTCATGACCGCGTCGGTCGCGGCGTGGGAGGGCCAGATCGGCCAGATCCCGTACGCGTCGTCGAAGGCGGGCATCGTCGGCATGACGATCGTCGCCGCGCGCGACCTCGCGACCAAGCAGATCCGGGTGGCGACGATCGCGCCCGGCATCTTCGACACGCCCCTGCTGGGCAGGCTTCCCCAGGAGGTGCGCGACTCGCTGGGCAAGATGGTGCCGCACCCCAACCGCCTCGGCGCGCCCGACGAGTTCGGCGCCCTGGCCGTCCACGTCCTGGAGAACCCGATGATCAACGGCGAGACGATCCGCCTCGACGGCGGCATCCGTATGGCGCCTCGATGAACGCCCCGCAGACCAACGGCACCGCGCCCGCCACGACCGAGACCTCGCCGGGTCTGCTCGTCGAGCGCGACGGGCCCGTCCTGGTCCTCACGATCGACCGGCCCCGGCGGCGCAACGCCGTCGACCTCGCCACGGCCCGGCTGATCAGCGCGGCCATCGACGAGCTCGACGAAGACCCCGAGCTGAGGGTCGGGGTGCTGACGGGCTCGTCGGGCTTCTTCTCGGCCGGCATGGACCTCGCGGCGTACTCGGCGACCGGGGAGCGTCCCGTCGACGAGCGCCGCGGTGGGTTCGGCATCGTCGGCGTCCCGCCGCGCAAGCCGATCATCGCCGCCGTCGAGGGCCCGGCACTCGGCGGCGGCTTCGAGATCGCCCTGGCCTGCGACCTGGTCGTCGCGGGGGAGGGGGCGTCGTTCGGGCTGCCCGAGGTCAAGCGCGGCCTGGTCGCCGCGGGTGGCGGGGTGCTGCGGCTGCCGCGACTGGTGCCGCGCAACGTCGCGACCGAAGCCGTCCTCACCGGTCGCCCGTTGACGGCGTCGCGGTGTGTGGAGCTGGGCCTGGTCAGCCGGGTCGTCCCCGACGGGGGCGCGCTCACGGCGGCGAAGGAGCTGGCCGCCGAGATAGCGGCGAACGCGCCGCTGGCGGTGCAGGCGTCGAAGGCCGTGATGACGGCGTCCGCGCTGTGGCCCGACGACGAGCTGTTCACCCGGCAGGAGCCGATGCTCGCCGAGGTGCGGACGTCGGAGGACGCCAAGGAGGGGGCGCGCGCGTTCGTCGAGAAGCGGGCGCCGCGCTGGCAGGGCCGATAGATCATGCCCCCTGTGGGCCCGGCCTGACGGACCGCGAGGTCCGTCAGAGAGACTGTGGGCCTGTGCCCGCCCTCTCGACCTGGAGCCTTCGATGCCGCAGGGGACCGTCCGTTGGTTCGACGCCGGACGGGGTTTCGGCTTCCTCGCGCCCGGGGACGGCTCGCCGGACGTGTTCGTGCACGCCTCCGAGATCGTCGGGAACGGCGGCGCGAACGTGCTCCGCGAGGGTCAGGCCGTCGAGTTCGAGGTCGGCGAGAACGACCGCGGGCCCCAGGCGCTGCGCGTTCGCGTCACCGCCGATGCGGCCACCGGCAGCGCCGTGGGCGTGCTCGGCACCGTCAACTGGTACGAGCCGGGCAAGGGGTACGGCTTCGCGTCGCCGGACGGCGGCGGCGCCGACGTCTTCGTGCACAGCTCCGCCATCGTGACCGGCGGCGTGGTCACCGAGGGGCAGCGGGTGGCCTTCCTGATCGTGGACGGCGAGCGCGGCCCACAGGCCGGGCACGTGATCCCGCTGGGCCCGGGGGCCGGCTCACCCGCTGCGGCCGGCTTCGCGGACGGTGCCGACGGCACGGTGGCCTGGTACGACGAGGACAAGGGCTTCGGCTTCATCACTCCCGACTCCGGCGCCGGCGACGTCTTCGTTCACGCCAGGGCCCTGGCCGAGGGGCTGACGTGGCTCGCGGAGGGCGACCGCGTCGCCTACGAGGAGGCCGGCGGGGACAAGGGCCCGCAGGCCCGCGACGTGCACCTGGTCCGGGGCGTCGAGCCCCGGACGGCGCCGCAGCGGTCGGCACCTGCCGCGGCCGCACGGCCGACGGCGCGGGACGTGCCCGTACGGGGCGGTGAGGGCGTCGTCGCGCGCTACGACGGCGACCGCGGCTTCGGCTTCATCACCCCGGATGCAGGCGGCGACGATCTGTTCGCCCACGTGTCCGTGATCATGGGGTCGGAGCCGCTGCAGAAGGGTGACCGGGTCCGGTACGCGGTGCGTCAGAGCGACCGGGGCCCGCAGGCCGACCGCGTCGAACGCCTCTGAAGCGGCGGCCCCGGCGAATCGTCGGGACCAGGTCTAGATCTCGTCGCAGAGGGCGCGGGCGATGCCCAGCTTCAGGACCTCCGAGGCGCCCTCGTAGATGCGCATCGGGCGGGCCTGGCGGTAGTAGCGCTCGATCGGGCTGTCGGCGACGAGCCCCCAGCGGCCCATGACCTGCACGCACCGGTCGACGACGCGGCTCGCGGCCTCGGTGGCGGCGACCTTGGCCATCGACGAGCGGTTGAGCGCCCCCGCGGCGTCGCTCCGGGCGGCGGCCGCGGCCTGGTAGGTGAGCAGCCGGGCCATCTCGACGTCGTTCCACGAGTCGGCCAGCAGCTGCGCGACGGGACCGTGCCTGAGCAGGGGGCGGCCGAACTGCTCGCGGGTGCGGGCGTGCCGGGCGGCCTCGGCGAGCGCGCCGGCGGCGAGCCCGCAGGCCGCACCGGCGACGGACACCCGGAACACCGCGAGCGTGCCCAGGACCAGCGACATCGCCTTGCCGGGCACGCCGAGGCGGGCCTCCGGGGGGAGCACGACGTCGTCGAACCCGACCTCGCCGAGCACGTGCGGGGCGATCAGCTCGGGGCTGGGCGTGGTGGTCAGCCCGGGGGTGTCGGCGGGGACGAGCACGAGTGAGAGCCCGGCCTCCTCGGACACGAGCGTCACGAAGAAGTCGGCCGCGCCGGCGTTGGAGATGAACGACTTGGCCCCGCGGACGACGAGCGAGCCGTCCTTCTCGGTCAGCGTCGTCGAGACGTTCTTGAGGTCCGACCCCGCGTTCTCCTCGGTGAGCGCGAGCGCCGCGAGGGTCTCCAGCGACGCGACCTTCGGCAGCCACTGCGCGCGCTGCTCGTCGGTACCGCCGACGGTGATCGCGTAGCTGCCGATGCCCTGCAGCGCGAACATCGAGTCGAGGTGCGAGGAGGCCCGCATGAACACCTCGCGGACCAGGCAGACCGCGAGCGGGTCGACGCTCTCGGACCGGCCACCGTAGGCGGCCGGAACCATGAGCCCGGACAACCCGCTGGCGCGCAACGCCTCTCGGATTCCGGGGTGGATCTCGCTCATCGCGTCGGCCTCGGCGGCGATGTCGGCGACGGACGCCGCGACGGCCTCGGCCTCCTCGCGCAGGGCCACCTCAGCGGGCCCGAGACCGAACCACTTCTCCGTGGAGTCCATGCATACTATGTTACTTTATTGGCGGGCTGAGCGACAGGACGGGCACCGTCACCCGGCCCTCCCGACCCGGTGTACTCGACGAGGAGTGGTCACCCATGGCAGGCACTGTCTCGACCTCCGGCGGCCGGCGCACGGCGGAGCTGATCGGCGAGGCGTCCTGGCTTCCCCGTCTCGAGGTCTCGACGCCGAAGTTCGTCGAGGGTCTCGCCCGTGTCGCCGACGTCATCACCACCGACGGGACGCTGACCGTCGGGCTCAAGGCACTGTTCGCCGCCGCGATCTGCGCGGTCAAGCGCGACGAGGCGCTCGTCGACCACTTCCTGGCCGTCGCCGCCAAGGAAGGTGTTCCGCGCGAGCACGCCGAGGGCGCGTCGGTCGGCCTGCTGATCTCGCGGGGCGTGACCCCGCACGGGCTGTTCGTCGCGGCCACCGACCGCGCCTACGGTCCCGCCGCCTCCGGTGAGGCGGCCGCCGACGCGACCGACGGGTTCGCCGCCGACGTGCCCGGCGCCTTCGCCTATTTCCAGGAGTACTTCGGCTTCGTCCCCGACTACGTCGAGCTGCTCGGCGATCGTGTCGGCGCCGGGCTGGAGGGCTACTTCCTCATGCGCGAGTCGTCGTTGGGGGAGACGCCGTTCCCCGCGATGGACATGGAGCTGCTGCTCTGCGCGGTCAACGCCGCCGAGTACCAGCCGCGCTTCGTCGCCATCCACTCCCGCGGCGCGCGGCGCGCCGGTGCCACCGAGGAGCAGCTCGTCGAGGCCACGCTCGTCGCGATGCCGTTCGCGGGCGTCGCGAGCTGGCTGCCCGCGGCGCAGGGCGTCATCGACTCACGCGACGTCGCCGGTTCCTGACCGCCGGTTGCTGAATCCGCATCTCCCGCCACCACGAGAGGACCCCTCACATGGCCGTGCTGGATCTGAAGAAGGGCTGGGACAGCTACGACGAGCTGGCCCGCAAGACCGAGAACCCCCGTCACAAGGCGATCCTCGAGGTCATGAAGGAGCACCTCAAGTGGGAGGTGCTCGGCTACCCGGACAAGGTCCTGGAGACGGTGGCCGACGGCGGGGTCTACAAGTTCTGGGGCCTGGGCGCCTACGTCGAGCTCCCCGACTTCGACGCGATCCGCGGCTTCTACCAGTCGATGGTCGACGACGGCACGAACGTGCTGCAGCTCGACATCGACCACCTCGCCGTCGCCGACTGGGGCATCGCCGCCCACGGCACGTGGCACCAGGCGTTCCCGGGCGACAAGGTGCCCGTCGTGAAGGTCGACGACCCGGGTGCGAAGTACCTCGTCAGCAGCCGGCTGGCCTGGTTCTTCCCGTTCTCCGAGGGCCCGGAGCCCAAGCTGGTCAGCGAGCTCGTCTACTTCGACCCGGCACCCACCGCGGTCCGCAAGCTCGACCCGTCGGAGAAGCTCTACGACGAGCTGTCCGAGGACGTGTTCAGCTGATGTCCGGCGACGACGCCGGGGCCGCGGTGGTCACCGCGTACCTCGACGCCGTGGGGGCGCTCGACGTCGACGCGATCGTCGCGACGTTCCACCCCGACATCGTCGTGCACATCCCGTACGCACCGCCGGGGATCCCGACGGTCGTCGAGGGCAAGGCGGCGGCCACGGACTGGTTCGCCGGGCTGCCGGGACTGCTCGCGCCGATGAACTTCGCGGGCTACGACGTGCAGCCGCTCGTGGCCGAAGGTGAGTACGTCGCCGAGTACACGAGTGACTCGACGGTGCTCACGACCGGCCTGCCGTACGCCAACAGCTACATCAGCCGGTTCACGATCCGGGACGGGCTGATCATGCGGCTCGCCGAGCACTTCGACTCGGTGGCGCTGGTGACGGCGCTCGGCGGGACCGTGGAGATGCCCTCGTCCTGAGCGAAAGGCCCGGCCGGGTGGGGGTAGCCTCTGCGCCACCCGGTCGGGCCCGTACCGTTCGGTGGGCCGGATTGCTGAGTATTATCGTCAGGATCTGGGTCCCGTGACCCGGACCGATGCAGTCCGGGTGTCGCAGAACAGGGAGCCGACATGTCCGTCGTCCGCAGGGACGTCCCGCCGCGCTCGGCGCCGACGGGGATGCCGCCCAAGCGCGCCACCGTCATCGCGCAGCGGATCGTCAAGGAGATCAAGGACCGCAACCTGGCACCGGGCAGCCATCTGCCGCCCGAGCGCGACATGCTCGAGACGTACAACGTCGGCCGCAACACGCTGCGTGAAGCGCTGCGGGTCCTGGAGCTGCAGGGCGTGCTCACGATCCGCCCCGGCCCTGGCGGTGGGCCGGTCATCACCTCGCCCGACTCGCGGCACCTGGCCAGCACGCTGGCGCTGCTCATGCAGTTCGCCGACACCCCGTTCCGTGCGGTGATCGAGACACGGCAGCTGCTGGAGCCGATCACGGCCCGGCTGTGCGCCGAGCGCGGCGACGCCGGCCTGCTGGCCGACCTGCGCCACTCGGTCGACCGCATGGGCGAGAGCCTCGACGACCGCGACGCGTTCCTGGCCGAGAACCGCCGCTTCCACGACCTCGTGGCGTGGGGCTCGGAGAACCCGCTGTTCGGCTACTGCATCAACTCGCTGCACTGGATCACCGACGGTACGGTCCTGGGTGTCGACTACCCGCGCCGGTTCCGCAAGCTCGTCTGGCAGGCCCACGACGCGGTCTGCATCGGCATCGAGTCGGGCGAGGGCGACAAGGCCGAGGCCGCGATGCGCACGCACATGGACGACACGCTCGCGTACTTCGAGCGGCACTACCAGCGGCAGATGGACGAGGTCCTGAGCTGGGAGATGTACGGCACCTGACCCACGTCGCACCTGGCTCCACGGCGCCGTCTCCCGCGTGCTGGGGAGGCGGCGCCGTCGTGTGTGGCGAGACGCCCCTGGCTCCGTGCTGCTGTTAATGATATACAGAGATTCAGGCGCTGATCGGTAGTCGGCGCCTCGCATGAACGACGACGACGTCAGGACGGCGCATGGACGGCAAGACGCTGCTGGAGCGGGAGCAGGACCACCCGCAGGACATCGTGGTCGAGCGCGACCGCGGCCGGATCTGCACCATGGACTCGGCCCGCTACGTCGACGCCCGCAACACCGGGCGCGACGTCGTCGTCCCGGCCTCCTACGTCGGTGTGCTGCCCGCGCGGATGATGGCGATCCACCGCCCCCGCGGTGTCATCGGGCACGACGCCTGCGTCGGCAAGGACGGCGCCGGCATCGCCGGGCTCTGGTACCTCGAGGCCCTCGGGATCCCCGCCGCCACCGCCGACGGCATGACCGCCGAGATGGGCAACGGCGAGGACCTCTACACCAACGGCATCGTCAAGCACGTCAACTACGTCGCCGAGACGTGCGGGGTCAAGCCCGGCATGCCCGTCCGCGAGGCCGCCGAGATCCTGCTGGCCAACGACCCGACCGACGTCGAGGTCGGCAACAAGGTCCGCCGCGAGATCATGGAGACCCACCCGAGCGGGCGGCGCGTCGTCGTCACCGACTCGATCGTCTGGGCCTACCCCGAGGACGAGAACCGCAGCGTGCTCGTCACCGCCGGGCACACCGGCCGCAGCGGCGCGAAGTTCCTGCTCGAGGCCAGCCCGTGGGGCTTCATCTGCCACGACGGCGGCATGAGCAAGAACCGCTCCGGCGTGTCCGGGCTGGTCACGGCCGACGAGGCCGGCCTCGCGGGCGCCTGCATCGACGGCACCACCGCGCCCATCGGCGACGCGTTCCTCGGCTACGAGCACGGCCTGATCAGCGCCCACAACGAGTCCGCGGCCAAGCGTGGCGTCGAGGTCGGGATGACGGTCAAGGAGGCCGCGCACCGACTGCTCGTCGGCGGGGAATAGCTCGGTGTCGACATCAGGGCTGACCGAGGACTTCTGGACCGCTGTCGGTCGCCGCGAGCTGGTCCGCCCCGTCTGCGGTGACTGCGGGCGCAACTTCTTCACCCCGCAGGTCGCGTGCCCGGCGTGCCTGTCGGAGAACTGGACCTACGAGACCTCCGACGGCCGCGGCCGCGTCTACTCCGCGACGGTCGTGCACAAGCCGCCGAGCCCCGGGTTCGCGGTGCCGTTCCGGCTGGGCATCGTCGACCTGGACGAGGGCTGGAGCATGCTCGCCGAGCTCGTCGGCGGCCCCGGCGAGCGGCTGCCCGCGATCGACGCGCCCGTGCACGTGACGTGGATCGAGCGCGAGGGCCGGGTGCTGCCCGCGTTCACCGAGGACATCTCATGAACCTCTCCGACATCGCGATCGTCGGGGTCGGGCTGACCCCGCAGCAGAAGCGCTCCGACCGCAACTCCCTGCAGGTCGCCCTCGACGCGGCCAAGCTCGCGCTGGCCGACGCCGGCCTGAGCCACACCGACCTCGACGGTATCGCCGCGCGCTGGCCCGGCCCCGGCGGCACGGTCCTCGCACCCGGCTCGGCCGACTGGTCGACGCTGCTCGGCGTCCCGCTCGACTGGATCGGCGACTCCTACCCGCAGGGCGTCCCCGCGCTCGTCGACGCCGCCGGCGCGATCCTCACCGGCCAGGCCACGACGGTGCTGATCACCGGCGGGCAGGCCGGCGTCCTCGGCGGCGGCCGGGTCGCGGCGTACACCCAGCCCGGCAACGAGTTCGTCGCGCCGTTCGGGGCGTTCACCTCGGCGCACTTCGCGCTCGTCGCCCAGCGCCACCTCGCCCGCCACCCCCATGCGCGACAGGGGATGGCGGAGATCGCGGCGTCGATCCGCAACGTCGGCTCCGTCAACCCCGAGGCCGTCATGGCCGGGCGCGGCCCCTACACCGCCGACGACATCCTGGCGGCACCGCCGATCGTCGACCCCTTCACGCTGCTCGACCTGTGCCTGGCCTCGGAGGGCGGCGCGGCCGTGATCGTCACGACGCTCGAACGCGCCCGCGACCTGCCGCACCCGCCGATCGTCGTGCTCGGCGCCGGGATGGAGTGGTTGCGTCAGCAGTACGTCGACCCCGCCCGCTACGAGCAGACATGGACGATCGGCGCCTCCGCCGCCCGGAAGGCGTTCGCGCAGGCCGGGATCGGCCCGTCGGACGTCGACGTCGCGCAGCTCTACGACGTCAACTCCCTCGAGGTCGCCCGCCAGTTCGAGGCGCTCGGCTTCTGCGGGCCCGGCGAGGGCACCGACTTCGCGCTCGCCACCGGCATCGGCCTCGACGGCAAGCTCCCGACCTGCACCGACGGAGGGCTGCTGGCCTGCAGCCACATCGGGTGGGGCGGGCCGACGCTGAAGCTCGTCGAGGCCGTCCGCCAGCTGCGCGGAGAGTGCGGCGACAGGCAGGTCGCCGGCGCCGAGGTCGCGATCGCATCCGGCGCCGGATCGGGCGCCCAGTACTACAACCTCGCGCTGCTCGGCCGGGCGCGGTAACCCGACAGCGGTAACCGAGACAGGGGAGGACAGCTCATGACGACCATCGAGGCGCCGCGGAGCGCCGAACAGACCGATCCCAAGAAGACCGGGATCATCGACTCGGACGTGCACCCGAACTTCGTCAACGGCATCCGGGACCTCACCCCGTACATGACGGAGACGTGGCGCAACCGGCTCGGCGTCAGCGGTGACGACTGGGCCAAGGGCATGGCCGCCGCCCAGTTCACGCTCCCGCTGGACTACCTCTACATCAACGCCGCCGGCGCCTACCGCGAGGACGCGGCCCGCCCGGGCATGCCGCCCGCGACCGACCCGGACTTCACCGCGCAGCACCTGCTCGACAAGCACGGCATCTACCGGGCCGTGCTGCTCGCCGGGCAGTGCCTGGGCATCGGCGCGATGCCCGACGGCATGGTCGCCGCGACCATCGCGTCGGCCTACAACGAGTGGATGTGCGAGCGCTGGCTGCAGAACGACGTCCGCTGGCGCGGCGCGCTCGTCGTCGCCCCGCAGGACCCGCAGGCCGCGGTCGCCGAGATCGACCGGGTCGCCAAGCGCGACGGCATCGTCGCCGTCTTCATGCCGCTCGGCGAGATCCTGATGGGGGAGAAGCACTACTGGCCCATCTACGAGGCATGCGCGCGCCACGAGCTGCCGCTGATCGTGCACCCGTCGGGCTGCGAGAACGTCTTCGCCAAGGCGCCCCGGATGGCCGGCACGCCGACGTTCTACCTGGAGTGGCACACCGCGCTCGGCCAGATCCACCAGTCGAACACGCTGTCGATGATCTGCCACGGCGTCTTCGAGAAGTTCCCGAAGCTGAAGTACATCATCGCCGAGGGCGGCTTCCTCTGGGCGCTCGAGGTGATGTGGAAGCTCGACCGTGACTGGAAGGGCCTGCGCAACGAGGTCCCGTGGCTCGTCAAGCCGCCGTCGGAGTACCTGCTCGACCACATCCGCTTCACGACGCAGCCGTTCATCGAGCCGCACGACCCGAAGCACATCGGGCCGCTGATGGAGATGCTGCACGCCGACCGGACGCTGATGTTCTCGTCCGACTATCCGCACTGGGACTTCGACAACCCGCAGCGCTCCCTGCAGACGGTGTCGAAGGAGCTGCGGCAGAAGATCCTCGTCGACACCCCCCGCGCCGTCTACGGAGACCGCCTTGACTGACACCGTCTCCACAGGGACCGTCTCGCGCACCCGCCACGTGGTCGAGAAGCTGGCCGACTTCCCCTGGGGGGAGCGGCGGATTCTCGAGATCGACGGCCGTTCGATCGGCGTGATCAACGTCGGCGGCACCTTCCACGCCCTGCGCAACAACTGCCCGCACCACGGCGCACCGCTGTGCGAGGGCGTGGTCAAGGGGACGATGGACGACACCCCGGCCCACGAGTACTCCTACATCCGCCACAACGAGTACATCGTCTGCCCGTGGCACGGCTACGAGTTCACGCTCGCCACGGGCCGGTCGCTCGTCGAGCCGGACACGCTGCGCGTGCGCACCTACGAGGTGGCGGTCGAGGGCGACGACGTCGTTCTCTACGTCTGATCGGGAGATCCCAGCATGGACATCGGCGTCGCCGTCGCCGCCCACGCCCGCAAGACCCCCGGCGCCGACGCGGCGTTCGAGGGTGATCGCACGCTCAGCTACGCCGAGCTCGACGAGCGCACCAACCGGCTCGCCAACCTGTTGCAGGGCCGCTACGGCGTCGCCCCGGGCGAGCGGGTGGCGGTGTTGCTGCGCAACAGGTTGGAGGTCGCGGAGGCGATCGTCGGCGTCACCAAGGCGGCCGGGGTCTACTGCGGGCTCAACTTCCGGATGAGCCTGGAGGAGTACCGCTCGATCCTGGGCAACGCCCAGGCCCGGGTGCTCGTCACCGAGTCCGGGTTCCGCGAGATGGCGGCGACCCTGGCCGACGAGTTCGGCCTGGTGGTGGTCGACGTCGACGACCCGTCGGAGGCCGGCTGGGGCGGGCTCGCAACGGCGTCGGCGTCGGCCCCGCCGACGCTGCACTCCCGGGCGCCGTCCGACGAGTTCTGCATCGTCTACACGAGCGGGACGACGGGCCAGCCGAAGGGCATCCTGTTCGACGCGGCTGCCGTCGCGACGCACGCGATGGTCGCCGGGCTCGAGTACGGGATGTCCAAGCACTCCCGCTGGCTGACGACGATCCCGCACAACTCGTCGGTGCAGATCACGTTGGCGCCCACGTTCTTCCTGGGCGGGGCGGTCGGGTTCCTCGACGGCCGGGGCTTCGACCCGGGGCAGTTCGCCGCCGAGGCGACCACGCAGGCCGCGACGCACACCTACCTGGTCCCGACCCAGCTCTACCGGGTGCTGGAGGCCGGCCTGGGCCACGACGACGTCGCCACCCTGACGTCGATCGGCTACGGCGCCGCGCCCATCGCGCACGACCGCGTCGGCGAGCTCGTCGGCCGGTTCGGGCCGGTGTTCAGCCAGCTCTACGGCATGGCCGAGATCGCCTCCATCGCGACGATGTTGACCCAGGACGACCACCGGCAGATCGCGGCCGGCCGGACCGGGCTGATGGCGTCGGCGGGGCGGGCGTCGTACCTGGCCGATGTTCGGGTCGTCGACGCCGACGGCAACGACTGTGCGCCCGGCGAGCGGGGCGAGGTCCGCTTCCACACGCCGTACACGATGCGCTGTTACCACCGGAACCCGGAGAAGACGGCGGAGACGCTGGTCGACGGCTGGGTCCGGTCCGGCGACGTCGGCATGTTCGACGACGAGGGCTACCTCTACATCGTCGACCGGATGAAGGACCTGATCATCCGCGGCGGCTACAACATCACGCCGTCGGAGATCGAGCACGTCCTCTACTCCCACCCGGCGGTCATCGAGGCGGCCGTCGTCGGGGTCCCGGACAAGGAGTGGGGCGAGGCGGTCCTGGCCGCGGTCGCACTGCGGGAGGGATCGGGTGTCGACGAGGCCGAGATCCGGGCGCACTGCAAGGCGGCGGGCCTGCCCAGCATCAAGATTCCGGAACGGGTGCTGACGATGGACTCGCTGCCGAAGAACGCCGTCGGCAAGATCGCGAAGCGTTCGGTGGTCGAGATCGCGACCGGAGGCACGTGATGGACCTGGGACTCGACGGCAAGGTCGCGATCGTCACCGGCGCCAGCCGGGGGCTCGGTGCGGCGGCGGTGGAGGCGCTCGTCGCGGAGGGCGCGCTCGTCCTCGCGGCGGCCCGCACCACCGAGGCGCTCGAGAAGCTGCAGGCCACGGCGCCGGAGCGGATCGCGGTCGCGACCGTCGACATGCGTGACGCCGACGCCGTCGGTGCGCTCGCCGACCTCGCGGTGGAACGGTTCGGGCGGCTCGACATCGTTGTCAACAACGCCGGGATCGCGCCCGCGGGCAAGTTCTCCGCGCAGCCGCAGACCGAGTGGGACGAGGTGTTCGCGGTCAACGTTGCCGCCCCCGCGGTACTGGCCCGGGCGGCGGGCAAGCACTTCCTCGCCCAGCGCTCGGGCAAGGTCATCAACATCGCCAGCACGTCAGGGATCAACGGCAAGCCGATCCTGGTGTCGTACTCGGCGTCGAAGGGCGCGCTGGTGCAGTTCACCAAGGCGCTCGGCGCGGAGTGGGCGCCCTTCGGCATCCAGGTCAACGCCATCGCACCCGGCGCGTTCACGACGGATGCGCAGGCGGCGGTGACGGGCGACCCGTCGATGCTGGAACGCCGTCTGCGGAAGATCCCGGCCGGGCGGATGGCCGACCCGGCCGAGTTCGGGCCGCTCGTCTGTTACCTGGCGTCGCCGCTGTCGGACTTCGTCAACGGCTCGGTTCTCGTGATCGACGGGGGAGAGGTCACGAAGCTGTGATCATCGACGGACATACCCATGTCTATCCGGATGCGGTGGCGCGCAAGGCGATCGCCGGGTCTCCAGCCGACCTGAAACGCTTCGGCGACGGCACCGTCTCGTCGCTGATCGAGGTGATGGCGGCCTCGGGCGTCGACCGCTCGGTCTGTCTCGGCATCGCCAACACACCCGACCGCGTCGACAACGCCAACCGCTTCGCCGGCTCGCTGGACGCCGACCGGTTCATCGGGTTCGGGTCCGTGCACCCGGGGCTGTCGCCGGAGGAGAACGTCGCGAGCCTGCGCGCCCACGGCCTGCGCGGCGCCAAGGTCCATCCGATGTTCCAGCAGCTCACCCTCGACGACCCGCGGCTGCTCGCCACCCTCGACGCCATGTCGGGGGAGTTCGCGGTGATCGTGCACGTCGGCGGGGCGGGTGACGACCCCGGCGACCGCTGCAGTCCCGCGATGCTCGCCGACCTCGTCCGGCAGTTCCCGCGCCTCGACCTCATCGCGTGCCACTTCGGCGGCTACAAACGCTTCGAGGAGGCCGCCGAGATCGTCATCGGGCTGCCCGTGCACCTCGACACGTCGTGGCCCCCGTCGCTGGCCACGCTCGATCCGCGCCGTGTCCGGGAGATCATCGAGAAGCACGGCCCTGAGCGGATCTGCTTCGCCTCCGACTGGCCGATGGCCGACCCGGCCGCCGAGATCGCCACCATCCGCGACCTCGGGTTCTCCGACGACGACACCGACGCGATCCTCGGCGGGAACCTCGCGCGGCTGCTGAAGCTCTGAGCATGAGCACGCGGCGGGTGGCGCTCGTGACCGGCAGCGCGCGCGGCATCGGCCGCGCGATCGCCCTGCGGCTCGCGGCCGACCACGACTGCGTCGTCCACGGCCGTCGCGACGCCCGCGCCGCCGCCGAGGTCGCCCGCGCCGTCGAGGAACGCGGCGGCCAGGCACTCGTCGTCACCGCCGACCTGGCCGATCCTGCGCAGGTCGCGGGCCTGGCCGAGGCCGCGCTCGAGCGATTCGGCCGCATCGACACCCTCGTCGCCAACGCCGCCGCGACCGCGTTCCGCCCGCTCGTCGACGTCACGGCCGGCACAGCAGGCTCACCTTCGCGACGGTCGTCGACGGCCTGGTGGAGCTCGTGCACCGGCTCGCCGCCGCGATGGGCGACGGCGGGCGCATCCTCACCATCGGAGGTCTCGACGCCCGCTTCGCCCAGTCCGGGCACGGCCTGCTCGGCGGGGCCAAGGCGGCGCTGGAGGCGCTGACCCGCTCCTGGGCGGTCGAGCTGGGCCGGCGCGGCATCACCGCCAACACGATCGTCCCCGGCCCGGTGCTCACCGACTCGCTGGAGACCTACCTGGGCGGGCGCGAGGACGTGCGGGCGCTGCTCGTCGACAACACCCCGGTGGGGCGGCTCTGCACCCCCGACGACGTCGCCGGGCTCGCCGCGTTCCTCGTCTCGCCCGCCGCAGCGATGATCTCGGGCCAGGTGCTGACGATCGACGGCGGTATCAGCGCGCAGGGCGGGCCGTGGGGGGCGATGAAGGACCTGTGGTGACCGGCCCTTCCGGATCGGCGACACCGCGTCCGACCCCGCGGCACCACAGGAAGCACGCCGCCGACGCCGCAGTCAGCACGGTGCCGGTGACCCAGGCGACCGGGTAGCCGCCGGTGACGTCGACGAGCAGCCCGAACAGCGGCGCGGCGACCAGCGCACCGAGGTAGAACCCGGCCATCGCCGCGCCCGAGCCGCGGCCCACCGCGTGCGGGGCCGCCGCGACGACGGAGGCGTGCATGAGCGACACCGCGCCCAGCTGGGCGCCCGTCGCGATCACGAGCGCGACCGCCGCGGCGGCGAGACCCCAGCCCGTCGCGAGCACGATCTCGGCGACGGCGAGCGTCGCGCACAACGCCGCGGCCAGCGGGAGCCGCCGCGTGGCGCCGAGCCGGTCGGCGAGCCGGGCGGCCCCGATCATCGGGACGAGCGCGACGAGGGAGGCGACGGCCGTGAGCACCCCGGCCACGGGCAGCGACGCGCCCGCGCCCTCGTGCAGGAACGGCACCGCCCACGAGTAGATGGCCTGCGAGCCGCAGATCAGCAGGGCCGCGGCGAGGGTGAACCGCCAGAACCCGGCGGGGAGCCGGCTGTCGGTGGTGATCGCCGGCGTCTGTGCGGCCCGGCCGTGGGCGTCCGGCAGGACGAGCGCCGCCGCGATCCCGACCGCGACGACGACGGGGATCGACCACAGCAGCACCGGCCGCCAGCCGTACGCGGCGCCGAGCCCGGGCACGATGAACGATGTCACCGCGACCGCCGCGGGTACGCCCGCCGTCTTCACCGCGAGCCCGACGGCGTGCCGGGCCACCGGCAGCGCGGCCGTCACCGAGACGTTGGTGCCGACGTTGGCCAGCGCGTACGCGATCCCGGACACCAGCGCGCAGACGACCAGCGCGGGATAGCCGGGCGCCACCACAGGCACGACCAGCGCCACGAGGAGCAGGACGGCGGACGCGACGACGGTCGTCCGGGCGCCGATCCGCTCGGTCACCCGGCCCGCCATGAGGCAGCCGATGCCGGTGAGCCCGAACATCAACCCGACGAGCAGCCCGATCCGGGTGCGGGAGAGGCCGAGGTCGGTCTGCAGGACGGGGCCGAGGAAGCCGAACAGGAACGCCGGAGCAGTCCCGAGCCCGACGGCGACGGTGCTGACGGCGACGACCGCCCGTTCCCCGCCGGTCCGGCGCACCCGGCCTCCTCGCCGCTCTTCGTGGCTACACAGCTGCAAACAAGGGTCATGGTATGCAGCGAACGAAGCCTTGAGAAGGCCATTCAGATGCTGTTGACTATGACCCTGGATTTCAGCCCCGCTGGATCGACGACGACCCCGGGAGAGCCTCCATGCGCGAATGGACCCCGCCGCCGCACATCGCGACGATGACCCAGATCTCCGACTTCCGCGAGATCGACGAGATCCTGCGCTCCAAGGACTTCCGACAGGGATCCCACACGGAGAGCCGCCCGCTGTTCGCGGACTCCCTGCTCCTGCTCGACGGCCCCGGCCATCGCGAGCGGCGCCGGCTGGAGAACCCGCTCTTCGACCGGACCGCCCTCATGTACTACGACCACGAGGCGCTCAACCCCGTCGTCGAGAAGATGGTGCGCGACTGCCTCGACGAGGCCGGCGACGACGGCACCGTGACGGTCGACCTCGTCCCGCTCGTCCGCGCGATGCTGCACCGCATCGCCGCGACGACCACCGGCATCGACGGCGTCGACACCCCCGAGGCGACCGAGCGGTTCCGCCGGTTCCTCGAGGACCTCGGCGCGGCCGCGACCGTCGAATGGTCGACGAAGGACCACGACGAGGTGCTCGCCCACGGGCTCGCGCGTCGGGCGGAGTTCGTCGAGGAGTTCTTCGGGCCCTCGGTGGAGCGTCGCAAGAAGATCGTCGAGGACTTCCACGCGGGCCGGATCGAGCGCGACGACGTGCCGGTCGACCTGCTCACCCTGCTGTACCTGCACTGGGACGACGCGTGGGACGAGGAGTTCCCGCTGCGTGAGGCGACGCTCTTCCTCGTCGCCGCGACCCAGACGACGACGCACACACTCCCGCACGTGATCGTGCACATGGAGGAGTGGCTGGCCTCGCACCCGGAGGACGTCGAGAAGAAGTCGGACCCGGACTTCCTGCGGCTCATGGTCAACGAGTCACTGCGGCTGCACCAGCCCGCGCCCACGCTGCTGCGCTACGCCACCGCGGCGGTGACGCTGGCGTCGGGTCGCGAGGTCGCCGAGGGGGAGCGCGTGGCGCTGCTGTTCACCCCGGCCAACCGTGACCCCGGCGTGTTCGGCGACGACGCCGGGCGCTTCAACCCGTACCGCGGCGCCCCGGAGGTGTCCGGGGTGCGGCCGTGGGGGCTGACGTTCGGCGGCGGCGCGCACGTCTGCGTCGGAAGACCGCTGGTCACGGGCCTGGCCAAGCGCGACGGGCAGGCGCCCACCGAGGGCACGATGATGCGCATCCTGCGCGCGCTCTACGCCGCCGACGTGCGGCTCGACCCCTCCTCGCCACCGGTGGCGGCGGCGTCGAGCAGCCACGACATGTACGACAGCATGCCCGTCGTACTGACTCGGCGTTAGAGTTATAGCTACTATGGCCGGTGTCACGACGCCGACGTCGTGACCGGCACGGGAGGCTCCATGACCGCGACGGCCCCGACGGCACTCGCCGAGCTGGAGGCGTTCGCCACCGGCGCGAACGCCCAGGATCCGTACCCGATCTTCGCGAGGCTGCGAGCCGAGGCACCCGTCGTGTGGAGCGAGCCGCTGCAGGCCTGGCTCGTGACCGGCTGGGCCGAGGTCACCCGCGGGTTCAAGGACGCCGAGACGTTCGGCCCGTTGACCGCCGGCGCGGGCAGCAGCGCGATCTACGGGCGCACGATCCTGCACATGTCCGGTGACGAGCACCGCCGCAAGGCCGCCATCGTCGCCCGCCGCATCCGCAACCGGCGCGAGCTGCGCGGAACCCTGCGCGAGCGGATCAGCGCGCTCGTCGACGAGCTGGGTGCCGAGCTGCCGGAGGCGCCCGGCGTCGCCGACATCCGCGCCGGGCTCACGACCCCGCTGCCGCTGACCGTCATCGCCGAGCTGACGACGATGCACGAGGCCGTCAACTTCCCGCAGTGGTACCACGACCTCGCCGGCGCCAGCGTCTCCAACGTCTCCCGCGACCCGGCCGTGCACGCCCGCGGTGTGCAGGCCCGGGAGGAGATCGACGCCTGGCTCGACCCCGCGATCACCCGCAAGCGCGCCGACCCCGGCGACGACCTCCTGTCGGACCTCTGCACCGTCGAGTACGAGGGCCAGCGGCTGTCGGACACCGAGATCAAGTCGAACACCGCGTTCTTCCTCGCCGCCGGTATCGAGACCACCGACCGCGCGCTGGTCAACCTGCTCGGCGGGCTCATCCGCCACCCCGAGCAGTGGGAGCGGCTCCGCAGCGATCCGGCGCTCGTTCCGTCGGCGGTCGCCGAGGTCCTGCGCTGGAAGGCGCCCGTGCAGGGCTCGGTCCGCCAGGCCCTCGTCGATGCGTCCCTCGGCGGTGCGTCGATCGCGGCGGGGGAGAAGCTGATCCTGCTGCTCGGCGCCGCCAACCGCGACCCCGCCGTGTTCCCCGACCCCGACACGTTCGACGTCGGTCGGTTCGCCGAGAACGCCGATCCCCAGTTCACGCCCGTCGGACCGTTGCGCGCCTTCGGCGGCGGCGAGCACACCTGCTCCGGGTCGCTGCTCGCGAAGCTCGAGATGGAGCTCGCGCTGGAGCACCTCCTGCGCCGCTACCGGCGGTTGTCGTTCGCCGGCGACCCACCCGTCGACGCGGGCTTCATGCTGCGCTCGGCCCCCTCGCTCCATCTCGCACTGCACCCCTGAGGAGACGAACGATGACCCGCTTGTCGGGAAAGAGGGCCGTCATCACCGGAGCCGGCTCCGGCATCGGCCGGGGGACCGCGCTGCGGTTCGCCATGGAAGGCGCCGCGGTCGTGTGCGCCGACCGCGACATCGCCGGCGCGCAGGAGACCGTCACCATGATCGCCGGCAAGGGCGGCACCGCGCTCGCCGTCGCCGCCGACGTCGCGAACGGGGCCGACGCCGCCGCGATGATCGACTTCTGCGCCGACGCGTTCGGCGGGATCGACGTGCTCTACGCCAACGCCGGCATCCCCGGTGTCGGCACCGGCGCGAGCACCACGCTCGACGAGTGGCAGCGCGTCATCGACGTCAACCTCACCGGCGTCTTCCTCTCCGACAAGTACGCCCTCAAGCACCTCATCGCCCAGGGCGGAGGCGGGTCGATCATCAACCAGGCCAGCGTCGGCGGGCTCGTCGGCGTCGCCGGCATCGCCCCCTACGCCGCCGCCAAGGCCGGGGTCATCGGCCTGACCCGCCAGCTCGCCGTCGAGTACGGGCCCGCCCAGATCCGCGTCAACGCGCTCTGCCCCGGCACCGTCCCCACCCCGCTGGTGCGGGCCACCTACGAGGCCCGCGGCGGGTTCGGCACGGACACCGGCGAGTCCGTCGACGAGACGCTGGAGATGCAGCGCACGCTGCGGTTCCCGCTCGGGCGCCTCGGCACCGAGGAGGACATCGCGATGGCCGCGGTCTACCTGGGCAGCGACGAGTCGACGTGGGTCACCGGCCAGATCTGGGCCGTCGACGGCGGGCAGACCGCAGCATGAGCACCGAACAGCCTGTGAGCGGTAATGGTCGCCATAGCGACCATTACCGCTCACGAGGCCCGATCGCCGAGCCGATGCGCGGCGCGGCCGCGGAGTCGATGCGCGGCGCGGCCGCGGAGCCGATGCGCGGCGCGGCCGCGGACGGCATCGCGCGGATGCACCACGTCGGCATCCAGGTCTCCGACCTCGACCGCTCGCTCGCGTTCTACGAGGGACTGCTCGGGTTCGAGGTGATCACCCGGCAGGTCCGCGGCGAGGCCTACGCCGGCGAGGTCGTCGGCTATCCCGGTGTCGAGCTGCACCTCGCGCACCTGCGGCCGCCGAACTCGTCGGTCGTCATCGAGCTGACCGAGTACCGCGGCGTCGCGCGCACCCCCGTCGACACCTCGACGGCCAACCCCGGTACCGCCCACACCTGCTACGTCGTCGACGACGTCGAGGCCGTCCACGCAGCGCTGATGGCAGCGGGCGTCCGGCCGGTGTCGCGCACGATCGTGTCCCCGGAGATCGGGGTCGCCAAGGGTGGCAAGGTCGTCTACGTCCAGGACCCCGACGGCGTGCGCGTCGAGCTGCTGCAACTACCACCGACGATCTGACCGACGGGAGGCACGCCGTGCGTGTCGACATCGATCTCGCCGCCTGTGCTGGCCACGGGCAGTGCGCCGCAACGTCTCCGGACGTCTACCACCTCGACGACGACGGGTTCGTCCTCGCCGACGTCACCGTTGCCGACGGGGCGGAGGACGACGCACGCGAAGGCGCTTCTGCCTGCCCGGAGAACGCGATCACCGTGCGGGACTGAGTCGGGAGCGGTTGACCCGGATCAGAATCCAGGGTCATAGTAGTCAGTATCTTCACCACGAATCGTCGGTCACGAGGAGGTGCGGGCTCGTGCGTGTCTGGAACGGCGATCTCGGTTCGGAACACGACATGGTGGTCGTCGGAGCCGGCGCGATCGGGCTCACCGCGGCCCTGGTGGCCGCCGACGCCGGCGCCCGCGTCGCCGTCCTCGAGAAGGCGCCCTACCTCGGCGGAACCTCCGCGGTGTCCGGCGGGATGTTCTGGATCCCGATGAACACCCGGATGTCGGCGCTCGGGCTGGCCGACGACCGCGACGACGCGCTGCGCTACCTGCGCGCCGTCACCGCCGGCCGCACCGCCGACGACGTGCTCGCCGCCCTCGTCGACCGCGGCCCCGAGATGCTCGACTTCCTCGAGCGCCGCGCCGGGCTCCTCATGGCGCCCATGGACAACTTCCCCGACTACCACCCCGAGTGGGACGGCGCCCACCCCGGCGGCCGCTCCCTCGACCCGGAGCTCTACGACATCCGGCAGATGGGCGAGCTGGCCGAGAGCCTGCGCCCCGACGCCCGGCTGCCGTTCACGATGCGCGAGTACGAGGAATGGCGCATCTTCACCCGCTTCCCGACCGACATGCTCGAACGCCGCGCCGCCGACGGCCTCGTCGCCCGCGGCCGCGCCCTGGTCGCGCCGCTCGTCGCCGCCTGCGCCGACGCCGGCGTCACCCTGGTCACCGACTGCGGCGCCCAACGGCTCGTCGTCGAGAACGACGCGATCGCGGGCGTCCGCACCGCCGACGGCCGACGTATCGACGCCAAAGCCGTCGTCATCGCGTGCGGCGGGTTCGAGTGGTCCCCGGAGATGGTCGACAACTTCCTGTCCGGCCCGGTCCACGGCAGCTGCAGCCCGCCCCACAACACCGGCGACGGCATCCGCATGGCCGCCAAGGCCGGCGTCCGCCTCGGTTCCATGCGTGAGGCCTGGTGGGGGCCCATGGTCCTCGTCCCCGGCGACGAGACCGACGGCTCGCAGACCGGCACACTGCTGCGGTTCGAGCGCACCGGTCCGCACACCGTGATCGTCAACCGCAACGGGCAGCGGTTCGTCAACGAGGCGCACAACTACAACGACATGACGAAGGCGTTCCACCTGTTCGACCCGGGCGCCTACGACTTCGCCAACCTGCCCGCCTACCTGATCTTCGACGAGCAGCACCTGCGCGAGTACGGCTTCCTGTCCCACCGCGCCGGGCAGCCGACACCGTCGTGGATCCGCACCGCGCCCACCGTCGCCGAGCTCGCCGCCCTGCTGGAGATCGACCCGGCCGGGCTCACCGCGACCCTCGAACGCTTCAACTCCAACGCGCGCAACGGGATCGACCCCGACTTCAACCGTGGCGCCAGCGCCTACGACCAGTACTGGGGTGACCAGCACGCCCCGCACCCGGCGCTCGGGCCGGTCGAGACGGCGCCGTTCTACGCCGTCGAGGTCGTCTCCGGGGTCATCGGCACCAAGGGCGGCATCGTCACCGACGGCACCGGCCGCGCCCTCGACGCCTTCGGCGACCCCGTCCCCGGCCTCTACGCCGCGGGCAACACCACCGCGCACCCGATGGGCCCCGGCTACCCCGGCGCCGGCGCCACCCTCGGCCCCGGCTCGACGATGGCCTACACCGCCGGTCTCGCGGCCGTCGAGCAGCTCGGGCTGCGCCCCGTCTCGACCTGACCCGACCTGTCTCGACCTGACTCAGCCCACCACCACAGGAGGAGTTCGCATGAGGTCCCAGTTCCAGCCGATCATGGGCGGTGTCGGCGGACGGTCCCGCATCGACGACAACGAATGGCACTACCTCGCCGACCCGGACGAGAACCCCGAGTTCTTCGAACACATGACCGAGCCGGTCCAGATCCAGTTCCTCGGCAAGAACTGGGACGAAGGCCCGTGGATCATGCCGAACAAGTTCCCGCCGGGCGCCAAGGCCGACCGGCACGCGCACAACCACGCCACGATCTACTACATCACCAAGGGCTCGATGACGTTCAACGACGGATCGGGCTGGTACCACCCCGGTGACCTGCGCTGGATCGAGCCGTACAACGAGTACGGCCCCGAGGAGGCGGGCCCCGACGGCGTCGAGTTCCTGCTGGTCTCGGCCGGGCCGATCGACGTGCAGTGGGAGGGCGGCGACACCCACATCGTCAAGGGGTGAGCGCCGTGCCCTTCCCACACCTGACCGCGCCGCTCGACGCCGGCCGGCTGCACCTGAAGAACCGCACCGTGTTCCCCGGCCACCAGACGCTGATGTCGCACGACGGCGTCGTCGGGGACACGATGTACCGCTACTACCTCGAGCGGGCCAAGGGCGGCGTCGGGGCGGTCGTCGTCGAGGGCGCGGCGGTGCACCCGTCGGCACCGAAGTTCCCGAACTACCTCTACGCCTACGACGAGGCGATCGTCCCCTCCCTCGACCGGCTCGCCGACGGCCTCCACGAGCATGACTGCAGAGCGATCGTGCAGCTCGCCCACAGCGGCTCGCGGATGCCGTCTCTCGACTCGCAACGCCCGCTGTGGGCGCCGTCGGACGTGCGATCGGCGATCTCGCCGGAGTTCCCGCATGCCATGACCGAGGCGGAGATCGCCGAGCTGCTCGACGGCTACCTCCTCGCCGCTCGCAACGTCGGCCGCTCGGGTGCCGACGGTGTGGAGTTCCACTCGGCGCACGAGTACCTGCCCGGACAGTTCCTGTCGCCGGTGAACAACCTGCGCACCGACCGCTGGGGCGGCTCCCTCGACAACCGGATGCGGTTCCTCCTCGAGGGCCTCGCCCGGGTGCGCGAGGGGCTGGGCGACGACAAGGTCCTCGGCGTCCGCATCAACGGCAGCGACCTGCGCGACGACGGCATCCAGACCGACGAGTACGTCGAGATCGCGCGGCGGCTGGAGGCGAGCGGGCTCGTCGACTACATCTCGGTGAGCGCCGGGACGTCGGCGGCAAACCACCTCATCGTCCCGCCCATGGACGTCGAGCAGCGGGTGTTCACGCCCTATGCCGCGGCCATCAAGGCAGCGGTGACGTCGGTACCGGTGTTCGCCGTCGGCCGGCTCAAGCGGCCCGGGACCGCCGAGGCGCTGCTCGCGGCGGGGGAAGCCGACGTCGTCGCCGAGGCGCGGGCGTTCATCGCCGACCCCGAGTGGCTCAACAAGCTCGTGTCGGCCCCGGAGACGGTGCGCCCCTGCATCGCCTGCAACCAGGGCTGCTTCGGCAACCTCTACCTCAACCGGCGGCTGACCTGCTCGGTCAACCCGGCGGTCGGGCGCGAGGCCGAACTGGGCCTGGGCACCGTCCCGACGATCGCCGTCCGGCGACGCGTGGCCGTCGTCGGTGGTGGGCCGGGCGGGATGGAGGCGGCGATCACCGCCGCGTCCCGCGGGCACGACGTCACGCTGTTCGAGGCGACCGGCCGGCTCGGTGGGCAGGTCCTGCTCGCCACCGCCGTCCCGGCGCGCACCGAGCTGGGCGAGCTCGTCGACTTCCAGGTCGACGAACTCGAACGCCTCGGCGTCGACGTCCGGCTCGGCACCCGCGCCCACGCCGACGACCTCACCGGGTACGACGCCGTCGTCACCGCGACCGGGTCGACGCCGCGGCCGGCGGCATTCGGGGCGGCGCTCACCCCGGAGGAGGCGATCGGATCGACGGAGGACTGGTCGGGGCGCGACGTCGTGGTGATCGACGACGTCGGGCACTTCGCCGCGTACCTCCCGGCCGAGTCGATGGCCGACCGCGGGGCGCGCGTCGTCGTCGCCACGGCCAGGCTCACCGCGGGCACCGGGCTCGACTCGGCGACGATGATGACGATGCACATGCGCCTGGCGCGTAAGGGCGTCGAGTTCCTCGTGCACGCCGCGCCGGTCTCGGCGTCCGCTGGGGTGGTGACGTTCCGCGACACGCTCTCGGGCGCGTCGCTGACCCGGCCCGCCGACGCGGTGGTCGCCGCCGTCGGCAACCGGGCAGCCGACGCCCTGGCCCACGAGCTGCGCGACCGCGCGGGATCCGACGAGGGACCCGACCTGCACCTGGTCGGCGACTGCGTCGCCCCGCGCACCATCACCGAGGCGATCCGCGAGGGCCGCCTGGTGGGCCGGGCTCTCTAGCTCGTGAGTGGCATTACTGGCCATGGCCAGTAATGCCACTCACGAGCGCCGGGACGGCGCGCAAGTCACACGGTGACGAAGACCTTGACGACGTCCGCGGCCCCGGTGACGGCGTGGTCGAAGGCGGCGGCGACGTCGTCCAGCGGGTAGGTGCGGCTCACGAAGCGCGCCGCCGACTCCTTCTGCGTGCCCACCACCGCGAGGGCCTCGGGGAACAGGCCCGCACGGGCGCCGACGATCGTCACGCCCTGGAACAGCACCTTCGGTACGGGGACGACGATGTCGTGAGCCGCGACGCCCACGACGACGAGGCGGCCGCCGTTGCCGACCGCGCCCAACGCCGAGTCGAGGCCCGGGCGGGTGCCGGAGGCCTCGAAGGCGACGTCGGCGCCCTCGCCGGCCGACCAGTCCGCAACGGCGTCGGGCTCGGCGAGCGGGTCGACGACGCGGGTGGCGCCCAGCTCGGCGGCCAGTGCGCGGCGGGCGGGGACGGGGTCGCTGACGAGGATGTCGTGTCCGGCCGCGGCGGCGCAGACGGTGATCGCCAGGCCGATCGGGCCGGCGCCGACGATCGCGAGCCGCTCGTCGCCACGCAGCTCTGCGCGGGCGACGGCCATCGCCGCGATGGAGAACGGCTCGACGAGCGCGGCCTCGGTCGGGGTCAGGTCGGGGGCGCCGAAGAGCTGGCCGACGGGCGCGACGACCTGGTCGGCCAGCCCGCCCGGCAGGGCGACGCCGAGCGCGCGGAACGACGTGCAGGCAGGCCACGCGCCGCGGCTGCAGGGCCGGCACCTCCCACAGGGGATGGCGGGGTCGATGGTGACGGTGTCGCCGACCTGCAGCGGGCCGTCGTAGCCGCGGGGGAGCGCGGCGAGGGTGCCGCCGACCTCGTGGCCCTGCCGCAGCGGGAACCCGGTGTCGTGGCGTTCGCCGAGGTACATGTGCAGGTCGGTCCCGCAGAGCCCGACGGTGCCGACGTCGACGACGGCGTCACCGGGACCCGGGTCGGGGTCGGCGACGGTCTCGACGCGGATGTCGCTGGGTCCGGTGGTGACGGCGGCGCGCACGGTCTACTCCTGTCCGGGTTTCTGCGAGAGCACGGCGCGGGTCGACTGCATGAGGTGACGGGCGCGTGCGACGGGGTCGTGCGAAGCGGCGAGCCGGTCGGACTGCACCTCGACGCTGACGGGCAGCCCGTCGGGGAGGGCGGTGACCAGGTCGTGCAGCGGGAGGTCGCCCTCGCCGGGTGCGAGCCGGTGGTGGCGGGCCTCGTCGACGACGCCGTCGAGGTCGGCGGGGTCGGCGGCGGGCCCGTCGCAGATCTGCCAGTAGCCGATCCGGTCCGGCGCGGTGGCGACGACCGCCGCGACGTCGGCGGGGGTCTCGCCGCTGCGCCGCAGGTGCAGGGCGTCGACGAGGACGGCCGCGTCGCCCGGTTCGGCGCCGATCTCGTCGAGGGTGGCGACGGCGTCGGCGAGGGTGGGGATGCGGGTGAACCGCATGAACTCCAGCCCGATCCGGGTGGGGCCGCCGTGGGCGGCCTCGACCAGGGTCGCGAGCTCGGCACGGGTGTCGGCGGGATCGGGATGGCTGCTCACGGTGAGCAGGAACCTGGCGCCGAGGACGACGGCGAGGTCGAGCAGGCGCAGCGCCTCGTCGATGCCGCGGTCGGGGCCGAGGCGCACGACCTCCAGGTCGAGCAGGGCGAGGCCGTGGTCGTCGGCGCGGCGGCGCAGGGCGACCGCGGCCGCGGGGCAGGTGTCGGCGTCGAGGCGCAGCCCGGCGGCGTCGTAGCCCGCGGCCGCGGCGGCGTCGAGGGTCGCCTCGGGGCCGGCGTCGAGGACGGTCCCGGCGGCGAGGGAGAGCAACGGGGCGCTCATGTGTAGTCGCTAGAGGTGAGACGACGGGTGCTCGGGGTCACCGGACACCCGCGAGCGCGAGGAGCCCCAGGACGGTGGTGTGCACGGGCACCGGGACGCCGTGCGCCTCGGCGAGCCGGGCGACGGCGGCGGCCATGCCGGACAGCTCGGTGCGGCGGCCGTTGCGGACGTCGGTGCACATCGACGTGTAGTGCTCGCCGGTGCCGGCCCAGACGGAGCGGGCGTGGTCGAGCGCGGCGTGGAGGTCGAGCTCCACGCCCTCGGCGTGGGCGACGGCGACGACCTCGGCAACCATGCGTTCGGCCAGGTCACGGCCCTCGGGGCTGTTCCACACGGTCGCGACGGTGACGCGGGGGACGGAGCTGAGCGGGCTCATCGACGCCAGCGCCAGCTTGTTCCAGATCAGGGTGTCGACCTGAGGGGCGGCCTCCGCGCCCAGGCCGGCCGCCTGCAGCGCGGCGGCCACGTCGGCGCCTCGTTCCAGGGAGGCGCGGCCCCGGCCCATCCGGCCGAGGTCGGTGCGGGAGTCGCCGGCGGCCGTCGACACCGAGACCGTGATGCGGCCGGGCTCGGCGAGCGCCGCGCCGACCGTCGTGGTGCCGACGAGCGTGCGTTCCTCGCCGAACACGTCGGCGACCAGCGCGTCGGTGCCCAGGCCGTTCTGCAGCGGGACCGCGACGCCGTCGGGGGCGAGGACGTGGCCGGCCGACGCGGCGGCCTCGCCCAGGTCGTAGGACTTGGTGAGCAGCAGCAGGACGTCGAGCGAGCCCGGGGCGACGTCGGTGGTGCGGGCGGCGACGGGGACGTCGACCTTCCACGGCTCGCCGCCGGGTGGGTCGACCTGCAACGGCCCGGCCGCGAGGGCCTGGACGTGGGCGCTCCCGCGGCCGACCAGCACCACGTCCGCGCCCGCGCGGGCCAGATGGGCGGCGTAGGCCGACCCCACCCCGCCTGCTCCCAGTACACCGATGCGTCCCGTCATCGCGACACCCTTCCCGTCGGTCGTGTCCGCACGACCGGTCGCCGTGGGCTCCGGGAATCCGGGTCCGCCCAGCCGGAAACTCTGACCATAAAAGCGTCACTAGAACCCTAGCGCCGCACCTGCGGGCCGGGCTAGCCTCCTTCTCAGGCGACGCCGCCCAGGCCGGAGGTGGCGTCCCGGACCGGAGGAAGCGATGAGTCTCACCGAGAGCGAGAAGGCGCCGACCACCGCGACGGGCGCGCACGCCGTCGTCAGCGAGAGCGACCCGAGGTTCCAGATCGCCGCGTCGCGCCGCATCCTCCACCGCGAGGGGCTGGACAGTCAGGTCGGCGGGCACGTGAGCCTGCGGGTGCCCGGCGAGGAGGCCTTCCTGGTCACGCCCTTCCAGTACTTCGACGAGACCCTTCCCGAGCACGTCAGCAAGGTCGGGTTCGACCTGAAGGTCATCGAGCCGGGCACGCTGCCCGCCTCGCCCGGCATCAACTTCCACGCGTCGATCTACCTGGCCCGCCCGGACGTCAACTGCGTGATCCACACCCACGCGAAGAACATGTCGGTGCTGAGCACCACGGGTGAGCCCTTCGGCATGTACTACGACTACGCCTCGCTGCTGCTCGACGAGGTCGTGCCGTGGACCGACGACCCGAACCTCGTCCCGTCCGAGGAGGGCGACCTCATGGTCGCGCAGCTCGGCGGGAAGAAGGCGCTGCTGATGGGCCACCACGGCTCGCTGCACGTGGGCGACACGCTGGAGCGCGTCACCATGGAGGCGCTGATCATGGAGATGTGCGCCGGCTACCAGCTGGCGGCCATGGCGGTCAACGGCAAGCAGCTCGACCGTCAGATCGCCGAGAGCTACCGCGGCGCGTACCTCAAGAACGAGTTCCGCGAGCAGATGTGGATCGCGAACTACCGCCGTCTCCTGCGTAGCGACCCGGACCTCTTCGCCACGCTGAAGCAGGACTGACAACCGAGCGTCGTCGGTCGGGTCACGACGGTCACGACGCTCCCGGGGACCGCACGCGGGTTCCCTGCGGGGGCGGCGTGGCCGTCGTGGCGTGCCCGCGACCGGGGAGGAACGGACGTGGCAGGAGACGGACGCGGAACCCGGCGTGCAGGGGGCCTGCGGGCTCGCCGCGCCGCCGCCGCGATCACGGTGGCGGACCTGCGTGTCGCGGCGCGCAAGCGGTTGCCGCGCATGGTCTTCGACTTCGTCGACGGTGGCGCCGAGGACGAGCTGACCGTCACCGAGAACGAGGCGGCGTTCGACCGCGTGGCCTTCCGGCCGCGGGTGCTCGTCGATGTCGCCGAGCGGCCGCAAGCGGTCACCGTGCTCGGCAGGCGCCTGGAGATGCCGGTCATCCTCGGCCCGACCGGGCTGATGCGGATGGTCGGGCACGAGGGCGAGCTGGCCTCCGCGGCCGCGGCGCACGCGTTCGGCACGGTGTCGGTGACCAGCTCCGGGTCGAGCGTGTCGATCGAGGACGTGGCCGCCTCGGTGGACTCGCCGCAGTGGTTCCAGCTCTACCCGTGGGGCGACCGCTCCACCGTCGAGAACATCATCGCCCGCGCGCGCGACCTCGGGTTCGGGGCGATGGTCGTGACCGTCGACGTGCCGGTCGTCGGCGCCCGGGAGAAGGACCTGCGCAACGGGCTCACCGTTCCGCCGCAGGTCAACCCACGTACGGGCTGGGACCTGGCGCGCCATCCGGGCTGGCTCGCCGGCCTGCTGAGCCATCCGAGGCCGACCTTCGCGAACTTCACCGGGCTCATGACCGAGGCCAAGGGCACCGCGGGCCTGGCCGTCTACACCAACGGGCTGCTCAACCCGGCCCACACGTGGCGCGACCTCGAGTGGATGATCGAGCGCTGGGGCGGGCCGGTCGTGCTCAAGGGCGTCATGACCGGTGAGGACGCCAAGCGTGCCGTCGACGTCGGCTGCCAGGCCATCGCCGTGTCGAACCACGGCGGGAGGCAGGCCGACTCGGTCCCGGCGGCACTCGACGTGCTGCCCGAGATCGTCGACGCCGTGCCCGCGGACATCGACGTGCTCCTCGACGGCGGCGTCCGTCGCGGCGGGGACGTCGTGAAGGCGCTCGCGCTGGGCGCCAGGGCCTGTCTCGTCGGCAGGCCGTGGGTCTACGGGCTCGCCGCGGGCGGAACCGCGGGCGTGGAGCGGATGCTCGCGATCCTGCGCGACGAGATCGACCGGACGCTCGCACTCGTCGGACGGCCGGGCGTCGGGGCGCTCGACCGGTCCGCCGTGGGTCCGTGGCCGCGTGCCGCCGCGGCCGTTCGCGACCCGTTCGCGGACGACGTCCCGGCACCGTCTCCGAATCGTGAGCAACGCAAACGTCGTTAGCTTCTTGACGACGCTTATTTGTGACCCCTACATTTCCGCCCAGTTGCGGACGTCACACGTTCGTGCACCACCCCCAGCCGGAGGAACCCCGATGATGCGCAAGCCCCTCCTGATCGCGGCAGCGGCCGTCACCGCGCTGCTCGCGGCCGCATGCGGAAACGTCTCGAGCAGCTCGGGAGCCGGGGGAGGGGAGACCCCGCCGGGCATCACGGCCGACCAGATCACGATCGGCGCGACGCTGCCGATCACCGGCACCGCGGCCGTCTCCGGGCAGGGCCTGCAGGCCGGCATCCAGATCGCCGTCGACGAGATCAACGCGAACGGCGGCATCGGCGGTCGCAAGGTCAACGCGATCATCCTCGACGACGGTTTCACTCCCGACCGCGTCGTCACCAACGTCAGGCGCCTGGTCTCGCAGGAGAAGGTCTACGCGATCGTCGCCCCCGCGGGCTCGCAGGGCCTGCCCGGGACCTGGCAGTTCCTCGCTGAGAACAAGACGCCGATGTGGGGCCCGATCTCCCCGGCCGACCCGAAGCAGGCCGAGGTCTACCTGCTCAGCGCCACCCGCGCCGCGCAGGACTCGGTCGCGATCGACTACTTCGCCAAGAAGGGCGCCAAGCGCCTCGCGGTCATCAAGCAGGACAACGACCTCGGTGTCTCGGCCAAGCAGGCGCTCGACGCGCAGATGCCCAAGCACCCGGACATGCAGGTCGTCGCCGACGAGACCACGGCCACCGGCAGCACCGAGGTCAGCTCCGCGGTCAACAAGGTCGTCGCGGCCCAGCCCGATGCCGTGCTGCTCGCCGAGGACAACACCTCGACCGCGCTGATCCTCAAGCAGCTGCGGGCGCAGGGCTTCACCGGCATGGTCTTCGCCGACCAGGGCGCCGGCGGCACCGGCGGCCCGTCGACCGTCGGCCCGGCGGGCGAGGCGGCCGAGGGCTTCCTCGGCGGCATGCAGGCCGACACCGTCTCCACGAACAACCCGGCCGTCGAGCACTGGCGCGAGCTGGCGAAGAAGAGCGGCAAGCCGCAGGCCGAGAGCGGCTTCTCGCTGCAGACCTACAGCTTCGTCCAGGCGTTCGCCGAGCTGGTCAAGCGCATGGGTGACGACGTCTCCTACGCGAACTTCCAGAAGACCGCCGAGGGCCTCAAGTCCGACCCGATCAAGCTCGGGTCGATCCCGGACATCGAGTGCGGACCGCTGCCCGACGGACACACCTGCGCCAGGCAGGCCGGTATCGCGAAGTACACCGGTGGTAAGTGGGTCGTCGAGCAGGAGTTCATGGCCCCCATCTGATCCGCACCACCCCGGGAAATGACCCGGTCCTGACGGGCCGGGCCGAGCAGGAAGGAGAGAAACGTGCTGCAGACCATCGTCAGCGGGCTGGAGTCCGGAAGCTGGTTCGCCCTGCTCGGCCTGGCCATCGTCGTCGTCATGAAGGCCGCCGACGTCCCCAACTTCGCGATGGCGGAGATGGGGCTCGTCGCGACCTACGTCGGCATCTCGCTCGCCGCGGCAGGCCTGCCGTTCTGGATCACCGTGCTGGCGACACTCGTCGTCGGCATCGCACTCGGGGTGCTCATCGACGCCGCGCTCATGCGCCGGCTGTCCAAGTACGGGCACTTCCCGCTGCTACTCATGACGATCGGCCTCTCGCTCGCGCTCAACGCGGTCGTCGGCCTGATCTGGGGGCACGACCCCCGCAGCTTCCCCGCACCCTGGTCGGGTGTGTCGGTGAGCGTCGGCGGTGGCGTGTCCATCGGCGTCTCGCAGATCGTATCGATCGTCGTCGGGCTCGTCGGCGCCGTCGCGATCACCATGTTCTTCCGGTCGTCGACGGGAGCGCAGATGCGCGCCGTCGCCGAGAACCGGGCGACCGCACGGCTCATCGGCGTCAACGCGGGCCGGCTGTCGGCCATCGCGTGGGGTATCGGCGGGCTCATCGCCGCGGTCACCGTGATGCTGCAGGCGCAGTCGTCGCTGGTCTCGACGATCACGCCGACGTCGCTGATCATCTACGGCTTCGTCGCCGCCACGATGGGCGGCTTCACGTCGCTGATCGGCACGTTCGTCGGCGGCCTGATCCTGGGTGTCATCCAGCAGTTCGTCGGCGCCTACCTGTCGACCGCGGCGCAGTTCTCCGTCGCGCTGCTGGTCGTGTTCCTGGTCCTGGTCCTGCGTCCCGACGGGTTCACCAAGGGAGTGAGGTTGCGCGATGTCTGACTCGACCGAGGTGCTCGCGAGCGCCCCGACCACCGGGCCCGCCGCCGTCGCGGCCGGGATCAGAGCCAACGCCGGCGCCGCCGACGAGGGCGGGCGCGGGTCGGGCCTGCGCAAAGGCATCGTGGCGATCGTCGCCCTGGTGGTCCTCTTCGCGGTGCCGTTCGTCGCGAACTCCTACCTGGTGTTCGTCCTCAGCCTGACGCTCGTCTACGCGATCTCGACCGTCGGGTTCAACCTGCTCGTCGGCTGGTCGGGGCAGATCGGCCTGGCCCACGCCGCGCTGTTCGCCCTCGGCGCCTACGGGAGCGCGATCTCCGTCCAACACGGGGTGCCGTTCCTGATCACGATCCCCCTCGCGGGTGTCGCGGCCGCGCTGCTCGCCGTGATCATCGGGTTCCCCGCGGTCCGGTTGAAGGGCTTCTTCCTCGCCATCGCGACGCTCGCGCTCGGCATGGCGATCGTCGAGCTGCTGGTGTTCGCCCGGCCGATCACCGGCGGTGGCGCGGGCATGAACGTCGACGTGTGGACGCTGCCCGGCATCACCGGCAGCGCGTCGACGTACTTCGTGATCCTCGTCGTCGCGGCGCTGACGTTCTTCCTCACCCGTCGCGCCCTGCTCGGCCGCTTCGGGCGCACCCTGCAGGCGGTGCGCGACCTCGGGCCGCTCACCGGCTCGCTCGGGGTGTCGGTGCTGCGGTACCGGCTGGTCGCGTTCGGGCTGTCCGGATTCATCGCGGCGGTCGCCGGCACGCTCTACTCCCAGCTGCAGACGTTCATCTTCCCGGCCATGTTCCACATGAACCTGCTGGTCCCGATGCTGGTCATGGTCTTCGTCGGTGGTGCCGGCTCGCTGTGGGGACCGCTGGTCGGCGCGGCGTTCGCCGTCGTCATCATCGAGTTCTTCCAGGACCTCGGTGACCAGCAGGCCATCGCCTACGGCCTCGTGCTGATGGTCGTGATCGCGTTGCTGCCGGGTGGTCTCACCTCGCTGTTCCGGACCGTCCGTGACTCCCGCTTCGGGACGGCACTGTCGCGGCGCAAGCCCGCGACGCCCGTGCCCGGCACCGAGGGCACCGCCGCTGCGGAGACCGCTGCGAAGGAGGACGCGTGATGTCCACCGAGACCGTCGACGCCGGTGACACGGCCACCCCCTCGCGTGAGGCGACGCCCGTCGTCGAGTTCGACGGGGTCAGCAAGTCCTTCGGCGGCAACTCCGTGCTGGAGGGCGTGAACCTCGCGGTGCGGCCCGGGTTCACCGGGCTCATCGGCCCCAACGGTGCCGGCAAGACGACGTGCCTCAACGTCGTCTCCGGCTACCTGCGACCCGACGCCGGCGACGTCCGCCTCGGCGAGCAGAGCGTCATCGGGCTGCGGCCCGACAAGGTCGCCCGGCTCGGCGTCTCCCGCACCTTCCAGACCCCGCGGCTCATCCCGAACCTCTCGGCGATCGAGAACGTCATGGTCGGCGGCGGCCGCCACCACCGGCACGGGCACATCGCCGAGCTGTTCGGCATCCCCGCCGCCCGCCGCGACGAGAAGGACCAGCGGGCCCGCGCCCGCGAGCTCCTGGGTGTCTTCGGCCTGGGCGAGCACCCCGACCGGGCGGCGAACCAGTTCCCGATCGGCAGCCAGAAGATCATCGAGGTCGCCCGGGGCCTGCTCAACGACCCCGCGCTGCTGCTGCTCGACGAACCCGCCGCGGGCCTGGGCGCCGAGGACGTCGACCGCCTGGTCGACGGGCTCAACGGCTGGCTGGGGGAGCGGCCGGAGGCCGCCGTCATGATCATCGAGCACGACCTCGAGCTCATCACCCGGCTGTGTCCCACGGCCGCGGTCCTGCACTTCGGGCGGATCATCCAGAACGGACCGCCCAAGGACGTCCTGCGCGACCCCGTCGTCGTCGAGGCCTACCTGGGAGCCGACGTTGCTGCTGGAGATTGACGATGCCCGGACCGGCTACGGCGGTCTGGAGGTCCTGCACGGGGTGTCGCTGACCGTCGACGAGGGCGAGATCGTCACCGTCCTCGGGCCCAACGGCACCGGGAAGACGTCGCTGATGCGCCTGCTGTCGGGGGTGCTGCCGCTGTGGTCGGGCCGCATCACCTTCGACGGCAAGGACCTCGGCAAGCTGCCGCCCAACAAGCGCGCCGGCCTCGGGCTGTGCCAGCTGCCGGAGGGCCGCGGCATCTTCCAGACGCTCACGGTGGGGGAGAACCTCGACCTGGGGCTCGCGGCCCGCCGCGCGCACGGCAACGCGGCCAAGGCCGACCGCGACCGCGTCCTGGACCTGTTCCCGGAGCTCGCGGGCCGCCTCGACCAGTCGGCGTCGTCGCTGTCGGGCGGGCAGCAGCAGATGCTCGCGCTCGGCCGCGCTCTGATGAGCCAGCCCCGGCTGCTGCTCATCGACGAGCTGTCGTTCGGTCTCGCGCCCCGCGTCGTGCGCGACCTGTTCGACGTCGTGCGCGAGCTGCGCGAGCAGGGCGTCACGCTGCTGATCGTGGAACAGCAAGCGGCCGCGCTGCGCGTCTCGGACCGCACCTACATCCTGCGGGGCGGGCGCAACGAGCTCACGCGGGACTCCGACGAGCTGTTGGCCTCCGACGAGCTGGTGAGCTCGTACCTGCGCTGACAGCGGTACCCGAGGGGGAACGGATGACGGGGGACACGGGGGAGCTGCACCTGCGGCAGCTCCCCGACCAGCTGCGCGCGCTCGACCCACCGGTCGACCCGCGCGTCCTGGAACTGGTCGACGCCGAGCACGGCCGCTGGCGCGGGCTGCACGACCGGCTCGTCGCGCTGATCGTGCAGCTCATCGACGTCGCCACCGACGCGACGGGCGGCGAGCACGCCGTGAACGACGTCATCACCCGGCTGATCGGGGAGACGACCGTCGGGATCGACGACCTCGTCGGCTCCGGGGTATCGGTCGACCCGGCCGAGATCGCGGCGCTGCTGCGGGCGCACGGATCGGTCGGGACCGTGTCGTCGGCCGGGCCGACGACGACGTTCCGGCACGCCTGCGGCAGCGGCGGGCACTACTGGCGCGACAACCCCGACGTCTCGATGGTGTCCGACGGCGAGGTGCCGGGTGTGCCCGGCGACCATCCGCGCTACTGCGCCCGCTGCATCCGCAGCATCTCGAGCCACGCGGGCGACGCGTGGACGGTGACGCCACCGGACGCCGCGGAGGACCTGTGCACGTGGCAGGTCACGGTGTCGCAGTGAGCGCGCTCCCCGACGTCCCCTCCAGGAGAAGACCATGACTCTCGCCGTCGTCACGGGCGCGGGCAGCGGCATCGGTGCCGTCATCGCCCGCCACGCCGGCAAGGCCGGCTACCGCGTCGCCTGCTGGGACCTGGACGCCGACGCGGCCGCGGCCACCGCCGCGGGGATCGGCGACGCCGCGACCGCTCGCCGTGTGGACGTGACAAACGAGAACGACGTCGTCGCCGGGTTCGAGGCGCTCGCCGGGCCGCCGTCACTCGTCGTCAACAACGCCGGGCTGGTCCGTTTCGGGCCGCTCGCGACGCTGTCGGTCGCCGACTGGAAGGCCGTCCTCGACGTCAACCTCACCGGGACGTTCGTCGTCGCCCGCGAGGGCGCGAACCGGATGGGCGCCGAGGGTGGGGCCGTCGTCAACATCTCGTCGATCAACGGGATCGCGGCCGCCCCCAACGGCGGCGCCTACACCGCGACCAAGGCCGCGGTGATCCGCCTGTCGGAGCAGATGGCGCTGGAGTGGGCGGGCAGCGGGGTGCGCGTCAACTGCGTCGCCCCGGGCCTGATCAACGCCGGCATGTCCGACGCGATCTACGCCGACCCCGAGATCCGGCGGCTCCGCCAGGGGCAGGTCCCGCTCGGCGAGCTCGGCACCGCCGAGCAGGTCGCCGACGCGGTCATGTTCCTGGCCTCGCCCGCCGCCGCGTACATCACCGGGCAGACCATCGCCGTCGACGGCGGCATCACCGTCGCCGCGCTGGCGCGGATGGCGCGCCCGAAGTCGGTCGACTCGGTCGGGGCCGACGGTCCCGGCTCGACGCAGGAGGTCTCGTGAAGCAGGTCGCCGGGACGTCGGTGCTGGTCACCGGCGGTGGCAGTGGCATCGGCGAAGGGGTGGCACGGCTGTTCGCCGCCCGCGGCGCGCGGGTGACGATCAGCGGGCGCCGCGAGGACAAGATCCGCAAGGTCGCCGACGACATCGGCGAGGCCTGCGCGGTCGTCGCCGGTGACGTCACCGTGCCCGCGGACCGCGAGCGGATGCTGGCCGCCGCGATCGAGCACGGCGGCGGGCTCGACACGCTGGTCAACGCCGCGGGCAACATGTACCGCGGCAAGATCGACGAGCTCGACGAGCGGCAGATGCTCGACCTCTACCACGCCAACGTCGTCGGGCCGGTGCAGCTGACCGGGCTCGCGATGCCCGCGCTGCGGGAGCGGTCCGGCTCGGTGGTCGTGTTCGGGTCGGTGCACACCCAGCGCGCCTTCCCCGGTGCGTCGCCCTACGCCGCGACCAAGGGCGCGCTCGAGGCACTGACCGGCGTGCTCGCGGCGGAGCTGGGCCCGCAGGGCGTCCGCATCAACTGCATCCGCCCCGGCGGCGTCTACACCGAGATCAACGAGCGCGCCGGGCTCGGCACCCCGGAGCAGGCCCAGGAGCGCCTCAAGGGGCTGGCGAGCGCGCACGCGATCGGGCGCATCGGCACGACCGAGGAGGTCGCCGAGGCGGTCGTCTACCTCGCCGAGGCCGAGTGGGCCACCGGCAGCATCCTGACGATCGACGGCGGCCTGTCGCTCGGCGTGACGAACGACTGAAAGGCCTTCTTCATGGAGCTGTACCACGTCGGCTACGTCGTCGACGACATCGAGAAGGCGATGGCCGCGCTGTCGGCCACGGCCGGCCGCACCTGGTCGGAGATCCGCCCGCGGCACCTGAAGGTGCAGGTGGACGACGACCCGACGATCGTCGAGATCGAGCTGCTCGCGGCCTACTCACAGCCCGGCCCGCCCTACGTCGAGCTGATCCAGGACGTGCGGGGCGGCATCTGGTCCGGCGGCGCCCACGGTGGTGGTCGCCTGGATCACCTCGGCTACTGGGAGGCCGACCTCCCGGGCCGTGTCGCCGCGCTGCGCGAGGCCGGCTGCACCCAGGTCGTGCACGCCGTCGACGACGAGGGGAACCCGACCCGGTTCGCCTACATGCGCGCCCCCGGCGGCGGACCCTGGCTCGAGCTGGTCGACGAGGCCGTGAGGCCGGAGCTGATGGCGTGGATCGAGGGCACGTCGTGACGGGGATGGAGTGCGACGTCGTCGTCCTCGGCACCGGACCCGCCGGGATGGCCGCGGTCGCCGCGGCCGCGGCGGAAGGCGTCGACGTCGTCGCCGTCGAAGCCATGGACCACATCGGCGGCAACTGCGTCTGGTCCACCGGTTACCTGACGTTCGTCAACTCGGCGATGCAGGCCGAGCAGGGCCTGGTCGACGACGTCGAGACCTTCGTCGCCGACGCCGCCCGCATGACCGCGGAGGCGGCCGAGGGCTACGGCATGGTCGTCGACGAGGACCTCGTGCGGCTGTTCGGCCGGGAGAGCGCCGAGACCTACGACATCCTCACCTCCCGCGGTGTGCGGTTCAGCCGCTTCATCCCACGCCCCAAGCAACACACCGTCGACCGGATGGCCGCGGTCGTCGACCCGTGGATGTTCACGGCGGCGTTCGAGCCCGACTTCGCGCTGCCCAACGTGCGAACCCTCTTCGGGACGACGGCGCGTCGGCTGCTGACCGAGGACGGTCGGGTCACCGGCGTGCTCGTCGACGCGCCCGGCGGCACCACCGCGATCAGCGCCCGCGGCGGGGTCGTCCTCGCCACCGGCGGCTACCAGTCCAACCCCGAGCTGCGGCAGCGCTACCAGCCCAACTTCCTGGCCCGCGGGCCCTACCTCGGCATCGACACCTGCCGCGGCGACGGCCACCTCATGGGCCAGGCCGTCGGCGGCGACCTGGTCAACATGACGTTCGTGCCGCCGCTGGTGATCGTGTCGTCGTCGCTGGTGGAGGACGCGATCGCGGTCAACGAGTCGGGGGAGCGGTTCCACGACGAGGCCGGCGTCTACGAGGAGCGCGTCGAGGCGCTGCTCGCCCAGCCCGGCCGCCGCGGCTGGTACGTCGTCGACGACGTCGTCGCCCGCGAGAAGGCCACGCTCATCGGGCAGATGCCCGAGCCCGCCGTGCAGGCGCCGACCCTCGCCGCGCTCGCCGACACGATCGGCGTCCCCGCCGCCGCGCTGGAGGCCACCGTCGCCGGCTGGAACTCCTTCCTCGGCACCGAGGAGACCCGTGACCCGCAGACCGGGCGCGTCGTCATGCCGCCCGGGCGGCGCACCTGCGCCACCGCGCCGTTCACCGCGATCCCCATGGTCGTCGGGGTCAACTTCGTGTCCGGTGGCTTCCGCGCCACGCAGTCGTTGCAGGTCATCGACGTGTTCGGCGCGCCCGTCCCCGGCCTCTACGCGGCGGGGGACTGCCTCGGCGGCCTCGGCGGCACCGCCGAGCTGGGTGGCACCCGCATCTCCGGAGGCTTCACCCTCGGCCGGCTCGCCGGCCGGTCCGCCGCCCGCGGCGACGCCGACACGACGGTGCGCCACAGCGTCCAGGGCGCGTTCCTCCCGTCCAAACTGGACACCAAGATCGCGCTCGTGTCGCTCGACGACCACTTCTCGGACCAGAGATGACCGTCCCCGACGGTGTCGTCGCCCAGCTCCAGGAGCTGGGCATGTCGATGTACGAGGCCAAGGCCTACCTCGCCCTCGTCGCCGCGGGCGAGCCGCTCAACGGCTACGAGGTCGCCAAGCGTTCCGGGGTGCCGCGCAGCACCGTCTACGAGACGCTCGGCAAGCTCACCGCCAGCGGCGCCACCTACGAGGTCCGCACCCACGACGACACCGTCACCTACCTGCCGCTGCCACCCGCGTCGCTGATCGACCGGCTCGGCCGCCGCTACGAGTCGACACTCGGCGCCCTGCGGGCGGCGCTGCCGTCGATCGCGCCGCCCTCGCGGGTACACCTGATCCACAACCTCACCGGCCGCGAACCGCTGCTCGAACGCGCAGGCGACGTCGTGTCCGGGGCCCGCCACGACCTGTTCCTCTCCACCTGGCCGCAGGAGGGCGCGCAGCTCGAGTCCCTCGTCCGCGACGCCGACGCCCGCGGCGTCGCCGTCACCACGCTCACCTACGGCGAGAACGAGAACCTGCCCGGCCACGCCTACGAGCACACGCTCTCCCCGCCCGCCGTGGTGCTGGAGAACCTGGGCTGCCGGCTGTTCGTGGTCGTCGCCGATCGGCGCGAATGCGTCATCGGCGGGTTCGTCGACTCCGACGCGTGGGGCATCTTCTCCGACAACCCGGCCGTCGTCATGGTCGCCGTGGAGTACGTGCGCCACGACATCGCCATGCAGCTCGTGGCCGCCCGGTTCCCCGCCGACGAGGTTGCGAGCTTCTGGAGCACCGACGACGACATCACGCGGCTGCGCTCCGACCACGGCTTCGCCGCCAGTGCCCTGCGCGCCGGGGGTGCCGACGGGGACCGTCCCGCCGCCGCGCGCCGCGGCGGTCGTCGCCGGGGGCGCAGCGCCTGATCCGTCCCACGGGGCCGGCGGCCCCGACCCCCCACGCCGAGTTCGACGTGAGGCTGGTCCCGATCATGATCGAACCGGTCTCCTCTCGGGCTCGGCGGGGTTCCGGGTCGCGCTGTCGGCCGCTACTGCGCGCGCGTGAACGCCGTTATCGTTCGACGGATGATGCTGCCGACAGTGCGGTCGCCGGGTCTGCCGCTGCCGGAGCCGTCGTGACCGCGACCCGCGAGGCCCCGCCGGACGAGGTGCTCGACACCGACGACGAACCCGAGCCGCCGGCCCGGCGCTGGTTCGCGCCGAGCCTGCCGGGTCTCTGGGGTGCGCTGATCCTCGCGTGCCTGTCGTTCACCCCGTCGCTGCTGCCGCGCAGCGGGCTCCTGCAGGGCGCCGTCGCGGGCATCGGCGCGATCCTCGGCTACGGGCTCGGCGTCCTCGCCGCCCTCGTGTGGCGGGCCTTCGCCGGGCGCGACCCGCGCCGCGCACGACGGGCGTCGGTGGTGGGGTTCCTGGTGGTGGCCGTGCTGCTCGTCGCCGCCGGGGTGCTCGCCGGTCGGTACTGGCAGGGGCAGCTGCGCGAGCTGATGGGCCTTCCGGCGCAGGGCTGGGGCGAGAGCCTGCTCGCCGTCCCGGTCGCCCTCGCCGCCTTCGTCGTGCTGTTCGCGTTGTGCCGCATGCTGTTCCTGCTCGGGCGCGGTGTCGGCAGGCTGCTGTCGCGGTGGATGGGCCGCCGGGGCGCCCGCGCCCTCGGCGGGCTCGTCGTCGGCGCGGTCGTCGTCTACCTGGTCAGCGGGCTCGCGCTCGACAGCTTCTTCACCGCCACCGATCGCGCCTTCGCCACCGCCAACGACGCCACCCCCGCAGGCGTCACCCGCCCCACCTCGGACCTGCGCTCCGGTGGCGCCGAGTCGCTGATCAGCTGGGAGTCCCTCGGTCGCGAGGGCCGCATCTTCGTCGCGGGTGGGCCGACGTCGGCCGACATCGCCGCCTTCACCGGCACCCGCGCCGCCGACCCGATCCGTGTCTACGCAGGCGTCGACTCCGCCGACACCGCCGAGGCCCGCGCCGCCCTGGCCGTCGCCGACCTGGACCGCGCCGGCGCCTTCGACCGGGCGCGGTTGCTCGTCGCCACCACCACCGGGCAGGGCTGGCTCGACGCCGGCGCGATGTCGTCGTTCGAGTACGTCGCGGGCGGTGACTCCGCGATCGTCGCCCTCCAGTACTCGTTCGTGCCGTCGGGCTTCTCCTACCTCGTCGACGCCACCCGCGCCCAGGCCGCCGGCCGCGCGCTGTTCGACGCCGTCTACGGCAAGTGGGCGTCGCTACCGGTCGACCGTCGTCCGCAGCTCTACGTCTTCGGGGAGAGCCTCGGCTCGTTCGGGGGAGAGGCCGCGTTCAGCGGCGAGGCCGACCTGCGCAACCGCACCGCCGGCGCCTTGTTCGTGGGCCCACCGAACTTCAACGCCCTGCACACCGAGTTCAGCGACGACCGCGACCCCGGCAGTCGCGAGGTCGAGCCCGTCTACCGCGACGGGCGCACGGTCCGGTTCAGCACCGATGTCGCGGCCGGCGCGCCGCCCGTGGGCGCGCCCTGGGCGGGCTCGCGGACGCTGATCCTGCAGCACCCGTCCGACCCGATCACGTGGTGGAGCCCGAAGCTGCTGTTCAGCCGGCCCGACTGGCTCGCCGAGCCCCGCGGCCGCGACGTGCTGCCGTCGATGACGTGGCTGCCGATCGTCACGTTCTGGCAGGTAACGCTCGACATGCCCGCCTCCGCCGAGGTCCCCGAGGGGCACGGCCACCGCTACACGGCCGAGTCCGTCGACGCCTGGGCCCTGCTGCTGCGCCCACCCGACTGGACCCCGCAGAAGGCCGACCAGCTCCGCGCGATCGTCACGGCCGGCTGACCCTGCTCAGGAGGTCATTTTCCCGCCAGCAGCTCGACGACCGGGGCGAACTGCTCGAGGAACTGCGCGTTCACGCTGATGTAGGACGTGCCGATCCGGTCGCGGCGGCGCTGCAGTTCGTCGGCCATCTGCTGGGGGTTACCGCGCAACATCGTGAGGGCGTCGGCGGCGATCAGCTCGTCGGCGTCGACGCCCATGAACTGCTTCGTCCACGGCGGCACCTCCTCGCCGACGACGAAGATGTTCATCGCCAGCTCGATGGTCGCGGCGCGGTCGCCGGCCTTGGCGCGCAGGTCGTCGGCCATCGTGGCCATCTCGTCGATGTTCGCGAGCGCGCCCGCGGCGAGGGTGACGATGTCGGCCTTCTCGGCGGCCAGCGCCCGGGACTTCGGGCCGCCCGCGGCGACGAGCACAGGGGTGCGCACCCCGTCACCGCCGAGCTCGCGGACGCGGTCGATCGTCTCCCCGACCTGCGCGAGCCGCTCGGCCGCGCTCCCGTAGGGCATGCCGAGCCGCTCGGCCGACTGCTTCGCCGCCGGGATGCCGGTGCCGATGCCGAGCTCGAAGCGGCCGTCGGTCAGCACGGTCAAGGAGTGTGCGTCCCACGCCGCGGCCATTGGCGTGCGCAGCGGTGATGCGAGCACGAACGTCGCGACGCGCACGTCCGCCGCCGACGCCGCGACGGCCAGCGACGGGAACGGCGAGAGGAGCTGGAGACCGTCGGGCATCAGCAGCGTCGAGTAGCCGAGTCCGGCGATCCGACGCGCGGTGGCACGCCAGGAGTCGCCGTCGCCCTGCGGTGTGGCGACGACGCCGAAGCGGAAGGTGCCGGTCATGGTGCCTCCTCGTCAGATCGTTACACCTGTGAACGATTCTATGGTGTTTATCATTTGTCAACTGCTACGGTTCCGCTCATGGACGACGCTCCGCAGCCGCCGGGACCCGGGCCCGGTTCGGCGTTCCTGCTCGCGCAGATCGGTGCCCACGCCGCGATGTGCTTCGCCGGGCGGATCGGCGAGCTCGACCTGACGCCGCCGCAGACGGGCCTGCTGCGGGCGGTCGCGGCCGCGCCGGGGCAGTCGCAGCAGGCGCTCGCCAAGGTTCTCGGGACGCCGCCGAGCCGGCTCGTCGCGCTCGTCGACCAGCTCGACGAGCGGGGCCTGGTGGAGCGCCGGCGCAACCCGGCGGACCGTCGGCTGCACGCCCTGCACGTGACGTCGGCGGGGGAGAAGCTGTTGCGGCGCATCGCCGAGGTCGGCCGGGCGCACGACGACGCGGTGTGCGCGGCGCTCGACGACGACGAGCGCGCCACGCTGCGGGCGCTGCTCGGGCGGATCGCCGACGAGCAGGGACTGACGCCGGGGGTGCACCCCGGCTACCGGCACGTGTGAGTCAGCCGCCCGCGAGCTCCAGCGCCACCTCGAGCGCCGCGGTCTGGCGTTCCTCGGCCGACACCGGCAGGCTCTCCTGGTCCATGAACGCGCCGAGGTGCAGGGCGATCACGGCCAGCCGCATGCGCATCTGGTCGGCGGCCGAGGCGTCGGGGTCGGTGACGGCGCGGCTCATCGCGAAGAAGCGCGCCTTCATGTCCTTGGCGGCGGCGACGTCGCGCAGCGACGACTGGCCCTCCTGCATCAGCCGCGCGACCTGCGCAGCCGAGGGGCCGGTCAGCAGGCCCTGGTAGCGGCGCAGCACCTCGGCGCGGGTCTCGGGCCCGGGGCCCTTGTTCAGCGCCCACTCCACGATCTCGTCGACGCCGGAGAGGAAGTCGTCGAACAGGGCGCCGACGATCTCCTCCTTGGTCTTGTAGTGGTAGTAGACCGCGGCCTTCGTGATGCCGAGCCTCTCCGCGATCTCGCGCAACGACGTGCCGTCGTAGCCGCGCTCGGCGAACAGCTCGAGAGCCACCTCGCGGATCTGCGCACGGGTGTCCGTGCGTCGTGCGTCCGTCACCACTCACCTCCGGGTCGTGATACCCGTCATCTTACTTGCCGACCGGCTAGTGCGGGCGTACCTTACCTCCCAGAGCTTACTAGCCGGTCGGCAAGTAAGAGCACCGACGTCCGGGGGAGGACCGAGATGAGCGAAGGGACCGGGACGGCGACGGCCGCGCCGGGCGACGAGCAGCGGGCCGGGAGGCACCGCGCCACGCCCGACAGCGCCGCGTCGACCGTCGTACTCCGGACGGAGCCGCAGACGCCCCGCCACGCCGTGGCGGAGACCGTCGCGCAGACCGTCGACGAGGACCGCCCGCGCAGCAAGCGCGAGATCTACACGGTCCTGTCCGGCCTGATGATCGCCATGCTGCTGGCGATGCTGGACAACATGATCGTCGGCACCGCGATGCCGACGATCGTCGGCGAGCTCGGCGGGCTCGCCCACCTGTCGTGGGTCGTCACCGCGTACGCGCTGGCCACCGCCGTCGCGACGCCCGTGTGGGCCAAGCTCGGCGACCTGTTCGGCCGCAAGGGCGTCTTCATGATGTCGATCGTCGTGTTCCTCGCCGGGTCCGCACTCTCGGGGCTGGCGCAGAACATGGGCGAGCTGATCGCGTTCCGCGGCATCCAGGGCCTCGGTGCCGGTGGCCTCATGGTCGGCGCCATGGCGATCATCGGTGACCTCGTCCCGCCCCGTGAGCGGGGCCGCTACCAGGGCATGATGGCCGCGGTCATGCCGATCGCATTCGTCGGTGGCCCGCTGCTGGGCGGGTTCCTCACCGACAACCTGAGCTGGCGCTGGGCGTTCTACATCAACATCCCGCTGGGCGTCCTGGCCCTGGTCGTCATCTGGTTCACGATGACGCTGCCGGGCCGCCGCGCGCAGGTCTCGATCGACTGGGCCGGAGCCGGCCTCCTCGCCGTCGCCGTGTCGGCGCTGACCCTGCTCACCAGCTGGGGCGGCACCGAGTACGCGTGGGCCTCGTGGCAGATCATCGGCCTGGGCGTGCTCGCCGTCGCCGCCGCGATCTGGTTCGTCCGGGTCGAGCGCCGGGTCGCCGAGCCGATCCTGCCGCTCGCGCTGTTCAAGGCCCCGAACTTCACGCCCGCGATCGCGCTGACGTTCCTGACCGGATTCGCGATGTTCGGCGCCGTGACGTTCCTGCCGCAGTACCAGCAGATCGTCCAGGGCGCGTCGGCGACGAGCAGCGGGCTGCTCCTGCTGCCGCTGATGGCGGGCATGCTCGTCACGTCGCTCGCGGGTGGGCAGTTCGTCACCCGCACGGGCCGCTACCGGATCCTGCTGATCCTCGGCTCGTTCGCGATGGCCGCGGGCCTGGGCCTCCTGTCGCTGATGACCGTCGACACGACGATGCTCACCAGCTCGCTGTTCATGGTCGTGCTCGGCGTCGGCATGGGCTTCCTGATGCAGACGACGATGCTCGTGGTGCAGAACAGCGTCGGCCGCAAGGACATGGGCGCGGCCAGCGGTGCCGCCACCCTGTTCCGGACGATCGGCGGGTCGCTCGGGGTGTCGCTGCTGGGCACGCTCTACGCCCAGCACCTGCAGTCCTCGCTCACCGGCAGCCTCGGTGCTGCCGCGGGTGCGCAGGTCAGCGGGGGGCAGCTCACCCCGGCGATGCTGAGCGGGTTGCCCGTGCAGGTGCAGGAGGCGTTCCGCGCCGCCGTCACCTCGGGCGTCTCGACGGCCTTCCTCTGGGCGGCAGGCGTCGCGCTGATCGCGATCGTCGCGGCCTTCGTCATCCGTGAGGTGACGCTGCGGGGGAGCGCCCCGGCGCCGGCCCCCACGCACTGACGGGTCGTCACGAACGGCCCGGTCGCGCGATTCAGTTGCGCGCCCGGGCCGTCCGTTCCGTCTGTTCGGCGGCGATGCGCAGGGCGCCCGACGGGCAGCCCTCCACGGCGCGGCGGACCGCGGTCCCGTCGGCGGGGTCCTCGACCAGGAGCCTGACCAGGCCGTCGTCGTCCTGGTCGAACACGTCCTCGGCCGACATCACGCACATCCCGGCTCCGATGCACACGTCGCGGTCGGCGACGACGTGCACGTGCCCCTGCTCGGTGTGCCCCTGATCGGTACTGCCGCTCACCAGGTCACCTCCATCTTCGCCATGCCGTAGATGACGTGGAACGACCGGAAGTCGGCCGTCCCCGGCACCTCGGCCAGTGTCGGGAAGCGGCGCAGCAGCGCCGCAAACCCGATCCGCATCTCCATGCGCGCCAACGGCGCCCCCAGGCAGTGGTGGATGCCGTGCCCGAACGCGACGTGCCCGATCGCGCCGCGCGTGACGTCGAGCCGGTCGGGGTCGTCGATCGAGCGCGGGTCCCGGTTCGCGGCGGGCAGGGCACACAGCACCGTGTCGCCCTTCGGGATCGCGACGCCGCCGATCTCGGTGTCGGCCGTCGTCGTCTTCATCGTGCCGCTGTGCACGATGCTCAGCCAGCGCAGCAGCTCCTCGACGGCCGGCTCGATCGCGTCGGGGTCGTCGCGCACGATCGCGAGCTGGTCGGGATGGCGCAGCAGCGCGAGCGTGCCCAGGCCCAGCATGTTCGACGTCGTCTCGTGCCCGGCGATGAGCAGCAGGCTCGCGATGCCGGCGAGCTCGTCGAACGACAGGTCGTCGCCGTGTTCGCGGACCAGCATGCCGAGCAGGTCCTCGCCCGGGTCGGCCTGCGTGCGGGTCACGAGCGTCGCCATGTACTCGCGCGACTCCAGTCCGACGCGGCGGCGTTCGGCCATCGGCAGCGACATGTCGAGCAGCTGCCCGGTGCGCCGCTGGAAGTCGTCACGATCGGCGTAGGGCACGCCGAGCAGCTCGCAGATCACCAGCGACGGCACGGGCAGCGCGAAGTCGGCGACCAGGTCCGACGGCGGCCCCTTGGCCTCCATGGCGTCGAGATGCTCGTCGACGATCTCGTGGATGCGCGGTTCGAGGCGGCGCATCCGGCGGATCGTGAACTCCGCGGTGAGCATGCGGCGCAGGCGGGTGTGGTCGGGTGGGTCGAACGCCAGCAGGTTGCCCGCGCGCATCCGGGCCCGTTCGGCGTCGGACAGGTCGTCCATCATCGCCATGCGCGCCATGCCGAGGGTGTTGCTGAACGTGCCGGCGTCGGACAGCACCTCGCGGACGTCCTCGTGGCGGGTGACCGCCCAGACGTCCATCCCGAACGCGGTGCGCACCTTGGCGACGCGTGGGCCGTCACGCAGCGCGGTCAGCTCCGGGACGGGGTCGAACTCGTTGCGGCGCATGTAGACGGGCATCTCGGTGGCCCCGCGCGCCCTGGTGGTGGTCTCGGTCATCGGTCGTCCCCCGACGTCGACGTCAGTTCTGTGTGTCAGCCACCCTTATTGACAGTCGCTGCCACATATTCAGGATGGCACGGCTCGGCCGGCCGCGCAGCCGACACGGGAGACGACGTCAGCCCGCGTAGCGGGCGCGAAGGACGTGTTTGCGCAGCTTGCCCGTCTCGGTGCGGGGGAGCTCGTCGACGAAGTCCACCACCCGCGGCACCTTCCGATGGGAGATGCGCGAGCGCAGGAACGCCCGCAGCTCCTCGGCGAGCTCCGGGCCCGGGGTGGCGCCGGGCGCGGCGCGGACGACGGCCGTGACGCGTTCGCCGAGGTCGTCGTCGGGCACCCCGATGACGGCGACGTCGAGGACCGCCGGATGCAGCGCGAGCGCATCCTCGATCTCCTGCGGATAGACGTTCACACCCCCCGAGATGATCGTGAACGCGCGGCGGTCGGTGAGGTAGAGGTAGCCGTCGGCGTCGACGTGGCCGATGTCGCCGTTGGTGCCCCAGTTGGGGTGTTTCGGGTTCTGCGCCTCGGCGGTCTTACCGCTGTCCTTGTGGTAGCTGAACGGCAGCACGTCGCGCTCGAAGTACACGAGCCCGGTCTCGCCGGTCGCCACCTCGTCGCCGGCGTCGTCGCACACCCGCACGACGCCGAGCCGGGACCGGCCCACCGAGCCGGGATGGGTGAGCCACTCGAGCGAGTCGATCATCGTGACGCCGAGGGCCTCGGTGGAGCCGTAGTACTCGTGCAGGACCGGCCCCCACCAGTCGATCATCCGCTGCTTGACCTCGACCGGGCACGGCGCCGCCGCGTGCACCGCAACCTTCAGCGACGACACGTCGTGACGGGCGCGGACCTCGTCGGGCAGCTTGAGCATGCGGACGAACATCGTCGGCACCCACTGGCTGTGCGTGGCCCGGTAGCGCCCGATCGCGGCGAGCGAGGCCTCGGCGTCGAACCGCGGCATGACGACGACCGTGCCGCCGACGGCGTGCACCATCGCGCCGAACCGCAGCGGCGCCGCGTGGTACAGCGGGGCGGGGGAGAGGTAGACGGTGTCCGCGTCGAAGCCGTAGACGGGCCCGAACACCCCGAGCAGCGGGTCGGGCCCGTCGTCGATCCCCTTGTCGGACAACGGCGGCTTGACGCCCTTGGGGCGGCCCGTCGTGCCGGAGCTGTAGAGCATGTCCTTGCCGCGCGGCGGGGTGCCGGGAACCGGTTCGGCGGGGGCGGCGGCGAGCGCTGCCTCGAAGTCGTCGTGGCCGGCGACGTCACCGTCGAACGCCAGCCGCAGCCGGACGCGCGGGGTGCCGTCGATGATCGTGGTCGCCGTCGCGGCCTGGCCGGCCGAGGTGATCAGCGCCGTCGCGTCGCAGTCGTCGACGATGTAGGCCGCCTCGGCCGGCTGCAGGTGGAAGTCGACGGCGGTGACGTAGAGCCCGCTGCGGACGGCGGCCCAGTAGGCCTCGAAGCAGCGCGGCGAGTTCTCGGCCAGGACGACGACGTCGTCGCCCGGGCGCAGCCCCGCGTCGTACAGGACGCGGGCCAGCCGGAGCGAGCGCTCGTCGAGCTGGGCGTAGGTGAGCGTCTCGCCCGTGTCGGACATGACGACCGCGGGCTTGTCGGGCGTGAGAGCGGCGAACCGGCCGGGGTGCACGTCGGCGAGGTTATGCGGCGCGCAGCCGCGCGGCGACCTCCGACGCGACCCGGTCGGCCGCCGCCGCGCACCGATGACAGCTCCGGGCCGGGTGGGCGCGACCGGGCCCGGGCGGCGATCCCGGACCGGATCGCGGCGGCGTCCAGCTCGGCGAACGCGGCGGCCGGCCGGGAGACGTGGGCGGCGAGCTCGTCGTCACCGCTCACAGGGTCTACTCCGGGAGGGGCTTCCCCTTCGTCTCCGGGCCCGCGATCAGCGCGAACACGAGCCCGAGGACGTAGATGGAGCCGATGACGAGGGCAGCCGTGGCGATGCCGCCCAGACCGCCGACGATCGCGCCCGCCAGCAGCGCGCCGGCCGCGGCGAACACCCGGCTGACGTTGAACACGACGGTGATCGCGCTGCCCCGCAGGCTCGTCGGGAACAGCTCGCCCGGATAGGTCGCCATCCAGCCCATCTGGCCGAGGGTGAAGAAGCCGTTGACCGCGACGACGAGCGTCAGCAGCCCGAGCGAGGAGTACTGGAAGCCGAACAGCACCCACGTCAGCACCAGCGCACCGGCGAAGTAGGACCACAGCGCCCACCGGCGGCCGATCGCGTCGGCCAGCACGCCCCAGGCCAGCCAGCCCAGCACACCACCGACGTTGTAGGCGAGGACGATCAGCGTCGTGGTCGTCGGAGCCGCACCGGCGGCCTTCACCGCGGCACCCGCGTACTGCGGCACCCAGGTGGAGACGGCCCACCAGCCGACGAGGCTCGCCGTCGAGCACGCCAGCAGCTTCAGCAGCCTGCTGCGGCTCGCCGGCTCGGTGAACAGCCGGCGCAGGGTGAAGACGGTCAGGGCGCGCTCGTGCTCGTCGAGGGTCTCGCCCTTCGCCGCACGCGCCGTGGCGGCGCGGCGGCGGGCGTCGGCGTCCTCCCACATCGGCGACTCGCCGACCCGGCGCCGCACGAACAGCACCACCAGTGCGGGCAGCGCGCCGATGGCCAGCAGCCAGCGCCACGTCCCCGGGTCGGTGGGGCCGAGCAGCCAGAACACACCCGTCGCGACCAGGAAGCCGACTCCGAACGCGCACTGCAGCAGCGCGATGCCACGGCCACGGCTGCGGTCCGACCAGGTCTCGGCGACCAGCGCGCTGCCGGGACCCCACTCCGCGCCCATGCCCAGCCCGGCGATGATCCGCAGGACCAGGAAGATCGCGAAGTTGGGCGACAGCGCTGCGAGGCCGGTGGCGATGGCGTAGGTGAGGATCGAGGCCATCAGGACCTTGCGACGGCCGAAGTAGTCGATCAGCACGCCGGAGGCGAGGCCGCCGACCGCCCACGCGATCAGCTGGACCGCGAGGATCGTGCCGAAGTAGATCGGCGACGCCCCCTTCCCGACCAGGTCGGCGACGACCAGGCTGCCGACCAGCACGATCGCGTACGTCTCGAAGCCGTCGAGCATCCAGCCGAGCCAGGCGGACGCGAAGTTCGCGCGCCGGGTGTTGCGCGAGGTCGTCGGCGCGGCAGCGGTCTCGGTGCTCATGCCCCCTCCTCGCTGACGCTCGTCGGCCGCATTCGCGACGCTGCTGTGTTGTCCGGTGAGCTCGCAAGCTCGCTCACGACTGCCTCCGCTCGATCCAGGCGACCAGCCGCTCCACCGCGTACTCGCCGAACTCCTCGGCCGGACGCTGCTCGGGCGACTTGGCCTCGCCCGCGAACTCCTTGAGCAGCCGCAGTGCCGAGGCCTCGCGACCGGCGAGCTCGGCGACGGTCCGCTCGACCGTCGTGTCCAGGTCCGCCTCGGCGACGACGCGGCTGACCAGTCCGAGCCGCAGCGCCTCGGCCGCGCCGACCTTGCGCGAGGTGAGTACGAGGTCGTCGGCGGCCTTCGGGGTGACGTGGCGGTACAGGTAGGTGAGGACGACCAGCGGCGGCAGACCGGCCGCCAGCTCGTCGAACCCGAGGATCGCGGTGTCGGCGGCGATCGAGATGTCGGAATGCAGTGCGAGCCCGGTGCCGAAGCCGAACGCGCGCCCGCGCACGGCCGTCACGCTGACGCCGGGGAAGCCCGCGAGCAGCTCGTTGGCGCGCAGGATGAGCCGCAGGTTGTCGGCACGGGTGACGCCGGCGACGCGCTCGCCCTTGTCGCGGCCCAGGGTGAGGTCGGCGCCCGCGCCGGACACGACGAGGACCGTCGCGCCGCTCGTGTGGGCCTGCTCGAGGCCGGCGATGAACGCCTGCATCGTCGCGTAGGTGATCGTGTTGGCGTGGTCGGGTCGGTTGAAGGTCACGCGCGCGACACCGTCGGCGTGCGCGACGAGCACCGGATCGGGCTCGGTCATGGGTTCGGCTCCGTCAGGGAGGTCAGGGGAGTGGGGGTAGGCCGAGATTGGTGCGCAGGGTGGACCCCGCGTACTCGTTCTGGAACAGACATCGCTTGCGCAGCAACGGAACGACGTGCTCGACGACGTCCTCCAGCCCCGACGGGAAGGCGTCGATCATGAGGTTGAAGCCGTCGACGGCACCGGCCTCGACCCAGGTTTCGACGGTGTCGGCGATCTCCTCCGGCGTGCCCACCACCTGCTGGTGGCCGCCGCCGTTGGCGTAGAGCAGCTCGCGAACTGTCAGGTTCTGCCGTGTCGCGAGCTCGACCGCGGCGTCGCGGAACCCGTGTGAGCCGCGGAAGCCCTCGTTGGCGCGGATCAGGTCGACCGGCAGGGGCTTGTCGAGCTCCAGGGCGTCGACCGGGATACCCACCCGCAGCGCCAGCTTCTCCAGCTCCGGGCCGACGCCGCGCAGCTCGTCGAGCTTCTCCTTGCGCGCCCTGGCCTCGTCGGTGGTGCTGCCGACGACCGGCAGCAGCCCGGGGACGATCTTCACCGTGTCGGCGGAGCGCCCGTGACCGACGGCGCGGCGCCGCACGTCGGTGCGGAACGCCGTCGCGGCCTCGATGGTGTTCTGTGCGGTGAACACGACGTCGGCGTACTGCGCGGCCAGGTCGCGACCGCCCTCCGACGCCCCGGCCTGGAAGATCACCGGCCGGCCCTGCCGCGAGCGCGGCAGCGTCGACGGGCCGCGGACCGAGAAGTGCTCGCCGACGTGGTCGAGCGCGTGCACCCGGGCGGCGTCGACGAACGTGCCCGTCGTCTTGTCACCCACGGTCGCGCCCTGCTCCCAGCTCTCCCACAGCCCGATGACGACGTCGAGGAACTCCCGGGCGCGGGCGTAACGCTGGTCGTGGGCGGGCAGCGGGGTGCCGCCGAAGTTGCCGGCGACGGCGGGCACGAACGTCGTCACCGCGTTCCAGCCCGCGCGGCCGCGGCTCATGTGGTCGAGGCTCGCGAAGCGCCGGGCCAGGTTGAACGGCTCGTTGAACGTCGTCGACGAGGTGCCCACGAGCCCGATCCGCTCCGTGTGGGCGGCCATCACCGCCAGCGTCACCGCGGGGTCGAGCGCCCCGAGGTTGGGCCGGGCGAAGCGCTCCTCACTGACGTCGAGCGTGTCGGCGAGGAAGATCGCGTGCAGCGCGCCGGCCTCCGCGGTCCGCGCGATGTGCGCGTAGTAGTCCGGGTCGACGTAGTCGAACGCGTCGCCGTCGCGGTAGCGCCACGAGCCGTGGTGCATGCCCAGGCCCATCACGGTGGCGGTGAGGATGATCTCCACGGCTATCCCCGCAGGCCCTTGGCCTTGAGCAGCGGGACGACGGCCTCGTCGAAGAACGCAAGCTCCGGCTCGTAGTCGTAGAAGCCCAGCTGGACGCCGTCGAACCCGGCCGCGTGCAGCCGCTCCAGCGCGTCGGCGACCCGCTCCGGGCCGCCCGTGATCTGCAGGTGCCCACCCAGCGCGCGGTCGGCCAGCACGTGCTTCGGCCAGGCCTGGGCGTCGCCGGAGGTGTGCCGGGCGTGGTAGTTGACCAGCGAGCCGGTGTCGGCGTGGGCGACGATCTCGTCGCGGTACGCGAACGCCTCCGCGTCGGTCTCCTTGCAGATGACCAGCGGGAAGATGATGACCTTCACCTCGCGGCCGTGCGCGCGGGCGGCGTCCTTGATCTTCGCGACGTGCTCGGGCATCGCGTCGATCGCGCCGTCGAAGTCGGCGCCCGCGGGGCTCGCGGTGAACACGATGTCGACGTGGCGGCCCGCGAAGTCGTAGCCGGCGGGCGACCCGCTGGCGGCCACCAGGATCGGCCGCCCGTATTTCGGGCGCGGGGACACGTACGCGTCGCGCAGCTTGTAGAACTCGCCGTCGTAGGTGAGGTTCTCGCGGCCGTTCCACAGGTCCTCGAGGATCGAGGTGAACTCGTCGGCCATGTCGTAGCGACGGTCGTGGTCGATGCGGTCCATGCCGAACATCGGCGGCTCGCCCGTGGCGTAGCCGGTGACGATGTTGAGCCCGTAGCGCCCGCCCGCGATGTGGTCGGCCGTCGCGGCGAAGCGGGCCAGGTGCATCGGGTGCCAGTTGCCGTAGAGCACGTGGACCGTGGAGATCGACAGGATGTTCGTCGTCACCGTCGACAGGGCGATCGTCGAGATGAACGGGTCCAGGAAGTTCTCCCGGTAGTTCATCTCGCCGCCGAAGCCGCCTTTGCCCACCCACTGCTGCAGGCCGAACACGAACTCGAAGCCCGACGCCTCGGCGAGCTGGGTGAGGTGGCGGTTGTACTCGAAGTCCCACCGAGTCGCCCGCGGCAGCGTCGACTGCGAGAACGCGCCGGTCTGCAGCGGCAGGAACAGCCCGAGCATCAACGGCTGGCGCGACGCGCGCGACAGCGGGCTGTCGGGGAAGTCCAGCGGCCCGGGGACGGGATCGAGGGCGCGGCTCATCGGTCGGCTCCCGTCTCGGCGACCACGCGGGCCGGACCGGCGTCGCCGCCGCGGATCGCCAGCGGGTGGGCGTGCACGTGGATCCGCTGCCCCGCGACGGCGTCGAGGTTGGTGAGGTTCTCCGCGATCAGGACCTCGGCACCGAGGAGGGTGCGGTGCACGGGGAAGTCGAAACCCTCGCCGCGACGGTGCACCGGCAGGTCGGGGGTGATCATGTCGACGCCCACGAACGGCACCCCCTGCTCCACGCACCACGTGGCCAGCTCGGGGGACAGGCTCGGGTGGTCGGCGTAGTCGGGGGAGAGGAACTTGTCGCTCCAGCCGGTCGCGACCAGCAGGAACTCCCCGCGCTGCGGGGCGGGGCCGCCGGCGAGCACATCGTCGACGGTGATCTCCTCGCCGGGCTTGCGGTCCACCTTCGCGACGACGGCCGTCCCGGCGAACCGCTCGATCGGCAGCTCGTCGATCGTCTTCGCGCCGTCGACCGCGTGCGCGGGCGCGTCGATGTGCGTGCCGACGTGCAGCGCCAGCGTGATCGCGCTGATGTTGAGCGGGGCGCCGTCGGCGATCGAGGCCACCTGGTGGCGCTCGACCTCGGGCAGGATCGGGATCTTGGGCATCCCCGGCCACAGCTGGTGGGAGATGTCGATCAGGCTCATCAGGACTCCTTACCGGCGAAGTGGTCGAGCAGGTCCCACTTCGCGAGGAACTCGCGCATCTCGGCGCGGGCGGTGTCGTCGAGACCGGACCAGGGCCACAGGGGCTCACCGAGCTCGCAGCCCATGAGCCCGGCCGCGGCCTTCACCGCGGGCAGGAAGCCCAAACCGGTCCAGCGGCCGGGGAACTCGGAGAAGAACAGCTGCAGCCGCGCCGCCTCGGTGACGTCGCCGGCCTCGAAGGCCTCGACGAGCCGCGACGCGATCGGCAGCCCCGACGTCGGCAGCATGGCACCGCTGCCGCCCAGCACCAGCGTCGAGAGCAGCAGCTCCATGTTCGTGTAGACGTGGGCGCTGCCCTGGATGCGGTTGACCAGCCCGAGCAGCTTCTGCTCGTCGCGGGAGGTCTCCTTGATCGCGACGACGTTCGGGTGGCTGCAGATGCGGGCCATCGCGTCGACCGACAGGTCCACGCCCAGGCGCGGGTTGTTGTAGAGCAGCACCGGGATCGGACTCTCGTCGGCGAGCGTCGCGAACCAGCGGTGCGCCTCGTCCGGCGTCGGCGCGGCACCCCACGGCTTCGGGCTCGCCACCGCCGCCGCCACCGACGCGCCGCGCTTCGCGATCTCCCCGGCCAGCGCGATCGACTCCTTCAGCGACGCGCTCGACACCCCCGCCATCACCGGGACGTCGTCGGGCAGGCCCTCGCGGGCGGCGTCGACCAGGCCCAGCCGCGCGGCCTTCGACAGCACCTGGAACTCCTGGCTCTCGACCGCACCGACCGTCACCGCCACGGGGCGCGCCGCGGCGAGCACGTCGATCTGCGCGGCGAACCGCGCCTTGTCGACACGCACGCTCGTGCCCACGAACGGGGTCAGGGCCGCCACGACCAGTCCGCGGCGCAGCACGACGTCAGCCGTCATCGAGAAACCTCTCTGGGATTCGGTTCCGTGCCGACGTGCGGTCACGGACGGTGGCGCCACGAGGGCGCGAGCTGCCCGGCACGACGGCGCGAGCGGCGGCGGTCGAGTCGACTCAGCCGCTGAGGGGACCAGGTCGACAGCTGCGGCAGCCGCGGTCACCACGGGTGTCGCGCGGCCGGGACAGGACGCTGCGCTGGGAGACGTGACGAGTCGTCATCGTTCCTCCTGGCCGTCGTCGTCGGGGTCGTCCGCGACAGTAAGTGAGTCCCGCGCCATGTGCAAGACGCGTGTCGACACGCGTCTCCACGCGTCTACGTCACGGACGTGCTCGCGGGAGCGTGCGGACACGTCCCGTACTCTGTGCCGCGTCGATGTCGTGGCGGACCTCACGGTCCGGCCGGTGAGGGGGATTCGTGGCCGCACCCGTGCAGACAGGCAACGCCGCCGAGTCGCAGTACCTCGTGCTGCGCGACGAGATCGTCGGCGGGGCGCTGCCGCCCGGGACGACCCTCCTCGAGACCGCCCTCGCCGCCCGCCTCGGCGTCGGCCGCGCCCCGGTCCGCGAGGCCATCCTGCGGCTCGAGTGCGACGGGCTCGTCGTCCGTGGCCCCCGCGGCCCGCACGTGCGCACCCTCACCGCACCCGAGGTCGTCGACATCTACCAGGCGCGCATCGCGCTGGAGGCCGAAGCCGCGGCGTCCGCCGCCGCGCACCGTTCCGCCCTCGACCTCGCCCGGCTCCGCCACGTCGACGAGGAAGCCCGCGGCGCCCGCGACCAGGACGAACGCCGCGCCCTGCACGGTCGCTGGCACGCCGTCCTGCGCCAGGCCTGCCACAACCCGACCATCACCGGCATCCTCGAACAGCTGGCCCTGCAGCTCGCGCTCTACGACAGCGTCGACATGTCGCGCAACCCGAACCTCGAGTCGAGCGACGACGAGCACGCCGAGGTCCTCGAAGCCATCTCCGACGGCGACCAGGACCGCGCCCGCACCGTCCTGCGCGCACATCTGGAACGCACCCGCGACGTCCGCATTGCCGCCCTCGTCCGCCAGGAGAACAGCTCGACCGCCTGACCGCCGAGTTCGGCCTCACGCTGGTTCCTGCTGCGCCGCAACAGTCTCTCGTCGAAGTCGGCGATCAGGTGAGGCGGGTTCACCGGCGCGTCGGGCCCGAACGGTCCGCCGTTGGCAGGCGTTCGTGTGACCCGGACGGACCTATCACCTGCGCCGAGCTCGGCCGGAGTCCGGTCGCGACGGTGTCGGCGCCTGCGTGGTGTCGGACGCGGCGGCGGAGGAGGTTTGGAATGCCGCGATTGCGGTGATCTTTCTCCCGCCGGGTCTCGCGTCGAACCCGGCACGGGTGGCGCGGAAGGTGGCTCGCAACGGTGGACCAGGGCATTCAGATCGCGGTGGACAGGCCGGAGCACGACGTCGTGCTGGTGCGCGCGGCAGGCGCGCTCGACAGCAGGACGGCGACGCGGCTGCTCCGCAGCATCGAGGTCCAGCTCCTCGCGCCCGGCCTCATCCACGGCCGGCGGGTGCGGAGCCTGCTGGTCGACCTGTCGTCGGTGTCGCGCGTCGATGCCGACGGTCTTCGGGTGCTGCACCGTGCGGAGTACCTGGCGCGGCTCGCCGAGGCGACGGTGACCGTCGTGGGCCTCGACGAGCGTCGCGACGTGCTGCCCGGCCTGGTCGTCGAGGTGCTCGACTCGTTCGGGTCCGCTGCGGCCCAGGAGGAGCCCGTGACGGCCGACGACGTCGACCTGGCCGCCGCGTCCTGATCCTCGCCGGGTGTCAGCCCTGACCGTCGACGGTGTCGACCAGGTCGAGGGTCGTGTCGACCTGCGTCAGTGTCAGCGGCCGCATGACGACGTGGCTGCCGCGGTCGACCACCACCCGCATCCGCCGGCCGGCGGCCTCGGCGTACCGGTGCACACGCAGCAGCGCGCTGATGCCCCGGGAGCCGAGGAAGGTGACGGCGCGCAGGTCGACGACGAGGTCGGCACCACAGTCGACGACGTCGGTGCCCGCGGTGACGAGGTCGGCGGCCTCGGGGGCGTCGACGTCGCCGCACAGCCGCAGCAGCTGCTCGGACGCCGAGAGCGACGCCCGGCCCAGCGCGCCGGGGCGGGCGGCGGCACCGGACACGTCGGTGAACCGCAGGCCGTCGGCAGGGGAGGAATCGGGGGTCGCGGGCGACACGGAGGTCCTTTCGGGGGTCCGGCGCTCTGCCGCTGGGGTCGGCTGGCCGGACGAGGGCGCGGTCGTTCCACAGACCCGGAAGCAGGCTGCTCGACCGCCGGACGCGTGGTGAACCATATCCGCGGACGGCGCGGAGCGCGCGGGATGTACCGCCGGTTCCGCCGGTCGGAGGTCTGTGGGGGTGCGCCGGTCGGACCTCAGGGCGGCAGCGGCACCGTCAACCGGACGTGGCGACGGCCGTCGCCGGCGTCGGTGATCGTGGCCTCGGGGATCGGGGGCTCGCCGGTGCAGGTGACGGTGCCGCCCTGAGGGGGCTCCGGGCAGTCGGAGGCGACGATCCCGGTGGTGCCCACCGCGCACAGTGCCTGCAGCGCCGTGCCCAGCAGGCTCTCGTCGCGGGCACGGTCAGTCGCGCAGGGAACCGAGGATGCGCGCGAGCTCGCTGCGGTCGTGGGCGTCGAGTCCGCGGAAGAACTCCTCGGCCTCGGCGACGCGGGCGGCGCGGATGCCGTCGGCGATCTCGCGGCCGCGGGGGGTGACGCGGACGAGGGTGGCGCGCCGGTCGGCGGGGTCGGGGGAGCGTTCGACGAGGCCGCGGTCCTCGAGGTCGTCGACGACCTCGGTGGCCGAGCGGGGCGCGATCCGCAGATGCTCGGACAGCGCGCCGGGGCGCATCTCGCCGTTGCGGACGAGGACGCCGAGGGCGCGGGACTGGCCGGGGGTGACCTCCCAAGGGGCGAGTGCGTCCTTGGAGAGCCTGCGCAGCCTGCGGGCGACGGCCCAGAAGGTCTCGGCGAGGGAGTCGTCGGGTGCGGGCTCACCGGTCACGGAACAAAGCTAGCACCAGGTCGTGTTGTAGCCTCATGTTGAGGTAACCTCAGCAAAACTCGACCGAGAGGGGTCCGGCTTGGAACCCACGAGCTCCGGCGTCACCGCCGGCACCGAGGACCGTCCGCGCCGCGGCGGTCGTACCGTCACCGCGGCCGAGAAGGCCCAGGCGCGCGAGGTCTCGCTGCGCCGCATCGGCCGCCTCTTCACGCCCTACCGCAGCCGGCTGGCCGTGGTCGTCGCCATGATCGTCGCGTCGTCGATCGTCGGCATGGCCTCGCCGTTCCTGCTGCGCGCCGTCATCGACACGGCGCTCCCCGAGCGCGACGTCGCGCTCCTCGTCGCGCTGGCCGCCGGCATGGTCGGCGTCGCCGCACTGACGTCGGCGTTCGGCGTCGTGCAGACCTGGATCAGCACCCGCATCGGCCAGGAGGTGATGCACCGGCTGCGCACCGACGTCTTCGGGCACCTGCAGCGCCAGTCCATCGCCTTCTTCACCCGCACCCGCACCGGCGAGGTGCAGTCGCGGATCACCAACGACATCGGCGGAATGCAGTCCGTCGTCACCTCCACGGCGACGTCGATCGCCGCCAACCTCACCACCGCCGTCGCGACGATCGTCGCCATGGCCGCCCTGTCCTGGCAGCTCCTGCTCGTCTCCCTCGTCGTGATGCCGCCCGCGATCCTGCTGACGCGCCGCGTCGCGAAGATGCGCCGCGCGATCACCGCCGCGCAGCAGCGCGAGCTCGCCGACCTCAACGTCACCGTCGAGGAGGGCCTGTCCATCAGCGGTGTCCAGCTGACCAAGACCATGGGGTCGGGACCGGCCGTCGTCGAGCGGTTCACTCGGTCATCGGAACGGCTGATCGACCTGGAGCTACGCTCCCAGCTCGCCGGACGCTGGCGGATGGCGTCGATGAGCGTCATCTTCGCCGCGGTGCCCGCGATCATCTACATCGGCGCGGGCCTGCCCATCTCGCCCACCACGATGACCATCGGCACGCTCGTCGCGTTCACGACGCTGCAGGCGGGGTTGTTCCGGCCCATCACGGGGCTGCTCAACGTCGGTGTCTCGATCGTCAGCTCGCTCGCCCTGTTCGCGCGGATCTTCGAGTACCTCGACCTGCCCGTCGAGGTCGACGACCCGGCCGACCCCGTCGACGTCGACCCGGCACGTGCGCGCGGCCACGTCCGCTTCTCCGACGTCACCTACGCCTACCCGGGCAGCGAGACCGCGGCCGTCGCCGGCGTGAGCCTCGACGTCCCCGCCGGCTCCACGCTCGCGCTGGTCGGCGAGACCGGATCGGGCAAGAGCACCCTCGCGGGGCTGGTCGCGCGGCTGCAGGACCCCAGCGGCGGACGCATCACGATCGACGGTGTCGACCTGCGCGACATGCGGCTGGCCGACCTCACCGCGATCGTCGGCACCGTCAGCCAGGAGACCTACCTGCTGCACACCACGGTCCGCGAGAACCTGCGGCACGCCAAGCCCGACGCCACCGACGCCGAGATCGAGACGGCCGCGCGCGCCGCGCAGGTCCACGACCTCATCGCGTCGCTGCCCGACGGCTACGACACCGTGGTCGGCTCCCGGGGCCACCGGTTCTCCGGCGGCGAGAAGCAGCGGCTGGCCATCGCGCGGACGCTGCTGCGCGACCCGCGGGTGCTCGTGCTCGACGAGGCCACCAGCGCGCTCGACACCGAGACCGAACGGGCCGTGCAGCAGGCGTTCGACGCGCTCACCCGCGGTCGCACGACGATCACCATCGCCCACCGGCTCTCGACGGTCCGCGACGCCGACCGGATCGCGGTCCTCGACCACGGCCGCGTCGTCGAGTCCGGCACGCACGCCGAGCTCCTCGCCCGCGAGGGCCGCTACGCCGCGCTCGCGGCCTGACCGGCTGTGGCCGCACCCGGCCCGGGCTCAGCCCCGGGCCGACGTGTACTCGGCGAACCGGTCGAGCGCCGCGGCGACGTGGTCGCGCCGGGTGCCCTTCTCGACGCAGTCGGCCATGAACCGGTCGCGACGCTGCTCGGCCGCGGTGTCGGCAGTCCACACCAGGTAGTGCTCGACGATCGACAGGTGCCGCCGACGGACATGGTCGTCGGGTTCCCGGGCGGCGAGCCACACGATGAACGGCGCGAGCGTCGGAGCGAGATTCACGTCCACGTCCTCCACGGGTCACGACCGCCACGCTGCGGCCCTCGTCTCATTTTCACCCGACGGCGGCCGCGCCGCCCGGGTTGACCCGCCCGGCCCACGGGTACGGGACGCGCGTGCCCGACGACGAGGATCTTCCCAACGGCCTGACGCGTTCGGACACGGCGGCCCCCGGCTGGACCCGGCAGCGTCGCGGCAAGGGCTGGAGCTACTCCGACGATCGCGGCGAGATCATCACCGACCCGTTGGTGCGCACGAGGATCGGGCAACTCGCCATCCCTCCCGCGTGGCGGGACGTGTGGATCGCGCCGGAGGAGCACGGGCACATCCAGGCCGTCGGCACCGACGACGCCGGCCGTCGCCAGTACCTCTACCACCCGGTGTGGCGGGAGGCCCGTGACCAGGTCAAGCACGACCGGGCGCTGGTGCTGGGCAGCCGGATGCCGCGGATTCGGGCGGAGATCGCGGCGCGCCTGGGGGAGCGGGGGCTGGGGGCGCGCCGGGTGCTCGCGGCGGGGTTGCGGATGCTCGACCTGGGCGTCTTCCGCGCGGGTGGCGAGCAGTACGCGCCCGAGAACCCCGACGACGACGGCACCTTCGGCCTCGCGACGCTGCTGCGTGAGCACGCGACCCTGACGAGGGGCGCTGTGCTCGTCGACTATCCGGCCAAGGGCGGCATCCAGCGCTCGGTGCGGCTGGCGGACCCCGACCTGCACAAGGTGATCGGGTCGTTGCGGCGGCGCCGGGGCGGGGGCGACGAGCTGCTCGCGTTCCGCAACGCGGGCCGTGGGCAGGACTGGCACGACGTCACGACCGCCGACCTCAACGCCGCGGTGAAGGAGCTCGCGGGCGACGAGATGACCTGCAAGGACCTGCGGACCTGGAACGCGACGGTGCTCGCGGCGGTCGAGCTGGCGGCGCGCAGCCGTGACGGGATCCCCGACGCGGAGCGGGCGCGGAACCGGCAGGTGACGCAGACCATGAACGCGGTGTCCGACCACCTGGGCAACACCCCGGCGGTCGCGCGGGCATCGTACGTGGACCCGCGGGTGGTGGAGCGCTACGAGGACGGCCGCACGATCCTGCGGGCGTTGCGCCGGGTCGGGGACGTGACGTCGGAGGGCGGCTCGGTCGACGGCCGCTCCCGCGACATCCTCGACCGCGCGGTCGTCCGCCTCATCAGGAAACGCTGATCGGTAAAGGGCTGGTCAGACGGCGTGAGCGGTAATGGTCGCGATAGCGACCATTACCGCTCACAGGCTCATTTCGCCGCGAACTCCTGAACGATGCGCTCGCAGAAGGCGGGCAGGTCGTCGGGGTCGCGGCTGGTGGTGAGGCGGCCGTCGGTGACGACCTCCTCGTCGACGGCAGAGCCGCCGGCGTTGCGGATGTCGGTGCGCAGGCTCGGGAACGACGTCAGGGTCCGGCCCTTCACCAGGTCGGCCTCGACGAGCGTCCACGGCGCGTGGCAGATCGCGGCCACGGGCCGGTCGGCGGCGAAGGTGTCGCGCACGAAGGTCAGGACGTTCTCGTCGAGACGGAGCCGGTCGGCGTTGACGGTCCCGCCCGGCATGATCACGGCGTCGTAGTCCGACGCCGAGACCTCGGAGACGACCCGGTCGACGGGGTGCTTGCCGGCAGGTTCGATGTCGCTGTTCATGGCCTGGATGTCGCCGTCGGCGAGCGAGACGAGCTCCGTCGTCGCCCCCGCCTGTTCGACGGCCTTGCGGGGCTCGACGAGCTCGACCTCCTCGACACCGTCGGTGGCGAGCACGGCGATGCGCAGTCCCTGGAGTTCTCCACTCATGGCTGCGGCGTTCCCGGACCGGGCCGGGGCAAACGCCTCAGCGCACGAGCTCCACGATCGTCGCGTTCGCGGTGCCGCCGCCCTCGCACATGGTCTGCAGGCCGTAGCGGATGTCGTTGACGCGCATGTGGTGCACCAGCCGCGTCATGAGGATCGTCCCGGACGCACCGAGCGGGTGTCCGACGGCGATCGCCCCGCCGAGCGGGTTGAGGTACTTGCCGTCGGGGTCGTCGAGACCGAGCTCGATCTGCCAGGCCAGCGGGACGGGCGCGAACGCCTCGTTGACCTCGAAGGCGCCGATGTCGGAGATCGTGAGCCCGGTGCGGGCGAGGACCTTCTGCGTGGCGGGGATCGGGCCTGTGAGCATCATCAGCGGGTCGGCGCCGCTGACCGCGCCCCCGTGGTAGCGCGCGACAGGGGTGAGGCCCAGCTCCTTCGCGCGCTCGGGCGTCGTGATCAGGACGGCGGAGGCACCGTCGGAGATCTGGGAGGCGTTGCCGGCGTGGATCACCCCGTCGGCGCGGAACGACGGCTTCAGCTTGGCCAGGGTGGCGGGGGAGGTGCCGCGGCGCAGGCCCTCGTCGGCGGTGAACTCCGGCTTGCCGGGAACCTCGACGAGCTGCCCGGCGAACGCGCCGGAGTCGGTGGCCGCGGCGGCCAGCGCGTGGGAGCGGGAGGCGTACTCGTCGAGCCGGGCCCGCGACAGGCCCCAGGTGGCCGCGATCCGCTCGGCGCCCACGCCCTGGTTGAAGTCCTCGTTCGGGAACTCGCCCGACGTGAGGTCGTCGGCGTAGCGCTCGCGCACCAGCGGGCCGAAGGGGCGTCCGAGGTCACGGCCCGCGCCGAGGGGCACCCGCGACATCGACTCGACCCCGCCCGCGACGACGAGGTCGTACTGGCCTGCCATCACCATGCCGGCGGCGAAGTCGAGCGACGACTGGCTCGACCCGCACGCGCGGTTGATCGTCACCCCGGGCACCGTCTCCGGCCAGCCCGCGGCGAGCACGGCGTAGCGGCCGACCTGGGCGGCCTGGTCACCCGCCTGGTTCACACATCCCCAGACGACGTCGTCGACCACCGCGGGGTCGATGCCGGTGCGGTCGGCCAGCGCGCGCAGCACGGCGGCCGACAGGTCGACGGGGTGGACGTCGGCGAGCGACCCGTTGCGTCGGCCGATGGGGGTGCGGACGGCGTCGACGATGACGGCTTCCGGCATGGGCGCTCCCGGGTGTCTCGAAGCGGATGTCTTCGAGACCGACGGTACGTCGTCGCATCCCCGCTCCACCGTGCCGTCCGCCACACGACGACGCATGCTGGACGGGTGCGGATGTGGCCGGGGCAGCCGTTCCCGTTGGGGGCGTCGTGGGACGGTGGCGGGACGAACTTTGCGATCTGGTCGGGCGTGGCCGAGCGGATCGAGCTGTGCCTGTTCGACGACGCGGGCACCCAGACCCGGCTGACGCTGCCCGAGCGGCACGGCCTGGTGTGGCACGGCTACCTGCCGCGGGTCGGTCCCGGGCAGCGCTACGGCTATCGCGTGCACGGCCCCTACGACCCGGCGGCGGGGCTGCGCTGCAACCCGGCGAAGCTGCTGCTCGACCCGTACGCCAAGGCCGTCGAGGGCGACATCGCGTGGGGCCAGCCGATGTTCGGCTACCCGTTCGGTGATCCCTGGGCGCGCAACGACGACGACTCCGCGCCGTTCGCGATGCGCTCGGTCGTCGCCGACCCGTTCTTCGACTGGCAGGACGACCGGCCGCTGCGCATCCCCTACCACGAGACCGTGATCTACGAGGCGCACGTGCGCGGGCTGACGATGCGCAACCCGCGGGTCCCCGAGGACGTGCGGGGCACCTACGCGGGCGTCGCGCACCCGGCGACGATCGCGCACCTGCGGTCGCTGGGCGTCACGGCGCTGGAGCTGATGCCGGTGCACCAGTTCGTCCACGACTCGCTGCTGCACGAGCGGGGCCTGTCCAACTACTGGGGTTACAACACGATCGGCTTCTTCGCCCCGCACAACGGCTACACGGCCGGCGGCGCCCGCGGCCAGCAGGTGCAGGAGTTCAAGGCGATGGTGCGCACCCTGCACCGGGCGGGCATCGAGGTCATCCTCGACGTCGTCTACAACCACACGGCCGAGGGCAACCACCTCGGGCCGACGCTGTCGTTCCGCGGCATCGACAGCCCCGCCTACTACCGGCTCGTCGAGGGCGACCCGCGCTACCACTACGACACCACCGGCACCGGTAACAGCCTCAACGTGCGGCACCACGAGTCGCTGCGGCTGATCATGGACTCGTTGCGGTACTGGGTGACGGAGATGCACGTCGACGGGTTCCGGTTCGACCTGGCGTCGAGCCTCGCGCGGGAGTTCCACGAGGTCGACCGGCTGGCGGCGTTCTTCGACCTGGTCAACCAGGATCCGGTGGTGAGCCGGGTGAAGCTGATCGCCGAGCCGTGGGACGTCGGCGACGGCGGCTACCAGGTCGGCGGATTTCCTCCACTGTGGACGGAGTGGAACGGCCGCTACCGCGACACCGTCCGCGACTTCTGGCGCGGCGAGCAGGGTGTGCTGCCCGAGTTCGCGAGCCGCTTCTCCGGCTCCTCGGACCTGTACGAGGTCGACGGCCGCCGGCCCTTCGCGTCGATCAACTTCGTCACCGCGCACGACGGGTTCACGCTCACGGACCTGGTGTCCTACAACGAGAAGCACAACGACGCCAACGGCGAGGACAACCGCGACGGGGAGAGCCACAACCGGTCGTGGAACTGCGGCGTGGAGGGCCCGACCGACGACAGCGAGGTCAACGTCCTGCGGGAACGTCAGAAGCGCAACCTGCTGACGACGCTGCTGCTGTCGCAGGGCGTCCCGATGATCGCCCACGGCGACGAGCTCGGGCGCACCCAGGGTGGCAACAACAACGCCTACTGCCAGGACTCGCCCCTGGCGTGGATCGACTGGGACGACGCCCGCGCCCACGAGGTGCTCACCGAGTTCACCGCCGGCCTCGCGCGGCTGCGCGCCGAGCACCCGGTGTTCCGGCGGCGCCGGTTCTTCCAGGGCCGCCCGATCCACGGTTCCGACGTCGCCGACATCGCCTGGCTGCGCCCCGACGCCGCCCCGATGACCGACCACGACTGGCACACCCGGCACAGCGTCGCGATCTTCCTGAACGGCCGCGGCATCCCCGACCGCGACGAGGTGGGGGAACAGGTCGTCGACGACTCGTTCCTGCTGCTCGTCAACGGTGAGCACCGGCAGACGACGTTCACACTGCCCGACGAGTCCTACGGCCGGACGTGGCGGATCGTCGTCGACACCGCGGACCCGTTGCTGGCCACCGCGCGGCGGCGACGGCCCGCGCCGGGGAGCCGGCTGCGGACCGCGCCGCTGTCGATCACGGTGCTGGAGTGCCGCTACTGAGAGCGCAGTCGCGGACGAAGGCCAGGCCGTCGATCCGCGGCAGGTGCGCCGGGTCGAGCGGGGCGTAGCCGAACCAGGGCGACACCCGCGCCGGGGCGGACGGGTCGAACGCGCGTGGGTCGGCCAGCACCCGTGGCGCGCCGAGCGCGGACAACCGGCCCTCGACGGTGTCGGCGGCGGGCGCGTCCACGTCGTGCGCGGGGATGGTGCCGACGGCGGTGTGCACGAACGCGTAGTCGTCGCCGAGCCGGGCGTCGACGATCGCGCCTGCGCTCCACCAGTGCACCGGGACGCCGCCCATCCGCATCGAGCTCTCGTCGCGCTGCAGGTGCGCGTTGTGCGCGAAGACGAGGACCGGGCCGCGGTCGGCGGCCGCGAGCAGGTTCTGCGCCATCATCGCGTCGCGCACGCCGAGCAGCCGCGCGATCCGCGCGGGCGAGGTGTCGGCCATCCAGGAGTGGTAGCGCAGCAGCCCGACGGCGGTGCGCCCGTGCAGCACCGCCCGGTCCCACTCGTCGCGCGACGACACCGCCCGCAGGCCGGGGGACCACGCGTCGAGCAGATCGACGAGGTCGTCGGCGAGCAGCCGCAACGCCTGCGCGTCCGAGGTCCGGCCCACCGAGCGCGTCGGGTGGTACATCGCGGCGGCTTCGGTCCAGCGGGCGTCGTCACCGACGAGGGAGTCGAGGTCGGTGGCGGTGCAGGGCAGCAGCGACGCGTCGAGGCGGGCGGCCAGGAACGTGTGCAGCGCCGTCAGGGTCGCGCGCGGGCTCGCCGCGGCGGTGATCTCCAGCGGCCCGTCGACCCCCGCGAACCGCACCTGCTCCGCGGCCGCACGGCCCGCGTTGTGGGCGCGCATCCACGCGACCAGGGCCCGGTTGCCGGGCTGGGTGCCCCATTCGTGGCTGAAGCCACGGGCCATGACCTCGTCGAGGTCGCCGGCGCCGGTCGTGACGTGGTCGTCGACGAGCAGGCCCGCGACGCAGTCGCTCTCGACGGCGATCGTGCGGTAACCCTCGTGTTCGACGAGGTCGCGGAACAGGTCGTTGCGCAGGGCGAGCAGCTCCTCCTCGCCGTGGGTGGGTTCGCCGAGGGCGAGGACGCAGGGCCGGCGGCCCAGCAGGCCGAGGACGGCCGCGGCATCGACGATGCTGCTGTGAGCGGTATTCATTGCCTCAACGGTATCGTTGAACACTCGGTTGAGACTTTCACACGATACCGGCGGGACAATGCCAGAGAACCCTCAACGGAGGCTGCGCCCCGTCGATCTCGCGCGGGCGCACGGCCTCTCCACGCAGGCGGTCCGCAACCACGAGGCCGCAGGCATCCTCCCGCCCGCCACGCGCAGCCCGCACGGCTACCGCCACTACACACCGCGGCACGCGCAGGCACTGGCCGCGTTCCTCGCGCTCGTCCCGGGCCACGGGCACGGCCCCGCCACGGCGATCATGCGGGCGGTCAACGACGGGTCCGTCGACACCGCGCTGCGGATCGTCGACGACAGCCACGCCCGGCTCGTCGACGACCGGGCCGTCCTGCGGGCCGTCGAGACGGCCCTCGCCGACCTGGAGCCTCCAACGCCGTCCCCGTCGTTCGGCGGCGAGATGTATGTCGGACCACTGGCGCACCGCCTCGGGATCCGGCCGGCCACACTGCGGCGCTGGGAACGCGCCGGGGTCGTCGCCCCGCGCCGCGACCCGGCCACCGGCTACCGCGTCTACGACGCCGCCGACGTCCGCGACGCCCTCATGGTTGGGCAGCTGCGCCGCGGCGGGTACCGGCTGGAGCAGATCGCACCGGTCGTCGCGCACGTCCGGGCGGCGGGCGGTGTCGAACCGCTCGAACCGGTGCTGCGCGACTGGCGGGCCCGCCTCGCCGCCCGCAGCCGCGCGATGCTGCGCGGCGCCGCCGCCCTCGACGCCTACCTCGCCGGGGACTGACGAGGTCGGGCCGGGGTACGCGCGCGTGTGAGCACCGACCTCGACGCCCTGCGCGCCGCCGCCCGATGCACCGACTGCGAGCTGTCCGAAGACGCCACACAGGCCGTGTTCGGCGCGGGCCCGCCGTCGGCGTGGCTGATGCTGGTGGGGGAGCAGCCCGGTGACCGGGAGGACCTCGTCCGCGCCTGCCGGCACTGGTTCGACGACGAGCTCGACGTCGTCGGGCCGCAGGTCGTCGCGACGCTGGGGGCGACGGCGGCGAAGGCGCTGGTCGGGCCGGACGTCCGGATCACCGGCGAGCGCGGCCGGGCGCGCGAGTGGAACGGCAGGCAGCTGGTGCCGACGGTGCACCCGTCGTCGATCCTGCGCGGCCCGCCGGACGCGCGGGAGTCGGCGCTGGACGCCCTCGCCACGGACCTGTCGGTGGCCGCGGCGTTGCGCCCCCGATGAGGTGCCCGTCAGCCGCGGGATCGTCGGTCGACCCCGCGTACCCGGTGCGGCACAGCGTCATGTCAGCCCCGCCGGCCTACTTCGTGGCGCTGACGTTCCACACCTGCGTGCCCGCGGTGCAGCCCGTGGCCGGGATGGTGTGCTCCATGCGACCGTTCACCCCGGTCGCGGCCCACGCCGTGTTCTGCACCGACGCGTCCGTCGCCGACAGCGTCAGCATGAACGTCGCCGCGATGGGGCTGCCGTTGCAGTTGTAGCCGTACTGCTCGGCGATGGTACCGCCGACCGACCAGGCGCCGCTGCCGTCGGCACTCATCGTCAGGTTGCCGGCCCACTGCCCGTTGGGGGCGCGCGCCGTGCAGGTCTTGCGGTTGCAGTCGCTGATGATCACCGAGATCTCGAGGTTCGTCGACTTCGCGCAGTCGGACAGGTTGCAGTTGGCCTGCTGCCCCTTGAGGACGTAGGCGCCCTCGAGGGAGGCGTTGGCGGGCACGGCCTCGAAGTCGTCGCCACCGGTGGAGCCGGCGGGCCGGCGCAGGTTCGCGTTGGACAGGTCGATGAGGCCGAGCTCCTTGACCGCCTCGCCGGCTCCGACGACGGCGAGCGTCCGGTCCTTGTCGTAGCCGGGCCACGGGGCGCCGTCGGTCGACGCGGACGGGTCGGTGCTGCCCGGCGCGGTGAGCGGGTTGCCCGACGCGCAGCGCACCCGCGGGATGCCGTAGGAGTCGACGAGGACGGCGGTGCCCGCCTGCAGCACGGCCGGTGCCTGCTCGGCCTTCCCGTCGGTCCGGCCGTGCTCGGTGACGCGGGTGTCGGCGGCGAGCAGCACCGGGGTCAGCTCACGCAGGTAGGGGGTGATGTCGCCACTGGACAGGACGGTCGGGGTGCGGCTCCAGCGCAGGCCCGGGTCGGTGCGCAGCGCGGTCACCCAGGCGCCCGCGATGTCGGCGTGCCCGGACAGGAACGTCGACAGCCCGTCACGGTCGCAGGACGCGCTGCCCTTGACCCCGCGGTAGAGGCCGTCGGTGCTGCCGGGGACGGCGTCGCGGTTGGTCGCGTCCTTGGGCACCGACGACGCGTACACCGAGCCGGTCAGCCCGGAGGTGCGGGAGAAGTCGGTGGTGAACGCCCCGAGCACCGACGCGCCGATGGCGGGCTGGAACACGAGGTCGTTGCTGCTGCGCGACAGGAACCACCAGGTCCCGCCGCCGGCGAGCAGGGCGACGACCACGACGATCGCGGCGACGATCGGCCACTTCTTGCGCGGGCCCTTGCCCGTCGCGGACTGGGGCGGCGTGGTGCCCCACGGGTTGGTGGGGGCACCCGGCCCGGTGGCCGCGGCGGCGAACGCGGGCTGCGGCGTCCAGCTGTCGGGACCGGGTGGCGGGGACACCACCGGCGGCGTCGTGCCGTACGGCGGGGGTGCGGTCCCGTATGTGGGGGGAGCCGTGCCGTGCGCCGGCGGAGTCGTGCCGTGGGCCGGGGGAGTGGTCCCGTAGGAGGGGGGAACCGTCCCGCCGAAACCGTCGGGGGAGCCGATCAGCGTCGGCGCGGGAGGCGGACCGGGGGCGGCGACGGGACGGCCCGATTGCAGCGCACGTGCCTCGGCGACGGCATCGGCCATCGACTGCGGCCGCTGCGTCGGGTCGAGCGCGGCCATCCGCACCAGCAGCGCCGTGAACTCCGGCGGCACGCCCGGCACGATCGGCTGCGGCAGCCCACCGCGCAGGATGCGGGCGACCATCGGGCCGGGGCCCGCATCGCTGTCGTCGCGGAACGGGCCGCGCCCGCACAGCAGCTCCCACACCGTCGTCGCGAGGGAGTAGACGTCGGACAGGACCGTCGGCCGGACGTTGTCGAGCACCTCGGGCGCGACGTGGTCGAGGCTGTAGCCGCCCGCGACCGTCTGGGACTGGGCGCTCACGGTGCCGCGTGCGACGCCGAAGTCGGTCAGCGCCGGCGTCCCGTAGTCGGTGATCATGATGTTGGCCGGCTTGACGTCGCAGTGCAGCACGCCCTGCGCGTGCGCGGCGACGAGTGCCTCGCCGACGCGGATCAGCACGTCGAGGGCGTCGGCCGGGGGCATCGGGCCGTGCTGGCGCAGCGCGGCCGCGTAGGAGCCGCGGGCGCACAGCTGCAGCGCGAGCCACGGGTGGTTGCCGACGACGCCGGCGTCGTACAGCGCGACGATGTGGGGGTGCTGCGACAGCGCGGCCATGGCCTGGCGTTCGCGCTCGAACCGGCCGCGGGCGTCGGGATCGCGCAGGTCGACGTCGAGCAGCTTGAGCGCCACCGACCGCCCCGCGGACACCTGGGTGGCCTCCCAGACCACACTCGAGGCGCCCCGGCCGACGATCCGGATCGGGACGTACCCGGGCGGGACGGCGCCACCCGGACCGGACCCGGCTCCCGTGCTGTTCACGCTGTGCTCCCCCTCGACAGCCCCGATACCGCGCGCGGAGGTGCCGTCGCCCTTGGCGTCGCCCGACCGCGGCCATCCGTTACGCGCAGTATTCCCAGGTGCCTCCGGACAGGCGTCCGCGGCCCTCGGGAGGCCGCGCACGTCCGAGATCTCCCGTGGGAGCCGCCCCCGATGACAGACTGCGCGGATGGCGAAGGACAAGGCGGGCGACGAGACGGCCGCGGGGGACAAGCCCGCCCGTGTTCCGAGGAAGGCCTACGAGGCCGAGCTGCTGCGGCTGCAGGGCGAGCTCGTGCAGATGCAGGAGTGGGTGCGCGACACCGGGGCGCGGATCGTCGTCGCCTTCGAGGGCCGCGACGCCGCGGGCAAGGGCGGCGCGATCAAACGGGTCACCGAGCACCTCAACCCCCGCGTCGCACGGATCGTCGCGCTGCCCGCGCCGACGGAGCGCCAGCGCACGCAGTGGTACTTCCAGCGCTACATCGAGCACCTGCCCGCGGCCGGGGAGATCGTGCTGCTCGACCGCAGCTGGTACAACCGCGCCGGCGTCGAACGCGTCATGGGCTTCTGCACGCCCGAGGAGTACCAGCGCTTCATGCGCCAGTGCCCGATCTTCGAGAACCTGCTCGTCGAGGACGGGATCCTGTTGCGCAAGTACTGGTTCTCGGTGAGCGACGACGAGCAGGTGCGCCGCTTCTCCGAGCGCGCGGCCGACCCGCTCAAGCAGTGGAAGCTCTCGCCGATGGACCTGGAGTCGATCACCCGCTGGGACTCCTACTCCCAGGCCAAGGACGACATGCTCGTGCACACCGACACCGAGTCCTCGCCGTGGTGGGTCGTCGAGGCCGAGGACAAGCGGGCGGCGCGGCTCAACATGATCCACCACCTGCTGACGTCGATCCCGTGGCAGCCCGTCCAGCGCCCGGCGCTGTCGCTGCCCGACAGGCCCGCCGGGTCCGGCTACGTCCGGCCGCCGCGGGAGATCCAGCGCAGCGTGCCCGACCACGCGGCCACCCTGTAGGACGCTCCTAGCTCCAGATCGTCACGTACACGGGCGGGCGGAACCGCGCAGGGGCCAGTCCCTCACCCGGTGCCCGCAGCAGCTTCATCGCCTCCGGCGTGGACAGGAAGTGCCGCAGCGACGACGCGGCTGCCGAGCGCCGGTCCACCGGCAGCGTCGACACGTGCCAGACGACGTCGATGGGCGTGCCGGGGAGCTCGACCACGGTGAGCTCGCGGCGCCGGACGTGGTGCACCGCAAGATGTGCGATGCCGGGGGCGACGCCCGCGCCGCGGGCGGCGGCGTCCCAGGCTGCGGTCTGCGTCGGGAACACCGACAGGCTCGACTCGGGGATGCGCGCGGCGCGCAGCAGCCGGCCGACGTCGCTGTCCGGGTCGGTCGCCGACGTCTCGACCAGCCACGGCCAGCGCGCGGGCGGGCCGGTGAAACGGGCGTCGGGGGCGGCGAGCACGACGAGCCGCGCGCGGAAGATCGGCTCGCTCACCAGCCCCATCGAGCGCTCGCCGCCAAGGTGCGGGCCCAGCGCGACGTCGGCCAGGCGCTGGGAGACGAGCGCGCCCATCTCCGCGGTGGTCGCGACGCCGGAGCTGATCTCGATCGTCCCGGACGACCGCGCCCCGAACGTCTCGCCCAACGGACCGGCGACGAACTCGACGACCGGGCTCGGCGCGACCAGCCGCAGCTGCTCGGGCGCGCCCTTGGCCGAGCGCACCGCCGACTCCGCCTCCGCGCCCAGCGCCACCATCTGTGCCGCGATCGCGAGCAGCCGGGTGCCGCCCGCCGTCATGGTCATGCCGTTCCCGCTGCGCACCAGCAGGGGATCGCCGAGGTACTTGCGCAGCGCCGCCAGGGCCTGGGAGACGGCGGGCTCGCTGACCGACAGCGCGTTCGCGGCCGCCTTGACCGACCCCAGGCGCGCCACGAGCACGAACGCGCTCAGCTGCGTCAGCGTCATGCCAGGCATTGTCGACCATCGACGCCCATGATCGGGGCACCGTTAAGCGATCACTTAGGACGCGTCACCGCTGCGTGTGGTGGGTCGTGCGGCACCGTCAGGACGGGCAGCCGGGCCTCGACGACGGTGCCCCCGCCCGCACGCGGCCCCACCCGCAGCCGGCCGCCTGCTGCCTCGCCCCGGTCGGCGAGTCCCCGCCGGCGTCGCCGCTGCGATTTAAGCGAACGCTTAGCCGAGGGTGTCGTCCCGGGGGCTCTGCGGCGAGACTCGGCTCAACGGCGGACGGTGCTGCGGTGGCGCGGCAGACGGGCCACCATGGACGCTGAACCGCCGCGGGAGGAGGACGACGATGTCCGAGCGCGAGACCGGCACCGACCCCGACAGCGATGCTGCCCTCACCGTGCTGCGCGGAATCTGGTCGGCCACCGGCCAGACCAGCGCCGAGCTGGAAGAACGCTTCGGCCGCCGCCCCGGCAAGGTCTGCAAGAACATGAAGAACATCGGCTTCGGCGGCATGCCCGGCGACCCGATCGACGGCGACACCAACACCCCCGTCGACGAGGACGTCCGCGCCGCATGGCGCCGGCGTCTGGAGCGCGACGGCAAGCTGCACCCGCGCGGGCGCAGCGTCGGCGAGACCCTCAACTCCCGTGAGTGGCGATAGTGGCCATGGCGGCCATTGCCACTCACGAGTCCCCCTGTTCCGAGGAGACCGTGCGTTGACCCGACCCGGCTCGGTTGCCGAGCTCACCGACGCCCTGCGCGCCACCGGTTACCTGGCCGACCGCGGCCTGGCCACCGCCGTCCACGTCGCGCTCGGGCTCGACCGGCCCGTCCTGCTCGAGGGCGAGGTCGGCGTCGGCAAGACGGAGCTGGCCAAGGCGCTCGCGGACGTGTTGGGGCGCAGGCTGATCCGGCTGCAGTGCCACGAGGGCATCGACGCCGCCCAGGCCCTCTACGAGTGGGACCACGCCCGTCAGCTCATGCACATCCGGGCGCTGCAGGAAACTGCGTCTGCAGACGGAGACGCCGTCGACGCCCTGTTCGGCCCCAAGTTCCTGCAGGAACGCCCCCTGCTCGCCGCCGTCCGGGCCGGTGCCGGGGCGGTGCTGCTCGTCGACGAGATCGACCGCGCCGACGACGAGTTCGAGGCCTTCCTGCTGGAGCTGCTGTCGGACTTCCAGGTGACGATCCCCGAGATCGGAACCGTTGCCGCCCAGGAGCCGCCGCTCGTGCTCCTCACGTCGAACCGCACCCGCGAGCTGCACGACGCCCTCAAGCGCCGCTGCCTCTACCACTGGATCGGCTATCCGTCGGCGGCCCGCGAGGTCGCCATCGTCCGGTCACGCCGTCCCGAGGTGTCCGAGGCGCTCGCCGAGTCGGTCGTCGCGGCCGTGCACCGCCTGCGCGCCATGGATCTCGCCAAGCCGCCCGGCGTCGCCGAGACCATCGACTGGGCCCGCACCCTGGAGTTCCTCGGCGACGACCTCGACGCCGCCTCCGCCGACCTCACGCTCGGCTCGGTCGTGAAGGACCACGACGACGAGGAGCTCGTCCGCACGCGGCTCGACGAGCTGACCGCGCGTGGCTGACCTGGTCGGGCTGCTGGTCCGCTTCGCCCGCACCCTGCGCGCCGAGGGCGTCGCGATCGGGCCCGGCGACGTCCTCACCTACTGCGCGTCCGTCGCCACCCTCGACCCTTCCGACCTCGTCGACCTCTACTGGGGCGGGCGGATCGCGCTCGTCACCCGGCACGAGGACGTCGAGACCTACGACCGGGTCTTCGAGGACTTCTTCCTCGGCACCGGTGTCGACGCCGGCTCCCTGCTGGAGCTGCTGCTGCGCGCCGAGCCCGACGCCGAGACGACGCTGGAGACCGTCGCGCCCGACCCCGGTGACGACGAACGTCCCGATGAAGAGACGACGCTCGGGCTCATGGCCTCCGATGTCGAGACCCTGTCGACCCGGGCGTTCGCCGAGTGCCGCGAGGAGGAGCTGGAGACGTTGCGGCGCATCATGTCCCGCATCCGACTCCGCCCCCCGATGCGCCGCACCCGCCGCACCCGCGCCGCTCGCCGCGGCCGACGTCACGACCTGCGCGCCACCGTCCGCCGCTCCCTGCGCACCCACGGCGAGCTCGTCGAACTGCGCTACCGGCGCCGCCGCGTCCGCCCCCGCCCGCTCGTGCTGATCCTCGACATCTCCGGTTCCATGGCCGACTACTCCCGCGCCCTGCTGCAGTTCGCGCACTCCGCCCAGCGCGGCGCCCGGTTCCGCGTCGAGGTGTTCTGCTTCGGCACCCGGCTCACCCATCTCACACCGTCGCTGCGCACCCGCAGTCCCGACGAGGCGCTCGCACGCGCCGCCGACCTCGTCGTCGACTGGGAAGGCGGGACCCGCATCGGGCAGGCGATCGACGAGTTCGTCCGACGCTTCGGCCGTCGCGGGATGGCGCGCGGCGGGATCGTCGTCGTGTGTTCCGACGGGCTCGACCGCGGCGACCCCGAGCTGCTGGAGTCGGCGATGCAGAAGCTCGCGCGGCTCTGCCACCGCGTGGTGTGGACCAACCCGCACGTCGTCGCCGGAGGCAGAGGGGTGCCGCGGACCGTCGGCATGCTCGTCGCCGAACCGTACGTCGACCTGCTGCTGTCGGGGCGCGACCTCGGCAGTCTCGACGAGCTGGCGGCGCTGCTGCCGGAGCTGGGATAGGAGCGGATCATGCGGTGGAGTGTGGGACTCGAGGCCCAGGGGGACCGGCTGGTCACCCACGACGAGATCGTCGAGCTCGCCGACGCCGTCGCCCCGCACGGCGGCATCGCCTCCGGCATCGGCACCGACCGCTACGGGGCGCAGATCATCGTCGTCGCCTCGACCCACGACGAGGCCGTGGAACGTGGAACGGCGACCTTCCGCGCCGCCGCAGCCACCGCGGGCCTTCCTGAGTTCCCGATCGTCCGTGCGGAGGCGGTGAGCGAGGCCGACGACGACCTCGCCTGGGAGGCATGATCCGCCTCGGCTCGTTGGCGGGCTACGCCTTCTCCGGTCCCCGGCTGCTCGCCGGCTGGGACCCGCCTGCCGAGCCGGGCGTCTACGCGATCCTCTACAAGCCCGAACCCGAGCGGGAGCGCTACGCGGTCGTCTACGTCGGCCATGCCGACGACCTCACCAGCGAGGGCCTGCCCCTGCGCCACCCCCGCGCCCACTGCTGGACCCAACGCGCCGGCGGGAAGTGGCGCCTGCACGTCGCGACCCTGTCGATCCCGGGCGGCACGAAGGGCCACCGCGAGATGGTCGCCGAGGAACTGATCTCGATGTACACCCCCCACTGCAACGCCGAGCGCTACGAGGGCGCGTGGCGGGAGGAATGGATCGGCACGGACAAGCCCCTGTGAGCGGTAATAGTCGCTATCGCGACTATTACCGCTCACGACCTCCTGTCCACATGCACCCGCGCTGATCCACAGATCGCCCAACGGTCCCGACGGAGGCAGCGCGCGCAGCGATCGTCGTCCGATGACGATCATCAATACGTCTACCGGGGTCGTCGCCGTCCCGACGGCGAACGACCGACGACAAGCATGTTCAGCACTGCTCGAACGGCAGCACGGCATGGCGTCGCTGACGCAGCTGCAGGAGCTCGGTATCAGCTGGAGCGCGGTCGTCGCCCAGACGAAGGCGGGCCGTTGGCGACGCCACCTCCCGCGCGTCTACGCGACGTTCACCGGTCCGCTTCCGCGCGCGGCGAGCATAAGCGCCGCATTGCTGTACGGCGGAGCGCATGCGGTGCTTAGCCATCGGACGGCAGCGGAGGAGTGGGGGCTGGTCCGTCATGAGGACGGGCCCATCCACGTGACGGTGCCGTACGGCACCTCTGCCATCTCGCAGCCCGGGCTCGTCGTGGTTCACCGCTCCCGCGCGTTCCACCACATCGTCGTCGCCTCCGACCCGCCGCGGACCAGCCCGGGCGACACGGCGATCGACCTCGCCGCTGCCGAGACCGACGCGGTACAGGCCCGCCGGACACTCGTCGCGCTGCTGACGACCGGCCGCGTCGGGCCGGACCGTCTCCGGCAGCGTCTCCTCGAACGGCCGCCGCGGCGACATCGTCGTGCGCTCTCCGATGCGGTCGCCCTGGTGCGGGACGGGGTCCAGTCGGCACTCGAGGAGCTGTACGCGTCGGATGTCGAAGGGGCGCACGGGCTTCCCACCGGCCGTCGGCAGACACCGATGTCGGTCGACGGGTTCACGCTGTACGAGGACGTGACCTACGACCACGCCGGCGCGGACGTCACGATCCGTCTCGACGGACGGACGCACCTTGCCGAGGGGACGTCGTTCCGAGACCGCCGCCGGGACAACGCCGCTGAGCTTGCTGGGCGGGCCCGGCTGGTCTATGGCTGGATGGACCTGTCGAGCGATCCGTGTGCGGCGGCCCGGGAGGTGGCGACGGTGCTGACCCGTCGTGGCTGGTCAGGACGGCCGACGCGGTGCCCCCGCTGCAGGTGAGGGCTCGTGCGCGGTAATAGTCGCCATAGCGACTATTACCGCGCACAGGGTCAGCGGGGTGCGTAGCCGACCCCGTCGAAGAGGCGGGACCGGCGGCGGCCGGCGGCCGGCACCGCGACGGCGGGACGGACCGGGGTCGGCGACACTTTGCCGACGATCTGCTCCGCCATGCCGTAGACCAGCGGCAGGGCACCGGAGAGGGTCCCACCCGAGCGGTTGATGTGCTCGACCCCCGGGCCGATGAGAGCGGCGTCCCGGTTGACCTGCTGGACGCTCTCCTCGCAGGTCTCGAGGTTCGTCGCGATCCTCGTCAGGAGCGTGCCCACCCGGAACAGGTAGAACGCCAGCCCGGCGATGAGCAGGACGATCACCACGACGGTCAGGACGATCATCGGGACGCTCCGTTCGTGACCGGGGCAGGGGCGGGGGTCGGGATCGACGGCAGGACCCGACCCAGGAACAGGTGGTGCTGCAGGCCCTCGGCGAGGACGCGGTCGACGGCGTCGCCGGTGGGGTCGATCAGCGCGGTCGACGCCGTGTTGGCGGCGACCTTCTCCAGCGTGCCCGTGATGTCGGTGACCCGGCGGTCGATGGTCTTGACCAGGTTCACGAGCAGCTGCAGCAGGGCCGCGACGACGATGACGACGACGAACCCGGCGATGATCGCGATCCACCACGCGGTGGTGTCGGCGCTGGACATGATCAGCCTCCCAGCCGGGCGCGGCCACGGGCGAGGCCCGCGGTGATGGTGTCGGCGAAGTCGATCGTCTCGGCCAGGGCGGCGAGCGGGCGGGTGTTGACCTCCGCCTGCTGCAGCCCGGCGTTGATCGACTGCGCCTGGCGACCGATCCGCGCGGCCAGCACCAGGATCGGCACCACCAGCGCGACGACGACGAGCACCACGACGATGCCGATCACGAACCCCACGATCCATCCGGTGCTCATCTAGACCCCCGCGCAGAAGTCGCGGACCGGCTTCAGGTTCGCATTCACCGAGGTGAGACGCGACGGGACGGGCGCGGTCGAGGCGACGATCGCGCCGACCCCGCCGTCGAGCGCGGCCAGGGTCTGCGAGACGTGCCGCAGGTGCAGGATCACCCGCAGCAGCCCGATCCCGGCGACGGCGATGATGAGGGCGGCGATGACGATCGTCGCCCACGCAGCAGCGGGCACGTCAGTTCTCCTTCGGCGGCAACAGGACCGCGACGCTGCCCGCGTATCGGACGGCGCCGGCGGACACCTGGGCGACGGTCGCGTCGGTCGTCGCGAGCATGGAGGGGACGGGGTCGAGCGCGCCGGCCAGCTGCACGCCGCCGGCGAGGATGTCGTCGGCCGCCCAGCGGATGCGTTCGACGGCGGCGAGCACCCGGTTGAGCAGGGCGATCACCACCGGGAGCACCACGAGCAGCAGGACGGCGTTGCCGATCCACCACAGCACCATGTCTTCTCGCCTCCTTTCGCAGGTCAGGGGTCGTGAGCGGCAATGGTCGCCATAGCGACCATTGCCGCTCACAGGGGTTGGACGGGACGCGTGCTCGGGCCGAAGAACCGGCGGGCCACCCGTTTCAGCGCCATGACTGCCGCCGACAGGGCGATCCGGAAACCGCTCGCCGGCGCCGCCCGGGTCACGACGACGGTGCCGCCGCGGGAGCGGGCCTCGGCGTTGGCGGCGATGCAGTCGGTGAAGGCACCCAGCAGGACGCTCGTGACGTCGGAGATCATGCCGCGCCCGTACTGGGCGGCGGCGCCGGAGATCTGCAGGTCCTGCACCACGTGCATCGACGTCGCACCCGCACCGGCCGGCGCGAGCGTGGCCGTCACCGACATCTCGGCGGTGCCGCGGCCGCGGGCCTCGGACCCCGCGGCGTGCAGCACCATGGTGTGCGTCGACGCGTCCGACGTGCGGATCTCCGCGACGCCGGTGAACCGCAGCGACACCGGACCCATGCTGACCTTGACCCCGCCGGTGAACGAGCCGTCGGGCTGCTCCCCGGTGAGCTCCGCACCCGGCAGGCACGGGGCCAGCGCGGGGACGTCCTGCAGGAACTCCCAGACGTCGTCGAGCGGGGCGGCGAGGCGGAAGTCGTTCTCGATGAGCATCGCTCACTCCGTCCGGAAGGGAGGGGCGCCGGACACGTCGTCGCCGGTGTGGGCGGCGTGCCAGACGCGGTCGGGCAGCAGCGGCATGTCGATGTTGCGCACACCGGTGGGCCGCAGTGCGTTCATGACCGCGTTGACGTAGGCCGCGGGCCCGCCGACGGCCGCGCACTCGCCGACGCCCTTGGCGCCGATCGGGTGGTGCGGCGAGGGCGTGACGACCTCGTGCAGCTCGAAGCCCGGGGTCTCCCACGCCGTCGGCAGCAGATAGTCCATGTAGTTGGCGCCCACGAGGTTGCCGTCGGTGTCGTAGGTCTGGAACTGCATGTTCGACATCGCGTAGGCCTCGGTGAGGCCGCCCATGATCTGACCCTCGACGATCATCGGGTTGATCCGGACGCCGCAGTCGTCGACGGCGACGAACCGCAGCACGTCCCACACCCCGGTCTCGGGGTCGACCTCGACCGTCGCGATGTAGCAGGCGAACGGCCAGGTCAGGTTGGGCGGGTCGTAGTAGGCGTTGTTCTCCAGGCCGGGTTCCATGCCGTCGGGCATGTTCGAGTACGCGGCCATCGCGCACTCCTGGATCGTCACGCCCCGGCTCTCGGCACCGCGGACGAAGAACCTGCCGAGCTCCCACTCGACGTCCTCCTCCAACACCTCCAGCAGGTGCGCGGCGAGCTTGCGCGCCTTGGCCCGGATCTTGCGGGCGACCATCGCGGTGGCCGCCCCGGCGACCGGCGTCGACCGGGAGGCGTAGGTACCCATGCCGAACGGTGTGTGGTCGGTGTCGCCGTGCTCGACGACGATGTCGAGCGCCGGGATGCCGAGCTCGTGGGTGACGATCTGGGCGAAGGTCGTCTCGTGGCCCTGGCCCTGGGTCTGCGCACCGATCTTGAGGACGGCCTTGCCGGTCGGGTGCACCCGCAGCTCGGCGGAGTCGAACATCTTGATGCCGAGGATGTCGTACTCGCGGCTGTTGCCTGCCCCGAGCGGCTCGGTCATCGTCGAGATCCCGATGCCCAGCAGCCGGCCCTGTTTGCGGGCCTCGGCCTGCTCGACGAGGAAGTCGTCGTAGCCGATCGCGTCGAGCCCCACCTGCAGGCACGTGAGGTACTGCCCGGAGTCGGTGAGGAACCCGAACGGCGTGCGGTAGGGGAACTGGTCGTCGCGGACGAGGTTGCGGCGCCGGAACTCGGCCTGGTCCATGCCGATGTCGTCGGCGGCGGCCTGCATCATCCGTTCCTGGAAGAACATCGCCTCGGTGACCCGGAACGAGCACCGGTAGGCGACGCCACCGGGCGCCTTGTTGGTGTACATGCCCTGCGCGGTGATGTGGCCGACGGGCACGTCGTAGCAGGCGAACGACGAGTGCACGAGCCCGATCTTGAACTTCGTGGGCTGCGCGTCGGCGTAGAAGGCGCCCTGGTCGGTCGTGGCGTGGTAGCGGACGGCGAGGATCTTCCCGTCGCGGGTCAGCGCCATCTCCGAGTCGAGGTACATGTCGCGGCCGAACCCGGTCGACGACAGGTTCCCGGTGTTGTCCTCGATCCACTTCACCGGTTTCGCGGTGAGGATCGAGCACAGGATCGCGCAGACGTAGCCGGGGTAGACCGGGACCTTGTTGCCGAACCCGCCCCCGACGTCGGGGGAGATGATCCGGATCATGTGCTCGGGCAGCTCGGCGATCAGCGCGACGGCCGCCCGCACGATGTGCGGGGCCTGGCTCGTCAGGTAGACGGTGAGCTTGCCGGTGGCGTTGTTGAAGTCCGCGACCGCGCCGCAGTTCTCGATCGGCGACGGGTGGCTGCGCGGGTAGTGCAGCCGCAGCGTCGACACGACGTCGGCACGGGCGAACGCCGCGTCGGTGCCGGCCTTGTCGCCGACCTCCCAGCTGTAGGCGACGTTGTCGGCCTGGCCCGCCTTGTCGTCGCGGATCAGCGGTGCACCGGGCGCGAGCGCTTGCTCGGGGTTCACGATCGGGGGCAGCGGCTCGTACTCGACGACGATCGCGTCGCACGCGTCCTTGGCGATGTAGGGGTCCTCGGCGACGACGCAGGCGACCTCCTGACCCTGGAACCGCACCTTGTCGGTGGCGAGGACGGCCTGGGTGTCGTAGGACAGCGTCGGCATCCAGGCGAGGTTGCGCTGCGCGGCCATCTCACCGGTCAGCACCAGCTTGACGCCCGGAACCGCCCAGGCCGCGCTGGTGTCGATCGACTTGATCCGGGCGTGCGCGAGCGGGCTGCGCAGGATCTCCATGTGCAGCATGCCCGGCAGCGTCACGTCCTCGACGTAGTTGCCGCGGCCGCGGATGAACCGGGCGTCCTCGACGCGCGGCCGGCTCGACCCGAGCCCGCCGATCTTGACCTCGTCGAGCGCCTGGGACGCGGCGGGCTCAGCTGTCGCCGTCACTGGGCCTCCTTCTCGGCCGCCCACCGGACGGCCTTGACGATGTTCTGGTAGCCGGTGCAGCGGCAGAGGTTCCCCGACAGGCCCCACCGGATCTCGTCCTCGGACGGATCGGGGTTGCGGTTCAGCAGGGCGCGGGCGGCCAGCATCATGCCGGGCGTGCAGAACCCGCACTGCAGGCCGTGCTCGGCTGCAAAGCCCTCCTGCACCGGGTCGAGCTCGCTGGGCGTGCCCAGTCCCTCGACCGTCGTCACCTCGTGCCCGTCGGCCTGGACGGCCAGCATCGTGCAGGACTTCACGGGCGCGCCGTCGTAGAGGACGGTGCAGGCGCCGCAGTTCGTGGTGTCGCAGCCGACGTGGGTGCCGGTGAGCGCGAGGCCCTGGCGCAGCAGGTGCGCGAGCAGCAGCCGGGGCTCGACCTCGGCGACGCGGCGTTCGCCGTTGACGGTCACGGTGATGCGCCGGGTCGGGACCTCGGTCTCCGCGACGGGTTCGGTGGCAGTCATCAATCCTCCGTTGGACCCTCAGGCCGCCGCGCCGGCAGGCGCGCGTTCGGCGGTCAGGATGCGGCGCACGAACGTCGCGACGACGTGGCGCTTGTAGTCGGCGGTGCCGCGGTGGTCGGTGCGGGGCCGGGCGACGGCGGCGGCCAGGTCGGCGGCGCGGTCGACGACGTCAGGGTCCAGCCGGGATCCGACGAGCGTCTGCGCGGCCTCGGTCGCGGCGATCGTCGCCGGGCCGACACCGGTCAGCGCAATGCCCGCCCGCACGACCTCCTCTCCGACGGACTCCAGCGCGACCGCGACGCCGGCCGTCGCGAAGTCGCCGACACGGCGTTCCAGCTTCAGGTACGAACCGGACCGGGCACCCTGAGCCGCAGGGACGACGGCCTCGACAGCGATCTCGTCGTACTCCAGCGCGTTCTGGAAGGTGCCGACGACGAACTCGCCGACCGGGATGGTCCGGCGCCCGCGGGCGCTCGTGGCGACGACCGAGCCGCCGAGGGCGAGCATCACCGAGGCCCAGTCGCCCTGCGGGTCGGCGTGGCACAGCGATCCGACGAGCGTGCCGCGGGTGCGCACGATCGGATCGGCCACGAGCGGTGCGGCGGCGGCCATCGTCGGCTGGGCGCCGGGCAGGACCGTGGAGTGTTCGAGATCGACGTGGCGGCACAGCGCGCCGACGCGCATGCCGCCGCCGGGGGTCTCCTCGTGGTGTCCGAGACCTTCCAGACCGTTGATGTCGACGAGCACACCCGGCGCGGCGAAGCGCAGCTTCATCATCGGCACCAGGCTCTGGCCGCCGGCGAGGATCTTCGCCTCGTCGCCGTGCTCTGCGAGCAGCGCGAGGGCCTCGTCGAGGGTGCGGGGTGCCTCGTAGCGGAAGCGGGACGGGTACATCAGATGTCCTCTCGCGCGTGCCTGGGCTCTCCGGATCCGTGCTCACCGGGCCTGGGCGGCTCGACGATCGCGACGGGCAGCGGCTCGTCGTCGGGATCGGGCCGTGGCTGCTGGTGCGGAGGCCAGGGGCCGGCGACGGGCTTCCCGGCGACCTGCAGCCAGCCGACCATCCCGGGGAACGACCAGATCGTCGGACTGGACCCCGCCGGGACGTCGCGAGGGGCACTCTCGAAGAGCTCGAACGCCCGCCCGGTTCGACCGCCGGGGGCGTTCGGTGGAGGATCGTTGGTCATCGTCGACTCATTCCTCTGGTGCGCGGGCGCGTCGTGGCCTCTGGTGCGCGGGCGCGTCGTGGACGGGACGGCCGCGTGGTGGCCGGAATGCTCCACCTGCAGCAACACCCCCGCACCCCTGCCCTAAGCGAAGCCTTAAGTGGGGTTTGGACTCCGCACCCGCGGCGCGCCACCATGGTCACCACGACCCCGGCGGTCGGTGACGGGAGGAGCGGCGTGCAGGTCCCCGCGTTCTTCGAGTACCAGCGCGCGACGAGCGTCGCGCACGTCGTCACGCTGCTCGAACGGTTCGGCCCCGAGGCCCGGATCGTGGCGGGCGGGCACAGCCTGATCCCGATGATGAAACTGCGGCTCGCGCAGCCGGAGCTGCTCGTCGACGTCAACGACCTCCACGAACTGGCGGGGATCACCGTCGAGGACGGGGTACTCCGGATCGGCGCGCTCACGCGGCACGCGGAGCTGCTGGCCAGTCCGCTGGCAGGCGAGCACTTCCCGATCCTGCACGACGCCGAGCGCGTCATCGCCGACCCCGTGGTGCGCAACCGAGGCACGATCGGCGGCTCGGTGTGTCAGGCCGACCCGTCCGAGGACCTGTCCGGGGTGTTCACCGCGCTTCGGGCGGTCGCCGTCGTCCGAGGGGTCGACGGCGACCGGACCGTGCCGATGCGGGAGTTCTTCCACGGCCCCTACGAGACGGCGGTGCGGCCCGCGGAAATCCTCGTCGAGCTGCGGGTGCCGCTGCAGCCCGGCGCCGGCAGCGCCTACGTGAAGGTCGACCGGCGGGTGGGGGACTGGGCCGTCGCGGCGGCCGGCGCGGTCGTGTCGCTCGGCCCGGGGGGCGTCGTCGAGCAGGTCGGCATCGGGCTCACCGCGGTCGGCGACGCCGACTTCACCGCCGTCGAGGCCGAGGACCTGCTGCGGGGCCGGGTCGCCGACGAGTACACGTTCGCGGCAGCGGGAGAGGCGGCGGCGACGCACTGCCGTCCGGTCGCCGACCAGCGTGGGCCCGTCGACTACAAGCGCCACCTCGCGGGCGAGCTCACAGTCCGCGCACTGCGCGACGCGACGGCCCGCGCCCACCGCGGCGGGTCCACCGAGTGAGGGTGGGGGTGACGGTGAACGGGGTCGAGCAGGTGCGGGACATCGAGCCTCGGCTGCTGCTCGTGCACCTGCTGCGCGACGAGCTGCGCCTCACCGGGACGCACTGGGGCTGCGACACGTCCAACTGCGGGGCGTGCACGGTCTGGATGGACGGGCTGCCCGTGAAGTCGTGCACCGTGCTCGCCGTGATGGCCGACGGCCGCAGCGTCCGCACCGTGGAGGACCTCGAAGGACCGTTCGGGCTCGACCAGGTGCAGCAGTCGTTCATGGACTGCCACGGCCTGCAGTGCGGCTTCTGCACCCCCGGGATGCTCATGACGGCCCGCAAGCTCCTCGACGACAACCCCGACCCCACCGACACCGAGATCCGTGAGGCCATCTCCGGCCAGATCTGCCGGTGCACGGGCTACCGCAACATCGTCGCGGCCATCCGGCACGCCGCCGACGCCGAAGCCGCCGGTCGGGGGGACACGTGACCGGCACCCTCGAGGGGTGCGCGGGGCCGGGCTTCGGCTCGGTCCCGCGCAAGGAGGACGGGCGCTTCGTCCGCGGCCGCGGCCGGTTCGTCGACGACATCGCCCTGCCCGGGATGCTGCACGGCGCCGTGCTGCGCAGCCCTTACGCGCACGCCCGGATCCGGGCGGTCGACGCGACCGCCGCGGAGTCGCACCCCAAGGTCCGCGCCGTCATCACCGGCGAGACGCTGGCCGCGCGTGGCATGGCGTGGATGCCGACGTTCTCCCACGACGTCGCGGCCGTCCTGGCCACCGACAAGGTCCGCTACCAGGGCCAGGAGGTGGCGTTCGTCGTCGCCGAGGACCGCTACGCCGCCCGCGACGCCCTCGCGCTGATCGACGTCGACTACGAGCCGCTCCCGCCGGTCGTCGACGCGCGGCTCGCGCTCTCGCCGGAGGCCCCGGTGATCCGGGACGACCTTCTCGACAGGACCGACAACCACGTCTTCGACTGGGAGACCGGCGACGCCGACGCCACCGCAGCCCTGTTCGCCCGCGCCGCGCACGTCTCCGAGTGCGATCTCGTCTACCCACGGGTGCACCCGGCGCCGCTGGAGACGTGCGGGACCGTCGCCGACTTCGACCGCATCTCCGGCAAGCTCACCGTCCACGCCACCGCGCAGGCCCCGCACGCCCACCGGATGCTCTACGCCCGGATCGCCGGGATTCCCGAACACCGCATCCGGATCATCGCGCCCGACATCGGTGGCGGCTTCGGCAACAAGGTCGGCATGTACCCCGGCTACCTGTGCGCCGTCGTCGGCTCGATCGTCACCGGTGCGCCGGTCAAGTGGGTGGAGGACCGCTCCGAGAACCTGATGAGCACCTCGTTCGCGCGCGACTTCCACATGCACGGCGAGATCGCCGCCGACGCCGACGGCCACATCCTCGCCATCCGCGTCTCGGTGCTCGCCGACCACGGCGCCTTCAACGCGACCGCCCAGCCGTCGAAGTTCCCGGCCGGCTTCTTCGGCGTCTTCACCGGCTCCTACGACATCGCTGCCGCGCACTGCCGGGTCACCGGCGTCTACACCAACAAGGCGCCCGGGGGAGTGGCCTACGCCTGCTCGTTCCGCGTCACCGAGGCCGTCTACCTGGTCGAACGGCTCGTCGACGTGCTCGCCCGCGACACCGGCCGCGACGCCGCCGAGCTGCGGATGGCCAACCTGCTCACTCCAGACCGGTTCCCGTTCCGCAGCGCGACGGGCTGGGAGTACGACTCCGGCGACTACCCGCGGGCGCTGCGGACCGCACTGGAGATGGCCGACTACCCGTCGGTGCGCGCCGAGCAGAAGGACCGGTGGGCGGCCTTCGAGCGCACCGGGAAGGGCCCGCTCACCGGCGTCGGGATGAGCGTCTTCACCGAGGCCGTCGGCGCCGGGCCGCGGCGGCTCATGGACATCATGGGCCTCGGCATGGCCGACGGTGCCGAGCTGCGCGTGCACCCCACCGGCAGCGCCGTGCTGCGGCTGTCGTGCATGAGCCAGGGGCAGGGCCACGAGACGACGTTCGCCCAGATCGTCTCCCACGAGCTCGGGCTGCCCGTCGACGCCGTCGAGGTGATCCAGGGCGACACCGACAACACCCCGTTCGGCCTGGGCACCTACGGCTCCCGCTCCACGCCCGTCTCCGGCGCGGCGGCGTCGGTCGCGGCGGGCAAGGTCCGCGAACAGGCCCGGCAGGTCGCCGCTGTGCTCCTCGAGGTCGCTGCCGACGACCTGCGCTGGGACGTCGGCACCGGAACCGCCGACGGCGGCAGCTTCTCGGTCGCCGGCGTGCCCGGGGTCTCGGTCAGCCTGCGCGAGATCGCCATGGCCGCCCACGGCGGGCTCGACCTGCCGGACGGCGTCGAGGGCCAGCTCGCCGCCTCCACCGTCTACAACCCGCCCAACCTGACGTTCCCCTTCGGCGCCTACGTCTGCGTCGTCGACGTCGACCCCGGCACCGGCGAGGTCGAGGTGCGGCGGTTCGTCGCCGTCGACGACTGCGGCGTCCGGATCAACCCGATGATCGTCGAGGGGCAGATCCACGGCGGCCTCGCCGACGGCATCGGCATGGCGCTCATGGAGCTCGTCGCGTTCGACGACGACGGCAACCACCTCTCCGCCTCGTTCATGGACTACCTGCTGCCCACGGCCATGGAGTGCCCGCCGTGGGAGCTGGCCGCGACCGTCACCCCGTCGCCGCACCATCCCCTGGGCGCCAAGGGCGTCGGCGAGTCGGCGACCGTCGGGTCCCCGCCCGCCGTCGTCAACGCCGTCCTCGACGCCATCGGCGTCCGCCACGCGGACATGCCGCTGACCCCCGCCCACGTCTGGCGCGCCCTGCAGGGCCGCCCGATCCGGCCCGACATCGCGATCAGGTGAGGCGACCATGACCACGACCGAGATCCGCGCCCACGCCGACCGGCTCCACCGCGACCGCGTTCCCTACGTGCTGGCGACGGTCGTCCGCGCCGAACGGCCCACCAGCGCCAAGCCGGGCGACAGCGCGCTCGTGCTGCCCGACGGTTCGATCGACGGGTTCGTCGGCGGGGTGTGCGCGGAGTCGACGGTGCGGCTGGAGGGGTTGCGGCTGCTGGCGTCGGGGGAGTCGGAGCTGCTGCGGGTCACGCCCTCGGCGGCCGAAGCCGTCGCGCCAGAAGGGGTGCGGGTCGTCGAGAACCCCTGCCTGTCGGGTGGGACGCTGGAGATCTTCCTGGAGGCCGTCATCCCGCCGGTGCTCGTGCGGGTGTTCGGGGACTCGCCGATCGCCCGGGCCGTCGCGCAGGTCGGGACGGCGCTGGACCTCGACGTGCAGAACGACGTCGACGCCGTACGTGCGGTCGCCCCGGACACGACGGCGGTCGTCGTCGCTGCCCACGGCCGCGACGAGGTCCCGGTCCTGCGCGCGGCCCTCGACGCGCACGTGCCCTACATCGCGCTGGTCGCGAGCCCGAAACGGTCGGCGGCCGTGCTGGCCGAGCTCGACGTCCCCGGCGACGAACGCGCCCGCATCCGCGCCCCCGCCGGCCTCGACATCGGGGCGCGCACCCCGCACGAGATCGCGCTGTCGATCTACGCCGAGATCGTGGCGCGCCGCCCGCGCGCTGATCCATCCGTCCCCGCGGCAGACCCGGTGCCCGCCCCGGCCGAGGCCCTCGATCCGGTGTGCGGCATGACCGTCGCGGTCAGCCCGGCCAGCCTGACGTTGGCGCACAAGGGTGTCGACTGGTACTTCTGCGGCTCCGGCTGCCGCGATGCCTTCCGCGACGCCCCCCAGCGCTACCTCGCCTCGGTCGGCGCCTGAGAGGCGCGCACCCCGGGGCCCGCGCAGAAGAACCCGGGTGGTGGAGCCCGCGATGACTTCAGGTGGAGCGGACGGTCTACTCCGGCATGGGCATCCTCAGCTACACGATGAGCGTCTCTCTCGACGGCTACATCGCCGACCCCGCCGGCAACATCGGCTTCTCCGCCCCGGACGAGGAGGTGCACCGCTTCGCCAACGAGCAGACCCGCGACACCGCGGTACTGCTGTTCGGTCGCGGTCTCTACGAGGTGATGGAGGACTTCTGGACCGACCCCGCCCGGGCCGACGGCGGCGAGGTCGAGGCCGAGTTCGCCCGCGAGTACGTCGCCACCCCCCGGGTCGTGTTCTCCGACTCGCTGCAGTCGGTCGCGCCCGGCTGCCGGCTGGTGCGCCGCGCCGACGCGGTCGGCGAGGTCACCCGGCTCAAGGCGGAGACCGACGGAGAGCTGGCCGTCGGCGGGGCCGCGCTGGCCGCGTCGTTGCTGGACCTGATCGACGAGTTCGGCGTCCGCGTGGTGCCGGTGGCCGTCGGCGGGGGCACGCCCTTCTTCCCGCTGGGCGAGGGCCTGCGGCTGCGGCTCGTCGACCAGCGCGCCTTCGGCTGCGGCACCGTCCACCTGCGTTATGCGAGAGCCTGACGCGACGCGCAACCTCACGGTCGTTCCCGGGCCCCGGGACGATGGAACGACACAGTCGCGCAACTCAGTTGCGCGACTGTGCCGTTCGTTCGGAATGCGGGAGCCGCAGCTCAGCAGTGCGGCAGGTGGCGGCCGCAGGCGTCCTCGAGCTGGGCGAGGTCGAGTGCCGGGTGGCCGAGCGGGGTCGGACCGTCGCGGCGGGTGCACAGGCCGTCGAGCACGATCCGCAGGTAGCGCCGCCAGGCCTGCGGGTCGGCGGCCTCGGTGAAGCTCGCGACCTGGGTGAGCATGACCTGCAGCGGGGCGAAGTCGGTCAGCGCGAAGTCGGGGCGCAGGACCCCGGCCTCGATCGCCCGGCACACACCCTGCTGGACGAGCGGCAGGAGTTCGGCCCGCCGCTCGCGGAAGGTCTCGTGGTCGCCGACCGCCCCGAAGATGACGTCCTTGAGGCCGCGGTCCTCGATCTGCATGGCGATCAGCGACTCGAGGGCGGCGCACAGGCCCTCCCACGGGTCGGGGTGGGCGATCGCCTCCTTGACGGTGGCCACGACCTGGTCGAGCCGCTCCTCGAACAGCGCCGTGACCAGCGCGGTCTTGTCGGGGAACCGTCGGTAGACGGTGCCGGTGCCGACGCCCGCGTGGCGGGCGATCTCGTCGAGACCGGCCTCCAGGCCGCGGCGCGCGAAGACCTCGCGTGCCGCGGCCAGGACCCGTTGCCGGTTGCGCTCGGCGTCCGCGCGCAGCGGCTTCTCGGACTGCTGGGTGGTCGTCATCCTCGACTTCCGTTCCCGCCGTCGCCGGCGGACCGTCACGTGGACGGGGTCAGTGCATCATGACCGGCGCGCCGGTGCCCGCCGCGTCGTCCTCCTCGAGCGGTGCCGGCTTGCGCTTGGGCAGCAGCACGAGGGCGACGACGAACGCGACGGCGACGAACGCGAGCGCCCACCAGAAGGTCTGGCCGAACGCCGTGGCCTGGATCGAGAGGATCTGGGCCTGCACCTCCGGCGGCAGCGCGGCGAGCCCGGCGGGCGATGCGCCCGCTCCGGCGGCCGGGCCGAAGGCCTCGGTGAGCTTGTTCGTCGCGATGACGTACAGGATGACCGTCATCAGCGCGGTGCCGATCGAGGCGCCGACCTGCTGGGTGATGTTCAGCGTCGTGCTGGCGTTGGCGATCGAGCGGCGGCGCAGCGTCTGCAGCGCACCGGTGAACGTCGGCATCATCGTGAAGCCCATGCCGACACCCATGACGAACAGCGCGATGCCCAGGTGCCAGTAGGAGGTGTCGGCCTGCAGGCCGGTCAGCCACCAGAACGAGCCGGCGATGATCGCGAGGCCGACGGGCACGATGCGGCCGACACCGGTGCGGTCGGCCAGCTGGCCGGCGATGGGCATGGCCAGCATCGCGCCGATGCCCTGCGGTGCCAGCAGCAGGCCGGTGTCGAGCGCGGACTCGAAGCGGACGGTCTGCAGGTAGATCGGCAGCAGCAGCATCCCGCCGAACACGGCGATGATCATCAGGACCATCGTGACGATCGACGCCGAGAACACCTTGTTGGCGAACAGGCGCAGGTCGATCAGCGGCTGCGGGGTGCGCAGCGCGTGCCACACGAAACCGGCGAGCAGGACGGCGCCGACGGCCATCGGGGCGATGACCTGGGCGTGGCCGAAGCCGTGCAGGGCGCCGTACTCGGCGAAGCCGTAGATCAGCAGGGCGAGACCCGGCGAGAGCAGGGCGAGGCCGAGGGCGTCGAGCTTGCTGGCGACGGCCTTGCCGTCGCGCGGCAGGATGCGCGCGGCGAGGATCAGGCCGAGGATGCCGATCGGCAGGTTGATGAAGAAGATCCAGCGCCACGAGAAGCTGTCGACGAGCCAGCCGCCGAGGATCGGGCCGCAGATCGGGCCGAGCAGCATCGGGACGCCGATGATCGACATGACGCGACCGACGCGGTGCGGGCCCGCGGCGCGGGTCAGGATCGTCATGCCGACGGGCATCAGCATGCCGCCGCCGAGGCCCTGCAGGACGCGGAACACGAGCAGCGACGTGATGTCCCACGCGAAGCCGGCGAGCACCGAGCCCGCGACGAACAGCGCGATCGAGATCATGTAGAGGCGCTTCGTGCCGAACCGGTCGCCCGCCCACGCGGTGAGGGGGATGACCGTGGCGAGCGCCAGTGTGTAGCCGGTGGCGATCCACTGGATCGTGGTGAGCTCGACGTTGAAGTCGCGCTGCAGGGTCGGGATCGCGACGCTCACGACGGTCACGTCGAGGATCGACATGATCGCGCCGATGACGACGACCGAGGCGATGGTAAGGACGCCGCGGTCGAGCTTGTCGGCGTTCTTACCCGTCCCCGGGGCGGTGGGAGCCGCGGGGTTCGGCTCCTCGGGCAGTGTGCTCTGCCCGGAGTCAGGGGTGGACGACATGGTCTCCTCTTAAGCGGAAGGACTCTCTCCGGATGGACCGTAGCGGGGTCGGGTGAACGAGAGCCAACGGGTTTTCCGTGGCCTCGGTCACGATCCGGTTGAACAAGGGTCGGAAATGGGTACGGGCGGGGGCTCGTCGGCGCCGTCCGTGGCCACGGTGTCACGGAGTGCGATCGCGGCGATGACCGCGATCGCCGCGGCCACCACCGCTGCGGCGCCCGAGGTGAGCTGCAGCCCGCTCACGAACGACTCGCGGGCGGTGGCCAGCAGGGCGTCGGCCGTGGGGCCCGGCAGGCCGCCCGCCACGGAGACCGCGCCGCCCAGGGTGTCGCGCGCCGCGGCTGCGGCCTCGGAGGGCAGCCCGGCCGGCAGGCCCGTCGCCACCCCCGCACGGTAGATCGCTGCACCGACACTCCCGAGCGCCGCGATGCCCAGCGCCCCGCCCAGCTCGGCGGCGGTCTCGGAGACACCCGACGCCGCGCCCGCCTTCTCCTCCGGCGCCGAGCCGACCACCATCTCCGTGGTCAGCCCGAACACCGGGCCCATCCCGACGGACACGACCACCGACGCCACGACGAGCACGGCCAGTCCGTCGTGGACGCCGACCAGGGTGAGCATGCCCAGCCCAGCTGCGGCGGCACCCAGGCCGGCGGCGACGACCGTCGAGGCGCGGAAGCGGGCGACGATGCGCGGCCCGAGCTGCGAGCCGAGCACGAACCCGGCCGCCGACGGCACCGACCACAGCCCCGCCTGCAGCGGTGAGAGGCCGAGGACGAGCTGCAGGTACTGCCCGATGAACAGGAAGTAGCCGACCATCACGAAGATCGCGAGGAAGTTGACCAGCAGCGCGCTGCGGAACGCGCGGATGCGGAACAGACCGACGTCGAGCATCGGGTCGGTGAGCCGGCGCTGCCGGCGCCACCACGCGAGGCCGACGACCGTGCCGCCGACGACGAGCGCCACCGACAGCGCGCTCACGCCGTCCTGGACGAGCTCCTTGAGCCCGCCGACGACGGCCAGCAGCGCGACGATCGACATGACGACGCTGCGCAGGTCGAGACGCCCGGCGCCCGGGTCGCGGTACTCGGGCAGGAGGCGCGGGCCGACCACGAGCAGCGCGCCCATCACGGGCAGGGCCAGCAGGAACACCGCGCCCCACCAGAACGCCTCCAGCACCAGCCCGCCCAGCACCGGGCCGATCGCGCTGCCCGCGGAGAACGCGCTGATCCACACCCCGACCGCGAGCGAGCGCTGTTTCGGGTCGGTGAACATCGCGAAGATCAGCGACAGCGTCGACGGCGCCACGGTCGCGCCCGCGATCCCCAGGAGCGCGCGGCTGACGATGAGCATCTCCGGCGTCGTGGAGAACGCAGCCAGCACCGACACGGCGCCGAACGCGGCCGCGCCGATGAGCAGCAGCCGGCGGCGGCCGATGCGGTCGCCGAGCGTGCCCATCGTGACCAGGGCGCCCGCGACCATGAAGCCGTAGACGTCGATGATCCACAGCAGCTGGGTGCTGCTGGGGCGGAGGTCCTCGGTCAGCTGCGGCACCGCGAGGTGCAGCACCGTGAGGTCCATGACGTAGAGCAGACAGGCCAGCGAGAGCACGGCGAGGCCGACCCACTCGCGGCGGCCGGCGCGGCGGGGCGCCGTGGTCGCGGGTCGGTCGCCACCACCACGAGCGGGCGTGTCCATGGGTCGGTCCCTCCGGGAGCTGCGGAGCTCGGTCGAAAGCTCTGACGACCGGCACTCCCGGAACTCATCGCCGCGGCCGCCGTGGATGTCACGCGGCTGGCCGTGACGCGCACCTCACCAGGGGGCGTCCGACGGACATCCCCTAGCGGCGCAGGTCGAGCAGCTGCTCGTAGAACCCGCCGATCTCGCGCTCCCGGTCGACCAGGTGGACCTCGAGGATCCAGTGGCAGACCCTGCCCGACCTGTCGGTGCGGCGCATGGGATGCGGGTTCCCGGGCGCGATGTAGCTCTCGATGCGCTCGCCGTCGACGAGCTCGTGGGGGAACTCGCCGACGAGGTGCCCGCTGTGGGCGCCGCCGAACTCCCAGCCCACCTTCTCCGTCAGCTCGCACACGTGGGCGTACAGCTCGGCACCGGTGACGTCGGGGTGGGAGTCGAAGAACTCGGCGCCGGCACGCCACACCGTCTCGAGGTCGTCGCGCAGCCGCGCCTTCACCGGGTCGTGGCCCAGGACGTAGGTGCGGCCGAAGTCGGCCTCCCACTCGACGAAGATCGGCCCGAAGTCGAGGAAGACGATGTCGTCGTCGCCGATGGCGCGATCGGGCGGGTTGGCCCTGAACGGGTGCAGGGTGTTGGGGCCGGAGCGGACGATCCGCTTGTGCCAGTGGCGGTCCACGCCGAACATGTCGGCCGCGAGGTCGCGGACGCGGTCGCTGATCGCCGACTCGGTGACGCCTGCCTCGATCAGGCCGCGGGCGGCCACCTCGTCGAACAGGGCGACGGCCTTCTCCTCGGCCGCGACCAGCTCGGCGGCGCGGCGGTCCTCGGCGATCGCGCCGTCGGTGATGTCGGTGCGCACGTGCTCACTCCCCGTCGGTGGTGCGGTGTCCTCGCGGCTCGGCCCCCGGCCCCGGGACGGCACGACAGCAGCGAGTCTAGGCGGGCGGCAGGGCGAGAAGGCCCGCGACGACCTCGTCGAGCCCCCCGGCGACGACGTGCGGGGCGAGCACCGTGTCGGGGACCCGGCCCTCCAGCCGCAGGCACAGGCCGCCGACCAGCCCGGCCGACATCGCACCGTGCACGTCCCACGAGTGCACGGCGACCAGCGCCGTCGCCTCGGGCGGTGAGCCGACCCGTGCACACGCCCACTCGTAGACGCGCGGTGGCGGCTTGAACGAGCCGAGCTCCTCGCACGAGTGCACCCCGGCGAGCAGGTCACCGACGCCGGCCGCGGCAAGCGCGTCGCCCGCCACCCGGGCGGAGCCGTGGGTGAAGGCGTGGGCGGGCACGCCCGCGTCGGCGAGCAGCCGGAACGCGGCGGGCACGTCGGGGTGCACGGGCAGCGTCGCGAAGCCGTCGAGGACGTGCGCCACCTGCGCGTCGGTGAGGTCCGGGCCGCTGGTGCGGCGCAGCATGTCCGCGGCCACGGCCCGGAACGGCGGCGCTCCGCCCGCGAGGGTCAGGGCCATGCCGTGGTGCAGCAGCCGGGCGAAGAACAGGTCGAGGTCCGACTCCGGCCGCCCGATCCCGGCGAACCGGGGCCGCAGCGCGTCGAGCTGCAGGCAGGTCTCGAACACGTCGAAGAGGACGACGCCGGGGCGCCGGGCAGGGGCGGTCACGGTCCGCATGCTCCAGGACACCGCCGCCCTCGCACAACGCACCTCCTCGCACGGCACGAGGATGCTCCGCGCGCGCAGCCGCAGGCACTCAGCGGCGGACGCGGGTGAGCATCGGGGGATGACCGACCAGGTGGTGCTCGTGACGGGTGCGGCGCGGGGGACCGGGCCGGCGCCGGCCCGTGGCTTCCTCGCCGCGGGCGACACCGTCGTCGCTGCGGACCGTGACTGGGCGTCCCCGCCGTCGCGGGGGATCCGCGAGAGCGGGCGCGGGGGAGCAGTCGTCATGGTCTCGGCGTCCGGGTCGGCGACGACCCGCCAGGACGACGGCAGCCGGCGTGCGCCGCAGGAGGATCCGCGCAACCAGCCCTACGAGGCGTCGAAGGCGGCGGTCGACTCCGGGAGGCCGGGAGGTGGAGCCTCAGATCGCCCCGGCCGCCCGCAGCCGCGCGATCCGCTCGTCGGACATCCCGCCGAAGGAGCGCAGCAGCATGTCGGTGTGCTCGCCGACGCGCGGGGCGATCCCGCGTGGGTCGGCGGGGGTGCGGCCGAGTTTGATCGGGGTGCCGAGCATCCGCAGCTCGCCCAGCTCGGGGTACTCGACGTCGACGATCATGTCGCGGGCGGCGGTGTGCGGGTCGGCGACGATCTCGTCGACGCTCTTGATGGCCGACAGCGGCACGTGGTCGGCGGCCATCTCCTCGAGCTCGGCCTTGGTGCGCTCCGCGAACCAGCCCTCCAGCAGCGGGTGCACGCGCTTGGCGTAGGTGTCGGCGTCGAACCGCTTGCTCATCGTGTCGATCTCGGGGTCCTGCGCGAGCTCCGGCTGCCCGAACATCTCGCAGGTCAGGCGCCAGAACTTGTCGGTGTAGCCGCCGAAGAAGACGTAGCCGTCGGCACACGGGTAGAGCTCGTACGGCCGGACGAAGGGGTGGGCGTTGCCCAGCGGGGACGCCACCTTCTTCTCGACGGTGTAGGACACCACCGTCGACTCGGTCAGCGTCATCACCGAATCCTGCTGGGAGACGTCGACGAGCTGGCCCTCGCCGGTGTGCTCGGCGTGGCGCAGTGCCGCGAGGGTGCCGATGACGGCGTACATCGTGGCCGCCATGTCGCCGATGATCGTGCCGACCCGCACGGGTGGCCGGTCAGGGTAGCCGTTCTGGGCCCACAGCCCGCCGGTGGCCTGCGCGCTGTTGTCGTAGGCGGGGCGGCGGCGGTAGGGGCCGGTCTGGCCGTAGCCGGAGATCGCGGTGTAGACCAGCCGTGGGTTGACCGCGCGCAGGTTGGCCTCGCCGACGCCGAGCTTGTCCATGACCCCGGCGCGGAAGTTCTCCACCAGGACGTCGGACCGTGCGACGAGCTCGCGCAGGACCTCCTTGCCCTCGTCGGTGGACAGGTCGAGGGTCAGTCCGAGCTTGTGCCGGTTGTACTGCGCGAAGTAGGCGCTGAACCGGCCGTCGGTGTCGTCGGCGTCGCCGAGGAAGGGCGGGAAGTCGCGCGCGTAGTCGGGTTCCTTCGGATTCTCGATCTTGATGACGGTGGCACCGAGGTCCGCGAGGATCATCGAGCAGAAGGGGCCGGCGACGACCCGGGTGATGTCCAGGACGACCACCCCTGACAGCGGCCTGCGGCCCGCGGCAGGGTCCGGATCGCCTGCGCTCCTGTCCATTCCGCCTCCGCCCGGTGACCGTTTTCCACTCGACGACCGCGCAACCGTAAGGGCGGGCGGCGGGCGGGGTGTATGGGTGATCCGCCCATAGCTCTGCGCTCTCGCGTGGGTTCTCTGTGTTGCGGAGCACAGATGTGTGTCAGATTGTGGGTGGGTACCCCCGACCGCGCGGAGGCGACGTTGCCACTCACCGGGACCGTCCGGACGACCGAGCTGCAGCAGCCCCGGCTGCCCGAGCCGATCACCGATCGGGACACCGGTCGCGAGGTGGCGGTCCCGCACCGGATGTCGGTCGACGGGGTGCTGGCGCTGCTGCGGTCGATCCGCGCGGACTCCGGGCCCGGTCGCGGGGTGGCGGGCCTGCTCGCCCCCGAGGACCTGCCGTCGGAGGTGCTCGCCCTGCTCGAGGACGAGGTCCTGCGAGTACAGGGGACGGTGACGCGGCTGGCCCGGCGCGAGCACGAGCTGTCGGCGCTGTTCTCCTCGGCGCGCGAGCTCGCCGAGGAGCGCGAGCCGACCCTGCTGCTGCGCCGGCTGGTGCAGCGCGCCTTCGACCTGCTGGGCACCGATGTCGCCTACGTGGCGTCGTTCGAGCAGCCCAGCGGGGTGCTCGTCATCCACGAGGCCGTCGGCTCGGTGACCCCGGAGCTGATGGGGGTGCGGGTGCCGCCGGGCAAGGGGCTGGCGATGAAGGTCGCGCAGAGCCGTGCGGCCTGCCGCAGCACCCGCTACATGCAGGACCACGGCATCGACCACGACGACGAGGTCGACGCGGTCATCGACGGCGAGGGCATCGTGTCCATGATCGGCGTGCCCATGCTGGCGGGCGACGACGTCGTCGGCGTGCTCGTCGCGGCGAACCGGTCGATGCGCACGTTCTCGACCGAGGAGATCGCGCTGCTCTCGGCCTTCGCCGACCACGCGTCGGTGGTGCTGCAGACGGCGCGGCTGCTCGACGACGCGGTCGCGTCGGCCGCCGCGGCGGAGCAGGCGTGCGCCGAGCTGACCCGCCAGACCTCGGCGATGGAGCGGACGGCCGCGGTGCACTCCGAGCTGACCGCGGCGGTGCTGCGCGGCGGCAATGCGCAGGAGGTGGCCGACATACTCGGCGGCGTGCTGCGCCGGCGCATCACGATCCTCGACCGGCGCGGTACCCCGCTCGCCGACTCCGGCGGGCGGGCCGCGGCAGCCGCGGAACCGCTCGAGGACGGCGAGGAGCACACCGGCTTCCCGACGGCGATCCGCGCCGCGTTGCGGGAGAGCCGCCGCACCGGGCAGTGCGTGCCGTTGCGCGAGGATGCGTCCGGGCTCGCCGTCGCCGTGGTGGCGGGGGAGTCGCTGATGGGTGCGATCCTGGTCGACGACGGCGAGATCGCCCTGACCCCGGCCGACCGGCGGACCGTCGAGCGCGCCAGCCAGATCGTCGCCCTGCTGACGCTGCGCCAGGAGGCGGTCGCCGACGCCGAGGAGCGCGTGCGCGGCGAGCTGGTGTCCGACCTGCTCGGGGCGCGGTCGGTGTACCGCCACGAGCTGCTGCTGCGGGCCCGCTCGCGCGGCATCCGCATCGACGAGCTGCGCACCCCGGTCGTGGTGATCGTCGAACCGGAGTACCGCCGCGCCGCCCTGCGTGCCGCCCACGACATCGTCCCCGGCGGGTTGGCGGGCGAGCACGAGGGCACGGTCGTCGTGCTGGTGTCGGAGGGGCCCGGCGCGGCGGCGGACCTCGTCCGCACCCGGTTGTCGGCGACGCTGGGCTGCCCGCTGCTCGTCGTCGCCGGGCCGGCGGGAACGCCGGAGTCGCTGGCCGACCGGTTCGACCTGGCACGGCGCTGCGCCCGGCTGCTCGGCGCGCTCGGGCGGACCGACACCGCGGCCACCACCGACGGCTACGCCCCCTACCTGGCGCTGTTCGGCTCGGGCCGCGAGGACCTGGGCGCGTTCATCGAACAGACCCTCGGGCCGGTCATCGAGTGGGACGCCGAGCGCGGCACCGACCTCGTCGCGACGCTGCTGGGCTTCGTCGAGGCCAACGCGAGCCCGACGAAGACGGCGCGCAACCTCGGCCTGCACACCAACACCGTCCTGCAGCGCCTCGACCGGATCACGACGTTGCTCGGCGAGTCCTGGCGCGACGCCGAGCCCCTCTTCCGGATATCCATCGCCGCGCGGCTGCACCAACTCGCCGCGGTCGTGTGAACGCGGATTCCCCTGGTCGGAGAGCGCCATGGGGAATCGGCCCACCCCCTCCGCCACATCTGTGGTGGATCGGCCCATGGCCGGTTCGGTGAGCGTCGCCATATGGTCCGGCTCACACGGCGTTCTCCCTGGCACCGGACCGGTAGGCCCGATCCGACACCTGTCGGCACCGAGAGAACGACGAGTCACCGCCGGAAGTCGACCAGGTCGAGTACACGACAAGAGGAGGACGACGTGACAGACGGACCCAGCGTGGCGCCCGGGCTCAGCGTCGAGCGCGAGGACGTCTCCGAGGACGAGCTGCGTGAGCTGGGGGTCGACACCTCCGGGGCGCCGGCCTCGGACTTCAAGCGGTACCCGGTCCTCTCGGAGGGCGGCTGGTACATCGTGATCAAGAATCAGAAGACCATGGAGACGGTGCACCGCAAGAAGTGGACGCTGCTCGGTCCCATCAAGCTGGTCACCGACGGTCTGCACATCGCCTGACATCCACGACGAGAGGAGCGGCATCTCAATGAGCATGATCGGAGTGGACGTCGGCGGGACCTTCACCGACGTCGTATCGATCGAGGACGGGGAGATCAAGACCGTCAAGGTCTCCACCGACGTCCGCAACACCCACCTGGCGGTGCTCGAGGGCGCCCGCGAGGCGGGTGTCCAGAACGCCACCGTGTTCAACCACGCCAGTACCCACGGCCTCAACGCCGTCATCACCCGTCGCCTGCCCAAGATCGCGTTCCTCACGACGCTGGGTCACCGCGACATCCTGGACATCGGGTCGAGCTACCGCCCGCTCGACGCGCTGACCGACGCCAGCTGGCGCCGCGGCTTCGGCGACGCCATGCGCCCGCTCGTCCCCCGGTACCTGCGCCGCGGAATCCGTGAGCGGCTCAAGACCGACGGCAGCGCGCTCATCCCGCTCGACGAGGCCCAGGCCCGCGAGGAGCTCGCCGTCCTGCGCAAGTGCGGCGTCCAGGGCGTGTCGATCTGCCTGATCAACGCATACGTCAACCCGAGCCACGAGGAGCGGCTGCGCGAGATCGTCCACGAGGAGCTCGGCGCCGACATCCCGGTGTCGATCTCCAGCGAGACCTCCCCGCTGGCCAAGGAGTGGGCGCGTGCGTCGACCACGACGATCGACGTGTTCATGAAGCTCATCTACGGCGACTACACGAAGAAGCTGGGCGACGGCCTGCGCGAGCAGGGCTTCTCCGGCGACTTCAACTACGCCAACTGTGCCGCGCAGCTGCTCAACGCCGACATCGCGATGGAGCAGCCGTTCGAGATCGTCTTCGCCGGTCCCGCGGCGGGCACGATGGCGAGCGCGCACTTCGGCAAGCTGATCGACCGCGGCAACCTGCTCTGCGTCGACCTCGGTGGCACCTCGTGCGACATCTCGATGGTCTCGGGCGGCGACCCGTACGTGAACACCACGTTCCTGCTCGAGCACGACCTCATCGTCAACGCGCTCTCCAACGAGGTCGAGTCGATCGGTGCCGGTGGCGGCTCGCTGGTCAAGATCGCCCCCAGCGGTGAGGTCCTGGTCGGCCCCGGCTCGGCCGGCGCGGACCCCGGTCCGGCCTGCTACGGCAAGGGCGGCACCGAACCCGCGACGACCGACACCCTGATCATGATGGGCGTCATCGACCCGAAGACGTTCGCCGGTGGCCGGATGTCGCTGGACCCCTCGCTCTCGGAGCGGGCGTTCAACGACCTCGACGCCCCGCAGCTCTCGCTGCACCAGCGCGTCAACTACGCCTTCAACATCGGCATCAACAACATCGCCGAGGGCGTCACCAACATCGCGATCAAGCACGGTATCGACCCGCGTGACTACAGCCTCGTCGCGTTCGGCGCCGCCGGTCCGATGCTGCTGCCCGCGTGCCTGGACCTGGTCCACGCCCGCGACGTCATCGTGCCGCCGCACCCGGGCCTGTTCTCCGCGCTGGGCCTGGTCTCCTCCGACCAGGTGTACGGCGACAGCCGCAGCTCCTACGTGATGCTGGGGCACGACGCGGCCGAGTCGATCAACAAGATCTACGGGCAGATGGAGGAGAAGCTGCGCGAGCGCTTCGACGACTCCGCCGCCAACGTCGAGTTCGTCCGTTCCATGGACGCCCGCCTCGCGGGTCAGACGTGGGAGACGCCGTTCGTCTCGGTGCCGTCGGGCACGATCGACGCCGGGAAGGTCGACGAGATGATCGAGACCTTCCACCAGGTCTACGAGTCGCGCGCCGGTAACCGTTTCGACGGTCTCCCGGTGCAGGCGGTCACCTACCGGGTGGAGGCCGTCATCAAGGTCGACAAGGTCGACTACCCGCGGCTGGAGAAGGGCAACGGCGACGTCCTGACGCCGGAGTCCACCTTCGAGCTGCGGTACCTGACCGACGAGCCGGTCACCGCGGGTCGCTACCAGCGGGAGACCTTCAAGGCCGGCGACCGGATCGAGGGCCCCGCGGTCATCCACGAGGCGCTCTCCACGACCTTCATGCTGCCCGGCCAGGTTGCCGAGGTCGGCGAGTACGGCGAACTGCGGATCACCAGGGCCTGAGGGAGGACCAGATGACCGATCTCGGAGTGGGCAAGACCCCCATCAAGGAACTCACCGACGCGGAGTTCGAGGCGCGGTACAACTGCGACCGCTACACCGCCACTGTGCTGTCGAACCGCATGCGCTACATCGTCGAGCACATGTGCACGAACCTGCTGCACCACGCGTTCTCGCTGATCCTGCGTGACTGGTACGACTTCGCCGCGACGATCTCGGGCCCGGCGTCGATGAACTACCCGATGTCGACGGTGTCGAACTCCCTGGTGCTGTTCTCCGGCGCCATGGAGCACGCCGTGCGCAACGCGGTGGAGGAGTACGGCCCGGAGAACCTCAAGCCCGGCGACGTTCTCATGGTCAACGACCCGTACCGGGCCGGCAACCACGTCAACGACATCTGCTTCATCCGGCCGGTGTTCCACGACGACCAGCTCGTCACGTTCGTCGCACTGCGGGCCCACCAGCTCGACATGGGTGGCATCGTCCCGGCCGGCTTCTCGGCGACCAAGAAGGACGTCTACGAGACGGGCCTGGTCATCCCGCCGATGCTGGCCTACGAGAACGACCAGCCGGTGCAGCACTCGTTCCACCTGATCTTCAACAACGCCCGGTACTGCGCGCTGCTGCTGCCGGACATGATCACGATCTACCAGAACCTGCTGCTCGGCGAGCGGCTGATGAAGGAGAGCTTCGAGCGCTACGGCGTCGACGCCTGGCTCGGCGCGATCAACTACAGCGTCGACGTCCCGGCCGAGTCGATGGCCGCAGCCATCAAGGCGCTGCCGGACGGCGTGTACGAGGGCAGCGACCTCGTCGACGCCGACGGCATCGACGACACGCTCGAGTACGAGATCAAGGTCAAGATCACCAAGGCGGGCGAACGCCTGGAGGTCGACTTCTCGGGTACCTCGCAGCAGGCGCGCACGTCGATCAACGCGGGTGTGTTCGACACGCTCACGGCGACCGGTGTCGCGCTCAAGTACGTCCTCGACCCGAAGACGGCGTTCAACTCGGGCGCCTACCGCAACGTCGACGTCGTGCTACCCGGAGGGACGATCTGTTCGGCGACGCCGCCGGACGGCCCGGTCTTCCTCTACTGGGAGGCCGCGCAGCCGGTGCTGCTGGCCATCTTCAAGGCCCTCGAGCCGGCGGTCGGGGAGAACGCGGTCGGTGGCGACTACGGGTCGCTGTCGATCCACAACGGCCACGGTGTGCTGCCCGACGGGACCCCATGGGTCACGGTGGCGCAGTGCGGTGGTGAACACGGGCCGTGGGGTGCCACCAAGTCCGGTGACGCCGACTCCTACGGCGGCTTCTACATGGCCAACAACCTGGACCCGGCCACCGAGGCGATCGAGTCCGAGCTGCCGATCGTGGTGCTGCGCAAGGAGTACGTGCCCGACACCGCGGGCGTCGGCTACAACCGCGGTGGGGCGTCCGTGCTGCGCGACAGCATGTACCTCACCGAAGCTCACCACACGTCGAGCCCGGTGCACACCAAGCGCTCCTCGGGCGCCGGTGTGCACGGCGGCAAGGACGGTCGCAACGGCGCGACCTGGCTGTTCTCGGCCGAGGGTGGTTTCGACGTGGCCCAGCGCAAGGACCTCATCCCGGTGCTCGACCCGGAGGCCTACCGCCAGTCGACGCCCGTCTCCGGCATGCTCGACCCGGACACGAAGGCGATCGACGTCGAGAAGGGCGAGTACTTCTGGTTCGGCGCGAACCCGTTGTGGCACACAAAGTCCAACGACGTGTTCCGCTACATCACCTGTGGCGGCGGCGGCTGGGGCAACCCGTACACCCGCGAGCCGGAGCGGGTGCTGCGCGACGTCCGTGACGAGTACGTCTCGATCGAGGCCGCCGCGCGCGACTTCGGCGTGATCATCACGGGCGACCCGCAGAAGGACCCGGAGGGCCTCTCGATCGACGAGGCCGCGACCGACGCCCGCCGCGCGGAGCTGCGCAACGCCGGCATGGCCTGACGGTCCCGTAGACGACGCGGGGCCTGCCGACAACGGAGTCGGCCGGCCCCGCGTCTCCATGTCCGGGTCGGACGGGGGAGCCGGTGACGGCTGACCCGGCCTTCGACGCCCTGGCGGACCCCGTCCGGCGGGAGATCCTCGCCGTGCTGGCCGCGTGCGACGAATGCAGCGCCGGCGCGCTCGCCGAGCAGATCATCTCCGTCGGTCGCACCGCGGTGTCGACGCCGGTACAGGAGACAACTCGACGAGGAGTTCCTTCCGTGTTCGATCTCGCTCGCGTGCTCGACCACCACGTCGCCCGCCATCCCGACCGCGAGGTGCTGGTCCAGGGCGAGCACCGCATCCCCGCGGCCGGGCTGCGCGCCCGGGTCGACGCCGTCGCCTCCGGGCTCGCCGCCCTCGGCGTGCAGCGGGGCGAGGTCGTCGCGCTCCTGCTCTACAACCACGTCGAGTTCCTGGAGACGGTCCTCGCCGCGGGCCGGCTCGGCGCCGTCGTCCTCCCGCTGAACTACCGGCTCGCCCCCGACGAGTGGCGCTACATCCTCGACAACGCCGGCACCGTCGTGATCGTCACCGAGGACGAGTTCCGCGAACGCGTCGACACCCTCGCCCCGCGGCTGCCCACGCTGCGGCACAAGGTGCTGCTCGGCGCCGACGCCCCCGGCGGCTGGACCGCGTTCGAGACCCTTGCCGCCGACGGGGCCGCCGCAGCCCCGGTGCCGGCCGGGATCGTCGACGACCAGGACGTCCTCGCCCGGCTCATGTACACCTCCGGCACCACGTCACGGCCGAAGGGCGTGCGGATCACCCACGGCAACGTCGCCTGGAAGAACCTGGGGCTGATCGTCGAGCTCGGCCTCACCGCCGACGACACCGTCCTGGTCTGCGGGCCGCTCTACCACTGCGGGGGCCTCGACCTGCCCGGCCTCGCCGCCTTCCACATGGGCGCACGGCTGGTGCTGCTGCGCTCGTTCGACGCCGTCGGCGTCCTCGACGCGATCGAACAGGAGAAGGTCTCCGTCGTCTGGCTCGCGCCCGCGATGATGAACGCCGTCCTGCAGGTCCCCGACCTCGCCGACCGCGACACCTCGTCGGTGCGCTGCATCATCGGCGGCGGGGAGAAGATGCCCGAACCCGTGGTGCGCCGCATCCTCGAGGCCTTCCCCAACACCTGGTTCGCCGACGCCTACGGGCTCACCGAGACCGTCTCCGGGGACACGTTCCTCGACCGCGAACACAGCCTTTCCAAGATCGGCTCGGTCGGGCGGCCCATCCCGCACGTCGCGGTCCGGATCGTCGACGAGCAGGGCGCCGACGTCGCGACCGGCGAGGTGGGGGAGATCGCGCTGCGCGGGCCCAAGGTGTTCGGCGGCTACTGGCGCGACGAGGAGGCCACCGCGCGGGCGATCCGGGACGGCTGGTTCCACACCGGCGACGTCGGCCGCCTCGACGCCGACGGCTTCCTCTACGTCGAGGACCGGCTCAAGGACATGATCATCTCGGGTGGGGAGAACATCGCCACCCCGGAGGTCGAGCGCGTCCTCTACGAGCACCCCGCCGTGCTGGAGGCGGCCGTCGTCGGCATGCCCCACGAACGGTGGGGCGAGGTGCCCCGCGCGATCGTGGTGCTGCGGCCGGGGGAGCAGGCCGACCCCGAGGCGATCCGCGCGTTCTGCCGCGAACGGCTCGCCAAGTTCAAGGTGCCCGTCGCCGTCGACTTCCTCGACGAGCTGCCCCGGACCCCGTCGGGCAAGGTGCTCAAGCGGGAGCTGCGGTGACCGCGCCCAGCCGCGGCAGGTCGGGATGCGCCGCCCGGTACCGCGCCGTCTCCTCCTCGACCGTCGACGGGTCGTACCCGGCCGCGGCGAACCCACGGAACAACGTCGCGCAGTACTGCTGCGACAGGTGCGCGACGTCCCACCGTCCCGTCGGGCGGACCCATTGGTAGGTGTGGTTGTGCATGTTGAGGAACTGCAGCATGCCGAGGCGCACGTCCATCTCGCGGAACTCGCCCGCCTCGACGGCCGCGGCCAGCAGCTGCGCGACGACGTCCTCGAACGCGTGCCGCTGGGCCACCAGTGTGGCCTGGTTCTCCGCCGACAGCTGCCGGTAGTCGTGCTCGTAGACCCAGATGTGGTCGAGCCGCTGCACGATCTGCTCCAACAGCAGCTCGGAGAGCAGCCGCAGCCGCACGACCGGGCGTACGTCGAGCTCGGCGACCGCGTTGGCCGTGGCCAGCAACGGGACCAGCACCGCCGACTGGATCTCGACGAGCAGCTGTTCCTTGCTGCCGATGTAGTAGTACAGCGCGCCGCGGGCCAGGCCGACGGCCTCGCAGATCTCGGTGATCCCGGTCGCGGCGTACCCACGACGGGCGAACAGCTCGGCGGCGGTGTCGATGATCTCCCGGCGCCGCGGCTCGAAGGCCGAGCCGTGGCCTGGCGGTCGGGGCATCGCTCCTCGCTACCGGTTCCACCGGAGGTTCCGCGGGCACGGTGTGCACGCGTCGGCGATCCTACGCGGCCGGTCCGACGGCCAGCGTGTCGTGCGCGAACTCATGCAACTCCACCAGCAGGAAGGTGACCACAGGAATGGCACAGAACGGGATCAGCACAGCCGTCGACCTCACCGGGCAGGTCGCGATCGTCACCGGCGGCGCACGCGGCATCGGGCAGGCGACGGCGCTCGCGCTGGCCAGGGAGGGCGCCGACATCGTCGTCGGCGACATGCTCGACACCGACGAGACCGTGAAGAAGGTGGAGGCGCTGGGCCGCCGGGCCGCCGGGCTGCGCACCGACGTCACCAGCACCGCCGACAACGCCGCCCTGGTCGCGGCAGCCGTCGACGGGTTCGGCCGCCTCGACGTCCTCGTCACCTGCGCGGGCGTCTACGGCGAGGGTGCACTCGAGGTCGACGCCGACGAGTTCGACCGCGTCTACGCGATCAACGCCAAGGGCACGTACCTGAGCGTGCAGGCCGCGTGGCCCGCGCTGGAGGACGGCGGCGGGAAGGTCGTGTGCGTCGGCTCGATCGCGGGCAAGGTCGGCGGCGTGCTCGCCGGCCCGCAGTACGCTGCCAGCAAGGGCGCGGTCCACGCGATGGTGCGGTGGTTCGCCAAGTACGGCGCCTCACGCGGTGTGCTGGTCAACGGCATCGCGCCCGGGGCCGTCGCCACCGAGATGATCAAGGGCCGCGGCTACCGCGAGTCCGACTGGCCGCTGGGCCGGTTCGCCGAGCCCGAGGACATGGCCGAGGCCGTCGTCTACCTGGCGGGCCAGGGCTCGAACTTCTTGACGGGCAAGGTGCTGTCGGTCGACGGCGGCCTGCTCCTGCAGGACTGAGCGGTGGCCGATCCCGACCGGGTCGTCCTGGTCACCGGTGCCGCGGGTGGGCTCGGCGCGGCGGTCGCGCGCCGGCTCGCCGAGCCCGGCACGGCGCTGGTGCTGTGCGACCTCTCCGGTTCCGGTCTCTCCGAGGTGGCGGGTTCCCTGGACGTGCCGACCCTGACCCGGGTCGTCGACGTCGGCGACGCCGTGCAGGTCGACGCGGCCGTCGCCGCCGCGGTCGAGGAGTTCGGCGGGCTGAACGTCATGGTCAACAACGCCGGCGTCATCGCCCCCAACGCCCGCATCCACAACCTCACCGCCGCCGACTGGGACCTCCAGGTGCGCGTCAACCTGATGGGCGTCGTCCACGGGATGACCGCGGCGATCCGCGTCATGCGAAAGGCGGGCGGCGGCTCGATCGTCAACACCGCGTCGGTCGCGGGCCTCACGGCCTGGGCCTACGCGGCGCCCTACTGTGCGACCAAGGCCGCGGTCGTGCACCTGACCAAGGTCGCGGCCGTCGAGTACGCCAAGGAACGGATCCGGGTCAACTGCGTGTGTCCAGGGACCTTCTCCTCGGGCATGTCCGAGAAGATCCCGCGTGAGGCGATGGCCGCGCTGGAGGCGAAGCACCCGCTGGGGTTCGGCACCCCCGACGATCTCGCCGGAGCGTTCGCCTACCTCGCCGGCGACGAGTCGCGCTGGACGACCGGGGCTGCGATCGTCGTCGACGGCGGTTACGCGGCCCCATGAGAACAAGCCTGTGAGTGGCGATGGTCGCCATGACGACCATCGCCGCTGACGACCCCTCCTGGAAGGGCACCCATGAGCATCGAGTTCGACGTCGACGGCGCCGTCGCGACGATCACCATCAACCGTCCCGAGGCCCGCAACAGCCTCGATCCGGAGCACAACAGCCTGCTCGCCGAGGCCTACCAGCGGTTCCAGGCCGACGACGCGCTGCGGTGCGCGGTGCTGACCGGCGTCGGCAACTCCTTCAGCGCGGGTGCCGACCTCAAGAAGCTCATCCCCGTCGTGCGTGAGACCGTTCTCGACGACACCGCCGAGCCCTGGGTGATGGGCGGCATGACGATGGTGGCCGAGGCAGGCAAGCCGATGATCGCCGCGGTCAACGGGCACGCCCTCGCCGGCGGCCTGGAGCTGGCGCTGGCCTGCGACTTCCGGATCTGCGTGCCGCAGGCGACGTTCGGGCTCGCCGAGGTGCGCTGGGCCATCATCCCCGGGGCCGGTGGGACGCAACGGCTCCCGCGCGCGGTGCCGGTCGGCGTCGCCACCGAGATGATCCTGACCGGCGACCCGATCGACGCCGACGCCGCGTTGCGCCACGGCCTGGTCAACCGCATCGTGGAACCCGACGAGCTGCTGGGGGAGACGATGCGGGTCGCGAAGGTGATCGCCTCGCGCGGGCCGGTCGCGGTGCGGGCGGCGAAGGAGGCCATCCAGACCGGGCTGCGCGAGGGCCTGGCCGCCGGGCTGCTCGCCGAGCAGCGGCTGCTGGCCGAGTGCATGCGCACCGAGGACGCCGCCGAGGGCCCGCGGGCGTTCGCCGAGAAGCGTGAGCCCGTCTACAAGGGCAGGTGAGCGCTGGCGGTCACGCCGTCCCCGATCTACCCTGTTTCATAGACCGATCGTTACACAAAACTCGTTCCGGCCCGGGCGTCGGAGACGGAGAGCGCGATGGACCCCCACCAGATCCGGATGACCGCCGACGACGACAGCCTCCGCGAGGCACTCGAGTCGGCCAACATCCCGACCCTGCTGCTGGTGCTCGCCCACCTCACCGGCGACCGGGCCTGGCTCGCCGAGCCCTACCTGCCCAGCCGCTCGATCGCCACCGACGACAACGACACCGCCGGCTTCCCCGAGGAGCTGCAGGCACACGTCCGCCACGAGGCGTTCGAGTTCCTGCGCGCCTGGCGCGACGGCCGCGCGACCCTCGCCGACCCTCCGCCCGTCGATGACGTCGCCGCCCGCGTCGGCATCTCCTGCGGCGAGGACGTACCACCCGAGTACGACGTCTCCATGGCCGAGGAGGCCGGTCTCGCCGACCGCGACGCCCACTGGACCGCCGAACCCCCCGCCCGCCGCGACGACCTGCGCATCGTCGTCGTCGGCGCGGGGGAGGGCGGTATCTGCGCCGCGGTCAAGCTCGGCGAGCTCGGCCTGGACTACACCGTCATCGAACGCCACGACGCCGTCGGCGGCATCTGGCTGGAGAACGGCTATCCCGGCGCCGGCGTCGACACCGCCAGCGCGCTCTACTCCTTCTCCTGGGCGCAGAAACCCGACTGGTCGCGCTACTTCGCGAAGCAACCCGAGATCCTCGGCTACCTCCAGGACGTCGCCCGCGCCCACGGCATGCTCCCGCACGTCCGGTTCGGCACCGAGCTCGTCGCCGCCCGCTGGGACGACGACCAGTGCGTCTGGCGGATCGGGGTGCGCCCGGCCGCCGACCCCGACGCCCCCGTCGAGGAGATCGTCGCCGACGTGCTCATCAGCGCCGTCGGCCAGCTCAACCGGCCCGCCTACCCGGCGCTGCCCGGCCTCGAACGCTTCGCCGGACCGATGTTCCACTCCGCCCGCTGGGACGACGGCGTCGACCTCGAGGGCAAGCGGGTCGGCGTCGTCGGCACCGGCGCCAGCGCCATGCAGATCGTCCCGACCATCGCGGGCGTCCCGTCGCGGCTCACGATCTTCCAACGCTCACCGCAGTGGACCATCCCCAACAACAACTACCACCGCGAGCTCACCCCGCAGACCCGGCTGCTCATGGAACAGGTTCCCTGGTACGCCTCCTGGTACCGGCTCCGGCTCATGTGGATCTACCAGGACAAACTCCACGCCACCCTGCGCCGCGACCCCGAGTGGGAACACCCCGACCGGGCCGTCAACGCCATCAACGACCGGCACCGCCGCTTCTTCGTCCAGCACCTGGAGAAGGAGATCGCCGGTCACGAGGACCGGCTCCTGGACAAGGTGCTGCCGACCTACCCGCCCTACGGCAAGCGGATGCTCATCGACAACGGCTGGTTCGCCGCCCTGCGCCGCGACGACGTCGACCTCGTCACCGAGAAGGTCGCCGCCGTCGACGAGAAGGGCGTTGTCCTCGCCGACGGGTCCCGCGTCGACCTCGACGTGCTCGTCATGGCCACCGGCTTCCAGAGCCGCCGCATGCTGTCGCCCATGGACATCCGCGGTCGCTCCGGACAGTCGCTGCGCGAGATCTGGGGCGACGACGACGCCCACGCCCACCTGGGCATCACCGTCCCCGACTTCCCCAACCTGTTCCTCGTCTACGGCCCCAACACCAACCTCGGCCACGGCGGCAGCGTCATCTTCCACACCGAGTGCCAGGTCTCCTACATCACGAAGATGCTGGTCAAGATGCTCGAGGGCGGCGTCCGGACCGTCGAGGTGCGACCCGAGGTCTGCGACGACTACAACCGCCGCGTCGACGAGGCCCACGCCGAGCTGGTGTGGACCCACCCGGGCATGACGAACTGGTACCGCAACGCCGCCGGCCGCGTCGTCACCAACAGCCCCTGGCGGCTCGTCGACTACTGGAGCATGACCCGCGAGCCCGACCTGTCGGAGTTCGAGACGACCGCGGTCCCCGCAGCCCTGTGAGCTGCAGCGACGGTTGCCCCTCACCAGGGCTTCAGCAGGGGCGCCAGGTCGTGCCGCCGGGGGCGTGGCAGCGCGCACCGGTGTAGCCGGGGTACGGATTCGCCGACGAACCGCCGCCGGCCGACGACCCACCGGAGCTCCCGCCGGCGGAACCGCCGCCCGACCGCTGCTCGACCGCTGCCGGTGCCGGAACCCGACCGGTTCGTCGCGGCATCGCGCTGCGCCTGCGCGCGGGCCTCGGCCTGGCGGGCCGCCTCCGCCCGGGCAGCGTCGGCACGCGTCGCCTCCGCCGCCTCGGCGTCCTTTTCTCGCCGACCAGCCCGGTTCCGTTACCCGCGCCGGACCGGCCGCTCACCGCCTGTGGGCGTTCCTCTCTGATCGTCACCGCGCGCAGCCGAGTGGTCACGGATAGCATCCGCGCGTCCCAGATCGAGCACACGGAGGGGGGCGCGTGCGGTGACGGTGCAGTCGGGGTTCACGAGCGGGATCCACACCAAGCGCGTGCTGGTCGACGTCTCGCACGCGATCGAGCACTACGCGCTCGCGGCGGGCCCGCCCGAGCAGACGATGGTCGTCGCGATGTTCCAGCGGCTGTCGTACTTCCTGCGCGAGGTCGAGGTCTACCGGCGGATCGCGGCGCGGGGCGTCCGGACCGTCGTCGGGATCGTCGAGGACCTGCCGCCCGCGCTGCCGCCGGGGATCGACCACGTCCTGCTGCGCGACGACGAGCGGCTCGCGCGGGAGTGGAGTGTCACGGTGCTCTCGCCCGGGTCGGGGGCGACGTTGGTCGCGACCGACCTCGAGACCGTCTCGGCCGACGCGACGACCCTGGAGAGCGGGCGGCAGTTCCGCGGCGGCTGGTCGTTCCTGCGCGAGGACGCCTACGCCCAGGCAATGCGGCTGCGCCACGCGCTGGGCCCGCGCCTTCACCCGACGACGGCCGACGGGCTCGACGACGTGCTGCGCACCGTGACGACGACGCCCGTGCGCGAGGAGGAGCGGCCCGCCGACGCGGCGCTGCACCACCTCGCACAGCGGCTGTCGGGGCGGCTGGCCGACGTGGCGTCGCTGCGGGTGCGTCTCGACGCCGCGCCCGGTGGAAGCGGTGTGCGCGATCCGCGCAGCGGGCTGCCCGCCGCGGCGTACCTGGACGGGTGGCTGCGCGGCGCGGGCAGCGGGACGTTGCCGCTGGGGCTGTTGCTGGTGCGGGTACACGAGATCGCGGCGGTGCGCGCCGAGTTCGGGGTCCGGGCGGAGCTGGCGGCGTTGCAGCTGGTGGGGGAGCGGCTGCGGTCGCGGCTGTCGGGGCCCGACCGGGCGGTCAGCCTCGGGTCGGGCGACTTCCTGCTCCTGCTGCCGACGCGCGGTGGCGGCGAGCTCGACCACCTCTACAAGGCCGTCGCCCACGATCTCGGCGCGGCGCGGGAGCGTTACCCGTTCGTGCCGCTGCGCTCGTCGGGTGCGGCGACGGTGACCCGGGGCCGGCCGTTGCCGTTGCCGCAGCTGCTGCGGGCGGTGGGGGCGTCGCGGTTGCCGGAGCCTGTCCGCATCGGCGCCTGACCCGAGCCGACGGGCGCCGGCAGGAGCACACTGGGACGGGAACGCCGCGTCGAACCGGGCGTGCGCGGGTAGTCCATGTCGCCAGATCGTGACGGGGAGGCGAGAGCGTGCCGGAGATGACGGTCGTGGCGGTGGGAATGGACCCGGCAGGCACCCAGCCGGTGCTGTTGCTGCGGGAGGTGCCGGAGCCGCGCAGGCAGCTCCCGGTGCTGATCGGGCTCCCGGAGGCGGCGGCGATCGAGCTGCAGCGCCAAGGGGTCGACCCGCCGCGGCCGCAGACCCACGACCTGATCCGCAACGTCGTCGCCGCATTCGGCCGGAGCCTGCAGCGGGTGCGGATCACGGCCCTGCGCGACGGCATCTACCACGCGGAGCTGCAGTTCGACGACGACACGAGGGTGTCGTCGCGACTCACCGACGCGGTCGCCCTCGCCGTGCGCGACGGCATCCCGATCGAGGCGGAGGAGGACGTCCTGGAGGCGGGGGCGGCGCCGGTGCAGCTGCTCGACCTGACCGGCTCCGACGATCCCGGCGCCGACGCGCCCGAGGCAGAGGACCCCGACGCGCCGCCCGCCTCGGCGGGCGGCGCGATCGACGAGGCCGCGGAGGTCGAGGAGCTGCGCCGCTTCCTCGACACCGCGACCCCGGACGACTTCGGTGGCGACGACCCCGACCCCGAGAAGGGGAAGTCCTAGGTCGCCGCCTTCTTCGCGACGGCGTCGCGGCCGTCGACGGTCCGGCCGTCGGCGGGGCGGGTCGAGAGCGGCACGGCGTTGCCGCGCACCAGGCCCAGCTGGGCGACGGGCCGGCGCAGGACGGCGTCGAGCAGCCAGTCGACGACGACCCGGGTCCTGTTGCCGGGCATCGCGATCAGGTGGTAGCCGCGGGTGACGGCGGTCGCGAGGAGCCCCGACAACGGGATGCCCAACGGGTTGGCGGCGGCGTCGCGGCCGCCCAGCTCGACGACGAACCCGAGATCGTGGTGCGAGTAGGGGCGGGCCTCGCCGACGCCGAGCGATGCGGCGACGTTGTGGGCGGCGAGCGTGCCCTGGCGCTGCGCGTGCTGCGCGGTCATCGCGGTGAGCTGCCCCGGGCGGGTGCGGTCGGGGACGGCGGCGATGTCACCGCATGCCACGACGTCGGGGCGGCCGGGGACGCGCAGGTGGTCGTCGACGCAGAGCCGGCCCTTCTCGGTGGCCAGGTCCAGCCCCTCGACGATGGGGTCGGGCCGCACCCCGACGCACCAGACGACCGTGTGCGTCGGCAGCTCCTCCCCGGTGGTGAGGCGGACGCCCCGGGAGTGGGCCTCCTCGATCGAGGTGCCCGTCCGCACCTCGACGCCGCGGCCGCGCAGCACCTCGTCGGCGGTCCGCGACAACCGCGTCGACAGCTCCGGCAGCACACGGGGTGCGAGGTCGAGCAGCAGCCAGCGCACCCGCTGGTCGCGCAGCGACCGGTGGGCGCGGCGGAGCTGGTCGGTGAACAGCACTCCCTGCGCGGCGACCTCGGTACCGGTGTAGCCCGCGCCGACGACGACGAACGTGCAGCGGGCGTCGCGCTCGGCTGCGTCGTGCGAGGAGGCCGCGAGGTCGAGCTGGCGGACGATGTGATCGCGCAGGTAGACGGCTTCGGCGATCCCGCGGAACCCGTGCGCGTGCTCGGCCACGCCGGGGATGGGGAGGAGCCTGTTGACGCTGCCCGCCGCGATGACGAGCCGGTCCCACGTCGTCTCGCCGCGCCCGCCCTCGGGGTCGGTCCAGCCGACGGTGTGCCCGTCGAGGTCGATGGCGTCGACCGTGCCGAGGACGACGTCAGCCCCCGGCAGCGCGGTCGCGAGCGGTACGGCGACCCGGCGGGGGTCGAGCACACCGGTTGCGACCTCGGGCAGCAGGGGCAGGTAGAGGAAGTAGTCGGTCGCGCTGATGACGACGACCTCCGCCTGCGGCATCAGCTTCGTCAGCCTCTTCGCGGTGGCGAACCCGGCGAACCCGCCGCCGATCACGACGACTCTCGGCCGTCCCCCCGCGCCTCGTCCCCCCGCGCCCAGTCCCCCCGCGGTCACCTGCCCGTCGTCGGTCATCCGTCCCCCCGCCTCGCCGTCGGATCCGCTCGCGGGGACGATGCTGCTGCACTGGGGCGCGGCGCGTCGACCCGTTGGAGGTCCCGGTCGGCGGGCGGCTACCCGGGGCAGGCGCCGGTCACGCCTGTGCCGGGGACATGATCACGACTCAGCACGTCCCCGACCAACCGGGCACGACCGCGCGGTCCTCCCCAGGACGGGACGGGAGGGGTCAGTGGCCGCAGCCGCCGTGGCCGGTGCCGGCAGTGGTGCCGCCGAGGCCCAGCGGGTCGAGGTCGCGGGGGTCGTCGACGGGCACCCAGCGTCCGTCGACGCACTCGTAGGTCCACCGCGGCCCGTTCTCGACGAGCTCGTGCAGCGCGGCGACGAGCCGGTCGACGTCGGACGCCGTGGTCCCCAGGCCCAGGCCGGCGCGGACGGCGCCCTCGGCCCAGCCGGTCAGCCGGTCGACCAGCGGGTGTGCGCAGAACTTGCCGTCGCGCACCGAGATGCCGTGCTCGGCCGACAGGTAGGCGGCGACGAGACCCGCCGGGTGGCCGTCGACGACGAAGGTGTGGACGCCGACGCGGTCGGGGGCGTCGTGCCAGATGCGCAGCGGGCGCACGCCGGGGCAGGACTCGAGCCCGGCGCCGAGCCGGTCGGACAGCGCGCGCTCCTGGGCGACGGCGTCGTCGAAGCAGGCGTCGAGCGCCTCGCAGGCCGCGGCGAGCGCGACGGCGCCGGGCACGTTGGGAGTGCCGGCCTCGTGGCGGTGCGGGGCGGGGGCCCAGCTGACCTCGGCGGCCGTGCCGGTGCCGGCCGCGGTGACGCGCTGGACCGCGCCGCCGCCTGCCAGGTACGGGGTGGCCACGTCGAGCCAGTCGCGGCGGCCGACCAGCGCGCCGGAACCGAAGGGCGCGTAGAGCTTGTGCCCGGAGAGGGCGACGTAGTCGATGCCGGCGGACTCGATGTCGACGCGGCGGTGCGGGGCGAGCTGGGCGGCGTCGACGACGATGCGGGCGCCGGCCTCGTGGGCGATGCGGGCGATCTCGGCGAGGGGGAGGACCTCCCCGGTGACGTTGGAGGCGCCGGTCACCGCGACCAGCGCGGTGGGGGTGTCGGCGAGGGCGTCGCGCAGGTCGGTGAGGGTCGCGTCGACGGTGGCGGCGGCGCGCAGGATTCGGTGCGACCCGCCGCGCCAGGCCAGCAGGTTGGCGTGGTGCTCCACGTCGAGGCACAGCACGGAGCCGGGGACGGCGCCGGCCAGCAGGTTCAGCGCGTCGGTGGTGTTGCGGGTGAAGACGACGACATCGTCGGCGCGGGCCCCGACGAACCGGCCGACCGTACGGCGGGCGGCCTCGAGGGCGGCGGTGCACACCTGCGAGGCGTAGCCGGCGCCGCGGTGCACGCTGGCGTGGTAGGGCAGCAGCGCGGCGACGCGGTCGGCGACGTACTGCAGGGCGGGGGCGCTCGCGGCGAGGTCGAGGTTGGCGTGGGGGACGGTCGTCCCGTCGACCACCGGGACGGGCAGGCCGGCGCCGAGGACGGCGGGCAGCGTGGCGCCGGTGGCGGCGTCGGTGTCCGCGGGAACGGTCGTACAGGTGGCAGCGAGCTGCGTGGGCACAGCGGACCTCCGGGTCCGGACAGGGACCCGAGGCGTCGTCGGCGGGTCCGCGCTTGCCGTTCGCGAGTGTCGCGACGGCCTGGTCGTCACCCGGAGCACCCCGCCGCGGAGGAGGGTTGCCGGCCAGCGAGCCGGGGCTTGACGCTGGCGCTCTTGACCTGGCGAGGACTGTAGGCGACCGTCGGCGGCCCGCGCAACAGTGGCGGCCGTCACTGTGGCGCTGCCGTCGCTGCGGCGGCAGGAGAGTCAGAGGCTCGACGCGGGGGCGAGGCGAAGCTCGGGATCGCTGTCGCCCGCCAGGTCGCAGACCATGCGCCCCAACGCCGTCGCGAACTTGAAACCGTGCCCGGAGAACCCGGCCGCCACGACGAGCGGGCCGTTGCGTTCCACGAGGAACTCGGCGTCCGGTGTGGACACGAATGCGCATCGGAACGGGGTCGGCGCGCCCACGTCGAGACCCGGCAGGAACGCCTCGACGTACTCCTGGAGCCGGCTCAGCTGCGTCGGCTCGGGGGCCGAATCGGTGCGCTCGGGGTCCCACTGCGAGCCGGCGCCGCCGAACCCGACCTTGACCCCCTCGCACGGCACGCCGACGCCGTAGACGCCACCGGGCCAGCCGTCGTCGGGGCCGGTGTGATGGATGAACGTGGGCCAGCGCAGGTCGGTGGGGACCGACGGGGTGCCTCCCACCAGCGGGAACACCGCCGGCTGCTCCTCGGTGACCTGCAGCGGCGGAAGCGGCACGAGGTGGCCGACGAGCCCCGCCGTCCACGCCCCGGCCGCGAGGACGACGCGACGGGTCCGGATCGAGCCGCCCGGCGTGTGGACCTCGGCGAGATCGGTGCCGACGATCTCGATGTGCTCGACGGGCGTCGAGTAGCGGACGGTGGCGCCACGGCCCATCGCGGCGGCCGTCAGCGCGGCGACGGCTTGGTCGGCGCGCAGCCGCCCGGCCGAGTCGGGCTGGTGCAGGACGGGCCCGTCGAACTGCATGCCCGGCCAGCGTGCGGAGGCCTCGGCAGGATCGAGCCACTCGTGCCGGATGCCTTGCCCGGCAAGTGTCCTCGCGATGGCGGTGGTGGCGTTCTGGTCGCCGTGGTCGATGCCGCCGGTGAGGGTGAGCAGCGCCGCCCCGGTCTCCTGCTCGAGCTGACGCCAGCGCCGCAACGACTCCGCGGCGAGCTGGACGTGCAGCGGCGAGGTGTAGCCCTGACGGAAGACGCGCGCCGCGCCGTGCGGCGAGACGCGCGGATGACACAGCTCCGCCTTCTCCAGGACGACGACGTCGTGGCCGCGGCGGGCCAGCTGCCACGCCGCTGCGGCGCCGATGACACCGCCGCCGACGACGACCACCTCCACCGACGCGGATCGTCTGCCTGGGCACGGCACCGCATCGGGGAGAAGGGTCATGGAGGCCTCCGACTGTCGACGGAACGTGGTGGAGCGGACAGTCGTCGGCCGCGTGTTCAGGGTGCTCGGGGCACCGCGGGACCGTCGAGGGGCACGGCGCGGAATGACCGCGGTGGTCGGACCAGTGACCCCGCAACGATCGGAACCGACTCAACAGGGAATGGCCGGCCAAGTCAAGCGTCGTCGCGGACCTCCCCGAAGCGGCCCTCGGGCGCCATGCACGCCGTCGTCGTGTCGTACGGTCGGCGCAGCCCGCCGAAGGAGTCACCCGCCGTGTCCGCAGCCGCATCCGCCACCACGACCTCCCTCGGCGACCCGCCGGCATGGTTCAAAGACGCCCTCGCCGTCGAGGCCGAACCCGGCGAGGTCGACGTCGACGGCGTGACCGTCCGCTACCGCAGCTGGGGCCCGCCCGGCGACGGGCTCGTCCTCATCCACGGCGGTGCCGCACACGCCCGCTGGTGGGACCACATCGGACCGTTGCTCGCCCGCCCCGAGGGCCGCCGCGTCGTCGCCATGGACCTGTCCGGGCACGGCGACTCCGGCAGCAGGTCGGAGAGCTACTCGCTCACCGGCTGGGCCGACGAGGTCATGGCCGTCGCCGAGGCGTCGGGCACCGGCCCGCTGCCCACCGTCATCGGGCACAGCATGGGCGGCATGGTCGCCCTCACCGCCGCGCAGCGTCACGGCGAACGGCTTGCCGGAGCTGTCGTCGTCGACACCCCGGTGCGCGAACAGACGCCGGAGGAGACCGCGGCCCGCGACCAGCGCGCCTTCGGGCCGCTGCGCGTCTACCCGACCCGCGAGGAGGCGATCGCCCGGTTCCGGCTCGTCCCCGACCAGGAGGCGCAGCTCCCGTACGTCGTCGCGCACATCGCCGAGCACTCGCTGCGCGAGGTCGAGGGCGGATGGAGCTGGAAGTTCCACCCGGCCGTCTTCGCCCGCAGCGCGATGGTGCCCGCCGACCTCGCCGTGCCCGGCTGCCGCGTCGCCCTCTTCCGCGCCGAGCACGGGCTCGTCCCCGCCGACATGGGCGAGATGATCGTCGACAGGCTGGGCAACGGCGTCCCGCTCATCGAGATCCCGACCGCTGCGCACCACGTGATGGTCGACCACCCGCTCGCCCTGGTCACCGGCCTGCGTGCGCTTCTGGCCGACTGGCGCCACTCCCGGGCCCACCGCCGCGCCTAGGAACCTGTGAGCGGTGATGGTCGCCGTGCGACCATCACCGCTCACGACCCCAAGCCTGCCGCGCGCAGCATCAGGGAATCCGGCACGGATCCCGCTGTCCGCCGCCGCCCGGCCGACCAGGCTGGACCGATGGGGTCGATGGAGGGCAAGGCAGGGCTGGTCACGGGCGCCGCCAGCGGCATCGGACGGGCCACCGCCGTCCGCGCCGCCGCCGAGGGCGCCTCGGTGCTGGTGTCGGACCTGGAGTCCGCCCGCGAGGGCGGTGAGGAAACCGTCGCGATCATCCGCAAGGACGGTGGCACAGCCGAGTTCCAGGTCTGCGACGTCTCCCGGCCCGACGACCACGACGCGCTCGTCGCGACCGTGCTCGAGCGCTGGGGCAAGCTCGACTTCGCGCACAACAACGCCGGCGTCGGCGGTGGTGGGAAACTGCTGGCCGACATCGCCGACGAGGAGTTCGACCGCGTCATCGCGATCAATCTGCGCGGGGTCTTCCTCGGCATGAAACGCCAGATCAAGGCCATGCTCGCCGGCGAAGGCGGGTCGATCGTCAACACCGCCTCCAACGCCGGGCTGCGCGGGGTGAAACGCCTGGCGCCCTACACGGCCGCCAAGCACGGGCTGGTCGGGCTGACCAAGAACGCCGCCGTCGAGTACGCCGAGGACCTCATCCGGGTCAACGCCGTCGCCCCTGGAACGATCATGACCGGCTTCGCCCGCGGCGCCACGCCCGAGCGGCTCGCCGAGATCATGAAGCCGCAGGCGCTGCAGCGCATCGGCGAACCCGAGGAGGTCGCCGCCGCGGTCGTGTGGCTGATGTCCGACGACGCCTCCTTCGTCACCGGCGTGACGCTGCCCGTCGACGCGGGGTCCGTCGCGGGCTGGTAGCCGTTCTCGCGCTGCCGAACCTCTGGAGGCGGCCGGTTCGTCGCGCGCAACCTCATGGTCGTCCTCCCGGCCCCGGGGCAGCGACGAGGTTGCGCGCGTTCGCACGGGTTCGTGCGCGGCGGCCATTCCGGGCCGGGACCCCGGTTGTCGACGATGGGTCCATGTCGACCGCCCCCGACCCCGTCGAGCTCTACCGGCAGATGGTTCGCATCCGTGAGTTCGAGGAGCGGGTCAAGAGCTCCTTCGCCGACCACCCCGGCGTCATCCGGGGGCACACGCACCTGGCCGACGGGGCGGAGGCGTCGATCGTCGGGTCGATCGCGGCGATCCGGCCCGGGGACCAGGTCATGGCCACCTACCGCTGCCACGGCTACCCGATCGCGCTGGGCACCGACACGACGGCGATGCTCGCCGAGATCTACGGCCGCTCGACGGGGCTGTGCGGCGGCTACGGCGGCTCGATGCACCTGGCCGACCCGGAGCGCGGGTTCCTGGGGACGTCTGGGATCGTCGGCCAGTCGATCCCGCAGGCCACGGGCGCGGCGTATGCGGCGCAGGTCAGGGGCGTCGGCGAGGTCGTCCTCTGCTTCTTCGGCGACGGGGCGAGCAAGCAGGGGGCGTTCCACGAGTCGCTGAACATCGCGTCGCTGTGGAAGCTGCCGATCGTGTTCGTGATGGAGAACAACAGCTTCTCGGGTTCGACGCACCGAGCAGGAGGACGCCAACGCCGCGGCGGGGGAGCCGTTGGCCACCAAGGCGAAGGCGTACAGCATGCCGGGCGTGACCGTCGACGGCGGCGACCCGCTGCTGGTCCACGAGCACGTCGCCGTGGCGGTCGAACGGGCCCGCGCCGGTGAGGGTCCGACCCTGGTGGAGACGCTGGTGTACCGGCTGTCGGCGCACGGCAACACGATCGCGCCGCCCGGGGTGCCGTTGAAGTACCCCGAGCACGAGGCGGTCCGGGTGTTCGGCGCAGTGGCCGAGTACGAGGCGGCGCTGCGCGGCGACCCGATCCCACGCGCGCGGGCGCGCTTCGTGGCCGACGGTGTGCTCACCGCCGACGACGCCGCCATCATCGCGGCCGAGGCCGCGGCGGAGATGGACCGCGCCGAGGCGGACGCCCTCGCCGCGCCGGAGCCCGCCCCCGGGGACGCGTTGCGCTTCGTGCAGGCGTGAGACCCGCGTCTCGGAGGATGGGAATCACGTCTCAGAAGCTGGATTAGCGGTGCTAACCTCCCGGCAGCGCAGACGTCGAGGAGGACCCCGGTGACCGTGACGACGGCCGAGCACACACGATCGCGACGCCGCTGGCTCGTGCTCGCGATCGGAGTGTTCTCCCAGGCCTCGGCCTGCGCGTTCGTCTACGGCATCCCGTTCCTCGTCCCGCAGCTGCGCGACACGTTCGGCCTGTCGCTCGCGGAGGTCGGTGTGTACGTCGCGGCCCCCACCGCGGGCCTGCTGCTGACGCTCGTCGCCTGGGGCGCGGCCGCCGACAGGTTCGGCGAACGCCGCGTCATGGCCCTGGGCCTGAGCGCCGGGTCGCTCGCGATGGGCTGGGTCGCGCTCGGGCCGCACGACAACGGCGCCGGCGTCGTCGTCCTGCTGGGGCTGGCGGGGGCGTTGTCGTCATCGGTGTGGGCGGCCAGCGGGCGCATGGTCATGGGCTGGTTCCCACGCAGTGAACGCGGCGTCGCCATGGGCATCCGGCAGACCGCGCAACCGCTCGGGGTGGGCATCGCGGGCCTGGTCCTGCCGACGCTCGGTCAGCATCTAGGTCCCTTCACCGCGCTCGCCGTCCCGGCCGGGCTGTGCCTGCTCGCCGCCGTCCTGATCGCGACGCTCGCGCCCGACCCGCCCCGTGAGCCCCGTGCCGAGGGTGAGCCCGCGGCGCGGTCGCCGTACGTCGGCACCCCGCTCTGGCGGATCCACCTGTCGAGCGCGCTGCTGGTCGTGCCCCAGTTCGCGATCGCCGTGTTCTCCACCGAGTACCTCGTCCGTGAGCAGCACTGGGCCGCCGCCGGCGCGGGCGCGTTCGTCGCGGTCATGCAGGTCGTCGGCGCCGCGGGCCGGATCGGGGCGGGCTGGTGGTCCGACCGCGTCGGGTCCCGGATGCGCCCGATGCGCCAGCTCGCCGCCGGTGCCACGCTCGTCCTGCTGGCGTTCTCCCTGGGCGACCTGGTCGCGCCGTGGCTGGCCGTGGCGGCGCTCGCGGTCGGCGCGGTGGTGTCGGTGGCCGACAACGGCCTGGCCTACACCGCCGTCGCCGAAATGGCCGGGTCGTCGTGGTCCGGCCGGGCCCTGGGCATCCAGAACACCGGCCAGAACCTCGTCTCCGCCGCCGCCCCGGTGGCCCTCGGCGCGATCATCGGGGTCGCGGGCTACGCCGTCGGGTTCGCCCTGGCGGCACTCGCCCCGCTCGCCGCCGTCGCGACGACGCCGGTCAAGGGCGAGCGCCCGCCCTCTTGGTAAGGACTCAGCCCTTGGCGCGCAACGCCTTCGCCGTAGCGAGGACCAGTTCGGAGTCGGCGTCGTAGGGGGTGTTGAGCGAGACCCGCGTCGCGAGCCCGTCGAACCGCGCGTGCAGGCCGGTCGCGACCTCCTCGGGCGTCCCGCCGACGGCGAACGTGTCGACGATCTCGTCGGTGATCAGGCCGGCCATCTCGTCCCACGCCTGCTGCCGCGACAGCTTGTTGAGCGTGACATGCAGGTCGCCCCAGCCGTGCGCGTCGAGCACCGGCTTGTACGCGGGGGTCGAGGCGTAGAACGCGAGCTGGCGACGGGTCCCGGCCAAGGCCTTCGCGCGGGCGTCCTCGTCGGCACCGAGCACGACGAACGCCGGCATGCTGACGGTGAACCCGTCCAGCGAGCCGCCGCGGGCCTCGCGCAGCGTCGGCAGGATCGCGTCGGAGAGGTAGGCCCGAGAGGTCAGCGGATGGCACATGATGCCGTCGGTGACGCGGCCCGCGACCTCGACCATGCGCGGCCCGACCGCGGCCAGCAGCACCGGCGGGTTGCCGTAGGGGTTGGGGCCGGGGGAGAAGATCTCGGTCAGCAGGCTGTGCGAGTAGAACTCGCCCGTGAACGACAGCCGCTCACCGGAGGCGAAGGCGTCCCAGATGACGCGCATCGCGGAGACGAACTCCTCCATCCGCGCCGCCGGCCGGCTCCACGGCATCGCGAAGCGGCGCTCGATGTGCGCCTTGACCTGCGACCCGATCCCGAGCTCGAAGCGCCCCTTGGAGATCAGGGCGATGTCGTTGGCGGCCATCGCGAGCGTCATCGGGGTGCGGGCGAACGCGACGGCGATCGCGGAGTTCAGCGTGATGGACTCCGTCGCGTGGGCGGCGAGCGCGAGCGCGACGAACACGTCGTGCTGGGTCTCCGGGACGCCCACACCCGAGTAGCCCTCCTGCTCGGCGCGAACCGCGGCGGCCTCGACGCCCTCCGGCTCGTTGCGGACGTCGACGACGGCTTCGACCAGCACGGACAACCACGCTCCTTCGCATCGGCTGCCCCGATCCACTCACACGTGCCGGACCCGGGTCCACCCGGGTCCGGCAACGTCACTGGGGCGTCACGATCTCCCTCGCGGGTGATCGCCCGGCGGCCGGAACGTCGCGGGCTGCTCGCCGTGCTCGAACAGCTCGGCGGCCGGGCCCGCGATGAGCCGGTCGGGCGCACCGACGAGTCCGACGTGGACGTCGCTGTGGACGCGGTGGTCGAGGTCGCGGTGGGAACCGCGGGCGTCGCCGGGGGAGGCATCGGGGGACGTGCGGTGTCACATCGGGCTCACACGCGCGTGTGCAAGGATCGATCTCGGGTTGGCCGCGACCGGCCACCTCAGTCGACGGAGGTCCGAGCAGGTGAGCGCACGGCCGAACCGCACGCCCGGCGGCGCGCGCGTGTCCGCGGCCCGGCGCCGCGGGGGATCGGGCACGATCGCAGGCGTCGCGGTCGTACTGGTCGTCGCCGCGGCGATCGTGATCGGGCTCGTCGTGCACGCCCACCGCACCGACACGGCCGCGCAGGCCACGATCCCGGTCGTCCACTCCGGCGACGCGGCCGCGCCGGTGTCGGTCGACCCGCAGGCCGCGGTCGTCACCGTCGGCGCGCCCGGCGCGCCGGTCACCCTCGACGTCTACGAGGACTTCCTCTGCCCCGTCTGCGGGCAGTTCGAGCAGGTCTACGGCGACCAGGTCCGCCAGGCCGTCACGGCGGGCGACCTCGACGTCCGCTACCACGTCGTCGACCTCCTCGACGACCGCTCCGACCCTCCCGGCTACTCACTGGCCGCGGCGTCGGCGGCGCTCGCGGTCGCGGAGACCGACCCGGGCGCGTTCACCTCGTTCCACGACTCGCTCTACGGCACCCAGCCCACCGAGGGCGGCCGCGGCTACGACGCCTCCCAGCTCGACGCGCTCGCCACCGCACTCGGCGTCCCGAAGGGCCGCGTCGCCGACGCCCTGTCCGCCCACACCTACGACGCCGCCGTGCAGGCCTCCCTGCAGAAGGCGGCCGTCGACCCGACCCTGCAGCAGAACACCTCGGCCGGCTCCGGCTTCGGCACGCCGACCGTGGTGTACGACGGCCGGCTCCTCGACATCACGAACCCGGACTGGCTGTCGGCGCTCCTGCCCCGGCACTGACGCCGCGGGGCCACCACACCCCGGCCGACCCGGTCCCACGCAGCACCACGACCAGGGGGAAACACCACGATGACTCTCGTGGAAGGCGTCCGACGACGTGTGCTCGGCTTCGTCGTGCCGCTCTACATGCGATGGCGCAACCGTCGCGGCGGCGGCGCGCTCGACATCACCGAGATCCTGCCCGACGAGGCGCTCATGCCGCTGCGCCGCGTCGGTGTCGACCCGGTCGCGGAGCTGGGGGAGCTCCGTGACCGCGAACCGGTCTCGGCGCTGAACGCGCCCTACGGCATCCGGGCGTGGCTGGTCACCGGCTACGAGGAGTCGAAGGCCGTCCTGACCGCGACCGACGCGTTCAGCAACGACTTCACCCACCTCGTCGGCAGGCTGGGTATCACGGCCGAGCAGGATCCGGGCGGCCTCGGGTTCGCCGACCCGCCCGACCACACCCGGCTGCGCAGGTTTCTCACCCCGGAGTTCACCGTCCGGCGGCTGCGCCGGCTCGCGCCGCGCATCGAGGCGATCGTCGAGGGCCAGCTCGACGTCATGGCCGAGACGGTCGCGAACGGCGGTCGGGCCGACCTCGTCCGCGACTTCGCGCTGCCCATCCCGTCGCTCGCGATCTGTGAGCTGCTCGGGGTCCGCTACGAGGACCGCGGCGACTTCGAACGGCTCTCCACCGCCCGGTTCGACCTGCTCGGCGGGTTCTCCGGCTCGTTCGGCGCCATGTCGGAGTCGGTGGGCTACCTGCTCGAGGTCGTCGCCAAGGAGCGCGAGGACCCCGGCGACGGCCTGCTGGGCATGCTGGTGCGTGAGCACGGCGACGAGATCGACGACCGCGAGATGGCCGGGATCGCCGACGGCCTGCTCACCGGCGGGCTCGAGACGACCACCAGCATGCTGGCGCTGGGTGGGCTCGTCGTGATGCGCGACGAGGCGCTGCGCGCGTCGCTGCTGGCCGACGAGGCCGCGCCCGACAAGCTCGTCGAGGAGCTGCTGCGGATCATCACGCCGGTGCAGGTGGCGTTCCCGCGCTTCGCCCGGACCGAGACGACCGTCGGCGGCAAGACGATCCTGCCCGGCGACGTCGTGCTGTGCTCGCTGTCGGCAGCCGACCGCGACCCGCGCATCGGCGAGGACATGGACGGCGTCGACGCCGCCCGCAAGGTCCCGCCGCACCTGGCGTTCGGCTACGGCATCCACCGTTGCGTCGGCGCCGAGCTGGCCCGCATGGAGCTGCGGACGGCATACCCCGCGCTGATCCGCCGGTTCCCGGAGATCCGTGCCGCCGCCACCGACGCGGAGCTGCCGTACAGGCCGCTCTCGTTCGTCTACGGCGTCGACGCGTTGCCGGTCGAGCTCGGAACGGCGGCGCCGGTACCGGCGCCGGCAGCCGCCCCCGTCGAACCGGCCTGAGCGGTCGGGACGGCCAGCCGCGCGAGTACCGCGCGGTGGTCGCTGCCGGGCAGGCTCAGGAACCGGACGGAGTCGGCCTCGATACCCGAGGTCGCCAGCACGTGGTCGATCTGTGGGCCGACCGAGCCGCCCCGCGGGCCCCACGTCGGGGTGAGGCCCTCCCCGCGCTGGGTCGCGGCGTCCCCGCAGCCGCGGGTCGCGTCGCGTAGCACCGAGTGGTCGAAGGTGGCGTTGAGGTCGCCCGCCACGACGGTGGGCTGCGTCGCGCCGCACCAGGTGGGCAGTGTCGCGAGGTCCGTGCGCCACATCGCGATCCGGCTGGGCGTCGGCGCCCGGGAGTGGACGGCGACGAACCGCAGGTCCCCGAGCGTGCCGCCCGTCACGACCAGCGCCGGGATGGTCATCGAGGTGTCGACGGTGGTCCGCACGGACCCGAGGCGGTCGGCGACGAGCACCGTCACGCCATGGACGTCGGCGACGCCGGGGCGGGTCGACGACTGCGCGTGGTAACCCGGCCCGACGAGCGCGGCGATGCGGTCGCGGTAGCGGGCACCCGCCTCCGGCAGGGACACGAGATCGGGCTGCTCGGCGCGGATCACCGCCGCCAGCGCGGCGGGGTCGGCCCGGCCCTCGTAGACGTTGAACGACAGGACGTTCAGCATCGGGGCGCTCGCGGGTGGCGGGGGATCGGCCACCAGCCGTGGTGCGACGATCCCTGCGCCCACGACCCCGACCGCGAGCAGGCCGGCGGCGAACGGCCACGTCCGGCGGCGGAACACCGTCGCCACGAGCGCGACCAGTCCCAGCAGCCCGACGGCGACCACCACGTAGGGCCGGAACGCCACGATCTGGGCGAACGGGGTCCAGCGGTCGAGCCCCCCGAGCCGGTCGGGAAGCGTCGTCAGCGCGGCGACCGCGGTGAGGGCACCCGCCGCGGCGAACCGCGGCCACCGTCGCCGGGGCGGTCGGGTGTCGGCGGGCGACCCCGTCACGGGGGAGGTCGTCGTCATCGCCCGCCATCCTGCCCGGCCCGGATGAGAGCAACCTGAGACCCCGGCTGCCGGCTGTCCGGGGCGGGCGACGACCATCGCGGGATGCTGCTGCTCGCGATCGGCTTCGCGCTCCTGGCGGCGCTGCTGTTCGCCGTCGCATGGGTGGCGCAGCAGCGCGCGGCGTCGGCGGTGCCCGACGAGCAGGCCCGCGGCCTGCGGCTGATCCTGCGGCTGGTGCGCAGCCCGCTGTGGTGGGCGGGGTTCGTCGGCGATGTCGGCGGGTTCCTCGCGCAGGCCGCGGCGCTCGCTTTCGGCTCGTTGCTGCTGGTCCAGCCGTTGATCGTGACGTCGTTGCTGTTCGCGCTGCCGCTGGGCGCCCGGTTCGCCGGCCGGGTCCTGCGTCGGTCCGACCTCGGCTGGGCCGCCGTGCTGACCGTCGCGCTGGCCGCGTTCGTCGTCGTCGGCGACCCGACGGAGGGGAGCCCGACCGCGCCGACGGGGCACTGGGTCCCGACGGGCGCGGTGCTGGTGGGACTCCTCGTCGTGTGCGTCGTCGCGGCGGGACGGCGGCGCGGGACGGCGCGGGCGCTGCTGCTCGCGGTGGCCACGGCGATCGCGTACGGGGTGCTCGCGGCCGCGACGAAGGCCGTCGTCGCCCTCCTCGAGCACGGGATCGGGCCGGCGCTCACCGGCTGGGAGACCTACCTGCTCGTCGTCGCCGCGGTCGGCGGGACGTTGCTGCAGCAGTCGGCGTTCCAGGCGGGCGACCTCGCGGCGTCGATCCCTGCCGTGACCGTCGGCGAGCCCGTGGTGGCGGCGATCGTCGGCGTCACGGTGCTCGACGAGCGGATCGCCGCCGCCGGGCCGGGACGGCTGCTGGTCGGGGTGCTCGTCGTGGTGATGGCGGCGGCGACGATCGCGCTGGCGCGCTCGTCCGCGAGGGCGACGACGGACACGTCCGCCGCCGTGTCCTGACGCGCACCCACCGCCGAGTTCGACGTGACGCGGACGTCGCCGCGCCCGGACGCAGTCCGGCGTCGAACTCGGCGGGTTCCGGTCAGGCGCTCAACTCGGTCCGGCGCTCAACTCGGTCTGGCGCTCAACTCGGTCAGGCACGGAACTCGACCGGGCGCTCGGGGGAGGCCTCGGCGAGGGCGGCGCGCACGCCGTCGGCGTCGAAGTCCTTGCCGTACACCGGCGTCCCGGGCTGCTGACGCCACGACTCGGCCAGCGACCCGGCGTCGACCGGGTCGAACCCGAGCGCGTCGACGAGGTCGAGGACGGTCTGCTTGCCGGGGCCGTCACCGGCGACGGGGAGCGCGATCCGCTCCTGCGTGCCGGCCGGGACGCCCTTCTCCCGCAGGTGCTTCCAGTAGATCCCGTTGAACACCTTGAACACGGGCGAGTCGATCTGCTCGGCGACCCAGACGCTCTCCGGTGTGCCGTCCTCGATGGCGTCGATCCGGCCGTCGCGCTGCTGGGGGTAGTAGTTGTTCGTCTCGACGACCGGGGCGCCGTCGCGGGCCTTCGCGACGATCCCGGCCGCCAGGTCGGGCACGTTCTTCTGGGGGATGCTGACGATGACCAGGTCTGCGTCGGTGGCGGCGTCGGCGGCCCACACGGGCGTCGCGCCCGTCTCCGCGGCGAGGCCGGCGAGCGTCTCGGGGGCGCGGGAGTTGGCGACCCGGACCTCGTGACCGAGGCCGGTCAGCTTCCGGGTGAGCGTGCCGCCGATGTGTCCCGCACCGATGATTCCGATCCTCATGTGGGCGCCAACCCGGCCCGCCGCGGCCGCATTCCCGCAGCGTGCCGTCACCGTGACCGACGCCGCGGCGAATCCGGACCCGGAGGTCGTGAGTGGCAATGGTCGCTGTCGCGACCATTGCCACTCACAGGGTCTCAGTAGATGTCGAACGTCTTGCCGTGCTCGGACTCCGGTCGCGGGCCGAAGATACGGCGCTCGGACTCGTCGATCGGGCGGTCGTTGATGCTCGCCTCGCGGCGGGCCATGTAGCCCTCGGCGTCGAACTCCCAGAGCTCGTTGCCGTAGCTGCGGTACCACTGGCCCTGGGCGTCGTGGCTCTCGTACTGGAAGCGCACGGCGATGCGGTTGTCGGTGAACGACCACATCTCCTTGCGGAGCGCGTAGTCGAGCTCGCGCTCCCACTTCTGGGTCAGGAACTTGACGATCTCCTCGCGTCCGACGACGTGGGTGTCGCGGTTACGCCACACCGAGTCGACGGTGTAGGCGCCGGCGACCTTCTCCGGGTTTCGGGTGTTCCATCCGTCCTCGGCGGCCTGGACCTTCTTCGCGGCGCTCTCGGCGTCGAACGGGGGGAACGGCGGGCGGCTCATGGGCGGGGGACCTCCTCGGTTCGGCATCGGAGAACGACCGTTCTCCGGCTCGTGGAGTAGTGTAGAGAACGATCGTTACCAGTCAAGCGGGGAGGCGGCGTGGAACTCGCGGAAGCAACCGATCGGCTGCTGGTCGCCGCGGAACGGCTCTACTACCGCAACGGGATCGCGGCCGTCGGGATCGACGAGGTGCGCGCCGCGGCCGGCGTCTCGATGCGTCGGCTCTACCAGCTGTACCCGTCGAAGGAGCACCTGGTCGCGGCCTACCTCGACGCGCGTGACGTGCGGTGGCGCGGGCGCGTCACCGCCCACGTCGACGCCGCGGGCGACGACCCGGGAGCGCGGCTGCTGGCCGTGTTCGACTGGCTCGGCCTGTGGTTCGCCGAGGACGACTTCCGGGGTTGCGCGTTCATCAACGCGTTCGGCGAGATCGGCGGGGACTCACCGCTGATCCTGGCCGCGGTCCAGCGCCACAAGGACCTCTTCCGCGACTACCTGCTCGACCTCGCCCGCGCGTTCCCCACCGAGTCGCCCGAGTCGCTGGCCGCGGGCATCACGCTGCTCGCCGAGGGCGCGATGACCGTCGCCGCGATCGGGACCGACCCCGACGCCGCGGCCCACGCGAAGGCCGCGGCGCAGGTGCTGCTGGACGCCGCGCGCTAACGCGAGCGGCGGTCGACCAACCGCTGCAGCTTTCCGACGGACCGCTCCAGCGTCTCCGGCTCCACGATCTCGCAGGTGACGCTCACGCCGACGGTGTCCTTCACCGCCTTGACCAGCTCGGCCGCGGCGGCGTCGAGACGCTCGGCGGGTGTCGACGGCCGCGCCTCCACCCGCACGCCGAGCGCGTCCATGCGGCCCTGGGTCGTCAGCACCAGCTGGAAGTGCGGTGCCAGGCCCGCGGTGCGCAGGACGATCTCCTCGATCTGGGTCGGGAACACGTTGACCCCACGCAGGATGATCATGTCGTCGCTACGGCCGGTGATCTTGTCCATCCGGCGCATCCCGGGCCGGGCGGTGCCGGGACGCAGCGTCGTCAGGTCGCGGGTGCGGTACCGGATGATCGGCAACGCCTCCTTGGTCAGCGAGGTGAACAGCAGCTCGCCCTGCTCGCCGTCGGGCAGCGGGGTGCCGTCGATCGGGTCGACCACCTCCGGCAGGAAATGGTCCTCCCAGACGTGCAGCCCGTCCTTGGTCTCGACGCACTCCTGCGACACCCCGGGGCCCATCACCTCGGACAGGCCATAGATGTCGACGGCGTGCATGTCCATCCGGTCCTCGATCTCGAGGCGCATCTGCTCGGTCCACGGCTCGGCGCCGAAGATGCCCACCTGCAGCGACGACGTGCGCGGGTCGATGCCCTGCTTCTCGAACTCGTCGACGACGGTCAGCATGTAGCTCGGCGTCACCATGATCAGGTCGGGCCGGAAGTCCTGGATGAGCTGGACCTGGCGCGGCGTCATGCCGCCCGACACCGGGATCGCCGTCGCGCCCAGCTTCTCGATTCCGTAGTGGGCGCCGAGCCCGCCGGTGAACAGGCCGTAGCCGTAGGCGTTGTGCACCTTGTGGCCCGGGCGCCCGCCCGCGGCGCGGATGCTGCGCGCCATGACCGTCGCCCAGGTGTCGATGTCACGTTCGGTGTAGCCGACGACCGTCGGACGCCCCGTCGTGCCCGACGACGCGTGCACCCGGCGCACCTGCTCCTGCGGCACGGCGAACATGCCGAAGGGGTAGTTGTCGCGCAGGTCGGCCTTGGTCGTCGTCGGGAACTTCGCCAGGTCGGCGAGCTCGCGGCAGTCGTTCGGGTGCACGCCCGCGGCGTCGAAGCTCTTCTTGTAGAACGGCACGTTGTCGTAGGCGTGGCGCAGCGTCCACCGCAGCCGTTCCAGTTGGAGCGCACGGAGTTCGTCGACGGACATGCGCTCGGCGGGGTCGAGGCTCTCCGGGTCCGGGGTGTCGCCGAGACGTCGGGCCGTCGCGGTGCTCATGACGCGGTCTCCTTCTTCGCGACGAGCGTCAGCACGTCGTAGCGGGCCACCGACTCGCCGTCCTGGCGGGTGACGTCGGCGTCCCAGCGGACCTCGCCGTACCCGGCGGTGTCGCGCGGAGTGAGCTGCTTGCAGGTCAACGTCACCGTCAGCTCGTCGCCGAAGCGGACCGGGGTGAGGAAGCGCAGGTCGTCGACACCGAAGTTGGCGAGCACCGGGCCCGGGTCGGGGTCGACGAACAGGCCCGCCGCCAGCGACACCACCAGGTAGCCGTGCGCCACGCGCTCCCCGAACAGTGGGTTCGCGGCGGCGGCCTCGGCGTCCATGTGGGCGTAGAAGGTGTCGCCGGTGAACTCGGCGAAGTGCTCGACGTCGTCCTGCGTCACCCGGCGCGGGCCGGCGACGATCGTGTCGCCCGGGCGCAGCTCCTCGAGGTGCTTGCGGAACGGATGGACGTCGGTCGCGTGGCGCTCCGAGCCGCGCACCCACCGTCCGGTGACCGCGGTGAGGGTGTCGGGGTCGGCCTGGACCGCGGTGCGCTGCATGTGGTGCAGGACGCCGCGGATTCCGCCCATCTCCTCCCCGCCGCCCGCGCGGCCGGGACCACCGTGGACCAGCGCCGGCAGCGGCGAACCGTGCCCGGTGGACTCCTTCGCGTCGCGCTGGTTGAGGACCAGCACGCGCCCGTGCCACGGCGCCACACCGAGGACGATGTCGCGGGCGACGGCCGGGTCGGCGGTGACGACGGACCCGGCGAGGCTGCCGTTGCCGCGCGCGGCCAGCTCCACGACCTGCGGGACCGACGAGTAGCCCATGACCGTCGACACCGGGCCGAAGGCCTCGACTGCGTGCGGCGCGGGCTGGTCGGGGTCGGCGGTCAGCAGGACGGGGGAGAGGAACGCGCCGCGCTCGCCGTCGGCGCCGACGACGTCGACCTTGTCGGGGTCGCCGTGCACGATCCGCCCGGTCTCGGCGAGGGCGGCGATGTTGCGGCGCACCTCGTCGCGCTGGTCGAGGCTCGCGAGCGCGCCCATCCGCACGCCCTCGGCGTCGGGGGCGCCGACGACCGTCGTCGCCAGCTGCGCCGAGATCGCCTCGACGACGGCGTCGACGTGCTGGTCCGGCACGAACGCGCGCCGGATGGCCGTGCACTTCTGGCCGGCCTTGACCGTCATCTCGGCGACGACGCCCGTGACGTAGAGGTCGAACTCCGGCGACCCGGGCGCCACGTCCGGGCCGAGGATCGACATGTTGAGCGAGTCGGCCTCCGCGCTGAACCGCACGGACTCGCGCACGATCGTCGGGTGCGTCCGCAGCGTCGCGGCGGTGGCGGCGGACCCGGTGAACGACACCAGGTCCTGGCCGGTCAGGTGGTCGAACAGGTCACCGACGCCGCCGGCGACGAACTGCAGCGAGCCCTCCGGCAGCAGCCCGGACCCGATGATCAGCTCGACCAGCGCGGAGGTGAGGAATGCCGTCGGGCTCGCGGGCTTGACCAGGCTCGGGACGCCTGCGAGGAACGCGGGCGCGAGCTTCTCCAGCGGCCCCCACACGGGGAAGTTGAACGCGTTGACCTGAACCGCGACGCCGTGCAGGGGAGTGGCGACGTGCTGGCCGACGAACGTGCCGGCGCGCCCGAGGGGCTCGACCGCGCCGTCGACGTAGACGGTGTCGTTGGGCAGCTCGCGGCGGCCCTTCGAGGCGTAGGTGAGCAGGACCCCGATGCCGCCGTCGACGTCGAACTTCGAGTCGAACAACGTCGCGCCGGTGCGCGCCGACACCGCGTAGAGCTCCTCGCGGTGCTCACGCAGGTGTCCGGCGAGTGCCTTGAGCAGGGCCGCCCGCTGGTGGAAGGTGAGCTCGCGCAGCGCCGGACCGCCGACGCGGCGGCCGTGGTCGAGCGCCGCGGCCATGTCGATCCCAGCCGACGACAGCCGCGCCACCTCCTCGCCCGTCACCGCGTCGTACAACGGCCGGGCGTCGCCGTCGGGCGCCTGCCAGCTTCCGGCGACGTAGCTGCGGAGCGTCTCGGTCATCGGATGTCCTCCCGGGGACGGCCGGTCGAGGGGCGCGGCCGCCGAACGATCGTTCGGTCAGTCCCGGCAAGCTAGCACCTCCACCCCGTGAACGGAACGCCGCGCGACGCCCGACTGACCGAACGATCGGTCGGAGAGCCGTTAGCATGACCCGATGGCCGACTCTCCCGCCGTCCTCGTCGAGCGCGACAGCGCCGACCCCGCCGTCGCCGTCGTCACGATGAACCGGCCCGAGCGGCACAACGCCCTCACCGTCGAGCTCAAGGTCGCCCTGCGCGACGCGCTCGTCTCCGTCGCAGGCGACGACAGCGTCCGCGCGATCGTGCTCACCGGGTCCGGGCGCTCCTTCTGCGTCGGCCAGGACCTCGGCGAACACGCCGCCGCCCTGGCCGAGGGCGCCGAGTTCACCACGGTCGAGGAGCACTACAACCCCATCGTCCTGGCCATGGCCGAGGCGCCCAAGCCGGTCATCGCGGCCATCAACGGCACTTGCGTCGGCGCCGGGCTGGGCTTCGCGCTGGCCGCCGACCTGCGCGTCACCGCCGCCGGCGCGACCTTCGCGACGGCCTTCACCGGCATCGGCCTCACCGCCGACTCCGGGCTGTCCGCCACGCTGGCGCACATGGTCGGCGTCGCCCGCGCCACCGAGCTGCTCCTGCTCGGCGAGCGCTTCACCGCCGAGGACGCCGCCGCCTGGGGGCTGGCCAGGATCGCCCAGGGCGAGGCGATCGACGACGCCCTGCAGCTCGCCCGCGCCCTCGCCGCAGGACCCACCATCGCCTACGGCGAGGTCAAGGCCGCCGTCCGGTTCGGCGCGGTCAACGAGCTGCCCGCGGTGCTGGCCAACGAGGGCCGCGGCCAGGCCCGCCTCGTCGGCACCGCCGACCACGCCGGCGCCGTCGCCGCGTTCCTCGACAAGCGCAAGCCGACCTTCGAGGGTCGATGAACGAGCGCCGGCGAGTGGATCATCGACACAGCGTCCGCGCGAAGCGCTGCCCGAGCCTTGGCGAGGGCATGCGATGAGCACGGTGAATGCGGGCCGCGCGGTGCGGCCGCGGGGGCCCAGTGGTGGCTCGGAGTCGGTGCTCGACAAGGCCGTCCTCGAGTTCAACGCCCGGGGTTACGACGCCACCAGCATGGAGGACCTCTCCCGCGCGGTGGGGATCACGAAGTCGTCGTTCTACCATCACTTCGCGGGCAAGGAGGCGCTGCTGCGGGCGGCGCTCGAACGGGCTCTCGACGGGCTGTTCTCCGCACTGGAGGAGCCGCCCGGCGCCGAGCCGCCCATCGGGCCCTCGGACCGTCTGCGGCGCATCGTGACCCGCCAGGTCCGGGTGCTCATGGACGAGCTGCCCTACGTCACCTTGCTGCTGCGGGTGCGGGGCAACACCGACACCGAGCGCTGGGCGCTGGAGCGCCGCCGCGAGTACGACGGGCAGATCGCCGCACTGGTGCAGGCGGCCGCCGACGCGGGGGAGATTCGCGAGGGCGTCGACCCCGTGCTCGCCGCCCGCCTGCTGTCGGGTCTCGTCAACTCCGTCGCCGAGTGGTATCGGCCCGGCCGGCGCGGGATGTCGGGGCTGCCCGAGGACGTCGCCCGCGCCGCCGTCGAGGGGATCCTCCCGGCGGGCCACTGACCCCTTCCGCCGAGCTCGGAGTCAGGCTGGTTCCGCGGGCGCGGCGAACGGTGTGGCGTCGCACTCGGCGTGGTGGGCGCCGCGTGGGTTGCGGTCCGGGCTCCGCTGCGCCATCCTTGGCCGAACGAACATTCGGTAGAGGAGTCGTCGTGGCCGAGGAGACCGAGGCACTCGAGGCCCAGTTCGACGCGACCGTCGCCGCCGACCGGCGCATCGAGCCGCGCGACTGGATGCCCGAGGGCTACCGCAGGACGCTGATCCGTCAGATCGCCCAGCACGCGCATTCCGAGATCATCGGGATGCAGCCCGAGGGGAACTGGATCCTGCGGGCGCCGTCGTTGCGCCGCAAGGCGATCCTGCTCGCCAAGGTGCAGGACGAGGCCGGCCACGGCATGTACCTCTACGCCGCCGCCGAGACCCTCGGTGTCGACCGCGAGGACCTTACCGAGCGCCTCATCGACTCCCGGCAGAAGTACTCGTCGATCTTCAACTACCCGGCCCTGTCCTACGCCGACATCGGCGTCATCGGCTGGCTCGTCGACGGCGCGGCGATCTGCAACCAGGTCCCGCTGTGTCGCTGCTCCTACGGTCCCTATGCGCGGGCGATGATCCGCATCTGCAAGGAGGAGTCGTTCCACCAGCGGCAGGGCTACGAGCTGCTGCTGGCCATGGTCAACGGCACCGACGCGCAGCGCGAGATGGTGCAGGAGTCGGTGAACCGCTGGTGGTGGCCGTCGCTGATGATGTTCGGCCCGCCCGACGGCGACTCGCCCAACACCCAGCAGTCCATGGCGTGGGGCATCAAGCGCCACACCAACGACGAGTTGCGGCAGCGGTTCGTCGACATGTCGGTACCGCAGGCCGCGGCCCTGGGCATCACGCTGCCCGACCCCGACCTGCGCTGGAACGCCGAACGCGGCGCCCACGACCACGGCGAGCCCGACTGGGCCGAGTTCAAGGCCGTCATCTCCGGGTCCGGCCCGGCCCACGCGCAGCGCATCGCCCACCGCCGCCGCGCCCACGAGAACGGTGCCTGGGTCCGCGAGGCGGCGCAGGCCTACGCCGACAAGCAGGCGGCCCGCGTCGCCGGGAAGGGGGCGGCGGCATGAGCTCCGAGCCGACCAACAAGCGCACCTGGCCGCTCTACGAGGTGTTCGTGCGCGGCAAGCGCGGACTCAACCACGTCCACGTCGGCTCCCTGCACGCCGCCGACGACGAGATGGCCCTGCACAACGCCCGCGACGTCTACACCCGACGCAACGAGGGCGTCAGCATCTGGGTGGTCCGGGCCGACCTGATCACCGCGTCGAGTCCCGACGAGAAGGACCCCTTCTTCGCCCCGTCGGCCGACAAGGTCTACCGGCACCCGACGTTCTACGCGATCCCGGACGAGGTGCCGCACCTCTGATGAGTGAGCGCAGCGAACGAACCGATGACACCGCGCCCGCGCGCAGCGCCGACCGAGCCCTCGGCGAGGGAGTGCGATGAGCCCTCACGCGCAGGAAGAGGACCCGACCAACGCCTACCAGTCGCTGTCGGAGACCACCGAGCACGACGACCCGCGCTGGGCGTTCGGCTCCGGGTTCGAGGACGTCCAGGCCGAGATCGAGGCGCCCGTCCCCGACGGTGTCGACGCCGCCGACCTCGCCGAGTACTGCCTGATGCTGGGCGACGACGCGTTGGTCTGCAGCCACCGCATCTCCGAGTGGGTGTCCAACGCGCCGGAGCTGGAGGAGGAGGTCGCGCTCGCCAACACCGCGCTGGACCTGCTCGGCCAGGCCCGGGTGCTCCTGTCGCGGGCGGCACAGGTGGAGGGCGCGGGCCGTGACGAGGACGCGCTGGCCTACCTGCGCGGGGAGGCGGAGTTCCGCAACGTCGGACTCGCCGAGCTGGGCGACGACCTCGACTTCGGCGTCGCCGTCGCCCGCCTGCTCGTCTTCTCGACGTGGCGGCTCGCCCTGCTCTCGCGGCTGCGCGACTCCCGCGACCCGGTCGTGGCGGCCGTCGCGGCGAAGGGCGTCAAGGAGCTGACCTACCACCGCGACTGGGCCGCCCGCTGGGCGCTGCGCCTGGGTGACGGCACCGACGAGTCGCACCGCCGCATGCAGGCCGGCCTGGAGACGGTGTGGCCGCACGTCGATGAGCTGTTCCGGACCTCCGACGTCGAACGGCGGCTCGTCGACGCAGGCGTCGCGACCGACCCCGCAGCCACTCGCGACGAGGTCGACGCGGTGCTCGACCAGGTGTTCGCCGCGGCCACGCTGACCCGCCCGACCCTGCCCGGTCGCGGCCCCCTCGGCGGGCGCGCGGGGCGACAGGGCGCGCACACCGAGGCGCTCGGCCACGTCCTCGACCGGCTGCAGAGCCTCGCCCGCGCACACCCGGGGGCGTCGTGGTGACCGCCCGCGAGGTCGTCGCCCGCGTCGTCGACCCCGAGATGCCCATGCTCACCCTCGACGACCTGGGCGTCGTGCGCGACGTCACCACCGAGGGCGACGCCGTGACCGTCACGATCACACCGACCTACTCCGGCTGCCCCGCCGTCGAGGAGATGCGCACCGACCTCGCCGACGCCCTGCGCGCCGCCGGGTTCGGGCCCGTCCGCGTCCGCACCGTGTTCGCGCCGGCGTGGAGCACCGACTGGATCAGCGAGGCCGGGCGTCGCAAGCTCGCCGCGGCCGGCGTGGCGCCGCCCGGCTCGGCCCCACGCCCCTCCGCAGGTCCCGTTCCGTTGACGTTGACCGTCCCGACGAGCGTCGTGACCTGCCCGAACTGCGGGTCGCGGGCCACCGAGGAGCTGTCGCGCTTCGGCCCGACCGCCTGCACGGCGCTGCGCCGCTGCACCGCCTGCCGGGAGCCCTTCGAGCACATGAAGGAGATCTGAGGCGTGTCCACAGCCACCGAAGCGAGCCCCGACCGCACGGGGACCTTCCACGCCTTACGCGTCGCCGCCGTCGACCGGCTCTGCGACGATGCCGTCGCCGTCACCTTCGACGTGCCCGACCACCTCGCCGGCACCTACGACTTCCGGCCCGGCCAGTACCTGACGCTGCGGCTGCACACCGCCGTCGGCGAGGAACGCCGCTCCTACTCGATCTGCGCGCCCGCAGGCGCGCCGCCACGCGTCGGGGTCCGGCGCGTCGACGGCGGCCGCTTCTCGGAGTGGATCGTCGACCGGCTGGAGGCGGGGGAGGAGATCGAGGTCGGCCCACCGTCGGGCGGCTTCACCCCCGACCTCGCCGCCGGCACCCACCACGGCCTGGTCGCCGCCGGGTCGGGCATCACGCCGGTGCTGTCGATCGCGGCGTCGCTGCTCGCCGCGCACCCCGACACCCGCATCACCCTGCTCTACGGCAACCGCCGCACCGACACCGTCATGTTCACCGAGGAGATCGCCGACCTCAAGAACGCCTACGGCCCGCGCCTGCACCTGCTGCACGTGCTGTCGCGTGAGCCGATGGAGGCCGACGTCTTCAGCGGCCGCCTCGACGGCGCCAAGCTGCGGCAGCTGCTGACCCTGCTGGTCGACGTCGAGGGTGTCGACGACTGGTGGCTCTGCGGCCCGCTCGGCATGACCGAGGACGCCGTCGCGGTGCTGGGGGAGCTGGGTGTGGAGCGGCGCCGCGTGCACCGCGAGCTGTTCTACGTCGACGCCCCGCCGCCCGAGCTGCACCGCGCCGACGAGGTCGTCGACGGGGAGACCAGCGAGGTCACCGTCGTGCTCAACGGCCGGTCGACGACGCTGACCCTGCCCCGCGACGAGTTCGTCCTCGACGCCGCCCAGCGCATCCGCGGCGACCTCCCGTTCGCCTGCAAGGGCGGCGTCTGCGGGACGTGCCGGGCCAAGGTGTGCGACGGCGACGTCCGCATGGTGCGCAACTACGCGCTGGAGGACGACGAGGTCGCGGCCGGGTTCGTCCTCACCTGCCAGACCCGCCCGCTCTCGGACGCGGTGACCGTCGACTACGACGCCTGACCCCCGCGAGCGGGTCGTCGCGACACGGGACGGGGGTCACCCCCACCCTGACGGGACATCCGACGCGGACAGGCGCAGGATGGGTTTCGGAGACCCTGGAGGAAGGTTCGGATAGTGACGCAGCGCTGGGCCGTGCTGATCGCGACGGTCGCCCTGCTGGCCTGGGCCGCCGCCCAGGCGTGGATCGTCCTGCGGACCAAGCCCGCACGGGTGAAGCTGGCCGCTGCGTCCGGGTTCGCGGCCGTCGGGATCGCCGCGCTGGGCGTCGGGTTCGCGTTCACCCAGGGCGCCGCCGACGACAACGCCGCCCCGCCGCGGGTGTCGAGCTTCGCGCAGTCGGTTGACCCGACCCGGGTCGGTGAGCCCGCGACCGTGGCGCCGACCGTCGACGTCCCGCCGCCCGCCGAGGGCCCGGCCGCTGTCGTCGTCCCCCAGCCCGACGTCCCGCAGCCTGCCGTCCCCAACCGGGCGCTTGCGCTCGCGCCCGGAGCGCCCGCTGTCGTGCGGGCACCCGCCGTCGTGCCGCCGCCGGCGCCGCCCGCGGCGGCCGCACCTGTCGGGACGCCCGTGCTCCCGCCGGCCGTGCCGCCCCCCGCGCCGCCTGTCGTTGCACCGCCGGTCGCGCCTCCCGGCGGTGCCGAGGGCACCACCACCCCGCCGACCACTGCGAGCGGCACCAACGGG
>MEGH01000005.1:0-537 GCA_001725415.1 Pseudonocardia sp. SCN 73-27
CCAGAAGTAGATGCCGGCGTAGGTGGCGAACACGATCGTGCCGAACAGCACGTAGTGGAAGTGCGCCACGACGAAGTAGCTGTCGGAGACGTGGAAGTCGAGCGGCGGGGACGCGAGCAGGATGCCCGTGAGGCCACCGAAGAGGAACGTCGCGAGGAAGCCGACGCTGAACAGCATCGGTGTCTCGAACGTGAGCTTGCCCTTCCACATCGTGCCGATCCAGTTGACGAACTTGACGCCCGTCGGGATCGCGATGAGGAACGTGGTGAACGAGAAGAACGCGAGGAGCACCGCGCCGGTGGCGTACATGTGGTGCGCCCACACCGCGACCGAGAGCGCCGCGATGGAGATCGTCGCGTAGATCAGGCCCTTGTAGCCGAACAGCGGTTTGCGGCTGAAGACCGGGAAGATCTCCGAGACGATGCCGAAGAAGGGCAACGCGACGATGTAGACCTCGGGATGGCCGAAGAACCAGAACAGGTGCTGCCACAGGATCGCGCCGCCGTTGGCGGGGTCGAACACGTGGGCACCGAGGTG
>MEGH01000005.1:560-73172 GCA_001725415.1 Pseudonocardia sp. SCN 73-27
GATCGCCGTCACGAAGATGTTCCACGTGAAGATCGGCATCCGGAACATCGTCATGCCGGGCGCGCGCATGCAGACGATCGTGGTGATGAAGTTGACGCCACCGAGGATCGTGCCGAGACCGGCCACGGCCAGGCCCATGATCCACAGGTCGCCACCCGCACCGGGCGAGTGCACCGCGTCCGACAGCGGCGAGTAGGCGAACCAACCGAAGTCGGCCGCGCCACCCGGCGTCAGGAAGCCGGCGAGCACCGTGAGGCCACCGAACAGGAACAGCCAGTACGAGAAGGCGTTCAGCCGCGGGAACGCGACATCGGGGGCGCCGATCTGCAGCGGCACGATGTAGTTGGCGAAGCCGAAGAGGATCGGCGTCGCGTACAGCAGCAGCATGATCGTGCCGTGCATCGTGAACAGCTGGTTGTACTGCTCCGGGGACAGGAACTGCATCCCCGGCACCGCGAGCTCGGCGCGCATCAGCAGCGCCATCGCACCGCCGGCCAGGAAGAACCCGAACGACGTGACCATGTACAGGATCGCGATGTCCTTGGGGTCCGTCGTCCGCATCATCTTGAGCAGCGTGGATCCCTTGACCGACCGTCGCGCCGGGTAAGGGCGCGACGAGATCGGCTTGGGCGCGACGGCTGTCACTGGTGCCTCCTGCACTGGCCTGTGGTGGGCAGGCCCGGACTCTATATCGCGCGGATCGGCCCTCCGGCCCCCGGGTGAGGGCCCCGGGGATGGGCGACCGCGCCGCGGGCTCATTGTGCTCTACGGAAGGTAGAACGACCACCGCGGACCACGTCACACTCGGCGGGCGGGCGAGCGGTGGACGGATCCGCGTGAGCCCTGCTCAGCGCAGTGGCGTGAACAGGTCGAGGAACAGGTCGGGTGCCGACGCCGGGTTGGGCGGCGGGTCGACGATGTAGAACTCCGTGCCCATACCCATGGCGAACATGGGCTCCGGCATGGTCAGCATGAAGTGGTCGGGGCCCATCTGGCTGGCGTGCGCGCGCATCGAGGCCCGCTTCTTGTCGACGTAGTCGACCGCGTCGACGCGGTGCGTGATCTCCGCCTCGGGCTTGCCGAACGTCGGGGCGTCCATGCTGGGGGGCTCCCAGCCGTCGGGCAGGCCGCCCTCCTTGGCGAGGCCGGTCATGCCGCGGACCATCCAGTCGCGGTTGATCGTGCCCTGCGCCACGACGGGCACCGCGGCGAGCTCGGCGGCCCGCCGTCCGACGCGGTGCACCTGGATGTGGTCGGGGTGGCCGTAGCCGCCGTTGTCGTCGTAGACGGTGAGGACGTCGGGCTCCTCCTCGTCGAGGATGAGCGCGAGCCGCTTGGCGGCGTGCTCGACCTTGGTCTGCCAGAAGCAGTAGGGCGCGTCGTTGGTGGGCTCGCCCATCATCCCGGAGTCGACGTAGCCGAGGAACTCCACGCGCGCGGCGCCGAGGATCTCGGCCGACTCGTAGCACTCGCCGGAGCGGCGCACGGGAAGCTGCTCACCGGGGGCGAGCACGCCGGGCACGGGCTCGCCGAGCTCGCCGCGGGTGGCGAACACGAGCACGACGCGGTGTCCCTCGGCGACGGCGCGCGCGAGCGTGCCCGCGGACCCGATCGACTCGTCGTCGGGATGGGCATGGAAGCTGACGATCGTCCCCACGTCGTGACCTTATCGGGGCACCCCGACAACCGTCGTGAGTGCAGGCTCTATCCCAGGATGCGCGTCAGGGCCGGGCCGATCTCCTTCAGCCGCCGGACCGTGCGCGACGTGCCGCCTCCCTTGGCCGCCAGCGCCGCCGCCGCGACCTCGGCGTCGCGGCCGTCCTCCCCCGGTCCGAGGGGGACGAGGACGTGCAGCCGGTCGATCCCGGCGAGCGCGGTGGCGGGGTCGTCGCCGGCGGTGTGCAGACAGTCCGAGAGCAGCACGACCATCCGTTCCTCCGCGACCGCCCCCGCGAGCCCGATCGACGCCGTGCGCAGGGCCGCGGCGAGGTCGGTGGTGCCGTGCCCGCGCAGGGCGACGAGCTCGCCGACGAGCTGGTCGGGCGGCTTGCGGACGCCTTGGGGTTGCAGGGTGCGGACGTCGGCACCGAAGGCGAGCACGCCCGGTTCGAGACGCGACCCGCCCTCCTCCGAGGCGAGGACGACCCCGGCCGCGGCGACGGCGGCCAGTGCCACGGCGAGCCCCTGCATCGACCCGCTGATGTCGACGACCAGGCAGATCGCGCGCCGGTGCGCCGTCCAGTCGCGGGTGACGAGCTCGTCGGCGGCGGGGCGCCGGGAGATGCCGGGCTGCCAGCCGTCGAGGGTGCGGTCGAGGTCGAGGTCGCCCGAGCCGCCGCGCACCGGTGCGATGCGGCGGGTGCCGCGCGCCTTGGCCGGGCCGACCTTGCCGAGCTGGATGAACACCCGCCCGGCGAGCCGGCGGGCGGCGGCGCGCAGCTGCCCGTCGGTGGCGACGGCGAGGTCGGCGAGCAGCGCCGCCGCGGCCTCGGGGTCCTCGGCGAGCGCCTGGTCGAAGGCTTCCTCGTCGAGCTCGCCGAGCTCCGGGGAGACGTCGTCGAACATCTCGTGGCGCGCGCCGAGCTCCTGGCGGCCCAGCGTGCGCTGACCACGGTTGCGGTGCGGGCGTTCCTTGCTGCGGCCCGCCGCGGGGGGCGGCGGGCCCTCAGCTTTTCCCGGATCACCGCCCTGCGAGTCGTCGGAGGAGCGGTCCGGTGGCTGTGTCTCGTTCTCGGGCCAGAACCGTTCGAGGAGCTCGTCGATGACGGACTCGGGGGTGCGGTCGACGCCGTCGGCGATGCGGACGCGCCCGGACAGGGCGGCGTACGCGGCGTCGCGGGCGGTCTCGCGGGCCATGACGGCCTCGCCGCGCATCTGCGTGAGCCCGGTGAGGACCAGCGACAGGTCGATCGCGCCGCGGACCGAGGAGCCCATCCGCAGGTCGCGGTGGTCGCGGGTGGCGCGGGTCAGCATCACCGACAGGTCGGTGACCCAGCCACGGACCCCGCTGACCGACGACGTGATGGCGCGTTCGGCGTTCTCGTCCTGGTAGCCGAGGACGACGCGGCACATGCGGTCGGCGATGGCCTGGCTCACCCGCGCGGTGCCGATGGCGTCGAACGGGTTCATGGCGGCGATGAGCCGGAAACCGGGCCCGGCCTGGACGGTGCCGAGGCGGGGGACGGCGATCTCGCCCTCGGTGAGGACGGTGATGAGGACGTTGAGGGTCTCCTCGGGGACGCGGTTGAGCTCCTCGAGGTAGAGCAGGCCGCCCCCGGAGCCGTCACCGGGGCCGCCGCGCATCGCGGTGAGCAGTGGGCCGTCGACGAAGCTGGCGGGCAGGTAGCCCTCGGCGAGCACCTGCGACGGGTCGAAGGCGCCGACGAGGCGCGCGGGCGTCAGCTCGGCGTTGCCCTCGACGAAGACGACGTGGCGGCCGGCCTCGCGGGCGATGGAGCGCAGCAGCGTCGACTTGCCGGTGCCGGGCGGTCCCTCGATGACGACGTGGCGGCCGGTCGCGAGGGCGACGGTGAGCACCTCCCGCTCACGCTGGAGCCCGACGACGGGCGTGGGTGTGCGGGAGTCGGGCGGGGTGAGGGTGGTCACGTGCGGGGCTACCTCCGGCGGCGCGGCCACCCGGAGCCCCGGAGGGGGCGGTCCGGATGGCCGCGCGTCGTGGAACAGACGTCGGAACGGGGCCTGCCCGTTCGGACAGGGTCGGTCAGGCGGCGGGGTCGTGGATGATCACGCCGCGGACGTTGACGCCGTTGATCAGGTCGTCGTAACCCTGGTTGATCTGGTCCAGCGAGTAGGTGTTGGTGATCAGCTCGTCGAGCTTGAGCTGGCCCGACTGGTACATGCCGACCAGGCGCGGGATGTCCTTGAACGGGTCGCCGGAGCCGAACAACGAGCCCTGGATCCGCTTCTCGAACAGGGTGAGCAGCGCGCCCGGGATCTCGATCGTGTTCTTGGTCGGGTCGGCCAAGCCGGTGACGACGACGGTGCCGCCCTTGCGGATCGCGTTGAAGGCGTTCGTCGTGACCTCGGTGTCGACGATGCCGACGGTGACGATCGCCTTGTCGGCGCCGACACCGTTGGTGAGCTGCTGGATCAGCTCGTGCGCCTCCTCCGCGGTGGCCGCGGAGTGCGTGGCCCCCATCTTCTCGGCCATCTCGCGCTTGTTGGCCAGCGGGTCGATGGCGACGACGTTGGCCGCGCCGGCGAGCGCCGCACCCTGGACGGCGTTGACGCCGATGCCGCCGACTCCGTAGATCGCGATCGTGTCGCCGACCTGGGTGTTGGCGGCATTGGTGGCGGAGCCGAAACCGGTGGGGACACCACAGCCGATCAGCACGGCCTTGTCGAGCGGCACGTCGTCGGCGACCTTGATCGCCGAGTTCTCGGAGATCGTGGCGCGCTCGGCGAAGGTGCCGATCATGCACATGCCGCCCAGGTCCTCGCCCTTGGAGTCGTGGAAGCGGTAGGTGCCGTCGGGGAGGACGCCGTCGAGGATGGTGGCGCCGAGGTCGCACAGGTTGGTCATGCCGCTGGAGCAGAAGCGGCAGTGCCCGCAGACGGGCAGGAACGAGCAGATGACGTGGTCACCGGGCTTGAGGCGGGTGACACCGGGGCCGACCTCTTCGATGATCCCGGCGCCCTCGTGGCCGCCGACGATCGGGAAGCGCGGCACGATGTCGCCGTGCCGGAGGTGCTCGTCGGAGTGGCAGAGGCCCGCCGCGACGTACTTGATCAGGACCTCGCCCTCCTTGGGCGGGTCGAGGGTGAGCTCCTCGATCTCGAACGGCTGACCGACACCGCGAAGCACTGCGGCCTTGGTCTTCATTGACCCTCCTGGCGTGGTTGTCCGGCGTACCGGCGTGGGGCGACGATGCGGCGGTGCGCACGGTCACATTCGCCGGTGTGCATGGCACTGCCTAACAGCTTGGCCGGACGTTGGGAAGATCGCTCGACGAGCATCCACGCCTCGCCCGGGCACCGGCGTTCTTCTACGAAACGTTGACGACACGTCGCTCACCAGTAGAGTTCCAACTCCCGAACCGGCACAGGAGCCGTCGATGCCAGAACTCTTCAACGCTGCCGAGTACCTGACCGACAGGCGAGTGCTCGCCGGCGACGGTGATCGGGTCGCGGTCCACCACCCGCACGGCGCCCTCACCTACGCCGAGCTCGCCGACGAGGTCCGTCGCATCGCGGCCGGGCTCGTCGGCATCGGGCTGCGTCCCGAGGAACGCGTCCTGCTCTGCATGACCGACGACGTCGAGCTGTTCACCGCGATCCTGGCGACGATGTACGTCGGGGCGGTCGCGGTCCCGTCGTCGACGATGCTCACCGGGCCCGAGCTGGGCGTCCTCGTCGCCGACTCACGGGCCCGGGTGCTGCTGGGCAGCACCGAGTTCGCCGGTGCGGTGCACGCCGCGGCCGCCGGCGCGCCGGACCTGCGCCACGTCGTCCTCACCGGCGACACCGGTCCCGACCCGGCCGCGCTCGGCCCGAACATCACGCCGCTGACGTGGCAGGACCTGCTCGACGCCGGCGTGGGTGCGCCGGTCGGCGCCCCCGCGTCGACGTGGGACGAGTCGCCCGCGCTGTGGCTCTACACCTCGGGGACGACGGGCAAGCCCAAGGGCGCCATGCACCGCCATCACGACATCCGCGTCGTCGCCGAGACGTACGGCCGGCAGGTGCTGGGCATCGAACGCGACGACGTGTGTCTGTCCGTCGCCAAGCTGTTCTTCGCCTACGGCATCGGCAACAGCATGTTCTTCCCGCTGTCGGTGGGCGCGTCGGTGGTGCTGGAGCCGCAGCGCCCCTCCCCCGCGCTGTTCTCCCGGCGCGCCCGCGAGCACGGGGTCACCCTCTTCTTCGCAGTGCCGTCGTTCTGGGGTCCGCTCCTCGCCGCCGACGAGCAGACCGTCGACCCGGCGGCCTTCGCGACGGTGCGCCGTGGCGCGTCGGCGGGCGAGGCACTGCCGCCGCGGATGTTCCACGGGGTGCGCGACCGGTTCGGCTTCGAGGTCCTCGACGGCATCGGCTCCACCGAGGCGCTGCACATCTTCATCTCCAACGTGCCCGGCAGGGTCGTCCCCGGCAGCTCGGGCCACCCGGTGCCGGGCTACCGCGTCGAGCTGCGCCGCACCGACGGCACGGTCATCGACGGCACCGGCGAGTCCGGGATGCTCTACGTCGCCGGGGAGTCGTTGTGCACCGGCTACTGGTGCCGCACCGAGGTCAACCGCGCGGTGTTCCACGGGGAGTGGATGCGCACGGGCGACCAGTACGTCCGCAACGATGACGGCAGCTACACGTGCCTGGGCCGCACCGACGACGTCCTCAAGGTGGGCGGCATCTGGGTCAGCCCGGCCGAGGTCGAGTCGCGCATCCTCGAGCACCCCGCGGTCGCGGAGGCGGTGGTCGTGGGCGTGCCCGACGAGGACGGGCTGGACAAGCCGATCGCCTACGTCGTCGCACGGCCGGGCGCGACGATCGACCCCGACGAGCTGGTCGAGTTCTGCCGGGCCGGACTGGCGGCGTTCAAGCGGCCGCGGGCCGTCGTTGCCGTCGAGGAGCTGCCGAAGACCGCCACCGGCAAGGTGCAGCGCTACCGGCTCCGGGAGCGCGCGTCGGCACCTGCGCGCGACGACGTTCTACAGAACTAGCGCGTTGCGTTCTAACGTTGTAGAGTTTCAGGCATCCCACCGCGCCGTCCACCGCGCCCGTGCGCAGGAGGCCCACCGATGACCACCACCTCGATGTCCACCGCCGAGGCCGAACCGGCAGCCGCCGCGGCCGCCCCGGACACCGCCGAGACCCCGGCAGTCTCCTTCGACACCTCGCCCGACCGATACCGGCACTGGGTGCTCGACCTGTCGCAGGCCGCCGCCACCGGCGTGGCCTGGCTGCGACTCGACATCGCCGAGGACGGCGGCATCGTCCCCGGCTACGAGCTCAAGATGAACTCCTACGACCTCGGCGTCGACATCGAGCTCTACGACGCCACGCAGCGGCTGCGCTTCGAGCACCCGGAGGTCCGCGCCGTCGTCGTGACCAGCGCGAAGGACCGCAACTTCTGCGCCGGCGCCAACATCCGGATGCTCGCCCAGTCCAGCCACCCGTGGAAGGTGAACTTCTGCAAGTTCACCAACGAGACCCGCAACGGCATCGAGGACGCGACGGCCAACTCCGGCCAGACCTGGATCGCCGCCGTCAACGGCACCGCCGCCGGTGGCGGCTACGAGCTGGCCCTGGCGTGCGAGCAGATCCTGCTGATCGACGACAACTCCTCCGCGGTGTCGCTGCCCGAGGTCCCCCTGCTGGGCGTCCTGCCCGGCACCGGTGGGCTCACCCGCGTCACCGACAAGCGCCGCGTCCGCAAGGACCGGGCCGACGTCTTCGCGACCCGCCCCGAGGGCGTGCGCGGCAAGCAGGCCGTCGAGTGGAAGTTCGTCGACGAGACGATCCCCAAACGCGCGTGGGACGAGACGGTCGCCGCCCGCGCCGCGACGGCCGCCGCCACCTCCTCGCGGCCCGCCGACGCCACCGGCATCACGCTGCCGCCGCTGCAGCGCGAGGAGACCGCCGACGGCATCCGCTACCGATACGTGTCCGCCGAGTTCGACCGCGAGCGGGGGCTCGTCGAGATCACCGTCCTCGGCCCCGACGGCGGCGTCCCTGAGACCCTCGCGCGCGTCCACGAGCTGGGGGCCGACTTCTGGCCGCTCGCCATGACCCGCGAGCTGGACGACCTGGTCCTGCGGCTGCGCGCCAACGAGCTCGAGCTCGGGACCTGGCTGCTACGCACCCGCGGCGACGTCGAGGACGCCCTCGCGATGGAACGCGTCATCGCCGAGCACTCCCGCGACGACTGGCTCGTCAACGAGGTGCGCCACTACTTCAAGCGCGTCCTCAAGCGGCTCGACGTGACGTCGCGTTCGCTCATCGCCCTGATCGAGCCGGGCTCCTGCTTCGCGGGCGCGCTTCTGGAGCTGGCGCTGGCGTGCGACCGGCAGTACATGCTCGACGGCACCCTCGACGAGGAAGGGTCCGAGCAGGGCGACGAGGCCCAGATCATGTTGTCCGACAGCAACTTCGGGGCGTTCCCGATGAGTAACGGCCTCACCCGCCTCGCGTCGCGCTTCTACGGCGACGACGAGCACGTCGAGGCCCTGCGCGGCGAGGTCGGCCGGCGTATCGAGGCCCGCGAGGCGCTCGAACTGGGGCTGGTCACCGACGCCCCGGACGACATCGACTGGGACGACGAGATCCGGATCATGCTGGAGGAGCGGGCGTCGCTGTCACCCGACGCGCTCACCGGCATGGAGGCCAACCACCGGTTCGTCGGCCCCGAGACAATGGAGTCGCGGATCTTCTCCCGGCTCACGGCGTGGCAGAACTGGATCTTCGTGCGGCCCAACGCCTCCGGCCCGGAGGGTGCGCTGCGCAGGTACGGCACGGGACGCAAGGCGGAGTTCGACAGGAAGCGGGTCTGAGGCGTGAGCATCGATTACAGCGAGAAGATCCCCAACAACGTCGACCTCGCCGGCGACCGCAAGCTGCAGCGCGCGCTGGAGTCGTGGCAGCCCAACTTCCTCAACTGGTGGAAGACCATGGGCCCGGCCGTCCCGACCCAGGACGTCTACCTGCGCACCGCCGTCGACGTCGGCAAGGAGGGGTGGGCGCAGTTCGGCCACGTCGCCATGGAGGAGTACCGGTGGGGCGTGTTCCTCGCCGAGCGCGGCGACGACCGGCGCATCGCCTTCGGCGAGCAGAAGGGCGAACCCGCCTGGCAGCAGGTCCCCGGTGAGTACCGCGCCGACCTGCAGCGGCTCATCGTCATCCAGGGCGACACCGAGCCCGCCTCGGTCGAGCAGCAGCGCCGCCTCGGCGAGACCGCGCCCTCGCTCTACGACCTGCGCAACCTCTTCCAGGTCAACGTCGAGGAGGGCCGCCACCTCTGGGCGATGGTCTACCTGCTGCACGCCTACTTCGGCCGCAACGGCCGCGAGGAGGCCGAGGCGCTGCTGCAACGCAACTCCGGCGACCTCGACAGCCCCCGCATCCTCGGCGCCTTCAACGAGGAGACCCCGGACTGGCTGTCGTTCTTCATGTTCACCTACTTCACCGACCGCGACGGGAAGTACCAGCTGGGGACGCTGAAGGAGTCGGCGTTCGACCCGCTCTCGCGCACCTGCGAGTTCATGCTCAAGGAAGAGGCGCACCACATGTTCGTCGGCACCACGGGTGTCGACCGCGTCGTGGGCCGCACCGCCGAGCTGATGCGCGAGCACGACAGCGACGACGTCGCCCCCCACGGCGGCATCCCGCTCGACGTGATCCAGCGCTACATCAACTTCCACTACTCGGTCTCGCTCGACCTGTTCGGCTCCGAGCGCTCCACCAACGCGGCCAACTACTTCACCGCGGGGCTCAAGGGTCGCTGGCAGGAGGAGCGTCGCCGCGACGACCACCTGCTGACCGAGGACGCCGCGCACGTCGACGTCGTGCGTGACGGGGTGCTGGCCACCGACGAGGTGCCGGCGCTGCTCGCGCTCAACCACGACCTGCGCAACGAGTACGTCAAGGACTGCCAGTCCGGGCTCAAGCGGTGGAACCGGGTGTTGGAGAAGGCGGGCGTCGACCGCACGCTGACGCTGCCGCACGTCGGGTTCAACCGCCACGTCGGCGTCTTCTCCGGGCACCACGTCACACCCGCCGGGGAGCTGGTCGGCGAGGACGCCTGGAACGCCAAGGTCGACCGCTGGCTGCCGTCGGAGGCCGACAAGACCCACGTCCGCTCGCTGATGCGGCCCGTCTACGAGCCGGGCAAGATCGCCGGCTGGATCGCCCCGCCGTCCAACGGCATCAACGGCCAGCCCTTCGAGTACGAGTACGTCCACCTGGCCTGACCTCGGTGTGACCTGCAGCCCGGCCGCGCCCCGCGGCCGGGCTGCCGTCTTTCCGGCCTCCTTCGTATGATCGAATGCAGATCTGTTCAGATATGACGTCAGTCAGCTACAGTTCGTCCAGGATCCGACACAGCGGATCGGATAGTGAACGACACGACGGCGTGAGGAACAGACATGGCACGGAAGGTCAGAGTCGCCGCGGTCCAGCTCAACCCGGACCTCGACACCCCCACCGGAACGGTGGACCGCGTCATCACGGCGATCGCCGACGCGGCGGCGCAGGGCGCCGAGCTCGTCGTCTTCCCCGAGACGGTCGTCCCGTACTACCCGTACTTCTCGTTCGTCCAGCCGCCGATGATGAGCGGCGGCGAGCACATGCGCCTCTACGAGAACGCGGTCGTCGTCCCCGGCCCGGTCACCGACGCCGTCTCCGCAGCGGCCCGCCGGCACGGGATCGTCGTGATGCTCGGCGTCAACGAGCGCGACCACGGCTCGCTGTACTGCACCCAGCTGCTCTGGGACGCCGACGGCACGCTGGTCCTGCACCGCCGCAAGACCGTCCCGACCTTCCACGAGCGGATGATCTGGGGCCGCGGCGACGGCTCGGGCTTCACGGTCGTCGACACCGCCGTGGGCCGCGTCGGCGCGCTCGCGTGCTGGGAGAACTTCAACCCGCTCAACCGCTACGCCCTGCAGGCCCAGCACGAGGAGATCCACCTCGCGCACTTCCCGGGCTCGCTCGTCGGCCAGCTGTTCGCCGACCAGGTCGAGACCCTGATCCGGCACCAGGCCGCCGAGGGCGCGTCCTTCGTCGTGTGCGCGACCGCGTGGCTCACCGAGGAGCAGATCGCCACGGTCTCTCCCGACGAGGGCCTGCGCCGCGGCCTGCGCGGCGGCTGCATGACCGCGATCATCTCGCCGGAGGGCCAGCACATCGTCCCGCCGATCACCGAGGGCGAAGGCATCCTGGTCGCCGACCTCGACATGTCGCTGATCACCAAGCGCAAGCGCATGTTCGACTCGGTCGGGCACTACTCGCGCCCGGAGCTGGTGTCGCTGCTGCTCAACGACACCCCGACCTCCCCGGTCCACCGCGCCTACCCGACCCCGAAGAACTCGGCCTACGAGGTCGAGCCCCTGGGCACCGACGACCCCTCCCTCTCGGCCCCCTCGGCCCCCTCCGCCCCCGAGTACAACGGGAACGGCAGCAAGCACACCGCCAACGCCTGACCCAGTGAACGGGTGGTCCGGCGTTCGCGCGACTTGGGCGTCAGGGGTGGCGCCGATGTCCCGGTTCCGGTGATCACCCCGGGCCCGCGGCCAGGAGTTCGGGCGGACGCGAGCCTGACGCCCACCAGGTGGCGCCCCACCGGGGTGATCGCCGATTGCGGACGTGGGCGTCAAGGGCGTCGATGCCCCGGCAACGGCGATCGCCGCAGGCCCGAGGCCGCCGAGGTACCGGCGTCGGACCGTGGTGATCGCCGAACGCGGGACATGCGCGACGTCGCCGTCGCGCATGTCCCGATCCCCGCCGGTCAGCGGAGCGGGCGAGCCCGGCGCAACGCTGCGGCGAGGACGATGCAGCCGACGGCGACGAGCGCGCCGTGGGTGATGCGCAGCTCCATCGGGAACCAGAACTGCGGCAGGTAGAGGGCGAACCCGAGCGCGAAGACCGCCCCGGACCAGCGGGGCAGCATGCCCGACCGGGCCGCGGCGAGCGCCGCGACGATCGCGCCGACGGCGAGCAGGACCAGCCCTGCCCCGAAGACGGTCATCTGGATCGGCCCCATCCGGACCGCCTCGGTCAGTGCGAGCAGGGTGGCCGTGTCGGTGACGGTCGCGCCGAGGGCGTGCAGGGAGAAGGCCTCGGCTCCGTAGTACGGGAGGACGAGAGCGGCGCCCGCGCCCCACACCCCGAGCGCCCAGCCGGCGAGTTGGCGGCCCGGGGTGCCTGCGAGCCGGTCGCGCATACCGAGCAGACCGGCCGTGACCAGCACGAACCCGCCGACACCGGCGAGGTGCGCGATCGGCCAGGTCCAGCCGGCGAAGGCGGCGGCGGTCGTCGCGGGAACGGCGTCGCCGGCCGGTCGCAGCGCGGGGTAGACGAGGAAGAGGACCCCGGCGACGGCGAGCGCGGCGGGCGCCGCCCAGCCGCGGACGGAGGCCTGCGGGGCGACGGGTGCGGGTGCGTGGACCTGAGTTGTCATCGCTGCTCCTGAACGAGATCGGTGCTCTCGTCGATCAGACTGCACCTCGTCGTCGAGCCCGTCAAGAGCACTGCTCTCGAATGTGGTCGATGCTCAACCCGAGCCACCTCCGAGGCCTGCCCGTCGGGCCCGCTCCACCGCCTCGGCCCGCCCCCCGACCTGCAGCTTCGCGAACACCGCCGACGCGTGGTTCGTGACCGTCTTCGCCGCGAGCCCCAGCCGCGCGCCGATCGTCGCCGTCGGCAGACCTTCGGCCATGAGCGTCAGCACCTCGCGCTCGCGGGGCGTGAGGTCCGGGAACGGGTCGGCTGCCGCTGCCCCGCCGCTCAGCTGCGCGAGCACCCGCCGCGCGACCGACGGCCCGAAGATGGCCTCGCCCGCCGCGACGGCGTGGATCGCCCGCACGATCTCCTCCTGCGACGCGCCCTTGAGCACGTAGCCGCCCGCGCCCGCACGCATCGCGGCGAAGACGGAGTCGTCGTCGTCGAACATCGTGAGCATCAGGACGGCGACGTCGGGTGCGTCCCGCGCGATCCGGGCCGCGGCGCCGACCCCGTCGAGATCGGGCATCTGGATGTCGAGCACCACGACGTCGGGGCGCCGCGTCACCGCGGCCCGCACGGCCTCGCGGCCGGTCGAGACGGTCTCGACGACGTCGATGCCCGGCACCGAGCCCAGCAGTGCGGCCAGACCGTCGCGGACGACGGGATGGTCGTCGGCGAGAACGACTCGCAACGGCGGCACCGGTTCAGACATGCGAGACCTCCAGCGGCAGTCGCGCCCAGACCCGGCCACCGCCGCCATCGGCCGGACCGGCCCGCCATTCGCCGCCGAGCTCGGCGGTGCGTTCGGCGATCGACGACAGCCCGACGCCGGGGGTCCAGCTGTCGACGAGCGCGCCGTCGTCGGTGACGTCGACCTCCAGGTCGTCGCCGGCGGCGACCCGCAGCCGCACGGTCCCGGCCCCGGCGTGGCGGACGGCGTTGGTCATGGCCTCGACGGCGATGCGGTAGGCGGCGACCTCCACCGCGGCGGGCAGCGTCGGCAGCGGCTCCCCCACCTCGACGGTGATGCGCGGCCCGCCGACGCCCAGCTGCTCGCCCTGCCGGCGCAGCGCCCCGGCCAGGCCCAGCTCGTCGAGCGCGGGCGGGCGCAAGGCGTGGACGAGCCGTCGGACGTCGGCGATCGCCTCGGTGGCGGTGGCGCGCAGGGCAGCGAGGAGCCGGGCCGCGTCGTCGGGCGCGGTGGTGAGCAGGTTGCCGGCGGCGTCGGCCTGGAAGGCGATGCCGGTGAGGGCGGGACCGAGGCCGTCGTGCAGGTCCCGGCGCAGCCTGCGGCGTTCCTCCTCCCGCGCGGCGACGATCTGGCTGCGGGAGCGCTGCACGGCGTCGGACAGCGCGGTGGCCCGTACCGCCACGGCGAGCGGCGCGGCCAGCAGCTCGAGGGCGGACCGGTCGGACCGGTCGAGGGTGCGCTGTCCGCTGCGGACCCCGACGACGAGCTCGCCGACGCGGTCGCCCCCGTAGGCCAGCGGGACGGTCTCGAGCAGCTCGGGCGGAGTGCCGGACGCGGCCTGCTCGGCACCGTCGACACGCAGCCCGGCGTAGGGCAGCCGCAGCGCCTCCCGGATCCCGGCGAGCACCCCGCCGGCGTCGGCGTCGGCGGACAGCCGTTGCCCGATCCGGGACACGACCCGGACCGGGTCGGCACGGTCGCCGTAGAGGGCCCGGTCGACGATCCCCTGCAGCCGCACGCGGACGGGGTTGAACCCGATGGCGACGAGCACCGTCGCGATCACCGACGAGCCGACCCCCTCGCTCAGGACCCGGCCTGCCAGCGCGACGACCCCCAGGTAGACCCCGACAGCGGCCGCCGTCAGCAGTGCGTAGAGGACGGTCCGGGAGAAGACGAGCCGGATGTCGAGGAGCTGGTGGCGCAGCACGGCGATCGTCATGGCCGCGGGGACGAGCGGGATGCAGAACAGGATCAGCACGATCGGGCCGTGGTCACGCGAGAGCGGCGCCCAGATCGCGATCCCGACGACGACCAGCAGCAACGCCCACAGGATCCACAGCAGCTGCCGACGGTCGCGTTCGTCGCCACGTCGGTAACGCAGCACGAGGCTCGCGAGCGCCAGCAGGTAGACGGCGCCGTTGAGCACCTCGGCGACCGCCCAGAGGGGCGTGAGCGTGTCGTAGGAGTCGATGACCAGCCACGGGTCGACGCGTCGTTCGCCGATCAGCCCGCCCGGCAGGGCACCGGAGTCGAGGGCGAACAACACCGCGACGACCGCGACGACCGCCGGCACCGGGCGCCACCGGGGGCCGGGCAGCCGGCCCGTCGGGAAGACGAGCAGCGCGAGCGGCAGGAACAGCGAGATCGTCCAGGGCCACGCGTAGGCACCGACGGTACCGACCGTGCGCAGGAGCCAGTCCGGCCACCCCGCGGCGACGCCCGCGGCGAGCAGCGGTGCCGCGGCCGCGGTGGCGCCCTGGAACACGGCACCGCCGAGGAGCAGCCAGCCGAGCGCGTTGGCCGGACGGTTCACCGCGACGAGCCCGCCCGCCACCGCGAGGGACAGCGCGATCGCCGAGTTCGTGAGGACGAACGAGTCGCGCGCGGCGGCCAGGTCGAATCCGACGAGCGCGCTGCCGACGAGCCCGACCGCGACCTCGGCGAGGGCGAGCGCGCACAGCGACAGCGCCGCCGCGGGTCGCTTCCAGGTCCCGGCCACGCGCAGATGATGCCGGTCGGAGGGGGTCCACGTCCCGGGTCGACGTCCCGGGTCGACCCGGGGGATCGCCCGGTCCGGCGGGCGTCGCGGCCCTGTCGCCCGGGACCCCGTGGGCCGCACGGTCGCAGCCGCCCGTCAGCCGAAGCGCGACCCGATCCCGAGGAGCTCCCGTGTCGACCACCCTGACCGTCCCCCGCGCCGTGCCCGACCGGACACGACGCCTGATCGCGACCGCGGCCGTGCCGCTCGCCGCCGCGGGCCCACTGGCCGTCGCCGTCCTGCGGGGCGTGCTTCCCTACTCGACGACCGACGACACCGCGACGATGCTCGCCCGTTCCGCCACGTCGCCCGGCGCAGCGTCCGCGGTCGTGTGGCTGGGCGCCGTCGCGATCCTGACGATGCCGCTCGGGGTGCTCGTCGCCGGACGGACCGCGATCGGGAACCGGGCGACGCTCGGCCTGGTCGCGGCCGTCGTCGCCTGGCTGGGGTTCGGCTCGATCGCGGTGCTGACGGGTGTCGACCAGGTGCTGGCGGTGGCGCCGAACGGGTCCGTCGCGCTCGTCGACGCCATCGGCGCCCAGCCGGCCGTCGCGGCCGCGACGGCCCTGTTCGTCGTCGGGCACATCCTCGGCGGCGTCCTGCTCGGCATCGCGGTCTGGGGCGCGGTCCCGAAATGGGCGGCCGTCGCGCTGGCCGGGTCGCAACCGCTGCACCTGGTGGCCGCGGTCGTCCTCGGCAATCATCCGCTCGACGCGCTGGCCTGGGCGTTGACCGCGGTCGGGTTCGCCGCGGCGGCAGTCGCGTGGCGTCGCTCGGTGGTGACCCCGTGAACCGCCCCGTGAACCGTCGCGTGAACCGTCGCGTGAGCCGCGCCGGGCTGGTCGTCCTCGGGCTGCTGTCGGTCGTCGACGTGGCCGGCCTCGCGACGACCGACGGCGAGCACCCGCCCTGGTCCGTCGCGATCCTCGGCGCGGTGCTGGGGGTGGCGAGCCTCGCGCTGCTGGTGCCGGCGTGGCGTGGCGGGCGGGGCGCAACCGTCGCCCTGGTGGTGCTGCGGGTCGTCTCCGCCGCCACCGCGGTCCCCGCCTTCGTCCTGCCCGACGTCCCCGCGCCCGCGCTCGTCCTGGCCGCAGTGGTCGTGGTGGCGACGGTCGTCGGGTCCCTCCTGGTGATGCCGCAGCTGAGGAGACCCGCCGCCACCGGGGTGGCCGGGCGGCGGTGACGCCGGGCGGTCCGCGGCGAGGGCTGTCACGAGTCGGCCCCGACAGTTAGGGTCTGCTAGTCGTCAGAAGCATCACGCCGCTGGAGGTGGGTCGTGCGCGCCGTCGTTCTGTCCGGAGGGCTCACCCACGACTTCCCCGCCACCACGGCAGCCCTGACCGAGCTGCTCGAGAAGGCAGGGCTGGAGGTCGAGGTGCACACCGGGACCGAGGGCGTCGACTCCGCGCTGACGGCACTGCCCGGGGCGGCCCTGTTCGTCGTCAACGCGTTGCGCTGGTCGATGACCGGCGAGCAGACGCCGGAGCGCTACCGCGACAAGGCCGCCGAGGAGGGCGCGAGCCCGTCGCCGAAGGCGCGCGAGGCCCTTGCCACGCACCTCGCGGCGGGCGGCGGCGTAATCGGCATGCACACCGCCGGCATCTGTTTCGACGACTGGCCCGGCTGGGGCGACACCCTCGGCGGAGCGTGGGTGTGGGGGTCGTCGTCGCACCCGCCGCTCGGCCCGGACGTGTCCGTCGCGGTCACCGGCGTGCACCCGATCGTCGACGGGCTCGACGACTTCTCGATCGTCGACGAGGTCTACTCCGACCTCGACATGCGCCCCGGCATCGAACCGCTCCTCGCCGCCCGACGTCCGGGCGAGGACACCGGCCCGGCGCAGCCGCTGCTGTGGGCGCGCGAGCACGGGGGCGGCCGGGTCGTCTACGACGCGCTGGGCCACCACGTCCCGTCGTACGAGGTGTCCGAGCACCGCGAGATGGTGCGCCGGGCGATCGGGTGGACCATCCGTGGCTGACCGGTCGTGAGCGGCGAGCGGGGGTCCCGTCGCAGCGGGGTCGTCCTGACCGTCGCGACGATCGCGATCGGGCTCGGCAGCATCCCCGGCTTCCTGTTCGGCTACCTCGGCGCGGTGTTCGAGGACGATCTCGGCATCTCGGAGCCTGCGCTCGGCGTGCTGATCGGGGTGTTCTTCGGGGCGACGGGCCTGGCGTCGACGGTCGGTGGGGCGTGGGCGGAGCGGCTCGGCGCCCACAAGGCCGTCGGGCTGGACATGCTGGTGGTCGCAGCCGGCCTGCTGCTCGCGGTCCTGGTGCCGACATTCCCGTCGTTGCTGGTCATGGCCGCTGTCACCGGCGCCGGGTACGCGCTGTCGAACGCCGGCACCAACATGGCGGTCGCGGCGAGCATCGCACCGGCGCGGCACGGGATCGCGATGGCCGTCCGCACCGCGGGCGTCCCGGCGGTCGGCGCGATCCAGTCGCTGGTCGGGGTCGCCGCGGCGGCGACGTTCGGGTGGCGGCCCGTCCTCGCGGTCGTCGTGCCGGTGATCGTCGTCGTCGCCGTGCTGTGTTTCTGGCTGCTGCCCGCCGCGCGCAGCTCCGGTGACCCTGCGGCGGCGGTCGTCGAGGCCCACGACCTGGTCGGCGACGGTCCCGGGACACCGCGGCGGGCGCGGCTGCCCGCCGGGTTCGCCTGGTATCCGATCGCGGCGTTCCTGCTGATCGCGGGGACGCAGCCGATCTACTCGTGGTCGGTGCTCTATCTCGACGAGGTCGGCGGCCTGTCGGTGCCGCTGGCCGGCGCCCTGGCGTCGATCGGGTCGGCGGTCGCCGTCGTCGCGATGATCGTGCTCGCGGGCCGCTTCGACCGGACGGGCGGCGACCGGGTCCGGCCGGTCGTGCTGCTGACCGCGACGGCGACGATCGGGGTCGCGTTGCTGTGGCTCGGCATCCTCGCCGGGCCCGTGTCGATGACGGCCGGGCTCGTCCTGGGCGGGCTGGCCCAGCTGACCGCGATCGGCATGATGCACGCGGCGGTCGTCGCCACGGCGCCGCACCTGGTCGGGCGCGCCTCGGGCGCCACGATGGCCGGCTACTACCTGGGCGCGCTGCTCAGTGCGCCGCTGTTCGGGCTGTCGGTCGACGCGACCGGCGGCTACGGGCTGGGCTGGGGCGTGAGCGTCGCGCTGGTCGCGGCGAGCGTGCTGTGCTTCGTGCGGTGCCGCAGCGTGACGGCGCAGGCCACGGCTGCGCGCGCGTGACCTGCCGTCCTCCGCTGCGGTGCCAGTAGTCGTCAGAAGCACCACGACGTCGCCGCGACCCCGACCCGCCGCCCGACCGTCCCGCCGCACCCTCACGGTCCGCGGCGGGTGCCGGGGCAGCAGTGAGGTCGCGCCGGGTTCGTGACCGCTTCCGGCCGTGGCTAGTTCGGCCCGCGACGCCCGCTGCGCCGCGGTGGCGCCGTCGTCCCCACCGGGCCACGGGCCAGCAACGCGGCCGGGATGCCGTGGTCGGCGCGCAGCCGCCGCAGCGCCGGGTCGGACGTCCAGAACGACTCGAAGTCCTCCGGCGAGAACTTCTCGGCGATCAGGTGCATCGCGATGTCGTGGCGCACGTACTCGACGGCGACCAGCACGACGGCGGGGTCGTCGGTGTAGACGCCCCACGCGTCCCCGTTGACGACACCGCCGATGACGGCCTGCTCCCGGTCGGCTGCGACGACGAGCAGCCGGCAGCCCAGGTTCTCGAGCGCCACCTCGGGCGTGGAGAAGCGGTGCGGGATCGTGGTGCCGACCGGGTCGGGGTCGTCGCCGAACATGACGACGGAGACGTCGACACCCTCGGAGTCGGCCCGGCGCACGACGGGCTTGAGCGGCTCGATCTCGGCCGGCCATCCGGAGAGGAACAGGTCGTCGCGCGCCGCGGCGACGACGTCCTCCGCGCGGGCGAGCAGCGACTCACGGTCGGACAGGTTGTGCACCAGCCGGACCTGCGGGGGCGACGCCACCTGCGGCAGCGCCTCGCGCAGCGTGTCGATGGAGTGGTCGAAGTCGCGGCGCATCCGGTCGAGCAGGGCCGACGGCGGCAGCGAGATGTAGCCGACGCTCGCCTCGCCCGCCCGCACCTCGTAGGCGGCGCCGCGCCCGACGAGCTTCGCCAGCGTCTCGTACACGGTGCTGCGCGGCACGCCGGAACGCTTCGCGACCTCGTAGCCGTTGAGCGGCGTGCCGGCGGCGACCAGCGCGACATAGGCCTTGGCCTCGTAACCCGACATCCCGAGGCGCTGCAACTCCTCGATGACGCTCTGCTGGGACATGCGACCCATAGTCGCATCCCGCTGAACAGCGTCGGGACTCCCCCGCCGCTGCTCAGGGCGCGTCGCGCCTACTTCACCCCGACCGAGTCGACCGACTTCGGCCGCGGCAGCGACGCGAGCGCCCCCTTGCTGATGCCGCCGTCGACGGCGATGGTCTGCCCCGAGATGTAGGACGCCTTCTCCGAGCCGAGGAACAGCACGGCGTCGGCGATGTCGTCGGCCGTGCCGAGGCGGCCCTGCGGCACCCGGCTCTCGCGCAGCCTGCGCACCTCCGGGTCGGCGTTGACGGCGTCGGACATCCCGGCGTTGATGAGGCCGGGCGCGATGCAGTTGACGCGCACGCCCGCGGGCGACCACTCGATCGCCATGTGTTCGGTGAGCATGACGATGCCGGCCTTGGACGCGGTGTAGGCGCCGGCGTTGGGGGCCGCGGCGAGCCCGTTGATCGACGCCATGTTGACGATCGCGCCGCCCCCGGCCTCGATCATCCGGGCGGCGACGGCCCGGCCGACGAGGAACGTCCCGGTGAGGTTGACCTCGACGGCCGCTCGCCACTCGGCGGCGGCCAGCGTCAGCAGGGGGCCGAAGCGGGCGATGCCGGCGTTGTTGACGAGCAGCGCGGGCGCCACGGGCAGCTCGGCGACGGCGGCGGCGATCGAGGCCTCGTCGGTGACGTCGACGACCGACGCGACGCACGCGCCGCCCAGGTCGGCGGCGAGTGCCTCCACCCCGGCGCGGTCCACGTCCCACGCGGCGACGCGGTAGCCCTCCTTGACGGCGTTGCGCGCGATGACGGCACCGATGCCGTTACCCGCGCCGGTGACCACGGCCCACTCGTTCTTCACGGCCCGACCTCCGTCGTCGATCGCACTCCGTCGCCCCACCTGACCGGGGTGCGGCGTTGGCTTTCTGACGACGCTAGTGGCGTGGGCGGTCGCCGTCCACAACCTCAGGGGTGCCACGAGGTCACAGAGCCGGAGAAACGTCAGGAATCCACCGTCGTGCACCGTTCACGAGGACTCCCCGCCGGCCCCGCAGCTGTGCGACACTGGCCACAGGGCGGGACTAGTCGTCAGGCTTCTTACGGCGGGTCCGCGCCATCCACCACCCAGCTACGACGACGTTCCGGGAGGCGCCGTGAGCGGCAGCATCCTCATCAGCGGTGGCACGGTCATCGACGGCACGGGCTCCCCCGCCCGCCCCGGCGAGTCGGTCCTGCTCCGCGACGGGCGCATCACCGCGCTCGGGCAGCAGGCGGTCGACGACGCCGAGACCCACGGCGTCGACGAGCGCATCGACGCGACCGGGCGCACCGTCATGCCCGGCCTCATCGACGCGCACACCCACCTCACGTTCGGCGAGCCCACGGGCAACGACGAGCTGTTCAACCATCGCACCGAGGCCTACAGCTCGATGCTCTCGGCCTACAACGCGCGCAAGGTGCTGCGCGCGGGCGTCACGAGCGTGCTCGACGCCGACTGCCTGTGGAACATCGGCTGCGAGCTGCGCGACGCGATCGAGGCCGGGATCGTCGAGGGCCCGCGGATGCGCGCCGGCGGCCAGGCCCTGATGACGATGCTCGGCGGCACCGCAGGCCGCATGATCAAGGACGAGGGCCGCACCGGGTACGCCACCGTCGTCACCGGGCGGGACGTGATGGTCAACGAGATCCGCCGCCAGATCAAGTACGGCGTCGACTGGATCAAGATCATGGTGACGGGACTGATCCCGTCGATGAAGGGCCCCGAGGTCAAGGTCTGGAACATCGACGAGCTGCGCACCGTCTGCGACACCGCGCACGATCTCAACACCAAGGTCGTCGCGCACTGCCGCAACTCCGACTCCACCCGCGACGCGGCCCGCGCCGGCGTCGACCTGATCTACCACGCCTCCTACCTCGACGACGAGGCCATCGAGGCCGTCATCGAGGCCGGCTCGGCGATGTGCCCGACGTTCACGCTGCTGGGCAACCTGGCCGACTACGGCGAGAAGGTCGGCACCGCGCCCGAGCTGCTCGACGTCTTCCGCGCCGAGATCGAGGTGACCGCCAAGCAGCTCACCAAGGCCCACGCGGCCGGCGTCAAGTTCCTCACCGGGTCGGAGACGGGCTTCGCCGTCACGCCCGTCGGCGAGTGGCACGCCCGTGAGCTGGAGATGTTCGTCGACTACATGGGCATGTCGCCGATGGAGGCCATCGTCGCCGCGACGCGCAACGGCGCGTTCGCGATGCGCATGGAGGACGACCTCGGCACGCTCGAGCACGGCAAGGTCGCCGACGTCCTGGTCGTCGACGGCGACCCGCTCGCCGACGTTCGCATCCTGCAGCAGAAGGACAAGATCGTCGAGGTCGTCAAGGCGGGCAAGCGGATCGACCTCACCACCCCGATCCCGGAGCACAAACAGCGGACGTCGGACCAGGTGCGTTTCCTGGCCGCCTGCCCACTGACCCGGTCCCTGGCGTTCACCGAGGAGCAGCTGGAGCGGATGTCGCATGTCTGAGGCACGAGTGATCGACGTCCACGCGCACGCGGTCCTGGAGTTGACCGAAGGCGCTGCGGGCGCAGCCGGCCCCGAGCTCGGCGCCACCGACGACGGCGTGCCGTTCTACCGCGTCGGCGACTACCGGCTGATGGGCGTCAGGTACGCCGGGAGCCCGTTCATGGACGTCGACGTCCGGCTCGCCGCGATGGACGCCGCCGGGATCGACCTGCAGGTGTTGTCCCCCAACCCGATCACGTACTTCAACGACCTCCCCGCCGACGCCGCCACCGACTTCGCGCGCAAGCACAACGACGGGCTCGCCGAGCTCGTCGGCAAGCACAAGGGACGCCTGCTCGCGACGGCCCAGCTGCCGGTGCAGGACATCGCCGCCTCGGTGGCCGAGGCCCGCCGTGCCGTGCGCGACCTGGGGATGCCCGGCGTGTACATCGACACCGACCCGGCCGGGCGCACCCTCGACGACCCCGAGCTCGACCCGCTCTACGAGGCGCTCGTCGACCTGAACGTCCCGCTGTTCGTGCACCCGTCCCCGCTGGGCAAGAACGGCCCGGCCGACGACCCGCGCCTGCGCCGCTTCGATCTCGACCTGACGTTCGGCTTCGCCTACGAGGAGACGTTGGCCGTCGCGGCGATCGTCTTCGGCGGGGTGCTCGAGCGCCACCCGGGTCTCGACGTCTGCATCTCCCACGGCGGCGGCGCCGCGGCCTTCGTGTCGGGCCGGTTCGCCCGTGCCGTCGAGAAGCGTCCGTGGGCGTCGAAGCCCCTGCGCGACAACGGCTTCGACCACTACTACAAGCGCATCTGGTTCGACACCCACGTGCACGACGAGGATTCTCTGGAGCTTCTCGTCAAGCACGCGGGAACCGAGCGCCTGGTGTTCGGCACCAACTTCGCGGGCTGGGACTCCGGCGCGGGCGAGCACCCCGCCGGCGACCTCGGCCCCACCCTGACGGCGAACGCCGCGCGCCTTCTCCGCCTCTGACGACCCGTGAGTGGCGTTATTGGCCATAGCCAATAACGCCACTCACGACAGCTGTGCGACCAGGGGCGGCCAGGGCTGCGAAGCGGCAGCAGATGGTTGTCGCCGTCGATCGTCGCGACCTCGGCCTTCGGGCGCCTCCCTGCCAACCGCGCGACCGGGCGGCACCTCGTCGCGCAGGAAGTACCGGCAGTCCCGCTCGGCCAGTGCGAAGGCGTCCGCCCCGAGTGGGGCGGCGGCGACCTCGCGGTGCGCCGGCCCGCACACCGCCAGCTGCAACGCGATCAGCGACGCCGACGAGTGCCCCACGCCCAGCGCGGGAGCGGCGTCGGGTGCTCGCGGAACCGCCCGCCCCGTCAGAGCAGCGCCTGGTAGGCCCCGCCGTCGACCGGCACCGAGGCGCCGGTGAGGAATCCCGCCTGCTGGGAGCAGAGGAAGGCGACGACGGCGCCGAAGTCGGCCGGGCTGCCGAGGCGGCCGGCAGGGACGTCGGCGAGCGCGCCGTCGAGCGCGGGGCCCTCGGTGCCGTAGACGCCGGTGATGCGGTCGGTCTCGTGCAGGCCGGGCTGGACGGAGTTGACGGTGACGCCGTCCGACGCGATCTCCCGGGCCAGGGTGCGCAGGAAGCCGGTCGCGCCGGAACGCGCCGTGTTCGACAGCGCCAGGTTCATGTACGGCTGCCGCACACCCAGCGAGGTGATGGCCACGACCCGCCCCCAGCCGCGTTCGCGCATGCCGGGCGTCGCGGCCAGGCACATCGCGACGACCGCCAGCAGGCTCCGGTCGAGCGCGGCCTGGTAGGCGGCGAGCGGCACCTCGGTGACGATCCCCGGGCCCGGGCCGGGGCCGTTGACGACGAGGATGTCGACGCCACCCATCCGCTCGGTCGCGCCGTCGACGAACGCCGTCGCGCCCTCGGGTCCGCGCAGGTCGGCGACCAGCCACTCGGTGCCACCGCCCAGCTTCTCGGCGGCGGCGCGCGCCCGGTCGGCGTCGGAACTGCAGATGGTCACCTTCGCGCCCTCGGCGACGAGCGCCTCCGCGCTGGCGTAGCCCAGCCCCGTGCTGGCCGCGGCCACGGCCGCCCGTTTCCCCGCGATCCCGAAGTCCATGCCCTCATCCTCCCGGGCCGCCCCGCCCCTGTGCAGGAACGACACTCTTCCCGGCCCAGCTGCAGGAAAGTGCCGTTCCTGCGCCAAGCGCCGCACCCTCGTGAGTGGCGTTATTGGCTATGACCAATAACGCCACTCACGGGTCAGCCCACGTCGATCTCCTCGCCCGACTCCACGTCGGTGACGATCAGCGCGCCGGAGGGGCAGGCGCGAGCGAGGTCGAGGATGCGTTCGTCGTTCGGCTGCGGGGCGCCGGGGATCATCTCGGCGATCTCGTCGTCGTCGAACCGGAACAGGTCGGGGGCGTCGGCGACGCACTTTCCCGAACTGATGCAGACCTCGGGGTCGATATCGATCTTGTACGTCATGATCCTCCTCCCAGCAGGACGGGGTAGCTGCCCCAGTAGGGGCGGACGGTGGCGGCGTCGCGCTGCGGCGGGTTGTCGGGGTCGCGGCGCACGCCGACCCCGAACATGTGCCGCACGGCCCCGGTGACCAGGCCGTAGAGGTGGTCGTCGGGGTCGGTGCCGGCCCCGGCGACGACGCCCGCGGCGAGGTCCTGCCCGATGCAGACGTGCATGCCGCCGCCGAAGCTCAGCCCGAAGGGGGCGACGCCCTGCGGCATCGCGCGGGTGGGGTCGAACTCGGCGGCGTCGGGGCCGAGGAAGTCGGGGTCGCGGTTGATGGCCTGGAGGTCGATGACGACGGTCGCGCCCTCGGGGATGTGCAACCCGGAGCGGAGGGTGACGTCGGCAAGTGCGATGCGCCGGCCCGTCGGGCTGGACGGGTTGAGCCGCACGGTCTCGTGGATGCACCGCTGGACGAACAGGGCGTCGTCGCGGACCCGGGCGATGTCGGCCGGGTGCTGGTCGAGCCAGCCGAGGATGTGGTCGATCGAGCGGACGAACGCCGTCGCGGACGTGTGGGCCCCGGCGAGCAGGAAGAACGCGACCTCGCGACGGATGACGTGGCGCGGCAGGTCGAGCTCGTCGCGGTGGCGCAGCAGGGTGGCGAGGACGTCCCGGGGGACGTCGACGTCCTCCCCGGCGGCCTCGCGGGCGAGCAGGTCCTCCCGCAGCGCCCACGACGGCGCGAGGAACTCGGCGTCCCAGGCTTCGAGCGCCTCGGCGATCTCGCGGGACAGTGCCGCCTTGTCGCCGGTGTGGTGCGCCATGGTGGCGCCCTCGATGAACTTGGCGTTGTAGTCGTAGAGACGCTCGGTCTCCTCGGTGGTGCCGAGGGGGCGGTCGATGCCCGCGGTGAGCGCGGACAGGTTGAGCATCAGCTCGTGCCCGAGGTGCACGAGGTCGACGCGGCCGCTCTCGAGGTACGGGACGAGGGTCTGCTCGGTCACCGCCGGGAAGAGGTCGCGTTCGTAGCGCTCGAAGACGTCGCGACGGAACATCCGGTTCTCGACGCGGCGGCGGTCGCGGTGCTCGCGGCCGTGCAGGTTGACGAGGACGCCGTCCATGACGACCTCGCCCTCGTCGTAGAGCGCCTGGCGCAGGTCCTTGCTGCGGTAGGCGTCCTTGGCGTCGGCGAAGGTGTCGAGGACGATCGTCGGGCCGGCCGCCTCCTCGGTCACTGCCGTCATGGCTCCTCCGATGTGGTGGTGGTGGGTGCGTCGTCGTCGAGGCCGTCGACGGCCGCTGCCACGCGCAGGGCGGCGACGCCGTCGTCGAACGTCGGGATGTCGTCGGTGTCACCCATGGCCAGGGCGCGGACGAGCAGGGCGAAGGGTTCGGTCGGGCCGCCCTCGGCGGGCAGGAGCGGACGCAGGCCGTCGTCGCCGCGTCGCGCGCCGCTCAGCCCGACGGGGAAGTGCCCGGTGTGGCCGGCGGCCTCGGCGACGAGGACGCCTTCGGAGCCGTGGACGACGAGCCGCCAGCCGGCCCCGAAGGGCGCGACCCACGAGGTGTGGACGGACACGACGGCGCCGTCGGCGGTCCGGGCGGTGTAGGCGGCGCTGTCGACGCTGGTCGCGGGGATGGGGCCTTCCCCGCCGGGCCAGGACGGCTGGCGGGTGGCCGCGGTGCCGGTGACGTCGGTGAGCTCGCCGAACGTCCAGCGCAGGATGTCGGTGGTGTGCAGGCCGTGGACGCGCAGCGAGCTGGCCCCGTCGGCGGCGTCGGCGCACCAGCCCGACGACGCGACTGCCGCGGGCATCGTGAACGTCGGGTAGAAGGCTTGTGCGGCAACGTTGTCGACGCGTCCGACGTAGCCGTCGAGGACGAGCCGGCGGAGCTCGGCGATACCGGGCCGGAACCGTGACTGCATGTCGACGACCCCGCACACGCCGGCGTCGGCGGCGGCGCGGGCCATGGCGAGGCCGTCGTCGACGGTCGGGGCGAGCGGTGCCTCGCAGAGCACGTGCTTGCCGGCGGCGATCGCGGCGAGCGCCATGTCCTTGTGCCGGCTGGGCCGGGTGGCGACGTCGACGAGGTCGACGTCGGGGTCCTCGCAGAGGGCCTCGTAGCCGACGTGGGCGTGCGGGACGGCGAACTTGGCGGCGACGGCGTCGGCGGTCTCGAGGTGCGCGGTCGCGACGGCGACCAGCTCGACGATGCCGGCCTCGGCCAGCGCGGCGTAGACGGGCAGGTGCGTGCCGGAGGCGTAGCTGGCGCCGACGACCCCGACCCGAAGCGGACGAGCGATCATGCCTGCGCCACCGCGGGGGTGTCGAGCTGCGGCAGCACCTCGGTCCCGAACAGCTCCATGGCCTCCAGGACGGCGGCGTTGTCGGGGCCGGTGGGGTATCGGAAGATCATCAAGAAGTCGTCGACGCCGGCCTGGTCGCGGAAGCGGCCGATGGTGTCGACGCACTCGTCGGGCGTGCCGAACACGAAGCGGTCGCGGACGAACTCCTCGAGCGTGATCTGGTCCGAGGACGTGACGCCGGGCAGGTCGGTGATGGCGCCGTAGTCGAACAGGGTGCGCGCCATGGCGAGCGCGGTGTCGCCGAACTTCTCCAGCGCGGCCTCGCGGTCGCGGTAGGGCCAGCAGAACCGGATCGACGTGACGTGCGGGTCGCGGCCCCCGGCCGCGGCGGCGTCCCGGTACTGCCCGGCCATCGCGGTCATGGTGTCGAGCGACATCAGGGCGTTGGTGATCCAGCCGTCGGCGAGCCGGCCTGCGCGGCGCAGCCCGCCCGGCGTCCAGGCGGCGAGGTGCAGCGGCACGCCCTCGGGGCGGGCCGGCCGCGGGATCACGGACACGTCCTCGAACGAGTAGATCTCGTCGGTGAACGAGAACCGGTCGCTGGTGTGGGCCTCGCGCAGGATGCGGACGGTCTCGTCGAAGCGCTGGGCGCGGTCGTCCCAGGAGACGCCGACCGTCGAGTAGTCGACGGGCATGTACCCGACGCCGAGCCCCAGCCAGGCGCGGCCACCGGAGAGCTGGTCGAGCATCGCGGAGTCCTGGGCGAGTTCGACGGGGTTGTAGAGCGGGGCGATCGCGATGGCCGTGCCCACCTTGACGTTGCGGGTCCGCGCGGCGATGGCGAACGACAGGTGCAGCGGCGAGCCGAAGTACTCGTCGGAGTACTTGTGCTCGGTGGTCAGGGCGTGGGAGAAGCCGAGCCGGTCGGCGGCCTCGGCCTGCTCGAGGATCTCGCCGAGGACGGTGTGCGGGTCGCCCGTGACGAGCCCTTGGGTGAACAAGACTCCGACCGACATGACGCTCCTCGTGGTGGTGGGTGGGCGGGTCGCGACGCTGGGACCCGCCCGGCTCAGGGGACGTTCTCCACAGCGGGGTCAAGATGCACCAGCGCGATGCGAGTGTCGAGCATGCTCGGCATCCCGGCGTGCATCACGCTGCCGTGGTCGCTGCGGTCGTCGACGCCGCGCGCGACCGCCCGCCCCGCGATGCGGCCGAGCGTCAGCCCGCCGCAGATGTGGATCCCGCCCAGATCGGAGACGGGGTTGAGCCCACCGACGCAGTCGCCGCCCGCGAACAGCCCCGGGATCGGGTCGCCGAAGACGTCGACGACCTGCATGTCGGTGGTGGTGCGGAAGCCGCCGCAGCAGAAGTTGATGCCCTCGATCATGGGCACGGCGGTGAACGGTCCGGTCGCGCACTTGCGCCGGCTCGGCGGCAGCACGACGCGCCCGTGGTCGGGGTCGACGTCGGCGCCGGTGTCGAGGAAGGCGTTCCAACGGTCGACGGTGGCGCGCAGCGCGTCAGCCGGGACCCCGATCGTCGACGCCAGCGCGTCGAGGGTGTCGGCCTGCACCGCGGGCTCGGGCATCTGCCCGATCAGCCCTTCCTTCTCCTTGGCGACGACGTCGTCCACGACGTACCAGGCGCGGCGGCCGGGCTGGGCGTGCAGCTTCTCGACGCGCTCCTCGTAGGGGCCGGCCTCGTCGTGGAAACGCTCCCCCGACTCGTTGACGGCGATCGCGTCCTCCACGACCGACGACGACACAATCACCAGGGGCGGCACGAACGTCATGTTGATCAGGTCGCCGCCGACGGCCTGGCCCATGAGGTGCCCGGCGCCCCGGCACGAGTCGACGCCCAGGTAGGGGGCCCGCGCCACGAACTCCGGCTGGTAGCGACGCCGCAGCTCCGGGTTGGACTGGTACCCGCCGGTGGCGAGCACGACCCCGCGCCGGGCGGTGATCTCGATCGTCGAGTCCGGGGCGTCGACCTTGTGCGCGAGCACCCCGGTGACGCGACCGTCGGTGACGACGAGCCGGTCCGCGAGCGTCCGGTAGAGCGTGGTGACGTTGTCGCGCTCGAAGTCGGGCCGGAACGCCCGGCCGATCATCCACGTGTCCTCGACGGCGGCCATCCGGTCGACGCTGTGCTGCTTCGGGCGCGGGATGAACCGGCTGAACCGCACACCGCGCTCGGTGAGGATGCGGTAGGTCTCGGCCGACTCGCGGGCGTAGAGCCGCACCAGCGCCTCGTCCCACTCGACGCCGAACTGGTCGCGCGCGAGGTCGACCATGTGCTTCGCGTCGGCGACGAAGGTCTCCTCGCTGTCGACGATCCCCTGCTCGGCCTGCATGCCGGAGTTGACGAAGGCCAGGTAGCCGGTGGACCAGACGGCGTTGCCACCGATGTGATCCATGGCCTCGACCGCGACGACCCGCGCGCCCTCCGCAGCGGCCGCCGAGACGGCGGCCATGCCGGCGGGACCGGTGCCGAGGACGACGACGTCGGCCTCGTAGGTCTCGGTCACGGCGACCGCCTTTCGCAGTTCGTCCACGCGGTGACTGGGGTCACCGAACCTTCTCCCGCGGACGAAGCGGCGTCAACCCCCTAACGACGTCTCCGCGGGCGGCGCGCCTCCGGCCCCAGTGCGCGGTGATCCGACGTGCGGCCGCGGCCTGCGGGTCCTCCGTGACCTCCGACCAGTACGCGACCAGGTGCAGCAGCGGCTCCCGGTCCCCTGCCGCGGCGCGGACCCAGCCGACCTTCTCGTCGGTCGCGTCCGCCGAGGCCGATGCCGTCGCGTGCGCCCCGAGCTTCCCCTCCCGGACGTCGAAGTTGATGCCGACGACGTCGGCGGTCCGCCCCGCCAGCGTCAGCACCCGGCGGCCGCCACCACCCACGAACAGCCGGAGCGGGGCGACGAGGTCGGGAACGTTGCGCAGGTCGCGGACGGCGACGCCCGGGGCGTCGAGGTCGACGGCCCCGCCGCCCGACAGCGCCCGCAGCAGCTCCAGCGTGCCGCCGAGCCGGTCGATGCGCCGGCCCGCGGGCTCGCGGACGATGCCGGAGACGTCGTAGTCGTCGTCCATCCAGCCCGCGCCGATGCCGATCTCGAGCCGGCCGTCGCACAGCACCGACAGCGAGGCGATCTCCTTGGCCAGTACGGCGGGCTGTCGGAAGTCGTTGTTGAGCACCAGCGTCCCGAGCCGGATCCGGCTCGTGACCTGCGCGGCCGCGGCCAGCGCGAGGAGCGGGCTGATCGGGGCGCGGTCGAAGTGGTCGGTCGCGTGCAGTGTGGAGAGCCCGTCGTCCTCCATGCGCCGCACGCGGTCGCGCCACTGCGCGCGGGAGGTCACCGCGTCCATCATCAGTACGCCGAACTCCACGACGGCCCCCGTCCCGGAGCCTGGACGACCCCATTGTCGCTTGCTAGCGTCGTTAGAAGTATCACGCCGAACCACCGGACAGGGACACGCCGATGCAGACGATCACCCTCGACGGCTTTGCCGATGTCCGCGAGGCCTTCCGCCAGCACGACCTGCAGCAGTCCCTGTACGACGCAGGCGGCGTCGTCATGGCCGACTGCCTGCTCGTGCTGCACGGATCCGACCACCGCAAGCGGCGCCGCGTCGAGAACCGACTTTTCCGGCGTGGCACCTTCCGATACTGGGAGAAGGCGTTCCTGCGCGACGTCGTGCGCGACACGCTGGCTCCGTTCGTCGAGCGCGGACACGCCGACCTGCAGGAACTCGGCTACCGCACGATCATGAACCTCACCGCGATGGTCGCCGGGCTCGACCAGCCGACGGGCTCGGTCGAGGAGACCGACGCGCTCTACCGCTTCGCGAAGAAGTTCTCCGAGGGCGCGACGCTCGTGCACACCACCCGCGACCCCGAGGTCGTGCGCGCGGAGGTGCAGCAGGCCCTCGACGACTTCGACGCCACGTTCCTGCAGCCGTCGATCACCCGCCGCCGCGCGCTGCTCGCGCAGCTCGAAGCCGGCGAGATCACCGAGGACGACCTGCCCCGCGACGTCCTCACCGCGCTGCTGCGCAACTGGGACGAGCTCGACATCGACGACGACATCCTGCGTCGTGAATGCGCCTTCTACCTGCAGGCCGGCTCGCACTCGACCGCCGATGCCTTCACCCACGCCGCCGACGACTGGTTCGCCTGGGCCGCCCGGGACCCGGAGGCCGCCGCCGCCGCGCGCACGGATCCGGCGATCCTGCAGCGCTGCGTCTACGAGACCCTGCGGCTGCACCCGGCGAGCCCCGTCGCCCAGCGGCGCGCCCTGGCGCCGATCACGTTGAAGGGCGGGACCGAGATTCCCGAGGGCTCGTCCGTCGTCCTCGACCTGGCCGCCGCCAACCGCGACCCGTCCGTGTTCGACCGCCCCGACGTCTTCGACCCGCTGCGCGAGATCCCCGCCGAGGTGCCGCGCTGGGGGCACGCCTTCGGCGGCGGGATGCACGCGTGCATCGGGACGGAGCTGGCGGGCGGGGTGCCGTCGTCGGAGAAGGCCCCGTCTCCCGACGAGGCCCACGACCAGGTCCTCGGGACCGTCACCCTCATGCTCGACGCGCTCCTCGGCGCCGGTGGGCGCCCCGATCCCGACAAGGCGCCGCAGCGCGACCCGCACTCCGCGCGCGACCACTTCTCCTCCTACCCGGTGGTCTTCGGGGAGTGAGCGACGCGCGGGAGGTCGTCGAGAGGTTCCTCGCCGCCGTCGGCGCGGGGGACCCCAACGCCGCAGCGGCCTGCTTCACCCCCGACGCGACGTACGCGAACATGCCGCACCCGCCGGTCATCGGGCCCGACGGGGTGCGCGGCCTGCTCGCCCCGATCCTGGACCGGGCCGAGTACGTCGAGTGGGAGATCGTCACCGCCAGCTACGCGCCGACACGGGCATGGCTGGAGCGGGTCGACCGCTTCCGTATCGACGGCCGCGAGTACGCGATCGAGTGCAACGGCGTCGTCGAGATCGACCCCTCGTCCGGGCTCATCCGAGCATTCCGCGACTACGTCGACCTCGGTGTCTGGCGGGCCCGGCTCGGGGACGTGCTCGGGTGAGCCTCCGCGTCGGGATCGGGCTCTACACCGGGCAGGGCAGCGACTACCGCGACGCCGTCCCGCTCGCCGTCGCCGCGGAACAGGCCGGCTTCGACTCGTTCTGGGTGACCGAGCACCACGGGCTGCCCGACGGCTACCTCCCGTCGCCGCTTCCTGTTCTCGCGGCCCTGGCGCCCATGACAACACGCATCGAGCTGGGGACGGGCCTCGTTCTCGCGCCCCTGCACCATCCGTTGCGGCTGGCCGAGGACGCCGTCGTCGTCGACCGGCTCTCGGCTGGGCGCCTGATCCTCGGGCTCGGGCTGGGGTACGCCTCGCACGAGTACAGAGCGTTCGGGGTCTCACCTGCGACGCGTGGCGCCCGCCTGGGTGCGCTGGTCGGTGCCCTGCGCGACGCCTGGACCGGGGAACCGTTCTCCGCTCCGGCTCTCGATCTTCACGACGTCCGCGTCACCCCCACCCCGACCCGGCGCATCCCGATCTGGCTCGGCGGGTACGCCGCCACGGCCGTCGCCCGGGCCGGGAGGATCGCCGACGGACACCTCGTCGGACGCGGTGCGCCACACATCGTCGACGCCGCATCCGAGCAGCTCGCCGAGGTCCGCGACCCGTCCGACCCGGCGTTCACCCGGGCCGTCAACGTCACCTGCGTCCTCGACGCCCCCGGCGGCGGCGCTGCGTCTGCGCGTAAGGGGTTCGAGGCGCAGCAGCTCGTCTACGAGTCGATCCAGGCCGGCCGCCCGGTGTACGCGGGGCTGGTCGGCGACCCGTCCGGCTCGACCGGTCTCGCTCTCGGGTCGATCGACGAGTACGTCCAGGTCGCGGGCGACGTCGACGAGGTCGTCGCCGGGCTCCGGGCCGTCCTCGACGGCCTGCGCGGCTGGGCGGACGTGCACCTCGTCCTGCGCGTGCTCTTCCCCGAACCCGACCTGGACGTCCAGCTCACCCGGCTCGCCACCTTCGGCGAGCGGGTCCTGCCGTTGATCAAGGAGGCGTGACGACGATGCGCATCGAGGACCGGGTGGCCATCGGCGACCTGATGGCCCTGTACTGCGAGCGGGTCGACGAGTACGACATCGACGCCGTCGCCGCCCTCTTCACCCCCGACTGCGTCACCGACTACGGACCCGGCCGGGGCGGACTCGTCACCGGGCGCGACGCCGTGCGCGACCGGATCGCCGGCGGGCAGGCCCAGTTCCGGCGGACCCATCACCAGCTCGGGCAGAGCCGGGTCACCTTCGACCCCGCCGACCCCGACCGCGCCTCCGCCGTCACCTACGTGACCGCCTCCCACGAGGAGTGGGAGGGTCGCCAGTGGCGGGCGCACCTGCGCTACGTCGACATCCTCGCCCACACCCGAGAGGGCTGGCAGTTCGCCGAGCGTCGTGTCCACGCCGGGGTGATCGAGAACCGCCCCGAGATCGACTGGGTCTGGGTCCCCCGCCAGGAGCCGAGGGTTCGCGCCTGACGCCCCCTGTCGCCGACGCCCGACGAACCGGCCGCAACCTCACTGCTGTCCGGGGCCGGAGACGCGACCGGGAGGATGCGCGCGGGGTGCGGGCCCGACCCGGCCGGCCATGGCCAGTGCTGCCACTCACGACCCCTGACCTGGGCATGGTCCCGGAGAACGTGACGCCGACCGCGCACAACCTCACCGATCTCCACTCACGGGGTCACGACGGCAGGGGGACGTTCGTCGCGAAGAGGCTCGCGGGATCGTGGCGGCGGGCGATGCGCAGGAGGCGGTCGCGGGTGTGGCTGCCCCACTGCCGCGCGACGTGCTCCGCGTCGGCCGGGCCGAGGAAGTTGAGCAGGCCCTCCCGCGCCGCCCAGGGCGACAACGCGGTCGCGATCCCGTCGGCCGCAGCCGGGATCGTCGCGACGGCCGGCCCGGCGAGGACGCCCAGCGCGTAGACGGAGAACGCGGCCTCCCGCCCCGAGACGGCGTTGGGCGACAACGGCTCCCGGCTGATCGCGCCACCCATCAGCCGGATCTCGACCATCGTCAGCGGCGACCCCGCGTCCGGCCCGGCCTGCGCGAGCAGCGCGTCGACGGCCTCGGCGGGCAGGGCGTCGAGCGTGATGCCGCGGTCGCGGACGGGCAGGGGCGTCGTCGGATCCATGTGGACCGCGTCGATCGCGGCGTAGGGCATCTCGGCGACGGCGTCCATCACCGCCGGGGCGACCGCACGCATCGGGGCGAGCAGCCGGTCCCCCTCGTCGGACGTCCCGAGGTGACAGAACCGCAGGTGGACGACGTAGCGCCCACGCAGCGGCGCGGGCAGCGCCGGGTCGGGCGGCATCTGCAGCAAGGCGATCGAGGTGCTCGCGTCGTCGGGCAGTGTCGGCGCCCAGGTGCGCCAGGTGTGCAGGACGGCGGCCGCCGCGTCGGCAGCGAAGAACACGCCGCCGCCGTGGAAGCGGGCGACGGGCAGCAGCCCGAACTCGATCTCCGTGACGATGCCGAGGTTGGCCTTGCCGCCGCGGACCGCCCAGAACAGGTCGGGGTCGGTGCGCTCGTCGACGGTGCGGGCGACGCCGTCCGCGGTGACGATCGTGAAGCGGCGCACGTGGTCGGCGGCGAACCCGAAGCGTCGCGACATCGGGCCGAGGCCACCACCGGTCGTGAAGCCGACGACGCCGACCCCGGACGCCGACCCGTTGAGCGGGGCGAGCCCGTGCGGGGCGGCGGCGTCGATGACCTGCCGCCAGACGGCGCCGGCCTGGACGCGGGCGGTGCGGGCCGCCGGGTCGACGACGACGCCCGCCAGCCGCCGCGTCGAGACGAGGACGGCGCCGTCGAGGGCGTCGTTGAGGCCGTGCCCGGTGGCCTGCACCGCGACGCGATGGCCGGTGCGCGCGGCGAACCGGACGGCGGCGGCGACGTCGTCGGTGCTCGTGGCCCCGACCGCCAGCACCGGCGACGCCCGGATCGCGACGTTGAACCCCGACACCTCGGCGGCGTAGCCGGGATCGGCGGGGGTGAGGACGGGACCGGCGATCGAGGCGAGGTCGGCGTCGACGAACGTGGTCATGGGCAGTTCTCCTTGTGCGAGAGGGGGTTCAGCGGGCGGCGACGGCGTCGATCTCGACGGCCATGCCGGGGATCGCGAGCCGGGTGACGCCCAGCAACGTGGCGGGCGGGGTGGCGTCGAACATGGCGAGGCGCTCGGTGATGGCGCCGTAGCCGGCGAGGACGGCGTCGACGTCGACGGCGTAGATCGTCAACTTCAGGACGTCGCCGAGGTCCATGCCACCGCGGGCGAGGACGGCTTCGACGTTGGCCATGGTCAGCGCGAGCTGGGCGGTGACGTCGTCCTCGTGCACGAGTGCGCCGTGCTCGTCGACGGGCCCCTGCCCGGCGAGGGTCAGCACCTGGGCCGGGGTGGGCCGCAGCTGTGCCTGGTCGTAGCCGAAGGCGGCGTTCCAGCTGGTGGGGTTGATGCGGCGCACGGCGTTCGGAGTCGTTGTCGTCACGGCGAGAACACTGCGGCCGCGTCGTCACCACGGGTATCCCAGACGGCCGGGGACCCTCACCCCCAGAGTTCTGGGGTACCGCGACCGGGTGCCCCCTTGCACACTGGGTGAATGCCCGCTCCCTCGGCCGAACGGACCCGCGCCCGCATCCAGGCGCTCGCCACCGCCGGCCTCGATCTGCCGACGTTCGCCACCGCCGCCGTCGAGGTGCTGCGCACGGCGATGCCGTTCAGCGCGGCGTGCATCGGCACGGTCGACCCTGCGACGGAGATCGTCACCGCGACGGTGAAGTGGGGCGGCCTGACCAACGACGAGGACGACCAGTGGGCCTTCCACGAGTACGAGGCCCCTGACCTCTACGACTTCCGTGACATCATGCGCCGCCCCGGCGGCGTGGCCTCCACCCACCACGAGACCGACGGCGACCCGCACCGCTCGCGGCGGTTCAACGAGTTCTTCAACCCCACGTACGGTTTCGACGACGAGCTGCGCGCGGGCTGCCGCGCCGACGGCGTGACCTGGGGATTGTTCGCGCTGTTCCGCGAGGGCCCCAACTCGGCGTTCACGGTGGCCGAGCACGAGTTCGTCAGCAGCGTGGCGTCGGCGTTCGCCGTCGGCTATCGGACGGCGCTGCTCACCAACGCCGCCGATCCGACGATCCTGGTTGGTGTCGACGGGCCGGGCGTGGTCGTCGTCGACGCCGCGGGCGAGGTGGTGCAGGCCAATCTCGCGGCCGCCGGGCACATCGACGACCTCGGCGGCGGCGCGATCGGCGACGATCGGCTGCCGTTCGCGGTCCGCGCCCTCGTCGGCGCCGCCCGCCGGTTCGCGCTCGGCGAGACCGCGCTGACCCCCCGGTCGCGGCTACGCACCCGATCAGGCCGCTGGGTGGTCGTGCACGCTTCGCCGCTGGTGTCGCGCAACGGGTCCGGGACCGACGTCGTCGTGACGATCGAGGAGGCCCGGCCGCCGGAGATCGTGCCGCTCGTGGTCGCCGCGTTCGGGCTGACCGCGCGGGAGCAGGACGTCGTCGCGTTGGTGCTGCGGGGCGTCGACACCGCCGAGATCGCCAGGACCCTGCACCTCTCGGCCTACACGGTGCAGGACCACCTCAAGTCGATCTTCGACAAGGTCGGGGTGCGCAGCCGTCGCGAGCTGACGGCGCGGGTGTTCCTCGACCAGTACGCCCCCCGGCTGGCCTCGCGGGCCCCGCTGACGCCGTCGGGCTGGTTCGCCGAGAGCCCGTGAGCGGCGCGTGCACGACCTCGACCGCCCCGGTTGCCGCGGCAGTGAATCACTGACAACAATGTCCCTGGTTTCGAATGAGCTGGATCACACCACCACGCACGGCTCGGACGACGTAGGGAGCACCGTATGACCACGAACCCGCTCGACCAGATGCAGGTCATCCATGTCGATGACCAGGCGTGGGTGGACTACGTCGACGAGACCGGGTTCATCCCGCCCGGGGCCGCGGTGAAGCCGCTGATCGACCCCGAGTCCGGGCACACGTTCATGCTCACCCGCTTCGCGCCCGACTACAAGGCGCCCTCGCACTGGCACCCGTCGGACACGATCTACATCATCACCCAGGGCGAGTTCTCGGTGGAGGGCGAAGGCACCTACCGTCCCGGCGACATCCGCTGGGTCAAGGGCGGCACGGCGTACGGGTCGGAGTCGGCGGGACCCGAGGGGTGCGAGTTCTACATCGTGAGCATGGGCCCGTTCGACGTGAACGACCCCGAGTCCGACGCCCCGCCGCGCGGGGACTGGCGCACGATCAAGGGCACCTGAGCTCGTCGTTCACCGAACGAACGGCACAGCCGCGCAACTCAGTGGCGCGACTGTGTCGTTCGTCGTCGTTCGTCGTCGTTCGTCGTCGTTCGTCGTCGTTCGTTGTCGTTCGCTGTCGTCCGTTCAGGAGCTGAGCGCCGTCCGCGCCGCGATCCGGCCGAAGCAGAAGGCCTCGGAGAGGTTGGCGCCGTCGGCGGGGTAGAGCATGCCGACGGGCTGGCCCAGCTCCCCCGCGGCGTACAGCCCGCGGATCGGGACGTCGTACGGGTCGAGGACGCGCCCGCCGGCGTCGCGGACCGGGCCGCCGCAGGTGTTGGAGCCGCCCGGGTAGAGCGGCACGCAGTAGTAGGGCGGGGAGTCGAGCGGGACGAGGGTGTCGGCGGCGCGGCCCAGCTCGTCGACACCCGCGGCGCAGGCCGCGTTGTAGGCGGCGACGGTGCGCGCCAACGCTTCCGGGTCCTCCATCCCCGCGGCCGCGGCGGCCTCCTGCACCGTCGATCCGCGGGCGATCCAGCCGCGGTCGATCTCGGCGGAGTTGTCGGGGCTCCAGTCGTAGAGCCCGACCTTCACCGCGCCGATGTGCGACAACGTGAGCGGACCGGCGGTGCGGCGGCGTTCGTCGAACACCCACCAGCTGGGGATGCGGCTGTACTCGGCGCGGTCGTAGTCGTAGCGCAGCATCTCGTAGTAGAAGCCGTGCAGCAGTTGGGCCTGCATCGTCTCGTTCGCGTACCGCTCACCGCTGCGGTCGACGATGACGTGCCCCGGCGGGTCGATGTTGATGATGAAGTTGAGCCAGCCGCCCTCGGCCGTGTCGAGCGGGAAGTGTCCGATTGCGCGGCCGATCATCGTGTTCATGTGCCACAGCCCGGCGCCGGCGGCCTGGGCCATGCGGACGCCGTCGCCGGTGTTGCCGGGGTTGCCGTAGAAGTGCACGGGGTAGGCGCGGAGGTTGTCGCGCTTGAGGTTCTCGTCGAACTCGTAGCCGCCGCAGGTGAGGACGACCCCGCGCCGGGCCCGGATCTCGCCGGCGGCCGTCGCCACCCCGACGACTTGCCCGTCCTCGACGATCAGCCGCTGCGCCGGCGTCGACCACCGGATCTCGATCCCCCGCTCCTGGACGGCGGCGGCGACGGCGGCGAACAGCGCGTCACCCGCACCGGCCGACGGGTCGAGCCGGAACGCGGCTTCGCCCGGCTGGAACACGCCGACCCCGGAGGCGCCGGGGAGGTCGGGATGCTCCGCGATGTTGATGCGCGAGAACGTCAAGCCGGCGGTCTTGCCCAGCCAGTCGAGGACGTCGGTTGCCGACTCGGCCCAGGCGGCGGTGACGTCGGAGGGGACCATGCCGCCGGCGCAGGCGTCGAGGTAGGCGGCGCCGTCGGCCGCGGAGTCGGCGGCCATGACGAGCCCGCCGGACATCCGGGTGCTCGGAGTGTGCGCGCCCTCGGCCTGTTTCTCGAGCACGACGACCGTCGCACCGGCGTCGTGCGCGGTGATCGCCGCCGCCGCACCCGCTCCGCCGAACCCGACTACGACCAGATCGACCTCGTCCACGCGCACCTCCGCCACACCGTCGTGAGAGTCCTACCGACGCTAGGTCGTGAGTGGCAATCATGGCTATAGCCATGATTGCCACTCACAGGGCGCGGAGCGCCTCTCGGTACCGCGCGACGGACGCCAGCTTGATGTCCTCGTAGCCCCGGACCATGTCGGGCAGCCCGGCGATCTCGACGGCCCGCGGGAGCGAGTCGACCGACAACGAGGCCAGCAGGTCCTCGACGACCGTCCGGTACTCGGTGATCAACGAACGCTCGACGCGGCGGACCTCCGCCATGCCGAACGGGTCGAACCTGGTGCCGCGCAGGCGGCGCATGGCGCGCAGGGTGCGGAATGCGGGGCCGGCGGTGCGGCGCAGGGCGATCTTGCGGTTCATCCCGAGCGCGCGCAGGACGGGCGGGTGCAGCTTGTAGGCGACCTTCGCACCCTGACCGAACTGCTTCTCCACGGACGCGGTGAGCTCGGGGTCGAGGCTCAGCCGCGCGACCTCGTACTCGTCCTTGTAGGCCATGAGCTTGTGGAGGTTGACGGCCACAGCCGAAGCGAGGGTGGTCGAGCCGGGGACGGCGGCGTCCTCGGCGACGCGGACGCGCTCCACCAGGTCGGCGTAGGACGAGGCGTAGGCCGCGGACTGGTAGGCCGTGAGTTCCTCGACGCGGGTCGCGACGATCGCCGCGAGATCGGCCGGAGACACTACGGAAGCCGGGGACAGCGCGCGGTCCAGCGCCGCCGGGTCGGCGACGGCCTGTCGACCCCGCCGGAACGCCTGGATGTTGGTCGCGACGGCCGCGCCGTTGAGCTCGATGGCCCGCTCGATCGCGGAGGCGGGAATGGGCAGCGCGCCCATCTGGTAGCCGGCGCCGACGAGGATCATGTTGGCGTACTGGTCTTCGCCGAACAGCTGCTCGGCGAGCCCGCGGGCGTCGAGGTAGGTGCCTGCGCGGACGCTGTCGGTGATCCGCCGGACGACGGCATCGACCTGCGGGAACTCGACGGTCGGGTCGGTGACCATGGCGCCGGTCGGGACCTGGGTCGTCGACACCACCGCGACGGTGCGCGAAGGGTCGGTGACCGCGAGCTGTGTCTTGTCGGCGGCGACGAGGAGGTCGGCGCCGAGGTAGAGGTCGCACTCGCGGGCGCCGAGCTTGCCGGCGGACGCCACCGGCTCGGCAGAGATCCGCAGGTCCGAGACCACTGCGCCGCCCTTCTGCGCGAGCCCGGTCTGGTCGAGCCCCCGCACCTCGCGTCCGGCGATCACGGCGGCGGTCGCGAGGATCGCCGAGACGGTGACGACGCCGGTCCCACCGACGCCGGCGAGCCGGACGGTCACGTCGGTGCGGCCGTCGGAGGGAGGCTCGGGCAACGCGGCCAGATAAGGCGCTTGCGAGAACGCGAGAGAGCCCGGGACCACCGACAGGAACGACGGGCAGTCCCCGTCGAGGCAGGAGAAGTCGAGGTTGCACGACGACTGGTCGATCTGCGTCTTGCGCCCGAACTGCGTGTCGACGGGCTGCACCGACAGGCAGTTGGACTTCTGCCCGCAGTCGCCGCAGCCCTCGCAGACGCGCTCGTTGATCATCACGCGCGTCGCCGGCGTGGGGGCCTTGCCGCGCTTGCGCTTGCGGCGCTTCTCGGCGGCGCACTCCTGGTCGTGGATCAGCACGGTGACGCCCGGGATGCCGGCGAGGACGCGTTGCGCCTCCTCGAGCCGGTCGCGGTGCCAGACCTCGACACCCTGCGCCAGCTTCACACCGCGATACCGCGACGGCTCGTCGGTGGTGACGATCGTCCGGGCCACACCCTCGACCGCGAGAAGCCGCGTGATGGCCGGGACCCCGAGCGCGCCGACGGCGTCCTGTCCGCCGGTCATGGCGACGGTTCCGTTGTGCAGCAGCTTGTAGGTGATGTTCACGCCGGACGCGACCGCCGCGCGGATGGCGAGCGAGCCGGAGTGGTGGAAGGTGCCGTCGCCGAGGTTCTGGACGAGGTGCGTGGCCTCGACGAACGGCGACATCCCGATCCACTGGGTGCCTTCGCCACCCATCTGCGTGAGGCCGACGACCTCGCCGACCTGCGCCGGGTCCATGAGCAGCACCATGGTGTGGCAACCGATGCCGGCGGCGAGGAGCGAGTCCTCGGGCGGGGCGGTCGAGGTGTTGTGCGGGCAGCCGGAGCAGAAGTAGGGCGTGCGGGTGGCGGCGAGCGGGAGCATGACGGGCCCGCGCCGCGCGGGCCGGCGGGCCTCCTGCCAGGCGATCACCGACGGCAGGCCGGACAGGACGGTCGCGAGGCCTGCGGCGACGTCGTCGGATCCGAGCTCGCCGTGCGGCGGGAACAGCGCCTTGCCGCGCACCATCGGTGCGTTCGCCGAGCCGTAGAGGACGTCCTTGATCGCGGTCTCGAGGAACGCGCGCTTCTCCTCGACGACGACGATCTCGCGCAGGCCGGAGGCGAACTCCCGGACGATGCCGGGTTCGACGGGGTGGACCATGCCCAGCTTGAGCAGCCGGACGCCGCGGCGGCGGAGCTCGTCGTCGTCGAGGCCGAGGATGTCGAGGGCGTGGCGCAGGTCGAGCCAGGTCTTGCCGGCGGCGACGATGCCGATGCGGTCGTCCCCGGTGCGGACGGGGATGCGGTTGAGGCCGTTCGCGGTGGCGTAGCGCAGGGCCGCCTCGGTGCGGGCGCCGTGCAGGTCTCGCTCCAGCGGTCCGAGGGTGGGCTGGAGCAGCCGGCCGGTCACGGTGTGCTGGAAGTCCGTCGATGACGGCATCACCGGCCGGACGGTGCCGAAGTCGGCCGCGTGCACCGTGGCCGAGCCGTCGGCGACGGCCGTCGTCATCTTCATCCCGGCCCACAGCCCGCTGGCCCGCGAGAGCGCGACGCCGTGCAGGCCGAGCGTCACGACCTCGGACGGGTCGGCCGGGTAGAGCGTCGGGACGGCGAGGTCGGCGAACGTCATCTCCGACGTGCAGGGCACGCTCGACGACTTCGCGGCCGGGTCGTCGCCGACGACGGCGAGCACGCCGCCGGTGCGGTTCGTGCCCATCAGGTTGGCGTGCCGGATGGCGTCGCTGGCCCGGTCGAGGCCGGGGGCCTTGCCGTACCAGAAGCCGGTGACGCCGTCGTGGCGCAGACCGCCGGCGATCGCGGCGAGCTGGGAGCCCTGCACGGCGGTGGCGGCGGACTCCTCGTTGAGACCCGGGGTGAAGACGACGCCGTGCTCGTCGAGGAGCGTGCGACGGCGGCCGAGCTCGAGGTCGAACCCGCCGAGCGGGGAGCCCTCGTAGCCGGAGACGAACATGCGGGTGTCGAGGCCGGCGGCGCGGTCGTGGCGGCGCTGCTGGAACAGCAGCCGGACCAGCGCCTGGACGCCGGTCATGTGGACGACGCCGTCCTCGGCGACGTAGCGGTCGTCGAGTGAGTACGCGCGCGTGGGCGCGACGATGACCGGGCCGGGTTCGACGATCGTCACAGTGCCTCCAGGCAGGTCGCGATGGCGCGACGCTAGGAACGGACCGGGCACCCGTCCAGTGCCAATACGGGTTCACTGGGCCATCGGTACAGTCGCGCCCGGCGAGAACCGCACCGAGGAGGCCAACGGACCATGACTCTCGACGAGCTGGATCGGTCGTTGCTGCAGCTGCTGCTGGAGCACCCGCGGGCCGGGCTGCGCGAGCACGCCCGCACCCTCGGCGTGGCCCGCGGGACCGTCGCCGCACGGTTCCTGCGGCTGCAGGAGGCCGGGGTCATCTCGGGGCTGGCGCCGTCGGTGGAGCCGCGGGCGTTCGGCTACTCGATGCTCGCCTTCGTCCATCTCGATCTCACCCAGGGCTACCTCGACTCCGTCGTCGAGGACCTCACCGCGATCCCCGAGGTCATCGAGGCCTACACGGTCACCGGCGACGGCGACCTGCTGTGCCATGTCGTTGCCCGGGACACCTCCGAGCTGGAGCACGTCATCCAGCGGCTGATCGCGGTGCCGGGGGTCGTGCGGACCCGCTCGCAGATGGCCCTGACGCAGCGCATCCCGCACCGCACGCTTCCGCTCGTGCGGGCCGGACGCTGGGCGCCGACCCGCAGCCGCTGACCCCTGCCGCCCGGCCCTTGCGACCCTCACGCGACCGGCGTTAGGTTCCTAACGTCGTGATCGCCGACACGCGTCACCGGCGTGCCGGGAGCGAGGACGAGGAGGTCCGTATGGGATCGATGGTCGGCGCGGCGGTCGTCCGCAAGGAGGACCCCGCCCTGCTCACCGGGCGCGGCACCTATGTCGACGACATCCGGCTCCCCGGCACCGTCCACATGGTCTACGTGCGCAGCTACCTCGCCCACGCGAAGATCGTCTCGATCGACACCAGCGAAGCCGTGGCCAAGCCCGGCGTCCTCGGGGTGTGGACCAATGCCGACCTGGAAGGGCTTCCGCCCAACCGCTCGGTCCCCGGCATGGAACGGCCGTGCCTGGCCCGGGACAAGGTGCGGTTCGTCGGCGAGCCGGTGGCCGTCGTCGTGGCGGCCGACCGCTACGCCGCAGCCGACGCCGCCGAGGCCGTCCTCGTCGAGTACGAGGAGCTGCCGGTCATGGCGAGCATCGAGGCCGCGACGGCCGAGGGCGCCGTGCCGATCCTCGACGGGCTCGAGTCCAACGTGGTCCTGGAGCAGGTCCTCTCCGCGACCGACGCCGAGGCCGAGCTCGCCGCCGCCCCGCACCGGCTCGCGATCCACCTCAAGAACCAGCGCTGCGCCGCGGTTCCCCTGGAGCCGACGGTGTGTCTCGCCGACTGGCAGGCCTCCGGCCTCACGCTCTGGGCCACCACACAGACCCCGCACCACTCCCGCAACGAGCTGGCCGCGATGTTCGGGCTCTCCCAGCAGGAGGTCCGGGTCGTGGCACCCGACGTCGGCGGCGGGTTCGGCGCCAAGGCGTCGTGCTACCCCGAGTTCATCCTCACCGCGGAGCTGTCCAAGCGGCTGCGACGTCCGGTGAAGTTCGTCGAGACGCGCAGCGAGAACATGACCTCGATGGTCCATGGGCGGGCCCAGGACCACGACATCGAGGTCGGCTTCGACGACGACGGCACCCTCCTCGCGCTGCGCGTGCGGATCACCCAGGACTGCGGTGGCTGGCCCGACGCCACGGGCATCGGGCTGCCGACGCTGACGTCGTTCATGGCCGGTGGCTGCTACAAGATCCCGGTCATCGCGCCGAGCTTTCGGTCCGTCGTCACCAACACGACGCCCGTCGGCGCCTACCGGGGCGCCGGCCGCCCCGAGGCGTCGTTCATGATCGAGCGGGTCGTCGACCACGTGGCCGCCGAGCTGGGCCTCGACCCCCTCGACGTGCGGCGGCGCAACTTCGTCCAGCCCGGCGAGATGCCGTTCGCGACGCAGTTCGAGGGCATCGTCTACGACGAGGCCGACTTCCCCGGCGCCCTCGACAAACTCCTGACCACGATCGATTACGCCGCGATGCGCGCCGACCAGGCCGCCCGCCGCGACGACCCGAGCAAGCCGTTGCTGGGCATCGGGTTCTCGACGTTCGTCGAGATGGGCGGCTTCGGGCCGACGCCGCTGTTCGAGCAGTTCGGCTACGTCGGCGGCTGGGAGTCGGCCAACGTCCGGCTCAACACCGACGGCTCCGCGGTCATCAAGGTCGGCACCTCCCCGCACGGGCAGGGCCACCAGACGGCGTTCGCGCAGATCGTCGCCGACGAGCTGTCGATCCCCTTCGACCGGATCAGCCTCGTCCACGGCGACACCGCGACCGTGCAGGAGGGCATCGGCACGATGGGCAGCCGCGGCGCGCCCGTCGGCGGCTCGGCGGTGTTCCAGGCCGCGGGCAAGGTGCGCGCCAAGGCGATGAAGATCGCCGCGCACATGTTGGAGGCCGACGAGTCCGACCTCGAGCTCGTCGACGGCCGGTTCGCCGTCAAGGGCGCACCCGACCAGGGCGTCACCATGGCGGAGGTCGCCATCCGCTCGTTCAAACCGCACCTGCTGCCCGACGGCTTCGACCTCGGCCTCGACGAGACCGCCTACTTCGAGCCGTCCAACCTTTCCTACCCGTCGGGGGCGCACTGCTGCGTCGTCGAGGTCGACCGCGAGACCGGCTGGGTCAAGGTCGCCCGCTACATCGCCGTCGACGACTGCGGCACCGTCATCAACCCGCTGATGGCCGCGGGTCAGATCCACGGCGGCGTCGCGCAGGGCATCGCGCAGGCGCTGATCGAGGAGGTCCGCTACGGCGCCGACGGCCAGCCCGCGACGGGCACCCTCGTCGACTACACGCTGCCGTCGGCCATGGACCTGCCCCGCTACGAGTGCGACCACATCGTCACCAAGACCAGCTTCAATCCTCTGGGCGCCAAGGGCCTCGGCGAGTCCGGCGCCACCGCCGCGCCGCAGGCCGTCGTCAACGCGGTCGTCGACGCGCTGGGCCACCTCGGGGTGCGCGACGTCGAGATGCCGTGCACGCCGCAGAAGGTCTGGCGCATCCTGCAGCAGAAGGCGAGCTGACATGTCCCACCACAAGATCACCGTGACGGTCAACGGCGCCGCGAGCGAGGACGAGGTCGAGTCCCGGCTGCTGCTCGTGCACTACCTGCGCGAGGTGCGCAACCTGACCGGCACCCACGTCGGCTGCGACACCTCCAACTGCGGCGCCTGCACCGTCATGCTCGACGGGCAGACCGTGAAGTCCTGCTCCGTGCTGGCCGTGGCCGCCGACGGCGCCGACGTCCTCACCGTCGAGGGGCTGGCCGCCGACGGCGAGATGTCCCCGGTGCAGCAGGGCTTCCAGCAGTGCCACGGCCTGCAGTGCGGCTACTGCACCCCCGGCATGGTCATGGCCGCCACCGGCCTGCTGCTGGAGAACCCCGACCCCGACGAGGACGAGGTGCGCGAGGGCATCGAGGGCAACCTCTGCCGCTGCACCGGCTACTCGATGATCGTCGACTCGGTGCGCTGGGCGGCTTCACACGGTGGCGCCGGTGAGGTCGCGACGCGGCACGCCGCTCATTGATCCCGCTCTCGCACAACCACATCCGGAGGTGCCGATGCCCGCAGTGCTGCGCGGCCTCGAAGGCAAGAACGTCCTGATCACCGGTGCCGGCAAGGGGCAGGGCGCCAGCCACGCCCGCGCCTTCGCCGACGCCGGCGCCAACGTCGCGGCGCTCGACATCACCGACCCGATCCCCGACATCTACCCCCTCGCGACCGAGGCGATGCTCACCGAGACCGTCGAGGAGGTCGAGGCCCGCGGCGGCCGCGCCATCGCGCTCCCCTGCGACATCCGCGACGTCGACCAGGTCGAGGCCGCCGTCGCCAAGGCCCTCGGGTTCTTCGACAACCGCATCGACGTGCTCGTCTGCAACGCGGGGGTCGCCGCGCTCGACTCCATCCAGGACATGCGCCCCCACGTCATGGACGCCGTGATAGACACGATCGTCAAGGGGCACATGTACGTCGCCAAGTTCGTGGTGCCGCAGATGATCGGGCGTCGCGCCGGGAAGATCGTCAACATCTCCTCCGGGGTCACCGGGTCCGGGCACGCGATGCTCTCGCACTACGTCGCGGCCAAGCACGCCATGGAGGGCCTCACCACGGCCTGGGCGTTCGAGCTCGCCGAGTTCTCCATCAACGTCAACTGCATCGCCCCGGCGACGATCAAGCCCGGCGAGGGGCGCGGCTCCGGCATGGTGTCGGGGCTCGCGGGCGAGGTCGACATGACCCCCGAGGCCGCCTTCGAGATGTTCTCCGCCGCAGGCAACATGCCCGGCGAGAAGTGGCGCACCGAGGCACAGAACATCACCGACGCGGTGCTGTTCCTCGCCTCCGACAACGCCGACCAGATCACCGGCACCGTGCTGCGTGTCGACGCCGGACAGGGAGCGAAGTGAGCAAGGTACTGATCACGGGGGCCGCGTCGGGGATCGGCGCGGGCACCGCGGCGCTGCTGCGCGAGCAGGGCTGGGACGTCGTCGGCGCAGATCTGAAGCCGGCCGACGGCATCCTCGAGCTCGACGCCGCCGACGAGCACGCGTGGGATCGCGTCCTCGACGAGGCCGGCCCGGTCGACGCACTCGTCAACTGCGCCGGGTTCCGCAGCCGGGCCCCGATCGTCGACCTCGAGGTCGAGGAGTGGGACCGGATGATGGCCGTGCACGTGCGCGGCACCTTCCTGGGCATCCGCGGCTGCGCGCGTCGCTGGCTCGCCTCCGGGAAGCCCGGTGCGGTCGTGGCCATCGCGTCGGTGACCGCCACCCACGCCGTCGGTGGGCAGCCGCACTACGTCGCCGCCAAGGCGGGCGTCGCCGGGCTGGTTCGCGCCGCCGCGGTCGAGCTCGCGTCCTCGAACATCCGGGTCAACGCCATCGCGCCCGGCATCATCGCCACCCCGATGACCGCCGACCGCCTGGGCAACGCCGAGCAGAAGCAGTGGCTCGTCGACCGGGTCCCGGCGGGCGACCACGGCGAGGTCTCCGACATCGCCGGTGCCGCGGCCTACCTGATCTCCGACGCCGCCCGCTACGTCAACGGCGTCCTGCTCCCCGTCGACGGCGCGTGGAGCGCCTGCTGACGTTTCCGCAGCTCAGACCCTGTGAGCGGTGATGGTCGCCATAGCGACCATCACCGCTCACAGGGGTCTGGTCCACGCGCGGTGCGGCGGGCCCGGTGCCAGAGGGGTTGACCCGGGTCGTGGGGACGAAAAGGATGCGGCACATGCAGTTGCTCCCCGGGGTGCGGTCCGTCGTCGTTCCCACCGACCGGTTGGAGGTGCACCTCGTCGAGTCCGGTCCCGAGGACGGCATCCCGGTCGTCATGGTGCACGGCAACCTGTCGACCGGCCGGTTCTTCGAGCACCTCTTCCCCGGCGCCCCGGAGGGCTACCGGATCGTCGCCCCGGACATGCGAGGCTTCGGCGACACCGAGCGGCTCCCCCTCGACGCGACCCGCGGGCTGGCCGACTGGGCCGACGACGTCGCCGCCCTGCTGCGCACCCTGGGCATCGAGCGGCCGGTGCACCTGCTCGGCTGGTCGACGGCCGGGGCGGCGATCGTCGACTTCGCCAGCGAGCACGCGGTTGCGTCGTTGACATTCCTGGACCCGGTGTCGCCGTACGGGTTCGGCGGTGTCCATGCCGATGGGACACCCTGCTTCCCCGACTGGGCGGGCTCGGGTGGGGGCATCGTCAACCCCGAGGTGGTGCGCCGGATCGCCGAGGGCGACGACAGCACGGAGAGCCCGTTCTCGATCCGGTCGGTGATGCGCACGGCCTACTGGCTGGAGTCGCACACCGAGCCGAGGGAGGACCTGTTCGTCGCCGAGGTGCTCAAGACCGTCACCGGCGCCGACAACTATCCGGGCGACGCGACGCCCTCGCCGAACTGGCCCGGCACCGCGCCGGGCACGACGGGGATCATCAACGCCCTGTCCCCCAAGTACTGCAACTGGACGCGGGTGGTCGACCTCGACCCCAAGCCGCCGGTGCTCTGGACACACGGCGCGGAGGACTCGGTCGTCTCCGACACGTCGATGCAGGACCTCGGGACGTTGGGCGAGCTGGGGTACGTGCCCGGCTGGCCGGGTGCCGACGTCTTCGGGTCGCAGCCGATGGTCTCCCAGATCCGGGAGGTGCTGGGCCGCTACGCGGCGGCCGGCGGGCGCGTCCGGACCGAGATCGTGCCGGGTGCGGGGCACAGTCCGCACCTGGAGCAGCAGCAGCTGTGGGAGTCGGTCTTCTGGGAGTTCATCGGCACCGCCGAGCGCGGGGCGACTACGACGATCGGGTGAACCGCCGACGGGAATCGCGGGCGGGGGACGAGGAAGGGTCGTGAACCGCGACGAGCAGGTCAGGCCCGACCCGGGTCTCGCCCTGCTGTCGTTGTACGACACCGCACTGCCGGAGGTCTACGGCTACCTGCTCGCCCGCTGCGGGCGGAAGGCGCTGGCCGAGGACCTCACCGCGGAGACGTTCCTGGCCGCGGTGCAGGAGTGCCGTCGGACGAGCACGGATCCGACGATCGGCTGGCTGGTCGGCATCGCCCGGCACAAGCTCGCCGACCATTGGCGGGCGCTTGCCCGCGAGGAACGAGGCCTGCACGCGGTCGCCTCGCAGCACGAACCCGAGGCCGATCCGTGGGACGAGGAGATCGACGCGCTGCTGGCGCGCGAGGTGCTGGGTGAGCAGAGCCCGCTGCACCGCGCGGCGCTGACGTTGCGCTATCTCGACGGTCTGCCCGTCGGCGAGGTGGCCGGGGTCCTGGGCCGCAGCGAGCGGGCCACCGAGTCCGTCCTGGCCCGGGCACGGACCGCGTTCCGGCACACGTACCTGCGACGCACGGGAGGGGACACGGCATGAGCGATCCGCTGGACGCCCTCCACGAACCCGTCCGCCCGGTCGATCCCGACCCGGCCTTCGCCGCGCGGCTGCGCGCCCGCCTCGAGCGTGAAGTGCTCGCCGCGCCACGCCTGCCCAGGGAGGAAGCCTTGACCAGCACGATCTCGCGTGGGGCCACGCTGGCCCTGCACTCGATCACCCCCTACATCGCTGTCCCCGACGCCGCCGCCGCGCTCGACTTCTACGTCGAGGCCTTCGGCGCGGTCCGGCGCGGCGACCCGATCGTCATGCCCGACGGCCGGATCGGGCACGCCGAGGTCGCGATCGGCGACAGCGTGCTGATGCTCGCCGAGCAGTTCCCCGAGATGGGCATCGTCGCCCCCCGGGAGGGCGAGTCGCCCGCCTCGATGCGGCTGGAGGTCCCCGACCCGGACACCGTCGTCGACCGCGCGGTCGAGCTGGGCGCGCGCCTGGAGCGGCCCGTCTCGGACTCGCCGTACGGGCGCGGTGGTGTCGTCGTCGACCCGGCCGGGCACCGCTGGATGGTGTCGCGGGAGGCTCCTTCGGGTCGCCCGCTGCAGGTCGGCGATGTCGGCTACGCCTCGCTGTGGCGCCCCGACGTCGTGGCCGCGGAGCGGTTCTACGGCGCGGTGCTGGGCTGGACGGTCGAGGGCGACCACTCAGGGCAGGGTCGCCGGATCACCGGCACCGGCCAGCACCTGGGGATGTACGGCGGGCAGGAGTCGTCGACGACGCTGTGCTGTTACGCCGTCCCCGACGTCGACGCGACGGTCGCGCTGGTGCGTGCCGCGGGCGGCACGGCCGAGGAGCCGACCGACGAGCCGTTCGGCCGCACCGCGTCCTGCGTCGACGACCAGGGGGTCCCGTTCGCGGTGTTCGCGCCGGAGGCGGGCTCCGCGCGGCCCGACACCACTGCGACCGGGACGCTGACCTACCTGACGATCGAGGTGCCCGACGCCGGCCGGGCCCGGGCCTTCTACGGCACCGTGCTGGGGTGGGGGTTCCGTCCAGGGCGCGTGCCGGGAGGCTGGCACGCGGTCGCGCGGTCCGGCGACGACACCTCTCCGACGACGGGTCTGTTCGGCGGGGCCGCTGCGGCGTCGGTCGTGCCGATGTTCGTCGTGGACGACGTGGCGGCGGCGGTCGCCGCGGTCCGGGCCGCGGGCGGTACGGCCGACGATCCCGCCGAGGCGGGCTACGGCGTCTCGGCGCGGTGTACCGACGACCAGGGTGCCGCGTTCTGGGTGGTCCGGTACTGAGGTTCGCTGTCCGCGGGCGCCGTCCGTCCGGGTGGCGCCCGCGGCGCGTCGGTCACGCACGGTTCATCGACGCCCGTCGGGGGGCGACTGCCGCGTGGTCCGACGTGTCCGTTCGCCCGACCAGGCCGTGGTGGACCGCTTTCTGCGGGCGGTCGATCCGCTCACCGGCGGCCCGGAGCCGCACACCGCGGCGCCGATCCCGAGGACCACGACGACGTCGTGAGCCCGTCGGCTCGCCGTCGATCGGTTCCGACCGTTCGTCGGTCCCAGCTGTCCGGGTGTCGCAGCAGGTCAGAGTTCGTCGCAGTGTGATGACCTCCGATCTCTTCACTCGAGCGGTTTCACTCTGCTGAGTGATCGCCGGGCTACGATCTGCGACGTGCCCGTGATGCGCGATGTCGGCGTGATCCTGTCGGAGTGGTCCGCCCGCCGGACCCTGCGCCGCATGATCGACGAGTTCGGCCTCCCCGGCCTCGTGGCCGCCCGCCGGTCCCCCGGCCTCGGCGCGGCGCTCGACCAGCACGTCGCGGCGGTCCGCGACCTGCTCGACGACCGACCGTTCGCCCACCGCTCCTCGGTGATCACCCGGATGCCGGCCCGGGAGCTCGCGCCGCGCCTCGCCGCATACGCCCGCAGCCTGCTCGAGGAGCAGCGCCGCGGCGGCGGGGCCGTCCCGACGCCCCGGGCCGGCGAGTGGGAGCGCGCCGACTGGCTCACGCTGCGGCTGCTCGCGATCTGCCACCTCGGCCGCGAGGCCGCTCGCCGCGGCTGACGGCGGCCACGCTCGACACCCCCACGCCCCGACCCGGTACAGCTGCAGGGCCGTGACGAACGCGAGCGAGAGCGCGGGCCCCTGACGGCTGGTCGGGGTGGGCACCGTCGCGGCGGGGCTGGTCAGGTCCGTCCATCGCCGAGGGGGCGGCCACGTCCGGACGACACTAGATGTGCACGTCCTCCCCCGTTCCGGTCGCGCGCCGGGCCGTGCCGCGACCGCCGGAGCCTCCGGGATGCGCCGCCCGCGTACACCTCATGTCGATCTGTGTAGACGTGTTGCCCTTGATCCACGACGTCCTTAGGCTCCGGCGGTACCCGACCGCGAGGAGTCTGCGATGGCGGTACCACCTCCCGACCGTGATGCGCTGGCGGCGGCAGCCGCGCGCTACGGACTGAACCTCGGACCCGACGACCTCGACTCGTTCCAGCCGTTCGTCCACGGGCTGCTGGCGTCGTGGGACGCCGTCGAGGAGCTCTACGAGCAGAGCGCCCCGACCCCGCCCGACCGCAAGTGGCACCGCCCCGAACCCGACGAGAACCCGTTCAACGCCTGGTACGTCACGACGGAGATCACCGGCGCCGACGACGGCCCCCTCGCCGGGCGCACCGTCGCCGTCAAGGACAACACCGCCGTCGCGGGCGTCCCGATGATGAACGGCTCCGCGACCGTGGAGGGCTTCGTCCCGACGCGCGACGCCACGATCGTCACCCGGCTGCTCGCCGCCGGCGCGACCATCGCCGGCAAGGCCGTCTGCGAGGACCTCTGCTTCTCCGGCGGATCGCACACCTCCCGCACCGGGCCCGTCCGCAACCCGTGGGACGAGACCCGCTCCGCGGGCGGCTCCTCGTCCGGGAGCGCCGCGCTCGTCGCCGGCGGCCGCGTCGACGTCGCCACCGGCGGCGACCAGGGCGGATCCGTGCGCATCCCGGCCGCCTACAGCGGCATCGTCGGCCACAAACCGACGTTCGGGCTCGTTCCGTACACCGGTGCGTTCCCGATCGAGCAGACGATCGACCACCTCGGTCCGATGACGCGCACGGTCGCCGACGCCGCGCTCGTCCTGAACGTGATCGCCGGCCCCGACGGGCTCGACCCGCGCCAGCCCGCGGGCCTCGTCCCCGACGACTACGTCGGCGCGCTCTCCCAGTCCGCCGCGGGGCTGCGCGTCGGCATCGTCACCGAGGGATTCGGACACGCCAACTCCGCCCCGGGCGTGGACGACACGGTGCGCGCCGCGGCGGTGAGCCTGCGCGACGCGGGCCTGACCGTCGAGGACGTCTCCGTGCCGTGGCACCTGCACGGCGCCCGGATCTGGGACGTCATCGCCACCGAGGGTGCGGCCGCCCAGATGGTCGAGGGCAACGGCTACGGCATGAACTGGCAGGGCGAGTACGACCCGGAGCTCGTCGCCCACTACGGCAAGCAGTGGCGCGCGAACCCCGACGAGTTCTCCGAGACCGTCAAGTTCGTGCTCCTCACGGGCGGCTACGGCCTCACCACGCATTACGGCAGGCACTACGCGATGGCCCGCAACCTCGCGCTCCAGCTGCGCAAGGCCTACGACGAGGCGCTCGACCGCTACGACGTCCTCGTCATGCCGACGCTGCCGCTCACCGCGTCGACCATCCCCGCCGACGACGCCCCGCGCGAGGAGGTCATCCCCCGCGCGCTGGAGATGATCGCCAACACGTGCGTCACCGACGTGACCGGTCACCCCGCGACGTCCGTGCCGGCCGGCCTCTCCGGCGGCATGCCCGTCGGGATGATGATCATCGGCCGGCACTTCGAGGACTCGACGCCGCTGCGCGTCGCCCACACGTTCGAACAGGCCGTCGGGGGCTTCCCGGCACCCGCGGCCGCGATCTCCGGGAGCCAGGCATGAACGGCGTGCACGACCTCGGGGGGACCGACGGCCTCGGCCCGGTCCCGGTCGAGAAGGACGAACCCATCTGGCACGCCGACTGGGAACGCGCTGCGTTCGGCATGTTCTCGATGCCGTTCCGCGCCGGCTTCTTCGGCGTCGACCAGTTCCGCTACGGCATCGAGCAGATGCACCCGGCGGTCTATCTGCTCTCGCCGTACTACGAGCACTGGATGCACGCCGCCGAGCACTACGGCGTCGAGAAGGGCGTCCTCGACCCGGCCGACATCGAGGAGCGCACCAGGTACTACCTGGAGAACCCCGACGCCCCGCTGCCGCAGCGCTCGGACCCCGAGCTGCTGGAGTTCGTCAACGCCGTCGTCTCCGCGGGCGCCCCCGCCGGGCGCGAGTCCGACAAGAAGGCCGCGTTCGCCGTCGGCGACCGGGTCACCGTCATCGACTCCAGCCCGTACGGGCACACCCGCCGCGCCCGCTACATCCGCGGCCGCACCGGGGAGGTCGTGCTGGCCCACGGCACGTTCATCTATCCGGACAGCGCGGGCAACGGTCACGGCGACGCACCCGAGCACGTCTACACCGTGCGGTTCACCAACTCCGAGCTGTGGGGCGACGAGGCCGCCGAGCCGAACGGGTTCGTCTACTTCGACGTCTGGGAGCCCTACATCGTCCCGGCCGCCGGCACCGAGGGGAGCGCAGCATGAGCAGCACGCCGATCCAGCCGCCGTCCATCCGCACCCAGGAGGAGATCGCCGCACGGGTCAAGGCGCTCGAAGCGATCATGATCGAGAAGGGGATCATGACCACCGAGGCCGTCGACCGGCTCACCGAGATCTACGAGAAGGAGGTCGGCCCGCAGCTGGGCGCGGCCGTCGTCGCGAAGGCGTGGACCGACCCGGAGTTCAAGGAACGCCTGCTGAGCGACGGCACCGGGACCTGCCGCGAGCTGGGCATCGGTGGCCTGCAGGGCGAGGACATGGTCGTCGTCGAGAACACCGAGACGGTGCACAACGTGATCGTCTGCACGTTGTGCTCCTGCTACCCGTGGCCGGTCCTCGGGCTGCCGCCCAACTGGTACAAGGGCCCCGAGTACCGGGCACGGATCGTGCGCGAGCCCCGCAAGGTGCTGCGCGACGACTTCGGTCTCGACCTGCCCGACTCCGTCGAGGTACGGGTGTGGGACTCGTCGTCGGAGATGCGGTATTGGGTGCTGCCGCGTCGCCCCGAGGGCACCGACGGCATGTCCGAGCGGGCGCTGGCGGGCATCGTCACGCGCGACTCGATGATCGGCACCGGGGTGGTGCCCGCACCGTGACGGGTTTCCGGCCCGACGCGACGGAGCTCGGCGACGCGAGGCGTCGCGTCGAGGCGCTGGTCGCCGAGCTACCGGCGCGGCCGGGGGACGAGTCGTTCGACGAGCCGTGGGAGCTGCGGGCCTTCGCGATGGCCGTCGCGGCGTACCACAACGGACAGTACGAGTGGTCTGAGTTCCAGCTGTCGCTGATCGAGTCGATCCGGCGCTGGGAGGCCGAGGGTGGCGACGCCGAGTCGGCACCGTGGTCCTACTACGAGCACTGGCTGACCGCGTTGGAGACGGTGCTGGCCGGCAACGGTGTCCTGTCCGACGCCCTGCTCGACGACCGCACCCGCGAGATCCTCGCGACGCCGCGGGCGAAGAACCACCACGAGCCCCACTACGAGCCTGTGGCGATCGACCCGGCCCGCTGACCCGTGAGTGGCATTACCGGCCATGGCCGGTAATGCCACTCACGACTACATCGAGATCGATCCCTTGCGGAAGTCGCTGCGCCCCAGGCGGACGTCGACGAGCACGGGGCCGTCGGTCGCCTTCGCCTTGGCCAGCGCGGCCGGCAGCTCGGCGACGTCGTCGACGTGCAGGCCGGTCGCGCCGAACCCGGCCGCGACCAGGTCGTAGCGGGTGTGGGCGAGCACGGTGCCGACGTCGTCACGCAACAGCTCGACCTGCTCGCGCGCGATCTGCGACCACGCCGCGTCGTTGCCGACGACCGCGACCACCGGGATGCCGTGCCGGACGAACGTGTCGAGCTCCGACAGCGAGTAGCCCACGGACCCGTCGCCGAACACGATCCACAGTGGAGCGTCGGGGTGCACGGTGGCCGCGCCCAGCGCGAACCCCGCGCCGACGCCGAGCGTGCCGAAGACGCCCGGGTCGAGCCAGCGCAGCGGGCCGTCGGGACGCAGCACGTACGACGCGGTCGCGACGATGTCGCCGCCGTCGCCGACGACGATCGCGCCCGGCGGCAGCGCGGCCGCGAGCTCCTGGCACATCCGCACCGGGTTCAGGCCGTCCGCGGCGGGGACCTCGGCCTGGGCGGCGATGTCGGCCTCGCGGGCGTCGTCGCGGCCGCGGACGACGTCGCACCACTCCGGCCAGCGCGGCGGCGCGGCGTCGGCGTCGCGGGTGGGCAGGGCGGCGGCGATCCCCGCGAGCGCGAGCGCGGCGTCGCCGAGGATCGCGACGTCGGGACGGCGGTTGCGGCGCAGGTCGGCGCTGCTGCGGTTGGCGGACACCAGCGTGGCGCCGCGACGGACGTGGTTGCCGTAGTCGAGCCGGAAGTCGGCGGGCACCCCGGCGAGGACGACGAGGTCGGCGGCCTTGAGGCTGTCGCGGCGCTTGTGCCTGGCCTGTAATGGATGGTCGGCGCCGAGCAGTCCGCGCGCGGTTCCCGACAGGTAGACCGGCGCACCGATCCGCTCCAGGGCGGGGACGAGCCGTTCCGCCGCACCCGGCGACACCATCGCCTGGCTGCCGACGAGGATCACCGGCCGCTTGGCCTTGCCCAGCGCGGTCGCGGCGGCGTTGACGCGGTCGGGCGCGGGGATGGGGGCGGGGACGTCGACCATCGGCCCGGGGGTGTTGCGGCCGGCCCCGCGGAACATGCGCGCGACGCGGGCCTTCAGGTAGGTCTGGACGACACGCTCCCCCAGCGAGCGCCCGGACCGTGCGGCGCCGTACCACTGGCGGACGACGACCTCGTCGTAGAGCAGGTCGATCGGCAGCTCCACGAACACCGGGCCGGGTACGCCGGACCGTGCGATCCGGAACGCCTCCTCGACCGCCGGGCCGATCTCCCGGACCCGGCGCACGGCGTACGCCCACTTGACGTGGGGGCGGATCAACGCCATCTGGTCGATGTCCTGCAACGCGCCGCGGCCCTGCAGCACCGTCGGCGCCGCGCCGCCGAGCAGCACGACCGGCGACTGGGCGAGCTGCGCGTTCTTCACCGCCGTCACCGTGTTGGTCAGTCCTGGGCCGGCGGTCACGGCCGCGACTCCGGGCCGGCCCGTCAGCCGGGCGACCGCGTCGGCCGCGAAGACCGCCGTCGCCTCGTGCCGGGTGTCGACGATCCGGATGCCGCGTGCCTTGGCGCCCACGAGGATCGGTGAGATGTGCCCGCCGCACAGGGTGAACAGGGCGTGCACGCCCTGCGCGCTGAGGACCTCGGCGACCTGATCGCCTCCGTGCACCGTCCGCTCCCCTCGCCTGCGAGTACCCCTGACCAGCCTACGAGCGTCTTGGCGTGCTGCCGAGTCCGTCGGTCGCCGGTTCGTCCCTTTCGTCGCAGCGACCGGCGCGGAACGCACCGCCGAGTGCGACCCGGGACTGGTTCGATCATGGTCGGGACCAGCGCCACGTCGAACTCGGCGCAAGTCCGTCGGGCTCAGCCGGCGGTGGCGATCGCGGCGGCGCGCCCGGTCTGGCGGCCGCTGAACACGCAGCCGCCGAGGAACGTCCCCTCGAGCGACCGGTAGCCGTGCATCCCGCCGCCGCCGAACCCGGCGACCTCGCCCGCCGCGTACAGCCCCGGCACCGGCTCCCCGGTCGCGCCGAGGACCCGACCGGACAGGTCGGTCTGCAGCCCACCCAACGTCTTGCGGGTCAGGATGTTGAGCCGCACCGCGATCAACGGGCCGTGCTCCGGGTCGAGGATGCGGTGCGGCGGAGCGACCCGCACCAGCTTGTCGCCGCGGTAGCGCCGCGCCCCGCGCAGCGCGGTGACCTGCAGGTCCTTGGCGAACGGATTGTCGATCTCGCGGTCGCGGGCGACGATCTGGCGTTCCAGCTCGGCGAGCGACACCAGCTTCTCGCCGGTCAACCGGTTCATGCCCGCGACGAGCTGGGGCAGAGTGTCGGCGACGACGAAGTCCTCCCCGTGCTCCATGAACGCCGCCACCGGGCCCGGGGCACCGGGGCGGATGCGGCCCAGGGTCGCGCGGACGTCCTTGCCCGTCAGGTCGGGGTTCTGCTCCGACCCCGAGAGCGCGAACTCCTTCTCGATGATCGTCTGTGTCAGCACGAACCAGGAGTGGTCGAAACCGGTGTCGGTGATGGCCTTCAGCGTCGCGAGGGTGTCGAAGCCGGGGAACGCGGGCGCCGGGAAACGGCGGCCGCGCGCGTCGAACCACATCGACGACGGGCCGGGGAGGATGCGGATGCCGTGCCGGTCCCAGATCGGGTCCCAGTTGCGCAGGCCCTCGGTGTAGTGCCACATGCGGTCCCGGTTGACGACGCGCCCGCCCGCCGCCTCGGTGATGCCCAGCATCCGGCCGTCGACGTGCGCGGGCACCCCGGAGACCATCGTCGTCGGCGCGCTCCCGAGGCGCGACGGCCAGTTGGCGCGCACGAGGTCGTGGTTCGCGCCGATCCCGCCGGAGGTGACGACGACGGCCTGCGCGTGCAGTGCGAACCCGCCCGTCTCGACGCGCGAGCTCGCGGTGCCACGTGCGGCCGTCGACGGCTCGAGGATCGCGCCGCGCACCCCGTCGACGGTGCCGTCGGTGGTGGTCAGGGCGTCCACGCGGTGCCGGAACCGCAGGTCGACGCGACCCGCGGCGGCGTGCTCGCGGACCCGGCGCTCGAAGGGCTCGACGAGCCCCGGACCGGTGCCCCAGGTGACGTGGAAGCGCGGCACGGAGTTGCCGTGGCCGTCGGCGAGCCCGCCGCCGCGCTCGGCCCAGCCGACCACCGGGAACCAGCGGACCCCCATGGCGTGCAACCAGGACCGCTTCTCGCCTGCGGCGAAGTCGACGTAGGCGCGGGCCCAGCGCAGGGCCCAGTGGTCGGCGCCGGCGACGTCGCCCGGGTCGCGGTCGAACCCGGCGCTGCCCAGCCAGTCCTGCCAGGCGAGATCGGCGGAGTCGCGGACGCCGAGGCGGCGCTGCTCCGGGGAGTCGACGAGGAACAGCCCGCCGAAAGACCAGTACGCCTGCCCGCCCAGGGACGCATCGGGTTCCTGATCGAGAAGGATCACGCGGCGGCCCGCGTCGGCCAGTTCGGCGGTGGCGGCCAGCCCGGCCAGTCCCCCGCCGACCACGATCACGTCGGTGTCCACGGGCCGAGGATGCCAGCCCACCGGATCTCCTGGCCGCGCCACGCCCGTAGGGTGGATGGTGGCCGCGACCGGCGAGGGTGGAGCACCACCGGGGAGCGGCCGACCGCACGTCCTTCGGAGCGTCGACCGCCTGGGTGCCCCGGCCCGTCCCGACCGCCGACCGTGAGGATCCGCATGCTCCTGCGCTACGGCACCAACCCCCACCAGCAGCCCGCCACCGCCGAGTTCCTCGACCCGGCCCGCCCGCCACTGCGCGTGCTGTCCGGCGAACCGTCGTTCGTCAACATGCTCGACGCCCTGACCGGCTGGGCACTGGTCCGCGAGGCGGCCGCCGCGTGCGGTGCGCCGGTTGCGGCGTCGATGAAGCACGTGTCACCCGCCGGGGTGGCGCTCGCCGGGCGGGTCGACGAGGTCGCGGCCGAGACGTTCGGGCTCGATGCCGCGTCGGTCGGCCCGGTGACGAGCGCCTACGTCCGGGCCCGCGACGCCGATCCCCGCGCCTCGTTCGGCGACATGATCGCCGTCTCCGAGCCCGTCGACGCCGAACTGGCCGACCTGGTCCGGCGCCTCACCAGCGACGGGATCATCGCGCCCGGCTACGCGCCCGGGACCGTGGAGACGTTGGCGGCCAAGAAGGAGGGCCGTTTCCTCGTGCTGGAGGCCGACCCGTCGGTGGCGCCGCCCGAGCGGGAGGCCCGTGAGATCGGCGGGGTCCGGCTCGAGCAGCCACGCGACGCCGAACCGCTCACCGCGGACCTGCTCACCCGGTCCGCACCCGCGCTCGCCCCGCGCGCCGTGACCGACCTGCTGCTGGGCCTGATCGCCATGCGCCACACCGAGTCCAACGCCGTCGCCTACCTGCGTGACGGGATGGCACTGGGCATCGGGGCGGGTCAGCAGTCGAGGATCGACTGCACGCGGCTGGCGGGGACCAAGGCCGACAACTGGTGGCTGCGCCGGCACCCGGCAGTGCGGTCGATGACGTTCGTCGAGGGTCTGTCGGCGACGGAGCGGACGAACTGGCGGCTGCGCGTCGTCGAGGGCGATCTCGATCCCCGGGAGACGGCGATGCTGTCGGCGGCCACCCGCGGGTTCACGTTGTTCACGGCGCGGGAGCGGACGTCATGGATCGGGCGGCTCGACGAGGTCGCGTTCGTCTCCGACGGGGCGATCCCGTTCCGGGACAACGTCGACCAGGCCGCGCGGCACGGGGTGCGCCACCTCGCGGAGCCGGGCGGCTCGACCCGTTCGCCCGACGTCGCCGCGGCGTGCCGCGAGCACCGGATCACCCGCATCTGCGACGTCCCACGACTGTTCCGACACTGACGACGCATCCGCGCATCGATTGACAATCGATAGATTTTCCTCGAAACTCGATCCATGATGATCGAGCGTCGAGCGATACCCGCGCTCCGGGTGTTCCTCGTGGTGCTGTTTGCCGTCCTCCTCGTCTTCCAGTTCCTGTCGCTGCCCGGCAGCTTCCGGTACATGGCCGAGCAGAACCCGGACGACGCCCCGCTGCGCTGGCCGGCGACGATCATCGCCGGGTTCTGGGTGCTGTGCGTGCAGGTCGTGATCGTCGCGACCTGGCAGCTGCTCACCCGCGTCAGGCAGGACCGCATCTTCAGCGAGAGCTCGCTGCGCTGGGTCGACGTGATCGTCGGGGCGATCGGTGCGGGCTGGCTCGTGCTCGTCGCGGTCGACGTCTTCGTCCTCACCCAGGCCGACGACCCCGGCATGCCCATGCTCCTGCTGCTGCTCACCGCGGGCGTCACCGTCTTCGGCCTGCTGGTGGTGGTGCTGCGCGCCCTGCTGCGTCAGGCCACGACGCTGCGCACCGACCTCGACGCGGTGATCTGATGGCGATCGTCGTGCGGATCGACGTCGAGCTGGCCCGGCGCAAGATGAGCGTCGGCGAGTTCGCCGAGCGGGTCGGCCTCACCCCGGCCAACGTCGCCGTCCTCAAGAACGGGCGCGCCAAGGCCGTCCGGTTCTCGACGCTCGAGGCCATGTGCCGGGTGCTGGAGTGCCAGCCGGGCGACCTGCTGGAGTTCGTCGACGAGGAGGAACCGGCCCGGACACCGAGTTCGACGTGAGACTGCTCCCGACCATGATCGAAGCAGGCTGGATTCGAACTCGGCGGCCCGCCGTCCGGGTCAGCCGAGCTCGGGACGCAGCAGGCGCTCCAGGGCGTCGCGGGCGGCGGCGTCGCGGGCGGCGATGCGGTTGAGGTCGACGGCCAGGGCCTCCAGCCACTGGTCGACCCCGACCGGGCGGCGGCTGATCACCACACCCCGCACGACCTGCCGGATCTCGCCCTCGACCGCACCCCGCGGCCCCTCGCGCAGCTCCAGGTCGCGGTCCTGGCCATGCACCAGCACCGCGACCGGGCGCCCTTCGCGGCCGGCCATCCGGTCGGTCAGCCCACGCTTGTGCTCGACCTCCACCATCCCGTCGGGCAACGCCCCGGCCAGCGCGCCGGCGAGCAGCCGCGCGTAGGACACCACGTCGCTCCGGTCGCTGCGCAGCATCGCCGCGAGCAGCTGAACGTCGCCCATCGGGCCGAGCCCGCTCGGTCCCCCGCCCGGTTCCGTCACGGGGACGAGTTCTACCGGTCCGTCAGCGGAAGCACGAGCTGCGGGGTGGGGATCGTGTGGTCGGCGCGCAGCGGCCGAACGGCGGTGCCGATCGCGAAGAACTCCGTCGTGTGCCCGCCCCATCGATGCCCGTGGGAGCGCAACTGCACCCCGACGATGCCCTCGGCGTGCAGCTGCTCGGCCTCGGCCTGCATCCGGCTCATGGCGAGCTCCCGGGCGTCGTAGAGGGCCTCGGTGAACTGCGGCAGCTCGACGTTCTGGCCGATGTTGCCCATCGCCTGCCAGAACCGCTGGTGGGCGACGTGGTAGACGCACGAGCCCATGACCATGCCCAGCGGGGCGTAGCCGGCCTGCACGAGCGTCCAGAAGTCCTGGCCCGACAGGTCTGAGGTGAACGGCTGGTTCTTGTTGTTGCGCCAGCCGAACCCGTCGGGGGTGGTGGGCTCGTCGGCCTTCACCGCGGTGCCGACGGCGATGAACTCGGCGAGGTCGGAGCCGAACTCCTTGAACTCGATGTCGAGCCGGACGCCGACGATGCCGTCGGCGCCGAGCTGGTCGGCCTCGGCCTCCATGCGGGTCATGGCCAGCTCCCGGGCGTGGTACATCGCCTGGGAGAGCATCGTCAGCTCCTGGTTCTTGTTCCAGCGGCCCATCTGGAACCCGACGTGGTAGATGCTCGACCCGAGCACCAGCCCGAGCGGGCGGAACCCGGCCTCGCGGACCAGCAGGAACTCGTTGACCGAGAGGTCGGAGGTGAACAGGCTGGTCGCCTGGCCGGGACGCATCTCGGCGAGCCGGCGCATCGCATCCTCGGGGATGCCTAGCTCGGTCGGGTCGGCGGTCACACGGGTCTCCTCGCAGAAGTCAACGCAGCGGCAGGTACGTCAGCGACCGGGTCGGTGCGACCCGACCGGTGTGGAAGCGGGCCAACGCCGTGCCGAACACGGTGGCCTCGGCGACGTGGTCGCGGTGGTTCTCCCCCGGCTCCACCGACCACACGGCGAGCGTCATGTCGTCGACGACCGCGCCGTCGGCCCCACTGCGGCGCACGGCGTCGTGCAGCAGCCTGCGGGCGTCGGCGCGGGTGACACCCACCAGCTCGGTGTAGCCGTCGACCTCGATGTTCCCGGCGTTCCACGACGCCTGCGCCCGGGTGGCCCAGTCGTCGTGGCGGATGGCGACCGAGATGCCGTAGACGATCTGCGTGGGCACCCAGCCGGCCTGCAGCAGCTTGGCGACGTCCTGGGCGTCGAGGACCGTCGTGAAGATCCGTCCCGGCCGAGTCGCGGACCGGGCGCGCACCGCGGTGCCGAGCGCGGTGAACTCGCGGGCGCCACCGAACTCGGTGGTCTGCCCGAGCCTGATGCCGACGACACCGTCCGCGCCGATCGCGGAGGCCTCGGTGACCAGCCTGCCGATGGCGGTGCCGTAGCCGGCGTAGAGAGCCTGCACGTAGGGGGCGAAACCGGAGAAGCGGTCCCCGTCCGACGACGTGATCGTCCGCGGTGCGGCACCCCAGCCGTAGCCGCCGCAGCCGCGGTACCCGGCCCAGCCGATTCGGGCGACCATGCTGCCCATGACCTCGCCGACGGCGTCGAACCCGGCGGCCTCCAGGCCCGCGGCAGCGGGGGCGCTGAGCAGCGACGTCCATGCCCCGCCCGCGGCGGCCCGGCGTATCCGTTCCGCGGCGACCGGTGGCAGACCCCGCCCGTCCCACTCGGCCACGCCTCGACACTAACGCCGTGGGCGGCTCCGGGGCGGGCGTTCGGCCGGGGTCGTCCCGGATGCCCGGAATCCGGTGCGGCACCACCGAGGAGAACCGCCGTGAACATCGTGACCAGGTCCGTCGCCGTCGTCCTGACCGCCGCCGCCTTCGGCCAGCGCGTCGTCACGATCTCGCCCAGCACTGCCGACGACCATGAGGTTGCGCCCCCGTGTGTGCGGGGCCGTTAGCGTCGCGCGCATGGCTTCGGAGTTCCTTGACCTGCACCACGGCGACACCCCGCTGCTGATCCCCAACCCCTGGGACGGCGGGTCGGCCAGACTGCTTGCGTCCCTGGGCTTCCGGGCGCTCGCCACCACCAGCAGCGGCTTCGCCGGGACGCTGGGCCGTCGCGACGGCGGCGTCACCCGCGACGAGGCGCTCGCCCACGCGGCCACGATCGTCGCCGCCACCGCGCTGCCCGTCTCGGCCGACCTCGAGAACGGGTTCGGCCACTCCCCCGACGACGTCGCCGCGACGATCACCGCAGCCCGCGGGGTGGGGCTCGCGGGCGGGTCGATCGAGGACTTCACCGGCGACACCGGCGCCCCCGTCTACGCCCGCGAGGCGGCGGTGGAGCGGGTCGCCGCCGCGGTCGCCGCGGCCGCCGGGGAGTTCGTGCTGACCGCTCGCTGCGAGAACCTGCTGCACGGCGTCGACGACCTCACCGACACGGTCGAGCGGCTGCAGGCCTACCAGGAGGCGGGGGCCGACGTCCTCTACGCGCCGGGCCTGGTCCGGATCGCCGACGTCGAGACGGTGGTGCGTAACGTCGACCGGCCCGTCAACGTGCTGCTGCTCGACGGCGGCCCGTCGGTCGCCGAGCTGGCCGCGGCGGGCGCCGCGCGCATCTCCGTCGGCGGCACGTTCTTCTACGCGGCGGCGGGCGCGTTGATCGACGCCGGGAAGGCCCTGCTCGCGGGCGAGACGTCGTTCTACGCGAACGCCGCGACCGGCCGGAAGGGCGCCGCGGCCGCGTTCAGCTGAACGACCGCGCGCAACCTCACGGTCGTCCGCAGCCCGCGGAACGACCGTGAGGTTGCGCGTTCAGCTCAGGCCGCCACGACGCGGCGGCGCGAGGCCGCGCGGCGCTGGGTGACCAGCGACAGCACCCCCAGCGCGACGACCATGATCCCGTAGGCCGCGGTGGTGACCTGCAGGCCCAGCGAGGTCGCGGCGAACCCCGCGGCGACGGCCGGGATGCTGAAGGCCAGGTAGGAGATCGTGTAGGCGACGGCGAAGAGGGCGCCGCGCTCGTGGGGTGCGGCGATGCGGGCGTAGGTCCCGAAGGTGCCCAGGGCCGCGGCACCGAACCCGACGCCGGCGACGACCGTGCCCACCGCTCCGACCAGCCCGAGGCCGAGGTCGACCCCGACGAGGGCGACCGCGGTTCCGAGGGTGACGAGGACACCGGCCAGGGTCAGCAGCCGTTCCAGCGGCCAGCGGCGCAGCAGCAGCGCGGTCAGGGCGCCGGGCGCGCAGAGCAGGACGACGACGAGCCCGCCGACCAGGTGGTTGTGCACCCCGAGGACATCGGCGGCCACCGACGGGCCGAGCGAGAAGAACAGCCCCGACAGCGACCAGGACGCCAGCAGGATCGGGACGAGCGCGAACACCTCGGGCCGCAGCCTGCGCGGGACGCCGACGACGGGCCGCAGCGACCCGAGCGCACCGGACACCCGCGCGGACGTCTCGGGCATGAGCGCGACGGCGGCGACGGCCACTGCGAGGAGCACCAGGAAGACGACGAAGACGAGGTGGGTGGGCGCGGGCGCGTACTCGACGAGGGCGCCGGCGCCGAGGGACCCGATACCGAGCCCGGCGACGGGCGCGACGCTGCTGACGACACCGGCGCGGGTGGGCTCGTGCGGCGGGGCGGTGTCGACGAGGGCGGCCGAGAGCGTGGTGATCGCGGCGCCGGTGGCGAGGCCCTGCAGCGCGCGGGCGAGCAGGAGCACGGGGACACCGTCGGCGACGAGGAAGAGCGTGAACGCGACGGCCTCGAGCGCGACGGCGGCGGCGAGGACGGGCCGGCGGCCGACGTGGTCGGACAGGCCGCCGACGACGAGCAGCGAGCCGAGCAGGCCGATGACGTAGACGGCGAAGACGACGGTGAGCGTCGTCGGCGTGAAGCCCCAGGCCTGCTGGTAGACGACGTAGAGCGGGGTCGGGGCGCCCGCGGCGGCCATGAACAGGACGATCACGGAGGCGACGACCGGGAAGGTACGCGCCCGGGTCAGCCGTCGTGACGAGGTCTCGGCGTCGAGGCCGGCGGGTGGTGCGGTGGCGGACATCGCTCTCCAGACTGCAGCGATCGTTGCGTTAGAGACTCCGGCGTCAACGCAACGATCGCTGCAATAATGCCGTCATGGCTTCGCGTACGGCAGACACCACCCGTTCGGACGCCGACCGCGGTCCGCAGACCCGGCCCGGCGGGCGCTCCGCCCGCGTCCGCACCGCGGTCCACCGCGCTGTCGTCGAGCTGCTCGCCGAGGGCCCGGCCGAGCAGCTGACCATGCCGCTGATCGCCGCTCGGGCGGGCGTGCACCCGACGACGGTCTACCGGCGCTGGGCGTCCCTGGGCGACCTGCTCGCCGCCGTGGCCGAGAGCCGGTTCACCGGTGACCTCGTCGTCCCCGACACCGGTTCACTGCGCGGCGACCTGCGGCGATGGGCCACGGACGTCGCCACCGACCTGACCGACCCGGAGACGCTGGCGATCATCCGTGCGGCGCTGGGCGCGAGCACCGAGGGCGGGTGCGCGTGCATCGGTGAGCGCCGCACCCAGCTCGGGTCGATGCTCGACCGCGAACGCGACCGTGGCGGCGTGGTGCCGACCGTCGACCGCGCGGCCGACGTGCTCATGGGACCGATCTACTTCCGAGCCCTGTTCACCGAGCAGCCGGGCGACGCGGACTGGGCTCGCGACCTCGCGGACGCGCTGGTCGACCACTGCACCGGGACGGCCGCTCCCAGCCCTGCCTGACCTTCCGAGAGCAAGCCCACAGCGTCTTTTCTGGACCAAGTCCAGAAAGGGGGTAATCTGGAACCTGTCCAGAAAAGACTGGCTCGCTCCCGAGGAGGCCGACCACCATGAACCGCGAACGCATCGGCACCGACCTGCAGGACACTCTGATCGAGCTGACCGACCTGGCACTGCAGGCCAAGCAGCTGCACTGGAACGTCACCGGCCCGACCTTCCTGTCGGTGCACGAGCAGCTCGACGCCCTGGCCGACGAGGCGCGCGCCGCGGGCGACGCCGTCGCCGAGCGGGCCGTCGCGCTCGGGCAGCCCGCCGACGGCCGCGTCGCGGTCGTCGCCAAGGAGACCCCGCTGCCCGAGGCCCCCGACGGCCGCCTCGACACCGCCGCAGTCGTCGCGCACACCGTCCGCGTGCTCGACACCGTCATCGAGCGGACCCGCACCCGGATCGACCAGCTGGGCACGCTCGACCCGGTGAGCCAGGACCTGCTGATCGGCATCGTCGCCGGACTGGAGAAGCAGCGGTGGATGTTCGACGCGCAGCAGGCCTGAGCAGGCGCGTGCGCTCCGGCGGACTGCGGGCCACCGGCCCCCGCGTCGAGGTCCTCGGTGCCCTCGAGGACCTCGGCGGCCACCGCACCGCCGACGACGTGCACGACCTGCTCACCACCCGGGGCCGGCGGGTCCCGCGGTCGAGCGTCTACAACGCCCTGTCCTCGCTGGTCGGGGCGGGCCTGGTGCTCACCGCGGACGCCGGCCCCGGCGCCGTCCTCTACGAGACCGGCCGCGAGTGGCACCACCACTTCGTGTGCCGCGTCTGCCGCAGCGTCGTCGACGTCCCCGGCACGGCCGACGCCCTCGCGGACCTGTACCCGGACCCGTCCGTCGGAGAGGTCGACGAGGTCCAGGTGGTCATCCGCGGCACCTGCATCAACTGCCTTCCCGGCCGCTGACGGGCCTCTACCCGACCGGCGGTCGGGTCACAGCCCTGTGACCAGCGACGTCACGAATCGGTCACCGTCTCTTTTCGAGACATCCGGCTCGTCGCGCGGGGGTCACGATGCGTCCGGACCGCCGCACAGCCGGTGCGGAAGGCCACCGTCCACATCGCATCAGCTCGTCGCTCCTGAAGGCTTCGCGTCCACGGTGCCCGCGCACTCCATGGCACGCCCGGTCCTCGCCGTACTCGAGAAGTACTCACCGCTGCAGTACCGAACTCAACGAGGAGATCCGGTCATGACAGTCGAGAACGAGGCTCAGGCTCCCGTAGCCGAGGCGGCGGCTCCCGCCGCCGCTCCCGCGGGTAACCCGTCGCTGTTCGCGCTTCCCTGCTTCCTGGTCGGCAGCATCACGCTCGGCCTCTGGCTCGTCGGCTACCTGCCGGCAGCACTCCCCGGCGGACTGGTCCCCGCCGTCTTCTTCGCCTCCGGCATCGGTGTCCTGCTGTCGGGCCTGTGGGCGACCCGGGTCGGCCAGAGCGCCGTCGCCGGCATCTTCGGCATGTTCGGCGTGTTCTGGCTGAGCTTCGGGTTCCTGGTGATGGGCCTGGTCAACGGCTGGTTCGGCGTCTCGACCACCGACGCGACCGCGGCCGCGTCCCAGGTCCAGTCCGTACAGGCGACGTTCCTGATCTCGTGGCTCGTCGTGCTGGTCGTCGTCACCGTGGCGACGATGCGCCTGCCGCTGGCGTTCACGCTGCTGTTCGTGTTCGTCGACATCGCCGTCGCGCTGGTGCTCGCCGGTGTCCTCAACGGGTCGACCGGGATGCTCACCGGCGGCGGGATCGCCGTCTTCGTGTTCTGTCTGATCGGCATCTACCTGTTCTACGACGCCATGAACCAGGAGCTGGGAGGCCGCGCGTTGCCGATGGGCGCGCCGGTCGTCAAGTAGGACTCCGGGTGCGGGTCCCGCGATCCGGGGCCCGCACCCGGCACCAACCCGCGCCGGCGGCTCACCACCGCCGGCGCCACCCCCTTAGACCCCCTTAGAGCTCCCTCTCGACCCAGGCCGCCGTGGCGAGCAGCTCCGCCTCACGTCCCGGATGGCCCACGAGCTGGATCCCGAGCGGCAGCCCCTCCGCGGAACGCAACCCGGGGATACCGACCGCGGGCAGGTTCATCAGCTGGAACGGCCGCGACATCGTCGGTTGCCCGGTGGCGTCCAACCCCTCCGGCGCGGGGCCGGGGGCGGCGGGCAGCAGGATCGCGTCGGCCTCGCCGAGCATCCCGGTGACCAGGTCCCGCTGCGCGGTGGCTCGGGCCAGCGCCGCCGACCACGCCGACCCGGGCGTCGTCGAGCCCCTCTCCAGCATCTCGCGCAGGACGTCGCTGAGCTGCTCCGGCGACGTCGCCAGCTCGGTACGCAGCGTCTGCGCGGACTCGTACTCCATGACCGTGACGTGGTCGTCGGACAACGGGCCCAGCCGCAGCGCCGCATCGGTGATCCGGGCGCCCGCCGCACCGAGCGCGGTCACGGCCCGCTCCAGCGCGTCGGCCATCTCCGGCTCGACGGGCCCGAGCTCGTCGCCGCGCATCAGCAGCAGCCGGGGCGCGTCGGCCCGCGCCGTCGGGACGTCCGTCCAGCTGCCGAGAGCGGCGCGGACCAGCGCGAGGTCGCCGATCGTCGGGGCGAAGTACCCGGCCGTGTCGAGCGACGGGCACATCGGGTTGACGCCTGCGTAGGACAGCACGCCGACCGGCGGCACGTACGACGCGACGCCGCAGAACGCGGCGGGCCGGGTGACCGACCCCGCGGTCTGGGTGCCGACGGCGACGGGCACGACCCCGGCCGCGACCGCCGCGGCCGAGCCGCTGGACGACCCGCCCGGCGTCCGTGACAGGTCGCGCGGGTTGCGGGTGGGGCCGGGCTGGAAGTAGGCGAACTCGGTGGTCACGGTCTTGCCGAGGACGACCGCACCGGCCTCGCGCAGCCGGGCGACGACCCAGGCGTCCGCCCCTGCGACACGGCCGGCGCGCAGCGGTGAGCCGCACTCCGTCGGCAGGCCGGCGACGTCGATGATGTCCTTGATCCCGACGGGGACACCGTGCAGCGGGCCGCGCCGTGGTCCCGCGTCGAGCCGGCGGGCCTCCTCGCGGGCGCCGTCGGCGGCGACGGTCACCCAGGCGTGGATGTCGGGTTCGGTGGCGGCCAGGCGCTCCAGCGCCTCCTCGACCAGCCGGGTTGCGGTGGTGGAGCCGTCCGCGACGTCGCGGGCGGTCTCGGTGAGAGACGCGGTCACGGCGTCCGACCCTACGCCCGCACGACCGTGCGGGCCCGCGATTCCGCGGACCCGCACCGGTTCGTCGTGCCGTGCCGTCGCCCTAGTGCGCGACCGCCTTCTCGGCGCCGGCGCCCGTGAGCGACCGGACCTCCATCTCGGCGTAGCGGGCCTTGTCGGCCTTGTCCTTCGCCAGGACCGTGCCGAGGAAGCCCAGCAGGAACGACGCCGGGATCGAGATCAGGCCCGGGTTGTCGAGCGGGAACCAGTGGAAGTCCACGCTCTGCAGCATCGACGGGCTCTTCCCTGTCGCCGGGTCGACCGGCTTCCCGGACACCACCGGCGAGAAGATGATCAGCACCAGCGTGATCGTCAGACCGCCGTAGATGCTCCACAGTGCGCCGTTGGTGTTGAACCGCTTCCAGAACAGCGAGTAGAGGATCGTCGGCAGGTTCGCCGAGGCTGCGACCGCGAAGGCCAGAGCCACGAGGAACGCGATGTTCTGGCCGTTGGCCAGGATGCCGCCCGCGATGGCGACGATGCCGATGACGACGGCCGTGCGCCGCGCGATCTTCACCTCGGTGTGGGCCGCGTCGTCGACCTTGCCGCGCTTGATCACGTTGACGTAGATGTCGTGGGCGAACGACGCCGACGCCGTGATCGTGAGCCCGGCGACCACCGCCAGGATCGTGGCGAACGCGACCGCCGCGATCAGGCCCAGCAGGACCGTCCCGCCCAGCTCGTAGGCCAGCAGCGGGGCCGCGGAGTTGGCCGCGCCGGGGGCCTTCTTGATGGTGTCGGGGCCGACGAGCGCACCCGCGCCGTAGCCCAGGACCAGCGTGAACAGGTAGAACAGGCCGATCAGCCAGATCGCCCAGACCACCGAGCGGCGGGCCTCCTTGGCCGTGGGCACGGTGTAGAAGCGCATCAGGATGTGCGGCAGGCCCGCGGTGCCGAGGACCAGCGCGATGCCCAGCGAGACGAAGTCGAGCTTGGTCAGGCCGGACTTGCCGTACTGCGCGCCCGGGTTGAGCAGCTTCTCCCCGCCCTGGCCTGCCCGCTCGACCGCGCTTCCCATCAGCTGGGAGAGGTTGACGCCGTACTTGCCGAGCACCCAGAACGTCATGACGCCGGCACCCACGATGAGCAGGACGGCCTTGATGATCTGCACCCACGTCGTGCCGCGCATGCCGCCGATGAGCACGTAGGCGATCATCAGGACGCCGACGACCGCGATGACGATCGACTGCCCCGTCTTGGACTTCACGTCGAGCAGCAGCGCGACGAGCCCGCCGGCGCCGGCCATCTGCGCGAGCAGGTAGAAGAACGACACCACGAGCGTCGACGTGGCCGCGGCCGCCCGGACGGGACGCTGCCGCATCCGGAACGCCAGGACGTCACCCATGGTGAAGCGGCCGGTGTTGCGCAGGAACTCGGCCACGAGCAGGAGCGCGACGAGCCAGGCGACGAGGAAGCCGATCGAGTAGAGGAAACCGTCGTAGCCGTACAGCGCGATGGCGCCCGCGATGCCGAGGAACGACGCCGCCGACAGGTAGTCACCCGAGATCGCGATGCCGTTCTGGGTGCCGGAGAAGCCACCGCCCGCGGTGTAGAAGTCCTTCGCGCCGCTGCTCGCGCGCTTGGACACCCGCACGACGATCGTCAGCGTCACGATGACGAAGACGGCGAAGATGCCGATGTTGAGCCAGGGGTTGGAGCCCTCGACGCCGTTCGCGGTCTGAGCGAGGTTCATCGCCCGCTCCCCTCGATCTCCTCACGGATGGCGGTGGCGGGCGGGTCGAAGTTCTTGTCGGCCCACTTCACGTACCAGGTGGTGATCGCGAAGGTCGACACGAACTGCAGCAGCCCGAAGATCAGCCCGATGTTGATGTTGCCGACGACCTTCGTCGCCATGAACGACGGCGCGTAGCTGGCCAGCAGCACGTACAGCAGGTACCAGACGAGGAACGCCGCGGTCAGCGGGAAGATGAAGCGCCGCAACCGGCGTCGCAGCGACTGGAACTCCGGGCTGGCCTGGACCGTTTCCCAGTCGGCGGTCGCGGTCCCCTCGCCCGGGGGTTGTGACTCGGTGGTGCTCACACTGCCTCCTCGCAGGCCTCTCGGGTCGGCTACGGGCAGTAGGAAAGCGGCACCGCCGAGCAGCCGGAAGTAACGGGCGACACACACCCCGCCGCGACGACGAACGGTCGACCAACGGTCGCGTTCTGCGACGAACGGTGGCGCAGGTCACGCCCGGGTCTCGTCCAGGTGAAGCCGCAACATGGCCGACTCCGCACCCGGCGGGGGCCGGTCCCGCAGCGACACGAGCACCATCGTCAGGAACGCGAGCGGCACCGACCACAGCGCCGGCTGCCCCAGCAGCAAGGCCGTGACGCCGGGTGCCGGGCGGATCAGCAGGCTCGCCGCCATCACCCCCGCCGACGCGGCGAGCCCCACCCCCATGCCGACGAACGCTCCCCGCACCGTCAGCCGCCGCCACCAGATCCCGAGCACGAGCAACGGGCAGAACGTCGACGCCGCGACCGCGAACGCCGAGGTCACGACGGCACCGACGTCGACTTGCGCGGCGAGCAACGCGATCGGGACGACGACGGCCGCGGCCACCAGCGCGGTGATCCGCAGCCGGCGCAGCGACCCGGGCAGCAGGTCGTGCGCGACCGCCCCGGCCAACGCCAGCAGCAGCCCCAGCGACGTCGCGAGGAACGCCGCGAACGCGCCTGCCGTCAGCAGCCCGGTGAACACCTGTCCGGCGGTGCCGTCCTCGACGCGGCCGGGGAGCTCGACGACCGCGGTATCGGTGGCCCCCGACAGGTACAGCTCCGGCATGAGGACCCCGCCGAGCAGCCCGTACACCCATGTGAACAGGTAGAACGTGCCCAGCAGGCCGACGGTGATCGCCGCCGTCCGGCGCGCCGCGCGGCCGTCCGGGCTGGTGTGGAAACGGACGATGACGTGCGGCAGCCCCATCGTCCCGAGGGCCGTGGCGACGAGCACCGACCACGTCGCGAGCAGGGAGTGGCCCGAGCGGTCGGAGTCGAGCAGCGGGCGCTGCCAGTCGTCGCTACCGGGCAGGGCGGCGCCGCGGATGCGCGGCACGTCGGCACCCGCGGGGAACACCCAGCGGGCCTGACCGGGGACGACGAACGGCCCCGGCTCCAGGTGCACCGGCACCGGTCCCGTGTCCGTGTCGGCGACGACCGTCATCGGGGCGGACACCTCGATGCGCGTCGGCAGCCGGAACTCGACGGGCGTGTCCGCGGTGAACCGGGTGAACTCCGCCGGGTGCAGCGCCTCGTGGCGGGTCTCCGGGCCGACCGCGGTCATCAGCCATACCGCGGGCACGATGAACAGCACCAGCTTGAGGACGAACTGGAACGCCTGCACGTAGGTCGCCGCGCGCATGCCGCCGAGGGCGAGCGTGACGCTCACCGCCGCCCCCGACACGACGACGCCCACCCAGTACGGCAGGCCGCTGACCGCCATCAGGACCTGCCCGGCCGCGGTGAACTGCGGCACCAGGTACAGCCCGGCGATGACCAGCACGACGACCGCGCAGAACCGGCGCAGCGCCGGCGACCCGAGCCGGGCCTCGGCGAAGTCCGGGACCGTGAGCGCCCCGGTGCGCCGCATCGGGGCCGCGACGAACAGCAGCATCGCGAGGTAGCCGGCCGTGAACCCGACCGGGTACCACAGCGCCCCGACCCCGTTCTTGACGACGAGCCCCGCCACCCCCAGGAACGACGCCGCCGACAGGTACTCCCCCGACACCGCGGCCGCGTTGAGCGTCGGCGAGATCCGTCGCGACGCGACGAGGAAGTCCGACGTCGAGCGCAGCGCCGCGACGCCGCGGGCCCCGATGAGCAGCGTCGCGAGCACCACCGGTAGGGCAGCGAGGGCGATCACTCCGGCGGCTCGTCTGCACGTTCCAGGCGCTCCGCGCGGCGCAGCTGCCGCCACGCCAGCAGTGCCAGCGCCGGGTAGGGCAGAACCGCGACGGCCAGCCAGCTCACCGGCAGCCCGAACAGCCGCGGCCGGATCAGCTCGGGCACGGCGTC
>MEGH01000005.1:73217-300663 GCA_001725415.1 Pseudonocardia sp. SCN 73-27
CGCGAGCCCGGCCAGGCCGACGAGCGCGAGCCGCAGCTGCGCGCGGCGCAGGCGTTCGGCGCGGTCGCGCTCGGTGGCCGAGAGCCGCGGGGGTGGCGACGACACCCCGCCACGGCGGGCGGTGAGCACGACGGCGGTCTGCGGGCTGGTGACGGTGACGCGCCGGGCCTTGCTCACCACCCGCTCACCGGGCCCCGCGCAGGTCGCCCCGGGTCGCGGCGTCGAGCAGCAGGTCGCGCAGCGCGCGGGCGTGCCGGCGGCTCACCGGGACGTCGCCCGCGTCGGTGTGGGCGAGCAGCCCGCCGCCGCTGTCGCTGCGCAGCTCCAGCACGGAGCTGACGTCGAGCAGGAAGCTGCGGTGCACGCGGGTGTAGCCGTGGTCGGCCCAGTGCTCCTCGAGCCGCGAGATCGGCATCCGCAGCAGGTGCGACGCGCCGCGGGTGTGCAGCCGCACGTAGTCGCCCTGGGCCTCGACGAACCGCACGTCGTCGCGGCGCACCCAGCGGGTCCGCCCGGCCAGCTCCACCGGGACCGCGGCCAGCTGGTCGACGGGCTCGGCGGTACGCACGCCCGCCGGCTCCTCCTCGCGGGACGCCCCGACGACGCGGCGGATCCGGGCGAGCGCACCGTCGAGACGTTCCGTCGACACCGGTTTGAGCAGGTAGTCCAGAGCGCCGACGCCGTAGGCCGACACGGCGTGCTCCTCGAACGCGGTGACGAACACGATCTCCGGCGGGTCGGCCAGCCGCGACAGCAGCGACCCCAGCTCCAGCCCGTCCATGCCCGGCATCGAGATGTCGAGGAACGCCGCGTCGAACGGGCCGTCGCGGTCGGCGGACTGGATCAGCCGCAACGCCGTCACCGCGTCGCCGGCCGGGACGACCTCGGCCACGCACGGCGAGTCCCGCAGCAGTCCGCACAGGTCGTCGAGGGCGGGCGCGACGTCGTCGACGACCAGGACCCGTAGCCGGTCTGCCATCAGCCCGCCACCACCCCGGGCGCGAACCGCGGCACCCGCACGACGATCCGGGTGCCCGCGCCCTGGGCCGTCTCGATCACCAGGCCGTACTGCGGCCCGTAGACCGCGCGGAGCCTGCGGTCGACGTTCGCGAGCGCCAGCCCGGACCCCGACGCGTCACCCGCGAGCGCCGCACGGGCGTGCTCCGGGTCCATGCCGGGACCGTCGTCCTCGACCGCGATGACGCAGTCCGTGCCTTGCGCCTCGCCGCTGACCTGCACCGATCCGCCACCCTCGATCCGCTCCACCCCGTGCTGCACCGCGTTCTCCACGAGCGGCTGCAGCGTGAGGAACGGCAGTGCGACGGGAAGCACCTCCGGCGCGATCCGCACCTGCACCCGCAGCCGCTCCCCCAGCACCGCCCGCGCCAGCTCCAGGTAGGCCTCGATCGCGCGGAACTCCCCGGCCAGCGTCGTGTACTCGCCGTGGCGGGCCAGGTTGTGCCGGATGTACTCGGCGAAGTCGCGGATCAGCTCGCGGGCCCGGTCGGGGTCCGAGCGCACGAACGCGGCGATCGTCGTCAACGCGTTGTAGACGAAGTGCGGCGAGATCTCCGCGCGCAATGCCCGCAGCTCCGCCCGCTCCGCCGCCTCCGCCGACGACTCCAGCCTGCCGCGGGCCAGCGCCTCCCCCGTCCACGCGGCGGCCTGCCGTGCCGCGGCCGCCGGGACCGCGCCGACGACGACCAGCACCCCGCCCGGCTCACCCCGCACCGGCAGCGGCAGCGCCAAGGTGCGGCCCGCGCGGCCGGCCCGGTGCCCGTCGCGACGCACCTGGTCGACGAGATCGCCCGCGCCCTCGTCGGGCCGCCCGGCCCAGGCCAGCGGCCCCGACAGGCCCGTGAGCCCGACCGCGTCGGCGTCGAGGAGCGTGCGCAGCCGGCGCGCGGCCGCCCCGGCCCGGTCGTGGACGAGCCCGCCCCGCAGGTCCTCGGCGATCGCCTGGCCCACCGCCAGCACCGCCATCGCGTCGGACGCGGGAAGCCGCCGCGACCGCGTCCACCACCGGCGCCGGCGCCCGGCCGGCTCGTCGGACGTGCCGGGATCGGCCCGGTCGGGGGCTTCGTCGCCCACGACGCGCTTCGTCCCGATCGCGTCCACGGCGTCACTGTAGTGACCGCCACCACCGCGACCCGGGTCGCGCATCACCCCCTGCCCGCCACCCCGGTAGGGGATGGGCCGCGCGACGGCGGACGGCACCCTCCTTGTCATGGACGGGCCGCGCCGTCGGCTCCTTGTCATGGACGGGCCGCGCCGTCGGCGCCCGCCTGTCCGGTTCTTTCGATCCTGTCTTCTGACTCGGCTGCGGGGAGAAACGCAATGCTCGCCGACCGTACGACGCTCGCCCGGTTCCTCAACGACGAGCGGCGCCGCCACCCCGACGCGGTGGGCGACCTCAACTCGTTGATCCTCGACGTCGCGATCGCCTGCAAGGCCATCGCGGGCCGGGTCGCCTACGGCGCGCTCGAGGGCGTGCTGGGCGCCCAGGGCACCGTCAACGTGCAGGGTGAGACCCAGCAGAAGCTCGACGTGATGTCCAACGACATCTTCATCCGTGCCACCGAGTGGGGCGGCCAGGTCGCCGGCATGGCGTCCGAGGAGCTCGACGACCCGTACGAGATCCCGGCCGAGTTCCCGCGGGGCAAGTACCTGCTGGTCTTCGACCCGCTGGACGGTTCGTCGAACATCGACGTGAACGTCTCCGTCGGCAGCATCTTCTCGGTGTTGCGCGCCCCCGAGAGCGCGGGCGGCAACCCGACCGCCGACGACTTCCTGCAGCCCGGCACGACCCAGGTCGCCGCGGGCTACGCCATCTACGGGCCGTCGACGATCCTGGTGCTGACGGTCGGGCGCGGCACGCACGCGTTCACCCTCGACCCGCGCCTGGGCGAGTTCATCCTGACCCGCGAGGACATCCGCATCCCGGAGTCGACGTCGGAGTTCGCGATCAACGCGTCCAACCGCCGCTTCTGGGAGCCCGCGGTGCGTCGCTACGTCGACGAGTGCCTCGCCGGCAAGTCCGGCCCGCGCGGCAAGGACTTCAACATGCGCTGGGTGGCGTCGCTGGTCGCCGAGACCCACCGCATCCTCACCCGCGGGGGCGTCTTCCTCTACCCGCGCGACACCAAGGACCCGGCCAAGCCGGGCCGGCTGCGCCTGCTCTACGAGGCCAACCCGGTCGCGTTCATCATCGAGCAGGCCGGCGGTGCCGCGAACACGGGCCACGAGCGCATCCTCGACGTCCGGCCCACCGCGCTGCACCAGCGCATCGCGCTCGTGTTCGGCGCCGTCGAGGAGGTCGAGCGGGTGGCCAAGTACCACGTGGAGAACGTCGACTCCGGCGTGGACACCCCCTTCTACGGCACTCGCGGCCTGTTCCGCGCCACCGCGAACTGACCCGGAAAGCGATCGGAGCGACACGATGTCGAGCAAGCACCCCATCATCGCGGTCACCGGCGCGTCGGGCGCCGGGACGACCTCGGTCATGCGGGCCTTCCAGCAGATCTTCCGCCGCGAGCACATCAACGCCGCCACGGTCGAGGGCGACAGCTTCCACCGCTTCGACCGCGCCGAGATGAAGGTCGCGATGGCCGAGGCCCACGCCAGGGGCGACCACAGCTTCAGCCACTTCGGCCCCGAGTCCAACCTCTTCGAGGAGCTCGAGGAGCTGTTCCGCACCTACAGCGAGTCGGGCACCGGCAAGGTCCGCAAGTACCTCCACGACGACGAGGAGGCCGCGCCGCACAACCAGCCGCCCGGCACCTTCACCCCGTGGACCGACCTCGCGCCCGACTCCGACCTGCTGTTCTACGAGGGCCTGCACGGCGCCGTCGTCAGCGACAAGGCCGACGTCGCCCAGCACCCCGACCTGCTCATCGGTGTCGTCCCGGTGATCAACCTCGAGTGGATCCAGAAGCTGCAGCGGGACAAGATCCAGCGCGGCTACTCCACCGAGGCCGTCACCGACACGATCCTGCGCCGCATGCCGGACTACGTGAACCACATCTGCCCGCAGTTCTCGCGCACGCACGTGAACTTCCAGCGGGTCCCGATGGTCGACACGTCCAACCCGTTCATCGCCCGCACGATCCCGACGGCCGACGAGTCGATGTTGATCATCCGTTTCGCGAACCCGAAGGGCATCGACTTCTCCTACCTGCTGTCGATGCTGCACGACTCGTTCATGTCGCGGGCCAACACGATCGTCTGCCCGGGTGGCAAGTTCGATCTGGCGATGCAGCTGATCTTCACGCCGATGATCTGGCGCCTCATGGAGCGCCGCAAGCAGGCCATCGGCGCCTGACCGGCCCGAACCCCACGGCCACGTCCGCGGAACGGCCCCACCCGGGTGATCGGGCGGGGCCGTTCCGCGTGCAGAACCGCGCGCGACCTCACGGTCGATGCGGCGCCGGATCACGACCGTCAGGTTGCGCGCGGTATGTCGTTCCCGGTCGCACGCGTCGTCCGGAACTGCTGCGCGCTCGTCATTGTTGGCCGTCACGGCGCGCGGATATGCTCGCCGCCGGTTCCAGGCCGCCGCACCCCCTCAGCGACGTTCCGGTGCCGCGCAGTACCTCTCGGCATTGGCACGTCGAGCGCCTCCGCACGCCGTGCTGCCTCTGTCGGTGACCCCCGGCGATGCGCCCCGCCCTCGGGCAGCGCACCGCGGACGGGTCGTGTCCAGTACACCGCCGTATGGGCAGTTCGAGAGAGGTGTGTCCGTCATGCGCTCTGTTCCAGGACGCCGCGGGGCTCCGGGACGCGTCCGGGGATCGCGGCTTGCCGCCGCGGTCGCCGCGACAGCGGCCGTCGTCCTCGTCGCGACGGCGTGCGGGTCGAACGGTGGTGCCACGTCCGCCGCCGCCAACCCCGACCAGCTCGACTCGTCGAAACCCTTCGGCGGCGACGTCGCCGAGGAGGGCACCCCCAAGCCGGGCGGCACCCTGATCGTCGGCATGTACACCGAGGCGCGTTCGTTCGACCCGGTCATCGGCTCGAACCTGATGGCCTCGGCGGTGTACGACTCGCTGTTGAAGATGGACAGCAAGGGCGTCGCCCAGCCCTATCTGGCGCAGTCGATGAACAGCCCCGACGGCGGCACGACATGGGTCATGAAGCTGCGGCCCGACGTCACGTTCCAGGACGGCACCCCGTTCGACGCCGACGCGGTGATCTTCAACGTGAAGCGGCAGATGGACACCCCGGCCGCGCTGGGCAAGCTCTACACCGAGCCGATCCAGGCGATGACGGCCACCGATCCGCTGACGATCACGTTCGTACTGAAGCGGCCGACGGCGACGTTCCCGACATCGTTCGCACTGCCCTTCTCCTCCGGCAACCTCGGCACCATCGCCTCGCCGACCGCCGTGCAGAAGGAAGGCGCCGACTACGGCCGCAACCCCGTCGGCGCGGGCCCGTTCTCGTTCGTCCAGTGGATCCCGAACAACAAGATCGTCGTCAAGAAGTTCGACAACTATTGGGACAAGGGCAAGCCGTATCTCGACGGCATCGAGTTCCGCCCGATCTCCGACACCGACGCCCGGTACGCCTCTGTCGCGAACGGTGACATCGACCTCGACATCGGCGGCTTCTTCTCCGAGCTGCGCCGCGCGTCGATGGACAAGAACCTGGCCACCTACTGGGGACCCGGCGGCGACGGCCAGTACCTCTACTACAACCTCACCAAGAAGCCGTTCGACGACAAGTCGGTGCGCCAGGCCCTGATCATGGCGATCGACCCGAAGGCGCTCAACGCGACGCAGTACAACAACGTCGGACAGCTGGCGACGACGCCGTTCGCCGAGGGCGACCAGTACTTCAGCCAGGCCGCGGCCGACGCCTACCCGAAGTACGACCAGGCCGGGGCGAAGAAGCTGATCGACGCCTACAAGGCCGGCGGCGGGAACCCGGACTTCACCTACAACACCGGCAACTCCCCCGACGACCACCAGCTCGGCCAGTTCCTGCAGGCCCAGTGGGCGGCCATCGGCGTGAACGTCAAGCTGCAGTTCGACGACATCGCGACGTTCATCGGCCCGATCATCCAGGGCACTCAGTTCGGCACGGCGACGTGGATCAGCGGCCCGTACGAGAACCCGTTCCCGTTCATGACGAACCAGTTCCACACGGGCGGGATCAACAACTACGGGAAGTACTCCAACCCGCAGGTCGACGCGGCTCTCGACCAGGCTGCTGCCTCGTCCGACCCGGCCGCGCAGGCCGCCGCCTACAAGAAGGCGCAGGAGCTGATCGCGGGCGACCTGCCGGTGGTCTGGCTGTCGCGGGCCGCGAAGGCCGCGATCGCGCGTCCGAACGTCAAGGGCGTCTCGCGGTACCTGTCGAGCGAGCTGTTCTTCGCGGGCACCTGGAAGCAGTAGGCCCTTCGGGCCCGTGAGTGGCGTTATTGGCTATAGCCAATAACGCCACTCACGAGCGCCGGAGGCGCTCCTCACAGCGGGCGGGCGGCGCGTTCGACGATCCGGCGGAACCAGCGGTGGGCCGGGTCCGGTGTCAGACGTTCGTGCCACCACACCCGTTCGACGAACGGCTCCAGCGGCGCCGGCGGGTCGAGGACGCGCAGGCCCAGCCGTGACTCGAGCGTCCGGGCGAGCGTCTCCTGCATGAGCGCGACGTGCCCGGAGGAGGCGACGAGGAACGGGACGGCCATGTAGCTGTCGACGCGCACCGCGACCGACGGCCGGATGCCCAGCGCCGCGAGCTGCCCGCTGACGGGCACGACCGAGGGGAACTCGGAGTCGCGGTGGTACGGCACGACCCAGCCGGCGTCGCGCAGCTCGTCGAGGGTGAGGGTCTCGCCGTAAGGCGCATCGCGGCCGACGACGCACACCCAGCGGTCGCGGAACAGCAGCGCCGAACGGATCTCCGGGAGCCGGAACCGGGCGGTGGCGGAGGAGACGACCGCGTCGACGGCACGGATGGTGCGGTCGATGCCGGCGGCGAGGGCCTCGCGGACCAGCACGATGTTGAGCCGGACGTGGGGTGCGCGCCTGCGGGTCTCGGCGGCGAGGCGTTCGCCCATGACGGCGATCGCGTAGTCGGACATGACGATCGTGAACTCGTGGTGCGAGGTCGCGGGGTCGAAGTCGGCGCCGGTGGACAGGAGCCGGTCGATGCCGTCGCACACGGTCTCGACCTGGTCGACGAGCTGGTGGGCGAGCGCGGACAGCTCGTAGGCGGCGCCCTTGCGGACGAGCAGCTCGTCGTCGAAGTGGCGGCGCAGCCGGGCCAGGGCGGCGCTGGCGGCGGGCTGCGAGACGCCGACACGGGCGGCGGCACGGGTGACGTTGCGTTCGCGCAGGAGCTCGCGCAGCACGACGAGCAGGTTGAGATCGAGACGGGCGAGCCTCGCCGACGAGGACGTCACGCCCCCATCAGATCACGCCCGAAAAGCAAGGTAAGCCTTCCCTGAATTGCGTGTGACGGTATTCACCGCGCTGATGGCGCGTTAGACGAATTCCTTGTTTCCGCAGTGTGAATGGCCTGAGTTAACGTCGATGACGCAATCCGGCGGAATCCCGCCGAGGACACGAAATTCGCTCCGGGAGTGGCACGACCGTGCCCGGCAACAGCCGTGCCCGGCTCCCCGCCGTGCCCGGACGCGCGCCACGAGGAGGGCCGACGATGCTGTCGCACGCGGACAACGAGACCCTGTGCCGGGTCGGGCCGGGGACCCCGATGGGCGAGGTGCTGCGCCGCTACTGGACCCCCGCCGCGCTGAGCGAGGAACTGCCGGATCCCGACTGCACACCGCTGCGGGTGACGCTGCTCGGCGAGAAGCTCGTCGCGTTCCGCGACACCACCGGCAAGGTCGGCCTGATCCAGGAGAACTGCCCGCACCGCGGCGCCTCCCTGTTCTTCGGGCGCAACGAGGAGTGCGGGCTGCGCTGCCCGTACCACGGCTGGAAGTTCGACACCGAGGGCAACTGCGTCGACATGCCCAGCGAGCCGCCGGAGAGCTCGTTCAAGGACCGGGTGAAGGCGAGGTCCTACCCGGTGCACGAGTCGGGCGGGATCATCTGGACCTACATGGGCCCGGCCGAGACCATGACGCCCTTCCGCGACTTCGGCACGGAGAGCCTGCCTCCCGAGAAGACGCTGGCGACGAAGCTCTACGCCGACTGCAACTGGATCCAGACGATGGAGGGCAACCTCGACACCGCCCACATCTCCTGGCTGCACGGGTTCTTCGCGGCAGGCGAGTTCGAGGACGACGGCACCGACAAGCCGGGCTACCCGTCGAACAAGGCGACGTGGCGGTTCTGGAGCCACGACCAGGCGCCGCGCATCGAGGTCGAGAACACCTGGTACGGCTACCGCTACGCCGGCCTGCGGACCACGCCCAACGGGCACACCAACGTCCGCATCACCGAGTACATCGCCCCCTACTCGACGATCATCGCCGCGATCCCCTACAACACCCGGCACCTGATGGTCGTCCCGATCGACGACCACAGCTGCTGGCGTTACAACTTCGACGCGCAGGTCGACGCCAACCCGCAGGGCCACGGCGGCGAGCCGCTGCACAGCTTCAGCCCGTTCGAGACGCCGTTCACCCGCCGGGTCGGGGGCATCACCCCGCGCGAGTACACCGCCGAGAACGGCTACAAGCTCGACCGCGACGTCCAGCGGACCGAGACCTTCAGCGGCGTCGCCGACTTCGTCAGCCAGGACCTGATGGTCACCGAGTCCATGGGCAAGATCTACGACCGCAGCACCGAGCAGCTCGGCCAGCTCGACAAGGCCGTCATCCGGATGCGGCGCATCCTGCTCGGCGCGGCCAAGGCCCTGGAGACCGACGGCACCCCGCCGCCCGCACTCGCCGGCCCCGGCAACGACTTCACCAGGATCCGGGCGGCCGACAAGACCCTCGCCGACGGCGAGGACTGGCGCTACCTCGGCACCGACGACGACCCCGCCGTCCGCGAGGCACTCGACTCCATCGGCCGGCAGCTCCCGGTCGCCGGCGACTGACGGGCCACCACCGTGGGAATCAGCCGGCTCAACCACGCCGTCCTCTACGTCCGCGACGTCGACCGCAGCGTGGCGTTCTACCGGGACCTGCTCGGCTTCCGGGTCGTCATGGACCGGCCCGGCCGGGCCGCGTTCATGCAGGCCCCGGACTCGACGAACGACCACGACATCGGCCTGTTCGCGATCGGCGACGGCGCGCACGACTCCCCGGCCGGCACGACCACGGTGGGGCTCTACCACCTGGGTTGGGAGCTGCGGACCCTCGGCGAGCTCGGTGAGCTCGCCGAGGTCCTCGGCCGGGCGGGGGCCCTCGTCGGCGCCACCGACCACGGCACGACCAAGAGCATCTACGCGCGCGACCCCGACGGCATCGAGTTCGAGGTGGCGTGGCTCGTCCCCGGCGACCTGCTCGACGACTCCCACTACGAGGCGCGCACGCGTCGCGGGGTGCCGTTGGACCTGCCGGCGGAGATCGCGCGCTACGGCGCCGACACCCGCGGCGGCCTGGGCGTGTCCGTCCCCGCCCCCGCCGGGACGACGCAGGCGTGACGTGCGGGCCGCCCCCCGCGGCCCGCACGAGCAGTGATCCCCGCCCGGCAGTGACCACTGCCGGACTCGACGAGGAGTGGGTGGGCGAGATGCAGGTAGGAGCGGGACGACGGCAGGCACGCCTCGCCGCGGTGGTCGCCGCGGTCGTCGCGATGCTGCTCGTCGTGACGGGCTGCGGGTCGTCGACGGGAGGGTCCGCGGCGCAGACGGGGCCCATCAGCGCCGTCGACCCCTACGGCGGTGACCTCGCGAAGGAGGGCACGCCCAAGAAGGGCGGCACGCTGATCCTCGGCGCCGACCGCGAGGCCGTCAGCTTCGACCCGACCGTGCAGAACACCAACATGGCGCAGAACGCCGTCTACGACTCGCTGCTCAAGCTCTCCCCCGACGGCAAGATCGAGCCGTTCATCGCCACCGGCATGACCACGTCGGACAACGGGACGACGTGGACGATGACGCTCACCCCGAACGTCAAGTTCTCCGACGGAACCGACTATGACGCCAACGCCGTCATCATCAACACCCAGCGCCACATCGACAAGGCCACCTCGCCGGCGCACACCTACGCGGCGATGATCGCGAACATGCAGGCCGTCGACCCGCTGACGGTGAGGTTCACGCTGAGGTCGCCGCTCGCGTCGTTCCCGATCGTCTTCGCCCAGAGCGGGTTCAACGGCACCCTCGGCATGATCATCTCGCCGGCGGCCCTGCAGAAGTACGGCAAGGACATCGCCACCAACCCGGTCGGGGCCGGTCCGTTCACCCTCACCAGCTGGGTCCGCGACTCCACGATGACGCTGACGCGCAACCCGAACTACTGGCAGCAGGGCAAGCCGTACCTCGACGGGCTGGAGTTCCGGCCGCTGCCCGACACCGAGACCCGCACGTCGTCGACACAGAACGGCGACATCGACCTCGCGTTCGCCGCCTACAACCAGGAGCTCGTCCGCGGCCTGAACAACCCGAACCTGCAGGTCTACTACGGCCCCGGGAACTCCGGTGAGTACCTGTTCTTCAACTTCGCCAAGGCCCCGTTCGACGACCGCGGCATGCGCGAGGCCGCCATCCGCGCCATCGACATGAAGGCCCTCTCGGCCAGCCAGTACAACAACCGGCTGACCACCGCGAACAGCCTGTTCGACCAGTCGAGCCCGTACCACACCCAGCAGGCCGCCGACCTGTGGCCGACGTTCGACCAGGCCAAGGCCAAGGAGCTCGTCGACGCCTACCGGGCCAGGGGCGGGAACCCCGACTTCACCTTCAAGACGACGACGAGCCGCCAGCCCTTCGCCGAGTTCGTCCAGGCGCAGATGGCCGCCATCGGGATCAAGGTCGACGTCAAGACCTACGACCTGGCGCAGTACTCGTCGGCGGTCGTGCAGAGCGGGGACTTCCAGCTGAGCACCACCGTCGCGCCGCTCGACAACCCGTTCCCGGGAGCGCAGCGGCTCGTCGGCACCGGGGGCAGCGGCAACTTCGGGAAGTACTCCAACGCCGACGTCGACAAATGGTTGGCCGACGCCGCCGTCACCAGCGACGACGCCCAGCGCACCAAGGACTACCAGCAGATCGAGGACCAGGTGAACAAGGACCTCGCGGTGGTCTGGATCAGCCGGGCCTACCTGGCGACGATCACGAAGAAGGACGTCAAGGGCGTCGACCGCTACCTGTCCCGCGACATGTTCTACGGGACGACCTGGCTCGACCGCTGACCCGTCGCTCGTGCGCGCGGGGCCCGTCCGGCCCGACCGGGGCCGGGCGGGCCCTCGCCCTCGTGCGCAGGGTCAGAAGTTGCCGCGGCGGGCCTGCTCGCGCTCGATCGCCTCGAACAGCGCCTTGAAGTTGCCCTTCCCGAAGCCCAGCGAGCCGTGGCGCTCGATGAACTCGAAGAACACCGTCGGACGATCGCCCACGGGGGCGGTGAAGATCTGCAGCAGGTAGCCGTCCTCGTCGCGGTCGACCAGGATCCCGCGGGCGGCGAGCTCCTCGATGTCGACGCGGACGTCGCCGATCCGCGCCCGCAACGCCGGGTCCTCGTAGTAGGAGCCCGGCGTCGGCAGGAACTCGATGCCCCTGGCACGCAGGGCGTCGACGGTCGTGAGGATGTCGTCGGTCGCGAGCGCGAGGTGCTGGACGCCGGGGCCTGCGTGGAAGTCGAGGTACTCGTCGATCTGGGAGCGCTTGCGGCCCTGGGCGGGCTCGTTGAGCGGGAACTTCACCCGGCGGTCCCCGCTGGCGACGACCTTGCTCATCAGCGCGGAGTACTCGGTCGCGATGTCGGCGCCGACGAACTCGGCCATGTTCGTGAACCCCATGACACGGGTGTAGAACGCGACCCACTCGTCCATGCGCCCCAGCTCGACGTTGCCGACGACGTGGTCGAGCGCCTGGAACGCCGGCGTCGCGAGGGCGGGCGCCGTCTGCGCGACGTATCCGGGCAGGTAGGGGCCGTCGTAGCGGGAGCGGTCGACGAGGGTGTGCCGGGTGTCGCCGTAGGCGGCGATCGCGGCGGTGCGGACGGTGCCGTGCTCGTCGGAGACGTCGTGCGGCTCGACGAGGACGGTGGCGCCGGCGGAGCGGGCGTGGGCGACGCAGCGGTCGACGTCGGGAACCTCGAGTGCGATGTCGGCGACGCCGTCGCCGTGGAGGCGCTGCCGGTCGTGCAGCGGGCTCTCGGGGTCGACGCCGCCCGTCACGACGAACCGCACGTGACCCGCCTGCAGGACGTAGGCGTGGTGGTCGGCGTTGCCTGTCTCGGGACCGGAGTAGGCGACGAGCTCCATGCCCAGGACGAGCCGGTGGAACAGCGCGGTCTGCGCGGCGTTGCCGACGACCCACACCACGGCGTCCCACCCGGTGACGGGGAACGGGTCGGTGCTGTGGTCGTGGTCGACGAGGCCGAGGAGCCGGGTGAGCTGCTCCGCCGAGAGGTCGTGGTCGATGCTCATGGCGCCTCCTCGGGTGCGATGTGTTGCAGCCAGGACAGCGTCGCGTCGGCAGGGTCGCAACCGGTGTCGTCGGCGGTGGAGAAGATGTACAGATCGTGGGGCAGATCGACGTGACAGCTGTACATTCTGGATATGTCCGACCTCGACGCGCTCGACGTCGACCTCATCGCCGCCATGGGCGAGAACCCGCGCGCCGGGGTGCTGGAGCTGTCGCGGCTGCTGCAGGTCGCGCGCGGCACCGTGCAGGCGCGGATCGACCGGCTCGAACGCGAGGGCGTCGTCACCGGGTACGGCCCGGACGTCGACCTCGTCGCGGCCGGGTTCGGCGTGCACGCCTTCGTGACGTTGGAGATCGCCCAGGGTGCGCTCGACGACGTCGCCGCCGAGCTGGCCGCCCATCCCGCGGTGCTCGAGGCCTACGCGACGACGGGGGCGTCGGACGTGCTGTGCCGGCTGGCGGCGTCGTCGCACGAGGGCCTGCAGCGCACCCTGCTGGAGCTCAACCGGTCCGGGGTCGTGGCGCGGTCGACGAGCGTCGTCGTGCTCTCCGAGGTGGTGGCGCCGCGGACGTTGCCGTTACTGCGCAGCCTTCCGCGGGAGGCACCGCGGCGGGCGCCCGCCTACCGCGCCGAGTCGTAGGAATCGAGGAGCCGGCGCACGAGCCCCCGCGCCACCATGAGGACGACGATCAGCGCGGACACCGAGAAGAAGCCGCCGAGGCTGACGCGGGAGCCGAAGGCGAGGTCGACGGTTTCGAGGACGAGGAACTTGCTGCCGAACATGACCAGCCACAGCAGCAGCGCGGCGCCGACCTTCCCGAGCGGCGACGCCGCCTCCCGGAACCGGGTCTTCACCTTGTTCTTCGCGAGGACGACGAGCTCGAGGACACCCTTGAGCAGCACGGCCGTCAGCAGGGAGAGGGTGAAGGTCTCGCTCAGGACCGACGGCAGGTACTCGACGAACAGATTGAGGACGACCACGTAGACGAACACGTCGACGACTGCGGCCGCAGCCCTCCCTGGCATGCGATCACTGTAGGACGCGGGGGCCGTAGGCCTGGAGGAACCGGTCGCGGAAGGCGTCCATCCGCCACACCGGCGCCTGCGCCGACGGGCGCAGCCCGGGTTCCCAGCCCCACCCGTCGATCGCGTCGAGGACGGCCGGGTCGCGGGCGACGACGGTGACCGGGACGTCGCGGTTCGGGTCGTTGCCGGTGGCGGCGGGTGCGGGTTGGTGGTCGCCGAGGACCACGGTGACGAGGTTCGGGTCGCCGTAGGTCTGCAGGTAGGAGATCAACGCGGTGAGCGAGTATCGGATCGACGCGAGGTAGTCGGCACGGACGACGGCCGGGTCGGTGGTGAGGATGGCCTGCGGCGGCAGGCTCGGCCCGGACATCGAGGCGTAGACGGAGCCGTCGCCGACCTGGTCCCAGGGCAGCAGGGTGGGCAGCGGCGTCCACGGCGCGTGACTGGACACGAGGGTCAGCTCGGCCATCAGCGGCACGTGCCCGGGCCTGCGGAGCCGGTCCTGGAACGTCTTCAGCGTGTACTGGTCGGGCATCGTCGCGAAGCTGAAGTTGGGGCCCTTGTAGCCCAGATCGTGGGCGTCGAGGACCTGGTCGTAGCCGTAGAAGTCGGCGTCGGGGAATCCTTCGGTGGTGCCGGGCTGGACCGCGGCGGTCGCCCAGCCGGCCCGGCGGAACAACCCGGCGAGCGTGGCGCGGCCGGTGGCGTCGAGGTCGTCGAAGCGGGCCTGGTTGTCGATCCAGACGCCGGACTCGAGCGTGGAGTGCGCGAGCCAGCTGCCGCCGCCGAAGGTCGGCGAGGTGAGGAACGCGCTGCGGGCGGGCAGCCCCGCGTCGTCGAGCATGGCGTCGAGCGCGGGGTCGGCGAGGGCGGAGCGTCCGTAGCTCTCGACGTACACGACCACGACGTCCTTGCCGCGCAACGCGGTCAGCAGGTTCGCGCCCGGGGTGGCGCGGTAGGCGTCGTCCGCGGCGGCGGCCTCGAACTCGCGGTGGTCGGTGATGCCGGCACCGATCTGGCCGACGTGGGTCGCGGCGAGCGTGGCCGCGTCGCGGGAGGCGACGGGCAGCCCGGCGGCCTGGGTGCCGAGCACGGCGAGCACGGTCCAGGCGACGGTCAGGACGGCGACGACGCGCGTCGACGGCGTCGGGTGCCCGGCGACGACGCGGGCCGTGCGCAGCACCGCGGCCGTCACGACGGCGATGGCCAGCAGCCCGAGCACGACCGCGCCGACGGTCGCCCCGACCGCCGCCGCCCCGCCGGAGGACGAGCGCACGAAGTCGACGCCCCCCTTCAGCAGGCCGGCGTCGTTCAACGGGTCGAAGGGCCGGTCGAGGACGGCGGAGAAGCCGAGGTCGAACAGCCGCAGCACGGTGAGCACGCCGAGCGCGATCCCGAGGACGACGGCCGCGATCCGGCGGGCGCGCCCGCGCAGCACGAGCAGTACCGCGGCGGCGACGAGCCCTTCGAGCGGGATGCGGAGGAAGGCGACCGGGGTGAGGTCGCCGGACGTCGCGGGAGCGACCAGGGCGACGAGCACCACCGCGACGGCGAGGATGCTCCTCATCCGACCGCGCGGCCCCGGCGGGCCAGCAGAACCACCGCACCCGGGACGGTCGAGGCGAACGTCAGCAGGCCGTAGACGATCGAGGCGGAGGCGCCGTCGGCGGCAGGGAGGCCCGCGGCGCAGAAGCCCAGTGCGGCAGCGGCTTCGCGCGGCCCGAAGCCGCCGATGCCGATGGGCAGACCCGTCGCGAACAGGGCGGCGAGGATGACCGGCAGCAGCTGCGTGACGGGGGCGTCCGACCCGATCGCCCGGGTCGCGACGACGAACAGCGTCACGTTCCCGGCGAGCGCGATCGTCGACAGCCCGAAGGCGCCGGGCCAGACGCGGGCCGAGAACAGCCCGGTCCGGGCGTCGGCCAACAGGGTCGCAACGGCCGAGCGCAGCCGCGGCACGCACCGCACCACGACCGCCCCGGCGACGACGACCGTCCCGGCGACGACGAGCGCGACCGGGCCGGGCAGCAACACCGAGAATGCGTCGGGCTGCGCCAGCAGCACGGTCAGGCCGACGACGACCAGCACGATCTGGCCCGCGAACCGCTCCAGGACGACCGCGCGCGCCGACCGTGCCACCGCTCCGACGGCGCGGCCGTGCCCGACGGCCCGTCCGACGTCGCCGAGCACCCCCGTCGGCAGGACGGTGTTGAGGAACGTCGACTGGTAGCAGTCGGCGAGCGCCGGGCGGAACCGCAGCGGCAGCTCCAACCCGCCCGCGACGAGCCGCCAGCGGGCGGCGTTGCAGGCGGTCGTCAGCAGGCCGACGGCAAGCGCGACGACCACGACGGTCGGGTCGATCGCGCGCAGCCCGTCGAGCAGCGGGCCGGCGCCCAGCTGCCAGGCGACGACGGCGAGCACCGCGACACCGCCGATCGCGCTGCCGTGTCGGCGCAGGAGCGCGCGGACGCGGTGCCGCGGCGGGGCGGCCGGTGCCGCAACGACCGCGGTCATCTCAGCAACGCCGGCGTGGGGACGAGCGCGTCGAGCACCGCGGCGACCCGGGCGGCGGTCTGGTCCCAGCCGGGGACGGCGAAGCGCGCGACCATCGCGTTGCGGCGCAACGCCTGCCGCAGACCTGCGTCGTCGAACCAGCGGCGCAGCCCACGGGCGAGCGCGGTCGCGTCGCCGGGTTCGACGAGCAGCCCACCGTCGCCGAGCGCCTCCCCGACGCCACCGGCGTCGGTGGCGAGCACCGGGATCGCGCGGGCCGCGGCCTCGCGCACGACCATCCCGAACGCCTCGGTCCGCGACGGCAGCACGAGCAGGTCGGCGCCGTCGAACGCCTGGTCGAGCGCGTGGCCGGCGAGCGGCCCCTCGAAGCGCACCCGGTCGGCGAGGCCGTGCGCGCGGGCGCGTTCCCGGACGCGGTGGGCGAACGCGGGCGCGCGGTCGAGGGGGCCGCCGACGCGGCACGTCCACCGTCGGTCGGCGACCGCGGCCAGGGCCTCCACGAGCACGTCCTGCCCCTTGGTCGGGGTGACCGAGCCCAGGCACAGCAGGCTGCCGCCGTCGCCGGAGCCGGCCGCGAGCGGCGCCGGATCGGCGCCCGGTTCGGCGACGTGCACCCGCGAGGCAGGGACGCCATGCCCCTCGACGACACGGCGGGCCGTCCACGCGCTCGTCGTGACGACGGCGGCCGCAGCGTGCAGGACGCGCCGTTCCGCGGCGGCCAGGCCCGGAGCGGCACCCGCCTCGTCGCCGAGCGGGAGATGCACGAGCACGACGAGCCGCAGCCGCGCGGCGTGCGGCACCACGACCTCCGGCACCCCGCAGGCCACCAGCCCGTCCAGGAGCACGACCGTTCCGGCCGGGATCGCAGCGAGTGCCGACGCCAGCGCGGTCCGGGCCGCGGGCTCGGGACGCGGCCATGCGCCGTCGACCTCGATCTCGCACACCGGCCGGTTCGCGGCGAGCGTGCTGCAGAGCCGCCGGTCGTAGACGTTGCCGCCGGAGGGGCGTGCGGGATCGTCGATGCCGGCCGGCAGGACGACGACCGTGACCGCGCGGTTCACAACGCTCTCTCGTACGACGCCGACGCCACGTGCGACTCGTTCAGCGTGACCGCGATGCCCGCGAGCCCGCGAGCGCCCTCCCCCAGCGCGCCGGCGTGCACCCGCTCGGCCAGCCGGTCGGCCACGACCTTCGCGAGGAACTCCGTCGACGTGTTCACGCCCTCGAACGCGGGCTCGTCGTCGAGGTTGCGGTAGTTGAGCTCCCCCAGCACCTCGCCCAGCTGGGCGGTCGCGAGCCCGATGTCGACCACGATGCCGTCGTCGTCGAGGTCGGTGCGCCGGAACGTCGCGTCGACGACGTACGTCGCACCGTGCAGAGCCTGCGCCGGGCCGAACACCTCGCCGCGAAAGCTGTGGGCGACCATGAAGTGGTCGCGGACGGTGATGGTGAACAACGTCAGCTCCTTCCCCCGTACCCGACACGGTGCAGGAGCCCCGGCGGTTCACCGGTGAGGACGCGCGGCAGTGTGACGGGCAGCTCCTCGAACGTTCCTGTGCTGGTCACCAGCGTGTCGAAGCGGTCGTCGGCCAGCAGCCGCATGGCGACGTCGCGGCGTCCGGCGAACCCGCGGCGGGCGCGGCGCGGCGCCACCGTGCCGACCTGGCTGCTGCGGATCGTCAGCCGCCGCGGATGGAAACCCTCCCCCAGCGGCAGGGTGACCGGCCGGTCGCCGTACCAGCTCATGTCGACGACCTCGCCCTCCTCGGCGAGCAGCTCCAACGACCGGGCGAGGCCTTCGCTCGTGGCGCTGGTGTGGATGACGAGGTCGCAGTCGCCGTCGGCGTCGTCGGGCTGCTTGTAGGCGACTCCGAGGGCACCCGCGACCAGCTCACGGGACCGCAGCGGGTCGACCAGCTGCACTCGCGCCGCGGGCAGCCCCGCCAGCACCGCCGCCACCGTGCACCCGACCATCCCCGCTCCCACCACCGCGATCCGGTCGCCGACCAGCGGCGCCGTGTCCCACAGGGCGTTGACCGCCGTCTCGACAGTCCCCGCCAGCACAGCGCGCTCCGGCGGCACGTCGGGCGGGACGACGGTGACCCACGACGCCGGGACGACGTACTGCGTCTGGTGCGGGTAGAGGCAGAACACGGTGCGGCCCTCGAGATCCACAGGGCCCTCCTCCACGACCCCGACGTTGAGGTACCCGTACTTCACCGGACCCGGGAAGTCGCCCTCCTGGAAGGGTGCGCGCATCACCTCGCGCTGGTTCTCCGGCACCCCGCCCCGGAACACGATCGCCTCGGTGCCCCGGCTGACCCCGCTGAACGACGTCCGCACCAGCACCTCGCCCGGCCCCGGCTCCTTGACGGGGACGCTCCGGATCTCCGGCTCGCCGGGCGCGCGCAACCACAGCGCTCGTGCGTCGGTCATCGATCTCCTCCCGGACGACGGTCGTGTCAGAGGATCACGCGTTCAGGCCGATCCAGTCCACCAGGAGCACGTGAACGTTGCGCTGCGTCGTAGCGCGCACACCCTCGTGGTCGTGGTGGCGGGTCTGCACCGCGGAGTCCGACAGCCGCGCGCAACCTCACAGTCGTCCCGAGCCCGCTCGGCGACACTGAGGTTGCGCGCGGTGGGGTGAACCGGGCGGGCCTGGCGTGCGTCGGGAGGACGGGACGGGGAACGGAAGGACTCATGATCGCGACGACGGTGCTCGGCGAGCTGGCACTGCTGGGTGTCCTGGCTGCGACGACCGGGCTCGGGGTCGCCGGGTGGGTCGTCGGGATCGTGCACGCCCTGGTGCTCGCGGTCCTGATCGCCCGGGGCCGGCGCGAGGACGGGCCCGCCGACCGGGTCACCGCGGTCCGCGCGGTCCTCGGCGGCGGGGTGACCGCGCTCGTCGCCGACGGGGTGGCCGGGCACCCGGTGCCCGTCGTCGCGCTCGTGGTTCTCGCGTCGGTGGCGCTCGCGCTGGACGCCGTCGACGGGCGGGTCGCGCGCCGGACCAGGACGGCGTCGGTCTTCGGGGCGCGGTTCGACATGGAGGCCGACGCCTGGCTCATCGCGATGCTGTCGGTGCACGTCGCGGGGCTGCTGGGCTGGTGGGTGCTCGCGATCGGCTCGATGCGGTACGTGTTCGTCCTCGTCACCGCGCTGGTGCCGTGGCTGCGGGGGACGGTGCCGCCGACGAGGGGCGCCAAGGTCGTCGCGGCCGCGCAGGGGATCGTCCTGGTCGTCGCCTCTGCACGACTGCTGCCCGCGACCGTGGACGCGGCGATCGTCGGCATCGCCCTCGTCGCCCTGGTCTGGTCGTTCGGGCGCGACGTCAGGTATCTGAACAGGGCACGTAGCGCAGCAGCACGACGTCGCCGATCGGGCGCGTCTCGACCAGTCGCATCCGCCTGCCCGGACCCTGCGGGAACTCGGCGGCGTTGACGAACCGCGGCGCCCCCGGCTGTCCGACGAGGAACGGCGCGAACACGACGTGCAGCTCGTCGACCAGCCCTGACGCCATGAACAGGGTGTGCACCTCCGAGCCGCCCTCGACCATCAGCCGACGCACCCCGCGCCGGCGCAGGTCGGCGAGCAGGGTCGCGACGTCGAGCGGGTCGCCGGCCCCCACGACGGTCGCGGCGTCGCCGATGCGGTCCCGCACGTCCGCGATCGCCGACGTCGGCGCATAGACGACCCGCTCCCCCTCGCCGGTCGTGAGGAACCGCGAGTCGGGGGCGATCTTGCCGGTGCGGGTCAGCGTCACCTTGACCGGCGACGGCGGCCGTCCGGTCGCGACCCGGGCCGCGCGGCGGGCGTCCGACCGCACGAGCAGACGCGGGTCGTCACAGCGGATCGTGTTGGCGCCCACCAGGATCGCGTCGACCGACGCCCGTACCTCGTCGACGCGGTCGAGGTCGGCGTCGTTGGAGAGGATGAGCCGTTCGCGACCGACGTCGTCGATGCAGCCGTCGAGGGACACCGCGGCCGACAGAAGCACGTGCGGACGTCCCGTCATCACCTCAGGAGAGCACAGGAACCGGTCGAAACCCACCTCTCCCCGACGTCTCGCGGTCCCGACCGGTTCAGTGCAGTTCGGCGGTGCCGGTCCGTCAGGGGTGATCGTCGCTAAACCGACGATCACCGCTCGCAGGCTTACAGCCAGCGCGGCAGCTCAGGGGCGCCCGACAGGGACGAGCGCCCGGTCAGCCAGCCGGCGATCGCGGCAGCCGGGGCGTCGATCGTCGGAGCTCCGGGAGCCGACGGGCCGAGCGACCACGTCGACGACCGGTCGCTCGGCGCCAGGACCGCGGACGGGCAGTCCTCCTTGCCCGAGAGCACTGCCGAGACGTCCGAGAGGAGCAGGTCGACGACACCGCCCGGGATGTCGGTGACCGACGCGCCGGTGCCGAGGTCGACGGCGTGCAGCCAGACCTCGCGGATGCGCATCCACGGCACCTCGGCGGCGGGGATGTCGCGGCCCTGGGCGCTGCGAACCTGCGCCTTCCAGTCGACGTCGTCGAGCCGGGTGAGGGTGTCGTCGAGGGTCGCGGTGGTCGTGGTGAGGTCGGCGCGCAGCCGCGCGGGCGGATAGCCGGCGGAGGCCTCGATGTCGTCGTTGCGCTGGTCGGGGCCGGAGTACATGGGGGTCTCGACGCCGGTGTGCGCCCACGTCGCGAGCCGGACGAGCGCCTCGGCGTTGCGCGCCACGTGCCCGACGAGGTGCGCCCGGGTCCAGCCCGGCAGCACGCAGGGCTCCCCGAGCGCTGTGTCGGACAGGTCGGCGACCAGCGCGGCGAACCGGGCCTCCCCCTCGCGCATCCACGCGAGCGTCGCAGTGATGTCGTGCCGGTCGGTCATGCGGGTGCCCCTTCGGCCAGGCGCGCGGCGATGTCGAGCCGCAGCGCCTTCTTGTCGATCTTGCCCACCTTCGTCGCGACCAGCTCGTCGACCACGACCAGGTGCTCGGGCAGTTTGAACCGGGCGACGCCGAGGCGCCCGATGGCGTCCCGGATCTCCTCGAGCGTGACGGTCGTCCCCGGCCGGGGCACGACGTAGAGGCACACGCGTTCGCCGAGGTCCGGGTCGGGCATCGCGACCGCGGCGACCTGCCCGACCGCGGGGACCTGCTGGTAGACGAGGTTCTCGACCTCCTCCGCGGAGATCTTCTCGCCACCCCGGTTGATCATGTCCTTGTCGCGGCCCTCGACGACGAGGTTGCCGCCGGACGTGCGGCGGCAGATGTCGCCGGAGCGGTACCAGCCGTCGGCGGTGAAGGCGCGAGCGTTCTGCTCGGCGGCCCGGTAGTAGCCGCGCGGGGTGTACGGGCCGCGGGTGAGCAGCGAGCCGGGCTCGCCCTCGGGGACGTCGACGTCGTTCTCGTCGACGAGACGCACCTCGTCACCTGCGCTGACGGGCCGGCCCTGGGTGGCGCAGACGACGTCGTCGGGGTCGTCGAGCCGGGTGTAGTTGAGCAGCCCCTCGGCCATCCCGAACACCTGTTGCAGCGTCGCGCCCAGCACCGGCCGGACCTTGCGGGCCAGCTCGTCGGCGATGCGGGCGCCGCCGACCTGCAGGACCGTCAATGTCGCCAGCTCCTGCGCACCGACGGAAGCGGCGTGGTCGAGCCAGCGCCCCGCGACGGCCGGCACGACGGCGGTGTGCGTGACCCCCTCGGTAGCGATCGTCGCGAAGGCGCGCACCGGGTCGGGCGAGGGCAGCACGACGACCCGTCCGCCCGCGAGCAGCACCCCGAGGATGCCGGGGCAGGCCAGCGGGAAGTTGTGGCTGGCGGGCAGGCTCACCAGGTACACCGACGACGCGTCGACAGCGGCGACGTCGGCACTGACGCGGGCGTTGTAGGCGTAGTCGTCGTGGGTGCGGGCGATGAGCTTCGGGAGGCCGGTCGTGCCGCCCGAGAGCAGGAAGACGGCGACGTCGCGGCTGCTGATCGGGATCGCGGCGAGCCGGGCGCGGTCGGCGGCGGGGTCGGTCGACGGGCCGCAGACTGCCCGGAGGTCGACGCTGCCGGGGGCCACGTCGTCACCCGCGACGAGGACGAGCCCGACCTCGAGCGAATGGGCCAGCTCCTGGTGGTCGAAGTCGCGCAGCCGGTCCGGGACGGCGATCGCCGTCGCCTCGGAATGCGACGCGAGGTAGGCCAGCTCGGTCCGGCGGTGCGCGGGCAGCGCCATGACCGGGACGATCCCCGCCCGCAGGCAGGCGACGGTCAGGACGACGAACTCCCAACCGTTGGCCAGCTGCACGACGATGCGGTGCCCGGCCTCCAGGCCGAGGTCGAGCAGCCGGACGGCGGCGGCGTCGGCGCGTTCGGTGAGCTCGCGGTGGGTGAGCCGGACTCCGGCGGCGGCGTCCACGAGCGCCGTCGCGTCGGGATCGCTCTCCGCCGCCTCGCGCAGCAGGGTGCCGAGCGGGACGCCGCCCCAGTACCCCTTGGCGACGTAGTCGGCGGCCACGTCGTCGGGCCAGGGCACGGTGTGGTCACTGATCGGACTGGGCATCGCTGACCCTCCCGGGAACGACGACGGCATCGAGCGCGACCAGCCCGGTGGTGGTCAGGCGCAAGGGGTTGATCTCGATCTCGTCGAGATGCGGGTTCGCGACGAGCAGAGCGCCGAGTGCGGCGGCGGTCGCGCCGAGCTCCTCGGGGTCGAGCACGGGTCCGCCGCGCCAGCCGTCGAGCAGGGCGTGGGCGGCGAGGTCGGCGGGCATCGTCGCGGCCTCGGTAGCGGCCAGCGGCGCGGGCCGGATCGCGACGTCGGCGAACGCCTCGGCCGTCGTCCCACCCAGGCCGAGGAGCACGACGGGCCCGAACACCGGATCGCGACGCACCCCGAGCACGAGGTCGACGCCCGGGTCGGCCATGCGTTCGACCAGGTAGCGACGGGATCCGAGGGCGTCGAGCGCGCGGTCCAGGGCGGCGGCGTCGGCGATCCCGAGGTGCACCCCGCCGACCTCGGTCTTGTGCAGCACCGCGGCGTCGAGCAGCTTGACGGCGACGGGCCCGCCCAGCTCGGCCAGCGCGGCGTGGGCCTCGGCGCGGGTGTCGCAGGCCCGCCGCGGCGGCGTCCGCACCCCGATGCGCTCCAGCAACGTCTTCGCGACGTGCTCGTCGAACACCACCCCGCGCGCAACCTCACTGCTGTTCGTCGCGGCCGGAACGACCGTGAGGTTGCGCGCTGAGGTTCGAGCGTCGGCCACCAGGGCCGCCGTTGCTGCAGCCACCCCCCGCGGATCGGCTGCGACAGCGATCCCGGCAGCCAGCAGGTCGCGCCGGGCCCGGTCGACCGCCTCGCCGCTGCCGCCGACCCCGACGACGAGCGGCACGTCGTCACGCCGGGCCCGCGTCGCGGCGGCGACGACGTCGACCGCGTCGGGCTCGTGCAGCGCGTAGGCGGCGACGACGTCGACACCCGGGTCGTCGGCGACGGCCGCCAGGACGCCGGCCAGCTCGGGGCCGGGCCGGCCGGTGTCGACGGGGTTCTCCTGGAACGTCAAGGGCGGCAACAGTTCCGAGAGCTGTGCCTGCGTCCGGCCGGTCAACGACGGAACCCGCACACGGCGGCCGCGCAGGTCGTCGAGCAGCAGCAGACCCGGGCCGGCCTGCGCGGTCACCACGCCCACCCCGGGGTCCGCGGCCGGCTGCGCCCGCGCGACGGCGAGTGCACCGACGGCGTCGACCAGCTCGCGCTCGTCGTCGACGACCACGGCCCCGGCTGCGGCGAGCACGGCCCGGGTGGTGCGCCACGACGTCGCGAGGGCGCCGGTGTGCGAGGCGGCGAACGTGCCGACGTCGTTGCGCCCCACCACGAGCGCGACGACCGGCCGGTGCGGGACGAGCCGCCGGACGGCCTCGACGAGGCGCGGGCCGTCGGCCACCGACTCGATGTGCAGTGCCACGGCGGCGGTGTCCGGGTCGTCGGCGAGGTGGTCGAGGACGTCGGGCATGGTGACGTCGACGGCGTTGCCCAGCCCGACGGCCAGGCTGATCCCGTGCCCGGCCTCGGCGAGCAGGAACGACAGCGCGTGGTTCATCCCGCCGCTCGCGGCGACGACGGCCACCTTGCCGGCATCCAACGAGGCGACGCCCGGGACGAAGCTGGCGCGGACGTCGGCGGGCGGGGCGATGTAGCCGCTGGTGTTGGGCCCGAGCAGCCGGATCCCGGTGCGGGCCACGACGTCGGCCAGCTCCCGCTGGTGCGCGACGCCCGGCCCGCCGGCCTCGGCGAACCCGCCGCCGCAGACGACCGCTGCCCCGGCCCCGGCGGCCGCGGCCTCCTCGACGACCGACGCACAGGCAGCGGCGGGTACGCAGATCATCGCGAGGTCGACGACCCCGTCGGCGGCGGCGTCGGCGACCGAGCGGTACATGGTGGCGTCGCGGCTGTTGACCAGCGCGAGGTTCCGCCCGCCCGCGGCGAACCCGGCGAGTGAGCGCGCCAGCGCCGACCCGAGCTTGCCGGGGTTGCGTGACGCACCGACGACCGCGATCCCCCGCGGCGCGAACAGCGCCTGCAGGCCGGTGACGGTCGCGGTCACGACGGCACCCCGACCAGATCGGCGCGCCCGGAGAGGACGAGCGTCGTCGCCAGGTCGGCGTCGGCGTCGGGTTCGACGACCATCGACGACAGCCCGAGCACCAGCCGCGCCTGCTCGGAGACGAGGACGCGGGTCAGCGGCGTGCCGCCACGGACGACGACGAACGCGGGCCGGTCGGTGGCGATTCGGTCCAGCACGGCGAACGCCGTGGGCAGACCCGCCTCGGAGTCCGGGGCGTCGACCGCGGGCATGCCGTCGGCCAGACCGGCCGGAACGAGCCGCCCGTACGCCGACCCGAACGGCGTCTCCAATGGTTCGGAGCCGTGCGCGTCGACCCAGCCCTGGTGGCTGGCGGCGACGAAGTCGGGCGCACGACGGGCGAGCCGCGAATCGGAGATGCTGCGCGACAGGAAGTGGTACGCGAACTGCCACGGCTCGAACGCGTCGTGGTAGCGGCCGAAGTGCTCCCACCAGGACAGGCTCGGCCGAGCCGAGTCCTGGATCCGCCGCACCGACGGCTGCGCGGCCTCCTCGTAGGCGGCCAGCGCGGCCGGCAGGTCGCCGGGGTGCGCGGCCAGCGCGGCGGCGAGCGCGACCGCGTCCTCCATCGCCATCTTCGTGCCGGAGCCGACGGAGAAGTGCGCGGTGTGCACGGCGTCGCCCAGCAGCACGACGGGCCGCGGGCGCAGCGTGTGCCAGCGCCGGGTGCGCCGGGTCCGGAAGTTGCCCCAGCGCGAGTTGTTGACCAGCAGTGTCCTGCCGTCGATCTGCTCGGCGAAGAGCTTCTCCAGGTACTCCTTCGTGATCATGTCGCTGGCGCCGGGCGGCTGGGTCACGTCGAACTCGTCCAGGCCTGCGCGGCGCCACGACTGTTCGTCGGTTTCGACGATGAACGTCGACACCGGGTCGGCGCCGGGTGCGGAGATCGGGTAGCCGTGGACGGCGAAGACGCCGTCGGGGCTGCGTTCGTGGACGAACGTCAGGCCGTCGAACAGGTAGTCGGTGCCGAACCAGATGAACTTGGCCGTCGCCGTCTCCACCTCGCTGTCGAGCGTGTCGCCGAGCGCCTCCCGGATCCGCGACCCCGCGCCGTCGGCCCCGACGACCAGGTCGTACCCGGAGAGATCGTCGAGCGCGACCTGGGTGGAGAACCGCAGGTCGGCGCCCGCCTCGCGGGCCCGCGCCTGCAGCAGACCCAGGAGCGTCCGCCGGACGACCGAGGCCATCCCGTTGCCGCCGCAGCGGATCCGCTCGCCCTTGAGCCGGACCTCGATGTCGCCCCAGTGCCGGCCGTGCTCGGTGAGCGCCTCGCGCAGCACGGGGTCGGCCTCGTCGATCGCCGCGAGCGTGCGGTCGGAGAAGACGACGCCGAAGCCGAACGTGTCGTCGGCGCGGTTGCGCTCGAAGACGGTGACCTCGGCGGACGGGTCGGCGCGGCGGATCAGGGTGGCTGCGAACAGCCCGCCCGGCCCACCCCCGACGACGGCGACGCGCATCCCTCAGGCCCCCGCGACCATGGTGTTGCGCAACTCGCCGACGCCCTCGACCCGCGTCACGAGCGACGACCCGGGACCCAGGTACCGCGGGGGCTTGCGGGCGTGTCCGACCCCGCCGGGGGTGCCGGTGGCGATGAGGTCACCGGGTGCGAGCGTGACGATCGTCGAGATGTAGGCGACAAGATCAGCCGGTGAGAACACGAGGTCGGAGGTGTCGGCCTTCTGAACGACGTCGCCGTCGACCTCGCAGGAGATCTCGCCCGGCTCGGCGTCGGTCACCAGCCACGGCCCGACGGGTGTACTGCGCTCGAACGTCTTGCCCTGCAACCACTGCGTCGTCCGGTACTGGTGGTCGCGGGCGGTGACGTCGTTGACGACGGTGTACCCGGCGATCGCGGCGGCGGCCTCGTCCGGCGTGGCGTGCCGGACCTCGGCGCCGATGACGATGCCCAGCTCGGCCTCCCAGTCGACCTGCTCCGACCCGGCGGGCAGCTCGACGTCGTCGTACGCGCCGACGAGCGCTCGGGCGAACTTGGCGAACAGCGTCGGGAACTCGGGCAGGTCGCGGCCCATCTCGAGGATGTGGGCGCGGTAGTTGAGTCCGACGCACACCACCTTCTCCGGCCTGGGCACCAGCGGCGCATAGGAGAGGGAGGCGAGGTCGTGGCGCGGACCGTCGGCGGTCTCCGCGAGAGAACGCCAGCCCGGCCCGGCGAGGAACGCGACGAGGTCGGGCGCCCCCAGCTCGACGGCGGCCTCGTCGTCGATGCGGACGGCGGCGGTCCCGTTCGGGACGCGAATGGTGGCGAGCTTCAACGGATCTCCTTGCGTGCCAGGCCCAGTGCTTCGAAGACCGGCTCGTCGGAGAACCGGAACGCGTCGAGGCCGCTCTCCGCGGAGGCGGTGATCGCGACCGGCGCCCACGACGGGACGGCGAACAGGTCGCCCTTCCCGACCTTCCAGTGCTCCTTCCCGACCGTCACGACGCCCCCGCCGTCGAACACCTGCCAGACGGCCGAGCCCGCGGTGCGGGTGGTCGCGGTGCGGGTGCCGGCGCGCAGCCGGTGCATCTCGCAGCGCATCGTCGACAGGCAGTCGCCCGCCGTCGCGGGGTTGGTGAACCGGACCGCGGCGTGCCCGGGCTCGACGACCCCGGGGTGCCCCTCGGCCTCCAGCTCCAGCTGCGCGGCGAGCGCGGCGTCGGTGTGCTCCCAGCGGTAGGCCATGAGTGGCGACGCCTTGGCAGCCGGGGCGCCGACCGGGGCCAGCCCCGGGTGGGCCCACAGCCGCTCGTTGCGGGAGCGGTCGGGCGTCTCGCGGGTGGCCGGCTCGTCGGGACCGAACTCGAAGAAGCCGGCGTCGATGGTCCTGACCAGCGGGATGTCCAGCCCGTCGATCCACGCCATCGGGTGGTCGGACGTGTTGTGGTGCTCGTGGAAGTGCATGCCGGGCGTCAGCAGCAGGTCGCCACGGGTCATCGCGACGGGATCGCCTTCGACGTTGGTCCACACCCCCTCGCCCTCGACGACGAACCGGAAGGCCGTCTGCGTGTGGCGGTGCGCGGGGGCCTCCTCGCGCGGACCGAGGTACTGGATCGCGGCCCAGAGCGTCGGCGTCGCGTACGCGGTACCGGGCAGGCCGGGGTTGGCCAGCGCGATCGCGCGACGTTCGCCGCCGCGCCCGACGGGCACCAGCGCACCGGCGCGCTCGGCGAGCGGCAGCAGCGTCGACCAGCGCCAGAGCATCGGGACCGAGTCGGGGCTCGGTGTGACGGGCATGAGTCCGCCGATCTGGGTCCACAGCGGCGTCATGTGGGCCGCCGCGAAGTCGGCGTAGAGCGCGTCGAGCTGCTCCTGCTCCGCTGCGGTGATCTCCGGCAGCCGGTCGGTCGCGGTCATCGCACCCTCCCCACGCCCACGGCGGCGGGCCGGGAGGCCCACGTTCTCGACGGCACCGTGGCGGAACGACCCGAATGTACGACGCCGAGACGACGTCCGTCCATGTTTCGTTACTCTTGCCCGCGGCGGGACACGTGCCACATCGTTGACGACCGACGTACAAATGCAGCACGATGACCCGGCCGCCGTGACGGCGGTCACCCGAGCGGTGCACATTCGAAGCCCAAACGATGCCAACGGAGGCAGTGATGTCGGAGACGTTCGTGCTGATCACCGGCGCCTGGCACGGCGGCTGGGCCTGGCGACCGGTGGCCGAGCACCTGCGCGCCGCCGGCCACCGCGTGCTCACCCCCACCCTGCCCGGCCTCCACGACGGAGACGACCCGACCGCGTACCAGCTCTCCGACGTCGCCGACGCGATCGTCGACCTCGTCGAGAGCAACGACCTGCGCGACGTCACGCTCGTCGCCCACAGCTGGGGCGGCTACCCGATGACGATGGCGGCGCCGCGCCTGAAGGACCGGCTGCGCAAGATCGTCTACTGGAGTGCGTTCGTCCCGGCGAAGGGCCGCACCCTCAACGACGAGGTGCCGCCGCACTACACGGAGATGTTCGAGGGCCTGGCCGCTGCGTCGGGCAACAACTCCGTCGCGATGCCGTTCGAGGTGTGGCAGGCCGCGTTCATGAACGACGCGCCCGAGGATGTGCAGCGCATCGTCCACGCGCTGATGGTGCCGCACCCGATGCAGTACTTCACGACGAGCGTCGAGCCGCTCGACCCCGCCGCCTTGGGGGTGCCGGCCGCCTACGTGCTCAGCGTCGGCGACATCGCGCTGCCGCCCGGCGAGTTCGGCTGGGAGCGGTTCGCCGAGCGCCTGGGGGTCACCCCGATCGAGGCGCCGGGCAGCCACGAGGCCTGCTTCACCGAGCCGGCCGGCCTGGCCGAGGCCATCCTCAAAGCCTGAGACCTGCGAGAACGTCGTCCACCACGGACGCCGCCCAGTCCGCGTCCAGAGGCAGGCCCGCCAGGTGGTCGGCGTAGAACACCCCCACGACCATGCTCGTCACGCGCTCGGGATCGATGTCGGCACGCAGCTCGCCGCGCTCGATCCCGGCGCGGACGACCTCGGCGAAATGTGCCCGCCGCGGCAGCAGCGTGCTGCGCCGGATGATCGCGAGCAGCTCGCCCGACGCCGGTTCCTCGGCGAGGCAGTTGCCGATGATCGCCATGCCGCCGACCTCGTCGTACTGGCGGCGCATGGCCTCCAGGTGGGCGACGAGGTCGTCGCGGACCGAGCCCGTCGGCGGCGGGACGTGGTCGATCTGCAGGTGCGTGAGGGCCGCGCCGATCAGCTCGGTGCGGCTGCTCCAGCGCGTGTAGACGGTGACCTTGGAGACGCCCGCCTCCGCGGCGACCCGGTCCATCGACATGCCCGCGAGGCCCTCGACCGCGAGCAGCTTGATCGTCGCCTCGAGCACGGCCACGTCCTTGGCCGGGTCGCGGGTTCGCCCGCGCCGCGGCTGCCCGGCTGCCCCGTCCACCCGGCCAGCCTACGGCCGTTGACGTGCGGCGGAAGACTTCGTACCGTCTCCCTCGATTTCCTGAACGACGTAGTTCAGTAAAAGGAGACGTCCGATGACGAGCGACACCCGGCCGCGCACCGACTTCGACCCGCTCGACCAGCTCAACCGGTTCGACGACTTCCCGCGCTACGACGACATCCGCGCCGCCGGCGGGATCGCCTGGTCGGACGCGCACGGCGGGTTCTGGGCCGTCGCCGGCCACGATCTCGTCAAGGACATCGCGTCCGACGACAGGCGGTTCGGATCCGGTGCGGGCGTGCGCATCCCGCCCAACGGCACGCCTGCGACGTTCGCGCTGGAGTACGACCGTCCCCGACACACGGCGCACCGGAGGATCCTCACCGACGCTGTCGGCCCCCGCGCCACCCCGAACCTCGACGCCCAGGTCAGGGCGCACGCCCGGCGGCTGCTCGACACCTCCACCGACGGCCGCCTCGACCTCGGCGCCGACTACGCCTTCCACCTCTCGCTCGACGTCGTGTTCGACCTGATCGGCGCCCCGCACGAGCTCAAGGCCGAGGCGGAGACGCTGGCCGAGGCGCTGTTCCTCTACCGGACACCGATGCCCGACGGCAGCGATCCCGCGGTCCGGCTGCAGCAGATCCTCGACGAGATGATCGCGTCGCGTGTGGAGAACCCGCGCGACGACTGGCTGACCCAGGTCGCCGTCCATCCCTGCCTGTCGACGACGGAGGCGCAGGGCGCGATCGTCGCGCTGCTGGTCGGCGGCCACCACTCGACGGCCCGTGCCACCGCATGCCTGCTCGCCCGCGTCGTGTCCGAGCCCGACCTGCAGGCCAGGCTGCGCGCCGAGCCCGAGCGGATTCCCGACGCCGTCGAGGAGACGGTCCGGCTGCACACCCCGCTGCGCTGGTTCGCCCGCACCGCACTGGAGGACGTCGAGGTCGGTGGCACGCCGGTGCGCGCGGGCGAGCGGTTGCTGCTGCTCTACGCCGGTGCGAACCGCGATCCGCAACGGTTCCCCGGCGCGGACGTCTTCGATCTCGACCGGCCACGCTCGCGCGACCATCTCGCGTTCGGCTGGGGCATCCACCGCTGCGTCGGGATGCCGTTGGCACAGCTGGAGATCCGCGTCGCGCTGGAGGAGCTGTTCGCCCGCACCACCGACCTCACCCTCACGGGCGAGGTGACCTGGACGTCGTCGACGGAGCCGCGGCACATCCCGACCCGGCTCGCCTGAGGCCGCGACAGGTACACGACGGTCGTCCGTTGTTCGGAACGCGTCCGAGCGGCTACCCTCCCGAGTCGTGAAGGCCCGCTCGCTGGTGTTCGACCTCTTCGGCGACTACCTGCGCTACCGCGGCGGCGAGGTGCGCCTGCGTGCGCTCGTCGCCTTGATGGGCTGCTTCGACATCCCGGAGCCGACGGTGCGCGTCGTCGTCGCCCGGCTGCGCAAGGAGGGCTGGCTGACCAGCCGCCGCGAGGGTCGCGAGACCGTCTACGCGCTCAGCGATTCGGCGTGGGCACTGCTCGACGAGGGCCGCGACCGCATCTTCCGCCGCGCCGCCGGGCCGTGGGACGGCCAGTGGCGCATGGTCATCTACTCCGTACCGGAGACCGAGCGGGCCCTGCGGGAGCAGCTGCGCAAGAAGCTCGCCTGGTTCGGGTTCGGGCCGGTGTCGCCGTCGGTGTGGCTGAGCCCGCACGAGCGCCTCGACGAGGTCCGCGCCACGTTCGCCGACGAGCCGGCCGTCCGGCTGGAGCTGTTCCGGTCGCGGTCGGCCGGCGACGCCTCCGACCGCGACATCGCCGCCCGCGCCTGGGACCTCGACGGGCTCGACCGCGACTACCGCGCCTTGCTCGACACCTACCGGCCCCGGCTGCCGCAGTACCGCGCCGGCGAACCGGCCGGTGTCGACGCGCTCGTCGAACGGATGCGGCTGGTGCACGACTACCGGCACTTCCCGTTCCGCGACCCCGACCTCCCACCGGACCTGCTGCCCGCCGACTGGTCGGGCCGCCGCGCCCACGAGACGTTCCTCGAGGCGCACGGCCTGCTCCGCCAGCCCGCCGAGACGTGGGTCGACGCCCTGCTCGGCGAGGGCGCGCGCCCGGCGGCGAGCTGACCGCACCCGCACACGCACCGGCCTCGGTCCCGCCACTGTGGACGGGCGCCGAGGCCGGTGTCGTGCGGTCAGTCCTCGGAGTCGTCGTCGGAGAACAACGTCGGGGACTCGGACGACTCGGAGCTGCCACCCTCCGTGTCCTCACGCCACTGTTCGACCAGCGTGCGCTTGAAGCGGTTGTTCGACGGCACCTCGATGCCCCGCGACTCCGCCCAGTCACGCAGCTGTGCCCGCTCCTCGACGGTCAGGCCGGTGCTCGTGTGGACGGCGCGGCGGCCGCCGTAGCCCGGGACCGACGCCTCGATGGTCCCTGCCTCGAGGTAGGGCCCGAGCAGGTCGAGCAGCTTCCGGTACTCGGGTCCCGCGAGATCGATGCGGATGTGCATCTGGTCGATGTTGAGCTCGTGGGTCTCGACTTCGTCCTCCGTACCGCTGATGTCGCAGTAACGGATCTCCCGGATACCCATGGATCAGCCGGTTCCCTTCGCGCTGCGCGCGCGGGTCGTGCGCGTCTTGCCGGCAGCGCCACCCGACCTGGCCGGGGCCTTCGCCGCGGCCTTGACGGGGGCCTTCGCGGCGGGCTTCGACGCCGAGCGGCCCGAAGCCTTCGAGGCGGCCTTCTCCGCCGCCGCCTTGTCGGCCGCCGCCTTCTCCGCCGCGGCCTCGGCCGCCGCCTTGTTGGCGGCCTTGCGCAGCGCCGTCAGCGTCTGCCCGGCCAGCGCCTTCGAGGCGACCGAGTCGCCGATCTGGCGCGGGGTCATGTGCCCACGGCCGCTCGGCGCCAGATAGACCTCACCGTCGTTGCCGGTGCGGTACTCGAGGTTCGATGCAACCCGGCGGAACCGGGTGCGACCGCCCGCGCGGACGCCCTCCCACTTCTCGACCTTCACCGCCAGCGTGCAGCAGGTGCAGACCAGGCGACGCAGGAGCATTCCGTCGCGGTCGACACCGTTGAAATGGATCCCCGCCTGCCTGATCGTCGGGAACAGGTGGCGGCCGCGCTCGCGGCACGCCAGCACCTCGTCCGAGACCCCGTCGACGTAGAGGTCGACGTCCTCGTCGGACGCGCGGACCCGTCCAGTCTCCTGCTGCTGCTCGCCCTGGATCGACAGGACGGCGGACGATCCGGTCGCGTCGTCGGCCACTGGTGTCCTCCTTCGATGTAAGTGTTCACGGGTGACCCCCGCGGGATCACCCTTCCCTGTGGCACAGCAGATCACACCACGACCCCCATTATCCGCCCACCCGACGCATCTCACGTCGGACCACCGGTTGCGGGTCGATCGGATCGGCACGGACCGGACGATTCCAGGACCTGCCGGGTGCGATCAACCAGAACCTTGCCATCCCGACGGGCGACACACCGAGGCGCAACGCCGTCACCCGACAGACGTCGTCCCCGACACGGACGGAGGTGTCCGGGCCGGGGACGACGGATCCGCTCAGCTCGTGCCGGCTGTGCAGCGCGGGTCGGCGGGCGGGAGTGACAGGTTGACCAGGTAGTTCCCGACGATCGTGTCGACGCAACGGTTGCCCTGGAGGGCGATGGTGTGCTGCGTTCCCTCGAACGTCAGCAGCCGCGCGTCGAGCGCCCTGGCCAGTGAGACACCGGCCTGGTACGGCGTGGACGGGTCGCCCGTCGTGGAGACCACGAGCGTCTGCGGCAGGCCGTCGACCTTCGGCAGGTGCGGTGTCACCGGTTCCACCGGGAGGTAGGAGCAGACGTTGCGGGTGGCGGGGATCTCGATGCCGCTGTCCTGGAAGGGCGCGACCTCGTTGACCTTCCGTGCGGTCTCGGCCGTGACCTCAGGGTCGTCGACGCGGGCCCCGTCGGCGCAGTTGACCACCATGAGCGCCTCCTGGGAGTTGCCGTAGGCGCCCTGCGCGGTGCGGCCGTAGTAGGCGTCGGCGAGCGTCATGAGCGTCGTGCCGTCGCCGGCCCGCAGCTCGGTGAGACCCGCGGTCAGCTTCGGCCAGGCCGCCGGGTTGTACAGCGCGGCGATCGTGGCCGTGACGGCGTCGCTGTAGGACAGCGTGCGGTCGCTGTCACGGACGGGCGCCGGCTTCTCGATGAGCGGCCGTACGAGGGCCTGATAGGCCGCTGTGGCCCCGGCGGGGTCGCCGGGCAGTGGGCAGCCGGGCTTGCCGGCGCAGTCCGCGGCGAAGGCCTCGAACGCCTTCTGGAAGCCCTGCATCTGGGCGACGGCACTGTCGAGGGCCGACTGCGTCGGGTCGATCGCACCGTCGAGCACCATGGCCCGGACGTTGCCCGGGAACAGCTCCGCGTAGGACGAGCCGATGCGGGTGCCGTAGGAGTAGCCGAGGTAGGTCAGCTTCTGCTCGCCCAGCGCGGCACGAAGGACGTCCATGTCGCGGGCGACGTCGCGGGTGTCGGAGTGCGCGATGACGTCGGCACCCCCGGAACGTTCGACGCACAGCGCCGCGGCCCGCCGGTTCTCCTCGTCCAGGCGCGCGACGGCCGCCGGTGAGACGTCGACGTCGGTCTCGGCGCGCTGTGCGTCGATCTCCTTGTCGGTCATGCAGTCGATCGCCGGTGTGCTGGCCCCGACGCCGCGGGGATCGAACCCGACGACGTCGAACGGGCCGTCCTGCTGGGCCGCGCCGAACTGCGCGGCCAGCTCGATGCCGGACCCGCCGGGCCCACCGGGGTTCACGACGAGCGACCCGACCCGGCCGGCCGCGGCGGTCGTGCGGTGGCGCAGGACCGCGATCTCGGCGACGCGCCCGTCGGGCTGGGAGTAGTCGAGCGGCACAGTGAGCGTCGCACAGTCGAGGCCGGGCGCGGCGAAGGCGGCGCGGTCCGCGTCGTTGCCGGCGAACGGCGTGCACGGGCCCCAGGCGAGCTGCTGGGTGTAGTAGCGGTCGAGCTCCGGCGGTGCGTGCCCCGAGGTGGCGGTCGCCGCCATGGCGACCCCCGCGGTCGGCACCGTGCACGACGCGAGCGCCACGCCCGCGACCGCTGCCAACGCGGCCAGTGCCGCGCGGCGTGGTGAGATCGTCATCCTGGTCAGTCCTCCTGGTCGGCCGCTGCGGCGCCGATCCCGCCGATGGGCGGGCCGGCGAACGGCGCACGGCTCCGAGGATGGGGAGCCGGGCGGTCGCGTTCGAGGGAGCGCGCACCCGAACCGGCGGGGCGAACCCGACCTCCCGGGTAGGGCGCACCCGCCCGGCGGCGCGCGGCGATCCGACGTCCTAGGGTCGAGGGCGGTTCGCTGTCCCGTCCTCGCAGTCCCGTCCGGCCGGAGGTCACCAGATGTCGACGACGCACAGTGACGTCGTCGAGGCCCTGCGCCGCACCGGGGTCCCCACGGCCGCCGACGCCGGGACCCGCGCCTGGTACTCCTCCGACGCCTCGCTGTACCGCATCCCGCCGCTCGCTGTCGCGCACCCGCGGGAGCAGGCGGAGGTCGAGGCCGTCCTCGCCGTCTGCCGAGCCACCGGGACGCCGCTGACCGCGCGCGGGGCCGGGACGTCGGTGGCGGGCAACGCGATCGGGCCCGGCGTCGTCGTCGACTTCTCCCGGCACATGAACCGCGTCCTCGATCTCGACGCCGACGCCCGCACCGCGACGGTCCAGCCCGGCACCGTCCACGCGACCCTGCAGAAGGCGGCCACGGCCGTCGGGCTGCGGTTCGGGCCCGATCCGTCGACACACACCCGCTGCACGATCGGCGGGATGATCGGCAACAACTCGTGCGGGTCGCGCAGCCTCGCGTACGGGCGGACCTCGGACAACGTCGTCGACCTCGACGCGCTGCTCGCCGACGGAACCCGGTTCCGGACGTCCACGGGCAGCGACGCGCTCTCCGCGCGGCTGCGCGCAGTCATGGCGGACCACCTCGCCGTCGCACGCACGGAGTTCGGCCGGTTCGACCGGCAGGTCTCCGGCTACCCCGTGCAACACCTGCTGCCCGAACGCTTCGACCTCACCCGGGCCCTCGTCGGCACCGAGGGCACGCTCGCGGTCGTCACGAAGGCGACGCTGGGACTCGTCCAGGACCGGGCGCACCGGGTGCTCGTCGTCCTCGGTTTCGACGACATCGTCGCCGCAGGCACCGCCGGTCCCGAGGTTGTCACGCACGGGCCCAGCTCGTGCGAGGGGCTCGACTCGCGGATCGTCGACGTCGTCCGTGAACGCCATGGACCACAACGGGTTCCCGACCTGCCGCGCGGCGGGGCGTGGCTGTTCGTCGAGTTCGCGGGCGACGACCACGCCGAGGTGCTCGACCGGGCCGCGGCCCTCTCCGCCGCGGGGCTCGGCGTCGACGCGCGGGTCGTCGACGACACCGCGGTCGCCGCCCGGTTGTGGCGCATCCGTGAGGACGGCGCGGGCCTCGCCGGGGTGGCGCCCTCGGGCCGCCCCGGTTGGCCGGGATGGGAGGACGCCGCCGTCCCGCCCTCGTCGCTCGGTGACTACCTGGCGGGGTTCGACGAGCTCGTCGCCGCACACGGCCTGACCTGCGCGCCGTACGGGCACTTCGGCGAGGGCTGCGTCCACGTGCGACTCGACTTCCCGTTCGACCGCCCCGGTGGCACCGACCGGTTCCGCGCGTTCCTCACCGACGCCGCTGCGCTCGTCGCCTCTCACGGCGGGACGCTGTCGGGCGAGCACGGCGACGGCCGCGCCCGCAGCGCCCTGCTCCCCGCCATGTACTCCGCTGCCGCGTTGAACCTGTTCGCACAGGTCAAGGGCACCTTCGACCCCGACGGGCTGCTCAACCCCGGCGTCCTCGTCGACCCCGATCCCGTCGACGCCGCCGTCCGCGTCGCCGGCAGCTTCCCGGTGTACCGACCGGGCGGGTTCGCGCTCCCGCACGACCACGGCGACCTCGCCGCTGCCGTGCACCGCTGCACGGGCGTCGGCAAGTGCCGCGTCGACGAACCGGCCGCAGCCGGCGTCATGTGTCCGTCCTATGTGGCCACCCGTGACGAGCGCGATTCCACCCGCGGCCGCGCGCGTGTCCTGCAGGAACTGGTCCGCGGCGAGCGCACCGACTGGCGCGCGCCCGAGGTGCACGACGCCCTCGACCTGTGCCTGTCGTGCAAGGGCTGCACCTCCGAGTGCCCGACCGGGATCGACATGCCCACCTACAAGGCCGAGGTCCTCCACCACGCCTACCGGCGCCGCCTCCGGCCGCTCACGCACTACACGCTCGGCCGGCTCCCGCAGTGGGCGCGGCTCGCGGGCCGCGTCGCGGGGCCCGTCAACACGCTCGCGGGCACCCGCCTCGCCGCACGCCTCGCGGGGGTCGACCCGCGTCGTTCGGTTCCCCCGTTTGCACCGACGCCGTTCCGCCGCAAGCCTTTCTCCCCCGCAGCCGGCACGCCCGCAGTGCTGTTCGTCGACAGCTTCACCGACGCCTTCGCCCCCGACGTCGCCGACGCGGCGGTCTCTGTGCTCCGACGCGCGGGCGTCTCGGCGCGCCCGACCGGGGCCGGTGTCTGCTGTGGACTGACCTGGATCACCACCGGCCAGCTCGACGCCGCCCGCCGCATCCTCGGCCGCACCGTCGGCGTCCTGCGCCGCGCCGTCGACGACGGCCTCCCGATCATCGGGCTCGAACCGTCGTGCACCGCCGTCCTGCGCCGCGACGCCGTCGACCTCCTCGACACCGACGACGCCCGCGCCGTCGCCACCCACACATTCACGCTGGCCGAGTTCCTGACCGATCGTCCACAGTGGTCACCCCCCGACCTGAGCGGGACCGAGGTGGTCGCGCAGCCCCACTGCCACCACCGGGCGATCATGACCTGGTCGGCCGACCAGGCGCTGCTCGAACGCGCCGGTGCGACCGTCCACACCGTCGCCGGCTGCTGCGGGCTGGCCGGGGACTTCGGGATGACCCGCGGGCACTACGACGTGTCCGTCGCGATCGCCGCGCACGACCTGCTGCCCGCCGTCGACGCGCATCCCGATGCGGTCGTCCTCGCCGACGGTTTCTCCTGCCGTACCCAGCTCGACGACCTCCGCAGCCGCCCCTCACTGCACCTGGCGGAACTCCTCGACCGTGAGTGGTGAGGGTCGCTACCGCGGTGCGTCGGGCGCCTGCGCTGTGCCCAGGGCGTGCGGTGTCGACGGCTGGGTGATCCGGATGTCGGGGAACCGCAGCCGGCGTGGCTCGTCGACGGCGAACCCGGCCCCGCGCAGATCCGCGACGGGGTCGGTCGCCGTGTGGCAGCCGCCCGCGATCAGCGGCCAGATCGTCGCCTCGGCGATGCGTTCGACCCGGCGCAGCCCCGGGGCCGCGGCGACGGGGCGTCATCGCACCGCGGCCCTCAGCCCGTCCGCGACGCCCCGTTGACGTTGAGGAACTCCCCGCTGATGTAGTCCGACCGCGGCGAGGCCAGGAACAGCACCGCCTGGGCGATGTCCTGCGGGCGGCCGTGGGCACCGCGCTCGCCGTGGCGGTGCAGGGGGATGTCGGCGGTGAGCGTCGCGATCTGGTCGTCGGAGAACGCGTCGTGGATCGCGGTGCGGATGAAACCGGGGTTGACCGCGTTGACGCAGATGCCGTACTCGCCGAGGTTGCGCGCCAACGACACCGTGAGCCCGAGAATCGCGCCCTTCGACGCCGCGTAGGCCGGGTTGGACGCCGGCCGTCCCGACTGCGCGGCGAGCGACCCGATGTTGACGATCTTCCCGTAGCGCTGCGCCCGCATTCCCGGGAGCACGGCGCGCACGCACCAGAACGCCCCGTCCGCGTTGACGGCCATGGTGCGGGTCCAGCTGTCGTCGGTGACGTCCCAGGGGTCGACTGCGTCGACGACCGCGGCGTTGTTGACCAGGACGTCGATGACGCCGAGCGTCTCGGCGGTGCGCGCCGCGGCAGCGGTGACGGCGGCCGGGTCGGCGATGTCCACCCCGAGACCCAGCGCGGCCGGGCCGATCCCGGCACCGACCTCACGTGCGCCGGCCTCGTCGACGTCCCAGACCGCGACCTTCGCGCCCGCCGACGCCAGCAGCGGAGCGATCTCCCGACCGAACCCGCCCGCTCCCCCGGTGACGACCGCGACCCGTCCCGCGAGCTCCTGTCCGGTCATTCGGCGACCTTCAGCAGCGCGGCGTGGATGGTGTCGACACCCGGCACCCGGGCCTCGACGAGATCCTGCGGCGTCGGCACGTTGGCGAACTCCGCGCACAGCCGGACAGGTGCGGCGCGCAGCCGGCCGAAACACTCCTCGACGGCGAGCGCGCACACCTCGGCTGCGACGCTGAACGGCGCCGGCGCCTCCTGCACGACGACGAGCCGCCCGGTGCGCGACACCGACCCCACGATCGTCGCCCGGTCGAGCGGCGCGATGGTGCGGGGGTCGATCACCTCGACGGAGACGCCGTCGGCGGCAGCGCGTTCGGCCGCCTCGAGCGCCCTGTCGACCATGCGGCCCGTGGCGACGACCGTGACGTCGTCGCCGGTGCGGCGGGTCTCGGCGACGCCGAGCGGGACGAGGAAGTCCTCGTCGACAGGGGTGTCGCGGCGCGCGGTGAGCAGGCCGAACGTCTCGATGACGAGCGTGGGGTCGTCGCTGCGGATGGCGCTCTTGAGCAGGCCCTTGGCGTCGCGCGCGTTCGACGGCATGACGACGGTCAGCCCCGGGACCGCCGCGAACCAGGCCTCGAAGCTCTGGCAGTGCTGCGCGCCGTAGGAGCCGCCGGAGCCGCTCATGGTGCGGATCGTCAGCGGCAGCGACCGGCCGGTGAAGTACCGGTACTTCGCGGCCTGGTTGACGATCTGGTCCATCGCGAGCATGCAGAAGTCGAAGAACATCAGCTCGACGACGGGCCGCAGCCCCACGGCCGCCGCGCCGACCCCGAGCCCCGCGATGGTGGCCTCGCTGATCGGGGTGTCGCGCACCCGGTTCGGGCCGAACGTCGCGCGCAGGTTGCGGGTGACGCCGTAGGGCCCGCCCGGCCCGCCGACGTCCTCGCCGACGAGCACGACCTTCTCGTCGCGCTCCATCTCCTGGTGCAGGGCCTGGTTGACGCCCTGCCAGAACTTGAGGGGGCGGGTGGTCATCCCAGTTCCTCCGGATCGGCTGCGGGGGCGGCGAGGGCACGCTCGACGGCACCGGCGAGCAACGTCTCGATCTCGTCGTCGATGGCAGCGGCGTCGGTCTCGGCGAGGTCGGCGCGGGCACGGACGACGGCGTCGCGGTCACGCCACGCCTGCGCCTCGGCCTCGTCGCGGTACTCGGCGGGGTCGCCGACGTAGTGGCCGGACAGCCGGTAGGTCATGACCTCCAGCAGGGTCGGTCCGTCGCCGGCGCGGGCCCGGGCGACGGCCTCGTGCGATGCGGCGGCGACGGCGTGGACGTCGCCGCCGTCGACCCGGACGCCCGGGAACCCGTAGGCCTCCGCCCGCTGCCACACCTCCCCGGCGACGTGTGTCGAGGACGGGGTGAGCTCGGCGAACCGGTTGTTCTCACACACGAACACGACGGGCAGCGCCCACAGTGCGGCGAGGTTGAGGGCCTCGCCGAAGTTGCCGGTGGCGGTCGCGCCCTCACCGAAGAAGCAGACGGCGACGTCGTCGCGGCCCTGCACCTGCAGCCCGAACGCGGCGCCCGTCGCGATGGGCAGCCCACCGCCGACGATCCCGTTGGTGCCCAGCAGGCCGACGTCCGGGTCGGCGATGTGCATCGACCCGTTGCGCCCGGCCGAGTAACCGGTGCGGCGACCCAGGAGCTCGGCCATCATGCGGTCGACGTCGGCACCCTTGGCCAGGCAGTGGTGGTGCCCGCGGTGCGTGGAGGTGATGACGTCGGTGCGGCGCAGCGCCGCGCACACGCCGACGGCGGTGGCCTCCTGGCCGAGCGCCAGGTGCAGCGGCCCGGGGACGCGGCCCTCCCGGTACTGCTCGGCGACGACCTCCTCGAACCGCCTGCACAGCAACAGCCGGCGGTAGAGGTCCGCGGGCGGTGGGGATGTCACGTCGTCGGGCATCGTCGCTCTCTCGCTGCAGTCCGGGCTCCCGAAACCGACCGACCGGTCGGTCGATTCGTACGCTAGCCTGATCCGACTTCCGACGGCAACGGCGACAGGAGCGAGCCCGTGAGCGAGGCACCCGACCCCGCCGGAGTCCCCCTCACCGAGCGCACCGTGCCGCGCCTGCTCGCCCGCTCCGCAGCGCTCGACCCCGGCCGCCCGTTCGTCGTCACCCGGGAACGGAGCTGGTCCCACGCCGAGACGGAACAGATCGTCGCGACGCTCGCCGCCGCGTTCACCGCCCGCGGCATCGGCGAAGGGTCGCGCGTCGCGATCATGATGCCGACGTCCCCGCGCCACGTCTGGCTGTTGCTCGCGCTGGCCCACCTGCGCGCGGTCCCCGTCGCGCTCAACCTCGACGCCTCCGGCGAGGTGCTGCGCTACTTCGTCGCCGACTCCGGATCCGTCCTCGGAATCGTCGACGAGGAACGGGCGCCGAGGTTCACTGCCGCGGCCGATGGCCTACCCGTGGTCGTGCTCCCCGAGGGCGCCGACGACCTGGGAGAGCTGGACGCCGCCCGCGCGTTGCCGCTCGACCCGGGCGCCGCGTCGTTCGCCGACATCTTCGTCGTCCTCTACACCTCCGGCAGCACCGGCATGCCGAAAGCGACCGCGGTGACGCACGCCCAGGTCATCACCTGCGGCGCGATCTTCACCGACCGCCTCGGCCTCGGCCCGGACGACCGCCTCTACACGTGCCTGCCGCTGTTCCACATCAACGCGACGGCCTACACGCTGTCCGGGGCGCTGGTCAGCGGGGCGTCGCTCGCGCTCGGGCCGCACTTCTCCGCGACGACGTTCTGGGACGACGTCCGCGACCTCGGAGCCACCGAGGTCAACGCCATGGGCAGCATGGTCCGCATCCTGCAGACCCGGCCCCCACGCCCCGCCGAACGCGAACATCGCGTCCGCACCATGTTCGTCGCGCCGCTGCCGCCCGACGCCGTCGAGCTCTCCGAGCGGTTCGGCCTCGACTTCGCCACCTGCTACGCCCAGACCGAATGGCTCCCGTCGTCGATGACCCGCCCCGGCGAGGGCTACGACCGTCCCGGCGCCACCGGCCCCGTCCTGCCGTACACGGAGGTGCGGATCGTCGGCGACGACGACCTCCCGCTGCCCGCGGGCGAGACCGGCGAGATCACCCTGCGCCCTCGCGACCCGTTCACCACCTTCCAGGGCTACCTCGGCAAACCACAGGAGACCGTCGACGCCTGGCGCAACCTCTGGTTCCACACCGGCGATCTCGGCGACATCGGCACCGACGGCTGGCTGCACTACCGCGGCCGGCGCAAGGACGTCATCCGCAGGCGCGGCGAGAACATCCCGGCGACGGTCGTCGAGGACCTGCTCGCCGGGCACCCCGACATCGCAGAGGTCGCGGCCGTCTCCGTCCCGGCGCACATCTCCGAGGAGGAGGTGTTCGTCTTCGTCGTCCCGCGCCCCGGCGCGACCCTCACTGCTGCCGACGTCGAGGCGCACGCCCACGACGTCCTGCCCCGCTACATGGTCCCGTCCTACCTGGCGCTGGTCCCCGACCTGCCCCGCACGGCGACGAACAAGATCGCGAAGGTCGACCTGGCCGACCGCGCCCGCACCGCCGTGGCCGACCCGGCCTCCCCCGACGCCCCCGCCCGCACCTCCGTCGCCGACCGCGTGATCCCCTCGCCGACTTCGACCTGAGACTGGCTCCCGAGCCCCGAGAACCAGGCTGTTGTCGAACTCGGCGCGTCGTGTCGTCCGACGCTAGAGTCCGCCGGGTCGTCCGGTTCCACTCGTTCGAGGAGCAGCGATGCCGAGGGTGTTCCCCTTCGGCCAGTGTGCGACGCGACGCGACCCGCGCCGGCCTGATGGCCCCGCCGAGCTCCTCGTCCTCGGCGTCTACCCGAGCGCGCTGCACGTGCAGTTGCGGCTACCCGGCGGCGGCCCGACGTTCGGAGCCCTTGCCGTCGATGACGAGCCCGAGGTGTTCTGGGACGGAGCCGACGCGCAGCAACGCATCGAACTCCGGCGCCGCGCGGTCGGTTGGAAGGACGAATGGGGCTCCGTCGGACTCGCCGGCGGCAACGGCAGTTCCGGTCGGTCTGTCGTCGACGGGATTCTGAGGCCCCTCGGAGTCGCACCTGGAAGGACCTGGTTCACCGACTGCCTTCCGTACTACTTCGTCAAGCAGGGCTCCGGTTCCCAAGGAGACCGCATCGCCGAGGTGTACCAACCGTTCGCTGCGCTGCACGGCCTCCCGCCCGCCGACATCCCTCCACGACCGAAGCCCGCGAAGCTTGTCCGGCGCGCGCTCGCCGAGGAGCTGGACGACCTGATCCGCCAGTTCACCGAGGCCCGAGCACCGCGGGTCGTGACGCTGGGCCAGGAGGCAGCGGACGTCCTCACCGGACTCGCCGATACCGAGCGGGTCGTCCTGCGCGCCGATGCGTCGTACGGAACGCCGCGGCCGGTCACGGTCGGAGGCACGGAGGTTGACTGGCTCCCGCTGACACACCCGGGCAACCACACACCCGTCTGGAACGAGCGGCACGAGGAGTGGACGACGGACTCCTGACTCCGCCGAGTTCGACCGGAGACTGGTCCCCGACCCGAGAAATCCAGTCTCACGTCGAACTCGGCGGGTGGTCCGGCAGGCTAGCGTTCGGGCATGACCGAGGCGAGCGATGTCTGGCCCGAGCCCGTCGAGGGCGCGCCGTTCACCGTCCGCGCCACCGCGGAGCTCGCGTTCGGGGCGGCGGTCCGCGAGATCTCCGATCTCGCCCGCACCCTGGTCCCGGCGGGGCCCGTCCGTGCGGCCTATGCCGCGACGCTCGTGGCCGACGCCCGGCACCTCCACAGCCTCGCCGCCCGGGCTCTCGCGCTCGCGGTCGCCGTCGAGCGTGCCGACGGGACGCCGTGGCCCGACATCGCCGAGGCGACCGGGGAGGACCCCGACGAGGTGCGGGCCCGCTGGGAGCCGCTGCTCGAACGGTGGGACGCCGCGCGGGAGCAGGCGGCCGTGCCGCCCGCTGCGGGCACGCCCAGCCAGGCGGACGGGACGGTCGCCGATCTGGACGCCTGGGTCGTCCGCCATCGTGAGCCGGAGGACATCGACAGCGGGGACACCCCGGTCACCGACGCTCTCGACCGCATGGACCCGCACCACGAGCTCCTCCACCTCGCCGCGGTGCGGCGCCGGCTCGCCGACCTGCACGAGGGGTCGTCGCCACCCGCGGAGCTGCTGGCGCTCGTCGAGCGCGAGGCGCTGCTGGAGGAGCACCTGGCGGCCGCGGCCGACCCCGGTGACCGGGCCGACCACGAGCAGGCGGCGACGAAGGCCCGCACCGTCGCCGCCCACCTGCGGACCCGAGGCGTCTAGGGGCGCACCAGGATCTTCACGTTCTCCTCCTTGTTGGAGATCAGCTCGTCGAAGCCCTTGGCGACGATGTCGTCGAGCTCGATCCTGCCGGTGATGAACTGGAAGGGGTCGACCTTGCCGCTCGCCACCATCTCGATCGTCGCGGGGTGGTCGTTCGCGTAGGCCAGCGAGCCGAGGACGTTGACCTCGCGGAAGACGAGGTCGTTCATCGCGACGGACGCCTCGTGTCCCCAGATCGCCACGTTGACGACGGTGCCGCCGGCGCGGGTGGAGCGGATCGCCGACGCCAGGACGGCGTCGATGCCGGCGCACTCGAAGGACACGTCGGCGCCGCGGCCCTTGGTGAGCTCGTGCACCTCGGCGACGACGTCGGTGGTCGTGGGGTCGAGGACGTGGGTCGCTCCGGCCACCGGCGCCTTGGCCTTGCGCACCTGCGCCGGTTCGACGACGACGACCTCCTCGACGCCGGCCGCGCGCAGCGCCGCGGTCGTGACCAGCCCGATCGGGCCGGACCCGAAGACCAGCGCCGTCTGCCCCGGGGTCACCCCCGACAGCCGGACGGCGTGGTAGGCGACGGCGAGCGGCTCGATGAGCGCTCCCACGTCGGTACCGAGGTCGCCGAGCGGGTGGACCCAGCGCTCCTGGGCCACGACGTACTGGGCGAACCCGCCGCCGTACCCGGAGAGGCCGACGAAGCCGAGCGTGGCGCACACGTTGTAGCGGCCCTGCGTGCAGGCGTCGCAGGTGCCGCAGATGATGTACGGCTCGACGGCGACGCGGTCACCGACGCGGACCCGGTCGACGCCCGCCCCCACCTCTGCCACGACCCCGGCGAACTCGTGCCCGAGCGTGATCGGCACGGACTCGCCGGTGAGCGGGTGCGGCGCGTCGGCGGTGGGCGCGAAGATCGGGCCTTCGAGGTACTCGTGCAGGTCGGTACCGCAGATGCCGGCCCATTCGACCTCGACCTTGACCGTGCCCGGCTGCGTGGTCGGTTCGGGGACGTCGTCGATCCGGATGTCGCCGGGACCGTAGAAGCGTGCTGCCTTCATGGATGACTCCTCTGCTGCGATGGGGGGTCGTTCAGACAGTGGGGGTGCCGGTCCGTGGGCGCGGGAGGCCCCAGGACTCGAACCCGACGACGTAGAGCAGGGTGACCAGGGCGAACCAGTCCATGAAACCGAGGGCGTTGCCGTGCAGGGCCCCGGCTACGGCGGGCTCGTGGAGCAGGCCGCCGGCGAGGACGTAGTAGTAGAGGCAGAACGTGCCGACGGCGAGCGCGAAGGTGACGACGACGCGGACGGCGAGGTTCGCCGCCGTCCCGAGACCGGTCGGCTTGTTGCCGAAGGCGTTGCCCCACAGGATCATCCAGGCGACCCAGCAGACTCCCAGCTGTGCCGGGAACTGGTGGACGGCGTCGCCGAGGAGGGCGACGGTCTCGGCACCGACGATCAGCTTGCAGACGGCCAGCAGCCCGACGTACAGCGCCGTACCGAGCGCGACGTTGCCGACGAGGGAGGCCGCTGCGACGCGGGCCCGGCTGCCGGCGTGGCGCCACGGCCAGTTCTCCATGGTCAGGCCGGTGACGACGATCGCGACGATGATCGAGTAGTACCAGCCGAGCAGCACGTTCACGCTCATGACCGGTGCGCCCTCGGCGGCGACGGACGGGACGCCGAGCACGACGTAGAGCAGCACCGTCGGGACGAAGACGAACGCCACCTCGCACAGCCCGACCATCGGCTGCCGCAGCCCCATGTCGGTCCACGGCCAGTGCTGCCAGTTGAGCACCGTCAGCACGTAGGTCGAGAAGCCGAACAGCACGAACAGCGCCCCGGCGAAGTAGCCGGTGCCCCCGTCGCGCGACCCCGCGAAGTCGGGCGCGACGCCGCCGAGCACGGTGGCGAGCAGCCAGGTGACGACGACCGCGAACACCACCGTCGCCACGGTGTAGACGATGCCGCGCAACGGTTGGCGGAGCCGGGCGAACCCTGCCAGCTCGAGGTTGAAACCGGTCCACACGACGAACATCAGTGCCCAGAACAGCGCGGCGTTGAAGGGCAGCGGGTAGACCCCGAGCGGGCTGGTGACGGGGTCGGCGAGCAGGAACCAGCCGAGGACGGCGACCACGGCCACCACGACGAACGTGGCGAGGCCGTGCAGCCACCACGACGTCGTGCGGGGTCGGTCGGTGGTCGCGGCGGGGTCGTCGTGGCGGATCGGATCGTTCTGCTGGGTCGTGGACATCTCGGTGCCGTGCCTCCCTGCGGTTCGCGGCCCGGGAGGTACGTGCTCGTTCGAGGCCGGTCGGGTCTCCGGGCCACGTCGACCCGACCGGCTGCCGCACAGCGCCTCACACCTCAGGCGAGGTGGTGCACGTCCTGCAGCCCGTGGACGGGCGTCGGGATGCCGACGGCGCGGGCCTTGAGCTGCAGCGCCAGGTAGAGCGAGTAGTGGCGCGACTGGTGCAGGTTGCCGCCGTGGAACCACAGCGCCTCCTGCTGCGTGGGCTTCCACATGTTGCGCTGCTCGCCCTCCCACGGGCCGGGGTCCTTGGTGGTGTCCGACCCCAGGCCCCAGACCTTGCCGACGCGGTCGGCGGTCTCCTGGTCGATGAGGTCGGCGGCCCAGCCGTTCATGGAGCCGTAGCCGGTCGCGTATACGACGACGTCGGCGGGCAGGGTCGTGCCGTCCTCCAGGACGACAGCGTCCTCGGTGAGCTCGGCGACCTGGCCGTGGGCCAGTTTCACGTCGCCGTTCGCGACGAGGTCGGCGGCACCGACGTCGATGTAGTAGCCCGAGCCGCGGCGCAGGTACTTCATGAACAGCCCGGACCCGTCGTCGCCCCAGTCGTGGCGGAAGCCGGCCTTCTCGAGGCGGTCGTAGAAGTCGGCGTCACGCTCGCGCATCTGCTCGTAGAGCGGGATCTGGAACTCGTGCATGATCCGGTACGGCAACGAGGCGAAGACCAGGTCGGCCTTCTCGGTGGTCATCCCCGCCTCGACCGCCTCCTCCGAGTACAGCGCGCCGAGCCCGATCTCCATCAGCGAGTCCGACCGCACGATGTGGGTCGACGAGCGCTGCACCATCGTGACGTCGGCACCCTTCTCCCACAGCGCCCCGCAGATGTCGAAGGCCGAGTTGTTCGATCCGACGACGACCGCGCGCTTGCCGGCGTAGGCGTCGGGACCGGGGTGGGCCGAGGAGTGGTGCTGGTCGCCGCGGAAGCGGTCCATGCCGGGGAAGTCGGGCAGGTTCGGCTTGCCCGACATGCCGGTGGCGAGCACCAGCTGCTTCGGACGCAGCACGAGCGGCTGCCCGTTGCGCTCGATCTCGACGACCCACTCGCCCGTCGCCTCGTCGTAGCGGGCGCTCGTGGCCTCGGTGTCGCCCCAGTAGTTCAGCTCCATCATCGTCGTGTAGGACTCGAGCCAGTCGGCGACCTTGTCCTTGGGCGCGAAGACCGGCCAGTTGTCCGGAAACTTGATGTAGGGCAGGTGGTCGTACCAGACCGGGTCGTGCAGGCACAGCGACTTGTAGCGGCTGCGCCACTGGTCGCCGGGCCGGCTGCGCTTGTCGATGACGATCGCGGGGACGTCGAGCTGGCGCAGCCGGGCGCCGAGGGCGATGCCGCCCTGCCCGCCGCCGACGACCAGCACGTACGGCTGCTCGGTGTATCCCAGCGTCGCGCGCTCGCGCTCGATCTTCTCCGCCCACGTCTCGCGGTCACGGTTCGCGCCGTGCTCGGCGCCCCGCGGCCGGCGACGCCCGCGCGGCTCCTCGTGGCCCTTCAGCTCGTAGAGCGTCGTCAGCAGGGTCCAGGCGCCCTCCTCCTTGAGCCGCAGGTGCCCGCGGCCGCGGCCGGTGGCCGTCTCGAACTCGATCCACGCGCTGACGACGCCGCCGTCCTCCTCCGCGGGTTCGGACGTGCGGAAACCGCGCGGGTCGGTGGTGTCGAGGGTGGCGCGCAACAGGTCGGCGACGCCGTCCCGCTGCTCGGCGGTGGTGATGTTCCAGGTGAACGAGACCAGGTCGCGCCAGAAGCAGTCGACGGCGAACATCCCGGCCGCGCGCTCGACGTCGCGCGCGGCCAGCGCCGCCTCGAAGCCGGCGAGCCACGCGTCGGCGCGGGCCTGCGCGTCGCCGACGACGGCGTCGGTATCGGGTTCCAGGGTCTGCGTCATTGTCGATCCTCCGGGCGGTTGCGTGTGGTCGAGCCCACACGCGCGGAGGACGGGCGACAAGGGTTGCACGACGTTGCACGGGCTGTCGGCGGCGTGCCCGGCCACCTATCCTCACGGCACCGCCGCGTGCCGAGGAGGCCACCGACATGGGATTCAGCGCGATCCGGCCCGGCACCGACCTGCCGAGCTACGCGCGTGAGCTCGTCCGGATGCACGACGCGGTCATCGGCGGCGGACGGTCGGCGCTGCGGCCGCGCGACCTCGTCGCCCGGTCCTGGTCGCGGGTCCTCGGCGGCGGCCTCGACCCGGGCGGTCAGCGCTGCCTGCGCGATCCGCTCCCCCTCGACGCGGTCCACCGGCGCCGCCGCGAGTCACCCCTGTCGCTGGTGATCGACGACCTCCGCCAGATCGTCTGCTCGGTCGCCGACGCGTCGCAGTTCCTGATGGTCGTCACCGACGCCGACGGGATCATCCTGTGGCGCGAGGGCTCGGCGCGGGTGCGCGCCACGGCCGACCGGCTGGGCTTCGCCGAGGGTGCGGAGTGGACGGAGGAACGCGTGGGCACCAACGCGATCGGGACCGCGATCGCCGAGGCCGCCCCGGTGCAGCTATTCTCCGGTGAGCACTTCGAACAGCAGCAGCATCCCTGGTACTGCACCGCAGCACCCATGCACGACCCGCGGACGGGAGCGCTGCTCGGGATCGTCGACGTCAGCGGGCCCGCGCTGACCCTGCACCCCGCGATCGTCGCCCTCGTCGAGACGGCGGTGCGGTTCCAGGAGTCGCGGCTGTGGAGCCATCACCAGCTCGCGCTGCAGCAGCTGCGGACGACCGCCGGGCCGCTGCTCGCCGCGACCGACGGCCCCCTGCTGCTGGTCGACGACGACGGCTGGGTCGCGCACACCTCCGGGGTGGCCGCGCAGGCCCGGATCGCCGTCCCGCACGAGGCCCGGCCGGTGACGGTCGCGGGCCTCGGGCTGTGCATGCCGGAGCGGGTCGCGGGCGGCTGGCTGGTGCGGCCGACGGGCCGCGAGACCCGGATCGTCGTCGACCTCGACCTCTCGACCACTCCTTTCGTCGAGGTCACCGGCGGCGATCGGCACTGGCGCAGCTCGCTGTCGGCGCGGCACGCCGAAATCCTCCGGCTGCTGCACGCCGCGGGCCCCCGCGGGCTCAGCGCCGCCGAGCTGAGCCGCCGCCTCCACGGCGACGACCAGCACCTCGTCACCGTGCGCGCCGAGGTGTCGCGGTTGCGCCGCACGCTCGGCGGGATCGTCGAGAGCAGGCCGTACCGGATCGCGCCGTCGGTCGAGATCACCGTCCGCGGCCCCGGCTGACGCGGGATCCGGCGCGTGCCGGTCAGCTCCCGCCGGCCCTGCGACGCGCCAGCGCCCACCACACCTCGACCAGGTCGGAGGTCGACTTCAGTGACGCCCCCGTCGTCTCCTGGAAGCGGGTGATCCGGTACCGGACGGTGTTGACGTGCACCCACAGCTGCTTGGCCGTGATCTCCAGCCGCGAGTCGTTCTCGAGGTAGAGCGCCACGGTCGCGAGCACCGTCCGCCCGGCCTCGCCCTGCGCCTCCAGCGGCTCGACGTACCGGGCGACCAGCAGGTCACCCAGCTCGTGGTCGCTCAGCACCGCCGCGTGCAGCCCCACCGACGCGAGATCGTGGAAACCCGGGGACCGCTCCAGCGCGGTGGCCGTGGTCAGGGCGCGGCTGGCGAGTGCGAACGCGGCGGGCAGGTCGAGCAGACCCACCGGCCCCGACACGCCCACCAGGACGGGTGGGGTCACGGTGGGCAGCGTCGCCACGAACCCGCACAGGTCGCCGTCGACGAGGGCCAGGACGCCGCGGTGGGCGATGCCGCCCAACAGGATCCGTTCCAGCTGGCTGAGGTCGCGGTCGTCGGACGAGCGGGCGCGCACGGCCCTGAACGGCTGGGACATGTCGACACCGAGCGCCTCGAGGTGGGTGCGCAGCTCCCCCGCCGACGTCCCGCCGAACAGGGCCCGCCGGACCACCGCCTCCCGGTCGTGGAAGGCACGGCGGGTCAGCGTGAGCTCGGCCGCGTGGTGACCGGCGGTGGTGTCCATCGTCGCCTCGTCGACGTACGCCGCGCTGAGCTCCAGGAACGCGAGCAGGGCGTCGCGCTCGGAGCCGGGGCCGCCGGAGAGCTCCCGGGCCCGGCGGCGCATCTCCTGGTGGAACACCCGGTAGGCGAGCAGCATGTCGCTGGCCGGGACGCCCTGTTGCGCGCGGGTGTACCCGGAGCGGTAGAAGTGCTCGCGGAACTCGTCGGTGCCCGGCTCGACGCGTGACCAGTCCGCACCCACGTCCAGGATCTGTTCGAGGCTCAGCAGCCCGTAGGACTGCACCTCCTTGCGGATGCGCTGCGCGACCCGCTCGACGAACACCATGTCCTGCGTGACCTCGTCGAACAGCTCCCGCGCCGGATCGCCCATGGGCTCAGCGTGGCAAGGTGACGACGATGTAGTCGTCCTCGGTGCTGATCTCCACGCGTTCGGCCTGGTGCGGGCCCTTGACGCGGCCGCCTGCCTCGACCTCGGCGGCGAGGTCCGCACCGCAGGCCACCGCCACGTCGTAGCTCTTGACGCGGGTCCGGCGCGCGTCGAACCAGGACTCGCCGGTCGCGACGTCGAACTCCCACCCGTGCCAGGGGCAGATCACGAACCGCCTGCCGGGGTCGAGCTGGTAGTCGCCGGGCCCGTCCGACCGCAGCGCGTCGGCGACGACGCCGTCGCAGAGCTTCGCGCCCATGTGGGGGCAGCGGTCCAGCAGCCCGTAGAAGGTGCCGCCGACGTTGTAGATGCCGACCCCGCGGCCGTTGACGTCGACCACCCGGTGCTCGCCGTCGGGAATGTCACCGACCCGACCCACCACGTACGTGCTGGCCATTGCGCCTCCTCGCGTCGATCAGATGATCCGACAGGACTGCGCGCCGGGCCAGGGCGATGGAGCCCATTCTTCCGGTCCGGTTTTGTCGGTGCCGACAAATGTAGGTGGCGCCAGTTTTCGCGTGCGGGGTTTGGCGGTCGAGACATCGGCGCGCCCGGCCCGCGCTCCTACGCTCCTGGTGGTGTCGGATTCCCCTGAGCCGTTCCACGTCGTCGTGACGGCCCTCGAGCCGGTCGCCGACGGCGTCCTGGGCCTGGTCCTCGAACACCCCTCCGGCGCGGCCCTGCCCGGCTGGGAGCCGGGGGCGCACGTCGACCTGCACCTGCCCGACGGGCTCGTCCGCCAGTACTCGCTGTGCGGCGACGTCGCCGACACGGCGCGCTGGCGGGTGGGCGTGCTGCGCGAGCCCGCGAGCCGCGGCGGCTCGGCCTGGCTGCACGAGCAGCTGCGGGTCGGGGAGAAGCTGCTGGTGTCGGCGCCGCGCAACAACTTCCCGCTCGTCGACGCCGCCGGGTACGTGTTCGTCGCGGGCGGCATCGGGGTCACGCCGCTGCTGCCGATGATCGCCGCCGTCCACGCCGCCGGCCGTCCGTGGACGCTGGCCTACGGCGGTCGCTCGCGCGCGTCGATGGCGTTCGTCGACGTGCTGGCCCACCACGGCGACCGGGTCCGGCTGACCGCACATGACACCGACGGCCTGATCGACCTCGACACCCTGCTCGGCACCCCACGCGAGGGCGTCGCCGTGTACTGCTGCGGCCCCGAGCCCCTCCTCGACGCGGTCGAGAGCCGCTGCGCCGCATGGCCGGCGGGCGCCCTCCACGTCGAGCGGTTCGCCCCGAAGACGGGTGCCCTCGACGGCGCGCGCGCCTCGTTCGAGGTGGAGCTCGCCGGGTCGGGGGTGACCGTGACGGTCGGCGCCGACGAGTCGATCGCCGACGCGGTCGAGGCGGCCGGGATCGACGTCGTGTCGTCGTGCCGGGAGGGCACGTGCGGCACCTGTGAGACGACGGTCCTCGACGGGACCCCCGACCACCGGGACTCCTACCTCACCGAGGACGAGCAGGCCGCCGGCGACGTGATGATGATCTGTTGCTCGCGCTCCTGCGGTCCCCGGCTCGTCCTCGACCTGTGAAGGGCCCCATGAACGTCGACAGTGCCGTCACGCTCGCCGACCTGGAACGCCTCGCCCGCCGTCGCCTGCCGCGGCCGGTGTTCGACCTCGTCGAGGGCGCCGCCGGGGACGAGGTCACCGCGCAGCGCAACCTCGCCGCCTACCGCGGTCTCACGTTGCGTCCCCGCTCGCTGGCCGAGGTGGGGACCCGCTCGCTCGCGACGACCGTCCTCGGCCAGGACGTGTCGATGCCGGTCATGCTGGCGCCCACCGGCGCGGGCCGGCTGCTGCACCGCACCGCCGAGCTCGCCGTCGCCGGCGCCGCGGCGGACGCAGGCACCGTCTACATGCAGAGCACCGTGAGCGCCTTCGGGTTCGAGGAGGTCTCCGCCGCGGCCCGTGGCACGGCCTGGGTGCAGCTCTACCTGCCGCCCACCGATGCGGACACCCGCGCGCTCGTGCGGCGCGTCGCCGACGCCGGGTACCGGGGACTGGCGGTCACCGTCGACACCCCCGTGCTCGGCAACCGCGAACGCGACAGCCGCAACGGCCTGCTGAACCTGCCGATGTGGCATCCGCGCGCGCTCGCCCAGGGGCTGTCCCGGCCGCTGTGGGGCCTGGAGTTCCTGCGCGGCAACGTGAGCCTCGGACCCGCTCCGCAGAAGGGACGCCGGTCGAGCCTCGCCGACACCCGGACCACGATCGCGAACGCCCACCGGGCGGTGACCCGGCACGACCTGGAGGTCGTCCGCGCGGCGTGGGACGGCCCGCTGCTGGTCAAGGGCATCATGCGCCACGACGAGGTGGACGACCTCGTGGACCTCGGGGTGGACGGCATCGTGGTGTCCAACCACGGCGGCCGCCAGCTCGACGGCGTCGCGGGCACCATCGACGTCCTGCCCGCGGTCGTCGCGGCGGCGGCCGGGCGGGCGGAGGTGTTCGTCGACGGCGGGATCCGGCGTGGCACGGACGTGGTGAAGGCGCTGGCGCTCGGGGCGCGCGGCGTGTTCGTCGGCCGGCCGTACCTGTACGGGCTGGCCGCGGGTGGTCGCCACGGGGTCGCGCGGGCCCTGGACATCCTGCGCGCCGAGCTCGACAAGGCGATGGCGCTGGTCGGCGCCCCCACCGTCGACGACATCGACGCGAGCCTCGTCGAGGTACGCGTTCCCCAGCCCGCCGGCTGAGCGACGGAAGGCCCCCGGGGGAACCTCCCCGGGGGCCTGCGTCGGGGATCAGAACCCGTAGAACGCCCTCGCGTTGCCCGACATGATCTTCTGCCGGACCTCGGGGGTGAGCCCGGTGAGGAGGTCGGCAATGTCGTCGTCGTGGTGGTGCGGGTAGTCGCTGGCGAACATCACCATGTCCTCCCCCAGCCACTCCAGCAGCCGCACCATCTCCGCGGGCGGGCCGGCGTCGAGCGGGGCGGTGGTGAACCGGACGTGCTCGCGCAGCAGCTGCCCGATGGGCCGGTCGATCCACGGCACGGTGCGCCGCAGGCCCTTCCACTCCTTCTCCAGCCGCCAGATCAGCGTGGGCACCCAGGCGAACCCGATGTCGTGCACCGCGACCTTCAGCGACGGGAACTTCTGGAACGTGCCCTCGCCGACGAAGCTCGTCAGCTGCGACATGTAGACCTGCACCTCGCCCGCGTACTCCTCCATGAACCAGGAGGGCCAGCCGGTCGGGGTCGGGGCGGCGCTGCTCGTGCCGCCCCAGGTCAGGCCGAACACGAGGTTCCTCGCGGTCATCGCGCGCAGCACCGGCCACCAGTTGCGGTGCCCGTAGGGCGACATGGCCCGCACCGGCATCTGCACCTCGACGAAACCGGGGTGGTCCCCCACCCGCTCGATCTCGGCGACCTGGTCGGCGAGCACGTACGGCGGCACGACGAGCGCGGCCTTGAGCCGGGGGTCCCGGTCGAGCCACTCCGCGACGAGCCAGTCGTTGACCGCGCTCGCGAGAACGGCCGCGAGGTCGGGGTGGCGGACGGAGTCGAGGCCGAAATAGCAGTGCAGGACCGCTGCGTCGGCCTGCCAGGCGTCGAGCGCCTGGCTCTGCAGCAGATCGACCGACGTGGCGGCCCCCTGCTCCCGCCACTCCGGGCGCGTCGTCGTCGGCGCGTTCGGCGGGTAGACGGTCACCAGCCCGGGCGGGCCGGTGTAGGCGTACTCGGTGATCAGCGACTGCCACGTGCTGCTGATGTAGGGCCGCAGCACGTCCAGCGACGCGACCCGGGCGTGCACGTCGGCGTCGACGACCGGGCCGGTGATCAGGTCCCGGCCGCGTGCGGCGGTGAGCGTGTCGGCGAGGCTCACGCGTCGACCACCCGGTGCTCGATGACTCCCAGGCCCTCGATCTCGACCCGCACGGTCTGCCCCGGCTCCAGCCACACCTGGGGCGTCGCCGCGAGCCCGACGCCCGCAGGGGTGCCGGTCAGGATGAGGTCACCGTTGCGCGCCCGCACGGACTCCCCGAGCGCGGACAGGATCTCGTCGAAGGAGAAGACCATGTCCTTGGTGGTGGAGTCCTGGCGCAGCTCGCCGTCGACCCAGAGCCGGATGGCCAGGTCGTACGGGTCCGCGACGGCGTCGATCGAGGTGATCCACGGCCCGAACGGGCAGAACGTGTCCGGAGCCTTCATGCGGATGAACTGGCGGTCGGACAGGAAGTCGCGCGCCGACACGTCGTCGGTGACGACGAGCCCGGCGACGGTGCCCTCCTGCCCGATGACGAGTCCCAGCTCGGCCTCGTAGTCGAGCTGCCGCACGGTGGCCGGCCGCACGACGGGCCCGCCCGGCCCGGTCGCGGCGGTGTTGGGCTTCATGAAGAACATCGGCTCGGTGGGCACGACGTCGCCGACCTCGTCGGCGTGCGATCGGTAGTTCAGCCCGACCGCGAAGATACTGTTGGGGTCGTAAGGGTGCAGCAGCGTCACCGCGTCGAGGGCGTGGGTGGGCCCGGACGCCGGGTACCGGTCGGGCTCGTTGAGCACGGCGATGGCGTCGGGCGCAGTGGGCACCTCGGCCACCGACGTGCCCTCGACCAGCCCGATGCGGGGGTCGCCGCCGTCGACGGTGAAGCGCGCGATCCTCATGCCGCACCGCCGAACCCGTAGAGGGCCGCCGCGTTGTCGACCATGATCCGTCGCCTCCGTTCCTCGCCGAACACCTTGGGCACCGCCTGGTCCGGTGCGTCGAAGTCCCAGTGCGGGTAGTCGCTGGAGTACATGAGCCGGTTCTCGAGTCCGAGCGACTCGAACTGCTCGACGACCGGGACGTGCCAGCGCTTGTCCTCGGGCTCCTCGGCGGGCTGCGTGGTGAACCAGAAGTGCTCGCGGAGGTATTCCGACGGCTTGCGCTGCAGGTGCGGCACCTCCTCGCGCAGCACGCGCCAGGAGGCGTCGAGCCGCCACGCGACGGGCGCGACCCAGGACCAGCCGCCCTCGGTGACCACGATCTTGAGGTCCGGCCAGCGGTCGAACACGCCGTGGGCGATGAGGCTGGCGATCTGGGAGACCATCGACTGCGGGTAGCCCGCGTGGTGCTCGAAGTAGTACGACGGCCAGCCGCTGCCGGTGATCTGGTTCATCCCGGTGCCGCCGGGATGGAACGCCAGCGGCAGCCCGATCCCGGCGGCGGCCTCGAGCAGCGGCCAGTACTTGTAGTGGCCGAACGGCCGCTGCGTCCGCATCGGGACGATGATCTGCACGAACCGGTCGCTCAGACCGATGCAGCGCTCGATCTCGGTGACCGCCGCCGTGCCGTCCTCGACCGCCGAGCAGATCGACGCCCGCCAGCGCGGGTCACTGGTGAACCAGTCGTTCATGGCCCACTCGTTGTTGGCGGCGAGCAGGGCCGCGGACAGCTCCAGCGGCTGCGCACCACCGACATGCCAGACCTGCCCGGGGATGTTGTTGAGGATCGCGACGTCGATGCCGTAGGCGTCGAGGTGCTGGGCCTTGGTGAACTCCGGGTCGGAGCCGGGCATCCCGTTGGGCGGGATCGAGTCCGCGCGCGCGGCCATCGGCCGCAGGTAGGGCGCCATGTCGGAGTCGTGCCGGGTCCGCAGCCCGTACGTCGTCAGGTAGTCCCACCAGCGCTCGGCCATGTACGGCTTGAGCTGCTCGCTCATGCAGATGTTGTGGACGTCCGTGTCGACGAGCTGCAGCCCTGTCGCGGCCGACTGTCCGGTGCCGCTCGCGGCGGCCTCCTGGACGATCGTCATGACGCTCCTCCTGGTGTCGCGTCCCGGCGCGCCTCGGTGCGCGCCCTGTCACCCTCCCGCCCGGCGGGGGCGGAGCCAACGGAGAACGGGTCAAACCTCGGGTCGCAGGGTTTGGCGGCAGCCACAATCAGCCCGCGAGGCTCGCGGTCTGCGCCGCGACGTCGTCGAAGCGGCGGAGCAGCTCGGCCCGCCGGGTCTCGTAGGTCTCGACGTTCGCCAGCTTGATCTCCTCGTAGCCGCGGACCACGTCCGGCAGCGCGGCCAGCTCGACCGCCAGGGGCGCGGTGACCACGTTGAGCCCGGGCAGCAGCCGCAGCAGCATCGAGCGGTACTCCTCGACCAGCCGGCGCTCGGTGCGCCGCACCCCGGCCCAGCCGAACACGTCCAGCTTCGTGCCGCGGACCCGGCGCATCCCGCGCAGCGCCGTGAGCGCCGGGGTGAACCAGGGGCCGAGCGCGATCTTGCGGTCCATCCCGAGGGAGCGCAGCACCGGCGGGTGCAGGTGCCAGCGGACCTTCGCGCCCTCGCCGAACTCGGCGACGACGCGCTCACGGTCGGCCAGGTGCAGCCGCGCCACCTCGTACTCGTCCTTGTAGGCCATGAGCTTGTGCAGGCCGCGGGCCACGGCCTCGGCGAGGCCGTCGTGCCCGGTGGCGGCGACCCGCCGCACGTCGGCGACGTACTGCTCGGCGTAGGCGCGGTCCTGGTACTCGACGAGCTCCGGGACCCTGACGTCGAGCAGCCTGCGCAGCTCGCCGTCGGCCCAGCCGGTGAGCTCGGGGTAGGCGGCGGGCGCCGGCTCGGGGGCGGCCTCGACGTGCATCGCGCGGGTGAGATCGGCCGGCGCGGCGACCGCGATCCGGCCCCAGCGCAGTGCCGCCAGGTTCATCTCGACGGCGACACCGTTGAGCCGGATCGCGTGCTCGATCGCGGCGACCGGCAGCGGCAGCACACCGCGCTGGTAGGCCACGCCGACGAGGAACATGTTGGTGGCCAGGTGGTTGCCCAGCAGCGCCTCGGCGGCCTGCTCGGCGTCGACGTACACGTTCTGCGCGGCGAGGGTGTTGGCGTCGATGCTGCGGGCGAACACCGGCGGGGCGGGGAACGACAGCGCGGAGTCGACGATCATGTCGCCGGTCGGGACCTGGTCGGTGGTCACCACGGCGACGGTCCGGGTGGGGTCGGCCTTGGCGAGGTTCTGCGGCTCCGTGGCGGTGAGGACGTCGAACACGAGCAGCACGTCGGCGCCGCCGCGCGAGACCGTCGCCGACCGCTCCAGCGGCTCGCTGCTGATCTTGAGGTTCGACGTGACGGCCCCGGCCTTCTGGCTGGAGCCGAACTGGTCCAGCGCCCGGACGTGCCGACCGGTGGCCGCGGCCGCGACGGCGAGGATCTGGTTCACGGTGACGACGCCGGTCCCGCCGATCCCGGAGATGTGCAGCTCGAAGTCGTCGGCGGAGAAGCGCTGCCCGGGCTCGGGGAGCTCGACCGACGGCATCGGCGGGAGTGCCCGGCGGGTCCGGCGGCCCGGCACGACGGTGACGAACGACGGGCAGTCGCCCTTCATACAGGAGAAGTCCTTGGTGCACGACGACTGGTGGATGCGGGTCTTGCGGCCGAACTCGGTGTCGACGGGCTGCACCGACAGGCAGCTGGACTTCTCGCCGCAGTCGCCGCACCCCTCGCACACGCGCTCGTTGATCACGACCTGCTGCGGGGGCTCGGCGAGGGTGTCGCGCTTGCGCATCCGGCGCTTCTCGATGGCGCACTGCTGGTCGTGGATCAGCACGGTGACGCCGGGGATCTCGCGCAGCTCGCGCTGGACGTCGAGGATCTCGGAGCGGTCGCGGACGGGGACGCCCAGGCCGCGGTGGCGTTTCGGGTCGTCGGAGGTGACGACGATCTTGCGCACCCCCTCGACCTGAAGCAGCCGGATGGTGTCGGCGAGGGTCTTGCCGCCGGCGATGTCCTGGCCGCCGGTCATGGCGACAGCCGAGTTGAACAGCAGCTTGTAGGTGACGTTGACGCCCGCGGACACGGCGAAGCGGACGGCCATGGACCCGCTGTGGGCGAAGGTGCCGTCGCCGAGGTTCTGGAAGAAGTGCCCGGTGTCGGAGAACAGGGCGGCGCCGACCCACTGGGCGCCCTCCCCGCCCATCTGCGTCACGCCGGTGATCGCGCCGTACTCGGGACGGTTCTTGTGCAGGGCCATGGTGTGGCACCCGATGCCGCCGCCGACCGTGGCGCCGTCGGGGGTCTGCAGCGACGTCGTGTGCGGGCAGCCGGAGCAGAAGTGCCCCTTGCGCACGATCTGCAGCTCCGGGCGCCGCTCCGGGCGCCGGGCGAGACCCGCCGCGCGCGTCGTGAACCGGTCGGTGCCGAGGACGCCGTCGATGCGGGCGGCCAGCAGCGGGACGAGGTCGTCGACCGACAGCGCGCCGTGCGCCGGGACCAGCGGCCGGCCCTGCTCGTCGGTCTTGCCGAGCACCCGCGGGCGCACCGGTGCGTCGAACAGGGCTTCCTTGAGGAAGCGCTCCACGAACGGCCGCTTCTCCTCGACGACGAGCACCTCGTCGACGCCGTCGGCCAGTTCGCGCAGGTCGCTGGGGTCCATCGGGTACAGCAACCCGACGCGCATCACGCGCACGCCGTGGGCGGCGAGGTCGCCGTCGTCGAGGCCGAGGCGGTGCAGGGCCTCCCTCAGGTCGAGGTAGGTCTTCCCGGCGGCGACCAGCGCGATCCGGGCACCGTCGCGGGCACCGGTGACCGGGTTGAGCCGGTTCTCCCGGCCGTAGGCGGTGGCGAGCGCGAGCCGCCCCGCCAGCATCAGCCGTTCGGCCTCGCGGTTGCCGGCGCCGACCCGGTTCGGCACGAAGTCCGGGGTGTACGGGCGCCCGTCGACCTCGACGGTCGGGAGCACCGGGCGGATGCGGCCGGGCCCGACGGTGGCGGTACCTGCGCTGTCGGCAACCTCGGAGACGACCTTCAGCCCGACGGCGGTGCCGGTGAGCCGGGACAGGGCGAAGGCATGCAGGCCGAGGTCGACGATGTCCTGGACGTCGGCGGGGTAGACCGTCGGCATCATCAGGTCGTAGAAGAGTGTCTGCGAGTCGTTGGGGACGATCGAGCTCTTCGGGGCGGGGTCGTCGCCCGCCACCGCGACGAGCGCGCCGTTGGGGGCCATCCCGCGGAACACGCCGTGGCGGAAGGCGTCGATGCTGCGGTCCACGCCGGGGGCCTTGCCGTACCACATGCCGACGACGCCGTCGTGCTTCGGAGCCGGGACGGCCTGGGCCAGCTGGGCGCCGAAGACGGCGGTGGCGGCGAGGTCCTCGTTGAGCCCCGGCACGAACCGGATGGACTGTTCCTGCAGGTACTGCCGGTGCCGGTGCAGCTCGCCGTCGAGCCCACCGATGGGCGAACCCGGGTAGCCGGACACGAGGGTGCCGATGTCGAGGCCTGCCGCGCGGTCGGCGCGCTGCTGGTCGAGCAGCACGCGCACCAGCGCGGACATGCCGGTCAGGAAGACCTGGCCCTCGGTGCGGGTGTACCGGTCCTCGAGGGTGAAGTCCTCGAGCGTGGTGGGGGTGACGCCCATGTCTGGCCCTTTCCCTGGTCGATCCCCCGCCACGGTGGCAAAAGGGTCGCGCCGCTCCCAGCGCGATTTTCACGATGCGAAAAGCTACGGTCGCGTCGTGGTTCAGTCGGTGACCCGGACGCTCGACGTCCTGGAGGCGCTCGCCGCGGGCGACGCCGGGCTCTCGGAGCTGGCCGAGCGGGTGGGGCTGCACCCGAGCACCACGCACCGCCTGCTGGCGACGCTGGTCGAGCGGGGCTACGTGGAGCGCGGCGAGCACGGCCGCTACGCGCTCGGGCACCGCGCCGTGCTGCTGGCCGACGCGGCGGGCCGCACCGAGGCGCGGGTCCGTGAGCTCGCCGCACCCCACCTGCGGCGGATCGGCAAGGTCTCCGGGGAGACGGTCAACCTGTCGATCCGCGACGGCAGGGACGCGGTGTTCGTCGACCAGGCCTTCAACGCCGGGTCCGGAGCCCGTTTCGTCAGCCGCGCGGTCCGGCTGCCCGCGCACGTCTCCGCGTCGGGCAAGGCGATGCTCGCGTTCGCCGCACCGGACGAGGTGCGTGCCTTGCTCGCCGACGGATGGGACCGCTACACCCCGCACACCGTGGCGCCCGGCGAGCTGGAGGCCCAGCTCGCCGCAGCGCGCGAACGCGGCTACGCCGTCGACGACCAGGAGACGAAGAACGGCTTCGTCTGCGTCGCCACCCCGATCTTCGACCGGCTCGGTGCGGCGGTGGCGGCGATGAGCATCGGGGCGTGGCGGGAGCGGATCGGCGAGGACCTGTACTCCGACCTCGCCGAGCTGGTCGGCACGGCGTGCGCCGACGTCTCCGCGGACCTCGGGTACCGCGGCCGGACACCGTGGACGGCGCCGGCCGCGGAGACCTGAGGGTCACTGCGTCACTGCCGCGCGGTCAGTGCTCCTGCTTGATCACGCCGCGGATGTTCTTGCCCGCCTCCAGGTCCTCGTAGCCCTGGTTGATCTCGTTCAGGGTGTAGGTCCGGGTGATCAGCTCGTCGAGCTTGAGCAGGCCCGCCTGGTACAGGTCCAGGATTCGCGGGATGTCGTAGGTGGGGTTGCAGTCGCCGAACAGCGTGCCCCGCACCGTCTTCTTGTAGAGCGCGAGGATGGTGCCCGGCAGCTGGATGGAGTTGGCCTCCAGCGGCCCCATCCCGGTGATGACGATCGTGCCGCCCTTGCGGATAGTGCCGAAGCCCGAGGACACGACCGACTCCTCGACCTTGCCGACGGTGACGATCGCCTTGTCGGCGCCGACGCCGCCGGTGAGCTGCTGCACGAGCCGCTCGGCGGCCTCGCCGTCGGCGACGGTGTGGGTGGCGCCCATCGTCTCGGCGCTCTCCCGCTTGAACGCGACCGGGTCGACTGCGACGACGTTGCGCGCCCCGGCGTAGGCCGCGCCCTGCACCGCGTTGGAGCCGATGCCGCCGATGCCGTAGACCACGACGGTCTCGCCCGGCCGGACGTCCGCGGCGTACACCGCGGAGCCCCAGCCCGTCGGGACGCCGCAGCCGACGAGGGCCGCCTTGTCCAGCGGGACGTCCATCGGCACCGCGACGACGGAGTTCTCGTGCAGCACGCCGTACTGGCTCATCGTGCCGAGCAGGCAGCCCGCGCCGTACTGGCCGCGGGGCCCGCTGAGCACCCAGTGCGGGCCGGGCAGGTAGCCCTCCAGCATCGTGGCGCCCCAGTCGCAGATGGCCTGCTGGCCGGTCGCGCACCACCGGCAGGTCCCACAGCACGCGATGAAGGAGCACACGACGTGGTCGCCCACCGCGACCCGGCTGACCGAGGCCCCGACGGCCTCGATCACCCCGGCGCCCTCGTGGCCCGCGACCATCGGCATCCGGCAGGCGATCTCGCCGGAGGACAGGTGCAGGTCGGAGTGGCACAGGCCGGAGTACTCGTAGCGGATCCGGACCTCGAAGGGGCCGGGCTCGTCGAGGTCGAGCTCCTCGATCTCGAAGGGCTTGCCCGGCTCGATCATGACCGCTGCGCGGGTCTTCACTGATTTCCTCCTCGTCGTCCCGTGTTCCAGGACCTGGGTGCTCGGGGCGCGTACCCGTTCCGCGAGGCGTCAGGCGATCTCGACGAAGGCGCCGGACTGGACGCGGACGACCGTGTACTGCGCGGTGCTGTTGTCCGAGCCCTTGCCGTAGGTGATCGGCCCGGTCGCTCCCGCCAGCCCCGAGATCCCGTTGAGCGCGTTCTTCAGCCCGTCGCGGCTTGTCGATCCCGAAGCCTTGAGGCCCTCGAGCAGCGCGAGCATCCCGTCGTGGCCGAGGGCGGCGAACTGGTCGGGGTCGCTGCCGAACTTCGCGCGGTAGGCCTCGACGAACGCCTTCGACGCAGGCTCGGTCGACGTCGCGAGGAACGGCACGAACGTCACCGCGCCCTCCCCTGCGGGACCGGCGAGGGAGAAGACCTCCTTGGCGGAGAACGCGGGGCCGCCCATGAACTGCACGTTCGAGCCGCGGGCCCGGACCTCCTTCATGAAGGCGGCGGACTCCGCGGGCAGGTGGCTGATGAACACGGCGTCGGGGTTGCCGGCGAGGATCGTGCTGACCGCGCCCGCGACGTCGGTCTGGCCCTCGGGCACGGTCGCGGTCGCCACGACCTGGTAGCCCCCGGCGGCGGCGTTCTGCTCCAGCAGGCCGCGCTCCTCGATCGAGCTGTTGTTGGCCGGGTCGTAGAACAGGGCGATGCGGGTGGGGTTGCCGGTGCCCGCCCGGACCTTGCCGAGGGTGTCCGCGAAGGTCTTGGCCTCCACGGGCGCGACGCGGTAGGTCCAGTCGTTGAGCGTGCCCTCCTTGAAGTTCTCCGCCGACGTCGGCGCGAGGGTCACCACGCTCGTCTGCTGGGAGACCGGTGCCGCGAGCACGAGGGCGCTCGACGACGTCGGTCCGAGGATGGCGACGGCGCCGTCCGCGGTGAGGCTGCGCATCGCCTGGGCCGTGTTCGACTTGTTGCTCGCGAGGTCGTAGTCCTTGATCTCGACCTTCGCGCCGTTCACGCCGCCCGCGGCGTTGAACTGCTCGACGGCGAGCTCGGCGCCCTTGTGGATCGCCTGGCCGTACGAGGCGATCGGACCGGTCATGTCCTGCATCACGCCGACGACGACGCTGTCGCCGCTCGCCAGCGCGTCGCCCTGGCCGGTCTCCGCGGGCTGCGCGGTGCACGCCGCCAGCGCCAGAACCGTCGACGCGACAAGCGCGCCCGTCCATTTCCTCATGTCGTCTCCGTCGACGCCGGGACCGGCTGCTGCCGGTCGGGGGAAGGGGGACCGTCAGCGGCCGGAGCCGGTGAGGGTCGGTCGGTCGTCCGAGGGCGCGGGTGCCGTCGTGGCGCGCAGGACGCGGGTCGGGCGGCGGGGGATCGCCCCGTCCCGCCGGACCAGCATCACCACGACGAGTACCCCGCCCAGGAGCAGGGCCTGCTGGACGTTGTCGAGCTCGACGACGCGCGGCAGGACGGTCAGCACGAACCCGCCGACCAGTGCGCCGATACCGTTGGTGGACCCACCGACGATCACGTAGACGAGCAGGTTGAGCGAGTGGTCGAAACCGAGGTCGCCCGGCTGGACGACGCCCGCCTGGAAGGCGAGCAGTGCGCCGGCGAACCCGGCGACCGCGGCGCTCGCCGCGAACACCTGGATGCGCAGCCGGTCCGCGGAGCGTCCGGTCATGTCCACGAGCTGCGGCTCGCCGCTGAGCAGCAGCATGTTCAGCTCGACGCGCGAGCCGCGCAGCACCAGGACCTCGACCAGCACGACGACCAGGACCGCGCCCCCGACCAGCGGCAGCAGCTCCAGCAGCGGGAGGCCGGCCAGCCCGGCGGCGCCGCCGAGCGCGTCGGTGCCGGTCGCGACGGCGACGAGGATCTCGCCGAAGAGCAGCGTCGCCAGCGCGAGGAACAGGTGGTTGAGCCGCAGCGTCACCAGCGCGAGCAGCACACCGATCAGGCCGGCGACCAGGGCGGCGACGAGCAGCGCGACGATCGGCGGCAGGCCCGCGCGGGCGGCGAGGCCGGCGGCGTAACCACCTGCGCCGGCGAGTGCGGCGTGCCCGACCGAGAGCTGGCCGGAGCGCACGACGAGGCCGAGTGACCAGGCGAGGATCGCGTTGATCCCGCCGAGCACGATCAGGCTGTCCCAGTAGCCCATCTCAGTACTCCTTCATGAGGCCGCTGGGCTTGAGCACCATCAGCGCGAAGAGCACCGCGAACGCGATGGCGCCGCTGAGCGCCGACGTCGTGTACTGCAGGCTGACGGACTCGACGAGTCCCACGGCGAGACCGCCGACGACCGCCCCGGGCAGGTTGCCCGCGCCGCCGATCAGCATGGCGACCATGCCCTTGAGCCCGGCGGTCGCGCCGAGCAGCGGTCCGACCGACCCCGCGGTGAGCGCGATGAACACCCCGGCCAGGCCGATGAGCAGGCTGGACACGACGGCCGAGCCGAGCCTGACCGCGGGGAGGTTGACCCCGTACGCCCCGGCGAGGTCGGGGGCCCAGGCCGAGGAGCGGAACGCCAGCCCGACCCTGCTCGACCGCATCACGACGATCGCGGCCACCACGAGCACCAGGGCCACCGCGATCTGCAGCACGGCCCCCCACGACAGGTAGGTGCCGCCCAGCCGGGCGCCGCCCTCGGGGAGGACCGGCGGGACGGGGCGGAGGAGGTCACCGAAGATCGCGACGAGCCCCGCGGTGAGCAGCAGGCCGAAGCCCAGCGAGGTGATGATCGGGTAGATCTGGCCCTTCGAGAGGGTCGGCACGATCGCGACGAAATGGCTCGCGACGCCGATCACCACGGCCCCCAGGAGGCCGTAGACGAAGGCGAGCACCACCCCGTGCTGGGCGCCGAGGTAGGCGAGCATGCCCGCGCACGACAGCACCTGCAGCAGGGCCAGATTGACCGTGCGGACGGTGGCCCAGACCAGGCTGAAGGCGATGGCGATCAACGCGTAGGTGGCGCCTGCCGACAGCCCGTCGAGCAAGGCTTGGGCGAAGTACGTCACGGGGTGCTCCCGTCGGTGTGGACGGCGAACTCGGCGAGGTTGAGGTCCGCGAAGTCGAGGTCGTCGGGGGCGTCGGTGACGTGGCCCTCGCGCATGAGCACGATCCGGCTGGCCACGTGCTGCACCTGGGCGGCACGCTGCTCGACGAGCAGGATGCTGTGGCCCTCCTCGCGCAGCGCGAGCATCACGCCCATGACCTCGTCGACGATCCGCGGGGCCAGGCCGAGGGAGGGCTCGTCGACGAGCAGCAGCCGCGGCGCGGTCTCCAGCGCGCGCGCGAGGGAGAGCATCTGCTGCTCGCCACCGCTGAGCGTGCCCGCGGCCCGGCCACGGGTGCGGGCCAGGATCGGGAACCGCTCGTATGAGGCGTCGCGACGTGCCGACGTCCAGCCCGGGGTGAAGCGGGACATGTCGAGGTTCTCCTCGACCGACAGTTCCCGGATCACGCCGCGGCCCTCCGGGATCCACGCGCACCGCAGGCGCGCGCGGCGGTGCGCGGGCAGCGCGGTGACGTCGTCGTCGCCGAGGTGGACGCTGCCGGCGCTGGGCTTGACGAGCCCGATCACCGTGCGCAGCAGGGTGGACTTGCCCGCACCGTTGGGACCGGCGAGCAGGACGAGCTCGCCGGGGCGGACGGTCAGGTCGACGACGTGGAGGACCTCGAGGCCGCGGTAGCCGGCCCGGATTCCCTCAACGCGGAGTACGGGTTGCGCCAAGGTAGGCCTCCTGGACGGGCGTCGAGGTGAGGACGTCGTGCGTCGCCCCCTCGATCAGCAGCTTCCCCGCGTCCAGGACGACGGCCCGGTCGGCGAGGGAGGACAGGAACGGGATGTTGTGCTCGACGAGGAGCACGCCGACACCGCCTGCGGCGAGCCGGGCGAGCGCGGCCGACAGGACCTTCGCCTCGTCCGCGGTCATCCCGGAGGCCGGTTCGTCGACCAGCAGCACGGCCGGGTCGTTGACCAGTGCGCGGGCCACCTCGAAACGGCGAATCTCACCGAGGGTGAGGTCCGGGACACGCCGGTCGGCGACCGCCTCGAGATCGAGGTCACGCAGCAGTGCGGCGATTGCGTCCATCGACCGGCGCGATCCCGGCAGCCACCGGTGCCGGAACCCACGGGCCTGTGCGAACAGCTCCTCGGAGACCGTGAGCCGGCCGGCGTTACGGGGGATCTGGAACGTGAGGCCGATCCCCGCGCGGCAGCGGCGGGTGAACGACAGGCCGGTCAGCTCGACGTCGCCGAGACGGAACCGGCCCTCCTGGGCCGTGACGAGCCCGGCGATCGCCTTGAGCAGGGTGCTCTTGCCCGCGCCGTTCGGGCCGATGAGGCCGACCACCTCGCCCGGCGCCACCGTCAGGGAGATCTCGGTGACCGCGGTGGTACCGCCGTAGCGGACCTCGACGTCGTCGACCCGCAGCGCGGGCGCGGACCGGTCCGTCGATCCGGCGTTCATGAGGCTCCCAGCGTCGTCGCAAGCAGTCGGTGTCACCATCGTCTGACCGGTAACACTATATGAACCATATTCATAGATTCTCCGGACGTCAACCAGCCTGACGAGCGGCGACACCGGAAGGGAATCATCCGGTAGGTACGGTTAGCTCGTCCCAGAGATACAGCTCACCGACGTCGACCGCGTCACTCCCGAGGAGCTCCGCCCAGGCCTCCTCGGGCAGGTCGGCGTCGCGCAACACCCACAGCAGCCGCGTGAGGGGGTGCAGACCGCACTCCTGGGTGACACCGATCGCGCCGTGGAGCTGATGGGCCGCCGCCGCGATCCTCGTCGCGGCCGCACCGCACACGACGCGCGCCACGACCGCGGCCGTGAACGTCGTCGCACCCACCGCGCGGTCGGTGGCCACCTCGGCCTGGACCAGCTCGACCCGCGCCCTCGCCAGCGCCGTCGCGACGGCAGGGATGCGTACCAGGGGCCGCCCGAACTGCTCGCGGACGGCGACGTGCTCACGCGTCAGCCGGTAGGCGGCGCGGGCCGCACCGGTGATCGCCGCGGCCCGCAGCACGGCGAGGCGCGCGGCGACCTCCGTTCCGGGGACCGCACACGGCAGCCCCCGCGAGGCCGATCTCCTGTTCGACGCCGGCCGCACCGACCGTCGCACCGTCGTCGAGGACGACCAGCCGGGCGGGCCCGCCGTCGAGGGGGGCCACGACGACGTGCGAGACCGGGCCCGTCACCCGCGGCGGCGGCGCACCCGCCCCGCTCAGGACGACCGCGCCCCGCACGGGGAGCACGCCGCCCGCCCAGGCCGCCACCGCGTGCGCGGCCACGGGAAGGTCCCACCCGCTCTCGGCGACCGCGCCCACCACCTCGGCGAGATCGGCGAGGTCACCCCCCGACCCCCCGCGCTCCTCCGGCACTCCGACCGTCGTCAGCCCGAGCTCGGACAGCTGCGCCCATCCGGCCTCCTCGTCCGCGGCACCTGCCAGCACCTCCCGGACCACCGTCGCGACGTCGCTCACGCCGCAACCTCCGCCTTCGCCACCATCGACAGCAGGACCTCGGCCGCGCCGCCGCGCAGCGAGAACGCCGGCGAGGCCGCCAGCGCCTCGGCGAGGTCGCGGCGGAACCCGGCGGGCCCGTACGGCGCGACCTTGCGCGCGAGCTCCAGGACGTCGCGTTCGAACTCGTTGCCCAGCAGCTTGCAGGTCGCCGCCTCCCGGACCGGGGACCGCCCCGACCCCAGCGCCTCGGCCACGTCCCGGCACAGCGCACGGAGCACCGCCAGCCGCGCGGTCAGCCTGCCGATCTCGGCCCGCACGCCGGGGATCCCGGCGGCGTGCGCGAGGACCTGCGCGAACAGGGGGTAGGTCGTGAGCACCCGCTCCGGGCCGCCGCGTTCGAAGGCGAGCTGCTCGGTGACCTGCCGCCACCCCTGCCCCGGCGTGCCGAGCAACCGCCGTCCGGGCACCCGCACGGCGTCGAAGGAGACCTCGTTGAAGTGGTGCTCGCCGGTCATGTCGACGATCGGCGAGATCTCGATCCCCTCGGAGGTCATGTCGACGACGAACTCCGACAGGCCCGCGTGGGGTCGCTCACCCTCTGCCCGCGGGTGGGTGCGGGCGAGCACGTACACGTGGGTGGCCAGGTGCGCGCCGCTGGTCCAGATCTTACGCCCGGTGAGGACGTACCCGCCTGCGCCGTCGGGCTCCGCCCGGGTCCGGACCGCGGCGAGGTCGGATCCCGCCTCGGGTTCGCTCAGGCCGAGACAGAACACCGCGTCGGCGGCCGCGATCGCCGGCAGCAGCTCCTGCTTCAGCTCGTCGCTGCCGTGCCGCAGGATCGCGGGGCCGATCTGGCGGTCGGCGATCCAGTGCAGCGCGACGGGTGCGCCGGCACGCAGCAGCTCCTCGGTGACGGCGAGGCGGTGGAGCTGACCGAGGCCGCGTCCGTACGGAGCGGGCCAGGTCATGCCGAGCAGGCCGCGTGCCGCCAGTTCCTTGCTGAAGGCGCGGTCCGGGCTGCGGAGCCAGGAGTCGCTGCGCGGGGTGTACCGGCCGTCGCGGCGCCAGTGCGCACAGAGCTCGCGCACCTGGGTCCGCAGGTCGTCGGGCGTGGGCGGGGTCGTGTCGGCGGGCACCGGCGGCCACTCTCCTCGGGTCCGTCGCGGGCGTCCGTCCCGCGAGAATCTATGTATATAGTATCCCTGAGTTCTGGAGGGAACATGAACGAAGCCGTGGTGGTCGACACCGTCCGCTCACCGATGGGGCGCGGCCGACCGGAGGGCGCACTGGCGGCGCTGCACCCCGTCGACCTGCTGGCCCAGACCATCACCGCCCTGTTGTCGCGCAACAGGATCGACCCCGCTCTCGTCGACGACGTGGTGATCGGATGCGTCAGCCAGGCCGGTGAGCAGTCCGGCAACGTCGGCCGCATGGCATGGCTCGCCGCCGGGCTGCCCGAGCACGTGCCGGCGGTCACGGTCGAACGCAAGTGCGGGTCGAGCCAGCAGGCCGTCCACTTCGGAGCAGCAGGCATCGCCGCCGGCGAGTACGACGCCGTCGTCGTGTGCGGGGTCGAGTCGATGAGCCGCGTCCCGATGGGGGCCAACCGGCTCGGCGCGGACGTCCACGGGCCGTCGGTCGCCGCCCGGTACACACCCGGGCTGGTGTCACAGGGGGTCGCGGCCGAGCTGGTCGCCAACCGCTGGAAGCTCTCGCGCACCGATCTCGACGAGTACTCCGCCCGCTCGCACGCCGCGGCGGCGCGGGCCGCCGACTCCGGCGGGTTCGCGGACGAGATCGTGCCCGTCACCCTGCCGGACGGCACCGTGGTCGACACCGACGAGACGATCCGTCGCGGCACCACGGCGGACCGGCTCGCCGGCCTGCGGACCGTGTTCGACGACGAGACCGCCCGCGCCCGGTTCCCGGACCTCGGGTGGGCCGTCACCGCCGGGAACTCGTCGCAGATCACCGATGGCGCCGCCGCGATGCTGCTGACGAGCGACCGGTTCGCCGAGAAGCACGGCCTGCGGCCGCGCGCCCGATTCCGCGGGTTCGCCGTGTGCGGCGACGACCCCGTGCTGATGCTCACCGCACCGATCCCCGCAACGGTGCGACTGCTCAACCGCACGGGGGTCCGGATCGACGACATCGACCACTACGAGGTCAACGAGGCCTTCGCCAGCGTCCCCCTGGCCTGGCAGGCCGAGTTCGACACCGACCCCGACCGGCTCAACCCCCGCGGCGGCGCCATCGCATTCGGCCACCCCCTCGGCGCCTCCGGCATCCGGCTCACCACCACCATGCTCGGCGCCCTCGAGGCCACCGGCGGCCGGCTCGGCCTGCAGACCATGTGCGAGGCCGGCGGCATGGCCAACGCCCTGATCCTCGAACGCATCTGACCCGCTCGACAAGGAGACCCATGGACATCGCAGGCACATCCGCCGTCGTCACCGGCGGCGCGTCCGGCCTCGGCCTCGCCACGGCGAGACGGCTCGTGAAGGGCGGCGCGCACGTCGTCCTGCTGGACCTGGAGTCCTCGCAGGGCCACGAGGTCGCCGCGGAGATCGGCGCCCGGTTCGTCCCGGGGGACGTGCGGACCGAGGAGGGTGTCGCCCCGGCGCTCGACGCCGCCGAGGAGCTCGGGCCGCTGCGTTCCGTCGTCCACTGCGCCGGCCGCGGCCACGCGATGCGAATCCTCGGCAAGGACGGGTCGCCGGGTTCGCTGGCCGACTACACGTCGATCATCGAGCTCAACCTGATCGGCTCGTTCAACGTGGTGCGGCTCGCGGCGGCACGGATGGCGGCCACCGAGCCGGTCGACGGTGAGCGCGGCGCGATCGTCCTCACCGCGTCGGTCGCGGCGTGGGAGGGCCAGATCGGCCAGATCCCCTACGCCTCCTCCAAGGCCGGCATCGTCGGGATGACGCTGGTGGCCGCCCGCGATCTCGCATCGAAGCTGATCCGGGTCGCGACGATCGCGCCGGGCATCATGGATACTCCACTGCTGAGCAGGCTGCCGCAGGAGGTCCGGGACTCACTCGGCGCGATGGTGCCCCACCCCAGCAGGCTGGGCACACCCGACGAGTTCGGCGCCCTGGCGGTGCACGTGCTGGAGAACCCGATGATCAACGGCGAGACGATCCGGCTCGACGGCGCGATCCGGATGGCGCCGCGATGACCGCGGTCGCGCCGTCGAGCACACTGCGGGTCGAGAACGCCGACGGGATCGCCGTCCTCACCCTCGACCGCCCGGATCGGCGCAACGCCGTGGACCTGCCGACGGCCCGCCTGCTCGGCGCCGCCCTCGACGCCGTGGACGCCGATCCCGGGATCCGGGTGGCGATCCTCACCGGCGGGCCGCGGTTCTTCTCCGCGGGCATGGACCTGAAGGCCTTCGCGCAGACCGGTGAGCGACCGGTCCTGCCCGACCGCGGCGGGTTCGGCATCGTCGGGCGGCCGCCGACGACCCCGATCATCGCCGCGGTGGAGGGTGCCGCCCTCGGAGGTGGCTTTGAGATCGCGCTGGCCTGCGACCTGATCGTCGCCGGGGAGGGCGCGAGCTTCGGGCTGCCCGAGGTGAAGCGGGGACTGGTCGCCTCGGGCGGCGGGCTGCTGCGCCTGCCCCGCCGCATCCCGCGCAACGTCGCCACCGAGGCCGTCCTCACCGGCCGCCCTCTGTCGGCGGCACGCTGCGCCGAGCTCGGCCTGGTCAACGCGGTGGTCGCCGACGGCGAGGCCCTCGACGCCGCACTCGCCCTCGCCGGCGACATCGCCGCCAACGCGCCGCTGGCCCTCGTCGCCTCGAAGCAGGTGATGGCCGATAGTGCACTGTGGACCGACGATGAGCAGTTCGCCCGTCAGGAAGCCGTGGTCGCGCCCGTCCGGACGTCCGAGGACGCCCGTGAGGGCGCCCGGGCCTTCGCCGAGAAGCGGGCGCCACGATGGTCGGGGCGCTGACCCGGGCGGGGCCCGCCGCGGCGGGGCCCGCCCCCCCGCCGCGGCGGGCCCCGCCCCTCAGCCGACCTCGCCGCAGAGCGTCGTCGCGATCCCGAGCTTGAGCACCTCCGACGCACCCTCGTAGACGCGCATCGGACGGGCCTGCCGGTAGTAGCGCTCGATCGGTGAGTTCGCGATCAGGCCCCAGCGGCCCATGACCTGCACGCAGCGGTCCACCACGCGGCTCGCGGCCTCGGTCGCGGCCACCTTCGCCATCGAGGAGCGGTTGAGGGCCGCGCGGGCGTCCTCGCGCGCGAACGCCGCCGCGTCGTGGGTCAGCAGCCGTGCCATCTCGACGTCGTTCCACGAGTCGGCGAGCAACTGGGCGACCGGACCGTGCTTGAGCAGTGGCCTGCCGAACTGCTCGCGGGTGCGGGCGTGGCGGGCGGCCTCCTCGAGCGCTCCGGTCGCGAGGCCGACCGCGGCCCCGGCGACGGACACCCGGAACACCGCGAGTGTGCTCAGGACGAGGCCCATGGCCTTGCCGGGTGCGCCCAGCCGGGCCTCGGGCGGGAGCACGACGCCGCCGAACGTCACGTCGCCCAGCACGTGCGGCGCGATCAACTCGGGCGACGGGCGGGTCCGCACACCGGGCGCGTCGGCGGGGACCAGTACGAGCGAGAGCCCGGCGTCCTCCGCGGCCAGGGTGACGTAGAAGTCGGCCGCACCTGCGTTGGAGATGAACGTCTTCTCGCCGGTCACGACGAGCTCGCCGCCCTTGTCGACGACGGTGGTCGCGACGTTCTTGAGGTCCGAGCCCGCGTTCTCCTCGGTCAGCGCGAGCCCTGCCAGCGTGTCCAGGGACGCGACGCGCGGCAACCAGTCGCGCTTCTGCTCGTCCGTGCCGCCGACGGTGATCGCGTAGCTGCCGATGCCCTGCAGGGCGAACATGGAGTGGAGGTGGGACGAGGCCTTCATCAGCTCCTCGCGGACCAGGCAGGACCGCGAGCGGGTCGACCTGGTCCGCGCGCCCGCCGTACGCGGCGGGGACCATCAGCCCGGCGAGCCCACTGTCCCGCAACGCCTGACGGACCCCCGGATGAATCGCACTCATGGCGTCGGCCTCGGCAGCGATGTCGGCGACGGCCGCGCCGAGCGCCCGCGCCTCGTCCTGCACCGCGCGCTCGGCCGGTCCCAGACCTCTGCTCCGTTGACGAGAATTCATACATACTATGTTACTGAATTGTCTACCGTCCGGAACTCCTTCCCGGTGCCTGGTCCGTCACCCTGGCCCCCATCTCGTGTTAATGATATGCATGAATTAGCCGGACCAACCGGCTGTGGGACCGAGCGAGGAGAGCCGATGGACTTCAACCTGGCAGGACGGGTCGCGATCGTGACGGGAGCCAGCCGCGGGCTGGGCCGCGCCGCCGCGGAGGCGCTCGCCGCCGAGGGTGCGTCCGTCCTCGCCGTGGCGCGCTCCACCACCGACCTGGAGAAGCTCGCCGCGAGCAACCCGGACCGGATCGCGACCGCCACCGTCGACATGCGTGACGCCGACGAGGTCGCCGCCCTCGCCGACACCGCGGTCGAACGCTTCGGACGGCTCGACATCGTCGTCAACAACGCAGGGATCGCCCCCGCCGGCCGCTTCGCCGACCAGGACCAGGCCCAGTGGGACGAGGTGTTCGCGGTCAACGTCCGCGCCCCCGCGGTCCTCGCCCGCGCGGCGGGCCGTCACTTCCTCCCCCAGCGCTCGGGCAAGGTCGTCAACGTCGCCAGCACATCCGGCATCAACGGCAAGCCCGTGCTGGTCTCTTACTCCGCGTCCAAGGGCGCGGTCCTGCAGTTCACCAAGGCCCTCGCCGCCGAGTGGGCCGGGTTCGGGATCCAGGTCACCGCCATCGCCCCCGGCGCCTTCGAGACCGACGCCCAGTCCGCCGTCCTCGACGACCCCGAGACGCTGCGCCGGCGGCTCCGCAAGATCCCCGCGGGCCGGATGGGCCGGTCCGAGGAGTTCGGCCCGCTGGTCTGCTACCTGGCCTCCCCGCTGTCGGACTTCATGACCGGTTCCGTGGTCGTCTTCGACGGCGGCGAGGTGAACAAGCTGTGACCGTCGGCGGGCACCGTCCCTCCCCCGTGAAGGAGCACCGATGAACGTCCTGCAGACCCTCGTCGTCCCCGCGTCCCCCGACGCCGTGTGGGCGATCGCCGGTGACGTCACCGGTGTCCCCGCATGGATCCCGACCATCGACAGCGTCCGGATGGAGGGCGACGTCCGGCACGCCGTCTTCGCCGGTGGCGCCGGCGAAGGCCGGGAACGGATCACCGAGCACGACGACGCCGGACGCACCTACGTCTACGAGTACATCGACGGCCCGATGGAGATGGACAGCTACGTCTCCCGGGTCACGGTCCGCGACCACGCCGACGGCGCCGAGGTGCTGTGGGCGGCCGACTTCACCGCCGGCTCGCCGGAGGCCGACGCCGAACTCGCCACGGCGATCTCCGGGATCTACCGGACGTCCTTGGCCGAACTGGCGCTGCGGGTCGCCGAGGCCCGCTGACGTCGACGGCCCCGCCGGGGGTCCGGCGGTGGGATACGGCATCCCCACACCGCGCGCGGGCGAACCACGTTGCCACTCGGACCCTCGAAGAAGAGGACGACGTGGCCCGCAACGTCTGGTTCTACATGCTCGGCGTCGGCGACGCCTTCACCGCCAAGCACTTCTACACCAACGGCCTGTTCCACGTGGACGGCCGCGAGTTCTTCGTCGACGCCCCGGCCTACATGAACAAGATGTGGGCCGCGAACAACGAGATCGGCGAGGAGCACGTCGACCTCGCCCGCTACCGGGAACTGTTCATCACGCACCTGCACGCCGATCACGTCGGCGGCGTGGAGGAGCTGGCCTACCACCAGATGTACAAGACCGACGACCCGATCAAACTCTACGGGCCGGGCTGGATGCTGCAGGACATCTGGAGCCACCTGCGACCCGCGTTGGAGCCGTCGGTCCGCCCCGAGGGCGGCCTCGCGAGCTTCGACTGGTTCTTCGAGCCGATCGCGATCGACCAGCCCCCCGAGTCGGGCCTGCAGGGGAGCGCCTTCCACGACTTCGGCGAGTTCAGCGTGACGTACGCTGATCGACCGCGACACCATGGACCTGCTGGTGTCCTTCGTCGGTGACCCCGGCAGCGGCGCCGTGCAACGCATCGAGATCGGGTCGCAGGAGATGGTGTTCGCACTGCCCCCCGGCACCCCCGTCCCGGAAGGACCTGCGCTGCGGCTCGAGGACGTCGCGCACCTGCCGTGGGTCGTCGGGCCGCCGCAGACGTCGATGCAGCAGGTCCTGCGGGCCGCCTTCGACCGGATCGGCGCGCCGCTGCCGATCGCCGTCGAGACTGAGTTCATGGACACCATCCCCGCGCTCGTCGCGGCCGGAACCGGCGCGGCGATCCTGCCCGCGCCCACCGCGCACCAGCTCATCGGGCTCGGCATCGTGGTGCGCCGCCCCGAGCCCGCGATCGACCGCTCCTACTATCTGTTCTACGTCGCCAACCGGCTCTCCTACGCGGCGCAGGCGTTCCTCCGTGTCGCGACGACCCTCAGCGGGCTCACCCGCCAGCCATAGGCCGAGCGTATGGGTGACCCAGGCAGCTCGCGTTGGATCGCCCGCGGAGGCCCGACGCAGGATGGCCCGAGCCGTCCCCAGCACCGAGCCGCGAGGAGTACGTCAGTGCCGATGTCGAAGCAGAAGCTCATGCACCTGGTGGGCTTCTCCCTATGGTCCCCGTCCGCGCACATGGTCGGCGCCTGGCGCCACCCGGAGAGCCACGGCCCCGGCATGTCCTGGGAGGGACCCGAGGTGTGGCAGCGCATCGCGCAGGACTGCGAACGCGGCAAGATGGACGCCTTCTTCTTCGCGAGCCAGCTCGCCCCCTACGGCGTCTACCAGAACAGCATCGCCCCCACGCTGCGCGACGGCATCCAGTTCCCCACCCCCGACGTGATGCTGCTGCTGCCGATGATGGCCGCGGTCACGGAGCGGCTCGGGCTCGTCTCCACGCTCTCCACGACGTACAACCACCCCTACAGTGCGGTCCGCCAGTTCTCGACGCTCGACCACCTGACGAAGGGCCGCATCGGCTGGAACGTCGTCACCTCGTTCCAGCCGCGCGAGGCCGCCAACTACGGCATCGAGCCGGTGCCGCACGACGAGCGCTACGTGCGGGCCGAGGAGTACATGGAGGTCTGCAAGCAGCTCTGGGCCAGCTGGGCGCCCGACTCGGTCGTCGAGGACAAGGAGGCCGGCATCTGGGCCGACGCCACGAAGGTCCACGACATCGACTTCGACGGGAAGTACTACAAGTGCAAGGGCCCCGCACCCGTCCCGCCGTCGCCGCAGGGCACGCCGGTGCTGTTCCAGGCCGGCGGCTCCGGCAGCGGGCGTGACTTCTGCGCCCGCTGGTCCGACGCCGCGCTGTCGTTCCAGATGAACGTCGTCCAGATGAAGGCCTACGCCGAGGACATGAGCGCCCGCGCCGTCGCCGCCGGCCGCCGGGCAGAGGACCTGCAGAAGTTCTTCGGCGTCCAGCCGATCGTCGCGGTCAGCGAGGGGGAGGCGAAGGAGAAGCAGCAGTACCTCAACGGCCTCGTCCCGCCCGACGGCTCGCTGGCCCTGCTCTCGGGCCACACGGCGTTCGACTTCGACACGCTCGACCTCGACGCCCCCGCCGACGAGATCCCCGACATGCCCGGCATCCAAGGCATCTGGGGCGCCGTCACCAGCCTCGCCGACCACGGCCTGGAGAAGATGACGATCCGCGAGGGCGCCCGCGCCTACGGCCAGAGCGTGCTCATGCCGCAGCTGGTCGGCACCCCACAGCAGGTGGCCGACGAGCTGATCTCACTGTGGGAGGAGAGCGACGGCGACGGCTTCCTGATCACCTGCCCCGTCCGGCCCGGCGGCTTCGGCGAGTTCACCGACCTCGTCGTCCCGATCCTGCAGAAGGCCGGGGTGTACCGGAACGACTACGCGGGCAAGACGTTCCGCGACCACCTGGCCCAGACCGACGCCGGCTGACCGCGGACCCCGCCGAGTTCGACACGAAGCTGGTTCCGGTGCGCGTGCCGGCAGCCCGAGGTCGAGCTCGGCGGACCGTCCTCAGTCGACGCCGAGCTGGTCGAGGGTGCGCTGGGCGGCGTCGAGCTCCTCGCGCAGCTGCGCCACCCGCTCCTCCTGACGACGCCGGGCCTCGGCCAGCGCCGACGTCATCACCTCCGCGACCGCGGGCGGGAGCGAGCGGGCCACGGCAGCGACCTCGGTGGCCGGGAGGGGCGTCGCGGGTACGACCCGCTTCGTGCCCACCCGCACCTCGACCGCCCAGTCGCCGTCGACGGTGGAGGTCAGGCTGACGGAAACCGGGCCAGAACGCTCGGCGCGCTTGCGAGGACGCGCCGGGGCCTTCGTCACGGGCGTCGCGGCCGGCTCTTCCTGCGGGGCTCGGGAACGCCCGGGGGCCGGCGCCGGCAGGACGGGCGCAGGCGTCGGTGCCTCCGTGGGAAGCGCATCGTCCGCGGCCGGCTTCGGCCGCTGCCGCGTCGTCGCCGGCCTGCGGGCGGGCCGGGTACGCGTGAGCTCGTTCGGCGAGCAGAACATCGTGTCGCGCGAGCCTGCGGGGCGGACCTGGATGAAGTCGCCCTCCGCGACGTCGCCGACGGCCACGACCTTCGCCGAGCCACCCGCCGGCACCCCGACCGCGGCCGCCGTGAACCAGACCGTCACGGTCGTGCCCGCGGCGACCTCGTCGCGTACTGCCGTCACGTCGTCGTCGGTCAACGCACCCCGCGCCGCGGCCGAACCCCGTCCTGCCACCCGTCAGCTCCCCACTGCTCGCCGCTGTCATCCTCGTCCTCGGCTGCGTGGCCGGGAGCGAGGACCACCACGACCGGTTTCGGAATCACAATAGGCCGGAGAGTCAGAACGACTCGTCCGGCCTGATCGGAAGGGTGGAGCTGAGGGGATTCGAACCCCTGACCCCTTGACTGGCAGGATTGACCGACCCCCCTCACAAGCCCCGACCAGCGACAACGTCATCGAAAGGCTCCTCTCTAGCCTCCAAAACCGACCACGCGCAGGGTTTCGCACTACGAGTGGCTTCACCGCTCGCGGAGACCCGGCCGGGTCCGCCCGAAGCCATGAGGGTCGCCTCCGGCCGTACAGTGCGAAGGTGCCGACAGCGGCATAGGCGGTCATACCGGAGACCGACCGAGCGGGCTCGGCTCTCCGTCACCCCGTCGGCCCATTCGTGGAGCTGCCGGATCCCGCCGAGGTAGGCCGCCACCGGTTCGTCCAGCAGCAGCCCGCGCGCGGTCGCCTTCGGGCACGAGCCGTGCGGCGTTGCGGGCGATGGTCGCGTCGATCTCGGTCGGCGTGGTGGTGACGATCTCCCCCGGCGGCTCGTCGGTCTCGCCCACGACGGTGATCGCCGTGTCCGGGAGCGGAGGACCGGCGTCGGCACACGGGCTCGCGGACGACACGACTGCGGCGACCGGGACACCGGCGGCAACCAAACCTCGCAGGTGGGCCACCTCGGTTCCGAAGTGCCAGCCGTCCTGCCGCCGGACCACCGTCGCGACCAGCAGGTCGGGCCGCAGCGGCCCGGTGAGCAGGGCCGGGACCGCGGAGAGCCTGGCGGGCACCCACCGCGCCGATCCGTCCTCCACCATCGCCCGCGTGCCGGGTCCGCCCATCAGCACTCGGACGTCGGCAAACGCGGTGGCGTCCAGCTCGGGCGCCTGCAGCGGCATCCAGCCGAGCACCAGCCCGTCGTCGCGGCCACGGGCGACCTCGCCCACCCAACGCGGCGTGTGCGGCCCGGGGGGGGTGCCGCACCCGTCACCCAGCGCCACTCGCGAACCGGGTCGTACGAGGCCCCCGAGAGCGCTCTCCTCCAGGCTCTCCGTCACCGTCAGAGCAGCTGGACGAGCGTGGCGTTGGCGGTGCCGCCGCCCTCGCACATCGTCTGGAGCCCGAAGCGGATGTCGTTGTCGCGCATATGGTGCAGAAGCCGGGTCATCAGGATCGTGCCGGAGCCCCCGAGCGGGTGCCCGACGGCGATCGCCCCGCCGAGCGGGTTGAGCGCGTCCTCGTCCGCGGCGAACTCGGCCTGCCAGGCCAGCGGGACAGGGGCGAAGGCCTCGTTGACCTCGAAGGCGCCGATGTCGCCGATCGAGAGTCCGGTGCGCTTGAGCAGCTTCTGCGTGGCCGGGATCGGCCCGGTGAGCATGAGGATCGGATCGGCCCCGGCGACCGCGCCGCCGTGATAGCGGGCCATCGGGGTCAGCCCGAGCTCGCAGGCACGTTCCGCGCTCGCCACAAGCACCGCCGAGGCGCCGTCGGAGATCTGGGACGAGTTGCCGGCGTGGATCACCCCGTCCTCGCGGAATGCGGGCTTCAGGGCGGCCAGCTTTTCGACGGTGGTCCCGCGGCGCAGGCCCTCGTCGGCGCTGAAGCCGGGCGCCCCGGGGACGGTGGCGAGCTGCCCCACGAACGCGCCGGCGTCGACCGCCGCCGCGGTGCGCTCGTGGGAGCGGGCGGCGTACTCGTCGAGCCGGGTGCGGGAGAAGCCCCACTGCCGGGCGATCCGCTCCGCGCCGATACCCTGGTTGAAGTCCTCCCCGGGGAACTCCCCGCTCGTCAGGTCCGCGGCGTAGCGCTCCCGCGCCAACGGACCGTACGGCCGTCCCAGATCTCGGCCCGCCCCCATCGGGACCCGGCTCATCGTCTCGACGCCGCCGGCGACCACCAGGTCGTACTGCCCGGAGAGCACCATTCCGGCGGCGAAGTCGAACGCGGACTGGCTCGACCCGCAGGCCCGGTTGAGCGTGATCCCGGGCACCGACTCGGGCCAGCCCGCCGCGAGTACGGCGTACCGTCCGATCTGCGCGGCCTGGTCCCCCACCTGGCTGACGCAGCCCCAGATGACGTCGTCGACCAGTGCGGGATCGATGCCCGTGCGTTCCTGCAGCGCGCGCAGGACCGCCGCGGAGAGGTCGACGGGATGCACGTCGGCGAGGGCACCGTTGCGTTTCCCGATGGGCGTGCGCACGGCGTCGACGATCACGGTGTCAGGCATGGTTCCTCCGATGGTTCGATGGGGTGGTCCCCCGGCTCGTGTCCCGGCCCCGCTCTGCCTCGACGTGGTCGAACATCCGGGCCAGGTGCTCCTCCGGGCCGCCGAGGAGCATCCGGTTCACCGTGGCACGGCGCAGGAGGAGATGTGCCGGGTGCTCCCAGGTCATCCCGATCCCTCCGTGCACCTGGATGTTCTCGCCCGCGGCCAGCAGCGCGGCCTCGGAGCACGTGTAGGCGGCGACGGCGGTGGCTTGTCCGGTGTCCGAGCGCCCCTGGTCGGTCGCGAGGGCGGCGTAGAGCGCCGACGAGCGGGCGGCCTCGACCTCGAGCAGCACGTCCGCGAGCGCGTGCTTGACGGCCTGGAACGACCCGACGGGCCGCCCGAACTGCGTGCGCATCCCCGCGTAGCCGACCGCGTCCGCCAGGCAGCGCTCCGCAATTCCGACCTGCTCCGCGGCGACGAGCACGGCGGCGACGTCCAGCACCGCCCGGACGGGCGCCGTGCCGGCGACACCGAGCAGGTCCCCGGGTGCCTCCTCGAACGTCACCCGCGCGGCCCGCCGCGTCGGGTCGACCGTCTCGATCGGCTGGGCCTTGCACCCCGGGCTCCCCGCCTCCACCAGGAACAGCGCCGTGCCGGCGGCAGTCCGCGCGCTGACCACGAGCAGTTCGGCGGACTCGCCGCCCAGGACCCAGTCCTTCACACCGCTGACGGTCCAGCCTGCCGGCCCCGCGGCCGCCCGCGTCTCCGGTACCGCGTCGACGACCCGCCCCGGCTCCCGGAAGGCCAGGGTGCCGGTCCGTAGGCCGCGGGCCAGCTCGGGCAGCGCGCTGTGGGCGGGGTGCACCCGCAGCAGCGCCTGCGCGGCGAGGCAGGTCGCCAGCAGCGGGGCGCACAGCAGGCTGCGCCCCGCCTCGGCGAGCACGAGCCCGAGCTCGACCAGCCCGAACCCGCTCCCTCCACAGTCCTCGGGGACGGCCAGGGCCGGCAGCTCGAGCTCGTCACAGAGCCGGCGCCAGACCTCCGGGGCCCAGCCGCTCGCCGAGTCCATCGCCTGCCGGACCGCCTCGTCCGGGGAGGCCTCCGCCAGGAAGGCGCGAACGGCGGCCTGCAGGTCGAGATGCTCCTGGTCGTAGCGAAACTGCACGATTGTCCCTATCAGGATCGTGACGGGGCGGCCGGCTCGCGCGGCAGGCCGAGCACCCGTTCGGCGAGGATGTTCCGCTGGATCTGGGAGGTGCCGGCGTAGATCGTGCCGGCCCGGGCGTTGAGCGCGGTGTCCCACCAGCTCCGTGACGACGCCGGGTCGGCGCCTGGCTCGTCCGTGCGCAGCTGCCGGGAGGATCCCTTGCCGGCCAGCGCCAGCCCGTCCAGACCCTGCACGTCCAGGGCGAGCGCGGTGACCTCGCGGTGGTACTCGCTCCAGAAGAGCTTGGACACCGACGAGGCCGCACCGAGCTCACCCCCGGCCAGGACGTCCGACACGATCCGCAGCCCCAGCTGCCGCATCACCTCCACCCGCACGTAGGCCCGGCCGAGGCGCGACCGGACGAGCGGGTCCCGGTCCCGGCCGACCCGCCGCACGAGCTCGGCGAGCCGGTCGAGCTCGGCCCGGAACTGGATCGGCGTCGTCGCCGCTTCCTCGCCGCGCTCGTACGTCAGCAGCATCGACGCGATCCGCCAGCCCTCCCCCGGATCGCCGACGATCATCGACCGGGGTGTGCGGGCGCCGTCGAAGAAGACCTCGCAGAAGTCGGTCCGCCCGGTGGCGTGCCGGATCGGCCGCACGTCCACCCCTGGCTGGTCGAGCGGGACGAGGAGGAAGGACAGCCCCGCGTGCCGGGGAACGTCGGGATCGGTGCGGGCCAGGACGAAGGTCCCGGTCGCGGTGTGTGCGCCGGAGGTCCAGGTCTTCTGCCCGTCCACGACCCATTCGTCGCCGTCGAGCCGCGCGCGGGTGCTCACGGCGGCCAGGTCCGACCCTGCGCCGGGCTCGGAGAACCCCTGGCACCAGCGTTGGTCGCCCGAGAGCAGGGCGGGCAGGACGGCCTGCTTCTGCTCGGCCGTGCCGAACCGGAGCAGGGTGTTCCCGAGCATCTTGACACCGGTGAGATCCGCGGGCTGCTCGCCGAACGGCAGGCCCGCCTTGGTCAGCTCCTCGACCAGCACGATCTGGTGCAGCGGGGTCAGCCCTCGCCCTCCGTACTCCACCGGCCACGCCACACCCAGGAGCCCGCGGCGGTACATCGTGCGCCGCCACTCGCGGACGAACCGCCGCGTCGCCTCCGCATCGGGGATGGCGCCCGTCCCCGCCCAGCCCTCGGGGAGCTCCTCGGCGATCACCGCCCTCACCTCGGCCCGGAAGTCCTCGACCTCCGCCGGATACCTCAGGTCCATGCCACCTCGTTCACGTTCTCACCCACGTCGACGCCGGTCGTCGGCCGGTGGCTCAGGCGCCCTCTCAGGCGTCCTCCGGCCGCCCGGCCCTCCGGCGGCGTCCTCAGCGGTTCCGCCAGCGCGGGTCACGGCGCTCGGCGAACGCGGTCGCCCCCTCGCGGGCATCCCCCGAGTTGAAGACGGTCTCGGCGAGCTCCCGCTGGCGGACCCAGAAGTCGTCCGCACCGGGGCCGGTCCGGAGGAGCTCCTTCACGGCCCCCACCCCGAGCGGAGCACTGCGGGCGATGCCCGCCGCGATGTCCAGCGCCTCCGGCAGCGCCTTCCCGGGCGGGGTGACCCGCGAGACGAGCCCGAAGTGATGCGCCCTCTCGGCCCCCATCCGATCCCCGGTGAAGGCGAGCTCCGCGACGACCGGCCGGGGCAGCACCGCGGGCAGCCGGTGGAGCGCTCCACCGCTGGGGAACAGACCCACCCGCGTCTCCGGCAGGCCGACCAGCGCATCCTCGGCCATGACGAGGATGTCGGCGACCAGCGCCAGCTCGAAGCCGCCACCCAGCGCAAATCCCTCGATGGCAGCGACGAGCGGCTTGCGCGCCCCCTCCCGGAGCAGGACCTGGGAGCCACGCGGCCGGCCGTGCCGGGCGAACGCCTTGAGGTCCATACCCGAGCAGAACGTCCCGGCCGCCCCCGTAAGAACTCCGACCCGGAGGTCGTCGCGGTGGTCGAGTTCGTCGAAGGCGGCCCGGACCCCGAGGGCGAGATCGGAGTCGATCGCGTTCCTCACCTCCGGCCGGTTGAGCGTCACGACGAGCACCTCGTCGACGACCTCGGTCAGCACCGCGTCCGACGTCACTGGTCACTCCTCACTTCGTACGGATATCAGCTCGTGCCGAGCAGGAGCGACGCCCGCCGCATCTCCGCGGGCGGCTCCGGATGGTGGTAGAGGGCTGCCGCGTTGCCGAAGCAGATCTTCTCCACTGTCGGCATGGGCAGGGATTCGAGCTCCGAGCGGAACAGGGCCTGGCTATCCGGCCACGAGCTGTCGGTATGGGGGAAATCCACCTCGAGCATCATGCGGTCCTCGCTGATGACGTCGAGGCGGCGGAAGGCCGAGGGGTCCTCGATCGAGGTGAACCAGAAGTTCCGGTGCAGAACGTCAACCGGGTGGGTCGTGGCACCTGCCCAGACCTCGGGTTCGGCCTCGCGCTGCCGGTAGGCCCGGTGGAGCCGCTCGACGACCATCGGCACCCAGGAGATGCCGGCCTCGGACAGGACAACGCGGATGTCGGGGTACCGCTGCGGGACCCCGGAGAAGATCCAGTCGACGACGGTCTCGATGCCGTTCAGCGGGAAGAGCGCCACCTGTGCCGGCACCGGGGTGTCCGGCGACGGGCAGCTGATCCGGCCCGACGAGCCGATGTGCAGGTTGATCGCGGTCTCGGTCTCGGCACAGGCCTTCCAGAAGGGCTCCCAGTGCCGGTCGTGCACGCTCGGGTACCCGAGCTCGGCGGAGTTCTCGGTGAAGGTGACGGCGTGCACGCCGCGTTCGGCGTTGCGCCGGACCTCCTTCGCCGCGAGCTCCGGATCGGCGAGATAGGTGAGCTGGCACGGGATCAACCGGTCTGGGTGCGAGCCTGCCCATTCCTCGACCACCCAGTCGTTGTAGGCCTGCACGCAGGCGAAAGCGACCTTCGGGTCCGGGATCCTCGACAGGGTCGTCCCGGCGAAGCCCCAGGTGATCGACGGGAAGCAGAGCGACGCCCACACCCCGGCCAGGTCCATGTCCTTCACCCGGGCGTCGGTGTCATAGACCGAGGCGCGGTAGTCCTCCCGCCGCATCTTCTGCGAGCGCCACTCGCTGATCGGCCGGTTCGCCGCGCCGTCCATCCCGCTGAAGAAGAACCGCCGGTCGCCCACCTGCCAGGCGGGACGCCCGTCGATCTCGACGTGCTTCGGTGCGCCGTCGCGCAGCGCCGCCGGCACGCGGTCGAAAAGGGTCGCGGGCTCGAAGGCGTGGTCGTCCACCGAAATGACCGGGCACCAGACGTCCCGGGGCTCCGGTTCGGGAAGAAAGGACAGCTCGTGATGCGGACCGATCCGGAAGATGCTGGAGTCCGACAGGGACGCCTGGAGATCACTGGGCATCGATCGACCTCTCGGAGGGCACGGCAGGAAACGGGAAATCGAAGCCCTACTCTCGGCGGGGCGTCCTGGAATGGTCAAGGCCGCAGGATGGTGGCGCCGGTGCCCCTCTGGGCCCCCTTCCGCACCCGGCGAGCGCGGTGTTCGATAAACGCCGCAGCGAGGATCGAATCAGCCCCGAGAAAGAGGGGTACCGCTGATACCAGCAGCATGGCGAACATGGTCTGAATTCGCTGTGGAGAGGCAGACTGACGATTCACCCGGCCGCCGATTGACCACCGAACCCGGGTGGCCGCACTGACCAGGAGCCTTGTGATGACGAGTCCATTCCCACGCCTCATCTCCGCCGACGACCACGTCCTCGAACCAGCCACCCTGTGGACCGACCGGCTACCGAGCCGTTACCGCGGGATCGGTCCACACGTACGCCGCGAGAAGGTGGCGTTCGACCCGAAGGTCTCGCTCTCGCTGCACGCCGAGGCATCCGCCGACGGGGTGTGGGCGGACGTCTGGCACTTCGAGTCCAAGCGCGAGCCGCTGATGCTGGTGGGCGCCGCCGTCGGCTACGGACACGACGAGGTCGAGCTGCGGCCGACGACCTTCGACGAGGTTCGCCCCGGCTGCTACATCCCGGCCGCCCGGCTGGCCGACATGGACATGGCCGGGGTCGAGGCGTCCCTCTGCTTCCCGAACATGGCGCCGACCCGCTTCTGCGGCCAGGGCTTCCTGGAGGCCCAGGACAGGGAGCTCGGCCTGCTCTGCGTCCGCGCCTACAACGACTACATGATCGACGAATGGTGCGCGGACTCGGGCGGGCGGCTCGTTCCGCTGTGCATCATCCCGCTGTGGGACCCGGAGCTGGCAGCGCAGGAGGTGCGGCGGACGGCGTCCCGGGGTAACCGCGCGGTCTGCTTCTCGGAGGCACCGGCACGGCTCGGCCTACCCTCGATCCACTCCGGTGCCTGGGAACCGTTCTTCCAGGCCTGCGAGGAGACCGGGACCGTCCTGATGATCCACGTGGGCTCGAGCTCCCACGTCCCGATGCCCTCGGACGACGCACCGATGGGCGAGTCCAACATTCTGGTCACCCTGAACTCGGTGACCGCGATGGTCGACTGGCTCTTCTCGGGGATCTTCGTCCGCTACCCGAACCTGAAGATCTGCCTGGCAGAGTGCCAGATCGGCTGGGTGCCCTACATCCTGCAGCGCGCGGACGAGATCTGGGAGATCCACGGCAACTGGGCCGGCACCCGCGCCCGCGTCCCGGAGCTGCCCAGCACCTACTTCAGGTCGAACGTCTTCGTGACGTTCTTCAGCGACGTCGTCGGCCTGCGCAACCTCGACGCCATCGGCGCGGACAACGTCCTCGTCGAGACCGACTACCCGCACTCGGACTCGACCTGGCCCTGCAGCCAGCCGCACCTGCAGAAGCAGGTCGAGCTCGCTGGGATCACCGACCCCGAGATCATCGAGAAGATCGCCCGCGGCAACGCCCGGAAGCTCTTCCAGCTGGACTGACCCGTAGGCTGCGGTGCCGTCCGACAGCGTCGGTGGCACCGCAGCCTACGGCGTCTCCCGGCCCTACAGACCCATCGACTTGGCGATGATGCTCCGCATGATCTCGCTGGTTCCGGCGTAGATCCGGGTCGCGCGGGCGTCCGCGAACAGCCGCGCGATCGGAGTCTCCAGCATGTAGCCGTACCCCCCGAACAGCTGCAGGCAGCTGTCCAGGCTCCGCGCCTGCATCTCCGTGCAGAACAGCTTCACGCGCGCGGCGTCGGGCCCGCTCAACCGTCCTTCCAGCAGCTCCGAGACCGCCAGATCGAGCATCGCCTGCGCCGCCTCGATCTCCGTCGACACGCCGGCGAGGACGAACTTGGTGTTCTGGAACGCGCTCAGCGTCGTTCCGAACGCCGAGCGCCCGCTGGTGTGGTCGATCGTCAGTGCCAGCGCGGACCGGGCCTGAGCCACCGACCCGACTGCGATGGCGAGCCGCTCCTGCGCCAGGTTGCCGGTGAGGTACTCGAAGGCCCTCCCAGGCTCGCCCAGCAGGTTGGCCGCAGGAACGCGCACCTCGTCGAAGAACAGCTCGGTCGTGTCCTGGGTCCGGAGCCCGAGTTTCGCCAGCCGGGGGCCCTTCTCGAACCCGGGCATTCCTGCCTCGACCACGAACAACGACAAGCCGGCCCGACGATCCACCGGATCGGGCGGTGAGGTGCGCGCGACGACGATCACCAGGTCCGCATGCTCACCACCGGAGATGAAGGTCTTGGACCCGCTGAGGACGTAGACGTCGCCCTCCGCGACCGCGGTCGTCCGGATGCCGGCGAGATCGGACCCCGCACCCGGCTCGGTCATGGCGATCGCGGTGTAGAGCACGCCCTCCGCGATGCCGGGCAGCCAGCGCTGCCGCTGCTCTGCGTTCGCGACCGTGAGGAAGTACGGCAGTACGACGTCGAGGTGGGTCCGCAGCGCGCCGAGGACGACGTTCGCGCGGCCGGTCTCCTCCTGCAGCACGACGTTGTAGCGGTAGTCCGCGCACCCGGCGCCGCCGTACTCCACCGGGATGTTGATGCCCATCACGCCGAGCTCTCCGAGCTCGCGGAACAGCTGGCGCGGAACGACTCCGACGCGTTCCCACTCGTCGTAGACGGGCAGGATCGATCGGGTCAGGTAGCTCCGGACCAGCGAGCGGAACTCCTCGTGGTCCGGGCTGAAGAGAACTCGTCGCAACCTTCATCTCCTCGGGAGTGATCGGGGCACCCGTCGTGCGGGGTCGACACGCGGATGGGCCGGTCACCGAGATCGGTGACCGGCCCAGCCGGACGGCGCTACTCGTCAGGAGGTGCCACTCTCCGCGTGCGTGGAACTCTTGACCAGCGCGTCGGGCGGTGCCGGGTGCTGGTAGAGATCGGCGGCGTTCTGGTAGCAGAGCTTGCGGATCGTCTCGACCGGTAGACCCTCGAGCTGCCGGCGGAACGTCTCCTGACTCTGCGGCCACGTGCCGTCGGGGTGCGGGTAGTCGACCTCCACCATGACCTTGTCCTCGCCGATGATGTCGAGGGCCCGGAAGCCGGAGGGATCCTCGATCGAGGTGAACCAGAAGTTGCGCCGCAGCAGGTCTACCGGGTCCGGGTCGCTCGGCGCCCAGTACGTGGTCTCCCGGCGCCGGCGTGAGGCGACGGTGAGACGCTCGATCACCATCGGCACCCACGAGATGCCGGCCTCGGACAACACGATCTTGAGGTCCGGGAACCGCATCGTGACCTTGGAGAGCACCCAGTCGACGACGGCCTCGATGCCGTTGATCGGGAACAGCGCGCTCATCGACAGCGTGGGCGAGTCGGGCGAAGGCTGCGAGATTTTCCCCGACGACCCCACATGCAGGTTGAGGACGGTGCCGGTCTCCTCGCAGGCCTGCAGGAACGGGTCCCAGTGGCCACCGTGGATGCTCGGGTACCCCAGACCGTGCGGGTTCTCCGAGAAGCTCACCGAGTGAACACCGCGAGCGGCGTTGCGCCGGATCTCCTGCGCCGCGACGACCGGGTCAACGAGATACGGCAGCTGGCACGGGATGAAGCGCTCCGGGTACGCCCCGCACCACTCCTCGACCATCCAGTCGTTGTAGGCCTGCACGCACGCCAGCGCGACGTCCTTGTCCGGCAGCTTGTTCAACGTGGTACCGGCGAAGCCCCACACGATCGAAGGAAAGTTCAGCGACGCCCACACGCCGTTGAGATCCATGTCCTGCACGCGGGCGTGGATGTCCCACACTCCGCGGCGGTACTGCTCCAGATGCATCGCGGACGCGTGCACCTGCTCGATGGGCCGGCCCGCAGCACCGTCGATCCCCAGCAGCGGGAAGTGCCGGTCACCGATCTGCCACACCGGGTGCCCGTCGTGCTCCACCATCCTCGGCACGACATCGCGGAACCTCGCCGGCACCCGGTCGAAGAGCGTGCTCGGCTCGAAGGCGTGGTCGTCCACCGAGATGACCGGGCACCACACCTCGCGCGGACCCGGATCGGGCAGCAGCGTCAGAGGACCGGTGAAGTTCGCGTCATCGAATTCGGTCGCTTCGACAACGCTGTCCAGCTCCATCATGAGGCGTGAATCCTTTCCTCTGCCCTGACAGCGGTGATTGTGATGGGAACGGCACGATCACGCGGCCGAACCGCTCGCAGGCGGGTCAGGGACTCGTATCTGCAAAGTCAACCACGGCCCCCGCACCCGAACAATGTCACTGGCATTACCAGTATGCGGACATGCTGGCCGACGCCGTCACACTCGAGCCAGCGCCGAGCGCGGATGCTGGTATCTCTGGTAACAGTATCGGCCTCACCTTGTTCGCCGGCCGCGCCCGATCATAAGGTCGAGCGAGTCGGTTCACATTCAGAAATTGCCGCGAACAATCGCAGACAATGCGCGTCCATCTTGGCGGTGCGCGAACGGCAGAGAAAAGATCAATGATGACCTTGGACCCACGAGCACTGCCCGCGTACGCCCGGCGCGTCCTCGATCTCGCCGAAACCGATCCGCAGCTACGTGAGCTGATGCCCGACGGCGCGGTCGAGGAAGCCCTGGGCCGGCCGGATCTCTCGTTCGAGCAGGCCCTCGCCACGGTACTCGACACCTACGCGGAGCGCCCCGCGCTGGGGGAGCGAGGCTACGACATCGCGCTCGGTGACTCCGGGCGCCACGTCCGCGCATGGAACCCCTGGTTCCGGACCATCACCTACGGCGAGCTGCACGGGCAGATCACCGGTCTCGCGAGCAGCTGGCGGCACCAGCCGCGCCATCGAGTCGATCCCGGTGACTTCGTCTGCGTGCTCGGCACCACCAGCATCGACTTCGTGACCATCGACCTCGCCTGCGCGTTCGCCCACGCGGTGAGCGTGCCGTTGCAGGGCACGATGGGCGCTGCCAACCTCGACAGGATCCTCCACGACACCACGCCGACGACCGTCGCCGCAACCGTCGCCGAGCTGTCGCTGGCCGCCGAGCTCGTCGCGGCGCACCCGTCGGTCCGGAGCCTCGTCGTGATCGACAGCGACGAGCGGGTCGACGACGAGCGCGAGGCGATCGAGGCAGCCGCCGAAACGCTGGGCCGGAGCAGGTCGTCAGCCGCCCTGGTCATGCTGGCCGAGCTGGTCGCCCGTGGCGCTGCCGAACCCTGGACCCCGCTACCGCCCGCCCCTGAGGGCAACGATCGGCTGGCACTGCTCGTTCACTCGTCCGGGAGCACCGGAACCCCCAAGGGGGCCGTCCTGACCGAGCGCCTCGCCAGGGCACCGTTCAGCCGGGCACCGGTCCCGGTCCCGGTCGTCCGCCTGTGCTTCGCGCCGATGGCCCACACGGCCGGCCGGGGCTCGCCCTACGGCGCCCTGGCCCACGGCGGAACCGCCTTCTTCACAGCACGCCCCGATCTGTCCATGCTGTTCGAGGACATGCGGCTGGTGCGGCCGACCGAGAGCTTCGCCTTCCCTCGAATCCTCGAGATGGTGCATCGGGCCTTCCAGGGCGACGTCACACGCCGGGTGAACTCCGGCATCGACCCGGCCAAGGCGAGCGCCGACGTCATGGCAGAGATGCGCGACACCTTCCTGGGCGACCGGATATCGCTCCTGACCGTCGGTGGGGCACCGACCCCGCCGGCGCTCGCCCGCTTCACCGCGGAGTGCCTCCCGGTCGAGATCAGCGATCGCTACGGCTCCACCGAGGTGGGTCAGGTCACCGAGAACGGCCGGATCATGCGCCCGCCGATCATCGACTACCGGCTGCGTGACGTGCCGGAGCTCGGCTACCACACCACCGACGAGCCGTATCCCCGCGGGGAGCTCTGCCTCCGGACTGCGACGGCGATCAGTGGTTACTTCAATCGGCCGGACGCCACCGCCGCCCTCTTCGACGAGGACGGCTACCTGCTCACCGGCGACATCATGGAGGAACGCGGCCCGGACCACCTCGTCTACGTCGACCGGCGCCACGACGTCCTCAAACTCTCCCAGGGGGAGTTCGTCGCCGCGGGTGCGCTCCGGACGGCGTTCGAGGACGGCAGCGACGTCATCCACCAGATCTACCTCTACGGCACGTCCGTCCGGTCGTACCTGGTCGCAGTCGTCGTGCCCGACGCAGAGGCCGTGCGACGCGTCCTCGGGGAACGGCCCCGGGATGGCGCCTTGAAGGAACTCATCAGGGCCGAGCTGAACGAGGTCGGCGCCACCGCCGGCCTCAAGGCCTTCGAGATCCCCCGTGACTTCCTCGTCGAGCCGGAGCCCTTCACACACGAGAACGACCTGCTGACCTCGCTGCACAAGCCGAGGCGACCCAACCTCGAGCGCAAGTACGGCGGCCGTCTCGAAGCGTTGTACGACGAGCTGGAACGTCGTCAACGCGACGAGCTGGACGCGCTGCGTGGCGGCGGGGACAGCCTGGACGTACTCGAGAAGATCGGCAGGGCGCTGGAGGCGTCGCTCGGTCTCGAGCACGTCGACGTGCACCGGCCCTACGGGTTCACCGAGCTCGGCGGTGACTCGCTGGGCGCCGTGGCGTTCTCGGAGCTGCTCGAGGATCTGTTCGGCGTCGAGGTCCCGGTGACCACGATTCTCAGCCCGGCGGGCAACCCGGTGCGGTGGGCGCGGGCGGTCGAGGCGGCCCTGCGCCACGAGGGATCACCAGCGACCTTCAGCGCCGTCCACGGGAGGGGAACGCGCGAGCTGCGCGCGGCGGACCTCGGTCTGGACGCCTTCCTGGACGCGGACGCCCTCCGGGACACACCCGGGAGCGAGCCTCCTACCGCCCCTCGCACCGTGCTGCTCACCGGAGCGACCGGCTTCCTCGGCCGGTTCCTCTGTCTGGAGTGGCTCGAGGAACTCGCCGCCACCGGGGGGACACTCGTCGCGCTCGTGCGCGCCGCCGACGAGCCCGCTGCCCGCAGCCGCCTGGATGCCGCGTTCGCGAGCGACCCGGCCCTGCTGGAGCGGTTCCGGGCACTGGCGCGGGACCGTCTCCGGATCCTCCCAGGAGATGTCGCCGAACCACGGCTCGGGTTGACCGCACGGGACCACGACCGGCTCGCGGACGAGGTGGACCGGATCGTCCACCCGGCGGCGCTGGTGAACCACGTGCTCGGCTACGAGTCTCTCTTCGGCCCCAACGTGGCAGGCACCGCCCAGCTCATCGGACTGGCACTGCACCGGCGGCAGAAGCGGATCGACTTCGTCTCCTCCGCGGCGGTCCGGCCGTTTCTCGACCGATCCGCCGGCCCGCAGGACGAGTGGCCGTTGTCGCCACAGATCGTGCTCACCGGGCGGTACGGCTCCGGGTACGGCGCGAGCAAGTGGGCAGCCGAGCTGCTCCTGCACGACGCACACCGGCGGTTCGGCCTACCGGTGGACATCCACCGTGGGTCCATGATGCTCCCGCATCGGCACTACCGCGGACAGATCAACCCAGACGACGTCTTCACCCGTCTGCTCCACAGCGTCATCACGACGGGGCTCGCTCCCCGGTCGTTCTACTTCCCCGGACCGGACGGCTCGCGGGCCAGAGCCCACTACGACGGTCTGCCGGTCGACTTCGTCGCCGCGGCGATCGTCCGGCTCGGAGCGCAGGCCCATCGCGACGTCCGCACGCTCCACGTCTCGAACTTCCATGTCGACGACGGGTACTCCCTCGACATGTTCGTGGACTGGATCGAGCAGGCGGGCTACCCGATCCGCCGCATCGACGACCACGGGGAGTGGCTGCGCCTGTTCGAGGAGCGACTGCGGGCGCTTCCCGAGGACGAACGCAACCGGTCGTCGCTCGCCGTCCTCGACTCGCTCCGACGGCCCGACGACCCGTCGGGCCGCGCGGCGAGGGGCACCAGGTTCCGGGAGGCGCTCGACGCGGTTCCCGGTGGTGGCTTGGCGCCACCGCATCTCACCCGCGAGTTCCTCGGCAAGTGTCTCGATGACATGCGCCGGCTCGGCCTCCTCCCAGCACCAGCCTGAACGCTCGGGGCGCCGGGCGCTCGCGACACGACGAAGGGAGCTGCACCATGCAGCGGACGTGGTTCATCACCGGCGCCGCAGGAGGCCTCGGACGGGCCTTGACCGAAGCGGCGCTCGCCCGCGGCGACACCGTGGTCGGATCCGTCCGCCGCGCCGAGCATGCCGCGGAGCTCGAGGCGCTCGCACCGACACGGTGCTTCGCCGAAATCCTCGATCTCACCGCAGGAGACGCCGCGATCCGGGCCGCCGTGGAGTCAGCGATCGCGCGCGCCGGCGACCTCGACGTCGTCGTGAACAACGCCGGCTACGGCCTGGTGGGGGCCGCGGAGGAGGTCAGCGACACCGAGGCGCGCCACCAGTTCGAGACGAACTTCTTCGGCGCGCTCAGCGTCCTCCGCGCGGTTCTCCCCCACCTGCGCGCACGCCGCCGCGGGCACATCATCAACCTCTCGTCCGCCACCGGATTGTTCGGCAGCCCGGGACTCGCCCTCTACAGCGCGTCGAAGTTCGCGCTCGAGGGGCTGTCGGAGGCGCTGCAGAGCGAGGTGACACCGTGGGGGATCCGGGTGACCATCGTCGAGCCCGGGGCCTTCCGCACCGACTGGGCCGGTCGCAGCATCGTCAAGTCGGAACGGGTCATCGACGGGTATGCCGACGGGGGCAGCACCCGCGACATGATCGACTCGATGAACGGCAACCAGGCCGGCGACCCCGCGAGGCTCGCGGCCGCCGTGCTGACCGTTGTCGACGCGGACGAGCCGCCGCTGCGCCTGCTTCTCGGAACCGGGCTGCCCGAGCGGGTACGCCAGAAGCACGAGAGAATGAGCGCGGAGATCGCCGCGTGGCGGCACATCACGGACTCCACGTCCTTCGAGAGCACGCCGTGACCCTGGTCCTGCGATCCGATCGTGCGGGCGTGGCCACCCTGATGCTGAACCGGCCGGAGAAGCTCAACGCCCTCACGCCTGCGATGGTCGCCGAGCTCCGGACGCACCTTCAGGGGATCGCCGGCAGCGACACCGTCGGCTGTCTCGTCCTGCGCGGTGCCGGCCGAAGCTTCTGCGCCGGCCTCGACATCGGCGGCGTGGGCCAGGAGTCCACGCCGGCGGAGCGCCGGGCCGGCGCCGAGCTGGTCGACCTCCTGGAGTCGATCCCGCAGCCGAGCATCGCGGCGATCCACGGCTATTGCTTCACCGGCGGCCTGGAGCTTGCGCTGGGCTGCGATCTGCTCGTGGCCACCGACTCGGCCACCCTCTGCGACACCCATGCCCGGCTCGGGCTCGTTCCCGTGTGGGGGATGTCCGTCCGGCTGCCCGAACGTGTCGGAAAGGCCCGTGCCAAGCGGATGCTGCTGACCTCGGAGCGGCTCGACGCGCGGACAGCCGTGAACGTCGGGCTCCTCGACTCCTGCTGGCCGGAGACGGACTTCGACGCCGAGCTCGACCGCCTCACCGAGGCGATCTGCGCAAACTCCTGGGGCAGCAACCGGCACATCAAGCGCCTTCTCCACCTCACCGCCGACGAGCGCACGCTGCGGCTCGCCTTCGAACGCACGCGTCCATGGGGCCTCCCCGACGACGGGGCGGCCCGTCGTCGGGGGTAGCCCCGAGATCACCGGGCGACCAGCCCCGCCAGGCGTCCGGTGATCAGCTCCTCGGCCTCGCGGACGAGTCGCTGGATCAGCTCGGCCACGGTCGGCACGTCGTGGACGAGTCCCTGGGCCATGCCTGTCGTCCAGACACCGGCCTCCAGGTCGCCGTCGGTGAGGACGCGACGGCCGCGGACCCCGGCCACCAGGTCCCGGACGTCCTCGAACTCGCCACCGGCGTCGAGGATCTTCACGACCTCCTGGCTGATGCCGTTGCGCGCCACGCGGGCGGTGTTGCGCAGCGGCCGGAAGATCAGTTCGGTGTCCCGCTCGGTGGCCGTGACCAGCGCCCGCTTGACGTTCTCGTGCACCGGTGCCTCGGCCGTCGCGACGAACCGGGTACCCATGTTGATGCCGTCGGCACCCAGCGCCAGCGCGGCGACCAGCCCTCGGGCGTCTGCGAAGCCGCCAGAGGCGAGCATCGGGATGGTGATTCGCGCGGCAGCGGCAGGGATCAGCACCAGCCCGGGGATGTCGTCCTCACCGGGATGCCCGGCACATTCGAAGCCGTCGATGCTGACCCCGTCGACACCGAGATCCTGAGCCTTGACGGCGTGCCGCACGCTCGTGCACTTGTGCAGGACCTTCACCCCCGCCGACCGGAACGCCGGCAGGTGCTCAGCCGGGTTGAACCCCGCCGTCTCCACCACGGCGACCCCGGACTCGACGATCACGTCCCGGTACTCCGCATAGGGCGGCGGGTTGATCGACGGCAGGATGGTGAGGTTGACCCCGAACGGACGGTCGGTCATCTCCCGACACCGGGCGACCTCCCGCACGAGGTCCTCGGGAGTTGGCTGGGTCAGTGCGGTGAGGAAGCCCAACCCGCCGGCGTTGGCCACCGCCGACACCAGTTCGGCGCGGCCGACCCATTGCATGCCGCCCTGGACAACGGGGTGTTCGACACCGAAGACCTCACAGAACCTCGTGTGCAGCAATGCTGCTCCTTCCTTCGGGCAATGGCTCTCACAACGGCTGCCGGTGGCCGCAGACGCGCGCGGCCACCGGCAGTCAGGAGTCCCGGGTCCTGCCTATGCGGGCTTCGGCAGGAACTGGTTGACACTCTCCGGTGCGCACTGCGGCTGGGCGCCCTCCGGGGTCGTGAACTTCCCGCCCTGGATACTCATCACGAAGTAGCAGATGTTCGCGGTCGGCTTCCCCTGCGTGTAGGTCAGCGGCGCCGTCGAGCCCTGCAAGGTCTCCCCCTCCAACGCGTACAGGCCCTGCTTGATGCTCGCCGCGGTCACCTCGCCGTTCTTCGGGCCCATCTCGACCGCCCGCTCGAAGAGCTTCCCGCCGAGGTAGCTGCTGTAGGTGATGCCGCTGTCCTGGTCACCCAGGTCCGGGACGTACTTCGTCAGGAACTCCCGGTAGGCCTTGCCCCCCGGCGTGCTGGTGTCGAAGAACGGGCCTACGTGACTGACCTGGACCGCGCCGTCGAGGCCTGCGCCGTTCAGCCAGTTCGGCGCGAAGTTGCTCCCGCCCACCACGAACTTCGCGGTCACGCCCTGCGAGTTGCAGTTCGCGACGATCCGAAGAGTCGTCGCCGCGGCCGCCCCGATGTTGTAGGACTGCACGCCCTCGGCCTTCAGCGACTGACACGTGGCCGTGTAGTCGGGCGCGGACCCCGACACCTTGGCCACGACCGGCAGCTCCATGGCGACGACCTGCGCGAGCGACTGCACACTCGCCACGGTCTCGGCGCAGATCGGGGACTCGGCGCAGTAGAGGAAGGAGCCCTTGTTCCCCAGCTTCTTCGCCTGGGTCAGCGCCCCGTACTGCAAAGCCGCCGACGACGTCCCGACCGGAAAGAACCCGGCGTTCGTGTACATCGACACGCTGCCCGGGAACCCACCCACCACTGGGACCCCGGCGGCTTCCACGTACTTGGCCCACGACGCGTCGACCACCGAGTTCTCCCCGACGATCGCCACCACCTTCTCCTGCTCGACGAGCTCCTTCGCCGACTGCAGGGACTTCGTCGGGTTCGCACCGTCGTCCTTGGTGACCAGCCGGACCTTGTGGCCGGCGATGCCACCGGCGTCGTTGACGGCCTTCGCCCACGCCTCGACGACCTTGGTGCCACCCGACAGCGACGAGGCACTCGGCCCGCTCACCGAGCCGATGTAGCCGACCACGATCTCGGATCCGGTCGGAGCGCCGGAACCACCGGAGGAACCGGTCCCTCCCGCCCCGGAGCCGCATCCGGCAAGTACCGCGCCCACGACCGCAGCAAGACAAATGGTGCCTGCTCGCCGCCACATTCTGGTTCCTCGCCAAGTGACGTCCATCGGACCTCCACATCCTGCGCACACGCCTTTGCGTACGCTTGGCCGCCGACCCCACGACAACAGTAATCACGACATGATTACGTGGTCGAATCGCCGCACACACGGGCGCAGCCAGGGACTTGCGTCCGCGCAGTCAACCACGCGCCCTCATCCCGAACAATGTCACTGCCATTACCAGCATTGCGCGCTCCGCAGGCACCGACAGGATCCCCCTGGATGCACCCTGAACAGGTCAAACTCCTTCTAGTACGCCACCGATATATGCTAGTGCTCCACGTAACAGCATGGAGGTAACCTTGCCAATAGCAGGGTCGAACCATACGCTGCGAAAAGCCCGTCGAGCCTGAAATACCGATGCGCGAACTGGCCAACGATGTACCAGTCCTGCTCAATCAAGATCTCGCAGCGCGATGACCTGCGCGTGAACTCGCCGGGTCACGAGCCGCTCGTGATCGTGGGTCATTTGGTGGTGACGTACTCACGTGCTCCCGTTCATAATCGCCGGTTTGACGGTCGGTTCCGTCTACGGGCTTGCCGGTGTCGGCCTCGTTCTCACCTACAAGACATCCGGCATCTTCAACTTCGCCCATGGCGCCCTCGCGACGGTCAGCGCGTACCTCTTCTACTCGCTGCACGTGCAGCTCGGGATGCACTGGGTCCCTGCTGCTCTGATCACCCTGGTCGTCGGCGGCGCCGGACTCGGCCTGTTCTTCGAACGCCTGGCGCGATCGCTGCAGGGCACGAGCCTCGCGACCAAGGTGGTCGCCACGCTCGGCGTGCTGCTCGTCGTCCAGGGAACGGTCACCGTCGTCTACGGCCTGACGGAGACCCGGGTCGTCCCGACCTTCCTGCCGTCGAACACGTTCACCGTCTTCGGTACCACGATCGCGTTGCCGAACCTGATCATCTTCGTCGTCGGGATCGTTGCCACGGTGGGGTTGTTCTACTTCTTCCATGCCGCTCGGCTGGGCGTGGCGATGCGGGCGGTCGTCGACCACTCCGATCTCCTCGACATGAGCGGGACCAACCCAGTGGCGGTGCGCCGCTACGCCTGGGTCATCGGAACCACCTTCGCGGTGGGTTCGGGGATCCTGCTCGTCTCGATCCCGCCGCCGATGGCGCTCGACCCCCTGAACCTGACCTTTCTCGTCGTCGCTGCCTTCGGTGCGGCCGCGGTGGGCTCGTTCAAGTCGCTGCCCGCGACCTACCTCGGCGGGCTCGCGATCGGGATCGTCGCGTCACTCTGCACGAAGTACTTCACCAGCGGGCCGCTCGCGGGGCTGGCGGTCTCGGTCCCGTTCCTGGTGCTGTTCCTGGTCCTGCTCACCGCACGACAGGGCCGGCTCGCGACCCGCGCCCAGGCCGTACGGGCACGCACCGCCACGTGGACCACCCCGCCGCCGTTCCAGATTGGCGGCGGCGTGATCGTGTTCGCGATCCTGGTAGCCGCGCCGTTCTTCGCGGGCATCCACCTGCAGGACTACACCAACGGCCTCGCCATGACCATCCTGTTCCTGTCGCTCGGGCTGCTCGTCCGGACCTCCGGACAGGTATCGCTCGCCCACGTGACGTTCATGGCGATCGGGGTCTGCACTTTCGCACACCTCACTGCGGCAGGCTGGCCGTGGGGCGTGGCCCTGCTCGCGGCGGGCCTGATCGCGATGCCGATCGGAGCGCTCCTCGCCATCCCCGCGATCCGGCTCTCCGGCGTCTATCTCGCACTGGCGACATTCGGCTTCGGGATCCTGGTCCAGTACATGTTCTACACCCAGGACTTCATGTTCGGTGAGCTGAGCCTCGGGGTGGAGGTCCGCCGGCCCGAGCTGTCGTTCCTCCCCATCGACACCGACACCGGCTACTACTACCTCGTCCTGGTCATCGCGCTCGTCGTCCTGCTCGCCCTGCTCGGCATCCAGTCGGGCCGGCTCGGCCGGCTGCTGCGAGGACTGTCCGACAGCCCGACCGCTCTCGCGACCAACGGCACCTCCGTCCTGGTCACCCGGATCCTGGTCTTCTGCGTGTCGGCCTTCCTCGCCGCGATCGCCGGGGTCCTCGGGTCCGTCGCGCTCGCCACGGGCGGCGTCGCCTACGCCGGCGGAGACTCCTACCAACCGCTGTTCTCGCTCACCTACTTCGCCGTCGTCATGATCACCGTCGGCGGTGCGCCGTGGTACGCCATCATCGCTGGCTTCGGGTTCGTGCTGCCGCCGAGCTACATCCCCAGCACCGAGACGACCCACTACCTCACGATTCTCTTCGGCGTCGTCGCGATCGTCTACGGCATGACCCAGCACCAGCAGCACGGGATCCCTTCCCTGCAACGCCTCCTGGACCGCTACGGCAGGCGACCGAAACTCATACCTCCGACACCTGACGAGGCGGCGGACGGGCCCGCGCCGAGCCCCCCTGCCGAACCGGGAGAGCTCACGATCAACGGGGTCACGGTCGCGTTCGGCGGCCTGGTCGCCCTCGACGACGTCAGCCTCGACGTGCCCACCGGACGCATCACAGGCCTCATCGGCCCCAACGGCGCCGGCAAGACCACCCTGTTCAACGTCACGTCCGGGCTCCTGCAGCCGGGTAGCGGCATCCTCACCCTCGATGAGTCATCGCTGGCGAACCAGGGGCCGGCCGCGCGGGCCCGCCGCGGACTGGGCCGGACGTTCCAGCAGGTCGAGCTGTTCGACAGCCTCACCGTCCGGGAGAACGTAGCGCTGGGAGCGGAGGCAGCGCACGCCGGCACGAACCCCCTCGCCCACCTGCTCGCAACGCCCGGGCAGAAGGCGTCGATGCACACTGCCACGACGGCGGCCCTGCAGGAATGCGACATCCTCGACCTCTCCGACCGGATCGTCGGATCGCTGTCCAGCGGCCAACGGCGCCTCGTCGAGCTCGCGCGTTGCCTGGCAGGCTCCTACCGGATCCTGCTTCTCGACGAGCCCTCCTCCGGTCTCGACCGCGCCGAGACCGTGCGGTTCGGGCAGATCCTGACGAGGGTCGTCGCCGAGCGGAGCGTCGGGATCCTGCTCGTCGAGCACGACATGTCGCTGGTCTCCGAGATCTGCGACTACATCTACGTGCTCGACTTCGGCAAGATGATCTTCGAGGGTCCGGCGGCGGAGGTCATCGCCTCCCCTGTCGTCCGGGCTGCCTATCTCGGCGACGAGCTGGCCGAGGTCCGCACCGCCACAACCCTCGGCCAGACGACGGAGACGCGAGCATGAGCACGGAGACGGCCTCGGCGCCCGAGGCCACGGCGCCGGACAAGCACGCGGCGCTGCGTCTCGACGCTGTCATCGCAGGCTACGGCCGGACGACAGTCCTGCGGGACGTGAACGTGACCGTGCCCGCGGGGAAGATCGTCGCGTTGCTCGGAGCCAATGGAGCGGGCAAGACGACCCTGCTCCGAATCGCCTCGGGCATGCTGCGCCCTACGGCTGGGACGGTCCACCTCGGCGGGGACGACGTCACCAGGACCCCGCCCCACCAGCGCGTCCGCAAGGGACTGTGTCTGATCCCCGAAGGTCGCGGCATCTTCCGTGACCTCACGGTCACCGACAACCTGCGGCTGTTCACCCCGCCGTGGGAGGGCGGGGAGCGCCGCGCCGACGCCGTCGATCGCGCCCTCGACGTCTTCCCGGCCCTGCAGACCCGCCGAGGTCACCTGGCCGGCCACCTGTCGGGGGGCCAGCAGCAGATGCTCGCCCTTGCTCGCTGCTACCTCGCGAATCCCCGGGTGATCATGCTCGACGAGGTGTCCTTGGGGCTGGCACCCAAGGTCGTCGACGAGATCTTCGAGTCGCTCCGCACCCTGGCGACGACCGGGCTCACGCTCTTGCTCGTCGAGCAGTACGTCAACCGGGTCCTGCCCATGGCGGACAAGGTCGTGCTGCTCGACCGCGGCCAGGTCGTGTACGACGGCGACGCCACGGACCTCGACGAGGAGACGGTGCTGGGCGGCTATCTCGGAACCGGCTGAGCACCCCCACCGGTCCGGCATCGTCGCCGGACCCGCCCGGAAGGACGACATGGAGCAGTTCCGTCTCGACGCGATGCTCGACAACGCCCGGCTGCACGCTCCCGCCCCGTTCACCGTCCACGGTGAGGACCCGATCTTCCCGTCCCGCTTCCGGGTGGGCGAGGCCTCGGCGGTCGCGCAAGGTCTGGCCGCATCGGCCGCCGCCGAGCTACACGCCCGGCGTACGGGCGACACGCAGTCGGTGAGCGTGGACGTCGGCGCCGCCGCAGCCACTCTCGTCTCGCACGACTTCGAGCTCATCGACGGGGAGCCGGTACCCCAGCCGTGGTGGGAGGTCCCGGCGACCAACGCGATGTACCGGTGCCGGGCCGGCGACTGGATCTACCTGCAGGGCCAGCTACCACACCTGCACCAGGGGATCCTGGGGCTGCTCGGCTGCGGCGACGACGCCCTGTCGGTCGGCGACGCCGTCGCCGGCTGGGACTCCTTCGAGCTCGAGGCCGAGCTGGCCGAGCGGCGGCTGTGCGGCGCACGGGCCCGCACGCCCGAGGAGTGGGCGACCCATCCGCAAGGCGCCTACCTGCAGCAGCTACCCGCGGTCCGGATCAGCAGGATCGGCGACGGGCGCGTCCACCGCCTCGCCCCTGCCGACCGTCCGCTCGACGGCGTCCGGGTGCTGGAATTCGCGCGCATCCTGGCCGGCCCGATGACGGGCCGCACCCTGGCCGAGCACGGCGCCGACGTGCTCAACGTCAGCTCCTCCCGGCTCTTCGACTTCTTCATGACCACCCTGGTCACAGGCCGTGGGAAGCGGTCGACCTTCCTCGACCTCGACGACGGCGACGACCTGTCCCGACTGCGGGCGCTGCTGGACGACTGCGACGTGTTCGTCGACGGCTTCCGGCCCGGCGCCCTCGCCGCGCGGGGTCTGGGGCCCGAAGAGCTCGCCGAGCTACGGCCCGGGATCGTATACGTCACCGTCAGCTGCTACGGGAACGGCGGCCCCTGGCGCGAGCGGCGCGGCTGGGAGCAGCTGGCCCAGATGGTCTCGGGGCTGGCGATCGGCCAGGGTTCCCCGGAGCAGCCGGAGATCGTCCTGCCAGGCGCCCCGAACGACTTCATCACCGGGATCCTCGCTGCCTACGGAACCATCACCGCGCTCACCCGCCGGTCGGAGGAGGGCGGGAGCTGGCTGGTCGAGGCGTCTCTCAGCCAGACAGCAGGCTGGATCGTCCGCAATGGCACCGTCGATCCCGCTCACCCGGGAGGCGTGCCGGCGGAGACGCGTGTCGAAACGCAGGCGGGACCGCTCGGAGCCTGCACCCATCTCGCACCCGTCGTCCGCATGAGCCGGACTCCTCCGCGGTGGGAACGCGGGACCCCGCAGTGGGGTGCCGACTCCCCGAGTTGGACGTCCAGCAGGGCGTGACCTCCTGGCCACGGCGTCCGTGGCCAGACGCGAGAGTGCGGATGGTCGCCAGGCGGCCATCCGCACTCTGTCCGGGGCAGGAGGTGAAACGTCGCGGTTCTCCACCCGTCAGGAGGAGGCGACCTCCTCTTCGCCCTGCTACACGGCGGACGGGGATGTCGTCGCGCCCGGGACCTCCTCCGAGATCGTCTCCAGCGAGCGGTTGCGAGTACGTTCGCCGAACAGGCCGATCACCGCTGCCGCCACGAAAGCTGCCACGCCGAGAATCACGAACACGGTATCGCTGCCGAGGCCGGAGAGAGCCCAGGCGATCAGGAAGGTGCTCAGGAACGTCGCGATCCGCCCTGCGCCGTTGCCGATTCCTGCACCGAGGGCACGCAGCCGGGTCGGAAAGACCTCGGGGAGGTAGGCATAGGTGCACGCATTGCCCGCGTAGATGGCCAGGAACAGCAGGAACCCGGCCACCAGCAGGACGGTGTAGCTGGTGGCGAACGCAAAGGCCATCAGCAGCAGGCCGAACGCCACATTGATCAGCATGAGCGAGGTCCGGCGCTCGATCCGGTCGATGAAGAGCGTCGCCAGCAACGCGCCCGGACAGGCCGCGATGGCGATCGTGGACACGAACGACAGGCTCTGCGCCGTGGTGAAGCCGTTCTCGACCATCAGGGTGGGCAGCCAGGCGTTGAAGCCGTAGCCGGCAGACGTCACGATGATCATGTAGGTCGCCAGTACCACGAGGCGTCTGCGCAGCGGCGGCTGGAGGAACTCCCGAGGCGAGCCGGTCGCCACCACCGGGCGTGGCTCAGGCTCCGCGAGCTCACCACCCACCCGGCGTCGGGCATCCTCTTCGAGCTCGACGACGATCGCCTCGGCCCTCGGGTCTTCGGGTCGGTTCGCCCCGCTCCAGCGCACCGACTCCGGCAGGCTCCGCGCCGCGATGAGCGCCACGACGATGCCACCGGCACCGACCACGAACACCCACTTCCAGCCCGACGGCGACGTGGGGACGACGACACGCGCGAAGACCGCCATCAGCGGGATGCCGAGCAGGCCCAGGGCCAGGATCAGTGCCTGGATGCGCCCACGGCTCTGCTTGGGGTACATCTCGGACACGTAGGTGAGTAGGACGACCGTCATGGCCTGCAGGCCGAAGCCGACCATGATCCGGTAGACCGACAGGTCGACCATGCCGGTCGCGAAGGCCGACGCGAGCGAGAACGCCGAGTAGACCACGACGGCGCCGATGATCACCCGCTTGCGGCCCAGCCGGTCGGCGACCCGTCCGCCGACGATCGAACCCACGAACATGCCCAGGAACGAGGCTGCTGTGACGAACCCGATCTGCTCCAGCGACAGTCCCCACTGCTCGCGGATCGCCGGGGCGACCAGGGCGAAGCTGTTGAGATCGGCCATGTCGAAGAAGAACAGGGCACCGAGCAGGACGAGCCATCGACGGTGTCTGCGGGTCAGGACGGGGATGCGATCGATGCGATCGCTCAGGCCGGCGGCGCGGGGAGGGTCAGGAGTCAGGTGGGGCAACGTCTTCTCCACGATGAGATCGATCTTGCCTGGGAGGAGCCTGGTGAGGACCAGGCAGCTGCGTCGGGCAGTGAGGTGCTCCGGCGGCCCGGTTACGGGGCAGCGTTCCAGGCGGGATCGTCGAGCACGTCGTCCCTGCTGGCGTCGAGCTCCTCCCCCGTCCACCGGATGACACCGGGGGTTCGGCCGAATCGCGGGACGACGCCGGACATCCGCATGGGGCCGTACTGCGGGTCCTGCACAGTCTCGATCGCACCCCGTGCCGCGTAGTGCGGGTCCGCGAAGATGTCCGCGATGTCGTACTCGAAGCAGTACGCGACGTCGTTCTCGTCGCAGATCTTCGTCAGCTCCTCACTCGTGTGCGCACCTACCCAGCCGGCCAGGATCGGTTCGAGCTCGTGGCGGTGCGCAACCCGTGCCGAGTTGGTCGCGAACCGAGGATCGACGGCGAGCTCCCTGCCCCCCACCGTCTCGAGGAGACGTTCCGCCACGGGCTGTGTGCTGGCAGTCAGGGAGAACCATTTGCCGTCGGCCGTCTGCCAGGTCCCGACGGGCGAGACGTACGTGTTGGACGTGCCCTCGCGGCCGATGACCACCCCCTCCTGATCGTAGGTGGCGGTCATCAGCTCCATGACCCGGAAGCACGCCTCGTAGAGGGCCAGATCGATCTCCTGACCCTCACCGGAGCGCAACCGCTCGCTGTAGGCCGCGAGCACCGCCGCGGTGCCGAGCATCGCACCGAAGTAGTCACCGACCGGGATCCCTGGATGGACCGGCGGGCGGTCCGCGAACCCGTTGATCGAGGAGAACCCGCTGAAGGACTGGGCGATCCGGCCGAACGCCCGGTGGCCGCGATTCGGGCCGGTCTGACCGAACCCGGAGACCCGAAGCATCACCAACGCCGGATTGATCTCGCGCAGCGCGGGATAGCCGAGCTGCCAGCGCTCCAGCGTGCCCGGCGTGAAATTCTCGACCAGCACGTCGGCGGAGCGAACGAGGCGCCGCAAGACGTCTCGGTCGTCGTCGCGCCGCAGGTCCAGGGCCACCGACCGCTTGCCCCGTCCATTGACCTTCCACCACAACGGCGCCCCGGAGTGCGACCCGAGCTTGCGAATCGGGTCCCCGATCCCCGGCTGCTCGACTTTCACCACGTCGGCGCCCCAGTCAGCCAGAAGGGTTCCGATCATCGGACCAGCGACGAGCTGTCCGATGTCGAGAACCCGAACCCCCACGAGCGGGCCCGCGGCCGGCGGTCGATCGGCTTTCACCACCATGCACCCTCCACAGTCGAGTCAGCCGACCGTACCCAGCCAGTGCCGGTCGAGACTGGTGGCGATTCCACCCGCCGCCGGGTGGCCCGCGCCGTCGGGCCGGGTACACTACACCGATCAGTATTGTCGGCGGAAGGAGCACGACAGATGGTTTCCGTCGAGCAGCCGGCCCGGGGCCGAAGGCGCTCGGTGCAGAAGCGCACCGCGATGCTCGATGCGGCGCAGGAGCTCTTCCTCGCCGACGGCTACGAGCGCACCAGTGTCGACGCGATCGCCGCCCGCGCGAACGTATCGAAGCGGACCGTGTACGACCACTTCGGCGAGAAGGAGCTCGTCTACACGGCTGTGATGGACCGCGTCTCGGCACGGTTCATGATGACGATCAAGGCGGCCATCGAGGAGGAGCTCCCGGAGGGATGCGACCTGCGGCCTGGCCTGCTCGCATTCGTCCGGAGGGTCGCCACGGACACCTTCTCGTCGTCGGACTACGTGCTGTTCCGGAAGCTGGGCAGCCTCAAGTACGTCGGCGGCCGGGTTCGGGGTACCGCGCGCAACGCCCCGAAGGAGCAGGTCGTGCACCGCATGGCGCAGTTCATCGAGGCAGGCATGCTGCGGCCCGGCGATCCCTGGCGGACCGCCGAGCACTTCATCGCACTGACGCACCTGCTCGCCATGGACACCCTGGACCCCACCGAACCCAGCAGCCAGGCCGAGCTCGACGACATCCTCGTCAACGGCGTGGACGCCTTCCTGCGCGCCTACTCGCCCGACGCTCGCTAGAGATCCTCGGCAGTGCGGTAGATCGTCACGACCGCTGCACCACCCACACCGATGTTGTGCTGCAGCGCCGCCGTCGCTCCCTCGACCTGCCGTGCGGCAGCCGTCCCGCGGAGTTGCCAGGTGAGTTCCGCGCACTGTGCGAGACCGGTGGCGCCCAGCGGGTGCCCCTTCGAGATCAGACCGCCGGAGGGGTTGACGACCCATTTCCCGCCATAGTCCACGGCGCCTTCCTCGACGAGGGCACCGGCGCGGCCGGGCTGGCACAGACCTAGCGCGTCGTAGGTCACCAGCTCGTTGGTGCTGAAGCAGTCGTGCAGCTCGATGACCTGAACGTCCTCGGGACCGAGGCCGGACTGCTCGTAGGCGGCGCGCGCGGCGGCGGCCGTCATGTGGTAGCCGACGAGGCTCGCGTCGCTCCCGTCGAAGAGCTCCTCGGTGTCGGTGGTCAGCGCCTGGCCGACGATCTCCACTGCCTGCCGGCGCAGCCCGTGGTTCTGCACGAAGGACTCGCTGGCCACGACGACCGCGGCGCCGCCGTCGGAGGTCGGGCAGCACTGCAGCTTGGTCAGCGGATCGTATACGGGCGCCGAGGCCAGGATCTCCTCCAGCGAGTACTCGTCCCGGAACTGCGAGTAGGGGTTGTTCACCGAGTGCCGGTGGTTCTTCACCGCGATCTTCGCGATCGTCTCGCGGGACACGCCGTGGCGCTCCATGTATTCGCGGCCGGCGTTGCCGAAGATCTGCGCGGCGGTCGGCGCCTCCGTCAGCCCGCGGCGGGCCGCCATGGCCTCGATGTGCCGGCCGGTCGGTGCGGTGCGGTCGGCCCAATGGTCACGCAGGCTCCCCCGTTCCATCTTCTCGAACCCGAGTGCCAGGACGCAGTCGGCGATCCCGGCGTGGACGTACTGGTTCGCCAGGTAGAGCGCCGTCGAACCCGTCGCACAGTTGTTGTTGACGTTGACCATCGGAATGCCGGTCAGGCCCACCTCGTAGAGCGCCCGCTGCCCCGAGGTGGAGTCCCCGTAGCAGTAGGCGAGAAAGGCGTGCTGCACGCAGTCGTACGGGACCCCGGCATCGAGCAGGGCGTTCGTCGCGGCCTCGCGGCCGATGTCGGGATAGTCCCATCCCTCGCGTCGCCCCGGCTTCTCGAACTTCGTCATCCCCACCCCGATGACGAACGAGCGGTTCGGCATGTCTTCTCCTCTACCGCCTGTCCCACTGGACGGCGGCGCTCTCCCGGTCCCACGTCGTCGGGGTGCATCCCTCGTCGCGCAACCTGTACTTGTGCACCCGGCCGACGGCACTCACCGGCAGGGCGTCGCGGAACTCGATATAGCGGGGCAGCGCGAAGTAGGGCAGCCGCTCCTTGAGCCATTCGAAGAGCTCGGCCTCGCCGAGCGATTCAGTCCTTTCCGCCAGAACGGCCGTCACCTTCAGGTCGTCTTCGGTGACGTCCGACGGCACCGCGTGCACGGCCACCTCCGCGATGCCCGGATGACCGAGGATGACGCTCTCGACCTCCTGGCTCGAGATGTTCTCGCCGCGCCTGCGCAGGTAGTCCTTCTTCCGGTCGGCGAAGTAGAAGTAGCCGTCGGCATCGAACCGCCCGAGGTCACCGGTGTGGAACCACAGGTGCCGGGTCACGGCAGCGAACGCCTCCGGCCGCCGCCAGTACCCCTCGAACATCACCCCGGGCCGCCGCGGACGGCAGACGACCTCACCGACCTCGCCGACCGGCACCTCGCGGTGCTGGTCGTCGAAGAGCCGGACGTCGAAGTCCGCCGAGTTCGCCTTGCCGGAACTTCCGGCGGGCGAGTCGACACCACCGGGCAGGGTGGTGAGCGGGAAGCACTCGGTGAGGCCGTAGCTGTTGCCTCCCACCTGCTCCACACCGAACCGGGCCTTCCAGGTCTCCACCAGCTCCGTCGGGAACGGCGCGCCGTGCACGATGCGGATCCGCCCGTGGCAGCGGGCCATCTCCGGGGTGTCGTCCATCTGCGCGATCAGCGCGCCCATCGAGCCGAGCAGGTTGACCATGGTGGCCCCGGTCCGCTCGACGTCCGGCCAGAAACCGGACACCGAGAATCGCTTGGCGATGGAGGCCGATCCCCGCAGCAGCATGGTGCCGAGCACGGTGCCGCTGACCAGGTTGAAGTGGTAGATCGGCAGGGGGCTCCAGTTGAGGTCCTCCTGCCGGCGCCCGGCCTGGGACAGGATGCCGCGGCCTGAGCTGAACACGTACCCGTTCGAGATGACGCAGCCCTTCGACGGGCCGGTTGTTCCTCCGGTGTAGATGATCAGCGCGGTGTCGTCGGTCCGCCGCTCCACCCACGTCTCGCCGTACCCGTCGAGGAGGTGGTCGGCCAACGGCTCCACCGCGACCCGGCCGAGGCGGTCGACGGCGGGGGTCCCGCGGACCAGCAGGAGCTCGACACTCGGCATGGCCTCCAGCTCGGAGCCGAAGCGGTCCACGAAGTCGGCCTCGCACACCACGACGCCCGCCCCCGAGTCCGCGACGACGTGCGACAGGAAGGTCCCCTTCAGTGCCGTGTTGATCGGTACCCAGATCCCGCCCACCATGTTCGTCGCGAACCAGAGCGCCACGGCATCGACGTTGTTGTCGAGCATCGTGACGACGGTCTGCTCCGGCCCGACCCCCGCCCGGCGGAGCCCCGCGGCGTACCCGGTCGCCCGCGCCCACAGCTCCCGGTAGGTGTAAGACTCGCCCGCGAAGTCCAGGAACATGCGGTCGCCGACCTCGTCGACGCAGTCCCGCAACAGCGCGACCACCGTCGTCCCGGCCGGCGCGCCGACCTCCCAGTCACCCACCGCTCCTCCTCCGTCCTAGTTCGGGCCCGGCGACCACGCCGGGGCCCGTCCTGCCACGAATGCCGCGAAGCCCTCCTGGGCCTCATCCGTACCGATAGACGCGGCGACCGCCTTCTCGTCCACCGCCTCGACGCCCGCGTGCGCCGTCCGCTTCCAGACCGCACGTGCCTCCGGCGCAGCCCGCAGCAGCTCAGCGGCGACGCGGAGCGCCTCCTCGTGCAGGTGATCGTGCGGCACGACCCGGGCCACGAGGCCGATGTCGCGTGCCTCCGCGGCGTCGAACGAGCGCGAGGTCAGGGCCAGCTCCTTGGCCCGGGCCAGCCCGATCACCGGTGGGAGCAACGTCGCGCTCCACGGCGCGGCGACACCCAGGCGCAGCTCCGGGAGCCGGAACCGCGCCCGCTCGCTCACCACGGCGACGTCCGCCAGGACCGCGAGCCAGAGGCCACTGGCCTGGCAGTGTCCGTTGACCGCCACCACGACCGGTACCTCACCCCGGTACAGCGGGGCAAAGGGCAGGTCGTCGTCCGTCAGCGAGTCGTCCTCGGTGCCGATCTCGCCACCCACGACGAACACGTCGTCGATGCCGGTGACCACGAGGACGTCCAGCCCCGGGTCGTCCCGGACCAACCGGACGACCCGGCCGAGCCCCCGGTACATGTCCATCGACAGCGCGTTCCGCCGGGCCGGGTTGTCCACGGTGCACCAACCGACCTGCCCGCGGCGCTCGAACCGCAGGCCGGGAGTGCCGAGCTCGTCCATCAGACGCCCAGCATCCGGCGGCCGATGATGTCCTTCATGATCTCGTTGGTGCCACCGTAGATCGACATCGCCCGCCCGTCCCGCCATGCGCGACCGACCGCGCACTCCTCCATGTAGCCATAGGCCCCGTGGAGCTGGATGCATGTCGTGAGCACCCGGGAGTTGAGCTCGGCGCACCACCATTTGGACTGCGCAGCCTCCTCGGCGGTCAGCGTGCCGGCCTGGTGCGCTGCCAGCTGGGCGTCGACGAACGCCTGGGCGACGTCGAGCTCCGTGCGCATCGTGGCGAGCTGGAACCGCGAGTTCTGGAAGGAGCCGATCGGCTGGCCGAACGCACGGCGCTCCCTGCAGTACGTGAGGGTCTCCTTGAAGGCCGCCTCGGCATGGGCAAGCGCCGTCACCGCGATGGACAGCCGCTCCTGGGGAAGCATCGCCATCAGCTGGTAGAACCCGCGGCCCTCCTCGCCGAGCAGGTTCTCCACCGGGACTTCCACCTCCTCGAGGAAGAGCTCGGCGGTGTCCGCCGCGTGCTGGCCCACCTTGTCCAGGTTGCGTCCTCGGCGGAACCCCGGCCGGTCCGTCTCGACGACGACCAGGCTGAGGTTGCGCTGCGGCGCGGGATCGTCCCCCGTGCGGCACACCAGGATCACGAGATCGCTGTTGATCCCGTTGGAGATGAAGACCTTGCTCCCGCTGATCACGTAATGGTCGCCCCGGCGCACCGCCCTGGTCGTGATCGCGGCGAGATCGGACCCGGTGTTCGGCTCGGTCATCGCCACGGCCCCGACCAGCTCTCCCGAGCAGAGCCCGGGGAGCCACCGCTCGTGCTGCTCCGAGGAGCCGTACCGCACGTAGTAGGGCAGAACCACGTCCGCGTGGGTGGAGATCCCCAGGCCGGCGTTCATCACGCCGGCCCGGCAGACCTCCTCCAGGAAGATCGCGTTGAAGCGGAAGTCCGGCTCACCTGCACCGCCGAGCGCCTCGGGCACGCCCAGAGCGAGGATCCCTGCCTCACCCGCCTTGGGGAACAGCGACTTGTCGACGAGCCCGGCGCTCTCCCACGACTCGAAATGCGGGACGATCTCCCGGACGACGAACGACCGCACTGCATTGCGGAAGAGCTCGTGATCGTCGTCGAAGATGGTTCGTTCCACCGTGGTTCCGTTCTAGGCGGTCCGGAGGAGCTCCACCATCGCGGGGAGCTCCTCGATCAGTGTGGACACGGCCGGCTCGTGGACCGACTCCCGGCGCGGCCCGACCTGCCACGGCGCGAGGAGGAAAGCGTCGACGCCGAGGTCCCGTAGAGCTCTCACCCGCTCTGTGGTCACCCTGCCCCGCAGGCCCGTCCTGACCTCGAACGGGCGGTCCGCGGTCCCGGCCTTCTCGCGTTCCTCGCGGAGTCTGCCGAGGATCGCCGCCAGCTCCTCGGCTGTGTGGTTCACGCCCACCCAGCCGTCCGCATGCTTCGCGCACCGGCGCAACGCGGCGTCCGACGTGCCGCCGACGAAGAGCGGAACCGGCGCCGCCGGCGTGGGATTCACCGCGATCGCGTCGAAGGAGAAGTGCTGGCCCGCGTGCGCGACCGGATGCCCCGTCCACAGGTGCGGGAGGAGGTCGAGCATCTCGTCGAGCACGGCACCCCGGCGGCTGAAGTCCTTGCGGCCCAGCGCCTCGAACTCCTCGCGCAACCACCCGACCCCGACGCCGAGGTCGAACCGGCCAGCCCCGAGGGCAGACACGGTGGCGACCTCCTTCGCCAGCATCACCGGATGCCGCAACGGGGCGATCAGCACTGCGGTCATGAGCCGGACCCGGCTCGTCGCGGCCGTGAGTGCGGCGGCAACGATGAGCGGGTCGGGCAGCTGTGTCTCCGGCGGGAGCACTGCCGGCTTCCCTCTGCCGTAGGGGTACGGCGACGAGAAGTCCATCGGCACGCACGGGTGGTCGGAGAGAGCCAGCCCGGACACCCCGCACTCCTCCGCGGCAACCGTGAGCTCCCGCAGACCCGCGGGCTGGAGGAACGGCAGGGAGAGCCAGACCTTCATCACCGCTGCTCCCCACGGGAGGGCGGCCTCATCGACGACCCGTTGGCGGCGCCTCGGGCAGGTCGAAGTTGAACACGCGAGCCGCGTTGTCCTGGAGAATCTTCCGCTTGACGTCGTCGGGCAGGCCAGCAAGCTGCTTGTGCGCGACCTCGATGCAGTTCGGCCAGGTCGAGTCGGTGTGCGGGTAGTCCGTCTCGATCATGACGTTGTCCACCCCGATCTTGTCCAGCGCGCTTACGCCGAACGGGTCCTCGATGAAGCAGCCGTAGAAGTGCTTGCGGAACAGCTCCGAGGGCATGACCGACATGTCGAGCCCGCCGAGGTCGTCGTCCCGGCCACCGACCGCGCCCGTGGTGAGGTCGCCGCCGAAGTCGCCCTTGGCCGCCCAGCCCCGATGCACCTCGACGACGTGGTCGCTGCGCTCGAGGACATACGGGATCCACCCGATCCCGCCCTCGGACAGGCAGAGCTTCAGGTCCGGGTACTTGGGCAGCCACGGGCTGAACAACCAGTCGATGCAGGCCGCCGCGGTGCTCGCGACTGGGGTCAGCGCAATGATGGCGGCCATCGGCATCTCCGGCGAGGTCGCCGGCAGTTGCGACGACGAACCGAGGTGCATGCAGATCGGCATCCCGGTCTCCGCGGCCGCCGCGACCATCGGCTCCCAGAACCCGTTCCGGTCGTGGATCGACGGAAGCCCGAGCTGGTAGGGGTTCTCGCTGAATGCGATGGCCTTGGCGCCCTTGGCCGCTGTCCGCTCGATCTCCTTGGCCGCGAGGTGCGCGTCCCACAGCGGCAGGATGATCATCGGGATCAGCCGGTCGGGAGCGGTCCCGCACCACTCGTCGATCATCCAGTCGTTGTATGCCTTGACGCAGGCCAGCCCCAGCTGACGGTCAGTGGCCTCGGTGAAGGTCTGACCGCAGAACCGCGGGAAGGACGGGAAGGACAGCGAGGCGATGACGCCCGCGCGGTTCATGTCCTCGACCCGGGCGGCCGGCTCGTAGCAGCCGGGCCGCATGTCGTCGTAGGTCACCGGCAGCGGGCTGAACTCCTCCCGCTTCTTCCCAGCGGCTGCGGACAGGCCCGTCGTCGGCATCCGCTTGCCCTCGAAGACCCACGCCTCACCCTGGTCGTCGCGCACCATGCGCGGACCGGCCTCGCGCATGGCAGCCGGGAGGCGGTCCTGCCAGACATGCGGCGGTTCGAGAACGTGGTCGTCCACGGAGACCAACCAGTCCAGAGAGAGAGTCACTGTCGCGTCCCCTTTGTCGTCAGGAGACCTGTGCCGCGCCGGCACGGGTCCCGGTCTTGATGGCGTCGGTGTACGAGTCGAGGGTGGTCCGGAACTCGGGCAGGGCGAAGGTCTCGCTCTCCGCGGCGAACGCGAAGTCGAGCACCGTCGCCACAGCCCGGCTCATGTGCATGTTCAGCGCCCGCTTGGTGTCCCGCAGAGCCTGCTGCGGCTGCGCGGCGAGTCGTTCGGCCAGCTCGAGCGCGCGCTCCAACACGGTCTCGTGCGACACCACGTGGTTGGCCAGCCCGATTCGCTCCGCAGTAACCGCGTCGATCCGGTCACCGGTCAGGAGATACTCCTTGGCCCGCAGGATGCTCATCATCAGAGGCCAGGCCAGCACTCCGCCGTCCGCCGCCACGACACCGAGGTTGACGTGCGGATCGGCGAAGAAGGCCTTGTCGCTCATGAACACGACGTCGGCGAGCACCGCGAGACTGCACCCGAGACCGACTGCCGGACCGTTGACCGCCGCGACGATCGGCTTGGGGAAGGCCAGCATCTCGGTGACGATCCGCCTGGCTTCGGCCATCGTGCTGTACCGGTACTGCGCATCCTCGGAGACCCGGGTCAGGTAGTCCGTGTCTCCGCCGGCCGAAAAAGCCCGTCCGGCACCGGTGAGCACCACCGCGCGCACCTCCTCGTCAAGGGCCAGGTTGCGCCACACTGCAGCGAGCGCCCGGTGCAGACGCTCGTCGACGGCGTTGAGGCGATCCGGACGATTCATGACGACCGTCCGCACCGGGCCCGCGCCCTCGATCCTCAGTACCTCGGTGTCGATGCGATCCATCGTGCCCAGCCCTTCTTCGGAACTTCGATCCAGTATTGGCGCGGTCGGCGGTCGGCCGACAGACCGAACCGATGCCATCAGTGGTACTGCTACCCACAGCCTGCACTGCTATCCGGATGCGAGATCCAGCCAGTCGGCACGGGCGAAACGCTCGATCGCGTCGGGGTCGGGATCGAACCCGGACCCCGGCTGGTCCGAGACGACGAGGAGGCCGTCCCGCAGCTCGAAACGGCCTGGAACCAGGCCGTTGAACCACGGCACGTACTCCCACCACGCCTCACGCTGGTTCAGAGCGGCGATCAGCTGAGCCGACACGTGGGGGTAGATGTGCGGTAGCAGGACGCCCTCACCCTGCGACACCAGCTCCGCCGTCCGCATCCACTGGGAGATCCCCCCGACGCGCTCCAGCTCGGCGATGACGTAGGGCACGCCTGCGTCGACGAGCGCCCGGAAGTCCGCCTCCTCGAACAGGGATTCGCCGGTCGCGATCGGGACCGGGGATCGAACCACCAGCTCGCGGTAGCCGGCGAGGTCGTGATGGCCGATGGGGTCCTCGAGCCACGCGAGACCGAGCGGGGCGAATGCCTCGGCGGCCCGCAGCGCGGCGGCCGGATCCCAGTGCTGAAGGGCGTCCACCATCAAGGTCGCATCAGCCGGCAGGGCCGCCTTGACGGCCCCGATCCGCTCGAGATCCTCCTCGAGGTCCGGCTTCCCGACGATCATCTTGATCGCCTTCACCCCACCGGCGTAGATGGCCTTCGCCTCGGTGACGAGGTCCTCGGGCGCCGAACCGAGCATCAATCCGGTCTGGTAGGCGCGGACCGTGTCCGACCGCTTCCCGAGGGCCCGGGCGAGGCTCACCCCGCGGCGCCGGCACAGCAGGTCCTGCACCGCCATCTCCAGGCCGGACGTCGCGAACGCCCCCGCCCCGGACCAGCCGACGAACCCCAGGTGTCCGCGCAGCGAGGTCACCACGGACTCCCCGTCATGGGGCGTGGTGCCGCGCAGTTGAGGACCGAGGAGCTGCAGGCCCGCCTCGAACAGCACCAGTAGCCGCTCCTGCTGCGCCCAGACCAGGGAGTACCCCTGGGCACCGTCCGCGTCGGTCAACCGCACGACGATGACCCCGAGGTCCGCGCGGATCCGCTGGCCGTTGGGCAGCACGACGTCCTTGAGACCGGTCGGCAGCGCGAGCCGCCGCCCCTCCACACGCTCGATGCGCGATCCTTCACTCATCAGATCTCCTCACCGCTCCCGACCGACGGCTCCCAGCGCAGGATCGTCGCGTCCTCACCATGCTGGTCGACGACGGCCTGATAACCGACCCGGACGTGCAGCCCGATCGCCAGCCCCTCGCCGTCGGCAGGACCATTCCAGCCGCCCGGCATGAACACGTCGTCCTGATCGTCGAGCCGCACGAGCACGACGGTGTAGGGCACCAGGGCCTGTGGTGACGGCGGGCGGTGCGTGACGGTCCAGGACACGACCGTCCCGGTGCCCCGCGACTCGGTCCACCGCCACTCCAGCGACCCGCAGTCGTTGCAGATCGCCCGGGACGGCCAGCGCAGCCGACCGCAGTCGGTGCAGGTCTGCAAGGCGAGCTCGTGTCGGCGCAGTGCCAGCCACCATTCCCTGGAGTCACGATCCATCAGGACCGGAACCTGCTGGTCGCTCATGCCGCCTGCCTCAGCACGACCGCCGACGTCGCGCCCGAGAGCATGCCGGGCTGGGAGGTGGCGAGCGCGACCTCCGCTCCCGGCACCTGTCGGGGGCCACAGGCTCCGCGCAGCTGGTTCACCGCCTCGACGACGTGGTTGAGACCGTGGACGTATCCCTCTGACAGGTGCCCGCCGTGGGTGTTGACCGGCAGCGAACCGCCGAGTGCCGTCGCGCCGTCCGCCACCATGGCGGCCGCCTCGCCGGGCTTGCAGAAGCCGTAGGCCTCGAGCTGCATGAGGACGAGCGGGGTGAAGGCATCGTAGAACTCGGCGACGTCGATCTCCTCCGGGCCGATTCCCGCCGAGGCGTACAGCCGGGGTGCCATCCGTACGGCAGGTGCCACCGACCGGTCGCTCCAGTGGTTCGAGGTGAGCTGGTACCCGCCGCCGAAGGCGGCACCGCTGATCAGAACCGCCGGCTTCCGGAGGTCCCTGGCCCGCTCCGCCGTGGTGACCACCAGCGCGACTGCGCCATCGGTCTCCAGGCAGCAGTCGAACAGCCGCAGCGGATCGGAGATCCAGCGCGAGGCGAGGTAGTCCTCCATCGTCAGTGGTTGCGTCATCATCGCCCTGGGGCTCAGCCGGGCGTGTTCACGCTGGGTGATGGCCACCCGGCCGAGATCCTCCGCCGCATAGTCCCAACGGTGCAGGTACGCCCGCGTCTCCATGGCGAACAGCTGCGGTGGAGTGAGATGGCCGTGCGGGATCCAGTACTGCGCGTCACCCGCCGCTGCGGCCGGCCCCGTGGCGGACCCCATCCGGCCCTCGGACCGGGAGTTCAGCGCGCGCCAGCAGACCACGCACTCGGCCATGCCCGAAGCGACCGCCATGGCCGCATCGACCAGGGTCCCGACCGAGGCGCTCCCGCCCCCGAACACGTCACGGACGAACCGGACATCGGCGATGCCGAGGCCCTGGGCCACCTGCGCAGGGTCGACCGAGTCACCGACGCGGTGACAGGCGACACCGTCGACGTCCCGCACCCCGAGCCCGGCGTCGTCGAGCGCCGCCCGGATCGCCCGCAGCGCGAGCGTCTGCGTGCTCACCCCGGAGTCCCGGGAGTAGTCCGTGTAACCGACACCCACGATCGCGGTCCGGTCGCGCAGGGTCCGCTCGGCGTGCGGCATGACCACTACGCCCGGCTCGCGAGCGTCTCGCCGAGCTCGGACGTGATCGTCTGCAGGATCGTCGGCCAGCCGCGGAGCGTGTCCGGCCGGGCCGGCGTGGCGCCGCGGCGGTCGCCGAACAGCGCAAGGATCTCGGCGCCATCGGGACCGGCGACGACCGGCCCCATCGGGAACCCAGGGCGCTGCACCAGCATGTCGCCGGCCACCTGCTCCGCGCCGTCGACGGTGCAGCTCCCCCGCACGACGAGGTGGAAGACCTCGGTCTCCACGGTGAACCCGCTCGAGGCGAGCCCCCCGGCTCCGGTCGAGGCGAGCACGAGCACAGGGCCGCGCTCGAGGTCGCCGAGGAGCGATCCGGCAGCGTGGGTCGACTCGTCGATGCGCGGCCAGCTGTCGGCGTCGGCGTAGGACCCGTTCTGGAACGGCTTGCGGAAGTCGCCGAGTGTCGTGGCGAGGGCGGAGGCACCCGCCATGTCAGCCGGGTCGTCCGAGGTCAGGTCACCCGTGATGCCGAGCCAGGCGGCGAGCCTCGCGTCCCCGGCGCTGTGGGTCGGTGCGCTCGGGCTCACGTGGCGGACCTTGACACCACGCCGGTCAGCGAAGCAGAGCACTGTCCAGCCGCCCTCGGGGCCGTGCGCGTAATTGTCGCTCGGATAGGGCTTCCAGCCGCGCTGGAATCGGAACTCACCCTCGTCGTACGATTCCGGCCCCATCGGCAGCACACCGCGCGCAGAAAGACGGAAATTGTCGCTCGCGTGCCCGTGGGCGGGTGCGTCCGGCGGTGTGAAACCCGGCTGGACCGCCAGGAACAACATGACCGGCCCTACCTCGCCGTCGCCGAGCAGGAGGGCCGTCGTGTCGAACGGGGTGTTCGCGGTCCGCGAGGACCTGCGCAGCTCCTCGGGCACCGTCCAGCGGGCGGTGTCCCGGAAGCTCAGTCCGACATGGTCCTCGTTCTCGGCGACTTCACCGAAGGTCTGGAGCACGACACTGCCTCCTGAATAGACGGGTGACCTGACCGGTCTCCCCATTCTTGGCGGGGTGCCGACAAGCGGCCAGACCGCAAAGGGATAGAGGGACTACCATGTTCGCCGATTCAACGGACGCGCTGGTCGAATCGCGTGCCGAGGTACTCCGACGCGATCCGGACCCGTTGGATGTTCAGGGTGCCCCCGGCGAGCGACCATCCGTGGGCGTCCCGATGCAGGCGTTCGACCTCGTACTCCTCGGAGTAGCCGTAGCCACCCAGCACCTGGATCGCCAGGTCCGAGACGACTTTCGCGGTCTCGTTCGCGGTGCACTTCGCGATGGACGCAGCGAGGGGGCTCGGCGCACCGCGACCGGCCTCGGTCGCCGCCGCATAGATCAGCAGCCGGGCCGCCTCCACGCGCATCACCATGTCCGCGATCGCCCCCTGCACGAGCTGGAAGTCCGCGATCGGGCGGCCGAACTGCCTGCGCTCCGTGACGTGTCGTGCCGCCCGGTCCAGCGCGGTCTGCGCCACCGCGAGCGACATCGTCGCGTTGCCGAGGCGCTCGATGGAGAAGGCGGTGAAGAGCGTCGAGAATCCGCCCGCCGGGACGATGAGGTTCGTGAGCGGCACCCGGACGTCGGTGAGCCCGATGTCGGCGGAGCAGATTCCGCGGAAGCCCATGAGCTGTTCCTGGGCCCCGAACTCCACACCAGGGGTGTCCCCGTCGACGACGACGGCGCCGATCGCGCGAGACCCGGGACTGTCGTCCAGCCGCAGGTACACCAGGTACTGCTCCGAGTGGCCGGCGCCCGAGCACCACCGCTTGACGCCGTTGATCACCACCGCGTCGCCGTCGATCCGGCCCCGGGTGGTCATGTCGGTCGCGGCGGTGCCGGCCTCGGGCTCGGAGATCGACACCGCCAGCGTCTTCTCACCCGCGACGATCGGGGGCAGCAAGCGGCTCCGCTGCTCGTCGGAGCCGAACAGGTCGATCACCCGGGCCGGACCGGTACAGGCCTCGAAGACCGGCCAGGCGGCAACCGGTGAGGCCTTCGCCAGCTCCTCCAGAACCACGAGCGCGTCGAGCAGTGGCCGGCCCTCCCCGCCGTACGCCTCGGGCAGCGTGATGCCGAGGAGGCCGAGGTCCGAGAGGGCGCGCCGTTCGGCCGCGGGCAGCGGAGTCCGGTCCCGGTCCCACTCCCGGGCGTGCGGGGCGAACCTGTCGGCCGCCAGCTTCGCGACCATCTGCCGCAGCGCGATCTGGTCCGGTTCGAGCCGAGCCAGGATGTCCTTCATCTCTCTCCGTTCACTGGGGAGCGCCGGCAGCCGTCGCCGGCGTGCCGTCGTTCAGCGGGGGTCGGTATGTGAGCAGGAGCAGGCCCGCGGCCCCGATCACACCGAGCCCGGCGGCGAACAGCGCGGCCCACACTCCGGCGATCGACACGCCCAGCGCCGCGTCGAGCGAGAGTGCCCCCGGGCCCGTCCAGGCGAGGACCACGGCACAGAGGGCAAGCACGAGGACGTACTCATACCCGTCCCGGAAGACGAAGAACCCGTTGCGGCGATGGGCGACGACGCCGGCGACCGCCATCACACCCACCGCGGCCGCCGCCGACAGCGGCGTCGCCAGACCGAGAAGGATCCCCACGCCGGCCACGACCTCGGTGACGGCACTCATCGTGGCCTGCACAATGCCGTGGCGCAGGCCGAGGCCTTCGAACCACCGCGCCGCTCCTGGCAGCCTCCCCCCGCCGAACGCATGGTTCAGGCCGTGGACGACCAGCACACCACCGACGACCAGACGCAGCAGCAGCATGGCCCCGTCAACGCGCTCCACGCACGCCACCCCTCCCGTACTTCTGGCCCGCCGGTTCAGCTGACATTCCGGTAGACGCGAAGGTGCGCGCCCCGGTCGAGGGTCCGCTCCGCGATGCACAGCGACTCCTCCAGCGCGTCCCGGCCGCCGTAGATGCCCGCATGCAGCAGCACTTCCTGGATCTCCTCGGTCCCGCATCCACTGGTCGCTGCCCCGCGCAGTGCGGTGCGAAGCTCCTCGAAGCGGGACTGCGCCGCCAGGATCGCGACGGTCACCAGGCTCCGGTCCCGGGCGCCGAGCCCGGGCCGCGCCCACAGCTCCCCCCAGCACCTCATCGCGTCGAAGTCCGCGAGCGGACCTGCGAACGACTCCTCCGACATCGTTGCCTCTCCTCTCGGCGGGCTACTTGTGGCCCGGCGCGACCACGAACTTCGACACGTCGACCGACCCGGCGGGGACCCCGCCGGCCACGAGCAGCGCGATCTGGTCCTGCAGCGCGTCGATCGGGACTGCGAGACCGGGCCGGGTCTCGGTGTAGATGGTGTCGTCGAGGTAGCCGGCGAGCGACTCCGCCATGGCGGTGTCCCCACCGGTGACCGTCTCGGCGATGTGGCCGATGACGGCGGGGCGGTTCGCCGGGTCCCGGATGAACTCGATCGCCTGCTGCTCCGACGCCACCCAGCGATTGATCACCTCGGGATTGGCCTCGGCGAAGGTCCGGTTCGTCATCATGCCGATGACCGACTTCGCGAACCGGTCCGGTGCCTCCTCCGCCACGTCCAGGTACAGCGCACCCGCACCGGCCTTGGCTATGATGTCGGCGGCCGGGGCCACGTTGATCAAGGCGTCGAGAGCGTTTTGCTGGAACTGCGCAATCGCGGCCTGGCTCGTGGACACCGCCACGATGGTCACGTCCTTGTCGGGGTCCAGCCCAGCCTCGCGCAGCAGGCCCCGCAGCACCCGGTCGGCGCTGCTCCCGATGCCCGGCACCGCGACCGTCCGGCCGCGGAGCGCCTCGATCTTGGACTTCCAGTCACCGGTAGGAGCGGTGAGGCCGGCGCGGGCGGAGATCTGGAACAGGTTGCGGTTGATCACACTGCCGGCAACGCCGATGGGCTGGCCCTGGGCCGCCGCGGACAGCCCCGAGGCGACGTCGGCGAGCAGCCCCTGGGCGTCTCCGCTGGCGAGCAGCCGCATGGCCGTCGCACCGTCACCGGGCTTGACGAAGGTGACCTTCAAGCCGTTTCGGGCGAAGATCCCCTCCTCCTGAGCCACGACGTCCGAGATGTAGAGCAGCGATCCGGGGAACTGCTGCAGGGTCAGCGGCAACGCGCTGTCCGCGTCCTCCGGGGGCGCCGCGGCGCCCCCGCAAGCGGTCAGCCCGGCCAGGCCGAGGGCGGCCGCGACGGCCACGATCGAACGGGTCAGTCTGCGGGACACGAGGTCACTCCTTCGGGAGACGATGCGGATCACGGCGCGACGCCCCAGGACAGCCGTCGCTGCAACTGCCCGACGACCCAGTCCAGGGCGAACGCGAGCAGGGCCAGCAGGAACAGGATGGCGAACGATCCGGCGATGTCGAACTCGTTGGTCGCCTCGACCAGCCGCAGCCCGAGGCCCTCCGTGGAGGCGACCATCTCGGCGACTACCACACCGAGCACTGCGTACACGGAGCCCAGCCGTAGCCCCGCGACGATAGCCGGGCCGGCCGTCGGCAGCTGGAGCAGGCGGAAGCGCTGAAGCCTCGTCATGCCGAGAGTCCGAGCGAGAGTGGCCCGGTCCGCGTCGACGCCGTCGACCCCGGCCAGGGTGGTGATCAGCAACAGGAAGTAGACGACGCTGACCGCCACGGCGATCTTTGCACCCGACCCGAGCCCGAACCACACGAGGAAGATCGGGGCGAGGGCGGGCCGGGGCAGCGAGTTCGCGAGGGTGACCACGGGCTGCACGGCGCGCCGGAACCGAGGCAGCTCGCCGAGGAGGAGCCCGCTCAGCACGCCGGTCGACGCGCCGAGCGCCAGCCCGGCCAATGCGGCGGTCAGGGTCACGCCCACGTCGATCCAGATGGGACCGCTCAGCTGCCGTACGAGACTCTCGGCCACGCTCACCGGATCGCTGATGAACACCGGGTTCATCCAGTGCAGCGCCCCCGCGGCGAACCAGAGCAGCAGGAATGCCGTGACGACGCCGAGCCGCATGCCCCACACCGCGATCCGGTCGCGGACCCGGGCCCGGCCGTGCTCCACACGCAGCCGATCGTGGATCGCTGCCCGATCGGGACGAGTGGAGTCCCTGCTGAGGGTGGCCCGCGCGGTCACGACTCGCCTCGGGCGCCGTGCTCGGCCGGAGCGGCCTCGGCCAGGCGCGCATCGGAGACCTCCGCGCGCAGGGCGGCGCGCAGGTCGTCGTGCAGCGCCTGCCAACCCGGATCCGCCCCGAGCTGCTCGACGGTTCGCGGCCGTGGCAGCCCGACCGGGATGTCACGGACCAGCCGTCCGGGACGCGACCCGAGGAGCACCACGCGGTCGCTCAGCGAGATCGCCTCGTCGAGGTCGTGGGTGACGAACAGGACCGTCGAGCGCAGCTCGTCCCACAGCGCCAGGAACTCGTTCTGGATCAGCAGCCGCGTCTGGGCGTCCAACGCGGCAAACGGCTCGTCCATCAGGATGCAGCGAGGCGACAAAGACAACGTGCGCGCGATCGCGATGCGCTGACGCATGCCCTGCGACAACTCGGAGACGTGGGCGTCGGCGAAGTCGGCGAGGTGGACCCTTTCGAGCCAGTCGAGCGCCAGCTCGCGCCGTTCGGCCCGGCGGACTCCGCGCACCTGCAGCCCCAGCTCCACGTTCTCGATGGCGGTCCGCCAGGGGTAGAGGGCATCCCGCGCGAGCATGTAGGCCACCTCCCCGGAGGCACCCGAGACACCGCGGCCGTCGAGGGTCACCGAGCCCTCGGTCGGCCGGGCCAGACCCGCCAGGAGGTTGAGCAGGGTCGTCTTGCCGCAGCCCGAGGGGCCGACGAGCGCGACGAACTCGCCGGGCGCGATGTCGAGATCGATGTCGACAATGGCGTCCACCACCCGGTCCGCGGTCACGAACGACTGGGACACGCCCTCGAATCGGATCGCCGCCCCGCCGAGCGACGCCGGTGGACGGGCTGCCGTCGCTGATGCCTGGGACATGCCGGAGCCTCCAATCGCTCCCACCTCCGACCACCGCGGCGAGAGTGTCCGAAGGCTACGGGCGCGCCCGGTTCCGAACGTGGTACGGCTTCTGCTCGTATCTCCTCGGTCCTCCTGCAGGGACGAGGCGCGGGGCACTATCCAGTCATGCGAATCTCGGTGAACTACGAACTCTGCGAGAGCAACGCGTTGTGCACGGCGGTGGCACCGGACGTCTTCGAGATCCGCGACGACGGCTATCTCCACTTCCTCGACGAGGACCCGCCGGAGGCGCAGCGCCCCGCGGTTGCCGAAGCGGTGCAGATCTGCCCCCGCGCCGCGATCACTCTCGAGAGCTGAACGATGGACACCTCGGGGATCTCGGCAGTTGTCACGGGCGGCGCCTCCGGGCTGGGTCTGGCGACGGCCCGGAGGCTGGTGACGTCCGGTGCTCGCGTCGTCCTCCTCGACGTGGAGGGATCGGCGGGGGCGAAGGCCGCAGCCGACATCGGGGCGGTCTTCGTGCCGGGCGACGTGACCACAGAGGCCGGGGTAGGGCCCGCCCTCGATGCCGCAGAAGAGCTCGGTGCGCTCCGGGCGGTGGTGCACTGTGCCGGCCGCGGCCTCACGATGCGGGTGCTCGACAAAGAGGGGACGGCGTCGTCGCTCGCGGACTACGCGTCGATCGTCACGCTCAATCTCGTCGGTTCGTTCAACGTCCTCCGGCTCGCTGCCGAGCGGATCGCGGCGACGGAGCCCGTCGAGGGCGAGCGTGGAGCAATCGTGCTGACGGCGTCCGTGGCGGCCTGGGAGGGTCAGATCGGACAGATCCCGTACGCGTCGTCGAAGGCCGGGGTCGTCGGCATGACGCTGGTCGCGGCGCGTGACCTGGCGTCGCGCCAGATCCGGGTCGCCACGATCGCCCCCGGGCTGTTCGACACTCCCCTGCTCGCTCGGCTGTCGGAGGAGGTCCGCGCGTCGCTCGGACGCTCGGTCCCGCACCCGAGCAGGCTCGGCAGCCCCGACGAGTACGCGGCGCTCGCCCAGCACATCCTCGAGAACCCGATGATCAACGGCGAGACGATCCGGTTGGACGGTGCCATCCGGATGGCACCCCGCTAGCTCCGACGATCAGGTGTAGGCGCGGAGAAAGGCGTCCACACCGTCCACCAGCATCGCGTCGAGCTCGGCGTCCGGAGCGGCTGGGTCCAGCGTGTCCATCGCCAGCAGGAGCGTCAGCGCTGTGAAGTGTTCGACGACACGGTGGGGGTCCGCGGGTGCCAGCGCGCCGTCGGCCATGAACCGGGCGAACCGATGCACGACCAGCTCTTTCGTCGTCGTCCCGGTCTCCCCCCGGCTGCGGGGGAACCGGGGCCACACGCCGCCGAGCCGACGGAGCGCGGTGTCGGAGGAGGAGAAGGCACCCGCGGCCACCCGCCTGACGAACGCCAGCAACCCGGCGCGCAGGTCGCACCCGTCGGGCAGCTCCTCCTCGATCGCCGTCTCGACGGTGGCGAAGAAGTCGGCCGAGACCCGGCTCACGACCTCCGCGTAGACGAGCTCCTTATCGCCGAAGTGGTCGTACACGGTCCGCTTCGAGACCTTCGCACCCGCGGCGATCGCCTCGATGCTCGTCCGCTCGTAACCGTCCGCCAGAAAGAGTTGCTGCGCCGCGTCGAGCATCGCCGCGCGCTTCTTCGCCGAGCGCCTTCCCCCGTCCGACTGCACCACAGCGCCCACCCTTGCCTGTTCCGGTGATTTACTACACTACCTCGTGTAGTGTAGTTTGCGCCATGAGCACCGCTGCTCGAGAAGGAGGGAGCGCGCCATGCCATCCTTGGCGACCACCACCGACATCCCGAACCGTCCGGGCACGCGCAGCCAACCGACGGGTGCCCCCGTGTCCGATGCCCCTCGCACGTCCTCACTCGCCGCGGCCGCGTGGCATCCCACGGGCGGGATGCCCGAGTATTCGAGTCGGGCGCACGCGGCCGAGGAGCACGCCAGACGGGAAGAGCTCGCCGCCTTCCTCCGCGCCCGGCGGGAGTCGCTCCAACCCGAGGATCTCGGCATCCCGAGGCGCGGCCGGCGAAGGGTCAAAGGCCTGCGCCGACACGAGGTCGCCGACACGGCCTGCGTGAGCGTCACCTGGTACACGTGGCTCGAGCAGGGCCGGGACATCCGCACGACCCCGCAGGTCATCGAGGCCCTCGCCCGGGCTCTGCAGCTCGACGACGACGGTCACCGCTACCTGCGCCGTCTCGCCGGCGTCGCGCCCCGCAACCTCGACACCGCCTGCCGCCCGATCGCCGACGAAGGCCTTTCGGCCCTCGTCGACACCCTCCTCCCCCATCCGGCCCATCTGATGGAGCCGGTCACGGATCTCGTGGGGTGGAACCGGGCCTACAGCAGCTTGTTCGTCGATCCCGCAACCCTCGAGCCGCACCAGCGCAACGGTTTGTGGATCCAGGTGATGCATCCCCAGCTGCGCCGGCGCCTGGACGACTGGGAGGGCGAGACCGAGTTCGCGATTGCGCGGTTCCGCGCCGAGGCCTCCAAGTACCCGGGCGACCACCGGTTCGGGCAGGTGATCAACGGCCTGAAGGGTGGGAGCGAACTGTTCCGACGAGTCTGGGAACGGCATGAGGTCCAGGGCTTCGCCGCCCGGGTCGAGACCGTCACCCATCCGGAGGTCGGCCCCGTCCGCGCCCGGTTGGTCCAGCTCCGACCCCTCGATCATCCCCGGTTGCTGCTGATGGTCCACATGCTGGCGGACGAAGAATCACGCGAGCGGATGAACGAGCTGCTCGCCGACCGGATCTGAGATCGCGGTGGTACTGGCTGTACCAGCAGCCACTCACCGATTGTCGGCCGCCGACCTCACCGTCTACTACTGGGCATCTCGCCGGTCCACGGCGATGACGGCGGACAGCGGCGAGGTGATCACTTGATGACAGCATCCGACCCGGCCAGGGCTCGGGCTCGGGCCACCCGCCCGACCAGCGACGCGCTGCGGCGGTTGCTCGACGAAGCGGCGGTCGTCGACGTCATGGTCAGGTACTGCCGTGGCATCGACCTCCTCGACCTCGACGAGTACACCTCCTGCTTCGCCGAGACCCTTTCGGTCGCGTTCCCGGCCCGGAACGGCGAAGTGCGCACAATGTGACGCGAGGAGTGGGTCAGCTTCTGCAGGCGCCTGGTCGTCGGCTTCGACTCCACCCAGCACACCCTGACGAACCACCATGTCGAGCTACGGGGTGACGACGAGGCATCGTGCCTGTCGTACCTGCGCGCAATGCACTACCTCGCCGATCCGGAGCTGGACTCGTACGTCGCCGGTGGGCACTACCTCCACGACCCCGGCGGACCGTGGACGGGTGGAAGATCGTCCACTGGCGGTTCGTCACGACATGGGAACGCGGTGATCCCGGAGCATTCAGGACCGCTCTGGCCCGTACGCCACGCCAGGGTTCGGGGCTGTCGTGAGGTTCGGGATCCACCTCCTGCAGGCCGGCCCGCGGCTCGCGGTCCAGGGCGCGATCGAGATGGCGGTCCGCATCGAGGAGCTCGGCTATCACTCGGCGTGGCTCTTCGACCACCTGATCTCCCCCGTCGACGTGTCGTCCTCCTGTCCCAGGGCCTCCGACGGCGACTACGCGATGGAGGCAACCTCCCCCTGTCTCGAGGCGGTGACCCTGCTGGCTGCACTGGCGGCCCGCACGGAACGCATTCGACTCGGCACGCGCGTTCTCGTGCCACTACTCCGCCATCCCGTCGTCCTGGCCAAGGAGCTGGCGACGATCGACGCCATAGCCGGCGGCCGGCTCGTCCTGGGCGTCGGTACAGGATGGATGCGGGAGGAGTTCGACGCCGTCGACGTTCCGATGGACCGACGGCTCGCCCGCCTCGACGAGCACATCGGCCAGATGCAGCAGGCATGGCGACACGATGTCTCGCGCTTCGACGGGACCTTCTACAGCCACGCGCTGGCCGGCTTCCACCCGCAGCCACCGCAACCGGGCAACACGATCCCGGTGCTCATCGGCGGGATCCGGGACGCCGCCCTCCGACGGGTGGCGCGCTATGGCGGCGGGTGGGCCGTATTCACCCCACCGACCGGGAGCAGCGACAGCCACGATCCGCTGGCGCCGGAGGTCCTGCGGGAACGGCTCGACGTCCTGCGCCGGTTCTGCGACGAGGAGGGCCGGGACTTCGCCGAGCTGGTGATCCGTCACCAGCGGACGCCTGTCGAGCGACCCGCGGACCTACGAGGCGCACGCCCGGCTCGGCGTCACCGACTGTGCACTCGTCAGCTTCGCACCCCCCGAAGCGATCCTCGAGCGCGCCACGATGTTCGCCGAGACCGTCGGCACAGACCTGTAGGACCGGCGATGGACGACCCTACCGACGACCGGTGGACGAGGCAGGAAGCCGGAATGACAGCACCAGACGCGCCAGTGCTGGTCGGCGCGGCGGGCATAGGGTCGAAGGAAAGATCCGGCCCTGTCGCGGGGCGTCGCGAGGGCCGTACAGCGACCGGCCGGCCCTCATCCAGGAGAGACGACATGACTCCCGAGCATCTCGACGTGTCGATCGACGGTCACGTCGCGACGATCACCCTCGACCGACCGCACACGCTCAATGCGTTCACGCTTCCGATGTTCGACGGCCTGGTCGGCGTGCTGGACCGGCTCGACTCCGACGACGACGTGCGGGCGATCATCGTCACCGGCGCCGGCCGGGGCTTCTGCTCGGGGCGCGACATCTCCGGCGGTGCCTCAGCCTTCGACAAGACCGCCGGCCCGGACCCGAGCACGCTGCTCGGTTACCGGGAGCTCGCCGCGAGGGTCACGCTGCGCATCTTCGACCTGAACAAGCCGGTGATCGCCGCGGTCAACGGGCCTGCCATCGGCTTCGGCGCTACGCTGACGCTCGCCATGGACGTGCGGCTCGCCGCGCGGAGCGCACGGTTCGGGTTCGTGTTCACCCGGCGCGGGCTGGTCCCGGAGGGGGCGTCGTCCTGGTTCCTGCCCCGCCTCGTCGGCATGGGCCGAGCACAGGATTGGATGTGCACTGGACGCACGGTCTCGGCGGAAGAAGCCTGCGCCGCAGGGCTCGTCAGAAGCGTGCTGCCCGACGCTGCGCTACTTCCCGATGCGAACGCCCTCGCCTTGGAGATCGCCGAGGCGGCGCCGATCTCGGTCGCCCTCACCCGGCGACTGCTGTGGCGCATGCAGGGCGCGACGCATCCGGCCCAGGCGAGCCGGCTCGAGGCGGCTCTCCTCTTCACCCGGGGCCGGTCGGCCGACGCGGTCGAGGGGGTCGAGGCCCTGCGGGAAAGGCGCGCTCCACGTTTCCCGATGCGGCTCGCGGACCCCGTGCTGGAGGGCGTCGGCGTCACCGGGCCGGACATGCTGAATCTCGCCCATGGCTGAGCAGGTCCGCGATGCGCAGCCCCAGCCCGCCCTCGTGCGCGACCCCGTCATGCTCCGCCGGTTCCTGGACAGCTGTGTGGAGCTGCCCGCGGGCGAGCTCGAGGTGCGACTGCTCGCCGGCGGGCTGTCGAACGTCACGCTGCTCGCCGGGGTCGGGGAACGGCACTACGTCCTCCGTCGACCGCCGATCGGTCCGAGCGATCCAGCAGCTCACGACGTCCGGCGCGAGTTCCTGATCCTCTCCGCGCTCGCCACGTCACGGCTGCCGACACCGGAGGTGTACGGATTCTGCCCGGACAGCGACGCTCTGGGGGCTCCTTTCGTCGTCGTCGAGTACATCGAGGGCAGGGTGCTGCACACTCCCGACGACGCCGTCGGGATCGCCCCGGCCACTGCCCGCCGGCTGTGCGAGGCCCTCGTCGACACCCTGGTCGACCTGCACGACACCCCGATCGACCAGGAACCCTTCGCCGGCTGGCACCGTCCGGAGCCCTTCGCCGCCCGGCGGCTGCACAGGTGGATCGAACAGTGGCGACGGGGAGCCCACGCCGACGAACCCAGGATCGAGCTGCTCGGGACCGAGCTCCTCGCTCGGGCCCCGGCCCGGGACGAGAAGACGCTGGTCCACGGCGACTACCGCTTCGGCAATCTCATCGTGGACGTCTCCGAGACACCCCGCGTCGCCGCGATCCTCGACTGGGAGCTGTGCACCGTCGGCGACCCGCTCACCGACCTCGCCCAGGTCGTGGTCTATGCCGACCCTGCGAACGACCGGATCACCCACCCGGGGCAGCGGCTGACCGGGCTGCCCGGCTTCCTCACTGCCGAGGAGCTCGTCGAGCGCTACCTCGCCGGATCCGGGCGACGGGCGGAGGACCTCGACTTCTACGTGGCCTTCTCCCACTGGCGCTCGGCCATCATCAAGACCGGCATCCGTGAGCGGGCGGCCGCCGCCGGCGAGCACGAGCGTGCCTCCGGGCTCGCCGACATCGTCCACACCCACCTGCAGATCGCCGGCGATCTGCTCGACCGAGAATCGAGCCACCGACTGTGAGCGGATCGGAGAACCTCGCGGACGTCATCAGCAGGGTCCGGGACTTCGTCGAGGAGCGCGTGATCCCGGCCGAACCGACGCTCTGGTCCGGCGGCGATGAGGCCACCCAGCTGTTGGACGGGCTCAAGGCCGCGGCGAAGGCCGAGGGACTGTGGGCCCTCGGCCATCCCCTGCGGCTCGGCGGCGGCGGGCTGTCCTTCATCGACATGGTCCACCTCAACGGCGTGATCGGCCGCTCCTACTTCGGCCAGGTCGCGCTCGGGACCTGGTCCATGCAGGACTCGATCATGCTCGACCGTTTCGGCTCGGCCGAGCAGAAGCGGACCTGGCTGAGCCTCCTGGTCGCCGGTGAGATCCGATCCTCGATCGGGATGACCGAGCCCGACGTCGCCGGGTCCGACCCGACCCTGATGCAGACCCACGCCGAGCTGGACGGGGACGAGTGGATCGTCAACGGCCGCAAGTGGTTCACGACCGGCGCCAATGTCGCGGCCTTCACGACCGTCATGGCACTCACCGAGCCGGACGCCCCGCACAAGCGGCTCGCCTACTCGGCGATCATCGTCCCGACCGACAACCCGGGCTGGCGGCTGGTCAGGGTCGTCCCGACGATGGGCCGCACGACCGGCAACCACTGCGAGATCGAACTGCGGGACGCGCGCGTCCCCGCCACGAACCTGCTCGGGAGACGCGGGCAGGGTCTGCAGATCGCCCAGGAGCGGCTGGGGCCCGGCCGGATCTTCCACTGCATGCGCTGGCTCGGGCAGGCCTACCGCGCCTTCGAGCTGCTCTGCGAGCGGGCCGGCTCCCGGTACGCGCACGGTTCCCTGCTCGCGGACAAGGGCGAGGTCCAGCGGTGGATCGCCGAGTCCGCCGCGGACATCGAGGCCCATCGCCTGATGACCCTCGATGCCGCGCACGCGCTCAACGACGGGCGCGACGCGAGCGTCCTGATCAGCCTCGTCAAGTTCCGCGGTGCCCAGATGCTGCACACCGTCATCGATCGTGCGATCCAGGTGCACGGCGCCATGGGGGTCACGTCGGACACGCCCCTCGAGGCGATGTACCGGGAGGCGCGCTACGCCCGGATCTACGACGGCCCGGACGAGGTCCACCGGATGCGGGTGGCGAAACGCCTGCTGAAGGACCCGTCGCTCGCTCCGTGGCGTGCGGCGGACACCATCCGCACACCGCACGTCACCGCGGCCGCAGCAACCCGGCCCGGCTCCGCGTGAACGGAGGTCGTGTGCGCGGTGGGTCCGAGCACGTGCTCGTCGTCGGCGCGGGTCTCGGCGGGATCCGTACCGTCGAGCAGCTGCGCCGGGTCGGGCACGAGGGAAGGATCAGTCTGGTCGGGGGCGAGAAGCACGTTCCCTACGACCGTCCGCCGCTGTCCAAGCAGCTGCTCGTAGGCGACTGGGAACCGGACCGGCTCACGCTCATGGATGGTGCCGCGCTGCGGGAACCGGACGTCGACCTCCTGCTGGGCGAGCCGGCGGTGGCGTTGCGCCGGGGCGAGGTCGAGCTGGCGGACGGGACAGTGCTGCGGGCCGACGTGATCGTGCTCGCCACCGGCCTCGTCGCCCGGACCCTCCCCGACCAGCCGGGAGCGTGCACACCCTGCGGACCGTGGACGACGCGCTGGCGCTGCGGTCGGAGCTGGCTTCCGCGGCGTCCCTCGTGGTGATCGGGGCCGGCTTCATCGGGGCCGAGGTGGCCAGCACGGCCGTGGCCGGCGGTGTGTCCGTCACCGTGCTCGAGGCCGCGCGGGTCCCCCTCCTCCGTGGGCTGGGCGAGGAGGTTGGGGCCATGGCGGGCAGCTGGTCCGCGAGGGCGGGGTCGACCTGCGACTGGGTACAGCGATCAGCGGGTTCGTGCCGGGGGACTCCGCCACCGCGGTGGTGCTGGCGGACGGCTCCCGGCTGGAGGCGGACGTCGTCGTGGTCAGGATCGGTGGCCGGCCGGATCTCTGCTGGCTCGCGGACACGGGGCTCGACCTGACCGACGGCGTCCGGTGTGACGCGAGCGGCCGGGTCCTCGGACTCGACGGGGTGTGGGCTTTGGGCGACATGGCCTCGTGGGCGGACGCGGAGACCGGGGTACGCCACCGGTTCGAGCACTGGGCGTCCACATCGGACCAAGCCGGCGTGGTCGCCCGGGCGATCGTAGGGGCCGAGGCCCCGCCGTCCTCCGTACCGTACGTATGGTCGGACCAGTTCGGCCTGAAGATCCAGATGATCGGGCGGCCCGATCTCGGCCACTCGGTGGAGCAGCTGCAGGGTGAGGGTCTGGCCGGCGGCCCGATCAAGGGCACGGTGGTGGGCTACTTCGCGGCCGACGAGCTCGTCGGCGTCGCGGGCTTCGGCGCGCCGCGGCACATCATGCGGTACCGCGCGCCGCTCCTGGGGCGCGCCGCCCGCGCCGAGGTCAGGGCGCTCGCGGCCGCCATCGCTTCTCCCTAGACCCTTCGATCTGACGACGACCCGTTCGCCACTCTGGGCAGTGCCTGTCGCTTGCGAGCGAGAAGGCTGTGGCACATCGTGTCAGCGAGCCACGATTCGTAGCGGTCCCAGGTCCAGCCTCGCTGCCGGACGAGACGGTTGGTCGTCTCGGGTGCGGTGAGTGTCCACAGGATGTCGGCCGCCTCGTCTACGGTGCGGTCGGGCGACAGCCCGAAGCGTGCGGCGATGTGATGCGCGACAGCGGAGGCGCCCTCAGCTCGTTGCTGTTCGATTCGCTCGACGAGCGTTCGCAGGTCGGCGTTGCCGGCCTCGGCGACGAAGGAGACCAGGAGTGGAGCGACCCGCTCGGCGTGCTCCCGGCCGAACTGCGCATAGCGAGCCAGACATCGTCGAGCGCTCCGTTCGGCGAGGACCTCCCGGAACGTCGGACGTTCGGTGATGACCACCGGGTGGTCGTGGCCGACGAGCGTGGCGTCGTAGACGGCGCCGGCGATCACCGCCTTGTTCCCGACCGCGTTGTACACGGTCTGCACGCTGACGGCAGCAGTTGCGGCGATCTGCTCGATCGTCGTGGCGGTGTAGCCGTTGGCCAGGAGAAGCTCCCGCGCGGCGTCGAGGATTCGGCGGCGCGTGTTTCGCGCCTGCTCGTCACGCAGCTGGCTGCTGTAGGGACGTCGAGACGTTGTCATCGCGGACCATTTCTGTTAGAACCTCTCTCAAGTCATTTGAACCTTACTCTAGTGAACCAGCACTCCGGCTCGGGCAGGGACCCCGCTCCCGTCAACGAGACTCAGCCAAAGGAGATGGTGTGACGCAGCAACAGCTCGACGACCTCGTCGGCCGTCTGGACGTGATCGACGCCTTCTACCGATACGCCCGCGCCGTCGATGAACGTGACTGGGACGCGATGGCAGACCTCTTCACCGAGGACGTGATCGTGAGATTCGACGGTCCGGCACGCGGGATCCTGCCGGTGAGGCTCGACGGTCGCGAGGAGTTCCTCACCGAGTTCAGAACCTTCTTCGGGATCTGCGGCAGCACCTACCACGTCTCCATGAACCACGAGGTCCGCGTCGACGGCGACGTCGCGACGGCTCGGGCCGCCTACCGCGACCTCGACGAGCGGGTGGACGGCGAGCACGTCCTGTGCGTCGAGAACCTCGGCTTCTTCGATGCCAGGCTGGTCCGCACGCCGCACGGCTGGCAGTTCACCGAGCTGCACGGCACGACCGTGATCTCCCGGGGCGCGACGGAGGAGGAGATCTTCGCGCCGGTGGTGGCGCTGGAGACGACCAGGTCGCGGCGCCGTGGCTGAGCCGATGCGGGTCGGTTTCGTCGGGCTCGGCAACCAGGGCGCCCCGATGGCACGAGCCCTGTCGGAAGCCGGGTTCGACCTCCGCGTCTGGGCCCGGCGTCCGGCGGCCTACGACCAGCTGTCCGGTGCCAAGTACACGGCGTGCCGCACGATCGCCGAGCTGGCCCGGGGCCGCGAGTACGTGGGGCTGTGCGCACGCGACGACGGCGACGTCGAGGAGCTGCTTGCCGCCGGGCTGCTCGCGCATCTCCCCGCCGGCAGCGTCGTCGTGAACCACGCCACCGGGGCACCCGATGCTGCTCGTCGGTTCGAGGAAGCCGGCAGACCGTTCGGGGTCGCGGTCATCGACGCTCCCGTGAGCGGGGGCCGGGAGGCCGCGATCGAGAAAGCCCTGACGACGATGGTGGGAGGCGACCACGACGCGGTGGCACGGGCCAGGCCGGCCCTGGAGACCTTCTCCGCGCGGATCCACCATCTCGGCCCTGCAGGCCTCGGCCAACTGGCCAAGCTGCTGAACAACACGTTGTATCTCGCGAACCTCAGGAACGCCGAGGAGATGGTGGCCGTCGCGGCGCAGCTCGGGTTCGACCCTGAGGAGATCGTCCCGTTGATCCAGGCCAGCAGCGGGAGTTCCTATGCGCTCCACGCCCTCACCGGCATGATGACCGTGGAGAACGTCGTGCACTACCAGGACATGATGGACAAGGATCTCGGGCACTTCAGGGACGCCGTTCGATCGATGGGAGTCGCCGACCCGCCGTTGCTGGAGCGGGCGGAGCACGGCCTCGCCGGGATCCCCGAGGCCGTTCGCCGGATGGCGGCGGCGCATGACTGACGTCTCCGCGCACGAGGTGGGACAGCACCGGCAGATGCAGGCATGGGCATTCGACGGTTCGCCCGTCACGTGCAGCTGGACGACGCTGAGCCGGCCGGCCCTCGGACCCCGGGAGGTCCGCGTCCGGGTCGTCACCTCCGCGCTCAACCACGTGGACGTCTGGCTGTCGGCAGGGGTACTGACGCCTCGCCTACCCCACGTACCGGGCTGTGACGCGGCCGGCGTGGTGGACGAGATCGGATCCGAGGTCACGACGGTCTCGGTCGGTGACGAGGTCGTCGTGAACCCGGCGATCTCCTGTGGACGCTGCCCGCCCTGCCTCGCTGGTCGACCTCCGCTGTGCCGGGCGTTCCACACGTTGGGCGACACACGGTGGGGCACCCATGCTGAGGAGCTGGTGGTACCCGACGTCAACGTGACCGCCAGACCCCAGACACGTTCCTGGGACGAGAGCGCCGCCTTCGGCCTCACCACGCTGACCGCATGGCGGATGCTGCGCCTGGCGGGCCTCTGCGCGGGCGACACGGTCCTCGTCGTCGGCATCGGAGGCGGTGTGTCGTGTTCCGCGCTCCTGCTCGCGAAATGGAGCGGTGCTCGTGTGGTGGTGACCTCGCGTAGCGCGGCGAAACGTGAACGCGCCCTCCAACTCGGAGCCGACGAGGCGATCGACTCCGCAGCGCCCCGTTGGGGTGTCCGAGCGGACATCGTCATCGAGAGCGTGGGAGCAGCCACGTGGGAGAAGTCGATCCGGTCACTCGCTCCGGCGGGCCGGATCGCGGTGTGCGGGGCGACATCGGGCCCCACGGTCGAGGTGAACCTGGTGCGGCTCTTCATGCACCACCAGACGATCATCGGCTCCACGATGGGGACCCACGAGGAGTGGGCCGAGGTCTGCCGGCTCTTCGCGAGCGGGCTCCCGGTCGCGATCGACGAGGTTCTTCCGCTCTCGGACTACCCGTCCGGACTTGCTCGGCTCGCCGCAGGCGAGCAGTTCGGGAAACTCGTACTGCGCCACGACGCCTGAGATCACACGGGTAGCAGCAGCACTAGCAGCGACAGACAGTTGTCGCCCCACCACCTCCATCGTCTAATCGAACAAACCAAGACCCCTGACGAACTCTCGAGGTTCCACGATGCGGCAAGGTCTGCCGTCGACACCGAGTCCCACACGACACTGGACGACACCCGACGGGTTGCGGCTGGCCGGCGACTCGTGGGGCGATCCGAACCGGCAACTCGTCATCCTGCTCCATGGCGGGGGCCAGACCCGCCACGCCTGGAAGGGTGCGGGGGAAGCACTCGCCCGCGCCGGCTATCACTCCGTGGCCGTCGACGCCCGGGGGCACGGCGACTCGCAGTGGGACCCCGCCGGCGCGTACGGCCCCGATGCCATGGTCGACGACCTCGTCGTCGTCGCCGAGAATCTCGGTCGTCGTCGCCCCGTACTCGTCGGTGCGTCCATGGGCGGGAGCACATCGCTGCTCGCGGTCGGCGAGGGCCGGATCGACGCCGCAGCCATGGTGCTGGTGGACGTCGCCCCGCGAATGGAGCCACAGGGCGTCGAGCGGATCCGCGCGTTCATGTCGCAGCGCCCCGAGGGGTTCGGGTCCCTGGACGAGGTCGCCGACGCGGTCGCCGGCTACCGTCCGGGACGTCCACGACCCCGGACCCTCGACGGACTCGCCAAGAACGTCCGCGTCGGCACCAACGGCCGCTATCACTGGCACTGGGATCCAGGTTTCCTGGAGGCCAACGGCGACCTCGATGCCCTCCAGCGCCGGCTGGAGGCGTGCGCCGGCCGGTTGACCACCCCCACGCTGCTCGTGCACGGCGCTCTCTCCGACGTGCTCACCGATCGGGGTGCGAGTGCATTCCTCGCGGCGTGCCCGAACGCGGAGTACGCGAACGTCGCCCACGCCGCGCACATGGTCGCCGGCGATCGGAACGACGAGTTCGTGGATGCGGTCCTGGGCTTCTTGGCTCGTACCGTCCCCGCCGACGGCGGGGCGGCAGATGGAGGTGGACCGCCATGAACACGCCCATGGACCCGAGGCGGCTGTTCGACCTGAGCGGCCGTGTGGCGCTCGTGACGGGTGCGGGTCGAGGGATCGGAGCCCGCACCGCGGCCGTCCTCGCAGGGCGCGGTGCCCGCGTCGCCGTGAACGACCTGTCCCTCGACCGGGCACGGACCGTGGCGAAGTCCGTCGGCGACGCCGGCGACGACGCGATCGCCGTCACCGCCGACGTGACCGACCTCGCCTCGGTCACGTCGATGGTCCAGGAGGTCGTGGAGAGGCTCGGACCGGTCGACATCCTCGTCAACAACGCCGGCGTGCCGGCGAGCGGATTCGCCATGAAGGAGTTCACCGCAACCGAGCGGCAGGACTGGGACCCCTACATCTCGATCAACGTTTACGGGGTGCTGAACTGCACGCACTCGGTGGTGGGGTCGATGGTGGAGCGGGGATGGGGCCGCGTCATCACGATCATCTCCGACTCTGCCCGGGCCGGTGAGCGACTGATGGCGGCCTACGCGGCCTCGAAAGCGGCAGCGGCGGGGTTCTCACGAGCCCTGGCGAAAGAGGTCGGCCGTGCCGGCGTCACCTGCAACTGCATCTCCCTCGGCTGGGTCCCGCACGACGCCGTCGATCTGGGCTCGGACGATGTGAAGCATGCGCTGCGCAACTACGCCGTGAAGCGGCCCGGACGGCCCGACGACGTCGCCGCCGCCGCCGTATGGCTGGCCTCGACCGAGGCCAGCTGGGTCACTGGCCAGACCGTCCCGGTCAACGGCGGCTATGTGATGACCTGATGAGTACCGCGCAGCAGATCCCGCTCGGCGGGAGACTCTCGGCGCAGCAATGCGAGAAGCGGAACGCGCCTCCGGGCCAACCTCATGCGCGACTTTCACGAGCCCGTCCGAGAGGGGATCCCCCAGCGCGTCAGCGACATCGACCTCGGCTTCGGGCACCTGCGGTAGCGAGTGGACCACCGAACTACTCCCCTCGCCGCGGCTCCACCAACTCCTACTCCCGCAGGAGCCGCAGTGCACGGTTCGCCGTCCCCACATCCACCCCGTACCGCTCGGCCACTTCGGCGGTCCTCGGAAGGACGGCTCCAGGAGCAAGGGTGCCGTCGAGGACCTGAGCGCATATGGGTGCGGGCGAAGTTCTCGTACGTCGATCGTGTCGTGCGCTCCACCTCGACCAGGGCGGAGTGCTTCTCCAGGAGCTGTTGGACCGTCGCCGAGGTTCGTGGGTTCAGCCGCTCGTAGACCTGGACGAGGAGTCGGCGCAGCGTCCGACGTGCTTCGCCCTCAGCCTCCGGACCCCCGCGAACCGTCTCCTGCAGGTAGTGCCGCTTCTCGGTGATCGGATCACGGCCGACGAACACCCGAACCTGGAACGAACCACTCTGCAGCCGGACGCTCCGTCCACGCGCCCGTGAGCGTCGCTTGGATGCGGCTGCCATGGGGTAAGGGTGAGTCGACTTGGCACCACAACCCGACAGGCCCGAGAGTCTGCAGACTCATCGGTCCTGGCGGGAAGGGTGGAGCTGAGGGGATTCGAACCCCTGACCCCTTGACTGCCAGTCAAGTGCGCTACCAGCTGCGCCACAGCCCCTTGCGATGTTCAGAACCGTACACGGCCCCGAACAGGCCTCTGCAACCGGGTCACCACTCACCTACGGTTCGGCTGTGCAGCCCGCCGACATCGCCAGGATCGCACTCGTCAACGACCCGCGGGTGTCCCCCGACGGCAGGCTGGTCGCCTTCGTCGTGACCCACGTCGATCTCGACGACAACGTCTACCGGAGCGCGGTGTGGCTCGCGGCGGCCGACGGGTCGGCGCCCCCGCGGCCGTTCTCCGCGGGTGAGCACGGGGACGGGCAGCCGGTGTGGTCGCCGGACGGGCGCTGGCTCGCCTTCACGAGCCGCCGTGGCGACGACAAGAAGGCGACGCTGCACGTGGCCCCCGTCGACGGCCCCGGCGAGGTGCGGACGTTGTGCACGCGCGACGAGGCGGTCGAGGAGCCCGCGTGGTCGCCGGACGGGTCGCGGATCGCGTTCGCGTCGCGGGAGCGGACGTCGCGGATGGCCGACCCGGACGAGCGGGCGCGGCCGCCGCGGCGGATCGAGCGGCTGTTCACGCGGCTGGACGGCGAGGGCTGGACGGTCGACCGGCCGCGGAGCGTGTTCGTGGTACCGGTCGACGGGTCGGCGGCGCCGAAGGTCGTGGCGGGCGGGCCGTTCGAGCACGGCGGGCCGGTCTGGGCTCCCGACGGCGCGACGATCGCGGTGACGTCGGCCCGCTACGACGACTGGGATCTCACCCCGATCCTGGCCGACGTCCTCCTCGCCGACCCGACGGGCGCGTCGGAGCCGCGGGCGGTGACACGGCGGACGTTCGCACACCAGCTGCCGTCGTGGTCGCCGGACGGGACGCGGATCGCGGCGCTGGCCGAGGACTCGCGGGTCGTGCACGCGCACAGCCAGGTCGTCGTGATCGACGTGGCGTCGGGCGAGGAGCGTGTCCTGACCGCGGAGCTGGACCGGCAGTGCCTGCCGATGCCGGGCGCGCGGTCGCCGGTGTGGGACTCCGACGGCCTGCTGTTCTCGTGCGAGGACCACGGCAGCGTGCAGCTGCGCCGGGTCCCGGTGGCGGGTGGGCCGAGCGTGCCGGTCGTCGAGGGCCGCCGGTGGGTGACGGGCTACGACGCGGCGGGTGGGACGTTGGCGTTCACGGCGACGACGTCGACGTCGCTCCCCGATCTGTTCGTGCTGGACCCCGACGGGACCGAGCGGCGGCTGACGGCGGCCGGGGACGCCTTCCATGCCGCGGTGCCGCCGCGGGAGCCGGAGCGGTTCACGGTGCCGTCCACGGGCGGCGGGGAGATCGACGCGTGGCTGGTACGGCCGGCGGTGCCCGCGGGTGAGCGGACGCCGGTGCTGCTGTCGATCCACGGCGGCCCGATGACGCAGTACGACGAGACGTGGTTCGACGAGTTCCAGATGTGGACGGGCGCGGGGTACGCGGTCGTGTACTGCAACCCGCACGGGTCGACGGGTGGCACGCAGGCGTGGGCGCGGGCGATCCGGGCGCCGGAGGCCGAGGTGGACCCGGGGACGGGCTGGGGCGGGATCGACGCCGACGACGTCCTGACGGTGCTCGACGCGGCGCTGGCGGCGAACCCGGACCTGGACCCGGACCGGGTGGGGGTGCTGGGCGGGTCGTACGGCGGCTACCTGACGAGCTGGCTGATCGGGCACACCGACCGGTTCGTGGCGGCGTGCAGCGAGCGGGCGGTGAACAACCTGGAGTCGCTGGAGTGGGCGTCGGACGTGGCGGGCTTCTTCCGTTTCGAGATCGTCGTCGACCACGTGCGGCGCCCCGACGTCTACCGTCGGTTGTCGCCGATCACCTACGTGCAGGACGTGCGGACGCCGGTGCTGATCCTGCACTCGGAGGACGATCTGCGCTGCCCGATCGACCAGGCCGACCAGCTGTTCGTGGCGCTGCGGATGCTGGGCAGGCCGGTGGAGTACCACCGGTTCGACAAGGAGAGCCACGGTTTGAGCCGCACGGGTTCGCCGCGGCACCGCATCCAGCGGGCGGAGATCATCCTCGACTGGTTCGCCCGGCACCTGGGCGGCCGTGCCCCCGAACGGTCGTGAGTGGCAATGGTCGCCATAGCGACCATTGCCACTCACAGGGTGGTCACAGGCTCACTTGCCGGCGATCGCGTTCGACAGCCACTTGCTGTCGTTGAGGTCGATCTTCTTGCCGCCGACGAGGATCGTCGGGGTGCCGAACTGGCCGTTGGTGAGCAGCGCCGGGTTGGCGATGGCGGCCTTGGTGGCGGCGGCGATGGCGGCCGCGTTGCCGTTGCCGGTCACGCACGACGACCAGTCGGCGTTCTTCGCCCCGAGGTCGACCCCCTTCTGGACGAGCTGCTGCGCCGTGAGACCGGCGCTCTTCTCCGTGGGCTGGTCGTCGTAGAGGGCCTTGTGGTACGCGGGCCAGATGCCGGCGGGGACCGCTCAGAGCGCGGCGTTGGCGGCGAGCGTCGAGTAGCCGGGCGGTGTGGTGAGGCTGTCGAGGATCGCCGTCGAGTGGTAGTTGACCTTGATCTTGCCGTCGTTGAGGGCGGCGGTGACGTCGTCGGCGTAGCGGGACTCGAACCGCTCGCACACGGGGCAGAGGTAGTCCTCGTAGACGTCGACGGTCACGGGGGCGTCGCTCTTGCCCGCGGTGACGACGGTGCCGCTGGCGGCGACCGCGTAGTCGGGCGTCGTCGACTGCCGGTTGTGGATCACGAAGTAGCCGATGACACCGGCGACGACGACCACGGCCGCGACGACGATCAGCGCGATCCGCGTGCCGCCCGACGGCCCGCTCTGCTTCGGGGTGATCCCGGCCGCGGCGAGCCGCTGGTTCGCGGCCTGCTTCCGGCTCTTCTCGCTGCGCGAGGCTCCGCCCACGTCAGTTCCTCTCTCCCGACCGCACCGGCGGCCGGCTCTCCAGGCGCCCGTCGAGCGCGAACAGGGTGCGGGGGCGGACGATCAACCACCCGGCGAGCAGCAGGAATCCGAGGTCGCGCAGGACTTCCGTGCCGTAGGCGGTCGCGTCGGGTGCGACCTGGCCGCCGCCGCCGAAGCAGCCGCAGTCGATCGAGAGCCCGCGCGCCCAGGCCTGCACGACGCCCGCGATGAACACGACGAGCACGAGCGCCGAGAGCGCGGCGACCGCGCGGGTGCCGAGCCCGACCAGGAGCAGGACGCCGATGGCCAGCTCCAGGAACGGCAGCACGGTGGCGACGACCGAGACGACGTCGGCGGGCAGCACGTCGTAGGCGCGGACGGCGATGTAGGTCTGGTCGGGGTCGAGCGCCTTGATCGCGCCCGACACGAGCCACACCGCGGCGAGACCCAGCCGTGCGAGGGTCCCGATGACGTCCAGAATCCGCCCTCGCTCCACTCGATCAGAGTATCGACGAAACCTGAGAGACCGTTGCGGGGCACTCGTCCCGATCGGGTCAGAAACTCTCGCGGGCGCTCTCCTGTTCGAGGACCGCGCCGAGGTCGTCGAGGCGGTGCATGGAGGCGACGGCGCGGGCGGTGCGGTGGTTGTCGGCGAGCAGGTCGGCGTGGCGGTGCAACCAGGCCCAGTAGCCGGCCGTGTAGGGGCAGGCGTCGTCGCCGAGGCGCTTGCGGGGGTCGAAGGCGCAGTCGCGGCAGTGGTCGGACATCCGGTTCACGTACGCGCCGCCCGACGAGTAGGGCTTCGTCGCCGTCATCCCGCCGTCGGCGTGCTGGCTCATCCCGACGACGTTGGGCGGCATCACCCACGCGTACCCGTCGACGAACGCCGTCGCGAACCACTCGGTGAGCTCACGCGGCTGGTAGCCGCGTTGCAGGGCGTGGTTGCCGAGGATCATGAGCCGCTGGATGTGGTGGGTCCAGCCGCGGTCGCGGACGCCTTCCAGGGCGGTGCGCAGGCAGTTCGCGGTGACCGCGTCGGCGTCGAGGTCGGCCCACCAGTCGGGCAGCGGGGCGTGGGCGCGCAGGGCGTTGCGGCGCAGGTAGCCCTTGCCGAAGCGCCAGTACAGCTGCCACACGTACTCGCGCCAGCCCAGGATCTGGCGGACGAAGCCCTCGGCCGGGGCGATGGGGACGTCGCCGTCGCGATGGGCCTGCTCGGCGGCGTGCACGGCGTCGAGGGGGTGCAGCACGCCCATGTTGAGCGGCACCGACAGCAGCGAGTGCGCCATGGCCCAGTCGTCGCCGAGCATGGCGTCCTCGTAGGGGCCGAACGCCGGGAGCCGATATCGGACGAAGTGCCGCAACGCCTTCCGCGCCTCCGTGTGGGTGACGGCGAACAGCCGCGGCCCGTCCTCGCCGACGGTCGGGTACCCGGTGGCGTCGAGGTCGGCGCGGACGCGGCTGTCGATGTCGTCCTCGGTCGGTGTCCACGGGCCGCGCACGTCGAGCGTGCGGGCACCCTTGGGCGGCGGCTCGCGGTTGTCGTGGTCGTGGTTCCACTTGCCGCCGACGGGCTGCTCGCCGTCCATCAGCACGTCGAACCGGGTGCGCTGGGCGCGGTAGAAGTCCTCCATCCGGAACGTCTCACGGTCGCCGGCCCACTCGGTGAAATCCTTGCGGGGCAGCGCGAACGTGGGCGTCGGGAGGATCTCGGCGACGAGACCGTCCTTGCGCAGCCGCTCGACGAGGTCGGCCGCGGCGTGCGACGTCGGCTCGTGGACGACGACGGGCCGCCCGACCTGCTCCAGCGCCTCCCGGTAGGTCTCGGTGCGCAGCAGGGTGGCGCGGTCGCCCAGCTCGTCGGCGAGGTGACGCAGCCCCGACAGCACCAGGTGCAGCTTCTGGCGGTGGTAGCGGCGTCGCCCCAGCGCCCGGGACGACTCGACGAGGATCACCTCGCGGTCGCGGTGCTCGGCCGTCGAGTGCACGTGCCGGCCGAGCTGGTCGGCGAAGACCAGCAGCGGTTCCATCGCCCCAGCATGCGGCCGTCCGGGCCACGGCGCGCGTCGGACAGGTGTGCCTGCCCCGACCTGGGGACAGCCTCGCGTCGGTCCAACGTGGACGGATCGGCCGGGGTACCGTGCTGCCATGTCCGTGCCTGCCGAGGAGGCCGCCGAGCACGCCTCCGACCACCACCACGCCGACGTCTCCGGCGGCTGGCTGCGCGCCGCGGTGTTCGGGGCGATGGACGGGCTCGTCACCAACATCGCGCTCGTGGCGGGCGTAGGGGGCGGCGGGGTCGACCGCGAGGGCATCATCCTGACCGGCATGGCCGGCCTGGTGGCGGGCGCGTTCTCGATGGCGCTGGGTGAGTTCGCGTCGGTCAGCGCGCAGAACGACGCGGTGCAGGCCGAGGTGGCCGTCGAGCGCGAGGAGCTGCGCCGGCACCCTGACGCCGAGCGCGCCGAGCTGATCGACCGCTACCGGGAGATGGGCCTGTCGGAGGCGACGGCCGAGGCGGTGGCCACGGAGCTGCACGCCAACCCCGAGCTCGAGCTGAAGCTGCACGTCACTCAGGAGGTCGGGGTCGATCCCGACGAGTCGCCGTCGCCGTGGGTGGCGGCGGGGTCGTCGTTCCTGTGCTTCGCCATCGGCGGGATCATCCCGCTGCTGTCGTTCCTGTTCGGGTCGTCGTCGCTGTGGCTGGGCCTGGCGGTCGGCGCGGCCGGCCTGTTCGCCGCCGGGGCGCTGACCTCGCGGTTCACAGCCCGCTCCTGGTGGGGTGCGGGGCTGCGGCAACTGATGTTCGGGGCGATCGCGGCGGGCGCGACCTACCTGGTCGGCTCGCTCATCGGTGTGGCGACGAGCTGATCCCGGGGCGGCGCGGGGTCCCGTCTGACACCCTGGAGCCCGACATCCCCGCGTCGAGCACTCCCGGAGGGATTCCGTGACCGCCGAGTCCGAGCTCGCCGACGTCGGCGGGCTCGGCGCGCAGAGCCTCGTCGAGCTCGCGGCGCGACGGTTGCGGGCGGAGATCCTCAGCGGGTCGCTCGCACCCGGCGAACGGCTCGTCGAGGAGCAGCTGACGCGCCGGTTCGGGACGAGCCGTGCGCCGCTGCGCGAGGCGCTGCGCCTGCTCGGGCAGCAGGGGCTCGTCGAGCACCTGCCACGGCGCGGGGTCCGGGTGACCCGGCTGTCACCCACCGACATCGACGAGCTCTTCGGCCTGCGCGACGTCCTCGAACGGTTCGCCGTCGACCTCGCGCTCGGTGCAGGGCCGCCACCGGCCGACCGCCTGGCCGAGCTGGAACGGGCTACCGCGCGGATCGAGCGGGCATCCGCCGCGGGCGAGACCCTCGACCAGGCCGAGGCCCACCGGGAGTTCCATCTCGCGCTCGTCGGGCTGGCGGGCCACCAGCACCTGCTGCGCGTCTACGAGCCCGTGATCCTGCAGCTGCAGCTGTACATGGCGACCAACATGCGCCGCGAGGCCGAGGTCCGGCCGGCGACGTCGGGGGCGCAGCGGCACCGGCGACTCCTCGAGGCAGTGGCGAGCGGCGACCACGACGCAGTCGTCGATGCCCTCGGAGCGCACGGCGCCCGCACCTACCTGGCCCCGGAGCTGGAAGGCAGCTGACCCCCGGGGCGGGGACGATCCCGTCGTCGACGCCGGGCGCAACCTCACGGTCGCAGTCAGGGGTCCGGGGCGCGCCGAGGTCGGCGCGATGTCCGGGGGCGGGGCCCCGGCGATCCGAGTGCAGCCGGCGAAGCCGTCACATGCTCGTAACGGCGCACGCCCCCTCCCGACACCAAACGGTCGACAATCGACGAAGTGCGGACACAGAGCGAGGCCCACCCGACCGGGGTGGCATCCCTGTCGGCGGGCTACCGCGACGGCACGGTGCAGGTGCGCGCTGTCGTCGAGACACTCCTGGCACACCTCGCCGACCATCACGACGAGGGGGTCTGGATCAGCGTGTCGGACACCGCCACGCTGCGAGGCCGCGCCGCCGAGCTCGATGCGAGCGGGCCCGAGGGACTCCCGCTGTTCGGCATCCCCGTCGCGGTCAAGGACAACATCGACGTCGCGGGGCTGCCCACGACCGCGGCCTGCCCCGCGTTCGCCTACAGCCCGTCCCGCGACGCCGCGGCGGTGCGCCGGCTGCGCGACGCCGGCGCGGTGATCGTCGGCAAGACCAACCTCGACCAGTTCGCGACGGGACTGTCCGGCCAGCGATCCCCCTACGGCGCGTGCGAGAGCGTCTTCGGCGGCGACCTGATCTCCGGCGGGTCGAGCTCGGGCAGCGCCGTGGCCGTCGCGTCCGCGATCGTGCCCGTCGCGCTGGGTACCGACACGGCGGGCTCGGGGCGGGTCCCGGCGGCGCTCAACGGGATCGTCGGGCTCAAGCCGACACGGGGGCTGGTGGGCACGTCGGGCGTCGTGCCGGCGTGCCGGTCGCTCGACTGCGTCAGCGTGTTCACCCACTCCACCTCCGACGCCGCCACCGTGCTGGACGTGCTCGCCGGGCCCGACCCCGACGACCCGTGGTCTCGCACCGGACCCCCGCTGCCGGCATCGACCACGCCGAGGCTCGCCCTCCCCGACGACCTGGACCTCGACCCCGGTATCGCCGCGAGGTTCGCGCAGGTCACGGAGGTCGCGGCGGCGCGGGCGGACGCCGTCGTACGGACATCCGCCGAGCCGCTGCGGGAGGCGGGTGCCCTGCTCTACGACGGCCCCTGGGTCGCCGAACGCCTCGCCGGCCTGGCCGGCTTCCTCGCCGGACATGCCGACGACGTCCTCCCGGTGACCCGGGCCGTGATCGAGCGCGGCCGGGACTTCGACGCCGTCGCGACCTTCCGCGCCCGCCACCGCCTCCAGGAGCTGCGGGCGTGGTGCCGGGACCTGTTCGGCCGCGCCGACGTCCTGCTGCTACCGACCGTCCCGACGACGTTCACGCGCGCCGAGATGGCCGAGGACCCGGTGGCGCGCAACGCCGTCCTCGGCCGGTACACGCAGTTCACGAACCTGCTCGACCTCGCCGCCGTCGCCGTGCCCGCCGGGTTCACCACCGACGGCAGGCCCTGCGGGGTGACCCTCGTCGGCCCCGCGTTCTCCGAGACCCGGCTGCTCACCGCAGCCGCCGCGCTCGTCCCTGTGGAGGTGTCATGACACTCGGTACGGACACACGCACCGCGACCATCGGCCCGGTCGCGGCCCGCCCCTATGCCTGGCCGTACGACCGGTCGGTCCCCGCGTCGAGAACGGCGCTGATCTGCATCGACTGGCAGGTCGACTTCTGCGGGCCCGGCGGCTACGTCGACCGGATGGGCTACGACATCGCGCTGACGCGCACGGGACTGGGGCCGACGGCCCGGCTGCTCGCGCACGCCCGGGAGGTCGGGATGCTCGTGGTCCACACCCGCGAGGGCCACTCCCCCGACCTGTCCGACCTGCCCGCGAACAAGCGCTGGCGGTCACGGCAGATCGGCGCGGAGATCGGGTCCGAAGGACCCGCAGGCCGGATCCTCGTCCGCGGCGAACCCGGGTGGGAGATCGTCCCGGAGGTCGCACCGATACCCGGTGAGGTACTGGTCGACAAACCGGGGAAGGGCGCGTTCTACGCGACACAGCTCGACCTGGTGCTGCGCAGCAACGGGATCACCCACATCCTGCTGACCGGGATCACCACCGACGTCTGCGTGCACACCACCATGCGCGAGGCCAACGACCGCGGCTACGAGTGTCTGATCCTCTCCGACTGCACCGGGGCGACCGACCCGGCCAACCACGACGCCGCCCTGCACATGGTGACGATGCAGGGCGGGGTCTTCGGGGCCGTCGGGACCGCGACCTCCGTCATCGACGCAACCACCTGGAGCGACTCGTGATCTCCGTCGACGCCGACCCCGCACCGTTCACGTTCGCCCCGGCGACGACCGCACTCGTGATCATCGACATGCAGCGCGACTTCTGCGAACCCGGCGGCTTCGGCGAGACGCTGGGCAACGACGTCTCGCTCCTGCAGTCGGTCATACCGCCGTTGCAGACCGTCCTGGCCACGGCCCGCGCGCTCGGCATGACCGTCATCCACACCAGGGAGGGCCACGTCCCCGACCTGAGCGACTGCCCGCCGGCCAAGCTCAACCGCGGCAACCCGTCCCTCCGGATCGGGGACCCCGGCCCGAAGGGCCGCATCCTGGTCCGCGGCGAGTTCGGCCACGACATCGTCGACGAGCTGGCGCCGCTTCCGGACGAGCTCGTGATCGACAAACCCGGGAAGGGCTCCTTCCACGGCACCACCTTCGGCGCCGAGCTGCAGGCACGGGGCATCACGAGCCTCCTCGTCGCCGGTGTCACGACCGAGGTGTGCGTGCACACCACCGTCCGGGAGGCCAACGACCGCGGCTACGAGTGCCTCGTGCTCTCCGACTGCACCGGCTCGTACTTCCCGCAGTTCCACCGCGTCGCACTGCAGATGGTCGCCGCGCAGGGCGGCATCTTCGGCTGGGTCGCACCGTCGTCCGCCCTGCTCACCGCACTCACCCCGGAGGCCGTCCGATGAGCACCACCGACACCCCGTCGCAGCCGATGAAGCTGTCCTGGTGGGTCTCCGGCGACACCAACGCCTTCTTCGGCCTCGGCTTCAACACCCTCGTCAACGTCCTGGTGCTGTCGGGCCTGTGCCTGGGGGTGGTGAACATCCCGGGCGCGGAGGTCTTCGGCGTCATCCTCCCCGCGCTGGGCGTGCAGCTGCTGATAGGCAACGTCTACTACACCTACCTGGCGCGCCGGCTGGCCCGCAGGGAGGGCCGCACCGACGTCTGCGCGATGCCGTACGGACCGTCGGTCCCGCACATGTTCATCGTCGTCTTCGTGATCATGCTGCCGATCTACCTGCAGACCCGCGACCCGATCGCGGCCTGGGCCGCGGGTCTCGCCTGGTCGTTCATCATCGGGATCATCGTCCTGGTCGGCGCGTTCGTCGGCCCGTTCATCCGCAGGTACACACCGCAGGCTGCGATGCTCGGCACCCTGGCGGGCATCTCGATCGCGTTCATCTCGATGCGCCCGGCCGCCCAGATGTGGGAGGCACTGTGGATCGCGCTCCCGGTCATGGTGATCATCCTGATCGGGTTCTTCACCGACCTGAAGCTGCCGGGCAACATCCCGGTCGGACTGGCGGCGCTGCTCGTCGGCACCGCGATCGGCTGGATCGGCGGCTACATGTCGGCGCCCGACGTCGTGTCCGCCGCGAAGGACGTCGCCCTGTCGCTGCCGACGCTCGACTTCGCCCGGCTCGGCGACGGCCTGGCCGACGTCGCGCCGCTGCTCGCGACCGCGATCCCGCTGGGCATCTACAACTTCACCGAGGGCATGACGAACGTGGAGTCCGCGGCCGTCGCGGGTGACGAGTACAACCTGCGCGCGATCCTGGCCGCCGACGGCATCGGTGCCGTCGTCGGCTCCTGCCTGGGCTGTCCGTTCCCGCCCGCCGTCTACATCGGGCACCCCGGCTGGAAGGCCGCGGGCGGCCGGACGACGTACTCGCTCGCCTCCGGCGTCGTCATTGCGCTCATGTGCTTCCTGGGGCTGTTCGGGCTGCTCGGTGCCCTGCTGCCGCTACCCGCGATCGTGCCGATCCTGCTCTACATCGGCCTGCTGATCGGCGCGCAGGCGTTCCAGGAGGTCCCGAAGCGGCATGCCGTGGCGGTGGTCGTCGCGATCATCCCGAACATCGCGTCGTGGGCGGCGGGGCTGATGAACAACGCCCTCTCGGCTGCGGGCACGTCGCCGTCGCAGGTCGGTGAGGAGGCGCTGACGGGGGCGGGCCTGGTCTACCACGGCACGGTCCTGCTCGGTGGTGGCGCGATCCTCGCCGGCCTGGTGCTCGGGTCGATCGTCGCGTTCATCGTCGACAAGAACTTCGTCGCGGCCGGCATCTACAGTCTCGCCGGCGCCGCGCTGGGGTTCGTGGGGCTGATCCACGCCGAGTCCGTCGGATGGAACGTCGGTGGGCAGATCGCGCTCGGGTATCTCTTCGCGGGCGTCATCCTGCTGGTGTTCGGCCTGGTCGCGCGCCGGGCACGGCGGAAGGCCCCGGCCCCCGACACCCCGCACGCGGACACCACGCCCGGCGACGTCGCCCCCGCGCGCACCGCGGAGGACGAACCGGTCGCGGACCCCGCACCCGCTGTGGCGCCGACCACGCACGGAAAGCCGGCGACCGCGTGAGTGTGCCGACCGGAGTGGGGCCCGCCACCAGCGCGGGCCCCACGGTCGACCGGCCCGATGTCCTCGCCGAGGTCACGGCCGCGTTCGACCGATACGAGGTCGCCTTGCGCGCGGGCGACGTGACGACGCTCGTGGAGCTGTTCTGGGACGACCCGCGGTGCGTGCGCTACGGCGTCGCGGACCGGCAGTACGGCGGCGACGCGGTCGCGACGTGGCGACGTGGCGACCCCGGCGTACCGCCCGGACGGACGCTGTCAGGCACGGTCGTCGTCACCGTCGACGACCGCACCGCCGTGGTCAGCACACTGTTCAGCTATCCGGGCGCCACCGTCGAGGGCAGGCAGACCCAGACCTGGGTGCGGTTCGCCGACGGCTGGCGGATCGTCGCCGCCCACGTGTCGGAGGTGCCCGCGTGACCGCGACGGTGCTGCTCGCGGTCGTCGCCGCACACCGGCGCGGGCAGCCCCTCCACCACGAGCTCGCTGCCCTGGGAGCCGTGCACGCCGGTGCCGCCCGCACCGTCGCGGCCTACCGGCTGCTCGCCCTGGCCGGTCCCGGCCCCGAGCGGGGCGGCATCGTGCGGGTGCCGACGGGCGGTGCCGCGATCGAGGTCGAGCTGCACCAGCTGCTCGTCGAGGAGCTCGGCCGGCTCGTCATCGCGTTGCCCGACCCGCTCGCGGTGGGTCGGATCCTGCTCGGCGACGGGAGGTCGGTCATCGGGATCGTGTGCGCGTGGACCCCCGAGCGAGCCGTCGACGTCACCGCGCACCGGTCGTGGCCGGCCTACCTCTCGTCGCGGGGCTCGCGCTCCGCGACGGGCACGCCGACCGGTGACATCTCCGGCGACGTCGTGAGCGCGGTCGGGCCCGCCTCTGCGGCGACGCAGTCGGGGATGGAGTCGTCGGCGGCGACGGCACCCCCGGCGGGCAACGTCTCGGGCGCGCGCAGCCAGAACAGCAGGGCGAGCGCGGAGATCACCCCGGTCACGCCGAACGCCCAGCCGAAACCGGCGTGCTCGGCCACGAACCCGGCGACGAGCGGGCCGGTGATCGCGCCGAGGTCGCCCGCCATCTGGAACCCGGCCAGGACGGTGCCGCCGCGCGACTTCGCGCCGATGACGTCGGCCACCGCGGCCGTCATCGCGGGGTTCACCAGCCCGCTCCCGACGCCGCACACCAGCGACAGCACCAGGAACACCGGCAGCGACTCGACGAGCCCCAGCACGCCCGTCGCGACCGCCGCGACGACGAGCCCGGACATCACCGGCGGCTTGCGCCCGGACCGGTCCGACCAGCGTCCGGAGATCATCAGCGTGGCGGCGTTCCCGACCGCGAACACCCCGAGCGCGTAGCCGGACCAGGCGTCGCTCTCCTGCAGGACCATCACGACGAACAGCGGCACCATCGCGACGCGCACGCCGAAGACGGCCCAGCCGTTGGCGAAGCTCGCGGCCAGCGCGGCGCGGTAGGTGGGGTGGCCGAAGGCGGTGTGGAACGTCGCGGCGGGTGCGGCGGCCGGGTCGGCCGAGACGGGCGGGCCGGTGCGCCCGCGCAGCAGGACGCCGGTGAGCACGAGCGCGACCACGACCGTGCCCGAGTAGGCCAGGAACGGCACCCGCAGCCCGAACCCGATGAGCAGGCCGCCCAGCAGCGGGCCGGCGACGTTGCCCAGCAGGAACCCGGTCGCCCAGCTGCCCGACGCCCGCCCGCGTGCTTCGGGCGGGGCGAGCCGCACGAGCAGCGAGATCGCGGAGACGGTGAACATCGTCGACCCGATGCCGCCGAACGCCCGGAAGAACAGCAGCTGCCAGTAGTTCGCCGCGAACGCGCAGAGGGCGCTGGACGCGGCCGAGATGCCGAGGCCGACGACGTAGACGCGCAGCTCGCCGAACCTGCTGACGAGCCGCCCGCTGACCGGGGCGAACCCCAGCCGGAACACCGCGAACAGGCTGATGACGAGCGAGGCCGCGGTGACGCCGACGTCGAAGCTGCGGGCGAACGTCGGCAAGGCGGGCGCGACCACGCCGAACCCGACCGCGATGACGAACGCTGCGCCGACCAGGACCCAGATCTCCCGGGGCAGCCGTGCCGTTGTCGTGTCCTTGCTGCCGGACCTGCCCCGCATGCCCACCTGATCCCTCTCGTCCACTTCGTGAGCAAGGCTAAACGAGGCGGAGGCCGTCGGGCACCGAGGTGTGCCGGGAAACAAGAACCGGGGCCGCCCCGCTCGGTCGAGCGGTGCGGCCCCGGCTTCAGGGGTGTGGAGGTGCCGGGAATCGAACCCGGGTCCTCCGTTGCTTCACGAGGGCTTCTCCGTGCGCAGTCCGCTATGCCTCTACTCGGACCCTCCGGTCACGCGAACAAGCCGGAGTGACGATCCCAGTCGCTGTGTGATGTCCCGTGCGAGCCCGCGACCGGCCCGCACGGTGATCCCTCTGAATGATGCCGGGGTCCGGGGCGAGGGAGCCCCCGGTCCGACAGCGACGCTCCTCGCTCAGGCGGCGAGGGCGTACGCGCGCTGACTCTTGTCGGCGCTTGATTTTTTGCGACGGGTGGTTAACGAGATCATCGTCGCCTTCCTCGGCACGCTTCACCTCGATCTACATCCGAAGTCGAAACCGTTCACCCCCTGGGCGTCCACCCGCTGTGGGCGCTCACGACATCTTAACGCGGCAGCGCCGCCGGATCATCCCGATTACCCCGGACGCCCTCCGTCATGCCGTCACGCGTCCGTCCCGAGTCCGAGAAGGCGCGCCGGGGCGTCGTGCAGGACCGACCTCAGGAAGTCGGCGCCCAGCCGGTCGTCGGCCGCCGCCCAGCGGGCGATCACCGCGATCTGCTCGTGGTAGGCGTACGGGATGTTGGGGAAGTCCGTCCCGAGCACCACACGGTCGGCGACGCCGGCCAGCCGCGCCGGCCAGTCGCGCGGCAACGGCGCGATCACCTCGGCGAACCCGGTACCGACGACCGTCGTGTCGATCACGACGCCCGGGTAGCGCTCGACGAGCGCGAGCGCCTCGACGAAATCGGGCATCCCCGCGTGCGCCAGCACGATCCGCAGCCGCGGGTGCGCGGCCAGGACCTCGGCGAACACGTCGAGACCCGTGAACTCCCCCGACACCGGGCCGTGACCGCAGTGCACCATCGCCGGAATGCCGGCCTCCGCGAGCAGCCCCCACGCCGGGGCCAGCAGCGGGTCGCGCGGGTCGTAGCCGCCGACCTGCACGTGCGCCTTCACCAGCCGCGCCCCGGCGTCGACGGCCTTGCCCAGGTAGTCGACGACCGTGGGCTCCGGAAACATCGTCGCCGTCGGCACCGCGTCCGGGGTGGCCGCCGCGAAGTCGAGCACCCACCCCGTCAGCCACTCCGCCATGTCCGCCTTGTGCGGGTACACCAGCGGCGCGAACCGCAGCACACCCATACCGCGCAGGATCGCGAGCCGCTCCTCCTCGGGGAGCCGGTAGTGGATCGGCCAGGGCCGCCCGTAGTACTCCTCGCCCCGCGCGAAGTGCGCCCACACCTTGGCCATGACCCGGTCGGGCATGAAGTGCGTGTGCGTGTCGACGAGGCCCGGAAGGCCCAGGTCGGCGACGAACCGTGCGACGTCCGCGTCGTCGGCCGGGGGCGGGGGAACCGTCACCGCAGCTCCCGGGCGCGCCCCTTCGCCGCGCGGCCGAACGCACGCTGCACCTCTCGGTCGGCGTCGCGCCGGGCGAGGTCCTGCCGCTTGTCGTAGGTCTTCTTGCCCTTGGCCAGCGCGACCTCGCACTTGACCTTGCCCTCGCTGAAGTACAGGGCCAGCGGCACCAGCGTCAGACCACCCTCGCGCGTCTTGCCGATCAGGCTCTCGATCTCGCGACGGTGCAGCAGCAGCTTGCGTGTGCGCCGCGGCTCGTGGTTGGTCCAGCTGCCGTGCGTGTACTCGGGGATGTGCAGCCCGCGCAGCCACACCTCGCCGTCGTCGATCGTGGCGAAGGCGTCGGCGAGCGAGGCACGACCCAACCGCAGACTCTTGACCTCGGTGCCCATCAACGCGACACCCGCCTCGTAGGTGTCGAGGATGGCGTAGTCGTGTCGCGCCCTGCGGTTCTGCGCGATCACCTTGCGGCCTTTCTCCTTCACCTGTCCAGCCTACGCGGGCGGGGAACCGGTTTCAGACCTTCACGTACAGCCGCAGCGTCACGTAACCGGTGACGCCCGCGATCGCCGCACCGATCGGCACCAGCCAGATCGACGTCTCCAGCACGTCGTAGATCGTGACCGGCGGGATGACCCCGTTCTGCGCGATCCCGGCCAGCAGGTCGTCGATGAACACGAACTTGGCGACGACCAGTCCGACGCCCGCCAGCACCGCACCGGCGATACCGGTGATCACGGCCTCGATGAGGAACGGCAGCTGCGTGTACCAGCGCGTCGCGCCGACCAGACGCATCACGCCCACCTCGACCCGGCGCGTGTACGCCGACACCTGCACCGTGTTGGAGATCAGCAGCAGCGCCGCGATCGCCTGCACCAGCGCCAGCGCGAACGTCACGTTCCGTACACCGCCGAGGAAGTCGAACAGCTTGCCGACGACGTCGCGCTGGTCGATCACAGTGCGCACCCCGACCTGGCCGTTCATCGCCTGCCTGACCGCCTCCGCTCCGTTGTCCTGGTCGGCCAGCTTGACCCGCAGCGTGGCGGGCAGCGACTGCGGACGCGCCACGTCGGCGATCGACTGGCCGGCGAACAGCTCCTGGAACCGCTCGTAGGCCGCCTGCTGGCTCTCGTAGGTGACCGACTCGACGAGCGGTGAGTTCTGCAGCGTCGTCCTGATGCCCTGGCAGATGGGCTGACTGCAGTCGGTGTCGGCCGACGACACGTCCTGCGTCAGCGCGACCTGCACCTCCAGCCGGTCGGCGTAGATCGCCTCGGTGGAGTCGATCGTGCGCACCGCCAGCAGCCCGGTGCCGACGAGCGCGAGCGAGATCGCCGTCGTCAGCACCATGGCGATGGTCATCGTGACGTTGCGGCGCAGGCCGGTGGCGACCTCCCGGCGGACGAAGTCGGTTCTCATTCCGCCTCCGCGGGAAGAAGTACGTCGGCGGTCCTCATGCCTGCGCCCGACCCACCCCGTACACGCCCCGCGACTCGTCGCGGACGACCTGACCGAGGTCGAGCTCCACGACCCGGCGGCGCATCGAGTCGACGATGGAGTGGTCGTGCGTGGCCATCACGACCGTCGTGCCCGTGCGGTTGATCCGCTCCAGCAGCAGCATGATGTCCTGGCTGGTGTCGGGGTCGAGGTTGCCCGTCGGCTCGTCGGCCAGCAGGACCAGCGGGCGGTTCACGAACGCCCGGGCGATCGCGACGCGCTGCTGCTCACCGCCGGAGAGCTCGTGCGGCATCCGGTCGGCCTTGCCGTCGAGCCCGACCAGCTCCAGCACCTCGGGTACGACCCGACCGATCGTGGCCTGCGGCTTGCCGATCACCTCGAGCGCGAACGCGACGTTGCCGCCCACGGTCTTGTTGGGCAGCAGCCGGAAGTCCTGGAACACGCAGCCGATCCGCTGTCGCAGCCGCGGCACCCGCCGGCGGGGCAGCTTCGCGACGTCGAGATCGGCGACGGTGATCTTCCCGCGCGTCGGCAGGTCCTCGCGCAGCAGCAGCCGCAGGAACGTGGACTTGCCCGACCCCGACGGCCCGATGAGGAAGACGAACTCGCCCTTCTCCACCGACACCGAGACCCGGTCGAGCGCGGGGCGCGTCGACGTCTTGTACATCTTGGTGACGCGTTCCAGGCGGATCACGGCTGGGACGGTACCGGTGCCGACCCCCGCAACCCGGCTCCGACCCGCCCCCTCGGCGCGGCGTGCCGACCGCTCACGGATCGCGCCCGCGACGTCACTGAGAGTGAGCGGCCGAAGCCACTCACATGGCTCAGCTCTCCTCGGCCTGCTGCTGGCGGCGCCAGCGGATCCCGGCCTCGATGAAGCCGTCGAGGTCGCCGTCGAGCACCGCTCCCGGGTTGCCGACCTCGTAGTCGGTACGCAGGTCCTTGACCATCTGGTACGGGTGCAGGACGTAGGAACGCATCTGGTTGCCCCACGACGAGCCCGTGTCCTTCAGCGAGTCCATGAGGGCGCGCTCCTCCTGGCGCTTGCGCTCCAGCAGCTTGGCCTGCAGCACCACCATCGCGGTGGCCTTGTTCTGGATCTGGCTGCGCTCGTTCTGGCAGGACACCACGATCCCGGTCGGGATGTGGGTCAGGCGGACCGCGGAGTCGGTCGTGTTGACGCCCTGACCACCCGGGCCCGACGACCGGTAGACGTCGACGCGCAGTTCCTTCTCGTCGATGTCGATGTGGTCGGTCGACTCGACGACCGGGGTGACCTCGACGCCCGCGAACGACGTCTGCCGGCGGCCCTGGTTGTCGAACGGCGAGATGCGTACCAGACGGTGCGTGCCCTGCTCGACCGACAGCGTCCCGTAGGCGTACGGGGTGTGGACCTGGAAGGTCGCGGACTTGATGCCCGCCTCCTCCGCGTACGACGTGTCGTAGACGTCGACGCCGTAGCCGTGCCGCTCGGCCCAGCGCAGGTACATGCGCATGAGCATCTCGGCGAAGTCGGCCGCGTCGACACCGCCCGCCTCGGAGCGGATGGTCACGAGCGCCTCGCGCTCGTCGTACTCACCCGACAGCAGGGTGCGGACCTCGAGGGACTCGATGTCGGACCGCAGCGACGCCCGCTCGCTGTCGGCGTCGGCGATGGCCGACTCGTCGCCCTCGTCCTCGGCCAGCTCGTAGAGCACCGGGAGGTCCTCGAGGCGGCGGCGCAGGTCCTCGACGCGGCGCAGCTCACCACCCGCGTGCGCGAGCCGGCTGGTGACCTTCTGCGCGACCTCGGTGTCGTTCCACAGGTCGGGCTGGCCCGCCTGCTCCTCGAGGTCGGCGATCTCGACGCGCAGCGCGGGCAGGTCGACGACCGCCTCGATGTTGTCGAGGGTGCCGGACAGGTCCTTGAGGTCGGCTGCGACGTCGGGGTTCACAGCAGACCAGCCTACGCACTCCCGCTATTCGGTCGGGATGGCGTCCAGGAGCTTCACCATCGCACGGGTGTGGGCGACGGCGAAGTCCGCGACGGCCTTCTCGTACGGGTCCGACTCCGACCGCGCCGCCGAGCGGGCACCGTCGAGACGGACCGCGTAGGCGACGCGCGCCGTGCGCACCAGCTCCGCACGCTGACGGACGGTGAGCGAACGCGAGTGCAGCAGCCGCAACACGAGCGGGCTGCGCAACGAGTCCGCACCGCCGCCCGCCATCAGCCACGACTTGAACGCGCGCCGTCCCGGCTGCGTGATCACGTACTGCTGGGACGCGCGCGGCCCCTGCTTGCCGAGCTTGAGCAACCCGGCGTCGGTGAGGGCGGGCAGCTCCCGGTACACCTGGCTGCGCGTCACGGAGAAGAAGGCACCGAAGCGATCAGCCGCCGCGGCGACGAGCTGACCGCCTGTCATCGGCCCGCTGTGCAGCAGTCCGAGCAGCGCGGCAGCGGTCGCATTCACGGCAGTGGACGCTGGCATGGCTCTTACAGTGACACGACCGGGCGAGGTCCGCATCCACTGCGGACGGACACCGCCCGGTCGGCCAGGTCAGCCGATCGTCAGCGTGGCGATCCGTTCACGCTGCGCATCCGCGTCGCCGTACTGGCCGACGAGTCGCTTGGCGCGCTTGTAGAACAGGTGCGCCTCGTGCTCCCAGGTGTAGCCGATGCCGCCGTGGTACTGGATCATCGCCGCGGTCGCGGCCAGTGCGGCGTCGGACGCCTTGGCCTTCGCGACGGCGACCGCGAGATCCGCACCGTCGGCACCGGTGTCGACGGCATGCGCCGCATAGAGGACGGCATGCTCGGCCATGGTCACGCCGACGTGGAGGTCGGCCAGCGCGTGCTTGATCGCCTGGAACGAGCCGACGGGCACCCCGAACTGCTCACGTTCGCGGTCGTAGGCGACGGTCCGGGTGATCGCCTCGCGCGCGACACCGGCCAGATCGGACGCGACGAGGACGGTCGCCCGCGCGGTGAGCTCGGCGAGTGCCGCGGCCCCGCCGGGAAGGGCCTCGCCCTTCTCGGCGTGCACTGCGGCGAGCCGCGTGGTGCCGTCGTAGGAGCCGACCGGTTCGGTGGAGAAGCCGCCACGTTCGACGAGGACGAGTCCGTCGCCGTCGCGCAGGACGACGACGTCCGCGACCGCTGCGTACTCGACGGCGGTCCGGTTGGCGCGCAACGAGAACGCGCCCACGGCCTCGCCGGACGCGAGCTTCGGCAGCCACGCCGCCTGCTGCTCGGGCGAGCCCGCCAGCCGGATCGCCTCCGCGGCGAGGACGGTGCCGCGCCAGGGTCCGGGTGCGACACCCGCGCCCAGCGATCGTGCGATGACCTGCGCCTCGATCAGCCCGAGCCCGAGACCGTCGTGCTCCTCGGGGACGGTGACGGCGAGCCAGCCCTGCTCGGCGGCGGCCTTCCACAGTGCGGCGGGGTTGCCGTCCCCTGCGGGGTCCTCGACGACACCGCGCACGGCCTCGAGGTCGAAGCGCTCGGCCAGGTAGGTCGTGACCGCGGTGCCGAACTCGCGCTGGTCGTCGGTGAGTGCGAAGAACACTGCTCCCCCTACCGCGGCAGGCCGAGCACGCGCTCGGCGGTGATCGTGCGCTGCACCTGCGAGGACCCGCCCCAGATCGTGACCGACCGGGACCACATCGCCTGCGCGTGCAGCGGCCTCAGGTCGAGGTCGCCGAGCGAGTCGAGGGTGGCGTCCTCGCCGAGGACGTCGTCGTGGACCTCCCAGAGGTCCTGGAACGTCTCCGACCACTGCAGCTTGGTCATGGACGCCTCGAACCCGAGGTCGCGACCCTGCTCGACCTGCGTCAGCACGTGCATCGCGTGCAGCCGCAGGCACTCCAGCTCGGTGAGCACCTTCGCCAGGCGCCCGCGGATCACCGGATCGGTGTCGCGGCCCAGCGTCCGCGCGACCTCGACGATCTCGTCGTACTGGCGTCGGAACTCGGTGTACTGCCCGATCCCCGACGCGCCGCGCTCGAACGACAGCAGCAGCATCGCCGTGCGCCAGCCGTCGCCGATCTCGCCCAGGACGTCGGTGGCGGCGACCCGGGCGTCGTCGAAGAACACCTCGCCGAACTCGCTGGCGCCGCTCATCTGCTTGAGCGGCCGCGCGTCGACACCGTCCTGGTGCATGTCGATCAGCAGCATCGAGATGCCGCGGTGACGCTGGCTGCCCGGCTCGGTGCGGACCATCGTGAATATCTTGTCGCCGTGGACGGCGTTGGTGGTCCACACCTTCTGTCCGTTGACGACGAAGTCGTCGCCGTCGCGCACGCCCTTGGTGGCCAGGGCCGCGAGATCGGACCCGGCGCCGGGCTCGGAGAAGCCCTGGCACCAGATGACCTCGTTGCGCAGCAACGGGCCGACGATCTCCTTCTTCTGCGCGTCCGACCCGATGGCCATCACCGTCGGCGCGAGGAACGCCAGGCCCAGCGGGTTGACGGTGCGCGGCGCGTGAGCGCGGACCGTCTCCTCGTCGTAGATCGCCTTCATGCCCGGCGTGCCGCCGCGGCCGCCGAACTCGGTGGGCCACTCGATGCCGGCGAACCCGGCGAGGGCCTTGTCACGCTCCCAGTCGCGCCGGACGCGGAAGCTCTCGTCGTCACCGAGTGCCTCCCAGAAACCGGGGCGGGTCCACTCGTCGGGGATGTTCGCGCCGAGCCAGGTGCGGAGCTCGCGACGGAACTCCTCCTCGGCCTCGGTGTAGGTCAGGTCCATGCGGCCTCCTCGCACGCCGGTCCGGTCGCCGCCAGCCTTCCATACCCGTGGGTAACTTGCTGCGGTCCGCGACGCCGGTATGCACCCGGTAGCCTCGGAGTATGCGTAGTGAGCGGGTGACAGTGACCCTTCCTGCAGAGCTGGTGGTCGTGGCGCGGGACGCGGTCCGCGCCGGCCACGCGGCGAGCCTCTCTGCCTACGTCGCGGAGGCGGTGGCGGCGCGGCAGACGCGCGACCGGTCCCTCGCGACGCTCGCCGACCTCTACGGCGGGCCACCCCCGCCGGACGAGCTCGACGCGGCCCGCCGGTCGCTGCGCCTCGTCCCGCCGCCCGCACCCGTCGGCTGACCCCGGTGATCGGCGGAAGAATTCTCGACGCCTCCGCGCTGGCCGCGTTCGCCATCGGCCGCCCGGTGTACGTCCGCGCCCTGGTGTGGGCCGCGGTCGAGGAGAACATCGTGCTGGCCATCCCGAGCGCCGCGCTCGGCCGGGCCTGGTCGCTCGTCGACCCCGAACACCATGCGGCCCTTCAGGTGCTGCTCGGGCTGCCCAACACGGTCATCGACGAGCTGAGCCCGGCGATGGCCCAGGAGTCCGGCCTGCTGATGGCCGCCTCGGGCCAGGACGACCTGGTGACCGGCCAGGTCGTCGCCGCCTCCCGACGCCGGGGCTGGCCCGCCGTCACCGGCGACCCCGGCGCGCTGCGCAAGATGGACGTCGGCGTGGCGATCGAGGAACTCCCGTGAGCCTGTGAGCGGTATCGGTCGCCATGGCGACCGATACCGATCACGACCTCACCGGGTGAGGCGTTCCCGTAGCCGGACGATCGAGGAGTCGTCCAGGCCGTTCGCGAGCAGCCAGCCCGCGGCGCCGCCGTGGTCGCGGTCGAGAGTGGCCAGTACCTGGGCCATGGCCTCGGCGCGGGGCAGGTGCGGGGTGAGGTCGGCGGGCATCTCACTGCCCTCGGCCGTGGTCCAGCGCCGGAACATGTCCTCGACCTTCGTCGCCGACAACGCGTAGTCGTCGACGACCGCGTCGCGCTCCACGCCGACCGTGTCCAGGACGAGCGCGCACAGGACGCCGGTGCGATCATTGCCCGCCGCGCAGTGCACGAGCGCCGGGCCGGCCTGCGGGGCGGAGAGCCTGCGGACTGCTTCGACCACGTTGGCGGGCCGGTCGGCGAGGTAGCCGAGGTAGTTGCGCGCCAAGGGGTCGGCGTCGTCGTCGGTCTCGGGGAGGGCCCGGCCCTCCTCGGGGATGAAGCTCAGCGCGACGGTCTCGACGCCGGCCGCGGCGACCGACGTCGGCCCGTCGCGGTCGATCTCCCGGGCGGTCCGCAGGTCGAGCACGAGCGAGAGCCCGAACGTCTCGACGAGGTGCCGTACGTCGGCGGGGGTGACGTAGTGGAGGGAGGCGCTGCGCAGCAGCACTCCGGGCCGGGTGGTCCCGCCGCCCGCGATCGGCAGGCCGCCGACGTCGCGGACGTTGTCGAGACCTTCGAGCTGCAGCCAGCGATCGACGACGGTCACTCCTGCACCGTAACCCGGCTCAGCCGACCAGCTTCTGGACTGCGCCCCGCGTCACGACGAGCGGATCGGGAAGTCCCGGTGAACCGTCCTCGGGTGTGAGCCACGTGAAGGTCATGACGACCTCGTCGCGGTGCACGGTGATCAGCAGGAGGTCGAAGCCCTCGCCGCCGACGCGCCAGCCGATGGCCTGCGTCCCGCCGACGTCGACGCGCAGGTCCTCGCCGGGTGTGACGACGACGGGTTTGCCGCCGACGCTGCCCTGGCCGCAGTCGAGCCCGGCGACGGAGTGGTCGTAGGCGGCCTGCGCGGTGGCCTTGTCGGGGTAGACGGAGACGGCCTCCTGGACGCGCGCGGACGTGTTCTCGAACGCGACGCCCACCCGGACGGCGTCGGGGAACCGGGCGACGACGCCCGGGCCGCCGCACACCGCGGGTGCCGACGGGTCGGGCTTCGGCTCGGCGATCGACACGAACCCCGGGCCGATCTCGGCCTCGGTGAGCAGGAAGGGGCGCAGCCCGTCGGCCGCGGCCTCGAAGTCGTGGACGTCCGGCGTGCCGGTGGAGGCGGGTGGCGCCTCACCGGCGGCCGCGGCGGGCGGCGGGACGACGGGCGCGGCGACGACGGTGCGGGCGACGGGTTCGGCCGTCCCCGACGTGGTCTGCGCGCAGCCCGCGACCGCGACCAGCGCGACGGCCGCCATTGCCATCGCGGCGTACTTCTTCATGGCGATCAGTGTTCGCCGCGACGGCCCGGCGGTCAGGGATGCCAGTACCCCACTGCGTCCGGGTGGCGGTACCCGGCGGTCAGCCCTCGAACGGCGCCGGGTTCAGGACACGACGGTGCAGCTTCGCGACGATCGGCCCGTCGGCCTCGCTCGCGGCGCGCGCCTCGATCCAGTCGGGGTCGGAGAGGAACGCCGACCACTTGGCGTCCATGTCGGCGAGCGAGTCGAACTTCATGACGTAGACGAGCTCGTTGTTGGTGTTGTCACCGACCGTGGTCAGCGACAGGAACACGCACTCCATGTCGTGCTTCGCGAACTGCGCCTTGGTGACGTCGTTGAACCGCTTCACGAGTGCCGGCATCCGGCCCGGGACGGTCGTGTACTCGCGGATTTCGTAGATCATCGGCTCTCCCTCGTGGACGACGTCGTCACCGGTGATCGTAGGGATCGGGTCGCGGTTTCTCAGCCGACCGCCGGTCGGCGCAGGGCAGGCGGGAGCAGCCGGGCCCCGTCGCCCTGGACGCCGATGCGGTCGTCGGGGTTCCACAACCGGCAGCGGGCCAGCGACAGGCAGCCGCAGCCGATGCAGGAGTCGAGCCCGTCGCGCAGCGCCACGAGTGCCTCGATCTGCTCGTCGAGACGGCCGCGCCACGACCGGGACAGCCGCGTCCAGTCGGCCTTGGTGGGGGTGCGGCCCGCAGGCAGCCGGTCGAGGGCCTCGCGTACCTCGTCGAGGCCGATGCCAATGGCGCGGGCGGCGCGGATGAACGCGAGCCGGCGCAGCACGCCGCGTTCGTAGCGGCGCTGTCCGCCCGACGTCCGCGTCGCCGAGACGAGACCCTCGCGTTCGTAGTAGCGGAGTGCGGAGTGCGGGAACCCGCTGCGGTCGACGACCTCGCCGATCGTGAGCAGGTCGTGGGTGTCCACGCGCCTCACCTTCTCCCTTGACCTCGAGCTGACTTCAGCTCCCACCCTAGCCACATGACATCCACCGCGCTCGTCACCGGAGCCGCTCGCGGCTTCGGCCTCGCCCTCACCGCGGGCCTCGTCGGCCGCGGCGCCACCGTGATCGTCGACGGCCGCGACGCCGCCGCACTGGCCGCCGCCACCGCCGACCTGTCCGGCCCCGGACAGGTCGTCACCGTCGCCGGGGACCTCACCGACGCCGCGCACCGCGGCGCCCTCTACTCCGCGGTCCGCCGCGCGGGCGGCCTCGACCTGCTCGTCCACAACGCCGGAGCCCTCGGCCCCAGCCCGCTGCCGCGGCTCGCCGACCTCGCCCCGCACGCCTTCGACGACCTCTGGGCCACCAACGTCGCCGCACCCCTGGCGCTGACCCGGCTGCTGCTGCCGTTCCTGCGCGCCTCCCCCGACGCCGCGATCGTCACCCTCAGCTCCGACGCGGCCGTCGAGGCCTACCAGGGCTGGGGCGGCTACGGTGCGACGAAGGCCGCGCTCGACCAGCTCGCCGCCGTCCTCGGCGTCGAGGAGCCGGCGGTGCGCGTGTACGCCTTCGACCCCGGCGACATGCGCACCGCCATGCACCAACGTGCCTTCCCGGGCGAGGACATCTCCGACCGCCCCGAGCCCGCGACCGTCGTCCCCGCCCTGCTGACGCTGCTCGACCGGAGACCGCCGTCGGGCCGGCACCGCGCCGCCGACCTCCTGGAGTCCACACGATGAGCGAGCGCCGGCGAGCGAGTCATCGACACCGCGCGTCACGTCGGTGCCGACCGAGCGTCAGCGAGGACGTGCGATGACGTCGTCCTTCGTATTGCCCGACCGGCTGTCGGCCGCCGAGCCGCCCGAGGCCCGCGGCGTGCCCCGCGACGGGGTGCGGCTGCTCGTCGCCCGGCCCGGGCTGCCCGTCCGGCACCGCCGGTTCCGCGACCTGCCCTCGGCGCTCGCCCCCGGGGACCTGCTCGTCGTCAACACCTCGTCGACGGCACCCGCGGCCGTCGACGGCACCCGGTCCGACGGGCGGCCCGTCACCGTGCACGTCAGCGGCCCGGTGCCCGACGTACCCGACCGCTGGGTCGTCGAGCTGCGCACGCCGGGCCGGGAGCGGGTGCACGACGGCCGGTCCGGCGAGGTCGTCACGCTGCCCGGCGGTGCGCACGCCGTGCTGGTCGCGGCGCACCCCGACCCGTCGGCCGCGACGAGCCGGCTGTGGCGGGCGATGATCGCGACCGACGGCCCGTTCCTGCGCTGGCTCGAGCGCGTCGGACGACCCATCACCTACTCCTACCTGCGGGCCGCCCCCGGGATCGACGACTTCCGCACCGTCGTCGCGAAGCCCGGCCGGGAGTTCCCGAGCGCCGAGATGCCCTCGGCCGGGCGCCCGCTCTCCCGCGACGTGCTGGCCCGGCTCGCCGCCCGCGGCGTCGGAGTGGCCGAGATCGTCCTGCACACCGGCGTCTCGTCGCTGGAGGCCGGCGAGACGCCGCTGCCCGAGCGCTACCGCGTCCCCGCGCGCACCGCCGACGCCGTCAACGCCGCACGTGCCGCCGGGCGGCGGATCGTCGCCGTCGGCACGACCGTCACCCGCGCCCTGGAGACGGTGGCCGCCGACGACGGGTCGGTCCGCGCGGGCAGCGGCTGGACCGAGCTCGTCCTCGGACCGGACCGGCCGGCGCGGACCGTCGACGGGCTCGTGACCGGCTGGCACGAACCGCAGGCCTCGCACCTGCTCCTGCTGAAGGCCGTCGCCGGCCGGGAGACGGTCGCCGCAGCTTACGAGTCCGCGCTCGCCGAGGGATACCTGTGGCACGAGTTCGGCGACAGCTGCCTGCTGCTCGCGTGAGGCCGCCCGGGCGATCATCTCGTCGATCATGCGCCGACGGTCCGGCCACTCCGGACTGTCGGCGCCGAACGGCACGGTCGGTGATCACCGACCACCCGACGGTTGCAGCGGAAACGACCGTCGAACGCGCTCGGTGACCGTTCGTCGCGGATCATGAACGACCGGCCGTCGAACGACCGTCCGGGCGAGCGGCAGGTGAGGAGCGCCGACAGGCAGCCCCGCGCCTTGTCTGCCGCTGGTCACCTTCCGTAATGTTCCTCGCGCAGTCACGATCCGATCACGAGCGGACACCGAGCCGGACTCCCCACCGGCTCCCCGGGCCCCCGAACCGGACGTCCGTCCCCGTTGGTCGGCTGATCGCGGAAGGACATGACTTGCCCAGCCACCGCTCCCCAGGCGGCAGGCAGGTGCCAGTGGTCCCGGCCCCGAACCGGACCTCCACACGGCACCAGACTGCCCGGCGGCCTCTCGTCACCGAGACGGCCAGGCGCACTGCCGCGCACACGACCGCTGCCCTCGGCGCGGCGGTCGGCGTCATCAGCACGGGCGCGTTCGCCCTGGTCATGCCCACGACGACCGGCGCGCTGCCGGCCGCCGACGCCGCCGAGATCCCCACGGCCCTGGCCGCGAACTCCACGACGCTGCCGGTCGACACCGCACCGGCTCGCAAGTCCTCGTCCACCGTCGGCACGCTGTCCCCGGTCGCGTTCGTCGTCAACACCGACGACACCGAGGCCGACACCCCCGCCGATCCCGACATCGCCGCGCTCGACAAGGGCGGCAAGCTCGCCGACCAGCTCGCCGAGATCCACGCGCAGGCCGCGCGAGACGCCGCGGAGAACGCCCGGATCGACGAGATCGTCGCCAAGGGTGGGCTCGACGGCTGGATCGCCGAGGCGCTGCGGATCATGGACATGCCGCAGTCGTACGCGCCGAGCGTCAAGAAGATCATCATGGCGGAGTCGGGCGGCAACCCCCGCGCCATCAACAACTGGGACGCCAACGCGGCCCGCGGAACGCCCTCCGAGGGCCTCATGCAGACGATCCCGTCGACGTTCCGCAAGTTCGTGCACCCGAGCCTCGCCGGCCGCTCGATCACGGACCCGGTCGCGAACATCACCGCGGGCGTCCGGTACATGGTCGCCACCTACGGCATCGACACCCTCGCCAGCGGCGGCCGCAGCAACCACCTGGGCCAGTACATCGGCTACTGATTCCCGGCTGACACGAACGGCCCGGTCGCGCCACTGAACTGCGCGACCGGGCCGTCCGTTCGCGTTCGGGGGTGGGACACGCCGCCCAGTCACGGCGCAACCAGCCGCGCAACGCCCCTGTCGCCTCTGTCGCCTCTGTCGCCTCTCCGAGTCCGAGCGGTACACGGCGACGTGCTGCAGCATCCGGCCGTTTCCACCTCAGTCCGACCCGCACGTTCGGCCCCGCACGTCGACGGCGGTCCGTGCCGGGCCGCAACCTGCGCGTGACACCTCCGGAACGCGCGGTGATCAGCCGGATGAGAGAATCGGACGCGATGACCGCCATGCCCGCTCCGCCCGTCGCCACGACGGGTGTCCGGAACGAGCGGCGCTACCGGCCGGAGCTCCAGGGTCTGCGGGCGCTGGCCGTCGCACTCGTCGTCGTCTACCACGTGTGGTTCGACCGGATCTCCGGCGGCGTCGACGTCTTCTTCCTGGTCTCCGGCTTCCTGATCACCGGCCAGCTGTACCGGGCGGCGCAGCGCGGCAGCGTACCGCTGACCAAGAACTGGGGCCGTCAGATCGCCCGGCTGGTGCCGGCGGTCGCGGTCGTCCTGGTCGCCACGGTGGCCGCGGGGCTCGCGATCCTGCCCGAGGCGCGCTGGGTGCAGACGGTCCGCGAGGTCGTCGCCTCGGCGTTCTTCCTGGAGAACTGGCGGCTCGCGGCCGACTCCGTCGACTACTCGGCGCAGCACAACACGGCCAGCGTGGTGCAGCACTTCTGGTCGCTGTCGATCCAGGTGCAGTTCTACGTCGTGTGGCCGCTGCTGATCGCGGGGGTCGTGCTCGTCGCCGGCCGGGCACGCCTCGACCGCACGCTCACCCGCGTCCTCGCCGCCCTCTTCGTCGCCTCGCTCGCCTACTCGGTGGTGCTCACGGCGCTCGACCAGCCGCTCGCCTACTTCCACTCGCTCACCCGGGTCTGGGAGTTCGCGCTGGGCGGACTTCTCGCACTGTGGATCGACAAGATCGACCTGCCCGCACGCCTCCGGGTGTTCCTGGGCTGGCTCGGCGTGATCGGGCTCGTCGCGTGCGGGGCGGTGCTGCAGGTCGGCAGCGTCTTCCCCGGCTTCGCCGCCCTGTGGCCGACGTGCGCGGCCGCGCTCGTCCTCCTCGCCGGCGCCACCGGCAGCAGGCGCGGCGCCGACCGGCTGCTGTCGTCGACACCGATGCGCTACCTCGGGGACATCAGCTACTCCCTCTACCTGTGGCACTGGCCGGTGCTGCTGTTCTTCCTCGTCCTCACCGGGGAGTCGGCGGCCGACCTCGAGGGCGGCTCGTTCGTCATCGTGCTGTCGCTGCTGCTTGCGGTGATCACCTACCACGTGGTCGAGGAGCCGATGCGGCAGCGGCACGAGAGCCGGCGGTCGCAGTACCGGCTCGGCGTCGTCGCGGTGGCCGCAATCCTGCTGGCCACCGGGGGCTGGCAGGCCGTGTCGATGGTGCGGGCCGACCACGGCGCGCAGATCGGCGACTCGACGCACCCCGGCGCGATGGCGCTCGCCCCCGGCTACACGTCGGTCGCGGCCACCGACGAGCCCGTGGACCCGTTGCCGCCCATGGTCTCCCTCGGCGAGGACTGGGGCCGCACCACCGACCCGTGGACGTGCGGGGCCGACCCGGTCCGCCCGCCACTCGAGTCGTGCACCCTCCCTGTCGACGGCACGCCGGAGCGACGAATCGTCGTCGTCGGCGACTCACACTCCCAGCAGTACCTCGGTGCGCTGGAGCCGATCGCGCAGCAGAACCGCTGGGAGGTCACGACCTTCCTCAAGGGTGCGTGCCCGTTCTCGACCGTCTCGGAGACCGAGCCGGAGTCGGCCGAGTGCCTGGCCTGGAACACCGCGCTGGTGCCCGCGGTCGTCGACCTGCATCCCGACGCCGTCTTCACCATGGCCAGCCGCGAGGTCCGCACCGGGCTGACCGAGAGCACCCCGGCCGGCTTCGTCGAGGCATGGACCCGGCTGTCCGACGTCGGCATCCCCGTCCTCGCGGTGCGCGACAACCCGCGCTTCGACTTCCGCCCGCCCGACTGCATCCAGGAGAACGGCCGCGGCGCCACCCGGTGCGGCGCCGAGCGCAACGCCTGGTACCCGGAGGTCCCGTCGTGGGTCGGCACCCCCGGCGTCCCGTCGAGCGTGCGGTTCCTCGACTTCAGCGACCTCATGTGCGCCCCGGACGGGCAGTGCCCCGCCGAGATCGGCAACGTGTGGGTCTACATGGACGACAACCACCTGAGCGCGACGTTCACCGCGTCGATGGCGCCCGTCGTCGAGCAGCGGATCCTGTCCGCGATGGGCTGGTAGACCTACCCCCCGTCGAGCACGGGCCGGGCCCGTTCCTCGCCGACGGCGACGACGTCGCCCGCCCGAAGCTGCGCGCCTCGGCGGGTCTCGTCGCGGCCGTTGACCTGGACCTCACCTGCCTCGACCAGTTCGCGTGCGTGCACACCGTCCTCGGCAAGGCCCGCGAGCTTGAGGAACTGACCGAGCCGGATCGGCTCCTCGCGGATGGGGACGGCACGGATCGGCGACCTGGCGGACATGGGTCCATCATCCCCGGCCCGTCGGCGCGGCCTCCAACAGCTCCGCGTGCAGCGCCCGGCTCGCCGGACCCGGAACGGCACCGAGGTCGTCGCGCAGCACCCGGGTGAGCCGGTCGTAGACCTCCAGGGCCGCACCGCGATCGCCGCGTCGGTCGAGCGCCCGCATGAGCAGCCGGTAGCCCGTCTCGGCCAGCGGATCGTCGTCGACGAGCGCGCGGGCGCTGCGCTCGGCGCTCGCGAGCTCGGTGGGCCCCAGCTGCAGGCAGGCCTCGGCGTAGCAGGTCAGGGCACGACGACGGTCGTGCGCCAGCTCGGCCCGGCGCCGCTGCACCCACGGCTCGTCGAACTCGGCGAGGAACGTCCGCTGCAGCACGAACACCGCGCTCAGCGACTGCGTCCAGGCCCGGCGCCAGTCCCGCCGGGCGGTCGCGGCCTCGGCGGCGTGCAGCGCGGCCCCGGCGACGGCCCCGTCGACGATCGAGCCCTCCGGCAGCACCAGCTGCAGCCCCGACCGGCCCCGGATCTCCGCGGGCGCGACGAGTGCCCGCACCTTGGACAGCAAGGCCGTGAACGTCGCCGCCGCCCCGGCCCCCGGCTCCGCGGGCTCCCAGAGCCGTTCGACGATCGTGGCGCGGTCGACGGGGCTGTGGCGGGAGTCGGCCAGCAGCGCGACCAGCAGCCGTCCACGCCTGCCGGGCAACGCCTGCTCGACCGGCCGGCCGTCGACGGAGAGCGCGAAACGCCCATGCAGCTGGATCCGGACCACGGTGCCCAATTGCAGGGATACGGCAAGGTCGGTGTCAATACTCGGGGCCGAACGGGACGCCGCCCCGGCGGACCGGACTCCGACGAACGGAGCAGTCGTGAACCAGGTGACGTGCGAGTGCGGCTTCCAGACCCGCGACGCCGAGGAGGGCCCGGTGGTGACGGCCGTGCTCGACCACGTCCGCGCCGACCACCCCGACCTGGAGGGGGCGGTCACGCCCGAGGTCGTGCGGGGCTGGATCGAGGTCGTTCCGGGCTGACCCTGTGAGCGGCCCCCTCGACCGATGGCCCTGGCCCGGGGCCGCCGGAAGGTGCAGGCTGTGCGGCCATGACGAGCGGTGGTCGGGTCGCGATCGTGACGGGCGGCGCGTCGGGGATCGGGAGGGCCCTCGGCGCGGCGCTCGTCGCCCGGGGCGACACGGTCGTGCTGGCCGACGTCGACGTCGAGGGGGCGACGTCGGCCGCCGACGGCATGCGCGGACCCGGGACGGCGACGGCCGCTGCACTCGACGTCCGTGACGGGCCCGCCGTCGAGCGGCTGGTCCACTACACCGCCGACGCCCATGGCCGGCTCGACCTCATGGTCAACAACGCCGGGCTCGGCATCGGCGGGCCCGTGGACGAGCTGACGGCCGCGCACTGGGACCGGGTCGTCGACGTCAACCTGCGTGGCGTGATCCACGGCGTGCACGCCGCCTACCCGGTGATGGTGCGACAGCGGCGCGGACACATCGTCAACACCGCGTCGATGGCCGGGCTGGTCCCCGGGCCCGGGCTGACGCCGTACGCCACGACGAAGTGGGGTGTCGTCGGGCTGTCGCTGAGCCTGCGCGCGGAGGCGGCGCGGCACGGCGTCCGGGTGACGGTGGTGTGCCCGGCCGGCGTCGACACCCCGATCCTCGACAAGGGCCCGCCCGCCGACCTGCCGCGCATCCCGTCCGACGACACCGTCGACGCGCGGAAGATGATCACGATCATGAGCGGCGGCAAGCTCTATGACGCGGACGCACTCGCGGCCGACGTGCTGCGCGGCATCGACCGCAACAAGGCACTGGTCGTGCGGCCGCGCTATGCAGGTCTGCTGTGGCGGCTGACGCGCCTCTCCCCCGCCGGCATGACCCGCCTCGCTGCCCTCACCGCGTCCCGCGCAACCCACTCGCGAGTGGCGTTACTGGCCATGGCCAGCAATGCCACTCACGAGCGCCGGAGGCGTGTTGTCCGGTCCCGGCCGCGACGGTGACGTTCACTGCTGCCCTCGTGCGCGGCAATGGTCGCTATGGCGACCATTGCCGCGCACAGGGGTTCAGGCTGCGACGTACGGCAGCGTCAGGGGGCCTTCCGGCAGGACGCAGACCCGGGAGTCGGGGCCCGCGGCGGCGAGGGCCTCGTCGACCGTCTCTCGGACGTCGGCGCACGGGAGCAGGTGGGCCGAGCGCAGGTCGTCGGCATCGAGGTAGTCGGTGTGGACGGCCACCCGCGCGCGGTCGAGGACGCGGGCGAGCACCTGGACCTGCCACTGGTCGGGCACGGTCCTCTCGCGCGCCGCGATCGAGTCCAGCAGCGCCCGCGGCGAGTCCGCCGAGGCCAGGACCTCGCGGAACGAGCCGTGGTCGGGGAACCCGTCGCGACACTCCGCGGCACAGACGATCCGCCCACCCGGGCGCACGACGGTCGCGGCCGCCGACATGCCCTTCACCGCCTGGTAGAGGTTCTGGTCGAGCGGGTGCCCGGCGTTGGTGGTGACGACGACGTCGAACAGCCCGTCGACGGGCACCATCGCGACCCGCCGCGCCTCCTCCCGGGCGACGGCGTGCATCGCGAGGACCTCCCCGCCGAACGCGGCGACGACGCGTTGGTCGCGGTCGAGGATGACGTCACACGCGAAGTCGACGCCCGTGGCCGCGGCGATGGCGCGCACGTCGTCGTGGACCGGGTTGCCCTCGCAGATCCCCCAGATGGCCTTGGGGTCGCCGATCCGTGTCGCGTCGTGGAGGGTCAGGACGGTCTCCAGCGCCGCCAGGCCCGGCGCGACGAGCTTGGGGCCGCCGCTGAACCCGGCGAAGAAGTGCGGCTCGACGAACCCGGTCGTGATCCGGACGTCGGCCTCGACCCAGTCGCGGGCCAGCCACACGGGCACGTCGTTGCCGTGGCGGCCGCGCCAGACGAGCGTGGACTCGTCGCGGGCGTCGTGGTTGACCACGCGGTAGGTCCCGAGGATGTCCGTGCCCAGCATGGCGAGCAGCTCGTCGTCGGTGTTGCCGCGATGGGTGCCGGTGGCGACCATGATCGTGACGTCGTCGGGGCGCAGGACGCCCTCGAGCTCGTCGAAGATCTCGGCGAGCATCAGCTCGCGCGGCTGCGGGCGGGTGCCGTCGCAGATCGAGATGGCGACGCGCTGTCCCGGCTTCACGATCTCCCGCAGCGGCGGCCCGGCGACCGGGTGACGTAGCGCGTCGCGGACGAGCCGCTGCGGCGGCGTCGTGACGCTCAGGTGCGCCGGTTCGACGACCGTCGTGCGCTCCGTGGGCAGGTCCACCTCCAGCCCGTCGCTGCCGTACGCGAGCCGGACCCGTCGCTCACTCACCGTTGCTCCTCTCCTGGCAACCGCCCGTCGACGACAGGCTGTTCCATTCGGTACGACACGGCGACGATGCCGCCGTTCGTCGCCATCTCGATTCCGCCGAACGGACCTGGCGGCCCAAGGGCTCCGAGTGGATAACGTTACGTCGCGAAGTCTCGACATCCCTCTCGGAACCGGGCGGCCCCGGTTCCGTGCCGCTCCCCAGGCGATGAACCCGACGACGGGCAGGTCAGCCCGGTTGTCCCTGCCGCACGTCCGACCGCGCGAGGTGCCGGGCACCCCGCCTTCCAGGAGGAACTCCTTCGTGACCGGACCGATCCCCACGACCGAGAACGTGCCCGACTTCCCGGTGGCGATGCGCGGGTACGAGCGCAGGCAGGTCGACGAGTACGTCACCGGCCTCATCGAGAAGATGAACCGCATGCGCACCGAGGTCGCCGAGGGTCAGCGCAAGCTCCGGCTCGCCACCGAGCACGCCGAGGCCACCGAGCGTGAGCTGCGCGAGGCCCGCAACCGCCCCGCCCCCGAGGCCGCGCCGCCCGCCGAGGAGGGCTTCGGGTTCCGCGCCGAGAAGCTGCTGCGCCTGGCCGAGCAGGAGGCGACAGAGCTGCGCGCGAACGCGTCGCGTGAGGCGTCGGCGATCGTCGAGAAGGCGCGCACCGAGGCCGAGCACCACCGTCACGAGGTGGAGCAGAGCCTGATCAGCCGGGCGTCGCTGATGGAGCAGCAGGCTGCGCAGCGCGCGACCGAGCTTCAGGACCGCGAGCAGCAGATCGCCGACCAGCTGGCGGCCGCCCGCGAGCAGGCCGACGAGCTGCACGCCAACGCCACCCGGGCCGCCGAGCGGCTGCGCCAGGAGTCGGAGGCGCAGGCCGAGGAGACCCGCAAGCGCGCCGAGCAGGTGGCGCAGCGTCGTGAAGAAAAGGCGACGCAGGAGGTCACGCGGCTGACCTCGCTGCAGAACGACGTGCGCGGCGAGCTGAGCCGGCTCGCGGGCGTGCTGGGCAAGGAGCTGGGCGGGGGCGCACCGGCGCCGCGCGACGGGGAGAACCCGGCGCCGGGCCGTCGGGGCGCGCACGCCTCGCAGGCCGCCAACAGCAACTGACCCACCTGCCGCGGCGCCGGTCGCCACGCGGGGACCGGCGCCGCGGTCGTGTCAGGAGCCGTAGTAGTCGTTGCCCCGCGAGAACTCGACGAACGTGCACGCCTCGTCGCCCTCGGACCAGGCGTCGTGGCCGGGCGGGAGCAGCATGACGTCGCCGGCGGAGAAGCGCTCCTCCGAGCCGTCGGTCATCCGGACCGCGAGGGTGCCGGCGAGGACGAGCGCGACGTGCGGGAGCTGGCACAGGTCGGTGCCCGCGTAGTCCTTCAGGTCGTTCGACCACTTGGCGCCGACGCCGAAGGTCACCTCGGTGACGGCGACGCCGTCCAGCTCGGCGGTGCGCTTGGAGATCAGGCCGTGGACGTCGCTCTCGACGTCGGCCAGGTGCGCCTTCTGCATCGCCGGGTTGTACTCGCTCACGCGGTCCTCCTCGCAGGTGCGGCGGTGCTCGCCGCAGTCGGCGTACAGCATCGCACCGCGTGATCAGCCCAGCGCCATCCCGCGTTCGGCCAGCTCCTCGGTGAGCACGCGAATGGCCTTGGGGCCGACGCCGTGCAATGCGAGGAGGTCCTTCGCGGGGACGCCGTCGAGCTGTTCGAGGCGTGTGTAGCCGGCCAGCGTCAGCGCGCCCGTGGCGGGCCGCCCGATGCCGCGGGGCAGGTCAGCGTCCGTTGCGTCGGTCATCGGCTCCTCCCGTGGTTGATGCATCCCCTGCCAGCTCGGCCGTCGCCTCCTGCTGGAGCGCGGCGGCCTCGGTCATGAACCGGTCGATGACGGCGAGCTCGGCCGTGTCGTAGTGCGCGCACAGCTCGCGCAGGCCGGTGACGAAGCGGGTGAAGAGAACGGTGTTGCGCGCCACCAGATCCGGCTCGATCTCGACGAGGAACCGGCGGCCGTCGCTGGGGTGGGGGGTGCGGCGCGCGACGCCCTTGCGGGTCAACCGGTCGAGGAGCCCGGTGACCGACGCGGGCGCGAGGCCGGACTCGGCGGCCAGCTCGCCGGGGGTGATGGGGCCGAGGCGCTGGATCACCTCGAGGGCCTTGCTCTCGGTCGCGGTCAGCCCGGAGTGCTCGGCGACAGCGGTGTGGAACATGACGGCTGCCGTCGACAGCAGGCGGCCGGCCTCCAGGACCTTCTCGACGGCCCGTTCGTGCTCGCTTGACACCGCGGCAGTGTATCCGCAACTATTTCGTTCGGCCGAACGAAATAGTTGCGAGGAGGCACCGTGCACGCACTCGTCATCGGCGGCGGCATCGCCGGCACCACCACCGCCATCGCGCTGGCCAAGGCGGGCATCGACGCGACCGTCCACGAGGCCTACGACCGCGACTCCGAAGGCGTCGGCGGCTGGCTCACGTTGGCCTCCAACGGCATCGACGCCCTCGCCACCCTCGGTCTCGGCACCGAGGTCACCGCGCACGGCTTCCCGACGCGCACCATGCGCCTGTCCAACCACACCGGCCGCGTCCTCGCCGAGTTCCCGATGGCCCCCGAGCGGCCCGACGGGCTGGAGGTCCACACCGTCCGCCGCTCCGACCTCTACCGCGTCCTGCGCGACGCCGCGACCGCCCGCGGCATACCCGTGACATACGGAAGACGCCTGGTCGACGCCACACCGAGACCCGGCGGCGGGGTGGTCGCCCGCTTCGCCGACGGCGAGCTCGTCGAGGCCGACCTGCTCGTCGGCGCCGACGGGCTGCGCTCGGCCGTCCGCACGATCATCGACCCGGGCGCGCCCGCTGCCCGCTACGCGGGACTGCTCAACACCGGGGGCTACGCGACGGGCGTGACCCTGCCCCCGCGCTTCCGTGCCGACCCCGGCGTCATCGAGTTCTGCTTCGGCCGCAACTGTTTCCTCGGCTACTCGGTCGCCCCCGACGGCAGCGTCTGGTGGTTCGCCAACCCCGCCAGCCGTCAGGAGATGGGCCGCGCCGAGCTCGCCGCCATCAGCGAGGACGAGTGGCGCCGCCGGCTGCACGCACTCTTCGCCGACGACGACCTGCCCGCCGCCCTGCTCATCGACGGCAGCGACCACATCTTCGCCGGCTGGAACACCTACGACTTCCCCACCGTCCCCACCTGGCACCGCGACGACATGATCATCGTCGGCGACGCCGCCCACGCCACCTCGCCCGCATCCGGGCAGGGCGCGTCGATGGCGATCGAGGACGCCGTCACGTTGGCCCGTTGCCTGCGCGACGACGGCTCCGTCGCGGCGGCGTTCGCCGACCACGAGTCGTTGCGGCGCGAGCGGGTCGAGAAGGTCGTCAGGCAGGGCAAGCGCAACGGCACCGGCAAGACCGCCGGCCCGGTCGCCCGCGTCATCCGCGACAAGGTGATCATGCCGATGGTCGCCTCCCGCGCCGCGAAGACCGGCGCGAGCCCGAGCGAGTGGCTGTTCGGCCACCACATCGAATGGGACGCGCCTGTCTGACCCCGCTTGCGCCCCCGCGGTCCGGCCGGGATCGTGAAGGCGTGGGCATCCTGTTCGCGCTGACGATCCCCGGTGTCGTCTGCCTGCTGGTGGCGCTCGTCGCCCTGGAGCGGTTCGGGCTCTGGGCGCGCCGAAGCAGCCTGTTGCCCTGGCGGCGCGACGCCGGCCCGGCCCCGACACAGTCACTTCCGCTGTCGGGCACCGGGTTCCAGGAGATCGACGCCTTTTTCACCGGCGCCAAGCGCGCCGAGCTCGACGAGAAGCACTCCCGAACGATGATGCGTGACGACTCCTCCGACGGCACCCCGCCCGGAGCGCACGTGGACCTCGATGCGGGAGTGGTGACCGTCCACCGGTAGCGACGATCACCAGGGGACGACCCCCGAGTCGGAGAAGATGCCGCCGGTCGGGCCGTCGGCGGGCAACGTCGCGAGCCTGATCGCGATCGTCGCGCCCTGCTCCGGCGTACGGGTGCCGCGGTGGCCGTTCAGGTCCGTCGCGACGTAGCCGGGGCAGCCGGCGTTGACCAGGATCCCGGTGTCGCGCAGCTCCTTCGCGTACTGCACGGTCAGGGCGGTGAGGAAGCTCTTCGACGGCGAGTAGGCGCCCGAGATCGGACCCGTGTCGCCGCCGCCCGACTGCAGCGTCAGCGACCCCACCGAGCTCGACATGTTCACGATCCGCGGCGCGGCCGAGCGCCGCAGCATCGGCAGCATCGCGTTGGTGACGCGCAGGACCCCGATGACGTTGGTGTCGACGACCGCGCGCACCACCTCCGGATCGACCAGCGACGGCTCCTGCGGCGCCCCGCCGGTGATGGCGGCGTTGTTGACCAGCACGTCGAGGCCGCCCTCCTGGTCATGCACGAGCCGGGCCGCGGCGGTGACGCTCGCGTCGTCGGTGACGTCGAGCGGCACCCCGAACACGTCGGCGCCCGCCGCCCGCAGCTTCTCGACAGCCGTCTCCCGCCGCGCGTCGTCGCGGGCTCCGACGCCGACCCGCCAGCCCAGCGCACCCAGGCCCGCCGCGATCTCGAAACCGATCCCCTTGTTCGCGCCGGTGACCAGCGCAACCGTCCGTTCGCTCATGCCGTCGATCGTGCAACTGGACCGCTGGATGCGGCCAACACCGATCCGATCGTCGTCGATACCCACCCGGTATCGCAGCTGGGTACCGTAGACGCATGGAGACGCGCGAGCTGCGGTACTTCGTCGCCGTCGCGGAGGAGCTGCATTTCGGCCGCGCCGCCCGGCGCCTCGGCATCGCGCAGCCGCCGCTGTCACGTGCGGTGCAGCAGCTCGAACGCCGGCTCGGGGTGACGCTGCTGGAGCGCACCAGCCGCGGCGTCGCGTTGACCGACGCCGGTTCGGTGCTGCTGCAGGAGGGTCGCGCCGCCCTCGACGCCGTGGAGGCCGCCGAACGCCGGACCCGGCGCGCCGCCGCACCGGCCGGCTCCCCCGGGCTCGTGCTCGTCACCAAGGCGGGCGCGTCGACCGAGCTGCTGGCCAAGCTGCTCGACGCCTACGCCGCCGAACCCGGTGCCGTCGACGTCGACGTCGTCCTGTGCGGGATCGGCGAGCAGGAGCGCTACCTGCGCGACGGCCGCGCCGACGTCGCGTTCCTGCACCGCCCCTTCGACTCGACGATCGGGCTCGACACCGAGGAACTGCTCACCGAGGGCCAGGTCGTGCTCCTGCCGGCCGGGCACCCGATGACCGCTCGGCCGCACCTGTGCGTCGACGACGTCGCCGCGATCCCCGGCCTCCCGATGCCGCGCTGGCCCCGCGACGACGGCAGCTACCCGGACGGTCCGGGCCCCGAGGTCCACGACAACACCCAGCTGCTGCAGCTCGTCGCACTCGGGCGGACGACGGCGATCCTGCCCGAGTCGGTGCGCACCCACCTGCACGACGACATCGTCACCGTCCCGGTGCTCGACGCGCCGTCCGTGACGACGGTGATCGCCTGGCCCCCGCACAGCAGGTCACTGCCGCTGGCGCAGCTGATCCGGACGGCGACCCGCCTCTGAGGAACACCGCCGAGTCCGACCTGGGGGACTGGTTCGATCATGGCCCGGACCCGCGTGGTGTCGAGCTCGGTGCGGGGCCATGGCCTGCGCCGCCGGCGCTATTTCATCGTCGCCAGCTGGATGAGGTTGCCGCACGTGTCGTCGAGCACCGCGGTCACGACGGGTCCGAGGTCCGTGGGCTCCTGGGTGAACGCCACGCCCAGGCCGGTCAGCCGCTCGTGCTCGGCGTACACGTCGTCCACCGCGAACTGCGTGAACGGGATGCCGTCGGCGACCAGGGCATCCTTGAGCTGCCTGGACGCCGGGTGCCCGTCGGGCTCCAGCAGCAGCTCGACACCGTCGGGCACCGCGGGCGAGACGACGGTCAGCCACCGCGCATCGCCGCCCATCGGGATGTCGGTCTTCTTCACGAAGCCGAGCTTGTCGGTGTAGAAGTCCAGCGCCTTGGCCTGGTCGTCGACCCACACACTGGCCACGTTGATCTTGATCACGAGTCGGCTTCCTCCGCGTCGATGGGCCACCTCTCGACGATCGCCCGCAGCGGGCTCGTGTCGACGTGGTGGAACTTGTAGCGACCCTCGCGCCGGGTGTGCACCAGGCCGGCCTCCTCCAGCACCGCGAGGTGCTGCGAGATGGCCTGGCGTGACGACGTCAGCCCGTGCTTCATGGTCAGCCGGCCGCAGATCTCGAACAGCGTCTGCCCGTCCCGTTCGACCAGCTCGTCGAGGATCGTCCTGCGTGTCGCGTCGCCGAGAGCCTTGAACAGGTCGGCGTCCACGGGAGGATTTATACGCAAGCGGCGACTTGCCTGTCAAGCGACGACGCCCGGCCCGCGCGCTGCGGGACCGGGCGTCGTGGCCATGCGGACGGTCAGGCCGGCACGGGCGCCACCTCACGCGTGAGCCGCTGCATCAGGTCGTCCGCGGTCACGACCTCCTCCACGTACCCCTGCTTCAGCGTCTCGACCGTCACCTTGTGCATGGTCGCCGCAGGCGTCCCGTCGATGCCGTCGAAGGTGCAGTTCAGGTCGTCGACGAACAGCACCCGGTAGTCGCGGTTCATCGCATCGACGGTCGTGCACATGCAGCAGAAGTTCGTCGCCATACCGGTCACGATGATCGTGTTGCGGCCCAGGAACGGAGGGTTGCGCAGGTAGGTGTCCAGCCGAGTGCCGTAGAACGGGCTGTACTTGCTCTTCGCGATGTAGATCTCGCCGTCGCCGTACTCCGGCGGCCGCAGGCGGTCGACGACGTCGACCGTCGGGCTCCCGACCTGACACGAGACCCGGTCGCGGATCTGCCACCAGTGTCGCTCGTAGAGCGAGTTGTTCATTCCCTGAGACGCCGAATGGACGATCGGGACGCCGTTCGCCCGGCCGAACGCGAGCAGGTCGTCGAGCTTGTCGTACATGTCGCGGCCCTCGTCGATCGCGAACTCCTCCCCCGGATCGAGAAAGTCCTTGATCATGTCGACCACGAAGATGATGCTGTCGTCGACCAGGTCCCGACCCCGTCGCTCGTCCATTCCCGTCTCCTGTCCCGCCCGACACCGGGCGATCGCCTGATCCACGCACCGGACAGCTCCGCCGATGAGCGCGGTCGGAACGCTAGGTCGGGCACCGCGCGGACGACCATCGGTCAGCTGACCGACTTTGCCGCTCAGCGGGGTCCCGCGGCCACCGGGCCCGGGTAGGGTCCGGTCAGACCCACGGCGGGAGGTCCCATGGACGATCCCTCGGCACGCACACCGCGGTCCCCCTGCGATCGCATGGAGTCGTTCCTCGACGAGCTGAGCAGGCACGTCCCCTACGCGGCCGCGCTCGTGACCGCGCACGACCCGAAGCGCAAGCAGCACGTCACCGTCGCCAACCACGGCTACCCCGCGGACGTCGTCGGCTACGTCCTCGACCACTACATCCCGGCCGACCCGAGCTTCCGGCTCGCCGCCTCCCACCCCGACGACGTCCTGCACTGGGACACGCTCCCCGAGTTCCGCCGCAGCCCGATCGCGACCGACGTCCTCGTCCCCTCCGGCTTCCACCAGGGCTCGTCGATGGTGCTCGACGACCGCGCCGGCCGCACCATCGGGACGCTGCACGTCAGCCTCGACGAGTCGCTGGTCACCCCCACCACGCTCGGCGTCCTCGCCCGCGCCCGCCGCGGCGCGGTCCCGCTCGTCGCCGCCCAGCGCATGCGGCTGGCCACGACGCTCTCCGCCCGCGAGCTCGAGGTGCTCCGCCACATGGGCGCAGGGCTCAACAACGCCGAGATCGCCGCGGAGCTGTGGGTCTCGCGCCGGACCGTCGCGACCCACGTCGAGCACATCCTGCGCAAGCTGGGCGCGGGCAACCGCGTCCAGGCCGTCGTGCGGGCCATCGCGATCGGCCTGGTGTCGCCCTACGCCGAGTTCGAGACGAACTTCTGACGCCTGGGACCCTCTCGGCCCTGCCGCACCAGCGCAACCGGGCTTATCGTGCGGTGTGCTCGTCCAGCCGATGGCGTCGCTGACCGACCTCGCGCTGGGGTTGGTCACGCTCGTCCTGGTGCCGCGGCTGCCCCGGGACGTCGTCGGGGCGCGGTACTGGCGCGCCGCGTTCATCTGGGCGGCGGTGACCGCGATCGCGGGCGCGGTCTACCACGGGTTCCTCGTCGACCTCCCCCGGATCGGCACGATCACGTGGGCCGTCATGAGCACCATGGTCGTCGTCGTCATGTCGTTCATGCTGGCGGCGACCGTGGTGCAGGTCCTCGGCCCGAGCCGCGCCGCCTGGTTCTGGCCGCTGCGCCTGCTGGGCGTCGGGGCCTACCTGGTCATCGCCGCCACCGGCAGTCCCAGCATCACGGCGATCATGCTGTGCGAGAGCATCACGATGGCCTGCATCATCGGTCTCTGGGTGTGGGCGTGGCGACGCCGGCACCCGGCAGCCCTGGCGATGCTGGTCGCAATCGGCGCGAGCATCGCGGCCGCGATGTTCCGGCTGGTGCCGGGTGCGGCGGCGCTGCTGTGGACGGACCCCGACTCCGCCTACCACCTGGGACAGATCGTCGGGATCGTGCTGCTGTCCCGGGCCGTCGCGGGTAGCGGGTCCGTCGCTGCATCCGGCCCCGGGCCCCACGCCGATGCACCCTCGCGGCGGTTCCGCCGATGAGTCTCGCCGCGCGGCGGATGGGGCAGAAGGTGCGCGACGCGGTTCACCCTGACCAGGCGATGCTGCCGGTTGCGCCCTCCATTAACTTCTGCGGCTTCCCCGGCTCGCCTTCGAGGAGGCCGTGGAGGGCACATCGTGTCTTCTCGATGTCGAGGAGGGCGATGACAGCTTCCTGACCGCCACACTGCTCGAAGTTACGGACGAAACGCGGGAGATGTCTGTCGGGCCGGAGCGCAGAAGGGACCTGACGATGGCGGACACGGCAGACGCGGTGAGCGCTGCGCCTGGCACGTCGACCAAACCGTCGGTTCGTTGGGTACCGCTGATCGCACTGGGAGTCGCCCAGTTCGTGATGGTGCTCGACCAGTCGGTGATGAATGTGTCGATCAGCACGCTGGTCGCCGAATTCGACACGACGGTGACGACGATCCAAGCAGTCATCACGCTGTACTGCCTGGTCATGGCGATGTTCATGCTGACGGGCGCCAAGGTCGGTGACATCATCGGTCGGCGCCGCGCGTTCGTCGTCGGCCTGATCATCTACGGATGCGGTTCGCTGATGACCGCATTGGCACCGACCGTGGCCGTGCTGACCCTCGGCTGGTCGATCCTCGAAGGAATCGGCGCGTCGCTGGTTCTGCCGGCGCTGGCCGCGCTCATCGCCGGGAACTTCACCGGAGCCGCCCGGAAGGTCGCCTACGCGGTCATCGGCGGCGTCGCCGGGGCCGGCATCGCTGTCGGCCCGATTCTCGGCGGCTGGGCGACGACGGAGCTGACCTGGCGGATCGTGTTCGCCGGCGAGGTCGTGCTGGTCCTGTTCATCCTCGCCGTGACCGGCAAGGTCGCCGATGCCGTGCGCAGTGGACCGAAACCGCGGCTGGACTACCTGGGCGCCGCCATGTCGGCCGTGGGGCTCGGCGTCATCGTGCTCGGTACGTTGCAGTCGAGCACCTGGGGCTGGGTGGTACCGAAGGACTCCCCGATCGCTCCGCTGGGCTTCTCTCTCACCATGTGGATGATCACCGCGGGAGCCGTCCTGCTCTGGGCCTTCACGGTATGGCAGCGCCATCGGGAGAAGACCGGGGCGGACCCGCTCGTGCACCTGAGCCTCGTGCGGATACCGCCCCTGCGCTCGGGCCTGGCCGGGCTGTTCAGCCAGAACCTCATCCTCATGGGCGTCTTCTTCGTGGTGCCGCTGTACCTGCAACTCGTACTCGGCCTGAACGCGCTGCAGACCGGCATCAAGATGCTGCCCATCTCGATCACCATGTTCCTGGCCGCCGCGGCCGGCTCGCGGCTGTCGTCGCGCTTCACCGTGCGCGGGATCGTCCGAACCGGGCTCGCCACCACGGTGGTGGCGATCGTGATCCTGATCGCCACGGTCCAACCGCAACTCCGGGACGCCGGGTTCGCCGTCTCGATGGCGATCCTCGGCGCCGGGATGGGGCTCATCGCGTCCCAACTCGGCAACGTCGTGCAGTCCTCGGTCGACGCCTCCGGGCGCGGCGAGGCCGGCGGCCTGCAGTACACCGGGCAACAGCTCGGCTCCTCCCTCGGCGTCGCACTGATCGGTGCGATCGTGCTCACCGGACTGACCAGCGGGTTCGTCACCACCGTCGAGGCCGATCCACGGATCACCGCCGAGGTCTCCGCACAGGTGGGTGTCGCCGTCGAAAGCGGTATCGACTTCGTGTCGACCGATCAGGTGCAGGCTGCCGCCGAGCAGGCCGGACTCGACCCGGCCGCCACCACGGCGATTGCGGACAACTACAGCAAGGCCCAGCTCCGCTCGCTGAAGGTCGGCTTGCTGGCCGCGGCTCTGCTCGCTCTGCTTGCGCTGATGTCCACCCGGCATCTTCCGCACGACCCACCAACCAGGCCGCGCAGGGACGAGGAGGCAGCGGATCCCCCGTCGTCCACCTGAGCGGAGCGGACGGCTGAGACGCGGGGCACGCCTCAGCCACCGAGACCCCGTCCGCCGCGCTACATGCCGGCCGGCCACACGAGCAGCGCTCGCGACTGGGACACCGATCGACAACTCCCCACAGGTGCCGGCAACCCTCAGCCAGCGATCCGCTGCACGACGCCCTGCACAGCTACGCCACAGCGGCGTTGCGGCCGGGGTGCCGGCAAGGTCGTCGGCGAGCGGCTGGGGCACTCGTCGGGCCCGTCGACCCAGGGCACCGTCGAAGACGTCATCCCGGGACGGACGAACACGCCGCACGCAGGTCGCCGCGACGGCGGCCCTGGGCCGCGGACGATTTCCGTGACCACCGCCGTGACCGTCGGGCCGATTCACCGCTGACGTGGGCACTCACACAACCAGAAGGACCCTGACCGTGCTGGTCAGGGTCCTTCTGGGGTAGTAGCGGGGGTAGGATTCGAACCTACGACCTCTGGGTTATGAGCCCAGCGAGCTACCGAGCTGCTCCACCCCGCGCCGTTCACTGCGTCGTGCTCGTGCAGTGCGTTGTTGCTGTTGTAGGTAGAACAGTACACCCGCCGGAAACGTTCCCGCACCCGGGGGGCAACCCGCTCCGACCTGCGGCGATGCAGCGTGGAGGCCCGTCTACCGGGACGAACGCCGCATGGACGTCTTCCGGTGTCTCCGGTCACATCTGTTGATCTTCGCTCGGAGCGGCCGACACACGACGACGCCCCGCCCGGCGGGAGGCCGGACGGGGCGTCGGTCGGTGGTGCGTCAGCCGCCCTGAGCGGCCTGGAACTTCTTGACGGCGGCGTCGAGCGCGGCGAGCGCCTGCCCCTGGGCCGCGAAGTCACCGGACTGCTGAGCCGCCTTGAGCTGGTTCAGCGCCTGCGAGATCTCTGCCGCCGCGGCCGAGGCCGCCGGGTTGGCGCCGCCCCCGGCGCCCGGGTTGGGCGGCGGGCTGGTGCCCGTGTCGGTCGGCGGCGGCGCACCTCCGCCGCCCTGCGCCACACCTCCACCGGCCCCGGCGCCGAACACCTGGTCGAGCGCCGTCGCGAGGTTGGCGTCGTAGCCGACTCTGCCGCCGTAGCTCACCAGCACTCTGGCCAGCTGCGGATAGGAGGAGTCCTGCCCGGCTCTCTCGATGTAGACCGGTTCGACGTAGAGCAGGCCGCCGGCGACGGGCAACGTCAGCAGGTTGCCGTAGTCGATCGTGGTCTGGTTCTGTCTCAGCAGGTTGAGCTCCTGCGACACGGTCGGTGAGCCGAGGAACTGTGCCTGTACCTGCTGTGGGCCGAGTGTCTGCGTGTCGGCGGGGAGCTGCAGGATCGTGATCTTGCCGTAGTTCTCCGGATCGGAGTCCGCCGTCATGTAGGCGGCGAGGAACTGTCTCTGCAGGCTCACCAGCGCGCTGGTGAGCTGGAACGACGCACCCTGCTGGTTGGGCAGGCCCGCGAGCAGGTAGTACGGCGGCTGCGGTTCCTGACCCGAGCCGGTGTTGCCCTGCACCGTCGGGTCGGAGGGGACGTCCCAGAACGACACCGTCGAGAAGAACTCGCCCGGGTTGGTGACGTGATAGCGGGTCAGCAGCTGGCGCTGGACCTTGAACTGGTCCTCGGGGTACCGGAAGTGCTCGCGCAGCTCGGGGCTGATCGCCGAGCTGGGCTGCACGGTGCCGGGGAAGACCTTCTCCCACGTCTTGAGCACGGGGTCGTTGTCGTCGAACGAGTAGAGCGTGACGGTGCCGTCGTAGGCGTCGACGGTGGCCTTCACCGAGTTGCGCAGGTAGCTGACGTCGGTGTCGGGCAGCCGTTGGACGCCACCCTGCAGGCTGTCGCGTGTGGCGTCGCCGAGCGGGACCTGCTGGGCGTAGGGGTACTGCTTGAGCGTCGTGTAGCCGTCGACGATCCACTGGATCTTGCCGTCGACGACGGCAGGGTACGGGTCGCCGTCGACGGTCAGCCAGGGTGCGACGTTCTTGACGCGCTCCAACGGGTCGCGGTTGAAGATGATCTTCGACTCGTCGTTGATCGAGTCGTTGAACAGGATCCGGATCTCGCCGTTGTCGATGGCGAAGACGAGGCGGTTGAAGAAGTTGCCGAGGGAGACGCCGCCCTTGCCGGTGTAGGTGTACTGCTGGCTGTCGGAGTCGTACTCGCGGGCGGCGGCACCGGGCCGGGCGCCGACGATCGAGTAGTCCTTGATCAGCTCGCCGTAGTAGATGCGCGGCTGGGTGACGTCGATGGCGCCCTTGGTCGTCGTGTCACTGACCGTGAACTCGGGCAGGCCGCCGCGGCCGCCGGTGTCCTCGAGCGCGGCGTTGACCTTGTTGGCCGGCGCGGCGACGAACCCGTTGCCGTGGGTGTAGACGAGGTGGCGGTTGATCCAGTCGGTCTGGTTGCCGACGAGGCCGCTGCTGTCGAGCTCGCGGGCTGCGACGACGTAGTCCTGCGTCTCGTTGTTGACGGTGTACCGGTCGATGTCGAGCTTGTCCGGGAAGCCGTAGAAGTTGCGACGCTGCTGGAGCTGCGTGAACGTCTTGGTGAGCTTCGCCGGGTCGAGCAGCCGGATGTTCGGGATGGTCGAGGTGTCGGAGCGCACGGCGGCCGGGGTGGCCGTCGACGTGCCCGAGTAGGGCTCGACGGTCACCTTGTCGTCGGTGAGCCCGAACGCTTGTCGTGTGGCCTCGATGTTGCGGGAGATCGACGGCGCCTCGCGCTCGTTGGCGTTGGGGCCGACGACGAACTGCTGCAGGATCGCGGGCCACGCGGCGCCGACGAGGACGCTGGACAGCACGAGCAGGACCAGCGCGATGGCGGGCAGCTGCAGGTTGCGCCGGAAGATCGACACGAAGAACGCGATGGCGCAGATGAGCGAGATGAACAGCAGGATGAGCTTGGCCGGCATCACCGCGTTGAGGTCGGTGTAGGTGGCGCCGTTGAAGTTCGGGTTGCGGTCGGAAAAGAGCAACTCGTAGCGGTCGAAGAAGTAGGCGAGCGCCTTGAGCAGCACGAACACGCCGGCGAGCGTCGCGAGGTGGGCGCGCGCCGCCGAGGAGATCTGACCGGAGCGGCCGGAGAGGCGGATGCCGCCGAAGAGATAGTGCGTGATCAGCGCGGCGACGAACGAGAGGGCGACGCCGACCATGACCCAGTCGAGCAGCAGCCGGTAGAACGGCAGGTCGAACGCGTAGAAGCTGACGTCCTTGCCGAACTGCGGATCGGTGATCCCGAACGAGGTGCCGTGCAGGAACATCTGCACGGTCTGCCAGTCGCCCTGCGCGGCGAGACCCGCGATGAGGCCGACGACGACGGGGATGGCGATGGCGAAGAGCCGCAGCCGCTGGATGATCACCGTGCGGTAGCGGGCGATCGGGTCCTCGGGGCCGGACACGGGCACGAAGACCGGCCGGAACCGGTAGGCGAGCCACATCGACAGCCAGACGAGGCCGCCGATCAGCAGGCCTCCGAGCACGAACTGGACGGTGCGGGTGAACAGCACCGTCGAGAACACCGAGCGGAAGCCGACCTCGCCGTACCACAGCCAGTTGACGTAGAAGTCGATCAGCCGGGAGCCGCCCAGGAACAGCACGACCACGATCGCCGCGATGATGAGCAGGATCCGGGGGCGGCGAGGTATGGATGGCACCGCCGCTGGGGGCCGTGTGGCCACGGGTCACGCTCCTGACGTCGTAAGGCGAACTGCCGCGGGCGCGCGCCGGCCACCATGGCCGCGACAACGCGAGAGTCGCCGGCAGCCGCACGGACGGCGCGCCCTGACGTGCCAACTCTACGGAAGGGGCGTGTGGTTCCCGTTGCGTGGGCCACGTTGGCAAATCGTGACAATTCGGATCCGGCTCGTTCGTGGACGCCGAGCGCGACCTCCGACGTCCTCGACCGGTGCCCGGGCACCTCGTCCGGGGCAACGCTGTGCGCGAACAGCGACGATCCACATCCCCGGGGGTGGCGAGCCCGCGTACCGTGGTGACATGAGTGACGTCCCCTTCGGCTTCGGACCGCAAGACCGCGACAAGGACCGCGACCGGCCCGGTGACGGCGAGGGCTCCGAGCCCAAGGGGCCCCAGGACCCGTTCGGTTTCGGCAACCTGCCGGGCATGCCGCCCGGCGGGATCCCCGGAATGCCCGGTGGTTTCCCCGGGATGCCCGGCGCGGGTGGCCCCGGCGGCTTCGACATGAGCCAGCTCGGGCAGATGCTCACCCAGCTCGGGCAGATGCTCAGCCACGCCCAGACCGGTGGGGGTGGCGACGGCCCGGTCAACTACGACCTCGCCGCCCAGATCGCCACGCAGGCGCTGGCACAGAAGACGTCGTCGCTGACCGACGCGCAGCGCAGCGCCGTCCGCGACGCGGTGGCACTGGCCCAGCTGTGGCTCGACGAGGCCACGGAGTTCCCGGCGGCGTCGTCGGAGGCCGTGGCCTGGACGCCCACCGACTGGGTGAAGTCGAGCATGCCGACGTGGAAGCGCATGTGCGACCCCGTCGCGCGTCGGGTGTCGAGCGCCTGGGTGGAGGGACTGCCGGAGCAGGCCAAGCAGGCGGCAGGCCCGATGCTCGCGATGGTCGGGCAGATGGGCGGGCTCGCGTTCGGCAGCCAGCTCGGCAACGGCCTGGGCGAGCTCGCCGCCGAGGTGCTCACCTCCACCGACATCGGCTTTCCGGTCGGCCCGTCGGGCACGGCGGCGCTGCTGCCCGAGGCGATCGAGAAGTTCACCGAGGGCCTCGACCGTCCGGCCAACGAGGTCATGATCTTCCTCGCCGCCCGTGAGGCCGCGCACCAGCGGCTGTTCACGCACGTGCCGTGGCTGCGGGAGCGGCTGCTCGGCGCGGTGGAGCAGTACGCGCAGGGCATCTCCGTCGACACCTCGCGGATCGAGGAGCTGGCCTCGTCGATCGACCCGTCGAACCCGGAGTCGATACAGGAGGCAATGCAGGGCGGCATGTTCGAGCCGCAGACGACGCCTGAGCAGAAGGCGGCGCTCGCGCGGCTGGAGACGCTGCTGGCCCTCGTCGAGGGCTGGGTCGACGCGGTCGTCGCGCAGGCGGTCGGTGATCGGCTGCCGGGCGCGGAGGCGCTGCGGGAGACGCTGCGGCGCAGGCGCGCCTCGGGCGGCCCGGCCGAGCAGGCCTTCGCGACGGTCGTCGGACTGGAGCTGCGGCCGCGGCGGCTGCGTGCGGCCGCCGAGCTGTGGAGGCTGCTGGGCGAGCAGCGCGGCGTCGCGGGCCGCGACGCGCTCTGGGCGCACCCCGACCTCGTCCCCACCGCCGACGACCTCGACGACCCGGCCGGTTTCGTTGCCGGTTCCGACGACTCGGACCCGATCGCGGAGATCGAGCGTCAGCTCCAGCGCGACCGCGAGAACGACGCGGCGATGGACGCGGCCAAGGAGGCCGCCGAGCGTCGCGAAGCGGCCCAGCGGGAGCAGGACGCGGCCTCGGACACGTCCGAGAAGGACGACGAGAAGCCCACCGAGGACTGAGCCGGGATCCCGCGGCGGGGTCAGCCCGCCGCGGGCTCCCCCGCGTCGTCGATCGCGGCGATGCCCTCGAGCCCACCGACGTCCCCGTCGAGGTCGCCGTCCGGCTCGGTGTCGTCGGTCGCGTCGTCGCCGTCGGTGCCGACGAACCCGAGTCCCGCCGCGGCGGAGAGCCCTTCCAGGTAGCCGATGGCGCGCTCGGTGCGCGGGTAGCGGCGCACCAGCTCCCAGAACTGGTCGTCGTGCCCGGGCACCAGCAGGTGCGCCAGCTCGTGGACCAGCACGTAGTCGACGACCCAGCCCGGCACGTCGCGCAGCCGCTCGCTGACGCGGATCGTGCCGTCGACAGGCGTGCACGACGCCCACCGGGTGCGCATCGGCGCGACCCAGCGCACCGACGTCGGCACCGCGTCGGGGCCGAGATAGCGACGGGACAGCTCGAGACTGCGCCGCAGCAACGCGTCGTTGCCCGTGCGCGCCGGTGAGCGACGTCTGGCCTCGCTGCGTTCGAGGCGGCGGACCATCTCGTCGACCCAGCGCCGTTCCTCGGACTCGCTCATCCAACCCGGGATGAAGACGATGACTGTGTCGCCTTCTCGCCGAGCGCTCACCATCCGCCGACGCCGGTCGCTCCTCCGGACCTCGACGGCTGAGGGTCCCGCCATGTCGGAAGTCTATGCCCGACGCGGACGTCCGGCCGCACGTCGGCCGTCCGGGTCGCGGTCGCACCCGCAACGAGAGCCGCGGATCCACCCGGACGAGGCCCGGCGCACGGTCACCATCACCGCCATGACCTCCCTCGATGTCCGGGCCGGGCTGCCGGCCGTGCTCGTCGTCGACCCCTGTAGGCCGTTGCTCGAACGCGGCCCCGGCACCCGTGTCGTGGGGCTCGCGCCCGGGACGGCGGTCGTCGTCGACGAGCTGACCCCTCCCCTGGCGGCACTGCTCGACGAGCTGGCCCGCCCCGCCCACCGCGACCGGGTGCTGGCCCGCGCGGTCGAGGCGGGCGCCGACCCGGCCGAGGCCGTGGCGATGGTCGTCGACCTGCTGGCGTGCGGGGCGGTCGTCGACGCCGACCGGGCCGCGCGGACGGCACGCCGGCGGGCCGGGGCGATCGTGCGGGTGCAGGGCGACGGCCCGATCGCGGTGGGCGTGGCCTGCGGGTTGGCGGCGGCGGGGGTGGGGACGGTCGAGATCGTGGCCGCGGGCGTCGTCGAGCGCGAGGACGTCGGCACCGGGTACCTCGACGAGGACCGCGGCCGGTCCCGCGCGGCCGCCGCCGCCGACGCGTCGCGACGGGTCGCGCCCGGCGTACGGACGCGGCTACCCACCCGGTTCGCCCCGGACCTCGTGGTGCTCGCCGACGCCGCGGCGTCGGATCCCGTCACGGTCCGTGGTCTGGTCGCGACGGGCGTCGCGCACCTGCAGGCCCGGACCCGCGACGGGCACGGCGTCGTCGGGCCGCTGGTGCTTCCCGGGCGCAGCGCGTGCCTGGAGTGCCTCGACCGCCATCGCGCCGACCTCGACCCGGAGTGGGGACGGCTCGCACCCCGCCTCGCCCGGCTGCGCGCGGCCGCCGACGCCCCCGCGGTCGTCGCGACGATCGGGATGGCGACGGCGCAGGCGCTCACCGTGACGGACGGCACCGTCACCCCTCCCGCGGCCCTCGGGGCGACCGTCGAGATCGACGTCGCGGCCGCCGTCACCGCGCGTCGTCGCTGGTCACGGCATCCCGACTGCCCGTGCTCCGGCGCGGGCGTCCGCCTCTCCGTGGACACCGGTCACCGGGCGCGCCGGGCCGTGGAATGCACGCCGGGCCCTCGACGGGGGACAATCGAGGCGTGACCGACATCCCCCGACGGACCGTGTCCCGGACCGCCAAGCTCGCCGGGCTCCCGCTCGGCGTCGCCGGGCGGGCCGCCGCGGGCTGGGGCCGCAGGCTCGTGGGCGGCGACGCCGACCAGATCTCCGCGCAGCTCATGGCCAAGAGCGCCGAGCAGCTGTTCGCCGTCCTCGGCGAGCTCAAGGGCGGCGCGATGAAGTTCGGTCAGGCACTGAGCGTGTTCGAGGCGGCCGTCCCGGAGGAGTTCGCGGAGCCGTACCGCGAGGCGTTGACGAAGCTGCAGTCGGCGGCACCCCCGATGCCGTTCAGCGAGGTGCAGCGGATGCTGTCCGAGCAGTTCGGCCGCAACTGGCCCAGCCGGTTCCAGGAGTTCGACGAGACCCCCGCCGCCGCGGCGAGCATCGGTCAGGTGCACCGCGCGGTATGGCACGACGGGCGCGACGTCGCCGTCAAGGTCCAGTACCCGGGAGCCGAGGAGGCCGTGCTGTCGGACCTGCGACAGCTGTCACGGATGAGCCGGCTGTTGCAGCCGCTCGCGCCGGGCATGGAGATCAAGCCGCTCATCGAGGAGATGCGCGAGCGGATGGTCGAGGAGCTCGACTACCGCGACGAGGCCGACAACCAGCGGAAGTTCGCCGCCGAGTTCGACGGCGACGACAAGGTGCGGGTGCCCAAGGTCGTCGCGTCGGCACCGCGCGCGATGGTGACCGAGTGGGTCACCGGGACACCCATGTCGTCGATCATCCGGGACGGGACGCAGGAGCGTCGCGACCAGGCAGGCGCCCTGCTCGCGGAGTTCCACTACTCCGCACCTGCGCGGCTGGGCCTGCTGCACGCCGACCCGCACCCCGGCAACTTCCAGGTCCTCGACGACGGCCGGATGCTCGTCCTCGACTTCGGCGCCGTCGCCCGGCTGCCCGAGGGGCTGCCCCGCCCGCTGACGATCATGACGCGCTACGCGTTGCAGCGCCGGCCCTCCGACCTCATGGAGCTGATGGTCGAGGAGGGCTTCGTCCGGGCGGACACGGCAGTGACCGCGGAGGAGGCGATGGCCTACCTGTCGCCGTTCACCGACCCGCTGGGCACGCCGACGTTCCGGTTCAGCCGGGAGTGGCTGCGCGGCCAGGCCGAACGCGTCGGCGACCTGCGCAGCCCCGAGTTCGACACCGGACGGCTGCTGAACTTGCCGCGCCAGTACCTCCTGGTGCACCGGGTCACGCTCGGCACGCTGGGGATCCTCTGCCAGCTGGGCGCCGAGGTGCCGTTGCGCGGGATCGTCTCGCACTGGCAGCCCGAGCTGTTCGCCGACGGCGACACCCCGGCTGCGGGGAGCTGACCCGGCCCCTTCCCCGCCCGGAAACATGTCGACGCCCGCCCCCGACCGGATGGTCATGGGGCGGGCGTCGTCGCATCACGGCGCCGGTAGCAGGAGCGCCGTGGGCCCGCGGGTCAACAGGCGGCGGCGCGGGCGCGTTCTGCGCTGCGCCGGGCGCGCTGCTCGGCGTATCGAGCCAGCTTCGCCCAGCGTCGGCCCGCGGCCACGGAACGCACCAGCCGGTGACGGCGGGCTTGTTCTTCGGCCTCCTGCCTTCGCGATCGAGCCAGGGCTTCGTGGATCAGCATCGTGGTTCCCTCTGTGGTTCCGGCCGGTCGCCGGGTGTCGGTCACGGACTGCTGGGTGGACACGGCGGTTGCCGGCTGGAGGTCGTTCATCTCGGCTTCTCCTCTGTGATCGGGGTGTGCGGGGTCGTACGAGGTGTTCGGTCAGGCGCCGACGGCCGCGTAGTAGCGGCGGTCGCGCTCCAGGTCGGTCTTGCGGGGGCGGCCCCTCGGGCGCTTGCGCGGGATCACCGCGCCACGCTCGAAGATCTCGCCGCCCCAGACCCCCCAGGGCTCCTCGCGGCTCTTCGCGCCCGCCAGGCACTCGGCCCGGATCGGACACCCACCGCACAACGCCTTCGCCTGCTCCAGCTGCAGCGGCGACTCGGCGAACCAGAGGTCCGCGTCGCCGGAACGGCAGGGCAGGTCCAGACCAGCGGCCGGGGCCGCGTCCAGCAACATCCCGACGCCAGAGGCGGTGTCGCCGCCTGCCAGGTCGGGGGTGACCGCTCCGGCGTCCAACGGAGCTGATCTCACTAGCACCACTACCTCCTGGTGAGAGATGTGATCGGTTACGACATTCCAACTGAGGAAACGAAAAGGGCCGCGGAGCCCAGGTGTGTGGGTTCCGCGGCCCTTGTCGACGAGACTCGGCCTGAGGCGCTCGATACCTAAGTTCGGAAGCGACGCCCGGATGCGGACACACCTGTGCTGTTGTCGACGAGCTTCGGCAGAACGACGCGATCCACGACGCGCAGCTGGTGCTGCGGGTACGCTCGCGCGACGACGCCCTGCTCCGCGACACGCAGACGGGCACCACTGATGCGGGTGCCGGTGCAGGCGGAGGTGCCGAAGCCGCCGATCGTCATGATCGTGTTCACAGGGCACCTCCTCTTCGCGTCCAGGCGTCCGACGGGACATCTCCCGGCCGGTGACGTCGACTTTAGAGACGCCCCTGCGGGGCGCACAACCTATTTAAATGGTTGCGTGAAGAATCATCGCCGGTCGGCGACCAGGGCGAGGACGTCCGGGCCGTAACGGTCGAGCTTGCGCGCCCCGATCCCGGGAATCCCGACGAGCGCGGCGACGTCGGACGGGCGGTGTTCGGCGATGGCCGCGAGCGTCGCGTCGGTGAACACGACGTAGGCCGGGACCTGCTGTTCCTTGGCCGCGACTGCCCGCCACGAGCGCAGCCTGTCGAGCAGCTCCATGTCCACATCGGACGGACAGTCGCCGCAGCGGCGCATCTTCATCGCCTCGGCGCCCAGCAGCGGAGAACCGCACACCCGGCAACGCGGCTTGTTGCCGCTCGACCGGTCGGCCGCGATCCGTGACGCCGGGTGGTGGTCGGGGATGAGCCCGTGCAGGAACCTGCTACGGCGACGCTGACGGCCCTTCCCCGGCGCGCGCGTGAGCGCCCACGACATCGCCAGCACCCGCCGGGCCCGGGTGATGCCGACGTAGAGGAGCCGACGCTCCTCCTCGATCGCGTCGTCGTCGCCCTCGGCGTGCTGGATCGGCAACGTGCCGTCGACGAGCCCGACGAGGAACACGACGTCCCACTCCAGGCCCTTGGCCGCGTGCAGCGAGGCGAGCGTGACGCCCTGGACCGTGGGCGGGTGCGCGGCGTCGGCACGGGTCTCGAGCTCGACGACGAATGCCGGCAGGTCGATCCCGTCGCGGACGGCGACGAGCTCCTCGGCCAGCCCGACCAGCGCGAGCAGCGACTCCCACTGGGTGCGGGCGCTCGCGCCGGCGGGCGGCTCGTCGGTCAGCCCGACCGGGGCCAGCAGGGCGCGAACGGTGCCGACCAGGTCGTCGCCACCCCGCTGGCCGGCCATGCGCAGCACGCTGACGGCGCGGCGGACCTCGGGCCGCTTGAAGAACCGCTCGCCGCCGCGGACCTGGAACGGGATGCCCGCGTCGGCCAGCGCCTGCTCGTAGGCCTCCGACTGGGCGTTGATCCGGAACAGGACGGCGATCTCGGCGGCGGGCGTGCCGTCGGCGATCAGCCTGCGGATGCGGCGGGCGACGGCGGCGGCCTCGGCCGGCTCGTCGTCGTGCTCGGTGAAGTCGGGATCCGGGCCGGGCGGGAGCTGGCCCTCCAGCCGCAGCCGCGACCCGGCGACGCGCCCGCGGGCCGCCGAGATCAGCGTGTTGGCCGCGGCGACGACCTGCGGTGTCGACCGGTAGTCGCGCTGCAGCCGCACCACGACCGCCTCGGGGAAGCGGCGCGGGAACTCCAGCAGGTGCTTCGGCGTGGCCCCCGCGAACGTGTAGATCGTCTGGTTGGCGTCACCGACGACGGTGAGATCGTCACGGTCGCCCAGCCACGCGTCGAGCACCCGCTGCTGCAGGGCCGTGACGTCCTGGTACTCGTCGACGACGAAGCAGCGGTACCGGTCGCGGAACTCCTCCGCGACGACCGCGTGCTCCTCCAGCGCAGCCGCGGTGTGCAGCAGCAGGTCGTCGAAGTCGAGCATCTCGGCCCGGTTCTTCAGCTCCTCGTAGTGCGCGTAGACCGCGGCGACCTGCTCCGCAGGGCCCGGGCTGTCGCGGCGCAGCCGGGCCACCGCCGCCGGGTACTCGGCCGGGGTGATCAGGCTCGACTTGGCCCACTCGATCTCGGTGGTCAGGTCGCGTACCGAGTCCTGGTCGGTGCCCGCCTTCGCCCGGACCGCGGCCTGGCCGACGGCGCGCAGCTTGTGCTCGATCAGCTGCCACTGCCGGTCGCCCACCACCCGCGGCCAGAAGTAGCGCAGCTGCCGCAACGCTGCCGCGTGAAACGTGCGCGCCTGCACCCCGCCCGCGCCCAGCGCCCGCAGCCGGGTGCGCAGCTCCCCCGCCGCGCGCGCGGTGAACGTGACCGCGAGGACCTGCCCCGGCGCCACGTGCCCGGTGCCGACGAGGTGCGCGATCCGCCGCGTGATCGTCCGTGTCTTGCCCGTGCCCGCGCCCGCGAGCACGCAGACCGGGCCGCGCGGCGCGGTGACCGCCGCCAGCTGCTCCTCGTCGAGTGCATGCAACGGGTCAGCGGTCACGTCGGCCATCCTCGCAAAGACCCCCGACAACCCCGACGGTGCGGGTGAGGCGTGGCACAGACCACGACGGAAGCAAATCCACACGTCCTGCCGTTGATCCTGACATGGCTCAGCTGACGATGTACTCCACCCAGTGGTGCGGCTACTGCCGCCGCCTCAAGACCCAGCTCGACGAGGCGGGCATCGAGTACAAGGAGATCGACATCGAGCGCAACGCCGACGCCGCGCGCTTCGTCGAAGGTGTGAACGGCGGCAACCAGACCGTCCCGACCGTCCTGTTCCCCGACGAGACCACCGCGACCAACCCGTCGCTGGCACAGGTCAAGGCCAAGCTGGAGACGCCGGTCGTCTGACCGGCGTCCGGGGCCGCGCGGGATGTCAGTCCCGCGCCGCCCATGCCTCGAGCATCGACCGGGCGATCGAGACGCGGCCCGGCAGCAGCACGACCTTGCGGTCGCCCGCGTCGGGGCTGCCCGCCCAGTCGCCCCGAGCCAGGCCCTCGCGCAGCTCCTCGCGGGTGATCCAGACTGCGTCCTCGATCTCGCCGTCGGCGGGCACCAGCGGCTGCGCCGGATCGGCGACGGCCTGGAACCCCACCATCAGCGACCGCGGGAACGGCCACGCCTGGCTGCCCAGGTAGCCGATGTCGGTGACCTCGACACCGACCTCCTCGGCGATCTCGCGGGCGACGCACGCCTCCAGCGACTCCCCCGCCTCGACGAACCCCGCGAGCACCGAGAACCGTCCGGGCGGCCACACCGGCTGGCGCGCCAGCAGGACGCGATCGGCGCCGTCGTGGACCAGGCAGATCACAGCAGGGTCGGTGCGCGGGTACTCCTCGTGGCCGGCCGCCTCGCAGCGCCGGACCCAGCCGCCGTTGTGGGTGTGGGTCGGTGAGCCGTCGCGGGCGCAGAAGCGGGCGTTGTCGTGCCAGCTCAGCGACGCCACCGCCGTGGTGAGCAGGCCGGCGCCGAGCGCGTCGAGCTCGGCGCCCACGGCGCGCAGGTCGGCCCACTCGGCCGGGTCGTCGCCCGCCACGATGTCGGGCCGGCCGCGCACACCCCAGTAGGCGGTGCCGTCGGCCTCGCCCAGCAGAACCGCGCCCTCCGGCGGGGCGTCACCCGACGACGGCCGCGTCCGCAGCGTCACCCCCGAGCCGGCGGCGGCGTCCCACGCTGCCGCGTCGCCCTCGCGGAACACGGCCTCCGGTGCGGAGTCCCAGCTGACGGGGGTGCGGCCCTTGTCGTCGACGACCACGATCCGCGCCGACGACCAGCCCGCCAGCTGGCGGGCCGTGTCGGTGCGCAGCGGCTCGTCCCGCAGGGCGGCCGCCCGGGACAGGACCGGCGGGTGCAGGAGCTCGAACGCGGCGCTCACGGGCCGGTGATCCCGCCGAGCGCGCGGACGCTGTCGCCGATGACGTCGGCGTCGCCCACCACCACCCCGGTGAACGTCGACGGCGCGAAGAAGCGCAGCGCCGCCGCGGCCACCTCGTCGGCGGCCACGGCCGTGAGCCTGCCTGGATGGGCGCGCAACCAGTCGACGTCGAGGCCGTCGGCCGCGAGCGAGGTGAGCATCCCCGCGAGGCCGCCCTGGCTGTCGAGCGAGATCAGCAGCGACCCGATCGCGTACGACCGCGCCGCCTCGACCTCGTCGGCCGTCGGCGGGACCGCCACCATCCGGCCCAGTTCGTAGCGGGTCTCCAGCAGCGCGGCGGCGGTGACGTCGCTCGCGACGTCGGTCTCCACACCCAGCAGCGACCCGCCCGGCACGAACTCCATCCCGGAGTGCGCGCCGTAGGTGTAGCCCTTGTCCTCGCGGATGTTCTCCATCCAGCGGGAGGAGAAGTAGCCGCCGAAGACGAGGTTGGCCAGCTGCAGCGTGGCGTAGTCGTCGTCGTCTCGGCGCAGTCCACGGCCCGACAGGCGCAGCTGCGACTGCACCGACCCCGGCCGGTGCACCAGCTGCAGGTCGCCCGCCGCGGGAAGCGACGGCGCCTCCAGCTCGTGGGCCGGGTGGTCGGCCGTCCAGCCGGCCAGCGCGTCGCCGACCTGCGCGATCGCCGCCTCCGGGTCGATGTCGCCGACGAGGGTCAGGATCGCCCCGCCCGGCACCAGAGACGCGGCCTGCAGCGCCCGCACCTGCTCGGCGGTGACGGCCGAGACCTCCTCGACCGTCGGCATCTCCCTGGTGATCGGGTGGTCGCCGAACCGCTTGCGCTGCAACGCCTCGCGGGCGATCGTCCGCGGCTGCGCGCGGGCCACCGCGATCCGCTCGGCCAGCCGCTCCCGCTCGCGCGCCACCTCGGTGTCGGGGTGCGTGGCCGAGGTGAGGACGTCGGCGAGGACGCCCAACACCCGCGGCAGCCCGTCGGCCAGACCCGACCCGCCGATCGAGAGCCGCTCGGGGTCGACGCTCACGCCCAGCTCGGCGCCCACGGCCGCCAGCTCGTCGTCGATCTCGACGCGGTCGCGGTCCGCGGTGCCGGTGAGCAGCGTCGACGACAGCAGCTCGCCGACGGCGGGGTGCTCACGCGTGCGCGCCGCGAACGGGACGCGCATCCGGACCTCGACCATCGGCACGCCCGGCCGGTGCGCCGCCAGGACCCGCAGCCCCGACGGCAGTGTCCGCTCCACGACGTCGGGCAGCGGCACCTCACGCGTCTCGCCCAGCGCGGGCAGCGGGCGCGGGCCGGCGGGGGTGCGGCCGATCTCCTCGGCGGTGCGGTGCGTCGTCACGGCGGTCACGCGTCGTCTCCCTGCTGTTCTTCCTGCGCCGGTTCCACGAGCAACACGCCTCGGCCGGCGCCGCGCAGCGCACCCGCCGCGTCCGCGACCTGGGTCGGGGTGAGCGCGGCGAGCCGGTCGGTCAGCTCGAGGGTGATCTCGGCGCGGCCGTAGAGCAGCTCGCGGGCGCCGAGCCCGAGCATCCGGTACATCACGCGGTCGTTCTCCTGATGCAGCGCCGCCGACCAGCGCGCCACCTGACGGGCCAGCTCGTCTGGGCTCGGCGGCGTCGCCGCCAGCTTCTCCAGCTCCTCGTCGACCGCCCCGACGACCCTGTCGGGCTCGACCGCCGCCGGGTGCACCGCGGTGACCGTGAACGTGTCGGGATCGCGGGCGTCGAGCGAGCCCATCAACCCGGCGCTCGCCGACACGTCGGTGACCAGCCCGTCGGCGTGCACGAGCCGGCGCTCCAGCCGGGCCGCTTCGCCGTCGCCCAGCACCGACGCCAGCAGCACGTGCGCGAGGTAGCCGTCGAGATCCGTTGCGGGGTCGGGCATCCGGAAGCCCATCGCCAGCGCGGGCAGCGGGGCGTGCGCGTCGGGCACCGACCGGCGGCGTTCGGCGCCCGGGGCCGGCTCGGCGAAGCTCGGGCGCACGGGCGTCGGACGGGCCGGGATGTCGCCGAAGTGCTTCTCCACCAACGCCATCGTGGTGTCGACGTCGATCGGTCCGGCGACCGTCAGCTGCGCGTTGCCCGGCGCGTAGAAGGTGTCGAAGAAGCCGGCCGCGTCCTCGAGGCCGGCCTGCTCCAGCTCGGAGAAGTCGCCGTAGCCGTTGTGCGCGTTGGGGAACGTGTCGTACAGGACCGGCGGCAGCAGGATCCAGGGGAACCCGCCGTAGGGCCGGTTCAGGACGTTGAGCCGGATCTCCTCCTTGACGACGTCGACCTGGTTGCGCAGGTTCTCCTCGGTGAGCTTCGGCGCGCGGAGCCGGTCGGCCTCGAGGAACAGCGCCCGCTCCAGCGCCGCCGCCGGGAGGACCTCGAAGTAGTCGGTGTAGTCCTGATGGGTCGAGCCGTTGAAGACACCGCCGGAGCCCTGGACGTGGCGGAAGTGCGCCAGCTTCTCCAGGCTCTCGCTGCCCTGGAACATCAGGTGCTCGAACAGGTGCGCGAACCCGGTGCGCCCCTCCGGCTCGGAGCGGAATCCGACGTCGACGTGCACGGCGACCCCGACGACCGGCGTCGCAGGATCGGGGACGAGCAGCACGCGCAGCCCGTTGGACAGCGTCGCGCGGTGGAGTTCGATCGACACGAGGGTGACACTAACCCTCGACCCCGTCGCGCGCCCTGCGCTGTCCACAGCCCCACCGAGTTCGACGTCGGACTGGTTCGATCATCGCCGGGACCAGTCCGGTGTCGAACTCGGCGCGGCGTCCTGACCGCGACGTTCAGACCGCGATGACCTCGACGAGATCGGTCAGCCCCGCGAAGTCCGCGACGTTGCGCGTGTAGAGACGGGCGCCGTGAGCGTGTGCCGTCGCTGCGACGAGGAGGTCCATCGTGCGCACCCTCGGCTGTCGCCCGGCCGTGACCACGGCCGCCGCGACCTGTGCGTAGCTGTCGGCGACCGCGTCGTCGACCGGCAGCGGATCGAAAGATCGCTGGAGCACGCTGAGGCGACGGAGCCGCTCGGCCCGCACCGCCGGTTCCTTCGCGACGAGGACGCCGAACTGCAGTTCCGCGATCGTCACCACGCTGATCGCCAGCTCGCCCGTCAGCGGGCCTACGGCGGGCGCAATGACGAGGTCGGTGTCGAGAAGCGCTCTCACGCGTCCTGCCACGGATCGCGGAGGTCGCCGTCGACGAGGTCGCGATCGCCCGGCCAGTCGGGATCGGCCGGCCCGACGAACAGCCCTGCGATGTCGTCGTAGCTCCGCCACGCGCGTGGGGCGACCGGCACGAGCCGCGCGCTCGGGCGGCCGGCGACCGTAATCGTCACCTCTTCGCCTGCCTCGACGCGTCGCAGCAGCTCGGAGGCGTTCTGCCTCAGCTCGCGCAGTCCGACCTCGGTCACACGACCAACGGTAGCACTTGTGCTACACCGGCGGCAGGACGACGAACTGGCGCAGTGCCAGGTCGGGGTAGGTCACCGGGCCGCGTGGGCCCGGGGTGCGGTCGACGTTGATCCCCGTCTCGGGCAGGCCGAGCAGCTTGTATCCGTCGAGGAGCCGGGTCGTCGTGTTCCAGAAGACGCCCGTGCCGGTGTAGGCGTCGATGAACGCGGTGGCGGCGTCCTCGTCGCGTGCGCACACCGTGGCGGCCAGGCCGCTGGTCTCGCGGGCGGCGGTGTGCGCGGCGTCGATCGCACCGTCGACGGGCTGGACCGTCACGTGCGACTCGTTGCCGGAGTCGAGCGCCCACTCGTGCCCGAGCCGGTGGCTGTGCGGAGGAAGGCTCAGCTCGATGCCCTTGCCCGACAGTACTTTTTCGGCGACGGGGAGCAGCGCGTCGTAGACCGGGCGGTCGATGAGCAGGAGGTTGAGCCGGTTGCAGACGCCGAGCCGGTCGGTGCTCGCCTCGACGAGCCGGGTGACCTGCTCCGGTTCGGCGCTGGCATCGAGGTAGAGGACGCCGCCGCCGTCGGCGTGGGCGAGGATGCGGGTGCCCGCGGTGGCGCCGAGCGCGGAGAGCCGGCGGGTGACCTCGCCGCTGCCGCGCACGACCACCAGCGGCACCAGGTCGGGCAGTCCGACGAGGGCGTCGGCGCCGGCGTGGCCGGGCGTCGGGACCAGCTGGACGGCAGCGGGCGGGACGCCGTTGGCCTCCAGCGCAGGCGCGACGACCTGCTCGACGAGCGCGGTTGCGCTGCCGAGCGCGGCGGCACCGGTGCGCAGGACGGCGGCGCTGCGCGCCTTGAGGACCTGGGAGGCGACGTCGACGGTCACGTTCGGGCGGGCTTCGAACACCGCGCCGATGACACCGACCGGGATGCGGCGCTCGAACACGCGCTCGCCGGACGGGAGGGTGCGGACCTCGCGCTCGGTGGGCGGCTCGGGGGTATCGGCGAGGACCTCGAGCTGGACGGCCATGTCGGCCAGGCGTTCCGGGGTGAGCGTGAGCCGGTCGAGCAGGCCCGCGGCCATGCCGTTGTGCCGGGCGGCGTCGACGTCGGCGCCGTTGGCGGCCAACAGGACCCCGGCGCGGTCGCGCAGCAGGGCAGCGGCCTCGCGCAGGGCGGCGTCGACGGCCGGGCCGCCGGCCGCGCGGACTCCCGGGGCGGCCGCGGCGGCACGCTCGGCAGCGGCGCGGACGGCGGCGAACTCGGGGGCCTGCTGGTCGATGCTCACGGTCCGGAACCGTACCCGGCTGCTCGCACGGGGCTCGCGAGTGGAGATGGTCGCTGTAGCGACCATCGCCGCTCACAGGCTCAGGTGGGCGTTGCGAAGACCACCACGTTGTCGTCGTAGCGCCGGGCGGCAGGGTCGAAGCGGCCGCCGCACGTGATGAGGACGAGGCGGGCGGCGCCGGTACGGGTGAAGAGATCGGGCGGGAGCTCGGCCTTGTGGTACTCGCGGCGGGCGACGACGTCGTAGATGATGTCGCGGCCGTCGTTGTCGCGCAGGGTGATCCGCTCCCCGACGCCGAGCTCGTGCAACACGGCGAAGGTGCCGAGGCCTGCGACTCGGGAGTCGACGTGCCCGGCCAGCACGACCGAGCCGGAGCCCGAGCCGGGCAGCGCACCGGGTGACCACCAGCCGACGGTCGTCGGCTCCTCGGGCAGGGTGAGCGACCCGTCGGGGGCCGTCGAGACGGGGACGACGGGGGCGTCGACGCCGCGGATCGACACCGTCGCGGGGACCACCCCGGGTGCGACCCGGGCCTCGACGAGCGGCGCGGCCACCGGGACCGTGCCGACGTCGTGCGCCGGGCGGGTCAGCAGCAGCGCCACTCCGGCGAGCAGACAGCCCACCCCCAGCGCCGCGGCCAGGACACGCCAGCGCCGGGCTCGACGTGCATCGAGCCCGGCGGTAGGGGACGTCGTCAGGCCTGGCGACGTCGCCACAGGCCGGCGCCCGCGAGGAGGATCGCGCCGCCGCCGATGAGGGCGACGGGCAGGACGTCGTCGGACGACTCGGCCTGACCACCGGTGCCCGCGTCGACCGAACCGGGGTCGGCCGAACCGGAGGACGTCGACGCCGAGGTCAGCTTGGTCTTCAGCGCGTCGAGCCGGGCGAGCGCGGCCTGCGCGGCCTGCTTGGCCTCCGGGGACGCGTCGGGGTCGTTGAGGACCGCGGTGGCCGCGTCGCGGGCCTGCTGCTCCATGTCGAGCGCGGCGCGTAGCCAGGCCTGGTCGAACGGCTGGCCGTTGCGGGCCTGGAGGTCGTTGATGACCTGCTGCTGCTGGGCGGTGAGGCCGTCGGTGAGCGCGACACCCTGGGCGGTGGCCTGGTCGCGGATCGCCTGGTCGAGGGCCTGGCCGTTGGAGGTCACGTCGGGGGCGAGGCCCTTGACCTGGTCGCCGTCGCCCTGGCTGGTGCCGAGGCCGCCGAGCGCGATGAGAGCGAGCGCGCCCTGGTGGGCCTGACCGAACGCGGCGCGCTGCGCCTCGGTGACCTGGCCGCCGGCGCCGGGCTGGGCCGACGCGGCAGGCGGTGGGGTGGCGCCGGGGGCGGGTGCGTCGGCATCCGTGCCCGAGGAACAGGCCGCGGCGCCGACGAGGGCGAGCCCTGCGATCAGGGTTCCGGCGGCGATGCGGCCGCTGTGGTGGCTCATGGGGGACTCCATGTCGTGTCGGCGGATCGTCGTCGCGGGCAATACTCCATCCGGTGTAACGACGGCGCGCGCAGAATCGCTCTAATCCCCTCCTTCGGGCGGTCTTCTCAGCCCAGGTGCGGCAGCTTCGCCGGGGTCGTGGGCGGCGGGACGACGGGGCCGATGTCGCCGTCGGGCGCCTCGTCGAGGTCGACCATCACCGGGGCGTGGTCGCTGGGCCCGGATCCCTTGCGCGCCTGGCGGTCGATCCACGCGGCCTGCACCCGGCCGACGGCGTCGTCGCCGACCAGGACGAGGTCGATGCGCATGCCCTTGTCCTGGTGGAAGCGTCCGGCGCGGTAGTCCCAGTAGGAGAAGACGCGCTCGCCGGGCCAGCGGTCGCGGACGACGTCGTGCAGACCGAGGCCGGTCAGCCCTTCGAGGGCCTTGCGCTCGGCCGGAGTGACGTGGGTGGCGTCGACGAACAGCGACGGGTCCCAGACATCGGCGTCGGTCGGGGCGATGTTCATGTCCCCGGCGACGACACTCGACGTGGTCGGGCCGTCGGACACCATGGCCTGCAACGCGTCCAGCCAGCGGAGCTTGTAGGCGTAGTGCGGGTCGTCGGGGGTGCGGCCGTTGGGCACGTAGACCGACGTCACCCGCAGCCCGCCGCAGGTCGCCGAGATGGCGCGGGCCTCGGGGGCGGAGTGGTCGTCGGGGAACCGGGGTTCGCCGGGCAGGCCGCGCTCGACGTCGTCGAGGCCGACGCGCGAGAGCAGCGCGACACCGTTCCAGCGGCCCTGCCCGTAGTGGGCGACCTCGTAGCCGCGGTCGCGCAGCTCGGCGTCGTAGGTCTCGGACCACTCGTCGTCGGAGGCCTTGGTCTCCTGCAGACACACGACGTCCGGCTTCCGCTGGTCGAGCCACGGCAGCAGCCGCGGGAGCCGGATCTTGGCGGAGTTCACGTTCCATGTGGCCAGACGCACGGACGGCACGCTACCGTTTCCCTATTAGTTCGGACGTCGAACAAAAGGGGCGATCATGGCGACGCAGCCGACGCGCGAGGACAGGTTCAGCTTCGGGCTGTGGACCGTGGGCTGGCCCGCCCGCGACCCCTTCGGCGACGCCACCCGGCCCGCGCTCGACCCCGTCGAGTCGGTCCACCGGCTCTCCGACCTGGGCGCATGGGGCGTCACGTTCCACGACGACGACCTCATCCCCTTCGGCACCGACGCCGCCGAGCGCAACCGGATCATCGCCCGCTTCCGCGGTGCGCTCGACGCGACCGGCCTCGTCGTCCCGATGATGACGACGAACCTGTTCACCCACCCCGTCTTCAAGGACGGCGCCTTCACCAGCAACGACCGCGGCGTCCGCCGGTTCGCGCTGCGCAAGGTGCTGCGCAACCTGGACCTCGCCGCCGAGCTCGGCGCGTCGACCTACGTGTTCTGGGGTGGCCGCGAGGGCGCGGAGGTCGACCAGGGCAAGGACATCCGCGCCGCGCTCGACCGCTACCGCGAGGGCATCGACCTGCTCGCCGGCTACGTCAAGGAGCAGGGCTACGGCATCCGTTTCGCCATCGAGCCCAAACCCAACGAGCCCCGCGGCGACATCCTGCTGCCCACCCTCGGCCACGCGCTGGCGTTCATCGCCGAGCTGGAGCACGGCGACATCGTCGGCGTGAACCCCGAGGTCGGGCACGAGCAGATGGCCGGGCTCAACTACTCCGCCGGCATCGCGCAGGCGCTGTGGGCGGGCAAGCTCTTCCACCTCGACCTCAACGGCCAGCGCGGCATCAAGTACGACCAGGACCTGATCTTCGGCCACGGTGACCTGCTCAACGCCTTCTCTCTGGTCGACCTGCTGGAGAACGGCGCCCCCGGCGGCGGCCCGGTGTACGACGGCCCACGCCACTTCGACTACAAGCCGCTGCGCACCGAGGACGTCGCCGGGGTCTGGGACTCCGCCGCCGCGAACATGCGCACCTACCTGCTGCTCCGCGAGCGTGCCGCGGCGTTCCGTTCCGACCCCGAGGTCGTGTCGGCATTGGCGACGTCGGGCGTCGCGGACCTCGGCACGCCGACGCTGAACAGCGGCGAGACGGCGGCCGACCTCCTGGCCGACCGGACCGCGTTCGAGGACTACGACGCCGACAAGGAGGCCGAGCGCGGCTACGGCTACGCGAAGCTGGCCCAGCTGGCGCTGGAACACGTCCTGGGGGCCCGATGACCCCTGTGAGTGGCAATCATGGCTATAGCCATGATTGCCACTCACGACCTCTGGGGGGCGTCGCGTGACGCGGGGGCTCGTCGCCGGGGTCGACTCGTCGACACAGTCGTGCACCGTCGTCATCCGGGACGCTGCGACCGGCGCGCCGGTCCGGCGCGGGGTGGCGCCCCACCCGGCCGGCACGTCGGTTTCTCCTGACGCATGGTGGTCCGCTCTGCAGGCTGCTCTCGAGAGCGCCGGGGGGATCGACGACGTCGCCGCGATCTCGGTCGGCGCCCAGCAGCACGGGATGGTGTGCCTCGACGCCTCCGGCGCGGTGGTCCGCGACGCGTTGCTGTGGAACGACACCCGCTCCGCGGCCGCGGCCGACGAACTGGTCGCCGAGCTCGGCGCCCAGACCTGGGCGGACGCGACGGGCAGCGTGCCGGTGGCGTCGTTCACGGTCACGAAGCTACGGTGGCTGGCCTCGCACGAGCCGGAGCACGCCGCCGCGACCGAGGCCGTCGCGCTGCCCCACGACTGGCTGACGTGGCGGCTGCGCGGCACCGGCGCCCTCGACGACCTCACCACCGACCGCAGCGACGCCTCCGGCACCGGCTACTTCTCCCCGACGACGGACGAGTACCGCATCGACCTGCTCGAACGCGCCCTCGGCCGGCCCGGTGTACTGGTCCCGCGGGTGGCCGCGCCGTCGGAGGTCGTCGGCCACACGCCGGGAGGGATCACGCTCGGACCGGGCGCCGGGGACAACGCGTCGGCAGCGCTGGGCCTCGGCGCGAAGCCCGGCGACGTCGTCGTGTCGCTGGGGACGTCGGGCGTCGTCAGCGCGGTCAGCCCGGTCGCGACGGCCGATCCGACGGGGACCATCGCCGGGTTCGCGTCGGCGACCGGGGAGCACCTGCCGCTGGTCTGCACCCTCAACGCCGCCCGCGTTCTCGACGCCGCCGCGACCCTGCTGCGTGTGGACCACGAGTCGTTGTCCGGGCTCGCCCTGTCCTGTCCGCCCGGGGCGGGCGGGCTCGTTCTCGTCCCCTATCTGGACGGCGAGCGGACGCCGAACCGTCCCGACGCGACGGGCTCGCTGCACGGCCTCACCCTCGGCACCGCCGACCCCTCCCATCTCGCGCGCGCCGCGGTCGAGGGCCTGCTCTGCGGACTCGCCGACGCCCTCGACGCGCTGGTCGACGCGGGTGTGCCCGTCGAGCGGATCCTGCTCGTCGGCGGGGCGGCGCGATCGGAGGCGGTCACCCGGATCGCACCGGCGGTGTTCGGCCGGCCCGTCGTCGTCCCGACGCCCGGCGACTACGTGGCCGACGGCGCCGCCCGCCAGGCCGCCTGGGCGCTCTCCGGCACTCTTCCGGAGTGGGAGGCCGCCGGCACCGTCGTCCACGAGGCCGACCCGACGCCCGCGGTGCGCGAGCGCTACGCCGCCGTCCGCGACATGACCGCCACGCGGCTCAGTGATACCGCTCCCCGGTGACCGCGGCGCAGCCGGCCCGTCCCCCGTCGGGCCGGCTGCGCGGGTGGAACCGGCGGGGCCGCTGACGGTCCGGCGCCACAACCGGGGCCTGGTGCTCGCCGCGGTGGCCTCGGCGCCGGCGTCGCGGGCCGCGGTCGCCGCGTCGACCGGCCTCACCCGCGGCACCGTGTCCTCGCTGGTCGACGACCTGCTCGCCGACGGCATGCTCGTCGAGCTCGACGCCCCCCGCGGCGGCCGCGGCCGGCCCGCGAACCCGTTGCAGCTCAACCCCTCCGGGCCCTGCGGGGTCGGCGTCGAGATCGGTGTCGACGACATCGCCGCCTGCGTCGCCGACCTCACCGGGACCGTCCGCGTCGTCCGCCGGGTGCAGTCCAGGCACCGGCACCGCGCCCCCGAGGACGGGCTGCACCGCGCCGCCGCGCTGGTCCGCGAGCTCGTCGCCGAGACCGGGCTGACCGTCGCGGGCGCGCGGGTGGCGCTGCCGGGCGTCGTCACCCCCGACGGGGTCCTCCAGCGCGCGCCCAACCTGCCGCACTGGCAGGACGTCGCGGTCGCGGCGCCGCTGGGGGACGCCCTGGGACACAGCGTCACCGCCGCCAACGAGGCCGACCTCGCCGCACTTGCCGAGCTGTGGACCGGGCAGGGCCTGCGCGACATGCTCTTCGTCTCCGGCGGCGTGGGCGTCGGCGCCGGGATCGTGTTGGACGGCAGGCTCTTCCGCGGCGCCAACGGGCGGGCCGGGGAGCTGGGGCACGTCGTCGTCGACCCGGCAGGGCGCGCCTGCACGTGCGGCGGCACAGGCTGTCTGGAGACCGTCGCCGGGACCGCGGCGCTGCTGCGCGCCGCCGGCGTCCCCGATGTCGACGCCCTCGTCCGCGATCCGGGGCCGGCGCTCGACGTTGCCGGGGCCGCGCTGGGGACCGCGCTCGCCGGTGCCGTCAATCTCCTGGACGTGCCCGCCGTCGTCCTCGGCGGGGTCTACGGACGGCTCGGCGACGACCTGCGCACGCGGGTCCGTGACGCCCTGCGGTCACGGGTGGTCACCCTGCCGCCGGTGCGGGTGCTGCGCGCCGCTGTCACCCGGGACGCCGCGCTGCACGGCGCCGCGCTGGGCGTCGTCAGGGACCTCGTCGGGGCGTGAACCGCTCGTGACTGGCGTCATTGGCTATAGCCAATGACGCCAGTCGCACGTAGAGGAGACGGTCGCCGCGCTCGAGGGCGTCGACCGACGCGTGGTCGACGCGCACCAGCTCGTTGTTGCGGACGACGCCCAGCACGATGTCGGGCAGATGCCGCGGCGAGCCCCCGACCTCGGTCTCCTCGACCTGCCGCTCACTGATCGCGAAACCCGCGTCCGGCGTCAGCAGGTCCTCGATGACCTCGACGACGCTCGGGGTCGTCGTCGCCACACCCAGCAGCCGGCCCGCCGTCTCCGCCGAGACGATGACCGAGTTCGCGCCCGACTGCCGCAGCAGGTGCACGTTCTCCGACTCCCGGACCGCAACGACGATCGTGATCTTCGGGGCCAGCTCGCGGGCGGTCAGCGTGACGAGGACGGCGGTGTCGTCCCGGTTCGCCGCGATCACGATCGCCGACGCGTACGGCACGCCCGCGACGCGCAGCACGCTCGACCGGGTCGCGTTGCCGTTCACCGTGATCAGCCCGAGCGCGGACGCGGCGTCGAGCTGCGTGCGGTCGGTGTCGACGACGACGATCTCCGACGGGTCCGCCCCGTCGCCGAGGAGCGTGTCGACCGCGGCCCGGCCCTTGGTGCCGTAGCCGACGATGATCGTGTGGTCGCGCACGCGTGACCTCCAGCGGGAGATGCGATACGCCTGGCGCGAGCGTTCCGTGAGCAGTTCCACGGTGGTGCCGACCAGGACGATGAGGAAGAGCAGCCGCAACGGCGTGATGACGACCGTCGTGACCAGCCGGGTCGCGCTCGTGACCGGGACGATGTCGCCGTAGCCGGTGGTCGAGAGCGACACGGTCGCGTAGTAGAGGGCGTCGAGGAACGAGATGCCGCTGCCGTCGTCGTTGTTGTCGACGTAGCCCGCTCGCGACAGCCAGACGATCAGCGCGGTCGCGAACAGCGCACCCAGCGCGACCGCGAGGCGGCGCACCAGGGACACGACCGGGCCGACGGTCGGGTCCGGCATACGCAGGGCGCCCGCGGTCTCCCTGTCGAGAACCCTGCGCCGCAACCGCTCGTTCATCGCCGCGGAGGGTAGCGCGCCGTCGTCACCGTGAGTCTGTGACGTCGACGATCACTCGGAGGACTGATCAGCGACGATGCCCGCCTCCGCCGCGCCGGCGACGAGCGTGTCGAGCCCGAACGCACCGACCGCGTCGAGCGCACCCGTCCCGTCGACGCCGTGCTCCGCCGCGCGGCCCGCTCCCCACGCCAGCAGTCCGGCCGTGATCGCGTACCCGTCGGGCGAGGTCAGGTGCGTGCGGGCCAGCAACGTGCCCGTCCCGTCGAAGGCCTCGGCGACGAAGTGCGACGTCGTCCGTTCCAGCGTGGCCGCGTCCGGAGCGGACGGGATCCGGGCGATCGCCTTCTGCAGCACGGCGGTCGTGCCGCTCGCCAGCAACGGGATCCGACCCAGCAGCGGGGTGACGCGATTCGACGCGTGCAGGGCCCCGCTCGCGGCGCCGAACCAGCCCAGATACACGTCGACCGTCCGCAGGCCCGGCGCCAGCCGTGGCAACGCGAACTGCTCCGACGCCCCGATCGTCACCCCCGGGCGGGGCTTGCCGGCGACGTGGAACGTCCGCATCCGCGACGCCGCCGGCTCCTCGCGCAGGCCGCCGTCGCGGAACGCGTACGCGGGCTCGGTCATGATGCCGGCGACCGAGTCGAGCGTGCCCCGCGAGAACGCACGGCCGCGGCCGCCACCGCTGAGGAAGTAGCCGACGTCGATCCGCCGCGCCGCCTCCCCCGCCTCCCGCAGCGCCAGTGCGCCCGCGAGAACACCCGGGACATAGTCGTTGCCGAACGCCGTGAGCAGGGCCGCGCCGGTCCGTGCCGCCGCGGGGCCGTGTGACTCGTGGACCTCGCGGATGAACGGCGGCTCGCCCGTCGAGTCGAAGTAGATCGCGCCCGCCTCGATCGCCGCCGCGACCGCGGGGCCGCCGAGCCGCATGAACGGCCCGACCGTCGACACCAGGACGTCGCCCTTCTCGACGAGCGCCCGGATCGACGCCGGATCGGTGACGTCGGCGCGGGCCGTCTGCAGGCCACCGAGGCCGTGCGCGATCCCGGCCAGCCGGTCGGGATCGCGGCCTGCCAGGACCGGACTGAGGCCGCGGTCGACCATCGCCTGCGCGGTGCGCCCGCCGGTGTACCCGGTGGCGCCGAGGAGCACGATCCTGCCGGTCATGTCAGCAATCTAGGGGTTTTCAGGCCCCGTTGTCGGCCCCGTTGTCGGTCCTGTCGTCGGCCCTGTCGTCGGTCCTGTCGTCGGTCCTTTCCTCCGCCCGGCGTGGGATCGCCGGGTAGCCGGGGCCGGCGGTGACGTCGAGAATCCGGCGCGACGCCTCCCCGAGCCGTGCGAACAGCTCCGGGCCGAGGGGGTCGGTGACCAGCCTGCGGACCGCCGCCACGTGCCCCGGTGCCGCCGCGACCAGCTTGGCCGTGCCCGCGTCGGTGAGCGTCGCGATCGTCACCCGCCCGTTGCCCGGGCAGGGGCGGCGCTCGACCCAGCCGTTTCGCTCCAGCTTCGCGACGGCGTGCGACAGCCGCGACAACGACCCCTGCGTGAGGACGGCCAGCTCGCTCATCCGCAGCGTGCGCTCCGGCGCGTCGGACAGGCCGGCCATCACGAGGTAGCCGAACAGGGACAGGTCCTCGTCGCGCTGGAGCTGGGCATCGAGGAAGCCCGGCAGCGTCAACAGCATCCCGCTGAACGCGAGCCAGCTGCGCAGCTCGCCGTCGTCGAGCCAGCGGGTCTCGGCCTGGGCGGCCGGATCGAGGTCAGGGGTCGTACCCACCCGGTGAGCGTAACCGAGGCGTGACTTGACTTGAAGCTTCAACACTTAGAACCTGAACACGTCGATTGAACGCTCAACTCAGGAGGTGCGTCGTGGGAGTCGCGGCGTGGATCGTGCAGACTCTGTTGGCCGTGGCCATGCTCGGCGCCGGTGGCACCAAGCTCACCCGCAACCGCAAGGACCTCGTCTCGGGCAACATGGCCTGGGCCGAGGACTTCAGCGACAACTCCGTCAAGCTCATCGGCGCCGTCGAGGTGCTCGGCGCGATCGGGCTCGTCCTCCCCTGGGCGCTCGGCGTCCTGCCCGTGCTCACCCCGATCGCCGGCGCCGCCCTGGCCGCGGTCCTGCTCGGCGCCGTCGTCGTGCACGTCCGCCGCAAGGAGTGGGCCGGCATCGTCCCGCCGCTCGTCCTCGCGGCGATGGGCGTCTTCGTCGCGGTGGTGCGGTTCGTCGACCTGGCGGCCTGACCCGGCCCTCCGGCCCGTTGTTGCGGAGTGCCCCGGCGCCGGGTCCGCGCTGCACGAACGGGCCGTTGCTGCAGCTCGGTTGCCCGAAAGGGCTGTTCGGGCAACCGGGGTCCGGCGGCAGCAGACCCCGCGCAACCTCACTGCTGTTCCGGGCGCCGAGAAGAACCGTGAGGTTGCGCGCGAGTTGTCAGGCTGAGGGGGTCGGGACGTCGTCGAGGAGAGCGCGCAGGCCGTCGGCGTCGAGGAGGTCGGCCGGGCGCAGGGTGCGGCCGGTGCGCACGTAGTGGAACACCGCCCGCACGCGCTCCGGCTCCACCCCGGCCAGCGCGGCCCAGGCCAGCCGGTAGGCGGCGAGCTGCACGGCCAGCGGGCCGAGGCGGGACTCGTCGGGGGGCGGGCCCGTCTTCCAGTCGACGACGGTGAACCCGCCGTCGGGCTCGGGGAACACCGCGTCCATCCGCCCGCGCACGGCGATCCCGGCGATGACGGTCTCGAAGGGCACCTCGACCTCGACCGGGCGCCGGTCGGCCCACTCCGAGCGGAGGAACGCGGCCTGCAGGTCCTCGAGGGCGTCATCGGAGGCGGCGCCGTCGTCGGCGGCGCCGGGGAGGTCGTCCAGGTCGAGCAGGCCGGCCGCCCCGAAGCGCTGTTCCAGCCAGGCGTGGAACGCCGTGCCGCGGCGGGCGTGCGGGTTGGGCGGCAAGGGGAGCGGGCGGCGGAGCCTCGCGGCGAGGGCGTCGGGGTCGGCGGCGAGCTCGACGAGCTGGCTGACGGAGAAGTGCGCGGGCAGCTCGACGGTGGGCCGGGCGCGAGCGGCGGCGCGTTCGGCGAGGAGGACGTCGACGTCGGCGGCCCAGCCCTCGGGGTCGCCCCCGTCCTCGCCGAGATCGGGTTCGGGTTCCTCGGACGGAGGCAGCAGGTCGAGCTGCGCCCCCGCGTCGGCGGCGGCCGCGCGTTCCTCGGCTTGGCGTTCCCGGGCCTCGGCCAGACCGCGCAGCGCGGAACGCACCATGTCGGCGCCGGTGTGGACGTCGGACGAGCGGGCGCCGAGAGGGTCGGCGGGCCATTCGGCGGTGACGACGCGGTCGTTGGCGGGGTTGGTCTCGGCCTCGGCGGGTTCTTCGGCCCAGGCCTCGACGCGTCCTCCGGCAGCGGGTATCTCCCCTGCGACCTGCAGCAGGAACTCCGAGGGTTCGCGGGGTCGGTCGCCGAGGGTACCCCAGCGGTGCCCGGACAGCAGCAGGACGCGTTCGGCGCGGGTGAGCGCGACGTAGAACAGGCGGCGTTCCTCGACGAGGCGGCGGGCGTCGAGCGCGTCCTGGTGCGTCTTGACCGCGAGCTCCGCCTCCTTGCGGTCGACGTTCCCGGGGAGCGCGAACGACGGGAGGTCGGCGGCGTCGCCCCTCAGGGGGACGGGCAGGTCGGCGGGTGAGGTGAGCCAGTCGCCGCCGATCTTGCGGCCGGGGAAGACCTGCGCGACCAGGTGCGGGACGGCGACGACCTCCCATTCGAGGCCCTTGGCGGCGTGCACGGTGAGGACCTGGACGCGGTCGGGGACGACCTCGATCTCGCCGGGGGTGAGGCCGTCCTCGGCCTGTTCGGCGGTCTCGAGGTAGTCGAGCAGGGCGGTGAGGGAGGAGACCTCGGCCCCGGCGGAGAACTCGGCGACGACGTCGGCGAACGCGTCGAGGTGCGCACGCCCCACCGGGCCGGGCCGCGAGGCTGCCTCGGTGTCGAGCAGGAGGAGGCGTTCCGCGTCGGCGACGAGGTCGGTGAGCGGCGCGGAGAGCCGGGAGCGCAGCCACAGCAGGTCGCGGCCGAGGCGGCGGATGCGGTCGAACCCGGCGGACGAGTACTGCTCGGGCGGGCCTGGGTCGTCGAGGGCGTCGACGATGCCTGCTTGTTCGGCCTGCTCCCCCGGCAGCGCGCCGAGGGCCAGCTCGGCGGCACTGAGCGGGCCGGGATCGTTGCCGGTCATGGGTGGGGCGAGCTCGCGGGCGCGGGCCCAGAGCGCCGCGAGGTCGGCGACGCCGAGCCGGAACCGGGCGCCGGTGAGCAGCCGCATCGCGGCAGGGCCGGCGAGGGGATCGGCGACGAGCCGCAGGGCGCTGACGAGGTCGCGCACCTCGGGGGTGTCGAGGAGCCCGCCGAGGCCGACGACCTCGACCGGCAGTCCGCGGGCGCGCAGGGCGGCGGCGATGGCGTCCATGTCGGCGCGGCGGCGGACCAGCACCGCGGACGTCGGCGCATCCCGTCCCTCGTCGGCAGCGGCACCCCACTGGGCGGCGACGGCGTCGGCCATCCACGCGACCTCGGTGTCGACGTCGGGCAGCAGCGCGGCGCGGACGTCGCCGTCGGCGGCGGTCGGTCCGGCCCGCAGCTCCCCGACGGGCACGGCGCCGGGCCCGGTGCGCAGCGGCTCGGAGACGGCGTTGGCCAGCGCGAGGACCTCGGGCGGGTTGCGGAAGCTGGTGAGCAGGCCGTACTCGTCGGCGGGGTCGTCGCCCGCGGGGAAGTCGGTGCGGAAGCGGGCGAGGTTGCCGGCGCTGGCGCCGCGCCATCCGTAGATCGACTGGCACGGGTCACCGACGGCCGTCACCGACAGGCCGTCGTCACGCGAAGGGGCGCCGGGGATGCGCCCGAACAGGGCCCGGAGCAGGACGCGCTGGGCGTGGCCGGTGTCCTGGTACTCGTCGAGCAGGACGGCCTTGTAGGTGGCGCGTTCGGTGACACCCACCTCGGGGTGCTCATCGGCGACGCGAGCGGCGATGGCCATCTGGTCGGCGAAGTCGATCGTGCGCTCGGCACGTTTGCGGGCGGCGAAGGCCTCGACCAGCGGCAGCAGCTCGACGCGCATGCGCTGGGCGGCGATCCAGCGCTTGTAGGTCTGCGACGGTTCGGCGCGCTGCCCCTTGGCACGCGGCGCGTTCTCCAGCGCGTCGGCCATCTCACCGGCGAGGCGGCGCACGTCGGCGGGGTCGGCGAGGTGCTCGCCGATCTCCCCCGCCAGCGCGAGCAGGTAGCCGGTGACGGTGGCGGGGACGCGGTCGATCTCCAGGTCGTCGGCCCAGGTGGAGACGACGCGGTGCGCGAGCTGCCACGACGCCGTCTCGGTGAGCAGCCGCGCGGCGGGCTCGGCGGGCAGCCGCAACGCGTGTTCGGCGACGAGCCGCCCGGCGTAGGCGTGGTAGGTCGAGACGGTCGGCTCCCCGGCGAGGACCGCGGTGCGGCGCACGCCGGACGGGTCGAGCTCGTCGAGCAGCGGGGACCCGGCGAGCCGCCGCAGCCGGGCCCGGACGCGCTGGCCGAGCTGCTGCGCGGCCTTGCGGGTGAAGGTGAGGCCGAGGACCTGCTCGGGCAGCACCTGACCGGTGGCGACCAGCCACACGACGCGGGCGGCCATCGTCTCGGTCTTGCCCGCCCCGGCCCCGGCGACGACGAGCGCGGGCCGGGCGGGTGCGGCGATGACGGCGGCCTGCTCGTCGGTGGGCGGGTGCAGGCCGAGCGCCGCGGCCAGCGACGCGGGGGTGAGGCTCACGGCGCGGTCACCGGCCGTCCGGCCTCGCGCGCGGGGCAGCTGGTACGCACGGGGCAGCGTTCGCAGTCGGCGCTGACGCGGGCGACGAATGCCGAACCGGACGTGTCCTGCGCGCAGGTCGCGACAACGCCGCGCCAGCGGGCCAGCTCGGCCGCGTCGAGCGGGGGCTGCGTGGGCTCCTTGGCCTGGCCGCTCGCCTTGCGGTCGGCGAGGTAGACCAACCTCGCGCCGCCCGGGGTGACGCCCTTCTCGAGCAGCCGCCCGAACGCGCCGAGCGCGGCCGCGAGCTGGTAGACGGCCAGCTGCGGGTGTTCGGCCGCGACGCGTGCGCTGACCGCGGTCTTGCCCGTCTTGACGTCGACGACGACGGGGCGGCCCTCGGCGTCGACCTCCAGCCGGTCGACCCGGCCGCGCAGCTGCAGCCACGGCCCCTGGGCGCGGCCGACCTCGGGCTGCCGGCCGGGGACGTCGCCCTCGACCGGCAGGTCGAGCCGCACGGCCTGCTCGACGGCGACGAGCCGCAGCCCGTCGGCGCGGCTGGTGCGGACCCATTCGTCGAACGCGGCCAGCATCGCCCGGACACGGTCGAGCTCGCGGCGCCCGTACCAGGGGGCGCCGGCGTCGAGCCGCGCCCAGGCCGACCGCAGCGCGTGCTCCAGCTCGGCCGGTTCCGCGCCGGCGGACGCCGACTGCACCAGGGCGTGCACCAGCGAGCCGGTGACCGCGGCGAGCGCGCCGACGTCGCCACCGCCGTGGCGTTCGAGGACCCACCGCAGCGGGCAGGCCATGATCCGTTCGACGTCGGACGGCGACACCGGCACGACCTCGCCGGGCACCCGCAGCGGTGCGTCGGTGGAGACGGGCGCGAGGCCGTACCAGTCATCGGGATGTGCGCCGGGGACGTTCGCCGCGGCGAGCCGGGCGAGCTGCAGAGCGGCCCGCTCTCGCACGGCGGGATCGCCCGGCGTGGACACTGCACGTCGCAACTCCCCCACCAGCTCGGCCAGCACGAGCGACCGGCTCGGGCGCTGCACCGTGCGAGCCTCCGCGGCACCCGCGGGCAGTGGATCGAGCTCGTCGAGGAACCGGGACGGCTGCTCGTCCTCGCCCTGCACCGCGCTGACCAGCAACGTGTGCGCTGCGCGGGTGCACGCGACGTAGAACAGCCTGCGCTCCTCGGCGAGCAGCGGTGCGACCCGCGACACCCGCGCGTCGGGTTCGGCGATGCCGGCGAGCAGGTCGACGAGGCGCTCGGTGCCGAGCAGGCTGCCGCGCATCCGCAGGTCGGGCCACGCGCCCTCCTGCACCCCCGGCACGGCGACGACCTGCCACTGCCGGCCGCGGGCGCCGTGCGCGGTGAGCAGGGAGACGGCGTCGCCCATCGGGGCGCGGGCGGCCATGGAGTCCCCCGGCAGCTGCTGGTCGGCGAGGTAGTCGGCGAAGCCGGCGACGTCGGCGCCCGGGAGCCGGTCGCTGTAGCGGGCGGCGGCGTCGAAGAGCGCGAGGACGGCGTCGAGATCGCGGTCGGCGGCGGCGCCGACGGGCCCGCCGCGTCCGCTGGACTCGGCCCAGCGATCGCCCAGGCCGGACTGCTGCCAGACCCGCCAGAGCACCTCCTCGACGCTGTGCCCCTCCCGCGCCGCCGCGGCGGCCGTGGCGAGCAGGGCGCCGACCCGGCGCAGCGGCGCGGTCTCCGACGGCGGCAACGTCGCCAGCGGGTCGACGTCGCCCTCCACCGCGGCCCGCAACGCTGCGACCAGCAGCGGATCACTACTGGCGATCTGATCCCCCGCCGCCGCGTGCAACCGCAGCAACCCCCGCCGCAGCCGACGCATCCGCATCGGATCACCCGAGCCCAGTGGCGAGGTGAGCAGCGCTGCGGCCGCGTCGGCGTCGAGCGACTCCGGCCGTGTCGCCGCGCGCAGCACCATCAGCAACGGCACGACCGCGGGCTGGCGGCCCAGCGGCAGCTCGTCGGGCGGCGCCGCGATGGGCACCCCGGAGGCCACCAGCGCCCGTCGCAGCCCGGGGAGCGACCGTCGCGTCGACCGCGACAGCACCGCCATCTCCGACCACGGCACCCCGTCGACGAGATGGGCGCGGCGCAGCCGGTCGGCGATCCACGCGGCCTCGGCGGTGACCGACGCGAACACCCGGACCAGGACCTCCCCGCCGTCCGGGTCCTCGCCCTCGGGGCCGCGCCGTGACCGGCCATCCCCGGTGCCCGGCAACCTGGCTGCCAGCCGCTCCCCCGCCGCGCGGACCAGGGGTGCGCTTCGATGGTCGACGTCGAGCACCACCGTCTCGGCCTCGACGGCCTGCAGCCCCTGCGGATCGGCGCCGCGGAACATCAGCACCGCCTGGTCGGCGTCGCCGGCCAGCAACGTGGTCGTCGCCGTCGTTCCCAGGGCGCCGACCAGCTCCATCTGCTGCGGGTCCAAATCCTGGGCGTCGTCGACGAAGAGGTGGCGCACGCGCTGCTGCTCGGCCGCCCGCAGATCCGGATCCGCGGCCAGCGTGTCGAGCGCGGCCGCGACCAGCTCCGCCGAGTCGAGCGCCGGAGCGGTGGCCTGCGGCGCCCCGCGACCGGCGGCGCCGCGCAGCAGCACGACCTGCTCGTACACCCGGAAGAACCGGCCCGCTGCGCGCCATTCGTCGACGTCGAACCGCTCGCCGATCCGGTGCAGCTCCTCGGGCCCGAGGCCGCGCTCCGCCGCCCGCAGCAGCAGCTCCCGCAGCTCGGCCGCGAAACCCGGCAGTCCCAGCGCGGGCCGCAGCCGTTCCGGCCATCCCGAGCCGGGCGCGTCGCCCTCGATCTCCCCGGCCAGCAGCTCCCGGACCACGACGTCCTGCTCCGCACCCGCCAGCAGCCGCGGCGGCGGATCGCCGTGCCGGGCGGCGTGCAGGCGCAGCACTCCGAACGCGTACGAGTGCACGGTGCGCACCAGCAGCTCACGCGTCGTCGACTCGGGGTTCCCGCCGTCGGGATGCAGCAGCGGCGTCAACCTCTCCCGCATGTCGACGGCCGCGCGCCGGCTCCCGACCAGCACCAGCATGTTCTCGGGCGCGACACCCTCCCGGATGCGCTCGGCCAGCGCGGCGAGCAGCACCGTGGTCTTCCCCGTGCCCGGCCCGCCGACGACCCGCAGCGGACCCTCGCGGTGTGCCAGGACGCGACGAGCGGCGTCGTCCCACGTCGGCACCCCTGCGGGCGCGACGGCACCGCGCACGAGCAGCGGCACCCGGCCGCGGCGGGGCGCGGCGGCGGTGCGGGGGGACGAGGGGCGTGGCACCCGAGGATTCGACCACGACCCACCGACGATCTCCGCGGGGCCGCCCCCACCTGCCGTTCGCCACCGACCGTGATGGCAGCATGACGGGAGTGTCCGAGAACGCCCGGCGCCTGCACGTGCACACCTTCGGCAATCCCGTCGGCGTGCCGGTGCTCGCACTCCACGGGGTGACGGGCCACGGCGCGCGGTGGGCCCCGCTCGCCGAGGCCGTGCCCGAACTCCGCTGGATCGGCGTCGACCTGCGGGGACACGGCCGTTCCCCGTGGGCTCCGCCGTGGAACATCGAGCAGCACGTCGCCGACGCCGTCGCCGTCCTCGACCGGCTCGAGGTGGAGGACGTGGCCGTCGTCGGGCACTCGTTCGGTGGCGCCGTCGCGGTGCACCTCGCCAGGGCCGTCCCCGACCGCGTCGAGCGGCTCGTCCTCCTCGACCCTGCGCTCGGCCTCGACCCCGACGACATGCTCGAGACCGCCGAGGACACCCGCCGCGACGAGACCTACCCGGACCTCGAGAGCGCCCGCGCCGACCGCGCCGACCGTTGGAAGGGCGTCGACGGCGCGCTCGTCGACGCCGAGGTCGCCGCCCACCTCGCCTACTTCGAGGACCGCTGGGAGTGGCGCTACCTGCGCTCCGCGGCGCTGGTCGCCTGGAACGAGATGGCCCGTCCCGCCGTCGTCCCACCCGCCGGGATGCCGACGCTCGTCGTGCCCGCCACGCGCGGCGAGTTCGTCGAGCAGTCCTGGCTCGACCGCTGCGCCGCGACCCTGGGCGCCGACCTGACCGTGAGGCCCGTCGAGGCGGGGCACATGCTGTTCCTCGAACGCACCGACGAGGTGGCCGCGCACATCCGCGAGTTCGTGCTCGGCCTCGACTGAGCGCCCGGAGGAGACGGATGGACGAGGAGACGGTCGAGGCTGTCCGCGACGCCGTCCGCGCCATCCCGCCGGGTGAGACGTCGACCTACGGCGAGATCGCCCGCCGGCTGGGTCTGAGCTCGCCGCGGATCGTGGGCAAGATCCTGTCCGAGGACGGGCACGACATCCCCTGGCACCGCGTCCTGCGCGCCGACGGCACCCCGGCCCCGCACATCGCGGTCGAGCAGGCGGCGCGGCTGCGCGCGGAAGGCGTCCTGCTGGTGGACGGCCGCCTCCCCCGCGAGCGCCGCCGCCGCTGAGGCCCCTTTATTGCAGGAACGGCACTGTGCCAGGGCACCAGAGCCGGGGCGGGGCCAAGGGCACGCGTCCCGCGCTCGTGAGTGGCGTTATTGGCTATAGCCAACAACGCCACTCACAGGCCCTACGCGGCCGACTGTGCGAGGGCGTCCTCGTAGCGGGCCAGGATCGTGTCGACGACTGCCGGGTGCGTGCCCAGGGGTGCGGCGACGACGTCGGCCCCGCAGGCGGCGACGCGGTCGGCGAACGCCCCCGGCGCCAGCAGCCAGGAGGCGACGGCGATCCGCGTCTCCCCGGCCGACCGCAGCCCGGCGACGAGGGTGTCGACCCGCGGCGCGGCGGAGGCGGCGAACCCCACCCGCACCCGACGGCCCGTCGCGACCTGCAGCGTCCGCGCGGCCTGCCGTACCTGACCGAGAGCGACCGCGTCGGCCGATCCCGCGGCGGCGAGGACGACGGCGTCGCCGTGGCGCCACCCGGCCTGGCGGAGCCGGTCGAGCGCGGCCGCCGCGAGCGCGGGGTCGGGACCGATCGCGGGCGTCACCGGGAACGAGGACGCCCCCGCGGCGGCCAGCTGGGCCGGCAGGTCACGGCGGACGTGGTACCCGGCGGCGAGGAACGCGGGGACGACGACGGCGTGCGGCAGGTCCGCGGCGACCGACGCGATCGTCGGGCCGCGGACGTCGGCGTAGGCGAGCCGGACATCGAGTCCGGACCGGGTCTGCACCGCGTTCGCGAGGTCCCGGGAAGCGTCGCCCGATCGGCTCCCGTGTGCGACGAGCAGGAGCGGGGTCACCGCGAACCTCCGCAGTGCCCACCGATGGGGATGGGCCCGGCGGCGGGGTCGAGGGCGAGCCGGTACCCGCGTTTGACGACGGTCTGCACCAGCTTCGGCTCCCCCAGCGCCGCACGCAGCCGGGCGACGGCGGTCTCGACGGCGTGCTCGTCGTGGCCGCCTCCGGGCAAGGCGCGCAACAGCTCCGCACGCGCGACGACCCTTCCCGGGCGGCGCGCGAGCACCCGCAGCAACGCCATCCCGGTCGGCGGGACGGGCCGCAGGGAGCCGTCGACGAGAACGGCGTGTCCGCGCAGCTCCAGGACGTGCCCGGCGACGGGTAGCCACCGCGCCCGGGCGGGTGCGACGGCCTCCAGCTCGCGGACCATGGCGCCGAGCCGGGAGCGGTGGGGTTGCACGGTGGGGACGTCGACATCCTGCAGCGGCGCGGCGGTGACGGGGCCTACGCACATGACGAGGACGGGTCCGCGGAGGGCGGCGAGCAGCGGATCCCGCAGACCGCGCTCGTCGGCGCGGGCCAGCATGCTCGCGGCGGCGGGGGCGCTGGTGAAGGTCAGGATGTCGACGCCGCCGGCGAGGACGGCGTCGGTGAGCCGGTCGAGCGGGGTGACGTCCTGAGGTGGCAGCCACCGGTAGACCGGTACCTCGACGACCTCGGCGCCCGCCATGACGAGGGCCTCGACCATGTCGGGCAACGGTTCCCCGTGGAGCTGGACGGCGATCCGTAGTCCGTCCACACCGGACTCCAGGAGGTGGTCGAGCACCTCGGCCGACGACTCGGACTCCGGCGACCACGCGTCGGCCAGCCCGGACGCCCGGATCGCCCCGCGCGCCTTGGGTCCACGGGCGAGGACGGCTCCCTTGCCGAGCACCGTGACCAGGTCGTCGCCCAGCCCCCAGCCATCGGCGGCCTCGATCCAGCCGCGGAACCCGATACCCGTCGTCGCGACCGTGACGTCCGGTGGACGAGCGATCAGCGCGCGGGTGCTCTCGAGCAGCTGGGTGTCGTCGGCCAGCGGGACGATCCGCAGCGCCGGCCCGTGCTGGACGACGGCGCCGCGCCGCTCCAGCATCGTCGTCAGCTCCTCGGCACGCCGGGCCGCCGTGACGCCGACCGTGAAGCCCGCCAGCGCCGGCACGGCCGCGTCGTCGCGCTTCCCGGCGACGGCCACGATCATCGCCCGACCCTCTGAGACACAGCTCGCAGCGCGACGATCCCGCCGTCGACCGAGACGTCGTACACCTCGACGCGCACGGTCGGGTCGTCGAGACAGGTGCCGTCCACCAGCGAGAACACCTGCTTGTAGACGGGCGACGCGACGGTGGGGACACCGCCGCGGTCGCCGACGATCCCGCGCGAGAGCACCGCCGCCCCCGAGAACGGGTCGACGTTGCCGAGCGCGTGCACCGACCCCTCGTGCGTGCGGAACAGCGCGACCTGCCGCCCGTCGAGCAGCGCGGCGACCCCGCGTTCGGGTTCGAGCTGGTCGACGCGACACACGGGCGTCCACGTCGCCAGGACGGCTGCGGTCACGAGCCCACCTCCGGGATTCCGATCAACACGGGCGTGCGGGGCGCGGGCACCTGCTGGCCGCGCTCGGTCACGAACGAGATCGTCGGGTCGGGGGATCCCGGCGCGTTGACGAAGGACACGAAGCGCGACAGCTTCTCCTCGTCGGCGAGCACCCCGGTCCACTCGTCGGCGTACGACGCGACGTGCGCCGCCATCGCCGCCTCCAGGTCCGCACAGATGCCGAGCGAGTCGTCGACGATCACCGCACGCAGGTGGTCGAGCCCGCCTTCCATGGCCTCGATCCAGGATGCGGTGCGCTGCAGGCGGTCCGCGGTCCGGACGTAGAACATCAGGAACCTGTCGACGAGCCGCACGAGCGTCTCGGTGTCCACATCGGACACGAGCAGGTCGGCATGCCGCGGGGTGAAGCCGCCGTTGCCGCCGACGTAGAGGTTCCAGCCGGTCTCCGTCGCGATGATTCCGAAGTCCTTGGAGCGGGCCTCCGCACACTCACGCGCACAACCGGAGACCCCTGACTTGATCTTGTGTGGGCTGCGCAGCCCGCGGTAGCGCAGCTCCAGCTCGACGGCCAGCCCGACGGAGTCCTGCTGCCCGTACCGGCACCACGTGCTGCCGACGCAGGACTTCACCGTCCGCAGTGCCTTGCCGTAGGCGTGGCCGGACTCGAAGCCGGCGTCGACCAGGCGTCGCCAGATCTCGGGGAGCTGTTCGACGCGGGCGCCGAACATGTCGATCCGCTGCCCGCCGGTGATCTTGGTGTAGAGCCCGAAGTCGCGGGCGACCTCGCCGATGACGATCAGCCCGTCCGGCGTGATCTCCCCGCCCGGCACCCGCGGCACGACGCTGTAGGTGCCGTCGCGCTGCATGTTGGCGAGGAAGCGGTCGTTGGTGTCCTGCAACGACGCCTGCTCGCCGGCGAGGATGTGGCCCCTCCCGAGAGAGGCGAGGATCGACGCGACGACCGGTTTGCAGACGTCGCAGCCCCGGCCGGTGCCGTGGCGCGCGACGAGGTCGCTGAACGTCGTGATGCCGGCACCGGCGACGATCTCGAACAGCTCGGCGCGGGAGGCGGCGAAGTGCTCGCAGAGGGCTTTCGAGACCTCGACGCCTTCCTGCACGAGCAGCGTTTTCAACAGGGGGACGCAGGAGCCGCAGCTGGTTCCGGCTCGGGTGCAGGCCTTGAGATCGGCAACGGTGCACGCGCCCTCGGCGATCGCTTCGCGGAGGGCCCCCTTCGTGACCGCGTTGCACGAGCACACCTGCGCGCCGTCCGGCAGCGCGTCCGCGCCCAGTTCGACGGCGCCGGGGGCGATGAGCGCCACCGGATCGGCGGGCAGGGCTTGTCCGACGAGCGGGCGCAGCGCGGCGTACCGGGAGGCGTCGCCCACGAGGACCCCGCCGAGCAGCGTCGATGCGTCGTCGCTGACGACCAGCTTCGCGTACGTGCCCGCGACCGGGTCGTTGATCACCACGGGCAGCGCGCCCTCGGTCGTCGCGTGCGCGTCGCCGAAACTGGCGACGTCCACGCCCAGCAGCTTGAGCTGCGTCGACATGTCGAGCTCGGCCGGCGTCATGCGGGCGTCGCCGCCCAGCAGGCGATCCGCGACGACCTCCGCCATCGCGTACCCCGGCGCCACCAGCCCGTAGGTCCGTCCCTCCAGCGCCGCGCACTCGCCGACGGCCCAGACGTGCTGGTCCGCGGTGCGGCACCGGTCGTCGACCAGCACTCCGCCGCGCTCGCCGACCGCCAGCCCGGCGCTCCTCGCGAGGCCGTCGGCCGCCCTGATGCCCGCGGAGAACACGACGACGTCGGCGTCCAGCTCGATCCCGTCGGACAGCTGCGCGACGAGCCGCCCCCGGTCCGCGACGATCCCCGCCACCGAGACGCCGCAGCGCACCGCGATGGCCTGGCGCTCGACGAGCGTCCGCAGCAGTGCCCCACCGCCCTCGTCGACCTGCACCGGCATCAGCCGCGGTGCGATCTCGACGACCTGCGGCGACAGCCCCAGCGAGCGCATCGCCCGCGCCGCCTCCAGCCCGAGCAACCCGCCGCCGACGACGACGGCCGATCTCCTGCCCGGCACCGGGCGCCCGAGCGCCGCTCGGGCTGCGGCCTTGATGGAGTCCAGGTCATCGAGGGTGCGGTACACGAAGCACCCCGGCAGCTCACGTCCCGGGACGGGCGGCACGAACGGAACCGAACCGGTCGCGAGGACGAGCGCGTCGTAGCGGATCGTCTCGCCGTCAGCGGTGCGGACCAGCCGTTCCTCACGGTCGATGCCTACGACGGAGGTACCGCGCCGGACGTCGACCAACGGATCGTCGTGCGTGCCGAGCGACAGCTCGTCCTCGGTCCGACCATCCACATAGGACGAAAGGGCGACGCGGTCGTAGGCCGGCCGGTCCTCCTCTCCCAGGACCGTGACGTGCCAGGTGCCGGTGCTGTCGCGGTCGCGCAGGGCTGCCACGAGCCGGTGCCCGACCATCCCGTGCCCGACGACGACCAGCTCCCGGGTCATGCTGCCCCCTCCGTGTAGTCGTGGTCCTGCGTGGTGGAGCCGACCCGTTCCTGCAACTGGGGCGGGCCCGGATCGGCGGGCGCGTCCGTCGCGGCCAGCCACGCGCAGATGCCCTCGACCGTCCCGGCGCAGCTGCCGCAGCCCGTCGCGGCGCGGGTTGCTCCGCGCAGCGCCGCGAGATCCGTTGCCCCCGAACGCCATGCGGCGACGAGGGCACCCTTGGTGACGGTGTTGCACCGGCACACCACGGCGGCCGCGGGGAGGCGCCCCGGATCGGAGGTCGGCGTCGCCTCGCCCGGAAGCGCGCGCCCGAGCAGCAGGGCGAGGCGGTCGGACGGGGCGGGCGATCCGGTGTCGTGCAGCTGGATCATCGACGCCGCCGCGTCAGGGAAGCCGATCATGATCCCGCCGACGACCCGGTCGTCGCGCAGCGCCAGCTTCGCGTACCGGCCGCGGCGGGAGTCGGTGAGCCGCAGCAGCTCCACGGTGTCGTCCTCGGCGTGGACGTCACCGACCGCGGTGAGGTCGACGCCGGAGGCCTTGAGCCGGGTGACGGCCCGCGTACCGCGGTAGCGGGCAGCCGGGTCGGCGCCGGTGAGCAGGTCGGCGAGGACCGCGGCCTGCTCCCATCCGGGCTGGACGAGCCCGGATGGGGCGCCGTCGTGCTGGGCGCAGTCGCCGATCGCGTACACGTGCTCCAGCGAGGTGCGCAGCCGGTCGTCGACGACGATCCCGCGGTCGACCTGGGCGCCGGCGTCGGACGCGAGCGTGGTCTCGGGGCGCACCCCGGCGGCGACGACGAGGCCGTCCGCATCGATCACGGTTCCGTCGTTGCAGGTCAGGCCGGTGCCGGGCGCCCAGGAGACGGCGCCGACCCCGAGCAGGACCCGCACCCCCAGCTTGTCGACGACATCGGCCAGTACCGCGCCTGCACCCGCGTCGAGTTGGCGTTCCATGAGGTGCCCGGCCGGGTGGACGACGGTGACGTCGACACCTCGGGCGGCGAGCCCGCGTGCCGCCTCCAGCCCGAGGAGCCCGCCGCCGAGGACGGCGAGCGTCGCGCCGGGGCGGGCCATGTCGAGGATGGCGAGGCAGTCGTCGAGGTCCCGGAATCCGACGACGCCGGGCCCCGGCACTCCGGCGACCGGCGGCAGCCAGGCTCGCGAGCCGGTCGCGAGGACGAGGTCGTCATAGGGCAGGAGGGTGCCGTCGGCGAGGGTCAGGGTGCGCGTGGCCGGACGGAGTGAGACTGCCGCGATCCCGGACCGCAGGTCGACCTCTGGATCGACCGTGGGCAGCGCGATCCCCGCGGGATCGATGCCGCCGGCGAGGACCGTCGACAGCAGGACCCGGTTGTACGCGGGATGCGCCTCGGCCCCGACGACGGTCAGCCGCGCGCCACCGCGGCGACGCACCTCGTCGGCGAACCGGGCGCCGACCATCCCGTTGCCCACCACCACGATGCGCCTCATGCCGCCCCCTCCGCGGAGGCCGCCTCGGCGGGTCGTGAGCGGTAATGGTCGCTACAGCGACCATTACCGCTCACAGGCTCCAGACGGACCGCGGCGACCTTGAACTCCGGCATCCGGCTGACCGGATCCAGCGCGGGGTTGGTGATCAGGTTCGCGGCCTGGTCGTCGCCGAAGTGGAACGGCAGGAACACCGTGTCCGGGCGCAGCGTCGCGACGCAGCGGACCCGGGCGCGCACACGGCCGCGGCGGGACTCCACGTGAGCCCATCCGCCGTCGGCCAGTCCGGCGCGGGCCGCGGTGTCGGGGTGGACCTCGACGAAGTTCTCCGGCGAGATCGAGACCAGTTCGTCGACGCGGCGCGTCTGCGCCCCCGACTGGTAGTGCACCAGCACCCGGCCGGTGGTGGCGCGCAACGGATAGGGATCGTCGGGGAGCTCGGCGGCGGGCACGTGGTCGACGGCGACGAGGCGGGCGCGGCCGTCGGGGTGGGCGAAGTGGTCGAGGAAGAGGCGTGGGGTGCCGGGGTGGTCGGTCGACGGGCAGGGCCAGTGCAGCGACTCGCCTGCGTCGAGGCGCTCATAGGTGATGCCGGAGTAGTCGGCGGGTCCGCCCGCCGACGCCGCGCGCAGCTCGTCGAACACCGCGCGCGGCGTCGTGGGGAAGCCGCCGTAGCCCAGTTCGGCGGCGAGGTCGGTGATGACGTCGAGGTCGGTCGGGACGCCGGGTGGCGGGGGCAGAGCGCGGCGGCGGCGCAGCACCCGGCCCTCGAGGTTCGTGACGGTGCCCTCCTCCTCGGCCCACTGGGCGACGGGCAGCACCACGTCGGCGCGCCGGGCGGTCTCGCCGGGCAGGAAGTCGGCGACGACAAGGAGATCGAGCGCGTCCAATTTGGAGGCGACACGGGCCGAGTCAGGCGCCGACACCCGCAGGTTCGACCCGAACACCAGCAGCGCCCGCGGGCCCCCTGGCGTACCGATGGCGTCGATGAGCTCGACCGCCGACCGGCCCGGGCCGGGGATCGAGGCCGGGTCCACCCCCCACACACCCGCGACGTGCGCACGCGCGGCCGGATCGTCGATGCGGCGGTAGCCGGGCAGCTGGTCGGCCTTCTGCCCGTGCTCGCGCCCGCCCTGCCCGTTGCCCTGCCCGGTGATCGTCCCGAACCCGGACCCCGGTGTGCCGGGGAGCCCGAGCGCGAGGGCGAGGTTGATCCACGCCGTCACGGTGTCGACGCCGTGCGCGTGCTGCTCGGCGCCCCGCGCGGTGAGGACGTAGCGGCGCGAGGACCCGGCCAGCCAGGAGACGACTGTCCGCATGTCGGCAGCCGCCACCCCGCACACGCGCTCGGCCCGCTCCGGCCACCACTGCGCGGCGAGCCGCCAGGCGTCGTCGAAACCCGTTGTACGCGAAGACAGATAGTCGGTGTCGACCGCGCCGGACACCACCGCCGCATGCAGGAGACCCAACGCGAGGACGAGGTCCGTTCCCGGCACCGGCTGCAGGTGCAGACCCCCGGAGCCGACAGCACGCTCGGCCGTCGGCGTAAGGCGCGGGTCGACGACCACCAGCCGCGCCGAGCCCAGGTGCCCCATCAGTGGCGGCATCGTCTCGGCGACGTTCGCACCGGCGAGGACGACGACGTCGGCGTCGTCGAGGTCGGTCACCGGGAACGGCAGGCCGCGGTCGAGGCCGAAGGCGCGGTTGCCCGCCGCCGCGGCCGACGACATGCAGAAGCGGCCGTTGTAGTCGATCTGCGACGTCCGCAGCGCGACGCGGGCGAAGCGCCCCAACAGGTACGCCTTCTCGTTGGTGAGCCCGCCGCCGCCGAGGACGGCCACGGAGTCCGGCCCGTGCAGAGCCTGCAGCTCACGGAGGCGGCCGCCCACATAGGAGAGCGCGGCGTCCCAGGACGACACCCGTCCGTCCACCACAGGAGAGAGCAGCCGGTCCGGGTGCGCCAGCAGCGACCCCGCCGTCCAGCCCTTCTGGCACAGCCCACCGCGGTTGGTCGGGAACTCCCGCGGCGTGACCTCACCGTCGGCGCCGACCGTCATGCCGCACTGCAGTGCGCAGTACGGGCAGTGGGTGTCGGCGGGCATGCGGGCCATCGTCGGACGGCCCGGTACCGGTCGTGGTTCGGCGACGTTTCCAGCGCGTGACACCGGCAAGATCACACCGCCACCGGTGCGCCGGCCGTCGCGCGGGCGGGCGAGCGGAGGTAGACGACGACCGTCACCACCGTGCACACCAGATAGAACGCGAAGAACACCCAGAACGCCGGCACCCCCGACCTCGTCGCGGCGAACGACTGCCGGAACGCCAGGTTGATGAGCAGCCCACCGAGTGCGCCGACGGCCGCGATGAGCCCGATCGCCGCGCCGGAGACGCGTCGGGCGTGCAGCAGGGCCGCGTCAGCCGAGGCGATGCGCGCCAACGCCTTCCGTCGGAAGATCGCGGGGATCATCTTGTACGTCGACCCGTTCCCGACGCCCGAGAACACGAACAGCGCGATGAACCCGGCGACGAACAGCGGCAGCGACGCCATGCCCGACGCCACGATGCACACGACGGCCGCGGCGGCCATGGCCACGAAGTTGACGGCGGTGACGCGGGCGCCGCCGAAGCGGTCGGCCAGCCAGCCGCCGAGCGGGCGGATGAACGACCCGAGCAGCGGGCCGATGAACGTCAGTGCCGCGGCCTGCAACGGGGTGCGACCGAACTGCGTCTGCAGCACCAGCCCGAAGGCGAAGCTGTAACCGATGAACGAGCCGAACGTGCCGATGTAGAGGAACGACATGATCGCGGTGTCGCGGTCGGCGACGGCCAGCCTGAAGGCGCCGGTGTCGTTGCGGACGCTCGACAGGTTGTCCATGAACAGCGCCGCACACACCGCGCAGATCACGATCAGCGGGATGTAGACGGCCAGCAGCAGCTTCGGGTGCCCCGCGCCCGCGGTGGCGATGACCAGCAGCGCGACCAGCTGGATGACGGCCACGCCCAGGTTGCCGCCGCCCGCGTTGAGCCCCAGCGCGGTGCCCTTGCGGCCCTCGGGGAAGAACGTGTTGATGTTCGTCATCGACGACGCGAAGTTGCCACCACCGAACCCGGCCAGCGCCGCCATCAGCACGAACACCGCGTACGGGGTACCGGGCTGCAGGACGAACGCGGCCGCGACCGTCGGGATCAGGAGCAGCAGGCCCGACACGATCGTCCAGTTGCGGCCGCCGAAGCGTGCCACCGCGAACGTGTACGGCACCCGCAGCACCGCCCCGACCAGCGTCGCCGTCGCGCCGAGGAAGAACTTCCCGGCGGCGTCGACGCCGTACTCCGGGCCCATGAACAGCACGAACACCGACCACAACGTCCACACCGAGAATCCGACGTGCTCGACGAAGATCGACGCCCACAGGTTGCGGTTCGCGACCCTGCGGCCCGTGCGCTCCCAGAAGCCGGGGTCCTCGGGCTCCCAGTCGTCGATCCAGCGCCCGCCCAGCCGCCCCCGGCTGCTCGACTGCTCGTTCGTGACGTCCGTGAGGGTCACGCCTGGCCTCCCGCCGCTCGCCGATCAGATCGGTGGCAGACGCTAGGAAGCGCGGATTACCTCGTCGTGGCCCCGCGTGTCATCGACGCAACGGGGCCCTCAATGTGACGCGGTCGACGCTGTGAGGCGCCGGTCGACGCTCGTGAGCGGTAATGGTCGCCATAGCGCGACCATCGCCGCTCACAGGGGTCAGAGACGGGCGCTGATCAGGCCCGCGGCCCGCTCCAGGCCGCCGAGCGAGCGGACCGTGCCCTCAGGGTGCTGAGCGTGCAGGGCCAGCCGGTAGAGCAGGGCGCGCAGCAGCGCCTGCGGCCACTCGGCCAGGTGCGACCACCGCTCGAGGATGCCCGCGTCGGCGTTGCCCCAGGCCAGGGCGTCGATGACGACGACCGCCGCCGCCCACTCCGCCGGCCGCCAGAACGGCACGAGATCGAGCACCGCCGGGCTGCCGTCGGAGTCGAACAGGACCGCGCCGAACAGCTCGCCGTGCACGACCTGCGGGACCAGCTTGATCGGGCGGCGGTAGGCACCGAGCTCGGAGAACAGGTCGCCACCCGTGGCGGGGTCGAGCGTCAGCCTGCGCTCGCCGAACGCCGCCGACACCGAGCGTGACAGCACGTCGTCGCGGTCGTCGAGCAGCCGCGGGCGCAGCACGTCGGCCGTCGCGGCGTGCAGGCGCATCGCGGCGGCGACGACGTCGTCGTGGCGCGGTTCGGCGCTGCCCGGCAGGAACCGGCACGCCGCCCAGCCGGCGACGACCCAGCGCCCGTCCGATGACCGCAGCGGCCGGGCGAGGCGCACCCCGTCGACGGTGAGGTTCTCCAGCACGCCGGCCGACCACGCCGCCACGGCGTTGTCGGACACCGGCCGGATGAGGGCCTCGCCGCACTGCCAGGCGCGCTGGCCGGCCCAGGCGACGGGTCGGGGCGGCGCGTCGGCGACACCGAACGCGGTGCGGACGTGCTGGGGCAACGCCTCCCCCGCCCCGGGCGCGCGCGGCCCCGGATCAGCGGAGGCTGTGTGAGCTGCGGTCACGCCCCGCACGCTACCTGCGACGGTCGTGGGCGTCGTGCCGCCACGCGGGCGCGACCACGGTGAACGGGCTCAGCCGACGACACGGTCGGGGTCGTCGCTGCCGGTCGCGGGCGCGTCGGCGGATGGCGGCGGCGGCTGTTCGGCGGCGGCGCGACGGGCCTGTTCGGCCTCCGCGGCGCGGACCGTCTCGGCCATGCCGGGGTACATCCAGCCGACGCCCGGCGCGACCGCGACCGTGTCCTCGCCGGCCGCGCAGGGCGCCATGTACTCGTGGGCCGCCGAGCCGCCCATCATGCCTACGTCGCTCTCGACCCGGTACCAGCGCAGGCCGGTGCGGTCGTAGATCCGGTCGTAGGCCTGGATGCAGAGGTTGTAGACCTCGTCCAGCCCGGCCTCGTCGCGGTCGAAGCTGTAGGCGTCCTTCATCGCGAACTCGCGGGTGCGGAGGATGCCGGCCCGGGGCCGCGGTTCGTCACGTTCCTTGGTCTGGATCTGGTAGAGCAGCAGCGGCAGGTCGCGGTAGGAGCGAACCTCGTGGGCGACGTGGCCGGTCACGCATTCCTCGCCGGTCATGGCCAGCACCATCGGCGATCCCTTGCGGTCTGCTAGCTTGAACAGTGCGTCGATCCCGTACCGGCCCGTCTTCTCCCAGGGGTCGGCCGGCTGCATGATCGGCATCGAGATCTCCTGGCCGCCGATCCGGTCCATCTCCTCGCGGATGATCTGCTCCGCTTTGCGATGGGCCCGCAGCCCGGCCGGCAGGTAGGTCCAGAGCCCGGCCCCCATCTGCCGGACCATGCCTGCCCGGACCAGCAGTTTGTGGCTGATCGCCT